>NC_020541.1:1408496-2816993 GCF_000230695.2 Rhodanobacter denitrificans | reverse complement strand
TTAATGCTTGAAGCAATGGTCTAGGTGCCACACAAGATAGGCCGCATGAGACCGCAGGTCGGGGTTGAACGGTATGCGTAACCCCCGCTCCATCAACTTGTCTAGCTCATGGTGTACGCCATTGGGTGGGTTTAGACACATCTGGTTTCGAGTATTGCCGCACGAAGGAACATCAGCGCAGCGGCATCTCCTTCGTGGTCTTCTCCAGAATCTTCATCGACTCGGCGTTCCTCTTTTTCCACTCGCGCAATTCCGCGTCGTCCTGCGAATCGCTCGCATAGATCACTGCATGGGCGCGTGGTGTCGATGCTGTGGGGCGATGAGGGATCGACGGCGGCTCCGGTCCGAGTGTGGGCTGGAAAGCGGCAGTAGGCGCAGCGATCTGTCGTGCCTGCGAGGTGCTCGCTGTAGAAGGCGAGAGTCCCGCAATCAGGAGCAGGCTGGCGGCGATGCTTCCGCCAAACGCCAGCGGCGTATCCAGCGGATGTGTGGCGCGAGCCTTGCCGGATTGCAGCTTACGCACCGTGGCGATCAGCTCGCCGCCGTGGATCAGCTCGATGGGTTTGCCTTGGGCGAAGCGGTGGGCGTCGGGGGTGTAGTCGCCAAGCGCCACGATCTTCACGGCAGCGGCCTGGTGGTGCACGAGCAGGCCGTACATTTCGCGCACGACTTTGACGCCGACCTGCCGGTTCTGCCATTGCTTGCATTGCACCAGCGTGGTCTGGCCGTTCCTGCGCAGGATCAGGTCGATGCCGCCGTCGGCGCCGCCGAGGCCGGTTTCTTCGATGGCGTAGCCCTGGCGACGAAACGCTTCGCCGGCGAGCAGCTCGAATTCGCTCCAGCGCATGGTGCGCAGGCTTTCGATGCCGGTTTGCGAGTCGAGTAGCCGGCGACGCTGGTTACGTTTGACAAGTGAGACGAGCGCGCCGATCCAGCAGCCCGCGAGCAACATCCACGCGAGCGGCGCCAGCATGCCGTCGCGAGCATCCTTCGCAATGCCTGCGGAAAGAGGATCGGTGTGGGCGCCGAAGTACCAGCCGATGCCGAAGCGGACGGCGAGATAACCGATCAGCCCGAGCAGGACACCTGCCTGCCATGGCATCGAGGCGATCTGCTCGATGCCGCTTTGCTTGTGTTTCGCCATATCACTCCCCCTGAGTGCTCCCTGGCGAGGCCCACCGTACTGCAAACGTCCGCCGGGGAAAACCGGGCGCCATACCCGAATATCCGCTGACAACGGTTTGCTCCCTGGCTTGCAAGTCAGGAGCTCCGAAGCGAAAGGCTCGACGCTCTGCGCGCGACGGTAATAGTCCTGCGGCTGGAGGTGGTCGGCATGGCATGAAGGATTTTGAGCCTAGCAGCCGCGCTCACCCGTCGTTGCGTGCGCGAGCCGATCGGTACGGCAATCGTGTCCTGCGTGAGGCGTGCGTCGTAGCGGATGTCGGCGTCGCAACTCACCGTACGTTCCGCTTCCAGCAAGAAAGGCCAGTCGCATGCGGCGGGCCTTTCACTGTTTGCTGCCAGGTGCTACCCGGGAGCAGGCGGCCTTCTTGCTGGCCGGATTACCCTCCGTGCCCGGGCACGCGTGCAGGTGCGGGGCTGGGTGTGTTGCGGGTGGCGTTCTGGATGAGCGGAGTCGGTGCGGACCGGTAGTTCATGGGGTTCGAGGACCGGTCCATTTTCCGGTCGTCGTTGAATCGGATCCGTGCCCCGCGGTTGATGGAATCCCGGCTCGCCAGCGCCAGCCGGTGGCCATCGATATGGACCCAGTACCAGGAGCCCGACGGCACCGGCGAGCTTGATACGAAGGCAAACTGCGCGTCGTAGTCGCCCTCGGTGCGAGGCGTGGTGCGCAGGACCAGGTTGGCGACGAACTGGCTGGACACGGGGCGCCCGTGTTCGGTCGCCGGCTTGACGATCATTTCATTCAGGTTCTGCAGCAGCAGCCGGCGCAGCCGCGGCGAAAGTTCGATCGCCGGCGAGGCGTCGGTGACCTTGCCGTGGGCGTTCACCTGCACCAGCACCGGCATGACCTTGGGCCGGAATTCGTTGAGCGAGCCCGAGGAAGCCAGGGCCGTGCTTGCCGCGAGCGACAGCATTCCGAAAAGCAGGGTGGTTTGGAACCGTTTCATGGTGACCTCCTTGGAGCATCACGGAGTCGCGTGGAGACTCCGGTGCATTGTGGCATCTCTCCGGTATGCCGGCTGTTATCGCGCGGTGCTGCCGCGTCCACCGGCAAGGTGCTCGTGGTTACCGCTGGCAAGCCGCCGCCAGGCCGGCGATGCGCCGGGCCTCGATGCCGATCTCGCGCAACTGTCCGGTGGGCGCGGCGATCAGGCCGCAGAAGAACAGCCCCGGTTCGGGCGTTGTCCGGCCGCTCGCCAGCGGCATGCCGTGGTCGTCGAGGACGCCATGCGCCTCGGGCAGCAACGGGCGCAGGTCGGGCCGGAAGCCGGTGGCGAGGATGACGGCAGCGAACGGTTCGGCTGGCGACTGCGCAAACACCACGCCATCGCGGGTGAAGCGCTCGATGCCGCCGCGCAGCTTGATCGTGCCGTCGCGGATCCGGGCCAGCGTGCCCACGTCGAGCAAGGGGATGTGGTGGTCTTCCTCGATCATGCGGCGCGGCCCCTTGCGGGCGATGGTCAAGCCGAGCTTCCCGGCCGGGCCGATGACGAGCCGGATCGCCGGCGCGTTGATGAAGTCGGCCACGCGTGCGGGCAGGCGCGCCTGCGCGATCGCCCAGGTCAGGATCGGAATGCCCCGCAGCTCGTGTGGCAGGATCTGCACCGGGCCGCGCACGGCCAGCGTCACGTCGACCCCGGCTTGCGCCAGGTCCAGCGCAATCTCGCCGCCCGAATTGCCGAAGCCCACCACCAGCACGCGCTTGCCCGCGCAGGCCGCCGGGTTGCGATAGTCCCTGCTGTGAACAAGCAGGCCTTGATAGGTATCCACCCCCGGTCAGCGCGGACGGTGCGGGAAATCGGCCCAGCCGGTTGCGATCGCCACCACCGGCGCGGTGAACTCGCCCCGCGCCGTTTCCACGCGCCAAGCGGAACCATCGCGACGGACCGTGGGCACCGCGCAGTGGAAGACCGGCTGCAGGTCGAACTGCGCCGCTTAGCTTTCCAGGTAGTCGACGACCTGGGCGCGCGATGGATACCTGGGCCAGCTGCGCGGCATCGCCATGCCGGGCAGGCCGGAGTGGCCACGGTCCGCGTGCAGGTGCAGCCGGTCGTAGTGGCGCCGCCATACGGAAGCGACCGCACCGGCCTTTTCCAGGATCACCACGTCGAGGCCGCGCTGGCGCATGCATGCCGCGCAGGCAAGGCCGGCAGGGCCCGCGCCGACGATGATCGCGTCCGCACTTTGCATGAGGTTCCCGTTCGTCCCGGCATCCGGGTCCGGCCAAGGTAGCCCAGAGTGCGCTTTTTCCGCGCGCGGTTCGATGGCCCTTCCGGGCCGGTCGCGTAAGCCGACCGAAAGCTGGGCTGCGTAGCGTTCGGGCCGGAAGGCAGGCGCTGCCTGTCATGCGGGAGCCGCGAGATGCCTGCATTGCGATCCTGGCTATGCGCCGCCGCCATCCTGGTTTCGGGCGCTGCCCATGCGGGAGGCGGCCCGCTCGGCATCGACCACCGCGTCCACTACGACAACAGCGGCATCTGGAAACGCTCCAACCAGAATGCCCTGATGTACGGCATGATCGGTGCGATCGCCGGCGGCGCCCTGGTCTTTGGCGACAACGACCAGCTGGGCGACACGTTCTGGCGCTCGGTGGATGCCATGATGATCACCGGCGTCGGCGCCGAGGCGATGAAATACACGTTCCAGCGCGAGCGGCCTTCGCAGACCGACAATCCCGATCGCTTCTTCAGCGGCAGCCACGCGCAGAGCTTCCCCAGCGGGGAAGTGGCGGCGATATCGGCGGCGGTCACGCCGTTCATCGTCACCTACGGGCGCGACCATCCGGCCGTGTACGCGCTGGCCCTGCTGCCGGCGTACGACGCGGTGGCGCGGGTGAAGACCCGGGGCCATTGGCAGAGCGACGTGCTGGTCGGCGCCGCGCTCGGCACCGGGATCGGCCTGTGGGCGGCGCACCGGGATTCGCCGCTGATCATCAGCTGGCTGCCCGGCGGCTTCAAGGTGGGCTTCATCCATCGGTTCAAGTAGGGGCGGTACGCCGCCGCTTCAGCACTGCGTGCGGCCACCGGCCAACTGCTTGCACGGGTGGAAGATCGGCTTGTCCGATACCGGTGGCGGCTGGTGGTCATGGTCGCCGTCGTGGTCTCGGTCGCGATGGCGGCGCGGGTACGGCGGGGCGCCCCAGTAGGCGGGCGGGGCGTTGTAGACCGGCTGGCTCAGCTGGTTCTGGTAATCCGCGTTCTGCTGGCGCAGCGCCGTGTTCTCGGCCTGCAACCGGTCGCGCTCGGCGGCCTGTGCCGCTGCCTGGTCTGCCAGCGCCTGCTGCTGGGCCTCCTCGGCGCGTTGCTGCGCCGCATAGGCCTCGTCGGCATCGCGCTGGGCCTTCTCGTCCATGGCCTGCTGGCGGGCGTCGACGCGCTGCTGGTAGAGCGCTTCGAGGTGACGCGATTGCGCATAGCGCTTGGCCAGCTCGTCCTGACCCAGGCGCAGGTAGCGGTCGATGACTTCGGTGTCGTCGGCCTGGTGCAGCAGCTCGCCGCTGCCGTTCGGGCAGGGGTGGTCGGTGTAGGCGACCTGGCCACCCTGCGTGCATTTGTAGATGTTCTGGGCGCCGGCCGTCGGCGCTGCGGCCAACAGCATGGCGGCAGCCAGGCAACGGATTCCCGCGGTCAGGCTTCTCATGATGGCGACATTCTGCACCCGGCCGGCATCGCCCGCATGCCGGGGGCCCTGCCAGGCAGCCGGGAGCGTCGCGGCTTCGGGGTGGCCAGGCCCGAGGCGGAAGGGGGGCCAGCCGCGGGTCGCAAAAAACCGGACCGTGAAATCGGCTCCCGCTACCAAAAAATGAGATTTACATCACATTTTTGGTGCTAGCGTTCTTCCCTACGGGTGCCGCCCGAGGGGTGGCTGGGTGCCCAGGGTCCGGTCGAGCGGATGGGGGAGGGTTCCCGGCAAGGGAGTGCATCACCTCGCGCGGGAGCGCGATGCGTCATGACGCCAGCCTCGGCGACGCCGGCATGCCGGTACCGCGCCTTCATCAGCTACAGCCACCGGGACAAGGCCTGGGCGGGCTGGCTGCACCGGGCGCTGGAGACCTATGCGGTGCCGAAGCGCCTGGTCGGCCAGGCGACGGCGTTCGGCGAGATCCCCGCCCGTCTCGCGCCGATCTTCCGCGACCGCGACGAACTGGCCAGCGCCACCGACCTGGGCCGCAAGGTCAACGAGGCGCTGGCCCAGTCGGAAAGCCTGCTGGTGATCTGTTCGCCGCACTCGGCAAGTTCGCGCTGGGTCAACGAGGAGGTGCTGGCGTTCAAGCGGCTCGGGCGCAGCGAGCGCATCTTCTGCCTGATCGTGGACGGCGAACCCGGCGCCAGCGAGCTGCCCGGCCGCGCCGCAGAGGAATGCTTCGCGCCGGCGCTGCGTCATCCACTCGGCGCGGACGGCGAGTTGAGCCACCAGCGCACCGAGCCGATCGCCGCCGACGTGCGGCCGGGCAAGGACGGCAAGGCCAACGCCAAGCTGAAGCTGATCGCCGGCATGCTCGACGTCGGCCTGGACGTGCTGAAGCGGCGCGAATTGCAGCGACGCGCCCGGCGCATGGCGGCGCTGGCCACGCTGGCGTTGATCGTGATGGCGGGGACCACCGCCCTGGCGATCACCGCGCTGATCGCCCGCCATGCCGCCGTGGTCGCCAGCCAGGCCGCCGAGCGCCGGCAGAAGCAGGCCGAGAGTCTGGTCAATTTCATGCTCGGCGACCTCAACGACAAGCTGGCACGAACCTCGCGGCTGGACCTCCTGGAAGCGGTGGACGACCACGCGATGAGCTACTTCCAGGCGTTGCCGACCGCCGATGTGACCGACGAGGCATTGGCCCAGCGCGCCAAGGCGCTGGAGAAGATCGGCAGCATGCGGCTTGATCAGGGCCATCTGCCTGCGGCGATGACGTCCTATCAGGCAGCCCTGAAGCTGGCGGGTGCGCTCGCCGATGGCGCGCCCGCCGATGTGCCGCGACAGCTGGCCGTCGCGGAAATCCACGCGTTCATCGGCATGACCCATTGGCGGCAGGGACAGCTGGACGCCGCGCAGCGGGATTTCGTGGCGGCGCAGGCCATCCTGCAGCGCGCGCGCGTGCTCGCGCCGGATGACACGCAACTGCAGTTCCAGCTGGCGACGATCGACAACAACCTCGGCCATGCGATGGAGGCGCGCGGCCGACTGGACGATGCAATGCTCTCGTACCGGAGCATGCTGCTCCTGATGCGCAAGCTGGTCGCGGCCCAGCCCGGCAATGCCGAGTGGGCGGCATCGCTAGGCGTGGCACACAACAATCTCGGCAAGCTGGCGCTGATGCGTGGTGAGCTGGCTACAGCGATCGCGCAATACGCCGCCGACGACGCGATCGAGTCCGCGCTGGCGGCGCGCGATCCCAAGGACACCAGCCAGCGTGACAGCATGCTGACCGTGCACGCCATCCTGGGACGTACGCAGGCACTGGCCGGCAATGTCACCTCTGGCATCGCCGGATTGCAGCAGGCGGTCGACATCGCCATGCAGTTGCGGACGGCCGATCCGGGCAATACCGACTTCCAGGAACATGCGGCACTGTACGCCACCCAGCTGAGCCGCTTGCGGCGCCTGAGCGGCGGCGCGACCGCGCCGGCGGCGCTCACCGCGCAGGCGTTGGCGATCTTCGCCAGCCTGACCCGACAGGACCCGGACAACACTGCCTGGCAGCGTGGATTTGCCGAGGCGCGACTGGAACAGGCCGCGCAATCGCGAGCCGCCGGCCGGACCGACGTGGCGCGAGCGCAGGCCCGGGCCGTGCTGAGCATGCTCGACCCACTGCTCGCCCAGCAACCCGACGACCGGGCCACCTTGCTGGCCACGGTGGGCGCGAAGCTGTTGCTTGCCGCGGTCACCGACGACGCAAGCGCCGCGCAGCAATTGCGCGACGACGCATTGAGTGCGGTGAAAGCGGTGAAAAGCGGCGGCAGCGATCCCCGGCTGCTGGCGTTGCAAATTGAAGCCCTGCTTGCGCTTGGCAGAAAGACCGAGGCACAGCCGGTGATCCGGCAACTGTGGAGCAGCGGCTACCGCGATGCGGCGCTGCTGGCCGTGCTGCGGCGAGAGCGGATCGACTACCCGGTCAATGCGGCATTCCAGCAGAAGCTGCTGGCGGCAACCGACACCAGCGCCCGCCAGTAAGGCTGGGCAAGACGAACAGGGAAAAGGCAACACCGGCAAGTGCGGTATCGGATCAAACCCTCATCACCAAGGAATCCATCATGCCAAACCTTCTCAAGGTCACCCTCGACAACAGCACGAGCCCGCCAAGTCTCGACATCGATCAGAAAGACAACGCGAACCACGTCAGCCGAGGCCCCAACGCGCAGACCATCACCTGGCAGCTGAGCGGCAATGCGGCGTCGGGGTCGTTCAATGCGCAAGACGCGGCCGAGCCGGGTTTCGCCTGGGTCGACCCGGCGCCACCGGCGGGCATCTTCGGCTCCCCGACGCTCAGCTCGAACGGCAACGAAATAACCATGAGCGACCTCAACAACAGCGCCAGCACGACAGGAACCTGGATCTACCAGCTGAGCGCCACGATCGGCGGCACGGTCTATCAGTCGAAGAAGACCTCCATCACGGGGCAGACCACGAATCCGACGATCAAGAATACCTAGCGTCTGCATCCATCGGTTCCAACACTCTGGAGACCATCATGTCCAAGACCACCAGCAAGGAAAATCAGAACACCCCGGCAGTGCCTCCGCCCGCCGACAACGAGACGGACGCTGCAGCCAGCGAACCCGTTGCCGAATCCGGGCTGACAGGAACGCCAACGCCGGACCAAGCCACCAACCCGATGATAAAAAACACGTAGGCGCGTTGGCGCCGATACCACGCCATGCGTCCAGCAGCTCATGCAGCTTCGCGAGAAGGCAGCCGCATGGATTCCTGCGAAGCATGGGCCGGCGAAGCTGCGTGTGACCTGTCCATCGTGACCATTCATCGCCAGGAAGCCACATGACTCCACTGGTCATCGGCGTCACCAGCCATCGCAACATCCCCGCCGACGAAATCGAGCCGATCCGGCAATGCGTGCGGGATTTCCTGGCGCAGCTCCGGCGCGATTTCCCCGGGCTGCCGCTGGTGGTGGTGTCCGCGCTGGCCGAGGGCGGCGACCAGCTGGTGGCGCAGGAGGCGCTCGCCGCCGGCGCACGGCTGGTCGCGCCGCTGCCGCTGCCGCCGGATCTGTACGTCGAGGACTTCTCCAGTGCGGCCGTGCGTGCCGACTTTCACCGCTTGTGCAATCAGGCCGAGATCGTGCCGCTACCGCCGCCGAAGGGGCAGTTGTTGCTTGATCTCGGCACGCCGGGCCTCGCGCGCGATCGCCAGTACGCCAAGGCCGGCGTGTATATCGCCAGCCACTGCCACATCCTGCTGGCGATCTGGGACGGCAAGGTATCGGGCCGGCTCGGCGGCACCGCGCAGATCGTCAACTACCACCTGAACGGCACCATGCCCGGCCTGATCGACCGGCGGCAGGATACGCGCCACGTGCTGGGCGGCGGCGACGAGAGCCTGCTCTACCACATCGTCTGTTCGCGCGACGGGGCCGATGGCGCGCCGGCCGCCGGGTTGCTGCCGTTGCAGACGTTGTGGCGCACCGCCGATACGGTTTCAGCTGCCGACAGCCTGCCGGCGGATTTCCGGTTGATGTTCGCGCGCATGGTCGAGTTCAACGGCGAGTGCGACACATATGCCGGCGAGATCGCGGCATCGGTGCGGCAGGCCGACGCGGCGGGTGACGCGGCAGACATCGACAGCCTGTTCCACGCCGCCGACTGGCTGGCGCTGCATTTCCAGCGGCGCGTGCTGCTGGCGATGCGCCTGACCTACACGCTGGCGGCACTGATGGGCATCGCCTTCACGTTCTACGCCCATCTGCCCGCGCAGGACTTCCTGATCTACCTGTTCCTGCTGCTGTTCGCCAGCGGCGGCGCGGTGGCGATGCTGGCCCGGCGCCGCGGCTGGCATCGCAAGTACCTGGACTACCGCGCGCTGGCGGAGGGTTTGCGGATCCAGTCGTACTGGCAGCGGGCGAACATCTCGGCGAACGCCGACCACGAGTTCGCCCACGACAACTTCCTGCAGAGGCAGAACATCGAGCTGGGCTGGATCCGCAACGTCATGCGTGCCGCCGGCCTCCATGCGGCGACCCGGCCGGCGCAGCCGTCGCCCGCGGCACTGACGCAGGTCATTGCGGAGTGGGTCGGCGAGTCCGGCAAGTCCGGCCAGCTTCATTACTACGAGCGCAAGACCGCCGAGCGCACCGGACTGCACCATGTCACCGAGGTGGTCGGCTCGCTCAGCCTGTGGGGCGGCGTCGCGATCAGCGTGTTCCTGGCGGTGTTCGTGCACCGGCTGTCGCACGACACCAAGACCGTCCTGGTGCTGATCATGGCGGTGCTGTCGATCATCGCCGCCGTGCGCGAGGCTTACGCCTACCGCAAGGCCGACAAGGAATTGATCAGACAGTACCGCTTCATGCAGCGCATCTTCGCCAGCGCGCGCGCGGCACTGGACCGCACGCACGATCCCGTGCTGCAGCGGCAGATCCTGCTTTCGCTCGGCGACGCGGCACTGACCGAACACGCCGAATGGACGCTGATGCAGCGCGAACGCCAGGTGGAGCACAGCAAGCTCTGATCGGTTCGGCTGGCCGGAGCCGTGCCGATCTTTCAATAAGCCGTGCCCGGTTGGTGTGGCGCCGCGGTCTTCGCCACGCGCCGCCATGCGCGCAGGCCGAGCACCGCCAGCAGCACGAAGCCGGCGTACAGCACCGAGGTGATCAGCAGGTGCTTGTAGACGTACTCGCCCACGTAGATCACGTCTACCGCGATCCACAGCCACCACGAAGCGACGTGCCGCTTCGCCTGCCACCACTGCGCGACCAGACTGAAGGCGGTCAGCGCCGCGTCCAGCCAGGGCAGCGCGGCGTCGGTGCGGTAGTGCATGAACGCGCCCAGCGCCAGCGCGCCGAGGCCGCCGATGGCCAGGTGCGCGACGGCCTGCCGCCGCGGCAGGGCGGCCACTTCCACACGACCGTCCCCGCCCATGTGCTGCAGCCAGCGCCACCAGCCGTAGCCGATCAGCAGCGCGAAGGCCAGCTGCAGCAGCGCATCGGAGTACAGCTTGGCGTGGACGAACACCCACGCGTAGACCAGCACCGAGACCAGTCCCACCGGCCAGCACCACGGGCGGCGGCGGGTGGTGAGCCAGACGGCCCAGGCGCTGACCAGTGCGGCGGCGAGTTCGATCCGTACCATGCGCCGGCGCTCAGAATGCCACGGTCAGCGAGAGCCGGGCCAGCCGCGGCGCACCCGGGAACAGGTAGCGGTCGCCGCCGGTGCTGCCGGTATCGCGCCAGTAGAAGCGGTCGAACACGTTGTCGACGTTCAGCCGCCAGGTCAGCGAGTGGTCGCGCCACCGGCTCTCGTAGCGCAGTCCGGCGTCGAACACGTGGTAGGCCTGCACCTTGACCGTGCCCTCGGGCGTGGCGGGATTGCTGCCGGCGTAGCGCCAGCCGCCGAGCAGGCTCAGCTGCGGGGCGAACGGCAGGCGGTAATCCAGATAGACGGCCGAACGCAGACGCGGCACGTTGATGACCTGGTGGCCTTCGTAGGCGGGCGTGCCGGTGTCCTGCGTGCGGGCACGGATCAGGTTGATGCTGGCAGTAAGGCGCAGGTCGTCGCTGATGCGGCCGGCGGCGCCGAGCTCCAGCCCGCTGTGCACCTCGCTGCCGCGCTGCACGAAGGTGAAGCCTTCAGGGGTGCTGTCCGGTTGCGCGAACTGGTAGGCCTGACGGATGCGGTACAGCGCGGCATTGAGGCTGAGCGCGTCGCTCCAGTCGTACTTCACGCCGGCCTCAAGCTGGCGCGACAGCATCGGCGCCAGCGTGGTGCCGCCGTTGGAGGTCCAGTACGGCGCCTGCGCGCCCAGCGACAGGCCCTTGCTGTAGCTGAGGTAGGTGGTCAGCGGCGCGATCGGCTGCCACATCAGCGCCGTCTGCGGCAGGAACTTGCTCAGCCGGGTGTCGCGCTGGAGCAGCCCGCTGCCGTCGTAATCGCGTTCGTGCAGGCGCACGAAGCGGCCGCCGCCGAGCAGCTGCCAGTGCTCGCCCAGGTGCAGGCGGTCCAGCGCGAACAGCGAATGCTGCCAACTGGTCAGCGTGCGCGCGGACGGCCCCGGCTGGCTCGGCGAGGGGGCGAAATAGGGCGGGTTGGCCTCGTCGATGTTGGCCGTGCCCACGTAGTCGTAGACATACGGCCGCTGATCGAGGGTGCGGCGGAACGCGCTGGCGCCAAGGCTGATCTCGTGGCCGATGGCGCCGGTGTCGACGCTGCCCTTGAGCACGGCGCGCACCTCGTCGTTGACGCGGGTGTCGCCGGGGCTGCGGAAATCGTAGACGTCGTAGTCGCCGTTCGGCGCGAAGAAATAGCCCGGCGTGGCGCCGCTGGCGCAGGCCGGCGCATAGAAGCAGCCGTAGGCGAAGGCGACGTTGTCGTTGATCCGGCTGCGGCTGTGGCCGGCCGAGAGCTGCACGCTCCAGGCGTCGCCGAAGCGATGGTCGAGGCGCGCGGTGCTGTTGCTGGCCGCGATGCCCACTGGCTGCTGCCACGGCTGGAAGCCGAGCATGCGTGTGCGGCTGGGGTGGGGCGGCAGGGCCGTGCCGCCCAGCAGCTGGTAGCCGGAGACCGAGCGCTGGCCGCTGGTCTGGTAGTCGGTGTCAAGCTGCAGTGTGGTGTCCGCGCTGATCTTCCAGTCCGCCGCCAGCGAGAGGAAGTTGCGCCGGCCGTCGGCGTGCTCGACCCAGGAATGCATGTCCTCGTGTGCGGCGTTCACCCGCACGCCGAAGGCGGGCGACAGCCAGCCGCCGACGTCCACCGCGACGTAGCGCGAGCCGTGCGAGTCGGTGCCGACGGTGGCGCTGCGCACGTCGGCGGGGCGTTTGCTGACGTAGTTGACCAGGCCGCCCGGCGCGACCACGCCGGCTTCGAGTCCGCCCAGGCCCTTGAGGATCTCCACCCGCTGCTTGTCCTCCAGCGGGGTCAGCTGCTCGCCGCTGATGGTCATGTCGTTGAGCCGGTAGCCGGTGGCCAGATCCAGCGTGAAGCCGCGGATGGCGAGGTCCTGGTAGTAGCCGACCGGCGCGTAGTTGTCGCCGAGCGCCGCGTCGGAACGGGCCAGCTCGCTCAGCGTGCGCGGCTGGCGGTCGTCGATCTGGTCGCGGGTGATCACGCTGATCGCGGCCGGCGTGTCGTGCAGCGGCGCGCTGCCGAAGCTGCCAAAGGTGTCGATCTGCGAGCTGTCGGCGCGGTAGCCCTTGGCGCGGTCGGCTTCCACGTGAACGGGCGCCAGCTGCGTCGCTTGCGGCTTGTCGGCGCTGTGGTCGGCGTGGGCGGGCGCGACCGCCGCGAGCAGGGCGAGCAGCAGGGGAGTGCGGGAAAGTGGCATGGTCATCGTCGTCGTCGGTGGGTACGGACGAAGCGACGGCGACCCGGCTGTCGCGAGGACATGCCGGATCTGCAAGCTCCCTACGCCGGTACTAACCGGGTCAGGTTCCAAGGGACTCTCTCAGCCCGGCTACGCCGGGCACCCCCGCTTCAAGAAGCGCCTATTGAACCACGATTCGCCGCAGCATGCTCAGCCGGCGGCGCGGATGGCCTGCAGCAGGGCTTGCCCGGCCGACGTGTGGAACCACGCCGCGTGGCCGCGCAGGAAGGTGTCGTAGGCCACGTCGGCGTTCGCGCGCGAGTGCGTGATGGCGTGGAAGTACTCGACCTCGGACAAGGCGAAATCCACATGCACCAGCGGCAGCAGGTCGGCCAGCAGGTGCAGTTCGGTCGCGCCCAGCGGGCGTTGCCGGCGATAGCCCTCGATCAGTGCACAGGCGATGTCGGGATGGGCGGCATCAAGGCCGCTGTCGAGCGCGAGCCAGGCGATCGCGTTGCGCTCGATCGCGGTGGCGAGGTCGAACAGCGCGACGTTGGCGGCGGCGAGGCCGAAATCGAGCACGGCGCTGATCCGCGCGTCGCTGCCGCCGCCACTCCAGCACAGGTTGGAGACGTGCCAGTCGCCGTGCGTCCACAGTGGCGCCTGCTGCGCCAGTCGTGGCTGGGCGGCGGCGTGCCACGGAGCGAGCAGTTCGGCGAAGTCGCGCGGCCAGTCGCGAGCGCGCAGGTAGTCGGCCAGGCCCGCGCGCTGCGGCAGCTGTGCGCGCAGCGCGGCGACGGGATCGGGCGCGGCGATCAGCTCGCTGCGCGCGACCAGGATGTGGGTGTCGCGCTGGGGCGCGCGGTAGTCCGCGGCGGCGTCGTGCAACGTGGCCAGCATGCGGCCGGCGGTGTGGGCATGGTCGAGATCCGGCAGCGGTTCCCACGAGATCGCTTCGCGGTACAGGTCGATGCCGGCGGCCTGTTCGTGCACCTCGTAAACCCAGTCGCCGGATGCCACCGCGGTTTGTCCGTGCGCATCGCGCAACACCGCCGGGAGCGGCATGCCACGGTCGCGCAGGTGTGCGATGAAGCGATGCTCCTCGGCGAGCGTGGCGGCCGAGCGCACGCGGCGGTGATGGCGCTTGACGAAGACGGTGGCGTGCGCCGTCTCGACCAGGCACGCCGCGGACAGCGGGCGTGGGCTGTGCCAGGCGATACCGGTCGGTGCGCCGAGTGGCGGGTAGCTGCGCAGCAGTGCCTCGACCTCGACGATGGCCAGTGGCGGCCAGTCCGGCGGCGTGTTGTCGCCGGCCAGCCCGTGGGCAAGGTGGAGCGGGTCGTTCATGGAATGGCGGGGCGTCCGCAGGCAGGGCAGGCCGTGGATTATCCCCGAAAGGAGCAGGCCTCGCGTCCAGCCGCCGCCGGCATGCGAGATGCCGTCCCTATAATGGCCGACTTTCCCCGCGGTGCCCCGTTCCATGAGCGCGATGTTGCTGCTGTTCGCCTGCCTGATCCTCGGTGCCCTGGTGGCGCGTTATGCGAAACCACCGGCGGGGATCGTGCCGGGCATCAACTGGTGGGTGCTCAACGTGGCGCTGCCGGCGCTGGTGCTGGAACTGATCCCGAAGCTGAAGTTCGATCCGCAGCTGTGGTTTCCGGTGGCGGCGATGTGGCTCACCTTCGGCGGCGCGTGGCTGCTGTTCGGCCTGCTCGGGCCGCGGCTGGGCTGGTCGCGGCAGCGCACGGGGGCGTTGATCCTGGTCTGCGGGCTGGGCAATACGGCGTACATGGGCTATCCGATGATCGAGGCCCTGCACGGCAAGGCGGGCCTGGCGCTGGCGGTGGTGGCCGATCAGATCGGGGCGTTTCCGGTGCTGGCCTCGGCCGGCATCGTGGTGGCTTCGGTCTATTCGGGGCGCACGCTGCAGCTACGCCTGATCGTCCGGCGCATCGTCACGTTTCCGGCGTTCATCGCGCTAGTGGTGGGCATCGTCGCCGGCTTGTGCGGTGGCTGGCCCGCGCTGCTGGATGGCGTGTTCGCGCCGATCGGCGCCACGCTGACGCCGCTGGCGCTGTTCTCGGTCGGCCTGCAGTTCAAGTTCCATCCGGGCCAGCGGCAACTCGGCGCAGCGGGCTGGGGGCTGGGCTGGAAGCTGCTGCTGGCGCCGCTGCTGTGCTGGGCGCTGGGCACCGCCACCGGTGTCGACGGGCTGGTGCTGACCGTCGGCGTGCTGCAGGCGGCGATGGCGCCGATGGTATCGGCGACGATCCTGGCCGACGAGTACGGCCTGGAGCCGGCGCTGGCCAATACCGTGCTGGGTGCCGGCATCGTGCTGTCGTTGCTTACCGTCCCGCTGGGCAACTGGCTGCTGGGCGGCTAGGAACCCTTGCACCGGGCACCCGCTGCACCGAGACTAGCGCAGTCTCATGGGCGGGGGGAGCTCGTGTCATGGCAGGTTTCGAACTGATCAAGCGCATGTTCGGCGATCACGGCGAGCGCCGCGCGGCGCCGCGCAGCGGCGAGCCGAAGGAAGCCTGCATCCTGGTGGTGGACGACTCGCCGACCATCCGCGCGGTACTCGGCAAGATGCTGGCGCAGAACCGTCACGTGGTGCTGAAGGCGGCCGATGGCGAAAGCGCGCTGGAGATCGCGCGCACCGAACGCCCCGACCTGGTCTTCCTCGACATCGTGATGCCCGGCATGAGCGGCTTCGCGGTCCTGCGCGCCTTGCGCCACGACCTGCTGACCCGCGACATTCCGATCGTGATGATCAGCGGCAACCTGCAGGCGACCGAGCAGTTCTACGTGCAGCGTTTCGGCGCCGACGATTTCATGAAGAAGCCGTTCGGCCGCAGCGAAGTATTCGCGCGCATCGACAACCTCACGCGCAGCGGGCGCCTGGTGGTGCGCCAGCGGGCGGAGACGGAAAGGATCCCGGCCGAGCCCGAACCCAGCGCGGCCGAGCACGCCGCCATTCCGGACATTGCGATGCCGGACCCGCACGACATGGTGATGCCACCTGCCGGGCAGGACTGAACGGCGCGCGATCGCGCGATAATCGGCGCGATGAGCCAAGTTTCCGCCCCTCCGACGAATGGCGTGCGCGTCGACGTGTGGCTGTGGGCCGCGCGCTTCTTCAAGACCCGCAGTCTCGCCAGGCAGGCGATCGACGGCGGCCGCATCGACGTCAACGGCGCCGGCTGCAAGCCGGCGAAGACCCTGCACGCCGGCGACCGGCTGAAGATCAGCCGCGGCGAGGAGCGGCTGGAGGTCGGCGTGCTGGCGCTGTCCGAGCGGCGTGGCCCGGCCAGCGTGGCGCAGGCGCTGTACGCCGAGACCGAAGCCAGTCGCGTCGCACGGGAGGCGGTGCGCGAGCAGCACCGCCTGGTCGGTGCAAGCGGTCCGCCGAAGCGCCCGGACAAGCAGGCGCGGCGCGAATTGCGACGGCTCAGAGACAGGCGCTGAGCAGTGCATCGCAGAATGTCGGCCGGATCTGCGGGAATATCCATGCCAATCCAAAGGGTTGGCGCCGCCGACCGACAAGCCCGGGGGCTCGCATGGACGGACATGCACTGATGAATGGCTTCGGTTTCTTCAAGCGCCTGCTGGGTAGCCAGGCGGCTGCCGAACATCGCGTGGAGCCGCAGGCCGCGCTGGGCGCGCGCATGCTGGTGGTGGACGACTCGCCCACGATCTGCGCCGTGCTCGGCAAGATGCTGCGTCAGGACGGCTACGCCGTGCTCAAGGCCACCGACGGCAAGGAGGCGATCGAGCTGGCCCGCAGCGAACGGCCGGCGCTGATCTTCCTGGACATCGTGATGCCGGGGATGAACGGGTTCGCGGTGCTGCGCGCGCTGCGCCACGACCCGCTGACCCGCGACATCCCGATCGTGATGATCAGCGGCAACCCGCAGGCGACCGAGCAGTTCTACGTGCAACGCTTCGGCGCCGACGACTTCATGCAGAAGCCCTTCGACCGCGACGAGGTCTACCTGCGTATCGGCCAGCTGGTAGGCTCCGGACGTCTGGACGGCCGGCTGCCTTCGGCGCCGGTACCCGTCGAGGCGCTGCCGGCGCTGGCCGCGGAACTGTCGGCCGACGAGCTGGCCGACATTCCCGACATCGCAATGCCCGATGCCGAGGTCGCGCCACCCCTGGCCGGCGTGGCCCCGCTGCAGGTGGTTCACGGCATCGGCTGAGCGCCTGCCTCAGAGCGTCATGCCCAGCGCCCTGGCCACGCCCGCCGCGTAGGCCGGATCGGCCTTGGCGAAATGGCCGAGTTGGCGACGGATGATGTTCTCCGGCACGCCCTGCATCGCCGCAGCGATGTTGTCGAACAGCTGCTGTTGCTGCTGCTCGCTCATCAGGCGGAACAGGTCGCCGGGTTGCCGGTAGTCGTCGTTGCCGGCGCGGTGGTCGTAGCGATCGGCGTCGCCGGAGATCCGCAGCGGCGGCTCCTTCACCGACGGATCCTCGACCGGGCCGCCGAACGAGTTCGGCTCGTAGTTCACGCTGCCGCCGCCGTTGTCGCCATGGCGCATCGACCCGTCGCGGGCGTAGTTGTGCACCGGGCAGCGCGGCTGGTTCACCGGCAGCTGGTCGTGGTTCGCGCCGAGCCGGTAGCGCGCCGCGTCGGCGTAGGAGAACAGGCGGAACTGCAGCACCTTGTCCGGCGAGAAGCCGATGCCGGGCACCACGTTGGCCGGCGAGAAGCTGGACTGCTCGACCTGGGCGAAGTAGTTGTCCGGGTTGCGGTTCAGTTCCATCACGCCGACCTCGATCAGCGGATAGTCCTTGTGCGGCCACACCTTGGTCAGGTCGAACGGGTTGTACCAGGTATTCTCCGCATCGGCCTCGGGCATGATCTGCACGTACAGCGTCCACTGCGGGAAATCCTTGCGCTCGATCGCCTGGTACAGGTCGCGCTGGTGCGATTCGCGGTCGTTGCCGATCAGCGTCGCCGCTTCGGCATGGGTGAGGTTCTTGATGCCTTGCCGGGTCTTGAAATGGAATTTCACCCAGTAGCGCTCGCCGGCCTCGTTCCAGAAACTGTAAGTGTGGCTGCCGAAGCCGTGCATATGGCGCAGCGTGGCCGGGATGCCGCGGTCGCTCATCAGCGTGGTGACCTGGTGCAGCGACTCGGGCGACAGCGACCAGTAGTCCCACATCGCGGTGGGGCTGCGCAGGTTGGTGCGCGGGTCGCGCTTCTGCGTGTGGATGAAGTCGGGGAACTTGTACGGGTCGCGGATGAAGAACACCGGCGTGTTGTTGCCGACCAGGTCCCAGTTGCCTTCGTCCGTGTAGAACTTCAGCGCGAAGCCGCGCACGTCGCGCTCGGCGTCGGCCGCGCCGCGCTCGCCGGCCACGGTGGAGAAGCGCGCCAGCATCGGCGTTTGCGCACCTGGTTTGAATACCTTGGCGCGGGTGTACTTCGTGATGTCGTGGGTGATCGTCAGCGTGCCGAACGCGGCCGAGGCCTTGGCATGGACCACGCGCTCGGGGATGCGCTCGCGGTTGAAGTGCGCGTGTTTCTCGAACAGCGCCACGTCCTGCACCAGCAGCGGGCCGCGCGGGCCGGCGGTGAGGCTGTTCTGGTTGTCGGCCAGCGGTGCACCGGCGTCGGTGGTCAGCGTCTTGCGGTCCTGGCTCATGGTGGGCTCCTGGAGGGACTTGGGTGTTCGGCCAAACTACGCAGGCATGACGATCAATGGAATTCGAATGTTCCGATGTGGACGATAGTCCATGGCTATGGATGGATGGCTGCTGCCTCACTTGGCAGGCCAGCATCGCCGAGGAGGCGTGAGCGCAAGGTGGTGGCCGGCGGCGTTGCACGCCGGCGGAGTCAGCCCGATCGTTTCAGGCGGTACAGCAGTTCCAGCGCTTCGCGCGGGCTCAGCGCATCCGGGTCGATCGCTTCCAGCATCCGCTCGGCGGCGGAAGGCTGCGCGGGGGCGAACAGGCCCAGTTGCGGCGAGGACTCGGCGGCCGGCGCGGGCGTGCTGGCGTGCAGGTGCATGCCGCGCTCGAGTTCGGCCAGGGTGCGTTTGGCGTCGGCGATCACCGATTTCGGCAGGCCGGCCAGCGCGGCCACCTGCAGGCCGAAGCTGCGGTTCGCCGGGCCTTCCTTCACCGCGTGCATGAACACAAGCTGCTCGCCCTGCTTCTTGTCGTGATATTCCACGGCGTCCAGATGCACGTTGGCGATCGCCGCGAACTCGTTGGCCAGTTCGGTGAGCTCGAAGTAGTGGGTGGCAAACAGCGTGTAGGCACGGCTGTGGCGCGCCAGATGCACGGCGGCGGCGCGGGCCAGCGACAGGCCGTCGTAGGTGCTGGTGCCGCGGCCGACCTCGTCCATCAGCACCAGGCTGTCGGCGGTGGCGTTGTGCAGGATGTTGGCCGTCTCGCTCATTTCCACCATGAAGGTGGACTGGCCGCGCGAGAGGTCGTCGCCGGCGCCGATGCGGGTGAAGATGCGGTCGATCGGGCCGATCACGGCGCGCGACGCCGGTACGTAGCTGCCGATGTGCGCGAGCAGCACGATCAGCGCGTTCTGGCGCATGTAGGTGGACTTGCCACCCATGTTCGGGCCGGTGATCACCAGCATGCGGCGGGTGTCGTCGAGCTTCAGGTCGTTCGGCTCGAACGGCTCGTCACGGACTTTCTCGACCACTGGATGGCGGCCGCGCTCGATCGCGATGCCGGGCTCGTCGGTGAGTTGCGGGGCGTTCCAGTCGAGCGCCTCGGCGCGCTCGGCCAGGGTGGCCAGCACGTCCAGCTCGGCCATCGCGGCAGCAGCGGTTCTGAGCGGTTCGAGTTTCTCGGTCAGCGTGTCCAGCAGCGCCTCATACAGCGCGCGCTCGCGCATCAGCGAGCGCTCCTTCGCCGACAGCACCTTGTCCTCGAACGCCTTCAGTTCCTCGGTGATGTAGCGCTCGGCGTTCTTCGTGGTCTGCCGGCGCGTGTAATGCGTGGGCGCCTTGTCCGACTGCGCGCGGGTGATCTCGATGTAGTAGCCGTGCACGCGGTTGTAGCCGACCTTCAGCGTGGTGATGCCGCTGGCGGCTTTCTCGCGTTCCTCCAGCTCGACCAGGAACTGGTCGGCGTGGGTGGACAGCCGGCGCAGTTCGTCGAGTTCGGCGTCGTAGCCGTCGGCGATCACGCCGCCGTCGCGCTGCAGCACCGGCGGCTGTTCGACCACGGCACGGGCGAGCAAGGCCGCCGTATCCGCGTGGTTGCCGATGCGTTCGACCAGTGCGTGCAGCAATGGGCCGAGGCTTTCTTGAAGAGTGCGGCCATGGATGGCCGCTTTTTGATTTCCGCGATCAGGGATGATCGCACTGGCAACTCCCGCTTCTTGATTTTCGCGATCAGGGACGAGCGCACGAGTGAGCTCAGGGGCGGCCAGCAGGCCGTCCCTGAGCGTAGACAGGTCGCGCGGCCGCGCCGAGCGTAGCGCGACGCGGGCGAGAATGCGCTCCAGGTCGCCGATGCCGCGCAGCGTTTCGCGCAGCATCTCGCCGCGGCGGCCGTCGATCAGCATGCCGATCGCCTGGTGGCGCTGGCGCAGCACCTCGCGCGAGCGCAGTGGCCGGGTCAGCCAGCGCCGCAACGCTCGCGCGCCCATCGGCGTCACCGTCTCGTCGAGCACGCCGAGCAGGGTATGTTCGGTGCGGCCGCTGGGGTGGGTGTCCAGTTCCAGGTTGCGGCGCGTGGCCGCGTCCAGCGCGATCGTCTCGCTGGCGCTTTCCACCGCCATGCCGGTGAGGTGCGGCAGCGCGCTTTTCTGGGTTTCCTCGACGTAGCCGAGCAGGCAACCGGCGGCAGCGACCGCCAGCGGCAGCTTGTCCACGCCGAAGCCGCCGAGGTCGCGGGTGCCGAAGAAGCGGTTCAACCCGCGTTTTGCGGCATCGCCGTCGAAGTGCCACGGCGGGCGCTTGCGCAGGCCGGGCAGGGCACTGACCAGTTTCGGCCACGCCACGTCCTCGCCGACCAGGGTCTCGGCCGGCTGCAGCCGCGCCAGCTCGGCGGCCAGCGCCTCGGCGTTGGGCACTTCGCTGAGCAGGAAACGGCCGCTGGACAGGTCGACCCAGGCCAGCCCGTAGGCGCCGTGCGCACCGGTGGCGATCGCCAGCAGCAGGTTGTCGCGGCGTTCCTCCAGCAGCGCGGCGTCGGTCACCGTGCCGGGCGTGACCACGCGCACCACCTTGCGCTCGACGATGCCCTTGGCCAGCGCCGGGTCGCCCATCTGTTCGCAGATCGCCACCGATTCGCCGAGGCGCACCAGCCGCGCCAGATAATTTTCCGCCGCGTGATACGGCACCCCGGCCATCGGGATTGGCGCGCCGCCCGACTGCCCGCGCTGGGTCAGGGTGATGTCGAGCAGCCGCGCTGCCTTGCGGGCGTCGTCGTAGAACAGCTCGTAGAAATCGCCCATGCGGAAGAACAGCAGCACGTCCGGGTGCGCGGCCTTGGCCGACAGGTACTGGCGCATGAACGGGGTGTGCTTGGTGAGATCGTCTTGGCTCATGCAATGCAAGTCTTGGCGTGGTCGCGCGGAACGGGTAGAACGGTGCCTCTGCGCGTGGCGCACAGTTTCGTCCAAGTCCGGGAGTCTCGCATGGAGTCGTCGTCTGTTCCTACCGATGCCGAGTTGCTGGCACTGGCCGGCGAGGTGGCCAGCGAGGTGCAACGTTGTCGGCTGATGCTGGTGACGGCCGAATCCTGCAGCGGCGGCTGGATTGCCAAGACGCTGACCGACCTGCCGGGCAGCTCGGCCTGGTTCGACGCCGGCGTGGTGACCTACAGCTACGAGGCAAAGGAGGCGCTGCTCGGGGTCAACCCGCGTACGCTGGAGCACACCGGCGCGGTCAGCGAGGAAACCGTGCTGGAGATGGTATCCGGCGCGCTGGCGCGCTTCGGCGCCGGCGTGGCGGTGGCGGTCACCGGCATCGCCGGGCCGTCCGGCGGTACCCCGGACAAGCCGGTCGGCACGGTGTGGATCGGCTGGAAACGCCGCGGCGGCTACGGCCACGCACAACTGTTCCACTTTCCCGGCGACCGCGAGGCGGTGCGGCGGCAGACCGTGGCGGCGGCGCTCATCGGCTTGCGCAAAACGCTGACGGAGTGACGCGCAATCGCCCGCCAGACCGGCTTGACCGATGTGGGATACTGGCCCGGCCGCCGGCGATCCGACCTGATCGCAGCCCGTGAGATCCGATCCGGGCATCATGCCCCCCAATCACAGCCCAACCGGAACACAAGACGATGGATGACAACAAGCGCAAGGCGCTCACCTCCGCCCTCGGCCAGATCGAAAAGCAGTTCGGCAAGGGCGCGGTCATGCGCATGGGCGACCGCGTCAACGAGGCGATCGAGACGATCTCCACCGGCTCGCTGGGGCTGGACATCGCGCTCGGCGTCGGCGGCCTGCCGCGCGGCCGCGTGGTCGAGATCTACGGCCCGGAATCGTCCGGCAAGACCACCATGACGCTGCAGGCGATCGCCAGCTGCCAGCGCGCCGGCGGCACCGCCGCATTCATCGACGCCGAGCATGCGCTCGATCCCACTTACGCCGAAAAGCTCGGCGTCAAGGTCGACGACCTGCTGGTATCGCAGCCGGATACCGGCGAGCAGGCGCTGGAAATCGCCGACATGCTGGTGCGCTCGGGCGCGGTGGACATGGTGGTGGTCGACTCGGTGGCCGCGCTGACTCCGAAGGCCGAGATCGAGGGCGAGATGGGCGACTCCCACGTCGGCCTGCACGCCCGCCTGATGAGCCAGGCGCTGCGCAAGCTCACCGCCAACATCAAGAAATCCGGCTGCCTGGTGATCTTCATCAACCAGATCCGCATGAAGATCGGCGTGATGTTCGGCAGCCCCGAGACCACCACCGGCGGCAACGCGCTGAAGTTCTACGCCTCGGTGCGCCTGGACATCCGCCGCATCGGCGCGGTGAAGAAGGGCGAGGAGATCATCGGTTCGGAAACCCGCGTCAAGGTGGTCAAGAACAAGGTGGCGCCGCCGTTCCGCCAGTGCGAGTTCGAGATCCTGTACGGCGAGGGCACCTCGCGCGAGGGCGAGATCATCGAGCTGGGCGTGGCGCAGAACCTGATCGACAAGTCCGGCGCCTGGTACAGCTACAACGGCGACCGCATCGGCCAGGGCAAGGAGAACGTGCGCCAGTTCCTGCGCGACAACCCGGCGATCGCCAACGAGATCGACAAGCAGCTGCGCGAGCGCCTGCTGGTACCGGTCGGCAAGCCGGCCCCCGCCGCGCCGGAAGAGGCGCTCGAGGAAGTCTGAGCGGTGATCGTTGGTGTTCCCCAGCGGAAGACATGGCCCGGCTCGCCCGGGCCATGTCCGTTTGCGTGGCCATGAAGCGCCCGCCAGGCAAGGACGAACCGGCCAGGCCGAAGCGCAGCGCGTACGACAAGGCGCTGGGCCTGCTGGCGCGCCGCGAGCACTCGCGCAAGGAGCTGAAGACCAAGCTGCGCCAGGGCGGTTACGAGGGCGGCGAAGCGACCGACGCGCTGGAGCGGCTCGGCGAGCAGCACTACCAGGACGACGACCGCTTCGCCGAGGTGCTGCTGCGCAGCCGGATCGCCCAGGGTTACGGCCCGTTGCGTCTGCGTGTGGAGCTGAAAAGCCACGGCCTGGCCGACGCGCGTATCCGCGAGCTGCTGGACGCGGCCGAGGTCGACTGGGTCGCTTCGGCCGCCGCCCAGCTGCGTCGCCGCTACGGTGGCGCGGGTACGGCGGACCCCGCCGAGCGTACCCGGCGGGCGCAATTCCTCTTGCGCCGCGGCTTTGCCGCCGCCACAGTACGAAGTGTTACCCACGCCGATGTGGACGAAGCCGACGATATTTCCTGAAATCCGTCATCCGCAGATGATGGGTTGACGGGTCGGGCGGCCTGGCCGCGGCGTGGCCTTTATCGCCTGCCACCTTTGATCCGCATGAAAACCTCCGACATCCGCTCCGCCTTCCTCGACTACTTCCGCTCCAAGGGCCACACCATCGTGCCGTCCAGCTCGCTGGTGCCGGCCAGCGACCCGACCCTGCTGTTCACCAACTCGGGCATGGTGCAGTTCAAGAACGTGTTCCTGGGCAGCGAGAAACTGTCCTACGTGCGCGCGGCCGACGTGCAGCGCTGCCTGCGCGCCGGCGGCAAGCACAACGACCTGGACGCCGTGGGCTATACCGCGCGCCACCACACCTTCTTCGAGATGCTGGGCAACTGGTCGTTCGGCGACTACTTCAAGCGCGACGCGATCGCCTATGCGTGGGAGTTGCTGACGCAAGTCTTCAAGCTGCCGGCGGACAAGCTGTGGGTGACCATCTACCACACCGACGACGAAGCGTTCGACATCTGGAACAAGCAGGTTGGCGTGCCGGCCGAACGCATTGTGCGCATCGGCGACAACAAGGGCGCGCCATATGCATCCGACAATTTCTGGCAGATGGCCGACACCGGCCCGTGCGGCCCGTGCACCGAGATCTTCTACGACCACGGCGCGGCGATCGCCGGCGGCCCGCCCGGCTCGCCGGACGAGGACGGCGACCGCTACATCGAGATCTGGAACCTGGTGTTCATGCAGTTCGACCGCGCGCCCGACGGCACGCTGAGCCCGTTGCCGGCGCCGTGCGTGGACACCGGCATGGGCCTGGAGCGCCTTGCCGCGGTGCTGCAGCACAAGCATTCGAACTACGAGATCGACCTGTTCGCACACCTGATCCGCGTCGCCGGCGAGCTGACCGGCACGAAGGACCTGGGCAACAAGTCGCTGCGCGTGATCGCCGACCACATCCGCGCCTGCTCCTTCCTGATCGTCGACGGCGTGCTGCCGTCCAACGAAGGCCGCGGCTACGTACTGCGCCGGATCATCCGCCGCGCGCTGCGGCATGGCTGGATGCTCGGCGTGCGCGGCGACTTCTTCTGGAAGATGGTGCAGCCGCTGGTCGAGGAAATGGGCGAGGCCTACCCCGAGTTGCCGGCGAAGCAGGCATTCGTCGAGGACGCGCTGCGCACCGAGGAGCATCGTTTCGGCGAGACGCTGGAACACGGCATGCGCCTGTTCGACGACATCGCCAATAAGAGCCGGGCGGCGAAGTCGGGGGAAACCATTTCCGGCGTCGACGCGTTTCGCCTCTACGACACCTACGGTTTCCCGGTCGACCTCACCGCCGACATCGCGCGCGAGCGCGGGCTGGAGGTCGACATGGCCGGTTT
The DNA here is from genome assembly GCF_000230695.2 of Rhodanobacter denitrificans. Lineage (NCBI taxonomy): Bacteria > Pseudomonadati > Pseudomonadota > Gammaproteobacteria > Lysobacterales > Rhodanobacteraceae > Rhodanobacter > Rhodanobacter denitrificans. The sequence continues at coordinate 2,792,119 of NC_020541.1, read as the reverse complement.
CGAGCAGGCGATGAACGAACAGCGAGCGCGCGCTCGCGCCGCCGGCAAGTTCGAGGCCAAGGGACAGATGCCGGCCGAGCTGGCCAGCGAGCTCAAGCCCACGATTTTCCTTGGTTACGAGGCGCTGCAGAGTGAAGGCAGCAAGGTGCTCGGCATCGTGCGCGGCGGCAAGCAGGTCGATCAGCTGGGCGAAGGCGAGGAGGGCTTGCTGATCCTCGACCGCACGCCGTTCTACGCCGAGTCCGGTGGCCAGGTCGGCGACACCGGCACGCTGTCCAATGCGGCTGGTCGCTTCGAGGTTGCCGATACGCTGAAGATGGGTGGCGTGTTCTTCGGCCACGCCGGCCGCTGGCATGGCGGGCGGCCGCTGCGTACCGGCGACACGGTCGAGGCGCGGGTGGATGCGTCGCGCCGCCAGGCGATCGTGCTCAACCATTCAGCCACTCATCTGCTGCATGCGGCGCTGCGCCAGGTGCTAGGCACGCACGTCGCGCAGAAGGGCTCGCTGGTGGCGCCGGAACGGCTGCGTTTCGATTTCTCGCATCACAAGCCGATGAGCCACGACGAGGTAGCACGGGTCGAGGCCATGGTGAATGCCGAGGTACGCCGCAACGCGGCGGCCGAGGTGCACAACATGGGTTACGACCAGGCGATCGAATTCGGCGCGATGGCGCTGTTCGGCGAGAAGTACGGCGACGAAGTGCGCGTGCTGAAGATGGGTGACTTCTCCACCGAATTGTGCGGCGGCACCCACGTGGGGCGCACCGGCGACATCGGCCTGTTCAAGATCGTCAGCGAGGCCGGCGTGGCTTCCGGCGTGCGCCGCATCGAGGCGGTCACCGGTGCCGGCGCGCTGGCCTGGGTGGTCGACGAGGAGCGTCGCCTGGCCGAGTTCGCGCAGCTGCTTTCCAGCAGCGGCGACGAGGCGGTGGAGAAGCTGCGCCAGCTGTTCGACCGCCAGAAGAAGCTCGAGCGCGAGCTGGAATCGCTGCGCAGCAAGGCGGCAGGTTCGGCCACCGCCGACCTGGCCGGAGCCGCAAAGGATGTCGGTGGCATCAAGGTGGTGGCTGCGCGGCTGGAAGGGCTCGACGCGAAGTCGTTGCGTGACAGCGTGGACCAGCTCAAACAGCAGCTCGGTGACTGCGTGGTGCTGCTGGCCGGCGCGGCCGAGGGCCGCGTCGCGCTGATCGCCGGCGTGCACGGCAGGGCGCTGGAGCGGGTCAAGGCTGGCAACGTGGTGGCCCACGTCGCCAGCCAGATCGACGGCAAGGGTGGTGGCCGACCGGACATGGCCCAAGGGGGCGGCACCGACACTCCGAATTTGCCGGCCATCCTTGCCGCACTGCCGAGTTGGGTCGCGGCCCAATAGGCGACAAGCAGCCGAGCTGAACGCACCGTCCGCCATGCTGGCGGTGCATTGCGCAGGAGATTCCGGCTCAGTTACTATCGGTCCAGTGTCGGCGCGATCGGTAACGGTGGTGTCGCCAGTCAGGACGCTCAGGAGTGTTTTGGCTGTGAGCCGGGAAGGCGGTAGGGCCTTCGGCGGATCAATCGTCGAACTGTGGACAGGCGGGCGCTCAGGGGTGAGGCACCGTCGATTCGCAGGCCTGTGACCAACAGCACTATGGAGTAGCAATCATGTTGATTCTGACCCGCAGGGTCGGTGAAACCCTGATGATCGGCGACGAGGTGACCGTTACCGTTCTTGGCGTGAAAGGCAATCAGGTGCGCATCGGCATCAATGCACCGAAAACCGTGGCCGTCCATCGCGAAGAGATCTATCAGCGGATCAAGGGCGAACACGACGCCGGCAGCACACCTGATGAGTCCGCTGAGCATTGATCCGGTGAATTGAGGCTTTACCTCGACCGCGCCGGTCGGTATCCTTGCCGGCTCCGCAGCAATGCGAAGAAAACCCCGGAGAGATGCCCGAGTGGCCGAAGGGGCTCCCCTGCTAAGGGAGTATAGGGTCAAAAGCCTTATCGAGGGTTCGAATCCCTCTCTCTCCGCCAATTGAATGAACTAAGTTGTTGATCTAGAACAACTTACTCGCAAGCAAAGACGGCTGGTATGCCATTGGGTATGCCAGCCGTTGTTGTTTGTGGTTGTGCCCAGTCGCGCCTCGTTGAGCATCCGCGGCAAACATCCAAGTTTGATGGTACAGATTGAAAGAAGAGACGGGCCTCCGGCCGGCTCCCTTCTTTCTTGCGTCCTGCTAAGCCATCATCAATCACATTGGAACTGCAAGACGGGGCACAAGAGATCATGAGCGATACCTCAACATCGGACCCGAAGATTGTTTGCCCAAACTGCAAGACGGAAATTCGCCTGACTGAATCGCTCGCGGCACCGTTGATTGCCGCAACTCGCCAGCAGTACGAGCAACAACTACGCCAGAAGGACGAGGACGTTGCCAAGCGAGAACAGAATATCCGGGACAGAGAAAAGGAAATTCTCGATGCGCGACGTACCCTAGACGAACAAGTCGCAGATCAAGTTGCTGCGCAGTTAAAGACCGAGCGCGAACGTGTCATCGCCGAAGAATCCAAGAAAGCACGACTCGCCGCAGCGACCGAGTTAGAAGCAAAGACCCGCGAGCTTGTCGATCTGCAAGAGGTGCTGAAGTCCCGTGACGCAAAACTGGCCGAAGCGCAAAACGCGCAGGCCGGGCTAATTAAGAAACAGCGCGAGCTGGATGATGCAAAGCGGGAGCTTGAACTTACCGTAGAAAAGCGTGTTCAAGAGAGCCTAGACGACGTTCGTACGTCCGCAAAACGAGAAGCCGAGGACAGCCTCAAGCTCAAGGTGCTGGAGAAAGATCAGACGATCGCCTCCATGCAGCAGAAGATCGAGGAGTTGAAACAGAAAGCCGAGCAAGGCTCTCAACAGTTGCAGGGGGAAGTTCAGGAGATGGATCTCGAAAGCCTCCTGCGAACCAAGTTCCCATTCGACTCCATTGAGCCAGTCGCAAAAGGTGAGTTTGGCGGCGATGTGCTTCAGCGCGTCAACAGCTCTACTGGGCAGCCAAGCGGAGCGATTCTCTGGGAGTCGAAGCGCACCAAGAACTGGAGCGATGGCTGGCTTGCCAAGCTGCGTGACGACCAGCGAGCTGCCAAGGCGGAAGTGTCGATTCTTGTTAGCCAGGCGCTACCGAAAGGCATCGAGACATTTGACGTCGTGGACGGCGTATGGGTAACCACACCCCGAGCCGCATTGCCGGTAGCCACTATTCTGCGTCATACCCTGCTCGAAATAGGTGTCGCGCGACAGGTCGGTGAAGGACAGCAAACAAAGACAGAGATGGTCTATCAGTACCTCACCGGCCCCAGATTTCGTCACCGCGTCGAGGCGATCGTCGAAGCCTTTTCTTCGATGAGAAACGACTTAGACAGGGAGCGCAAGGCGATCATGAAGCAATGGGCAAAACGCGACGAGCAAATCGAGCGAGTCATGGTCGCCACGGTTGGGATGTATGGCGACCTTCAGGGCATAGCAGGAAAGACGTTGCAGGAAATCGAAGGCTTGAGTTTGGCGGCATTGCCAGGTTCGGGCGATGACAACCAAGGAGAGTTGCCACAATGACAACCGGACCAACTCCGGGCGCGGTATCAGCCGTTTCGACCGCGCCTTCCGTGCCGGCACTGCCGCAGCTCCACGACGCGGCTCAGCAGGCAAGGAATCTCCGTCAAGTTCTTCAGGACGACAAGCAGCGCGTCGGTTGCTTTCTTGGTGCAGGCTGTCCTCTCGGCGTCTACGACGCGGCTGGTGAAAATAGCGTCGTACTAATTCCCGCTGTCGTCGAGTTGACCAAGCGGGTCGCCAGTGGATTGCAGGCCACTGACAGCATGCCCGGCGCTACTTCCACGTTCAAGACACATTGGGACGCGATGTATGGAGAGTGCAAACCGTCTGATGGAAAAGAACCGACAGTCGAGGATGTCCTGACAGAACTTCGGGCATTGGCAAATCGCCGGGGAAACGCAGAAATTCTCGGGATGACGAAAAAGAACCTTACTGATCTCGATGAGGCGATTTGCGCATTGATCGCTAAGGAGATAAGCAAAAATCTGCCGGCATACCGAAATTCGTACACCCGCCTTGCCTCATGGATCGGAGGCGTCCAGAGAGATTGGCCCACGGAAATATTCACACCAAACTACGACTTGCTGTTTGAGCAGGCCCTTGAGCAGCATCCTTTACCACACTTCGACGGCTTTGTCGGATCGCGTGAACCCTGGTTCGACCTTTCTTCGATCGAACATGATGCGATCCCCAAGCGTTGGACGCGGCTTTGGAAACTTCATGGTTCGATAAACTGGGAAAAGAACGAGGAGACCGTGAACGCGACGACAGTGACGCGCATCGTTCGGGTCACCGGTGCTGCCGCAGCCGGAAAGGTGATGATCTATCCATCACACTTGAAGTACGACCAAAGCCGCAGGATGCCGTACTTGGCAATGCTCGATCGTTTGCGGGCCTTCTTTCATGGGAAAGATGCGCCTCGGTTGATCGTCTGCGGCTATTCGTTCCTGGATGACCACCTGAATGAGATTTTGCTCGATGGCCTGCGCGGCAATCGTAACGCCCAGTGTTTTGCCCTGATGTACTCCAGCCTCGACGCACATCCCCGTGTCGTCGAATACGCATCGAAGCAAAGCAATCTGACCGTACTCGCCTCAGATGGGGCAGTGGTGGGAACACGTGCTGGACGATACCGACCTGAAACTACGGGCGGCGATGAGCACGCGCCGTGGTTGATAGAAGAATCCGTCGCGGGTAGCGATCCGAAAGATCGCGTACCGCGCTGCCGCCTCGGTGATTTCCATTACTTCGGACTGTTCTTGGAGCAAGTTTGCGGCGGGAGCACTTCTGATGCACACGTCACTGTCTAACTCGGCCCCTTCCCGGCTTGGCACCGTGGAGAATGTTGACGGATCGAGCATCAGCGTAAAGCTGGAAGAGAACACGCCGGGCGGACTCCTGTTCGTTAACGGAGAGGCGTACCAGGTCGGCCAAGTCGGTGGGTTTGTTCGCATTCCGTCCGGCTATGTTGACCTCTATGGGGTGATCTCCCAGGTTGGTGCTGGAGCTGCACCCGGACCGCCAGAACTTGCTCCGCAGTTCGGCAACCGATGGCTTCGCGTGGAACTCGTCGGTCAAGGGCGTCGCGGCACGAAGTTTGAGCGAGGCATAGCCCAGTATCCGTCTATTGGAGACTCGGTCCACGTAGTTACCGAATCAGATCTGAAGACTGTGTACGCTCCGGAGGACGAAGACGGGTACGTTGCGATTGGCCGCGTCGCCAGCGCCGAGTCGATTCGCGCATATCTCGACCTGAATCGCCTCGTCAGCCGTCATTCTGCAGTCGTCGGGAGCACTGGTGCTGGCAAGTCCAATGCAGTCGCAAACTTGCTCGGCGCCGTGTCGAATCGGGAGCACTTCAAATCAGCCCGCGTGGTGTTGTTTGACCTTCACGGCGAGTACGGAAAGGCGTTTGGCGACCTAGCCAGAGTCTTCAAAGTCGGCGCTGATACCAAAGCCGGAGAGCGTGAGCTGCACGTGCCGTTCTGGGCGCTGACGGCCGAAGAGTTCATTTCGATGTCAATGGGGTCAGTCACTTCGACTCCGCTCACGTTGCTGCAAGAGAGGCTACTTGCGAGCAAAAGAGCTTCCAAAGCTGGCGGCGTTGCTCACGGCATGCCCGACCTCTCGGTGACGATAGACACACCGCTGCCATTCTCTGTCTATCAGCTCTGGCATGACTTGTACTCGCTGCATTGCGCTAGCCACAGCGTTAGCAAAAACCAGAACCAGAGCGAGAACACGCGCGCCTATGCCGAGGAAGGCACGCCCCCAGTGAAGGCGGTTGGCGATGCGGACAAGCTTGAGCGGCCGAGATTTCGAGCGCTTAAAAACGAGACGAATGACCCTGACAAAGTCTACGCAGGCCTCTACGCTGATATACCACGCGCGCACCTGGACGTCCTGGAAAGCAAGCTCCGCGATCCTCGGATGCAGTTCCTTTTTCGCCCAGGCGAGTGGTCTGTCGCCAAAGACAACTCAACTACCGCAGATCTTGATGCGCTGCTAGCCGAGTGGATAGGCTCGGCCTCTCCGATTTCAGTCTTCGATCTTTCGGGGATTCCCACTGCGATTGTTGACGATCTCGTCGGGGCCGTGCTGCGCATTCTCTACGACGCCGTATTTTGGGGACGACAGAAACAGGAAGGCGGTCGGCAAAGACCATTGATGATCGTGCTGGAGGAAGCGCACGTCTACCTGGGAGCAGAGTCGAAAAGCCGTGCAGCGAACGCTGCACGACGTATCGCAAAGGAAGGGCGGAAGTACGGCGTGGGCCTGATGCTAGTTAGCCAACGCCCCGCCGAAGTCGATCCCACGATTTTGTCTCAGTGCGGAACCGTCATTGCAATGCGGCTAACAAATGACAAGGATCGCTCCCAAGTCACTTCTTGCGCTTCAGACAACCTCAAAGGGTTGTTTTCGATGCTTCCGGTATTGCGCACCGGCGAGGCGCTAGTGGTCGGAGAGGCGGTCAATATGCCCATCAGGGCGATCATTGATCGGCCCGCCGAAGGTCGCCGGCCCGACAGTGACGATCCACTGGTCGTCGTCCCCAAAGACTCAAGCGGAAAGCGCGTACGAAGCGGTGGCTGGACAGAACCTGTGAAAAATGAGAACTACAAGCCTCTTGTCGAGGCATGGCGCAAGCAGGACCCGAACGCAGGCACAACTGCACCGACGAAACCGCAGGCCTAATTGACCAGGAGAGACGACCGTGGAACGTACGCCAGTCAGCTCAAGCAACATCGCCTCAATCGGCTACGACGAGGATAACCAGATACTTGAGATCGAGTTCAATGATGGGTCGGTTTACCAGTATTCCGGTGTACCTTCTAGCGAACACGACGGGATCATGAACGCAGATTCCAAGGGGAAGTATCTTCACGCCAATATCAAGAATCGATATCCGTTTGTGAAGCTATAATTCACGGCACCCGCGGCATGTATCGTCGCTTCGGTTGTCGCCACATGGATGACCGACGCACCGACCAAGGCGCCTCCGGAGTGCCTTGCTTATTTCAGTGGCTCGTACCACCAATGGAGCATCCGCTCCTCCCTATGCGGGGAGGAGCGGATGCTCTATCACTGACCGAGCGACTTGCAGACGTCAGCCCACTCTTGCATCTGCTCCAGACTGGTCGATGTGTCGGCGTTCTGTTTCTGTTGGTCGGCCGTGAACTTGTCCTGCAGCTTCTGGATGCAAGGGGTCATCTTAGGCCAACCGCCTTGGTCGGCTTCGTCACTAGAAGCTGCCTGCGCCAACGGAGTGGTTTGCGGCTGCGAGGGTCCTGTCAGACCCGCCACGGCCGAGTTCACCACCTGCGGTGCCACCGGAGTGACTGGTGTTGGCTGGACGTGAGCAGAAGCTAGCGGTGGCGTGGCCGTGCTTGTCACTGACCGCGAAGGATGTAGGTCTGGATTACTGCCGATGATGTTGCCTTGGCCATCCTTGCAGAAGTACGTATCGCACTGGATGCCGTTTTTGCCGATGTCCTTCGGATTCACGGGAAACATGTACCCGGCAGTTCTGGATGGACTGCCGAAGGACTGAGGAAGCAACTGGCCATTCTTCGTGTGGAAGCAATCGTTGTCCGATACGCATTTCACCTCATAGACCGGATAACCTTCCGTATTCATACCAGAGGTCCCGATGGGAGAAAGCTCGTCCATAGCGGCCTTCATCGCCTCTTGAGGCGACCGGTCGGGGTAGTAGCGAGTGAAATCATTACCGTACGCATCGAACGTTACTTTCGGCGGAAGAACAATTATCGTTTCCTTGGTGAAGACGGAGTCAGGTGCCCACCCTACGACATGACCGTCCCGATCAAAGCACAGACGACTCGCACACAGGAGCTTAGTCGGCGAAAGTTGAACGAAACCCGCATGGAAACGTGACTCAGTCAGTCCGAGCATGATCCGAAGGGCCGTCTGTACGTCCTTGGGATCAACAGGAAGCAGATGACTCACGAATTGAGCCTCGTCGTATCCGATTCTAGTTCCATTGTTCAACGTGACATCGCATTGCATCGTTCCGGCGCTAGAAGGCCTTCCCTGTCTATCAACCGTTTCTCCACTGTAATTGCAGGTTGCTGCCTGAGTGGGATATCCAAGCGCATTCACCCCTTGAACCTTCACTGGCGAACCGATCCACCGATAAGCAAGAGCAGCTGCTTCGGTGGGACTCTTGCCCGGATAAAGCGCGGCGACGGTATTTGCGTAGGTCGACTTCGTGATGGGCGAAGCAGGCTTGATCAACGGGAGAGGCATAGGCGGAATGCGTTTGCCATAGAGCTGTGCGTAGAAGTGGTCATAATCGATCGCCGTGTTCTCAACCGCTTGCTGCATGAGCGTCGTCATCCAACCGGTCCCCGTAAGACGGAACTCCCCCATGACGATGTCAGACTGTGTCACGTCCTTGGACGTTCCGTTTGCGAACTGGTACCTCAGCGTGACGTAGGAGAGCACGGGCTTACCGTCTGCGCCATAGACCCACTGGTAGACATCACCGATACGCACAGCTCCGGTAGCGTTCGGATTTTTTGCTTTGGCTTCCTCCAAGTTATTAGCGATGAACGATGAGTCTTTGACGTTTTTGTAATCGCAGTTGTATTCGACAAAGGTCTGGTGCTGTTCGGTCTCGTCGACCTTCCACTTCACGGAGTCGCAGACCTTGCGATAATCGAGTGCCTGATCCACGGTCATGTTGGGATCTGGGACGTTGTTGCTGGGGTAGCTGAAGGCGAGCGCCTTCACCTCAGTGATGTGCTTGTCGGGGGCGCAGCCCGTGAGGGTGATGGCTGCGGCGACAGCCACGATGAAAAGGAGGGTTTTCATAGGGGGCTTCCTTCGATGGAGGGCATACAGCCCCGTCCTCACCGGGCGGGGCTGTATGCGAGGGACTTACTGGGAATCGCTGCTGTTACCAGACATCGCCTGGCAGGTGGAGTCACAGGTCTGCGACTGCGACTGCGACTGGAGGGCCAACGCCTGCTCAATCATCGAAGGGTTCTGCATGATGCCCCAGAGGTTACAGAGCGTCAGGACCGTCAGGAGGGCGCTCCAGATCAGGAGACTGGTGGCCGCATTGGGCTTGGCAACGACGGCCGGACCGTTATTGCTGTCCACCGCATCGACGCGGTTCCAGCCCGCGAGGAAGCCGCGGGTATGGAACCAGCCCGCAGCAAAGGCGCCCACGATCACCGTGAAGAAGGAGGCTGCGCCACCACTACTGACTACGGCGCAGCCGATGCCGACGAGAACCGCCACGATCACGCCGCCGATGGCGGCCATGATGTATTCCTTCTTGAGCGCGGGGCTATCCTTCTTGACATACCCGCTCGGAAGCTGCGTGCCGCGGAAGTAGGAACCACGGCAGGCACCGCGCCAAACGATGAACGGCAGGGCGACGATCGGCAGCAGGTACTGAAGCACGAGCCCGAAGCCGTTGTCGGTTGCCAGGAATACGAGTCCACTGGCCATTGCGCCGGCCAAGCAGGTGGCCAGGAAGAGGCGACTGATGATGAGGTTGTAGCGCTGGGCCGGGGAAAGCGATTGCAGGTTCGTCCGATAGGACGGATAGGTATTCGCAACAGCGGTCATGGTGTTTCCTTGTGAGTGGTGTGGTTGGCTCAACTGGTACTGCGGGAACCGCCTTCGTGTACGCGGCCCCATCCCCGCAGGCCGCCCTTGGTAAAGAGCCGACCCGCCCAAGATCAGAGTGAAGAAACAGAACTCGCTGCGCGTGGTCACCAATCGACATGCCCACCGCCGCTTCACAGTCGATGAAGTGTTCATTGGCTTTGTCTTAGGTGTGTGCGGCTTCGCATCGGTTGTTCGATGGCCCCCTGTGGCCAGCTTTGAATGCTGCTCAGATCGGAATCCAAGCTACGCATCAATGATGCACCCTCATTCTGAACTGAACTATAAAACGGTTCAACGAGGAGTGGCGCATGAAGGATCTATTCATCAAAAAGCCCAAGAAATAAGCACAATTTGGCGACTGCATCGCCTAGGCATAAGAAGTCCATGAGTTGATAAATAGATCGTCTCGGCGCCTCCGTATGGTGGGGCCATGGCGATGCGTACTGACAAAAGTGTCAAATCGGTCGACAGAGGCGAATACGCCATCGCGTGGGCTCTCCTGAAGTCCGCGCGTCTGTCAGCCAAGTTGACCCAGCGGCAACTAGCCGTGAAGCTGGGGCGCACACAAACTTTCGTGGCTGATGTCGAGCTGGGTCGACGGCGACTCGACATCCTCCAGCTCTACGATTGGTGTAAGGCCACCGGGACACCACTCGCTGCCTATGCGCAACAGGTGGAAAGCACACTAGACGTACTTCCCAAGCACCTGCCATCTGCGATGAAGGTCAGGAAGCCCCGAGAAAGCGCCAAATGAGTACGTCGCTTTGACTTAGAGAAGGGAGCTACAGAAGCCCCCGGCCGGCCATGCTGACGCACTCGGCACCGACAACGAGGTGATCGAGCACCCTCACACCGACCAGGCTTAGGGCATCGCGTAGCTCCTTGGTAATGGCGCGGTCAGCCGCACTGGGTTCGGCTACGCCGCTTGGATGGTTGTGGGCGAAGATGGCCGCGCTGGCATTGATGCCCAAGGCGGCTCGCACGACCTCACGCGGATAGACGCTGGCACCATCGACGGTGCCGGTGAAAAGCCGCTGACAGTCCAGGATGCGATGCCGGTTATCGAGCCACAGGACATGGAACTCCTCGTGGGGTAGCGCTCCCATGCGCATGCGCAGGAAGTCGGCGGCATCCATCGGGTTGCCGATGCAACCTTGCCGCTGAAGTTTCTCGTGCAGGATGCCCTCCGCGGCAGCCAGGATGGCTTGATCTGTAGCGTTGTGAGAATGATCGGCTGACGGCGGTGCCGAGGGTGGAACCTTTGGCATGACAGACTCCTTGGATGAGACGGCATAACGCCCCGGGCCCGGCAGAAGCCGGGCCCGGGGCGTATGTCGCTATGAGAGGGAAAGGTCGAAGCGAACCGCGACAGGGTGTCGTGGCTTAGCTGGAGGTGCCGCCGAAGGTATGGCCACAGGCGCGGCAGCGGCAGTTGTGCAGGATGTTCCGGTCGATGGCGTCACCGAGACGGGAGCCCGCCGCACAGCCGGCGGCCCCGCCAACAATGCCCTCGATAACCACACCCGCAGCTGCGCCAAGTAATACCCCGATGGGGCCACCCAGAACACCAGCCTCCGCACCCGCCACGGCGGCAGCGACGCCACCCGTCGTTCCTACGATGGCACCCATCGCCCCACCGAAGCGCCTTGCCAGGTTGCGTGGCTCGACATGGGCCGACCGGCATTTAGGGCAGCACGGCGTGAACTCCACGAGGTCGTCGCTCCCGTCGTCATCCAGGAGAGCCTCATTCATCAGCAGCCTCCTTCAGGCGACAGGCCACATACCAACGAAGGCCCCACGACCACAGCACACCGGCCAGGAACAGCACAGCGAAGACGACGAGGCATTCGAGCAGTGGTGGATAGGGAGAGCCTACCCATGCGTTGTTGAACATCACAATGACTCCTTCGAGGGGAGACATCCACCGGTTAGTCGGATGGATGGAACTGTCGGGATGGCAGCTCGGGAAGGTGATGTGGATTTGTGGGATTTTTGTTTCACAAAGAAGCTTAATTACGGATGGCAACTATTTTCGTCGAACTTCATTGCACTTCGTTGCGTCTAACTCGCCTCTCTTTGCCCATTCAAACAGTTGAACCAACTCGACAGCCGATTAGGCACCAAGTCGCCAAAACCCGGCCATGAATTTCGTTGCGTCGCTATGGTTTCGTTTCGTCCAATCGGGTGCGCTTGTATAGCGCCAGGCATCATTTGAAGTAACGAAGCGGGTTCATCATCAATCGGTAGGGCCACCATTCCGTAGCAAATGGCAATGGCAATGGAGTGGGCGGCCAAGGTGGGGCCCATCACCCTCGCGAACGCGTCCGGCGCGTTGCCTGACCCGAAGTCGTTTCGGCGCTACTTTCTTGGTGGGGGTCTGACCTGCAAGCGCAGTCCTGGTGCGGGTTTCAGACCTCCAGGCCGCGGCAGGTCAGATTGTCTCATCTGGCCGAAACCCATGCCGTCGGCTCATCCTGCGCCCATCTCAACGACACAGGTTATGCGATGGGTAAAAAAGATGGCTCTATTTTCACGTTGGAAGGTCTCTTCAGGCGGCTTCTCCGCTTCATGGCTGATTTCAGCAGCGCACAGCGCATGCTTCGCGAATCCGAAGTGGCGCATCGCACGGGTCTCAGCCCGTCAACGATCCGTAATCGTTGCACGGTGGGCCACTCCTCGTTTGATCCCGAGTTCCCGCAGCCGCGGGTTTTGGGGAGCGGGAAAAATCGTTCGGCTGTCGGTTGGCTTCAAAGCGAAATCCTCGACTGGATGAACACACGCCCCAAGGCCTACCTGACCGACCAACTCAACAACCGTGCGAAGGTGGCGAAAAACGTGCGTGGCCATGCTTCTGACAAGGAGGAATTCATGCTCTGACGGGTTATCCGTGATAGCCGATTTACGGCTTTCTATCTAATGGCTTTTCAAGGGAGGTGAACAGGAATAACAAATTGGCTGCAAGTTAATGATCAAACCAAGATGCCAGGTGAAATAAAGCAATGATAGAAAAGCAAAGCAGCAGGCCCGCCAAGGCAGCAAGTGTCAGTCTTCTGGAAGACATGCGGCGCGGGGTAGAAGCCGGCGAGACGCGCTACCAGATGTACGCCCGGGGCATGGTGCACAGGGCGAACGGCGAGTCTTCCATCACTGAGGAGATCGACGAGCCTGAGCAGCTCAAACGCATGGAGAGAGCGGCGAGGCGTATTGCCGACAAGAACGAGAATGCCGTGCATATGGCCACCGGAAAAGGTCTCCTCACCTACGGGCACCTTACCCCCATGCTCACGCCACTGGGCACGGCGGTTCTGGATGTGTGCATGGACACCATCCCCATGATCGAAATGGCGTATCCGGGATGTCGCTTGAAAAACAGGAATCAGACTGGAGTAGTCGCGGAATATCGCTTCGATGACCCCTACCGGTTGGATGACCTGAAGGTCATTTTTAATCCGTTCCTCACCGTGATGCTGCGCGCTTGCCAGAAGGCGGTGCCGTGGCTTGTGCGTGGCGGCGGCAAGCGTCTGGATCTGAGCGACCAGTGGGCCGTCAAAGCTCTCAATCATCTCCTGCGTTTCGTTCGTCGCGTTTGTCGAACCAAAAGGTTCAAGCGCATCCAGAACGACTACGAGCATTGCGCGCGGGAGAACCTGCGGTCGTGCTGCAAGTTCATGGCGACCAAGTTCTCCGAGTATTCACGGCTGCTAATCCTCCGCGTCGAGCTTTACATCGCGCCGGAGTACAAGGCATGGGCCATGACTGATGCGGGTGACCGTTGCGTTCGTCGGTTTCGTCGGGCTCTGCGCGAGAAGCGGATTGTGCCGGACGTGGTCGCGTGGATCTGCAAGCGCGAATTCGGCTTTCGTCGTGGCATGCATTGCCACGTACTCGTCGCCATGGACGGGCACAAGCATAAGCAGGCGGAGGTGTATGCACGCCTGATCGGTGAGGCGTGGCAGCATCGCTTCAGCGAGGGCTATGGGACGTACTTCAACTGCTGGTCTCGGCGTTCGCAGTACCCGTTGAATTGTCTTGGGTCGCTCCATCTGAGCGATCGCATGATGCTGCTTGGCCTGCGCGAGGCGATCCGCTACATCACCAAAACCGATTGCCAGGTGCTCACCGGTTACCCTCGCAATCTGTGGAAGGGCATTGATCGCCCATCGTGGCGCGGAGTGAAGCGTGGGGCACCGCGCAAGGCCAAGCACGACCTTACCTTGGTCAACGAGATCCTGCGCGATGCCTAGTGTTTTGCACCAAGAGGGTTTTCCTGGAAGCCCTCTGTTCCTTCCTCGCTTTGCGGTAGTCGGCAGCCAGTTTCGGCCAGGTCACAAAGTCAACGACAGAATCTCGCTCGCTAGTGGAGTCTATTCCCCACTTGAGAAGTTCACGGCGAAGCTTGTCAACCAGATCAAGCTGATGGCTCGCGATGGCAGCGGCGCCGCTTTCTGGGGCAGGGTTGGCCTCGGTCAATGCCGCCCATTTTTCCACTGCCAGGGCAACAAGGCTAAGGCGGTCGCTGACGTAACCGCCTCTGCGGTATGCCATGGCTTTTTGTAGCCCCTTGGCATCAAGTGGCTTGCCCGGTCGTTTTCTTCTGTCGATCTTGTCTAAATCGTAGCGTGTGTCGATCAGCTTACATGCGAGCCGTCTATTGGCTTCTGTGGCTAGCTCCTTGTAGTTATTGAAACTACGGTATGCCCATGAGACAGCTTGGTTTCTGTGGTCGAGAAGCCATTTTTTAACTGTCCCTTGATTGAAGGAGTCGGGGGGATTTGGCCCAAAGAAATGTTTCGCAGCGGCGTACAGCACGAACACGCCAGGAGCGCGTACCTGCAGATTGAAAGGGTTATCCCCCCCATCGGCATCGGCTAAACCTGTCAACAATCCCATAGCACCACGATCCAGAAGCACGTCTCGCAACTCGACTCTGGTCGCATGCTCGGGCGAATCCAGGATCAACGGTGAGGAGCCCACTGGTTCCAGTGCTGGACGTAGGCAAAGCACCGCATGCATATATTCCGGGTCCCCTTGCGCAGAGATAGCTTTTACCCCACCAATAAACCGCTGAACGTGCACGACCCCTGTTATCGCTAAGCGTCGTACGTCCTCAGGTGCCAAAGCTACAAAGCTGATGTCGTGGCAGAGTGTCGGGTTACGAATGACGAGCACACCCTTGCTACGGGCTTCAGCCACTCGCTGCTGTGTCTGCCAGCTTGTGTCGTCATGCACACTGCGCTTGAGATTGCTGGAATACGCCGCTTTTCCTGATGGAATTTGGATGTACAAGGATGGGCGTGTGAAAGCCGCAGCCAAAGCCAGGATGTGCCTCTGGTAGCTCGCTTCTGCGGCGATTTCCATGAGTGGCACAAGGTCAAAGGGTGCATCGTGCTCTGTGCCAATCATGGAAGTCCTTACCTCAGCGAGGCATGTCGAAGTCGGCCTAAGACTGCACCACTGGGCCTCCTTGCTCAAGCTTCAACGACGGGACAGAGCCACGGCTTGAAGAGGCGTGTATGCCCCCCATCTGACATGTTCCTTTGGCTGAAAAAGAACTGACGATGGATTCCGGGGAAGGGAGTGTAATTTTGAGCCGCGAAGATGGCTGCTTGGTGTTTTCTGGCTCGACAGGCTGGCACTACCGCGTAGCGAGCCATCAGGTTGACACCGATGCAAAGTTGCAAGAGTTCATCGAACACTTGTCTAAGAAAACGTGGATGACGCATGTACTCATCCATCAATTCGAGGTCGAAATTGGCTGGCTCCGCTCTCAGCCGTGAGATTGTGAGCTAGGCGCACATACAGCCCCTCCCCCCAGCAACAACTGGGGGAGGGGCTTGTCAGTTAGCCAGATGTCACGAAGTCCGCCCACGCCTGCATGAGCGGGCGACGTTGCTCCAGCAGGTCGGTTCGGTGATAGGCCGCCTCCACCTTGTTCTGCACGGTGTGCGCCAACGCTCTTTCGGCCAAGTCGCGCGCATACCCCTTCTCGCTACACCAGTCGCGGAAGCTGGATCGGAAGCCGTGAGCGGTGGCTACACGGCCTGGAACGTCACTGACGGCCTTCGCTCGCCGCAGAAAGGCCGTTAGAACCATGTCCGACAACGGGACGCCCTTGCGCACGGACGGGAACACAAACGTGTGGTGCAGCCCTTGTTGGTGCTTGAGAAGCGCTACGGCTTGCTTGGAAAGCGGCACGCGGTGGGTTAGCTTGGCCTTCATTCGTTCCGCAGGCACCGTCCAGAGCTTGGCATCTAAGTCCACCTCATCCCACGTCATGTGGCGCACCTCGCCCGAGCGGGCAGCCGTCAGAATCACAAACCCCAAGAGTTGGCGCGATACTTCAAGGCTTTGCGGCAGATGGTCGGCCACGAACGCGGGAATCAACGTCCAAGGCATCGCAGGCTGGTGCTGTGTGCGGACTGTCTTGCCCGGCTGGAGGGGCAGGAGGTGATTTACCACGTCGACTGGGTTGGACTGGCAGAAGCCGTGTGCCCACCCCCACGCCATGACCGCGTGTAGCCGTTGCTTGACTCGTCCTGCCGTCTCAGCTTTTTCCAACCAGATGGGTCGCAGCACATCGGCGATATGGCGCGGCTGGATTTGATCCAGCGGCATCGCACCGATCAGTGGAAAGGCGTACTCGGTAAGGGTATTGATCCACTGCTGGGAATGCTTGGGATTCTTCCAGCCGGGAGCCAGCTCTTTGTGCAGGGTCTTTGCCGCTTCTTTGAGCTTGGGCAGATGCGGCTGGGCAGCTTCGGCGGCCCTGGTTTCCAGCGGGTCTTTCCCGTGGGCGATCTGCTCGCGCATGAAGCGAGCTTGTTGTGCTGCCTCGGCAATGCTGACCTCGGGGTAGCTGCCTAGCCCTGCGTTACGACGCTTCTTGGTTACAGGGCTGACGTAGCGGAGAACCCACTTGCCTTGCCCTTTGTTGCTGGGGGATGGGTGGAGCGTCAACCCGGTGACGCCGCCATGTGCGAGCGGAGCGCCTCCAGGTTTGACACTGCGTACTTTGGTGTCAGTGAGAAGGGCCATAGAGGAGGCTCCAGGTTGAGTTTTGGTGTGCCATCTAGTATGCCATGCAAGTCTGGATGTGATTGATTTCCGCTGTGGCTCTTTGAGCCATTACCTTAAACAAACGGCTTAAGATAAGGGTTTGTGCTAAGGCTCTTTACGAATGCTTGGGCCTCGTTGTTGTTATATAAGGCGGTCTCTCTCTCCGCCAGATACGCAAAACGCCCCGCACGGGGCGTTTTGCGTATCTGGCGGAGAGAGGTGGTGGACGAACCCTTCGTTCGACAAAATTGTCTGGAACCATTTTGGACAGCCGCAGGCTGGCCCTGGAGCGCGCAGCGCGGAAGGGTGAATCCCATGGATGGGATTCACCATCCCCGCACCCTCCACGTCGCGAGGCGCTCATCGAAGTGGGCGTTTTGCGTATCTGGCGGAGAGAGGTGGTGGACGAACCCTTCGTTCGACAAAATTGTCTGGAACCATTTTGGACAGCCGCAGGCTGGCCCTGGAGCGCGCAGCGCGGCAGGGTGAATCCCATGGATGGGATTCACCATGGATGCGCCGAACAATCCCCGCGCCCTCTACGCCGCGACGCATTCCATTGAAGTGAGCTTTTGCTCGCCGGTGAAGCAGGGCGTGTTTGGCAGGAGGCTGCACCGAGGCTTCGACTCCGCAGCTTCGGCGTTACGTTCAGTCCGGACGGCTGGGGGCAATTCTTGACGCCAAGTCTCTGGCCCGTGCGGGCCTCACCCCACCGCCAATCCGCGCAGCTCCACGCGATCGCCGTCCGCCACCAACACCGACCCTTGCTCGTACCAGTCCCCCAGCACGATCCGCTCGGCCGGTTTCCCGTCCAGCTCGAAACGATGGATGGCCGGGCGGTGCGTATGCCCGTGGATCAGCCGGGTCACGTCCGCCTTGCGCATGGCTTCGGCCACGGCATCAGCATTGACGTCCATGATGCTTTCCATCGTGCTGCCGGTATGCGCCTTGCTGTCCTCGCGCGCCTTGGCGGCGAACGCGCGGCGCGCCTGCAGCGGCATCGCCAGGATCTGCGCCTGCCACTCGGGCGTGCGCACCTGTTGGCGCACGGCCTGGTAGGCGAGGTCGTCGGTGCACAGCACGTCGCCATGCATCAGCAGGGTACGGCGGCCGTGGATGTCGTGCACGGTGCCGTCGTCGAGCAGGGTCAGGCCGGCGCCTGCGGCGAACGCCGAGCCGAGCAGGAAGTCGCGGTTGCCGACCATGAAATACACCGGCACGCCGGCATCGCGCACGGTACGGGTGGCGGCGGCGATGCGCGCAGGCAACTCGGCGTCGTCGTCGTCGCCGATCCAGGCCTCGACCAGGTCGCCGAGGATGTACAGCGCGTCGGCGTGGCGGACTTCGTCGCTGGCCAGGTAGCGCTCGAACAGGTCGGTGATCTGCGGACGGGCGGGGTCCAGGTGCAGGTCGGCGATGAACAGGGTGGCCATCGCAACGTCAGCCCTTGCCGGCGGGCTTGGCGGCTTTCCTGTCCGGTCTGGCGGCGGGCTTGGTGGTCGCCGACGCGGCCGTGGCCGGTGCTGCCGCACTGGCGGCAGGGGCCGGGGCTTCCTCGCCGACCACGTGGGCGGCCTCGATCAGCACCAGCGGGTTCGGTACGTCGCCGGCGAACGGACCCAGTGGACGGGTGGGCAGCGCGGCGATCTTGTCGACCACCTCCATACCCTTGATGACTTTGCCGAACACGGTATAGCCCCAGGTCAGCCCGCTCTGGTTGCCGACGAAGTCCAGCCGGCGGTTGTCGACCAGGTTGAAGAAGAACTGCGCGGTGCCGGAGTTCGGGTCGGCGCCGCGGGCGACGGCGACGGTGCCACGCAGGTTGGACAGGCCGTTGTCCGCCTCGCTGGCGACGGCCGATCGCGTGCGCTTGGGTTGCAGGTCGCGGGTGTACAGGCCGCCCTGCACCAGGTAGCCGGGGATGGCCCGGTGCAGCAGGGTGCCGTCGTAGAAGCCGTCGCGCACGTACTGCAGGAAGTTGGCTACGCTCTTCGGCGCCTTGTCTGGGTACAGCTCCAGCGTGATGTCGCCCTGCGAGGTGCGCAGCACGACCTGTGGCGGTGGCGTGGCGGGGGTGGCTGGCGCCGGCCTGGCGGTCTGCGCCGCCAGCGTCGGCGGCAGGATCAGGAGCAGCGTGGCGAGCAGGCATTTCAACATGGGCATCAGTATGGTCTGGGTGTCCGGAGATGATACGCGGCCGCGGCAAAAGCGGGCTGGTCGGCGCGGTCAGCTGCTGGAGATGTCCAGCTTGATGCCCAGTTCGGCCATCGGCGCCTGTTCCTGCTGCAGGTCGGCCTCGCTGAGCGGGTGCTGCTCGAACCAGGCCAGCGGCAGGGTCAGCCGCAGCGACTTGCTGCTGGCGGCGAGCTTCATCTGCGGCAGCGACTCGGCGCGACGCGCGCGGCGGAACAGCACCGCCAGGCGCAGCAGCGCGGTGCTGTAGCGGGCCAGCTGGCGGTAGCGCTGCGGCAGGGTGGCGACCACCGCCTTGTCCGGCTTGCGCCGGTGCATCTCGACCACCGCCGCCAGCAGCTGCTGTTCCTGCCGCGAGAAGCCGGCGAGGTCGGCGTGGCGCAGGATGTAGGCGCCGTGGTGGTGGTGCTGGCTGTGCGCGATGGCCAGGCCGATCTCATGCACGCGCGAGGCCCACGACAGCCACTCGCGGGCATCGGCGTCCAGTTTCCAGGCGTGCGCGACCTGGTCGAACAGCATCAGGGCGGTCGACTCGACCCGGCGCGCCTGGGCACGATCCACGCCGTAGCGGGTAGCCAGCGCGTCGATGCTGGCGGTGCGCGGATCGCTGCCGCCGGCGCGGCCGAGCAGGTCCCACAGCAGGCCTTCGCGCATCGAGCTTTCGCACACGCGCAACCGCTCGATGCCGAGCGCGGCGAATGCCGCCTCGAAAATCACCACGCCGCCGGCGATCACCGGCGCACGCTCTTCGACCAGGCCGGGCAGCTTCAGCGTGCCGATCTGGCCGTGCTCGATCAGCGCGTCGCTCAATAAGGCGAGCGAGGCCGGGGTGATGCCGTCGTCGGAGAACTTCATCGCCTGCACCACCGCGCCGATCGACTTGGCGGTGCCGGAGGAGCCGTAGGCGTCCTGCCAACCCGATTCGCGATAGTCCTCGGCGAACTGCTGCAGCAGCACGCCGATCTCGCTGCGCGCGCGCTGCCAGCGCTTGCGGGTGAGCTTGCCGCCGGGGAAAAAGCGCAAGGTCGAGGCGATGCAGCCGGCCTGCACGCTCTCGGTGTGCAGCGGCGCCAGCCCGCGCCCGATGATGAACTCGGTGCTGCCGCCACCGACGTCGATCACCAGCCGCGGTTCGCGCGAAGCGGGCAGGTCGTGGGCCGCGCCGAGGAAGATCAGGCGGCCTTCCTCGCGCCCGGAGACCACCTCGATCGGGTGGCCGAGCGCGGCCTCGGCGGTGGTCAGGAAGGTCTGCGGCGAGGCCAGCCGGCGCACCGTGTTGGTGGCCACCGCGCGCACCCGCATCGACGGCAGGCCGGCGATGCGCTGGCCGAAACGGGCCAGGCAGGCCATCGCGCGGGCGCGCCGCTCGGCGTCCAGGGTGCCGTCGGCACGCAGGCCGGCGGCCATCCGCACGGTGTCGCGCAGGCGGTCGATCACGCGCGGCTCGCCATGCTCCATGCGCGCCACCACCAGGTGGAAGCTGTTCGAGCCCATGTCCACGGCGGCGATCAGTTCGCCGTCGCGGATCGGTGTCTGTTCGGCTGGACTCACGCCCGGGCTCCCGCGACGGCAAAGCGCGAATTCTCGCACGCAGGTGCGGCATGGGGAAAACGATGGCTCATGCGGTGCGCCGGTTCACTTGCAGTAACGATCGAGCAGGCCCTGCTGCGCGCTGTACGGCGGGTCGTCACCGGGTTCGGCGCGGGTGTAGCGGCCGTCGCTGCCGAGCAGCCACGCCTGGGTGTTGTCGGCCAGGCCGTTGGCCAGAGTCTCCTCGAACACGCGTGCGGCCAGTTCGGGGTCGAGGATCGGGAACGCCACCTCGATCCGCCGCATCAGGTTGCGTTCCATCCAGTCGGCGCTGGCGCAGTAGATCTCGGGGTCGCCGTCGTTGGCGAACCAGTACACCCGGCTGTGTTCGAGGAAGCGCCCCACGATCGAGCGCACGCGGATGCGCTCGGAAATGCCGGGCAGGCCGGGGCGCAACGTGCAGGCGCCGCGCACGATCAGGTCGATCTCCACGCCGGCCGTCGAGGCGCGGTACAGCGCCTCGATCACGCGCGCCTCGTTCAGCGCATTGAACTTGGCCACGATGCGGGCGGGGCGCCCGGCTCGCGCGTGCGCGGTCTCGCGCTCGATCTTCGCCAGCACGCTGGGGTACAGCGTGAACGGCGAATGCAGCAGCCGCTTCAGTTCGATGATCGGACCCAGCCCGGACAGCTGCTGGAACACCTTGTGCAGGTCCTCGCCGATCTCCGGGTTGGCCGTCATCAGGCCGATGTCGGTGTACATGCGGCTGTTGGCCTGGTGGTAGTTGCCGGTGGACAGGTGCACGTAGCGGCGCAGCGCCTCGCCCTCGCGGCGCACGATCAGCATCATCTTGGCGTGGGTCTTGTAGCCGACCACGCCGTAGACCACCTGCACGCCGGCCTCCTGCAGGCGCGTGGCGAGGCGGATGTTGGCCTCCTCGTCGAAGCGCGCGCGCAGCTCGATCACCACGGTGACGTCCTTGCCGTGGCGCGCGGCTTCCACCAGCAGGTCGACCAGCGGGGTGTCTTCGCCGGCGCGGTACAGGGTCTGCTTGATCGCCAGCACCTGCGCGTCGGCAGTGGCCTGGCGCAGCAGGTCGATCACCGCGTTGAAGCTCTGGTACGGGTGGTGCAGCAGCACGTCGTGCTGGCCGATCACGTCGAACTTGTTGCGGCTGCTCTCCAGCGCCGGCGGCAGCTGCGGGTTGAAGCGCGGGAACTTCAGCTCCGGCCGGTCCAGCCAGTCGTAGATCAGCCCGGCGCGGATGATGTTGACGGGGCCGTCGCAGCGGTAGACGTCGGCGTCGTCCAGTTCGAAGTTCCGGGTCAGCATCGCGGTGATCGCCTGCGGGCAATCGTTGGCGATCTCCAGCCGCACCGGCCGCGCGTAGCCGCGCCCGACCAGTTCCTCGCTGAGCGCCAGGGCGAGGTTCTCCACCTCGGCCTCCTCGACGATCAGCTCGCTGTTGCGGGTGACCCGGAACTGGTACGAGCCGACCACCTTGAGGCCGGGAAACATCAGGTCGACGAAGGCCTGCAGCAGTTCGGCCAGGAACACGAAATGCTCGCCGGGGCCGCTGACCTCGGCCGGCACACGAATGATTCGCGGCAGCGAGCGCGGCGCGCGCACCAGCGCCATGTGGCCTTCGTGGCCGAACGCGTCGCGGCCGCGCAACACCACCGCGATGTTCAGCGTCTTGTTGAGGATGCGCGGGAACGGATGCGCCGGATCTAGTCCCAGCGGCGACAGCACCGGCAGCACCTCGTGCTCGAAGTAGCCGCGCAGCCAGCGGTGCTGGCGCGGACTCCAGCGTTTGCGGGTGAGGATGTGGATCTGCTCGGCATCGAGTTGCGGGCCGATCTGCTCCTGCCAGGCGGCGTAGACCTCGGTGACCAGGTCCAGCACGCGGCTGCGGATACGCGTCAGCAACTCGCCGGAGGGAATGCCATCCGGCCCCGGCGCGGCCGAACCGTAGGCGTGGTGGTGCTTGAGCATCGCCACCCGCACCTCGAAGAACTCGTCGAGGTTGTTCGCCACGATGCTCAGGTAGCGCAACCGCTCCAGCAGCGGCACGGCGGCATCGCGGGCCATCGCCAGCACGCGGAAATTGAACTCCAGCGCGGCCAGCTCCCGGCTGAGGTACAGGCCGGGAGTGCTCAGATCGGTGGCGTCGGGCGGGGTGGGTGAGGGTTGGGCCATGCCGCATTCTGGCGCATGGCCTGGGCCATTGCATGCGGCGCCGCCGCGGCCCGGGAGGGTGTTCAAAATTCCCGGGCCGACTTTGAAGCGGCGCTCAGCTTTCGTCGCTGCCGCCGGGAGCGAGCAATCGCGCCGGGCCGAAATGGCAGGAGAAGGTGGAGCCGACGCCCGGCGCGCTTTCGATCTTCAGCTGTGCCTGGTGCAGGTTCAGCACGTGCTTGACGATCGACAGGCCCAGCCCGGTACCGCCGCTTTCGCGCGAGCGGCTGGAGGAGACCCGGTAGAAGCGTTCGGTGAGCCGGGCCAGGTGCGAGGCGGGGATGCCGAAGCCGGTATCGGTGACCGAGTACACCGCGCCGTCGGGCACGCGCTGCCAGCGGATCGTGATGCTGCCGCCGGCCGGGGTGTAGCGCACCGCGTTGCTGGCCAGGTTCGACAGCGCGCTGTGCAGATCCTTCGGCGAGCCGAGCAGGTCCGCCTCGGCGGTGGATTCCAGCACGATGCGATGGCGGCCCTGGCTGAGCGCCTCGGCTTCCTTGCGCACGGTGGCCAGCAGCGCCGCCATCGGCACGCGTTCGTCGGCCACTTCGTGCTGGGTTTCCAGCCGCGACAGGGTCAGCAGGTCTTCCACGATCTGCCCCATCCGTTTCGACTGCGTGCGCATCTCGCCCAGCACCGGCGCCAGTTCGGGCACGTCCTCCGGATCGAGCAGTTCGAGGTAGCCGTGGATCACCGTCAGCGGCGTGCGCAACTCGTGCGACACGTTCGCCACGAAGTCGCGGCGCACCTGTTCGAGCCGGTTCAGGTGGCTGATGTCGTGCGCCAGCAGCAGCTGTTCGTGATCGCCGAACGGCAGCAGGCTGACGTTGAGCTGGCTGTCCGCCCGGCCGGGGGCGGCGGCGTCGGTGAGCGGCTCGCGCGCGCCGTCGCGCAGCCAGCCGGCCAGTTCCGAGCCGGCCAGCCGCTGCTGCAGCGACGCGCCGCGGTCGTCCGGCCGGCGCAGCCCGAGCAGGTTCTCGGCGGCGTGGTTGAACCAGCGGATCTGTTGCTGGCGGTCGAGCAGCACCACCGCATCCGGCAGCTGCCCGGCGGCGTTGCGAAGATCGCGCAGGGAGGAGGCAATGCGGCGGGAACGCGTCATGAAACGGTCATGCTGGAGAGGGCTGACGGCGGTCGGTGCAGCCATCATGGCCCGCGCTTGATGACGGATCCGGGTCAGCAGCAAGACGACTTCGGCCACCGCGACCACGGCGATGCCTGTCGCCAAGCGGCCGTCGGCGAGCCAGCCCAGCGCAGCGCCGGTGCACAGCGCCGCGGCGAGCGCCGCGGGCAGTTTCCAGGATGGCGTGGTAGGCGGGGTCATGCTGGCGCCAGAGTATGGAAGGCGGGCCAGCATCGGCAATAGCCGCGGATACCGCAAGCTTGCCCGCGCCGGCTCAGGTGCTGGTCGAGAAGCGGTAGCCGGTGCCGCGCACGGTCTGCACCAGTTCGTCCAGCTTCCACGGCTCCAGCGTCTTGCGCAGGCGGCGGATGTGCACGTCCACGGTGCGCTCCTCCACGTACACGCTGCCGCCCCAGACGTGGTCGAGCAGTTGCGTGCGCGAGTAGACGCGCTCGGGATGGGTCATGAAAAAATACAGCAGGCGGTATTCGGTGGGACCGATCGGCACCGGCTCGTCGCCGGCGAACACCCGGTGCGCCGGGCCGTCGATGCGCAGGCCGCCCAGCTCGACCACGCCGGAGCCGTCGTCGCCCTGGCTGCGCCTGAGCACGGCCTTGATCCGGGCAACCAGCTCGCGGGTGGAAAAGGGTTTCACCACGTAGTCGTCGACGCCGGCCTCGAGGCCGTTGACGCGATCCATTTCCTCGCCGCGGGCGGTGAGCATGATGATCGGGATCTCGCGGCTGAGCTCTTCCTTGCGTAGGCGCCGGGCCAGTTCGAGGCCGCTCATGCCCGGCAGCATCCAGTCGAGCAGGATCAGGTCGGGCACCTGCTCGGCCAGCGCCAGCTGGGCGGCACGGGCATCGGCCGCCTGGATCGCATCCATGCCGGCCTTGCGCAGGGCGAAGGCGATCATCTCGCGGATCGAGGTTTCGTCTTCAACGATCAGGATGCGTTTGTGCACGCCGTGGTCTGCCTTGGCTTGTGACGGACATATTGCAGCGGATGGATGTTACGTGTCGATGACACGGAGCCCGCATCTATTGCCGGGAACCGTCGTCCGGGCTGTCCTCGGTCTTGATCTTGCGCTTGTGCAGTTCCAGTACCAGCGGGGTCAGCTCGGCGATGCGCGCCTGGATGCGCACCCGCGCGTAGTAGTCCAGGTCGTCGCGCCTGAGCAGCCGCTTGAGCTGCTCCATCGCATCGTACGGACGGCCGGAATAGTAACTGGCGTCGGCAAAGGCCTCGCCGGCGCGCACGCTGTCGCCGGCCTTGTCGCTGGCGCGGGCGTAGGTGCTGTAGATCTCCGGCTCGCTGGCATTGTCCAGCAGTGGCCGCAGCAGGTCGGCGGCGAGGCGGGCCTGCTGCTGGTCGCCCCCGGCGGTGAGCGCCTTGGCGTAGGCGAGCGCGACGGCGCGATTGCGCGGTGACTGGGTGTTGAGCCCGGCGTACGCCGCCAGCGCCGCGGCGCGCTGCCCGGCTTGCAGGCGGGCGTCGGCCAGCGCCAGCTTCAGGATCAGGCTCTCGGGGTGGGATTGCAGCAGCGGCTGCAGCTGCTCGACGGCCGCGGCGCCGCGACCGCTGCGGGTGAGCGCCAGCGCGTAGCCGTAGCGGTTCGCCGGGATGTCGAAGTCCGGCCGGGTCTGCAGGTTGGCGCTGTAGTAGGTGGCCAGCTTGGTCGCATCGCCGGCCAGCACGCGCACGCGCTCGCGCATCAGGGCGTAGCTGTCCAGGTGGCCGCGGGCGGGCGGCTGGAACAACGTGGTGGGATCCTTCACGAACGCGATCGGCGCGGTGCTTTTCTCCCACTGCAGCTTGTCCATGAGGGTGGCGGCGGGGCGCAGCTTCTGCGCGGCGATCAGCGCGCCGGCGCGTGCTTTCGCGTCGCTGATGCGCATCGTCGTCACCGGGTGCGTCTGCAGCAGGGCCGGCACGTCCTCGCCGCCGGCGCCGGCGCTCATCACGTCCTGCATGCGCTGGAAGAAGCCGGCCATCGCGTTCGGGTCGAAGCCGGCCTTGGCCAGGGTCTGGATGCCGACGCGGTCGGCCTCGATCTCGTCCTTGCGGGTGAAGTTGATCGACTTCTGCGCGATCAGGCCCTGGCCACCGGCCAGCACCGCCATTGGCGCGTCGCCGCTCTTGCTGCCGGCGCCGGCGGCGATCGCGCCGAGCAGCACCAGCGCCATCAGCGGCGCGTCCTTCTTCGAATCCTCGAATGCGCGCTGCAGGTGGTTCTGGGTGATGTGGCCGATCTCGTGCGCGACCACGCCGGCCAGTTCGCTCTCGTCGCGGGTGATCGTCATCAGCCCGGCGTTCACCGCGATGTAGCCGCCGGGGGCGGCGAACGCGTTGATCTCCTGGTCCTTGACGACGAAGAACGCGAAGTGGTCCTTCGGCTTGTCGCTGCTGGCGACCAGCCGGTAGCCGAGGTCGTTGATGTAGTCGTCCAGCAGCGGGTCGTCCACCACCATGTCCAGCGCGCGCATCTGGCGCAGCATGGAAGCGCCGTAGTCCTGCGCTTCCTGCGGCGAGATCAGCGCGTTCGCCGAGCTGCCCAGGTCGGGCAGGCGCACGTCCTGCTGGGCGCCGGCGGCGCAGGCCAGCCCGGCGGTGATCAGCGCCGTCAGCAGGCGCGGTGCGAGTGGTCGTGGTGCCATGCTCATCAGGTGGGTGACAATAGCATTGAGACCGTGGCCGGCCGCGTCGGTTCCGCTTGAGCCGCCGGCGTGCGGCCCCATATGAGGGTGGCCTTTCCCCAAGTTGCGGAGTGTCGTGATGTCGAAGATCGAGGTCTATTCCACCGCGGTATGCCCGTACTGCGTGGCGGCGAAGAACCTGCTCAAGTCCAAGGGGCTGGAGTGGACCGAGGTGCGCGTCGACACCGACCCGGCGCAGCGCGACGCGATGCTGGCGCGCAGCGGCGGCCGCCGCACGGTGCCGCAGATCTTCATCAACGATCGGCACGTGGGCGGCTACGACGACCTGGTGGCGGCCGACCGCAGCGGCAAGCTGGGCGAGCTGCTGGGGCAGGCCGCATGAGCGACAAGCTTGCCGAGTTCACCGCGTTCCGCCAGCGCATGAACGAGCGCATCCTGGCCGAGGACAACCAGGTCGTGCGGCGCTTCTTCGCGCTGGACACGCAGACCTACAAGGCCGGCGCGCTCGATGTGAAGACCAAGGAGATGCTGGGCCTGGTCGCCTCGCTGGTGCTGCGCTGCGACGACTGCATCAGCTACCACGTGGCCCAGTGCAAGGACGCCGGCGTGCAGCGCGACGAGTTCTTCGAGGTGTTCAGCGTGGGCCTGGTGGTAGGCGGCTCGATCGTGATCCCGCACCTGCGCCGTGCGGTGGACCTGCTCGACCAACTGGAGTCGGGTGCCGCGAACGATGCGGCCGCCTGTGCCGACCACGCCCCGGCATAGCCGGCGTCCGTCTGCGGTTTTTTGCAATGCTGCGTGCGAGTATTTTCAACGCCTTGCGGGGCGCCTGCCCTGTTCGCACCGGGGCCGATCGGCGATAATCGTCCGGTTTCGGCGCGTGCGCATCCCCATGCGCGCGCACTGCCCGCAGCATTCCGTTCCAAGGAGTTACCCCCATGAGCAAGACGATTGCCGTGATCCCCGGCGACGGCATCGGCCCGGAGATCATGACTGCCACGCTGCGCGTGCTCGACGCGCTGGACTGCGGTCTTTCCTACGACTTCGTCGACGCCGGCATGGTCGCGCTGGAGAAGCACGGCGACCTGCTGCCGAAGGCCACGCTGGACAAGATCGCCGAGCACAAGGTGGCGCTGAAAGGCCCGCTGACCACGCCGATCGGCGGCGGCTTCACCTCGGTCAACGTGACCCTGCGCCGGCACTTCGACCTGTACGCGAACGTGCGCCCGGCGGTCAGTTTCCCCGGCACCAAGTCGCGCTACGAGAACATCGACATCATCACCGTGCGCGAGAACACCGAAGGCGCGTACCGTTCCGAGGGACAGACCCTGTCCGCGGACGGCGAGATCGCCGAGTCGGTCGCGCGCAACACGCGCAAGGGCAGCAGCCGGATCGTGCGCTATGCGTTCGAACTGGCGGTGAAGAAGGGCCGCAAGAAAGTCACCGCGGTGCACAAGGCGAACATCCTGAAGACCAGCTCGGGCCTGTTCCTCAACGTGGCGCGCGAGATCGCCAAGGAGTACCCGCAGATCGAGTTCAACGAGATGATCGTGGACAACACCTGCATGCAGCTGGTGATGAACCCGTACCAGTTCGACGTGATCGTCACCACCAACCTGTTCGGCGACATCCTCTCCGACCTGTGCGCCGGCTTGGTCGGCGGCCTCGGCCTGGCGCCGGGCGACAACATCGGCGAGCGCGCGGCGATCTTCGAGGCGGTGCACGGCTCGGCGCCGGACATTGCGGGCAAGGGCATCGCCAATCCGTGCGCGCTGCTGCTGGCCGCGGCCGACATGCTCGATTACCTGGACATGGTGGCCAAGGGCGACCGGTTGCGCCAGGCAATCCGCGACACCATGACCCACGACCGCGACAGCGTGACGCCGGATCTGGGTGGCAAGGGCAACACCAGCAGCTTCGCCGACGCGATCGTGAAGCGCCTCGCGGCCTGATCCGCGCCCTCATTGAAGAAGAAGCCGCGGGCATGCCGCGGCTTCTTCTTCGAGACGCAGCCGGAGCCTGCCGTTACCCGCGCGTCAGTGCTTCGCCGGCCGATAGCTGCCCGGCTCGGCGCGCGACGGGATGGCGATGCGGTTCCAGCCGTTGATCACGATCACCGCCATGTTGAGGTCGATCAGTTCTTCCGCGCTGAACTGGGCGCGGACTTCGTCGTAGACCTCGTCGGGCACGCCGTGGATCGGGTCGAGCCGGGTCACCGCCTCGCACCAGGCCAGCGCGGCGCGTTCGCGCGGGCTGTAGAACGGCGCTTCGCGCCAAGCCTGCAGCAGGTACAGGCGCTGCTCGGTCTCGCCGGCGGCGCGGGCGTCCTTGCTGTGCATGTCCAGGCAGTAGGCGCAGCCGTTGAGCTGCGAGGAGCGCATCAGCACCAGCTCGATCAGGCTCGGTTCGAGGCCGCAGTTCTTGACATATTCGCTCAGCGCGAGCAGCGGCTTGATGGCGTCGGGGTGTTTGGTGACATCGAAACGGGGCATGGGGTTTTCCTTGCAGTGCGGCCGGGATTGGCCATTCAATGCAAGGACGTGGATGCCCCCGATTTCGTGACAGCCGCCAGTCGGGCGAGCTTGCCGGGATGCCGCAACGCGTGCACCGCGGTGATGCGCTCGCCGTCGTCGTCGATCCAGCTGGCCGAGATCAGCGTGTCGCCGTGCCAGCCGAACAGCGCCGGCATGCCATTGAGCTGATGGATCTCATAGCGCACACCGCCGTGGCGCTGTTGCTGCAGCGCGATCTGCATGTACAACCGGGCCAGCCGCTCGGCGCCGTGCAGCGGGTGCAGGATGGCCCGCGCCAGGCCGCCGCCGTCGGAGACGCTCATGGCGTCTTCGGCAAACAGGGCGCGCAGTGTAGGCATGTCGGGCTGCTGCAGCGCCTGCATGAAGCGTTCGAGCAGGCGCCGCTGGGTGTCGATGTTCAGCATCGCCTGGCGCGGTCGATCCTCGCGCAGCCGCTGTTTCGCCCGATGCACGCGCTGGCGGCAGGCGTCCTCGCTGATCTCCAGCATCGCGGCCGTCTCGGCGTGGCTGTAATCGAACACCTCGCGCAGCAGGAAGGCGGCGCGCTCCTCCGCGCTCAGCCGCTCCAGCAGCAACAGGAAGGTGAGGGTGAGGCTTTCGGCGCGCTCCAGTTGCGCTTCGGGCTGGTCGGCATCGACGGTCAGCGGCTCCGGCAGCCACGGTCCGGCGTAGTGCGCGCGCTCGGTCTTGGCGCGGCGCAGGCGGTCCAGCGCGATGCGCGTGGTCACGGTGACCAGCCACGCCTCCGGATCGTCCAGCGCGTCGGTATCCTGCGCGTGCCAGCGCAGCCAGGCGTCGTGCAGCACGTCCTCGGCGTCGCTGGGCGTGCCGAGCATGCGGTAGGCCAGGCCGAACAGGCGCTGGCGGTGTTGCTGGAACAGGGCGGTTTGCGGGTCCATGGGATGCTTCGGAGGTCGACCCAGCCAGGACGCGCCACGCCCGCAAAACGTGACAGTTCAGCGGAACAGCGGCCAGGGCGCCAGGAAAACCAGCCACATCAGCAGCACGATGCCGGCGTACTTGCCGGCCTTGTACAGCTTCTTGTGCCGTCGCTTGAACGCCGCCTTCCAGTGGTGCAGGGCGCCCTTGCGCTGGCTCCATGCGTACAGGCGGTTCACGAAGCCGGTCTTCTCGGCGTCGCTGTTGGGCGAGGCGGTGATCCGGCCCATGAAGGCGCCGACGCGATGGTTGACCGCGCTCATCCAGAGCGTGCGCAGCGGGCGTTCCACGTCGGCGAACAGGATCACCCGGGTCTGGTCGGTCTTGTTCTCCACCCAGTGCACGTAGGTCTCGTCGAACACCACGTCCTTGCCGTCGCCCCAGGCGTGTTCCTCGCC
Organism: Rhodanobacter denitrificans; assembly: GCF_000230695.2. Taxonomy (NCBI): domain Bacteria; kingdom Pseudomonadati; phylum Pseudomonadota; class Gammaproteobacteria; order Lysobacterales; family Rhodanobacteraceae; genus Rhodanobacter; species Rhodanobacter denitrificans. The sequence continues at coordinate 2,761,728 of NC_020541.1, read as the reverse complement.
GTCGACGAAGATGCGGCAGTCGCGCGAGTTCGGCGTGATCAGGCCAAGGTGATAGCGCAATGAACCGGCGAACGGATCGCGATGGGGATTGAGGCGGCTGTTCGGCGCCAGCGTGGCGAACATCGCCGCCTTGATGCCGGGAATGGTGTTGAGCAGCGCGACCGTCTTCGGGCACAGTGCCTCGGCCGACGCCAGCGGCTCGCCGTACCACTTCAGGTAGAAGCGCTTCCAACCCTGCTTGATGAAGCTGTTGAAGCTGGCGTCGTCGTTCTTCGTGGTGCCGCGGATGTGGCCGGCTTCGGTCAGCTGCAATGCTTCGTCGCGGATGGTCTGCCAGTTCGCCTGCAGCAGGTCCAGTTCGGGAAAGCCGCGACGATCGAGGATCGGTTTGGCCGGCACCGCCGAGAACGCATACATCAGCAGGTTGTACGGTGCGAACACGGCCGAGTGGTCAACCAGTTGGCGATCGAAGCGCAGCCGTACGCGGCCGCGCAGGTGCACCAGCAGCACGCACAGCACGAAGAAGGCGAACAGGACCAGCAGGATCAGGCGGGGGGTGAGGATCATGACGACGCGGGCAGCGGGAGACTATCGAGAGCTGCATTCTACCCGGATGCGGCGCCCTGGCTTCGGCCCGGGCGCTTGCCTGTTCATCCTTAGCGGTCGGTGCCAGCTGCAAGAGCGACTCCCGCCTTCGCGGGAGTGACGATGTGGCGAATTCGTGTTTCTTCCGAATCCCGGATCCCGGCCCTATAGCGCCTCGGCCGCAAAATCCGCCAGCCGTGAACGCTCGCCCCGGCGCAGGGTGACGTGCGCGGAGTGCTCCCAGTTCTTGAAGCGGTCGACCGCGTAGGTGAGGCCGGAGGTGGTCTCGGTGAGGTAGGGCGTGTCGATCTGCTCCACGTTGCCGAGGCAGACGATCTTGGTGCCGGGGCCGGCGCGGGTGATCAGGGTTTTCATCTGCTTCGGAGTGAGGTTCTGCGCCTCGTCGATGATCAGGTAGCGGCTCAGGAAGGTTCGCCCGCGCATGAAGTTCAGCGAGCGGATCTTGATGCGCGAGGCGAGCAGGTCGTTGGTGGCCTGGCGGCCCCAACTGCCGCCGTCCTCGGGGTTGGCCAGGACTTCGAGGTTGTCGGTCAGCGCGCCCATCCACGGCGTCATCTTCTCTTCCTCGGTGCCGGGCAGGAAGCCGATGTCCTCGCCGACCGAGACGGTGGCGCGGGTCATGATGATCTCGCGGTAGCGCTGCTGGTCCATCACCTGGGCCAGGCCGGCGGCCAGCGCGAGCAGGGTCTTGCCGGTGCCGGCGTTGCCGAGCAGGGTGACGAAGTCGATGTCCGGATCCATCAGCGCGTTGAGCGCGAAGTTCTGCTCGCGGTTGCGCGCGCCGATGCCCCACACGTGGTGGTTGGCGTGCGAGTGGTCGTCCAGCAGCACCAGCGTGGCGCTGACGTCGTCCAGGTGCAGCACGCGCAGCTCGATCGCGTTCTCGCCGGGCAGGTACAGGCATTCGTTCGGGTACCAGGTTTCCTCCTCGCGCCGCTTCACCTCGTAGAACGTGCGGCCGCGCTCGGTCCACGAGCGCACCTCCGGGTGCAGCTCCCAGAAATCCTCCGGCAGGGCGGTCGAGCCGGTGTAGAGCAGGGAGAAATCGTCCAGCGCGCGGTCGTTCTCGTAGTCCTCGGCGACCAGCCCGTTGATGCTGGCCTTGATCCTGAGGTTGATGTCCTTGGTGACCAGGATGACGTCGCGGCCCGGGTTCTGGTCGCGCAGCTCGATCACCGCCGCCAGGATCTGGTTGTCCGCCTTGGCGTGGCCGTTGCTGCTGGTGCGGTGCTGGAAATACAGCCGGCCGACCGAGGTGCCGCGCTTGAGCTTGACGCCCTGCGGATTGCTCAGCTCCAGGCCGTCGGCGAGCTCGTGCTGCTTGCCGCGTTCGATCAGTTCGTTGAGGAAGCGACTGGCCTGGCGGCCGTTGCGCGAGACTTCCGAGGCGCCCTTCTTCTTCTCGTCCAGTTCCTCCAGCACGGTCATCGGGATGAAGACGTCGTGTTCCTCGAAGCGGAACAGCGAGGTCGGGTCATGCAGCAGGACGTTGGTGTCGAGAGCGTAGATGCGCTTGCTTCCGGTCATGCGGAAGTGTCCTCGCTGGTGGGTGGAGGGAGTCGGCGGATGGAGGCCATGCGCGGCGGGGCGCTCACTGGGCGGGAATGGCGTCGAGCACGGCCTGGGCATGGCCGGGTACCTTCACGCCGCGCCACTCGCGCGCCAGCTTGCCGTCGGGGTCGATCAGGAAGGTGCTGCGCACGATGCCCAGGTGGCGCCTGCCGTAGAGCACCTTCTCGTGGATCACGTCGAACGCGCGGCACCAGCTTTCGTCGGCGTCGGATACCAGCGGGAACGGCAGCTCCTGCTTTGCGGCGAAGTTGGCGTGTGACTTCGGCGAATCGCGCGAGACGCCGATGATCTGCGCATGGCGCTTCTTGAACTTCGGGTGGAGGTCGCGGAAGTCCTTAGCCTCGCTGGTGCAGCCTGGGGTGGAGTCCTTGGGGTAGAAGTACAGCACCACCCATTGGCCCTTGAGATCGGCGAGCTTCAGGGTACTGCCGTCGCCGGTGGTGCCGCTGAGGGCGGGGGTCTTCTTTCCGATGTCTGGCATGGTCTCTCCGGAAACCCGACGGGGTTTCGCCGGTGTGCGTGGCAGAGACTAGCGCGATGGCTGTGGCGGATGACAGCCTTGTCAGGCCTGTCGCACAGGCGCATCCTAGAACTTCACCGGGTCCATGATTGCGTCGAGGTTCAGGCCGTCGCACAGTTCCAGGAAGTCGTCGCGCAGCGCGGCGATGTGGATTTCCGCCGGGATGCCGATGGTGAACTGGGCCTGGAACATCTCCGCCCCGGTCTGCATCGCCTGGTAGCGGGTGGAGTTCAGCTGCTCGACGCTGATTCCGTGCTGGCTGAAGAAGTCCACGATGCGCGCCACGATGCCGGGCCGGTCGGCCGCCACCACTTCCACCAGGTAGGGCAGCAGGTGCGAGCTGTTCTGGCGCGGGCCGGTACGGTAATGCACCAGGCGCATGCTCTCGTCGCGGCCCAGCTTGGCCAGCGCGGTTTCCAGCTTGGCCAGCGCGTCCCAGGCGCCGGTAGCCAGCAGCATCAGCGAGATTTCCGTGCCGATGGTGGACACGCGCGACTCGGACAGGTTGCAGCCGGCGTCGGCGATGCGCTTGGCCAGCGCCAGCAGCGGCGATTTGGTCGTCGGGGTAAGCGCGTGGATCAGCAACTGGTTGTCGTTGCCCGAGCGCGTGGAAGCGGAAGAGGGGCCGGGGGAGGATTTCAAGAGGGTCTGCCTGTGGACGTCAGCCCGCGCGATGCGGAGCCATGAGACTACTCCGGTCGAGCTTACTTGCCCGCCTCGCGAGGCGGCAAGTAACATGCGGGGCTTGCCTTGTAGCGGAATCGTGTCTTGAACATTCGCGGAAGCATCTGCGCGCTGGCCACCCCGTTCACCGCTGACGGCGGGCTCGATCTGGATGCTTTCGGTCGACTGCTCGATCACCAGCTGGCCGGCGGTACCCAGGCGCTGGTGGTGGCTGGCTCCACCGGCGAGGCGCACATGCTGGAGCACGACGAGTTCGACCGCCTGCTGGCGTTCGCGCTCGAGCGCGTGGCCGGGCGGGTGCCGGTGATCGCCGGCACCGGCGAGGCCGGCACCGCCAAGACGGTGGCGCTGACCCGCCGCGCGCAGGCGCTGGGCGCCGACGCGGCGCTGGTGGTGACACCGTATTACGTGCGCCCGACCCAGGAAGGCCTGTGCCGACATTTCCTGGAAGTGGCTGAGCACGGCGGCCTGCCGGTGCTGCTGTACAACGTGCCGACCCGCACCGGCTGCGACCTGCTGCCGTCGACCGTGGCCGCGCTGCGCGAGCATCCGGCGATCGTCGGGATCAAGGAGGCGCGCGGCGATCGCGAGCGGATGTCGGCACTGGCGGAACTTGTGCGCGAGGATTTCGTCTATCTGTCCGGCGACGACGGCAGTGCCGGCGAGGCGATGCTGGCTGGTGCGGCCGGCACCGTCTCGGTGGTGGCCAATCTGGTGCCGCAGGCGTTCCGCGCCTTGTGCGATGCGGCCACCGCTGGCGATCAGGCGGCGACGGCGCGGTGCCATGCGGCGCTGGAGCCGCTGGTACAGGCGCTCAACTGTGCGCCCAACCCGATCGCGGTCAAGGCCGGCCTGCCCCTGCTGGGGCTGGGCTTGGCCCTGCCGAGGTTGCCGCTGGTGGAATTGAACGACGGGCCGGATCGCGCCCGATTGCACCAAGCGCTGTCCAGTCTGGCATCCTTGGCGACTGCGGCCGGTTGACGGTTGCCCGACTTACTCACGGAATCCGATTACATGAAGAAAACCTCGCTCCTCGTGGCCCTGCCGGCCGTGGCCCTCGCTGGCCTGCTGCTCTCCGGTTGCGGTGTGTTCCGTTCGCACAAGGCGTGGGACAAGGCCGTGCAGGAGGCTCCGCTGGAGATTCCGCCGAGCCTCGACCGGCCCTCGACCAGCGAAGCGCTGGTGATCCCGCCGCCGGGTGCGAATCAGCCGACCGCCAGTGGCGCCACCGCGCGCGTCGGTTCGGTTGGCGGCCAGATCAGCGATGGCTTCGTGCTGGCCGACAGCGTCGACAATGCCTATCGCCGGGTCGGCCAGGTACTGGAAAGCGGCAGTCTGGGCGAGCTGGTGGGTCACGACGATGCCACGCACAGCTACACGCTGAATGTTTCCGACGCGATGGTGCAGCAGAAGAAGAAAGGCTTCTTCGGCCGCCTGTTCGGGCGCGACAAGAGCGACTCCCTGGCCGCCCCAGGTGCCGGCTCGCACCAGGTGCAGATCAGCGTGAACGGCAGCGGCACCGCGGCCAGCGAAATACGCGCCGAAGGCAATGCCGCGGCCGTGGGCAAGGTCGTCGATGCGTTGAAGTCGCGCCTGGGCGGCTGATCGGCGGAGCGCAGACATGCAAAAAAGAACGCCGCCCTCGGGGCGGCGTTCTTTTTTGCAGAGGGCATCAGCGCTGCAGCAGTGCGAGCTTGTCCGGCTTGCCTTCCCACTCCCTGGCGTCGGGCAGCGCATCCTTGCGTTCGGTGATCACCGGCCAGCTCTTGGCCAGCTCCGCGTTCAGCGCCACGAATCCTTCCTGTCCGGCTGGCACGTCGTCTTCCGGATAGATGGCGTTGATCGGACACTCCGGCTCGCATAGCGTGCAGTCGATGCACTCGTCCGGATCGATCGCCAGGAAATTCGGGCCTTCATGGAAGGCGTCGACCGGGCAGACCTCGACGCAGTCGGTGTACTTGCACTTGATGCAGTTGTCGATGACAACGAAAGTCATGGGCGGCTCTGCTCTGAGAGAAGCGAATCGGAGCGCTCTTGTGAAGAGTGCGGCCATGGATGGCCGCCTTTAGTCTAGCCAACGGCCAAGCAACGTGGCTCGTCGAAGCTCTTCCAGATGCGGCGATCATGGACGATCGCACAGGTGATGAAAAGTGCGGCCGTTAATGGCCGCTTCTGATCCAGCCAGTGGCGCCGAGCTGTACGTTGGCACTGGCCGGCCCAACTGGAGCAATCACGGAAGATTGCAAAAGCAATGGCGCTCCCTACGAGGTTCGAACTCGTGTTCCCGCCTTGAGAGGGCGGTGTCCTGGGCCACTAGACGAAGGGAGCGTTAACTTGCGAGGCGCGCTAGTATAGCGGAATTGTTTCGCCCGGCAATGCTCGGCAGCCATCGGCTTGCGCGGTTCGAGACAGGCCCCGTCGGCGCAGAGGTTCCGCGCCCCTGCGGGACGGTTCGCGGTGCTGCGCGCCGCGATATATTGCAACCCACGGGCAGCTCGCCCCGCAAGGATTCCGACCGCTTGAATCTCGAATCGAGGACCGACGCCACGCCGACGCTGCGGGTCATTCCGCGCGACCAGCACATCATCTCGCGCAAGAACATCAGCAAGTCGGCGTTGCGCGTGCTGTACCGCCTCAACGAGGCCGGCTACGCCGCCTACCTGGTCGGCGGCGCGGTGCGCGACCTGCTGCTGGGGCTGCGCCCGAAGGACTTCGACGTGGCCACCAACGCCACGCCGGACGAGGTGAAGAAGCTGTTCCGCAACTGCCGCCTGATCGGCCGCCGTTTCCGGCTCGCACACGTGGTGTTCGGCCCGGAGATCATCGAGGTGGCCACCTTCCGCGGCACCGGCGAGGAAGGTGGCGAGGGCGACCGCCACATCATCGACGGCCGCATCGTGCGCGACAACATCTGGGGCACCATCGAGGAAGACGCGCTACGCCGCGACTTTCGCGTCAACGCGATGTATTACGACATCAGCGACTTCTCGGTGCGCGACTATGTCGGCGGCATGCGGGATCTCGAAGACCGCATGCTGCGCCTGATCGGCGACCCGGACACCCGCTACCACGAGGACCCGGTGCGCATGCTGCGCGCGGCGCGACTGGCGGCGAAGCTCGGCATGCACATCGATGCCGCCGCGATAGAGCCGTTCGAGACGCTGGGGCCGCTGCTGGCCGATGCGGCGCCGGCACGGCTGTTCGACGAGTCGCTGAAGATGTTCCTCTCCGGCCACGGCCTGAAGAGTTTCCGCGTGCTGGAGCAATGCGGCCTGCTGAAATTCCTGTTCCCGGCGACCGCGCGCGCGCTCAAGCGCGGCGACGAGGCGCTGCGTGCGCTGGTCGAGCACGGCCTGGCGAACACCGACGCGCGGATCGCCGAGGGCAAGTCAGTGACCCCAGCGTTCCTGTTTGCGGTGCTGCTGTGGGGCGAGGTGCGCGACGTGGCGCACCAGCTGATCGGTCGCGGCGTCGAGGGCAACGAGGCGTGGTCGCGCGCCGCGGCGCAGGTGGTCGGCGAGCAGTGCCAGCGGGTCGCGATCCCGCGCCGGTTCACCTTCACCATGGAGGAGATCTGGTCGCTGCAGCCGCGCTTCGAACAGGTCCAGCGCAAGCGGGTGTTCCGCCTGATGGCGCACCCGCGGTTTCGCGCGGCGTTCGACTTCCTGCTGTTGCGCGGCGACGAATCGCCGGCAATGCGCGAGCTGGGCCAGTGGTGGGCGCATGCGCAGCAACTGCCGCCGGATGTGCTGGCCGCCGCACTGCCGGCCGGCGGCGGCAGCGATCACGTGGTGGCGGCGCCGGTGGCCGCCAGGCCGCCGCGCGCGCGCCGGCGGCGACGCCGGCCGGCCGACAAGTCCGGTTCCGCGTGACCCTGGCCTACGTCGCGCTGGGCAGCAATCTCGGCAATCCTCGGCAACAGCTGCTCGATGCCATGGACGCGCTGGCGAAACTGCCTGACACCCGCCTGCTGCAGCGCTCGCCGCTGTACCGCACGCCGCCGTGGGGCGTGCTGGAACAGCCACCCTTCATCAACGCGGCGGTGGAACTGGATACCGCGCTGTCGCCGCATGCCCTGCTGGACGCCTTGCTGGCGATCGAGCAGCGCGCCGGCCGCGTGCGCGGCGAGCGCAACGGGCCGCGCACGCTGGATCTGGACCTGCTGCACGTCGACGGCGTGCGGCTCGACGACCCGCAGCTGACCCTGCCGCACCCACGCATGGCCGAGCGGGCATTCGTGCTGTTGCCCTTGCACGACATTGCGCCCACGCTGCGTCCGTCCGGCCAGGCCACGGTGGCGGAATGGCTCGCCCGCCTCGATCCGGCCGGCTGCGAACGCGTGGCTTGAGCCATCACCGTGGCGCGCCGGATAATCGGCGACCACCCCCATCCCAGGAATTGCCGTGTACGTGCAGAACGCCAGTGTCCCCGACCGCAAGCCGGTGACCGTGCCAGGCCTGCTTGCGATGAAGACGCAGGGACGGCGCATCGTGATGCTTACCGCCTACGACGCCAGTTTCGCGTGGCAGCTGGAGGCGGCCGGCGTCGATGTTGCGCTGGTCGGCGATTCGCTCGGCATGGTGGTGCAGGGGCACGCCAGCACGCTGCCGGTGACGCTGGAGCACATGGTCTACCACACCGCCGCGGTGGCGCGCGGGCTGTCGGCCACGATGCTGGTGGCCGATCTGCCGTTCATGGCCGACCGCGACGTGGCGCATGTGCTGGAGGCGGGCGCTCGGCTGGTCGGCGAGGCCGGCGCCGCGATGGTGAAGATCGAGGGGGCCGCGCCGCATGTGCTGGAGGCGATCGCGGCGCTCACCGCGCGCGCGATCCCGGTCTGCGCCCACCTCGGGCTCACTCCGCAGTCGGTGCACAAGTTCGGCGGTTTCAGGATCCAGGGCCGCGAGCAGGCGGCGGCTGACCGCGTGCTGGCTGAAGCACTGGCAGTGCAGGCGGCCGGGGCGGACCTGCTGGTGATGGAAGGCGTGCCGGTCGAGCTGGGTCAGCGGGTGACCGCGGCGCTGAAGATCCCGGTGATCGGCATCGGCGCCGGCCCGCATTGCGACGGCCAGGTGCTGGTGATCCACGACATGCTCGGCATCACCCCGGGCAAGCGGCCGAAGTTCAGCAAGGATTTCCTGGCCGGGCGCGATTCGGTCGGCGCGGCGATCGCCGCTTACGCCGAGGACGTGCGCAGCGGCGCCTTCCCGGCCCCCGAGCATTGCTTCAACTGAGCTGAGCGAGCCCGCCCATGCAGACCGTACAAGACGTCCCGGCGCTGCGCGCCGCGATTCGCGGCTGGCGCACGCAGGGCCAGACGGTGGGCTTCGTGCCGACCATGGGCAACCTGCATGCCGGCCACCAGTCGCTGATCAAGCTGGCGCGCGCGCGCGCCGAACGGGTGGTGGCCAGCGTGTTCGTCAACCCCACCCAGTTCGGGCCGAACGAGGATTACGACCGCTACCCGCGCACCCTGGTGCAGGACCAGGCGGCCCTGGCCGAGCACGATTGCGACCTGCTGTTCGCGCCGGACGTGGCCACGATGTACCCGTTCGGCCCCGAGCACAGCGTCAGCGTGCGCGTGCCGCAGATCACCGACACGCTGGAAGGCGCGCACCGGCCGGGGCATTTCGACGGCATGGCCACCGTGGTGTGCAAGCTGTTCAACCTGGTGCAGCCGGACTTGGCGGTGTTCGGCCAAAAGGACTTCCAGCAGCTGAAGGTGGTCGAGCGGATGGTGCGCGACCTGGGGTTGCCGGTGAAGGTGGTGGCAGCGCCCATCCTGCGCGCCGACGACGGCCTGGCGCTGAGCTCGCGCAACCAGTACCTGGGCGCCGAGGAACGCGCGCGTGCGCCGCTGATCCACGACACCCTGCAGAAGATGCGCGAACTGCTGGCGCAGGGCCACCCGTGGCAGGCCGTCGAGCAGACCGCCGCCGCGCGCCTCGAACGCGCGGGTTTCGTTCCCGATTACGTGGCGATCCGCCGTGCCGAAGACCTGGCCGAGCCGGCCGAGGGCGAGCGCGAAGGGCTGGTGGCGCTGGTGGCGGCCCGCCTGGGCGGCACCCGGCTGATCGACAACTTGCGGCTGGACTGAGCCGGCCGCATATCGAGCCCATGCCGCTTGATGTTGCGGCGCAGCGTCATCGGTTCGATAATCGCCGACTTTGCAGGATGTCCCTGCCGGAAAGAACGTCATGCACCTGAACATGCTCAAGGCCAAGATCCACCGCGCCACGGTGACCCACGCCGAGCTGCACTACGAAGGCTCGATCGCGATCGACGGTCTGCTGCTGGATGCCTCCGGCATCCGCGAGTACGAGCAGATCCACGCCTGGAACGTCAACAGCGGCCAGCGTTTCGTCACCTACGCGCTGCGCGCCGAGGAAGGCTCGGGCATCATCTCGGTCAACGGCAGCGCCGCGCGCAGTGCGCAGGCTGGCGACATCGTCATCATCGCCGCGTTCGCGCAGCTGAGCGAGGCGGAGCTGGAGCAGTATCAGCCGACCTGCGTCTACATCGCACCGGGTCCGGGCAACCGCATCAGCCACACCAACCGTTCCATCCCCAAGCAGATGGCCGCGGCCTGAACCTTCAACTGCGCTGCTTCGCCAGCGCCCACGCCACATGCTCGCGCACGACCGCCGACGGGTGGTCGGCGCGGGCGGCGAGCGCTGCGATCACCGCTGCTGACTTCGGCGCGTTGCCCAGCGCCACCGCGATGTTGCGCAGCCAGCCCTCGTAGCCGGTGCGGCGGATCGCCATGCCTTCGGTGCGCTTGAGGAATTCCTCCTCGCTCCACGCAAACAGCTCGACCAGCTTGGCGCCGTCCAGGCTGTGCCGCGGCGCGAAATCCGGCTCGGCGGTCATCTGTGCGAACTTGTTCCACGGGCAGACCAGCTGGCAGTCGTCGCAGCCGAAGATGCGATTGCCCATTGGCGTGCGCAGCTCTTCCGGAATGCTGCCCTTCAGCTCGATGGTGAGATACGAGATGCAGCGCTTCGCGTCGAGCCGGTACGGCCCCAGGATCGCCTGGGTCGGGCACACCTCGATGCAGCGCGTGCAGCTGCCGCAATGCGCGCTGGCCGGCTCGTCCACCGGCAGCGGCAGGTCGGTGTACAGCTCACCGAGGAAGAAGTACGAGCCGGCGTGGCGGTTGATCAGCACGGTGTGCTTGCCGATCCAGCCCAGCCCCGCGTTGCGCGCCAGCGCCTTTTCCAGCACCGGCGCGGAATCGACGTAAGCGCGATAACCGAAGTCGCCGACCACGCCGTGGATGCGCTCGGCCAGCTTCTGCAGGCGCTGGCGCATCAGCTTGTGGTAGTCGCGGCCCAGCGCGTAGCGCGACACGTAGCCGGCCTCGGCGTCGCCCAGCACGTCCCAGGCGTTCGCGGTGCCGGGTGGGATGTAATCCATGCGTACCGAGATCACCCGCTGCGTGCCCGGCTCCAGTTCGGCCGGGCGGGTGCGCTTGGTGCCGTGGCGGGCCATGTATTCCATCTCGCCGTGATGGTCGCCATCGAGCCAGCGCTGCAGGTGCTGTTCGTCCTCGCCCAGGTCGGTGCCGCTGATGCCGGCGTCGGCAAAGCCCAGCTCGATCGCCCAGCGCTTGATGTCGCGGGCGAGCGTGGCGTAATCGGGTGGGGCCTGGATGTCGGTGCCGGACATCCATCTATTGTAGATGCGGCGCATGCCTATAATCCGCGCATGCCTGCCCACCCGTACAGCCGCCATCTGCACACCGTCGAACAGTTGCGCGCGATGGAGCGTGCGGCGTTGTCGGCGCTGGGCATCTCCGGCCCCGAGTTGATGCGTCGCGCGGCCAGCGCCGCTCTGAACAGCCTGCGCCGGCACTGGCCGCAGCTGCAGCAGCTGTGCATCCACTGCGGCCCCGGCAACAACGGCGGCGACGGCTTCCTGCTCGGCGTGCTGGCGCGCGAGGCCGGCCTGCAGGTCGAGCTGGTGGCGCTGACCGCTGCCTCGCCCGGCGACGCCGCGGCGGCACGCGCGGCGTGGGAAGCGGGTGGCGGTCGGGTGCGGTTGTGGGATGCGCAGAGCGAGTTGCCCGATGCCGAGCTGCACGTGGACGCGTTGTACGGTATCGGTCTGCATCGCGCGCCGGAGCCGGTAGCGGCGCAGCTGATCGAGGCGATCAACGACAGCGCCTGCCCGGTGCTGGCGCTGGACGTGCCCAGCGGGCTGGATGCGGATACCGGCAGCTGTCCCGGCGCGGCGATCCGCGCGCAGGTCACGGTGACCTTCGTCGCCGGCAAGCGTGGGCTGCATACCGGTCGCGCGGTCGACCAGGTAGGCGTGCTCGAACTGGCCACCCTGGGCGTGCCGGACAGCGTCCATGCCGACATGCTGCCCGACGCGCGGTTGCTGGTTGCCGAAGCCTTGCCGCCGCGCGCCCGCTACGCGAACAAGGGCAGCTACGGCCATGTGCTGGTGATCGGTGGCGAATACGGCATGGCCGGCGCGGTACGCCTGGCCGGCGAGTCGGCGTTGCGCGCCGGCGCCGGCCTGGTCAGCGTGGCGACCCGCGCCGACCACGTGTTCGCACTGAATGCGGCGCGGCCGGAACTGATGGCGCACGGGGTGGACGGGCCGCAGGCGCTGGCGCCGCTGCTCGAACGGGCCAGCGTGCTGGCGCTGGGTCCGGGCCTGGGGCAGGCCGCCTGGGGCCATGCGCTGTGGCTGACCGCGCTGGACGCCGGCAAGCCGCTGGTGCTCGATGCCGACGGGCTGAACCTGCTCGCCCGCGAGCCGCGCCGGTTCGGCTCGCCGACCGTGCTGACGCCGCACCCGGGCGAGGCGGCGCGGTTGCTCGGGACGACTGCCGCCGCGGTGGAACAGGATCGTTTCGCCGCGGTGCGCGAACTGGCCCGGCGCTACGCCGCGGTCGTCGTGCTGAAAGGCGCCGGCAGCCTGATCGCCGATCCGGATGGACGTCTGGACGTCTGTCCGTGGGGTAACCCCGGGATGGCCTCGGGCGGCATGGGCGACCTGCTCACCGGCATCGTGGCGGCCCTGCTTGCGCAGGGTTGCGGCGTCTGGCAGGCGGCTTGCCTCGGCGTCGGCTTGCATGCGCGGGCCGGCGATCGTGCCGCCCAGCAGGGCGAGCGCGGCTTGCTGGCCGGCGACCTGCTGGCTCCCCTGCGTGCCCTCGGCAACGGCATGATGGGCTATGAGCATGATTGAATCCATCGATACCGACCTGGCCTGGGCATTGCCCGACGAGGCAGCCACGGCGGCGCTGGCCGCGCGCCTGGCCGATCTGCTGGACGACGGCCTGGTGCTGTACCTGCATGGCCCGCTGGGCGCTGGCAAGACCAGTTTCGCGCGCGCCCTGCTGACCGCGCTGGACGTGGGCGAGCGGGTCAAGAGCCCCACCTACAGCCTGATCGAAGGCTATGCGACGCGTGATCGCCCGGCCTGGCACCTGGACCTCTACCGGATCGCCGACCCCGGTGAACTGGAATGGCTGGGCCTCGATGCGCTGGCCGAGCCGGCCGCGCTGGTGCTGGTGGAATGGCCCGAGCGCGGCGCCGGGGCGCTGCCGGCGGCCGACCTTGACGTACGTCTGGACTATGCCGGCCAGGGGCGTCGAGTGTCGTTGCGCGCGCGTACCGCCCGCGGCGAGCGGCTGCTGGCGCGGCTGGCCAAGTCCTGATTTTCCCTGAAAAAATTGCCGACGGCGGGGCAGGCAAGGATTCGTTACGGATGTGCCACTTGCACCCCATAACTTGACGCAGCGTGATGAATGATGTGCAGGTTATGGATATTCAAGGGAAAGTATCTTGCATTCCTCGCAAGGCTGCGTTTCAATGCCGCGTCATGAGGGGTCAGCTGAACAACCGGTGCGGATGGGCTGTCGTCGCGATCCTGGCGGCGCTGCCGCTGTGTGCGGCGCAGGCAGCGGAACTGGAAGGCGCGCGGGCCTGGGCCGGCCCCGAATACACCCGCGTGGTGCTCGACGCCTCCGGCCCGCTGCGTTACTCGATCAGCCAGAAGGATGGCCAGGTCGTGGTGGACCTGCCCGGCAGCCGGGCGGCCCGCGGTTTTTCCAGCCCGGCCGCCCAAGGCCTGTATCGCGGCATGAGCCACGCGCGGGTCGGCGACGGCCTGCAGCTGACCGCGAAGGTCGACCCGGCCAGCCACCTGAAGAGTTTCGTGCTGAAGCCGGCCAGCGGCACGGCCTACCGGCTGGTACTGGACCTGTATCCGGCCGGTGACGGTGCCGGCATCGCCGCCGCTGCGGCGCCGCACCGTGCCGCCGCACCGGCGGCCGTCACCAAGACGCCGGCGGTGCTTCCGTCGTACAGCAACCCCACGCACAGCCGCCGGGTGGCGGCCGAGCAGGCGGCGGCGATGCTCGATGGCCAGCGCCAGGTGGTGGTGGCGATCGATGCCGGCCACGGCGGCAAGGACCAGGGCGCGCATGGTCCCGGCGGCACGCTGGAGAAAAACGTCACGCTGGCGGTGGCGCGCGAACTGGCGGCGCAGATCAACCGCCAGCCCGGCATGAAGGCCGTGCTGACCCGCGACAGCGACTTCTTCATCCCGCTCACGCAGCGTTATCGGATTGCCCGCGAACACAATGCGGACCTGTTCGTGTCGATTCACGCGGACGCATTCACCAGCGACGACGCCCGTGGTTCGTCGGTGTGGGTACTGTCGCCGCGCGGCAAGACCAGCGAGGCCGCGCGCTGGCTGGCCGACCGCGAGAACCGCGCCGACCTGATCGGCGGCACCACCCTGGACGACAAGGACGACAGCCTGGCCAAGGTGCTGCTCGACCTGCAGCAGGGTTGGGCGATGCAGGCCAGCGACGTGGTCGCCGGCAACGTGCTGAAGGCACTGGCCCAGTTGGGACCGACCCACCGCGGCTATGTCGAGCGCGCGAATTTCGTGGTGTTGCGTTCGCCGGACGTGCCCTCGATCCTGGTCGAGACCGCGTTCATCAGCAATCCCGCCGAGGAGCGCAAGCTGCGTGATCCGGCGCACCAGAAGAAGCTCGCCGAGGCGGTGATGGGCGGCGTGCGGAATTATTTCGAATCCACGCCGCCGCCCGGCACCTGGTTCGCGGCCGAGGCTGCGCGTCGCAATGGCGTGCAACTGGCTTCCGGTGCGACTGCCGGCGCAGGCAAGGTGGCGGCGTCGGCCAGCCGGTCTGTGGCTCGTGCGCAGGAGCCCGCGCACGACGTGCACAAGGTCGGCCACGGCGAGAGCCTGGGCAGCATCGCGCGGCAGTATGGCGTCAGCGTCAGCGCATTGAAGAACGCCAACCGGATCAACAGCAACACGGTGCGCGCAGGCACCACGCTGACCATCCCCGCCGGCTGATCCCGGCTGCGCCAGCGGCCTGGCCGGCGATCGCTGCTAAAGTTCGCGGATGACCGTCATCCGCCCGCTTCCCCCCGAGCTCATCAACCAGATCGCCGCCGGCGAAGTCATCGAGCGTCCGTCCTCGGTGGTCAAGGAACTGGTCGAGAACAGCCTCGACGCCGGCGCCACCCGCATCGAGGTGGAGATCGAGGCCGGCGGCGCGCGGCTGATCCGCGTGCGCGACGACGGCGACGGCATCCATGCCGACGAACTGCCGCTGGCGGTGGCCTCGCATGCGACCAGCAAGATCGGCAGTTTCGACGACCTGGAACATGTCGCCAGCATGGGCTTCCGCGGCGAGGCGCTGGCCTCGGTATCGTCGGTGGCGCGCTTCGCGCTGACCTCGCGCGTGCGCGACCAGGACGCCGCCTTCCGCATCGAGGTCGATGGCGGCGGGCTGCAGGCGGCGCGTCCGGCGCAGCATCCGCAAGGCACCAGTGTCGAGGTGCGCGACCTGTTCTACAACGTGCCGGCGCGCAAGAAGTTCATGCGCGCCGAACGCACCGAATTCGCGCATATCGACGACCTGCTGAAATCGCTGGCGCTGGCGCGCAGCTCGGTGGAGTTCCGGCTCAGTCACAACGGCAAGCCGGTGCGTATCTGGAAGGCGGCGTGCGACGAACAGGCGCAGCTGGTGCGCGTGGCCGAGGTGCTCGGCGAGGAGTTCCCGGCGCAGAGCCTGCGCATCGACCACGCCGCGGCGGGCCTGCACCTGTCCGGCTGGGTCGGTCTGCCCACCGCGTCGCGCGCGCAGGCCGACGCGCAATATTTCTACGTCAACGGCCGGCTGGTGCGCGACCGCATCGTCGCCCACGCGGTGCGCCAGGCCTACGCCGACGTGCTGTTCCACGGTCGTCACGCCGCGTTCGTGCTGTACCTGGAACTGGATCCGGCCGGGGTCGACGTGAACGTGCATCCGGCCAAGCACGAGGTGCGTTTTCGCGAGCAGCGGCTGGTGCACGACTTCCTGTTCCGCACCCTGCACGAGGCACTGGCGCAGACACGTGCGGGGCAGGTGGCCTCGCACGTGCAGGCGGAGGATGGCCACCTGCGCCTGGCCAGCGCCAGCGCTTCGCCGCTGCCCGGCATGCCGGCGGTCGCCGCGGCGTCGGCCTGGCTCGGGCGTGCCGGGCAGAGCCGGCTGGCGCTGGGCGTGCGCGAGGCTCCGCTGGCCGATTACGCCGCCCTGCTGGGCGAGTCGCCGCGCATGGCCGGCACCGCACCGATGCCGGCCGCCGACGACGCCGAATCGCCGCCGCTGGGCTACGCCATCGCGCAGCTGAAGAGCATCTACGTGCTGGCCGAGAATGCGCACGGCCTGGTGCTGGTGGACATGCACGCGGCGCACGAGCGGATCACCTACGAGAAGCTGAAGTCCGGCCGCGTCACCAGCAACCTGCGCTCGCAGGTGCTGTTGGTGCCGCTGTCGATCGCGGTCAGCGCGAAGGAGGCGGCGGCCGCCGAGGAACATGCCGAGGCGCTGGCCGAGTGGGGGCTGGAATTGTCGCGCAGCGGCCCGGCGACGATCGTGGTGCGGCGCATTCCCGCGCTGCTGGAAGGCGCCGACGTGGGCCAGCTCAGCCGTGACGTGTTGTCCGAACTGGCCCAGCACGGCAGCTCGCGCCGGCTGCAGGAGCTGGAGAACGAACTGCTCTCCACCATGGCCTGCCATGGCTCGGTGCGTGCGGGACGGCGTCTGACCATCCCCGAGATGAATGCGCTGCTGCGCGAGATGGAGGCGACCGAACGCTCCGGGCAGTGCAATCATGGGCGTCCGACTTGGGTCCAGCTGAGTCTGGCCGAGCTCGACAAGTTGTTCATGCGCGGCCGTTGACGCGCCTTCAAGAAAACATTGCCGGAGATCTTGATGATACGTACCAGCCTGTTTGTTGCCGCCGCCATCCTGGGAGTCGCCACCGTGCCAGCCGCCACCATCGACAACTACAAGCAAAGCATCGAGCAGTGGCGTGCCGGGCGGATCGAGCGGCTCACCGCGGCGGACGGCTGGCTGAGCCTGATCGGGCTGGAGTGGCTGAAGGAAGGCGCGAACCGCGTCGGCAGCGCCGCCGATAACGACATCGTGCTGGGCACCGGGCCGGCGCACCTGGGCGTGGTCACGCTGGCGCACGACGGCAGCGTGCGCATGGTGCTGGACAAGCACAATGGCGCGACGATCGACGGCAAGGCCGTGGCCGAAGCGCCGCTGGTGGATGACGCCCACGTTGCCGGCGACGCTGCGCCGACGCGGGTGGCGTTCGGCAGCGCGAGCTTCTACGTGATCGACCGCGACGGCCGCAAGGGGCTGCGGGTCAAGGACACGGAAGCGCCATCGCGCAAGCACTTCGCCGGCATCGACGCGTTCCCGGTCGACCCGTCGTGGCGGATCGAGGCGACCTGGCTGCCGGCGGCACCGGGCGAGACGCTGGAGATGGGCACGGTGATCGGCACCGTCGACAAGTACCCGGTGCCGGGCAAGCTGGAGTTCACCCGCGACGGCAAGCGCTTCGAGATCCTGCCGGTGATCGAGGTGCCGGGCGACGCGCAATACTTCATCGTGTTCGCCGACCGCACCAGCGGCAGGGAAACCTACGGTGCCGCGCGCTTCCTGTACATCGACCCGCCCAGGGACGGCAAGGTCGTGCTGGACTTCAACAAGGCCTACAACCCGCCGTGCGCGTTCACCCCGTTCGCCACCTGCCCGCTGGCGCCGCCGGAAAACCGTTTGGATCTGAGAGTGACGGCCGGCGAGAAAAAATACGCTGGCGCGCATTGACAGTTGTCGGCGATGGTGGGGCGTGACCTCGCAAATTGCGCTTGACAATTTCGATTGACAGAACTAGTGGTTGCCACGGGTAGGCGTGACTACATGGCTTGCCGGTTTCTTTGAAGTGAGGGATTACTCATGAAACGCGCTGTAATTCTGTTGTCGATGGTGGCTTTTTTGCTGTGCATGGGATCTGCCATCGCGTTTGATTCGCCTGCCTCTGGAGCGCAAGTGGTCCGCATCACTACCACGCGCCATATTGCGGCTGGAACTGCCGAGTACGCACAAGTTCAGGCTTTTCTCCAACATCCAGACATGGATCTTCGAACCAGCCAGAGTGCCATGGGTGACTTCACGCAGCTGGGCGATTTTGTGGTCACATGGTCAAGGCAGGTGAATGGACCTACATTGGTCGGGACAATCAGCCCTCAGGCTTCGGTGCCTGAGCCGCCATTTCCACCCCCGGGAGGTCATCATGCCGTCGGCGATACCTACAAGGTATCGACTTGTCTCTCGGGATATACCCAAGAGTGGGAATACACGTATGTCCATTATCCTGATGGATCGTCCGGTTGGGAGTTGACGGAATACAAGAGGAACGTGACCAACTCCTGCTCGCGTGCGACATAAGCAGATTTTGCGAAACGAGTTGCGGCTCAGCAAAGCGGAGGCCCTGTTGTCTGATGCCCTGATGTAAAGCGGAGGCGCTACCTGCCTTGCGAACTGCGCCTCCGCTCTTGTCACTTGTCCTCGGCGGTTTCAGCGTCCCTTGAACTCGGCCTTGCGTTTCTGCAGGAACGCGGTGGTGCCTTCGAGCATGTCCTCGGTGGAGAACGCCAGTGCGAAGCCCTGCGTCTCGAACTCCAGGCCCTGGTCGATGGCGCTCTCGCCGCCTTGCAGCACGGCGTCGAGGATGCCGGCGGCGGCCAGCGGCGCGGCGGCGGAAAGCTGGTCGGCCAGCGTGGTCACGGCGTCGTCCAGCGCCTCGGGCGCCACCACGCGAGTGACGATGCCCAGCTCGTACGCGCGCTGCGCGCTGATCGGCGCGCCGGTCAGGCACAGCTCCAGCGCGGCGCCACGACCGGCCAGCCGCAGCAGCCGCTGGGTGCCGCCGAAACCGGGGATCAGGCCGAGGTTGATCTCCGGCTGGCCGAACCTCGCCTTCTCGCTGGCCACGCGCAGGTGGCAGGCCATTGCCAGCTCCATGCCGCCACCCAGGGCGAAGCCCTGCACGCGCGCGATCACCGGCTTGCCGAGCCGCTCGATCGACGCCATCAGGCGCTGCCCGGCGCGCGAGAAACCCTGCGCCTGCACGCTCGTGTAGCCGTTCATCTCGGCAATGTCGGCGCCGGCGACGAAGGCCTTTTCGCCCGCGCCGGTCAGCACCACCACACGCACGGCGTCATCCTGCGCGGCCTGCGCGAACACCAGGCTCAGCTCGTTGAGGGTGTCGCGGTTCAGTGCGTTGAGCTTGTCCGGGCGGTTGACGACGATCGTGCGGACGGCGCCGCGGTTGCTGATTTCCAGATTGCGGTAGGCCATGGGCCGGCTCCTGACGGTGGTTAGTCCGCGATGGTAGCAGTGGGAACCTTTGCCGCCGCGGGGTTTCTCAAGCCACGAACGCCGGCGCTGCATGAAGCGCGCTGACCGCTTAGGATGAACCGTCAGGATCGACTGTCCGATAGGGAAGGGCCCGGTGGAGAAAGGCATGACACATCTGCGTTGCGGGTTGCTCGGCGCAGCGCTGTTGCTGGGCGGCGCGGCACATGCGCAGAGCGCCGCGTCGGCGCCGGCAACGAAGCCCGACAAGGTGAAGTTGTCGTACGCGATCGGCTACCAGATCGGCAGCCAGTTTGCCGACGGCAAGCCGGACGTGGAAATCCCGGTGCTGCTGCGGGCGATCCAGGATGCCTACGCCAGGCGCCACCCCAGCGTGTCGATGCAGGACATGCATCAGCAATTGCAGCGGCTCGACCAGCAGATGCACGCCGATGCGCTGGCCGAGTTCAAGCGGGTCGCCGCCGCCAACGCGCGCAAGAGCGCGCAGTACCTGGCGCAGAACCGGCAGCGGCCCGGCGTGGTCCAGCTGCCGTCGGGTATCCAGTACGCCGTGCTCAGCGCGGGCAGCGGCAAGGCCAGCCCCACGGTGACCAGCACGGTCACCGTGAACTACCGCGGCATGCTGGTGGACGGCACCGAATTCGACAGCACCTGGGCGCATGGCGCGCCGGTCAGCTTCACCGTCGACAAGGTGATCCGCGGCTGGCAGGACGTGATCCCGCGCATGCATGTGGGCGATCGCTGGAAGGTGGTGATCCCGCCGCAGCTGGCCTACGGCGAAACCGGCGCGCTGCCGCGGATCGGGCCGAACGAGGCGCTGGTGTTCGAGATCGAGCTGCTCGCGATCAAGCCGGATACGGGCAAGCCCTGAAAGCCGACGCCAACCCCGCGGTGGTAGCATGGCGGGGCATGTCGAACACCCCGCATCCCGCCGAACCGCCGCCCTTGACGCCCTGCATCGGCACCTGCCGGCTGGACGCGCGCGGCTATTGCGTCGGCTGCCGGCGCACCGGCGAGGAGATCGGCCGCTGGCGTGCGATGGGCGACGCCGAACGGCTGCGCGTGATGCGCGAGATCCTGCCGCTGCGCAGGGTGCCATGATCGACCAGCTGGTCAGTGCACTGCGGCCGTTGTCGACGCCGCCGATCGGACCGGGCTGGAACCACGCGGACATGTCCCGCTTGCTCGGCAACAGCGAGCGCCTGCCGGCCGCGGTATTGATGGGTTTTCGCGAAGGCGTGCAGCCGCGGCTGGTGCTGACCGTGCGCACCGACCACCTGCAGGCGCATGCCGGCCAGGTCGCGTTTCCCGGCGGGCGCAGCGATCCCGGTGACGGCGACGCGCTGGCCACCGCGCTGCGCGAAAGCGAGGAGGAAATCGGTCTCGATCGCACGCTGGTGACGCCGCTGGGCTACCTCGACCGCTTCGAGACGATCAGCGGCTACTGCATCACCCCGGTGGTGGCGCGGATCGCCGCCGAGGCCAGGTTGTATCCGGCGCCGGCCGAGGTAGCCGAGGTGTTCGAGGTGCCGCTGGCGTTCCTGCTGGAACCGGCGAACCTGCGCCGCTACACCATGGAGTTCCGCGGCCATCGCCGGCCGATGGTGGAATTCGTCCACGGCGGCCACCGTATCTGGGGCGCCACCGCCGCGATGCTGTACAACCTGCTCGAAAGGATGGGACGGACATGACGCTGAAAACCACCCTGATCGACGTCGCCGCGCTGGCCGCGTTGCCGGCGAGCGACGTGCTGATCGTCGACTGCCGCGTCGACCTGGTCGACCGCGCGCAGGGCGAGCGCAGCTACCTGGCCGGGCACGTTCCCGGCGCCGTGTTCGCCGACCTGGAGCGCGACCTTTCCGAC
Organism: Rhodanobacter denitrificans; assembly: GCF_000230695.2. NCBI lineage: Bacteria > Pseudomonadati > Pseudomonadota > Gammaproteobacteria > Lysobacterales > Rhodanobacteraceae > Rhodanobacter > Rhodanobacter denitrificans. The sequence continues at coordinate 2,740,770 of NC_020541.1, read as the reverse complement.
ATGTCGCGCGTGCCCGACGGGCTGGGGCGCCATCCGTTGCCGGCGGCGGCCGCGTTCAGCGCTGTGCTCGGCCGCTGGGGCTGGACGCCGCAGTTGCAGGTGGTCTGCTACGACGCCGGGCCGGGCGCGTTGGCGGCGGCGCGGCTGTGGTGGTTGCTGCGGCTGGCCGGCGTGGAAGCGGTGGCGGTGCTCGATGGCGGCTACGCCGCGTGGCAGGCTGCCGGGCAGCCCTTGGCTACCGACGTGCCTGCGCGCACGCCGACGCAAGTGATGCTGGGCTACGACGCGCGGCAGGTGATTGTCGACCACGCGGCGCTGCACGCCGCGCCGTCGCCGCTGCTGCTCGACGCCCGCGCCGCCGCGCGTTATCGCGGCGATATCGAACCGCTGGATCGCGCCGCCGGCCACGTGCCGGGCGCGCGCAACCGCCCCTACGTGGACAACCTGCTCGCCGACGGCCACTTCAAGCCGCCGGCGCAGCTGCGCGCGGAATTCGCCGCGGTGCTGGGTGACGCGATGCCCGACCGGGTCGTGCACATGTGCGGCTCCGGCGTCACCGCCTGCTACAACCTGCTGGCGATGGAACACGCCGGCCTCACCGGCTCGCGGTTGTACGCGCCGTCGTGGAGCGGCTGGGTCAGCGACCCGTCGCGGCCGGTGGCAACCGGGGAGTCGTGGGAGCTCTAGGAGCCCGCTGGCGGGCGATGCGTTTGGAGCTGGGATGACCGGATGTCCGTCCGTTGAAAGCCGGGGTTCGCAAAAGCAAGCGTATCGCCCGCCAGCGGGTTCCTGCGGCGTGGCCGTTTCATTTCTTGTCTTTCAGTCGCGCGACCAGTTGCTGCAATACCGCCTGCGTCTGCGGGTGGAAAAATGCGTCGACGAAATCGTCCAGCGGCAGCGCGTCCATGTCGGCGTAGGCGGCGGCGAGGTCGGCGCGGGCCAGCGCGCGGGTGGTCAGCATCGCGTGCGAGGGCAGCGCCAGCAGGTCGCCGAGCCAGCGGATCGCGCGGGTGGCGACCTGGTCGACGCCGGTGAGCTCGTCGACGAAGCCGCAGGCCAGCGCCGCGGATGATTCGATCATTGCGCCGGCGACCAGCAGCCGTTCGGCGCGGTAAGTGCCGACCACGCGGCGCAGCGCCAGCTGGATCGCCTCGGGCACGATCAGCCCGACCTGCACCTCGTTGAGGCCGATCCGGTACGGCCCTTCGGCCATCACCCGGTAGTCGCAGAACAGCGCCAGCACCGCGCCGCCGGCCGGGCTGTGGCCGGTGATCGCCGCCACCAGCGGGATCGGCGCACGGGCGAGCGTGCCGCACAGTGCGAAGAACTCGCGCCAGTATTCGCGTACGCCGGCGCGGTCGCGCTGGAGCAGGGTCGGCACGTCGACGCCGGCGGAGAACAGCCCCGGCGCGCCGGACAGTACGATGCCGCGCACGCCGCCCTGCACGGCATCGTCGACGGCGGCACGCAGCGCGCGCAGCAGTTCCAGGTTCAGTGCGTTTACCGGCGGGCGGGCAAGCTGGATCTCGCGGATGCCGTGGTCGTGGTTGCCGAGGTTGAGCATGAAAAACTCCGGTCGGGGTTATTGCGGTTGTTCGTCGTCGGTCCAGCGGTAGCGCACCGCATAGTCCAGCGCGGCCTTGCCGCCGGCCGGCACTTCGATGCGGAACTCCAGCGTGTCCGGCGTCTGTGCGCTCGGCTTGCTGCTGGAGGAGACCAGCGTCCACTGGCGCCAGCGGCCGGGATGCTCGCGCACGGTCACCGTGCGGGCGCTGTCGCCGGCGTTGCCGAGGGTGATGCGGAACGTCTCGTCCAGCGTGCGGCCGGCCTTGTCCACCTGGAAGGCGGTGCGCTCGCGTGTCGCGCGCAGGTCGAAGGCGGTGCCCAGCGTGATGCTGGCGTCGCTGCCTTTCGGGGTGTCCTCGATGCGGCCTTCGCCGATGAATTGCGGCGTGCCGTGGCGGTCGGCGGTGAGCACGCGCAGGTAGCCGGCCGGCAGGCTGTCGAACGCCTTCAGCTTCAGCGTGCTGACGATGGCGCTGCCGCCGCCCGGGTTGTAGTCGCGTTCGAGGATCGGCCGTGGCGGCTGGTAGCGGTTGCCGTTTTCGTACAGCGCGGTGCGTTCGCAGTCCAGCGTGCGGTCGACATACAGCGGCACCTGGCTGACGCTGCCGTCGGGCAGTTCGACCGTGCCGGGCAGGGTGTAGCTGCGGTAGTCGCCGAGGCTGTCCTGCTGCGGCAGGGTTTCGGCCTTCGCGCTGTAGCCGCGCGCCATCGACGCCATCGGCCGCGGTGCCGAGGCCTTGGCCATGTTCGGTTCGCCGGCAATCAGGGTGACTTGCGCATCGTGCCAGTCGCGGCCGCTGCGGTTGGCGATGCTGGCGCGCGACTCGAAGCGCATGCGGCAGGCTGCGCCGGGCTGCAGCGTGGCCACGTACGCGGCGCGCCAGCCGAGGCCGGCGGTGGGGTAGCTGAGCACGGCGCGGGCCTGGCCAGCACGCGCAGCGTCCACGCGCAGGCTGAGGCTGGAGCCGAGCGGAAAGCCGCCTTCGGCACTGCGCACGGCGGCGTAGTCGCGCACCAGCGTGGTGCCGGTGGTGCCGCGCACCAGCAAGCCGTTGCCTGCGCGCAACAGGGTACCGCCGGCCAGCGCTTCGCCGCTGCCGCCGAGCACGCTCACCTCGTGTCCGACCAGACCGCTCAGCGCTGCGCCCGCACCTTGCGCCAGCAGCAGGCGCTGCGAGATCACCTTCGCGTTGCCGTCGGGAAAGCCCAGCGCCAGCGCCTCGGCGTCGAGCGCGTTCGGCAGGTCGCCGACCACCACGTCGTGGACGCCGGCGGCGAGGTTCAGCGAACGCTGCTCGCGTACCACCGCGTAGCCTTCGTCGATGTCGCCGCCGCCCTGGCTGGCGTACAGCGCGGGGCTGTCGCTGCGATACAGGGTGAGTGCCGTGCTGTCGGTGGCCCGTGCCGTCGATGCGCCGGCCAGGGCGGCCAGGCAGGCGAGGGCAAGAGCGGGGCGATGTGCTGTCGTCATGAGGCGCCTTCCATCGTGGGGACCGAATCGCCATCATAGCGACGGCGCGGGCAGGCCGTGCGTCGATCGCGTCACTGCGTGTCCGGGATGCGCCCGGCCGCGGGCCCGGTGCACCGCCGGTCAGGATTGTCCAAGCGTCGAGGGCACCGATTCACTATCGTGCTGCGCGAATTCCCACCGGCGAGCGGACATGCCTGCACCTTCGACGATCGACATTGCGCCTGCCCGCCTGCCGGACGACATCGAGCTCGTGCGCGGCTTGTTCGCGGAATACATCGCCGGTCTCGGCGTTGATCTTTCCTTCCAGGATGTGGGCGCGGAACTGGCGCAACTGCCCGGCAAGTATGCGCCGCCGCGCGGCGTGATCCTGGTTGCGCGCGACGACGCGGGCGCGGTGCTGGGCTGCGTGGCGTTGCGACCCCGGCCGCAGCCAGGCGTGTGCGAGATCAAGCGCCTCTATGTCAGGCCTGTGGCGCGGGGGCAGGCGCTGGGGCGGCGACTGGCCGAGGCCGTGATCGCCTGGGCCGCGGAGGCCGGCTACGCGCGCGTGCTGCTGGACACCCTGGCTTCGATGCAGGCGGCCCGGCATCTTTATGCCGCGCTGGGATTTCGTGCGGTGGCGCCGTATTACGACAACCCGGTGCCGGGCACCCTGTACATGGCGCTGGAACTCACGGCCGGAGCGGCCTAGGCGACCCTGGCCCAGCCTGCGCGGAAGGCGGCCGGGGTCAGGCCGAACGTCCTCACGAATTCGCGGTTGAGATGGGCCTGGTCGTAGAAGCCGGCATCCAGCGCGGCCTCGACGATCGACGCGTGGTGGCGCAGCCGCGCCTTTGCCTCGTGCAGGGCCAGCAGGAGGTGGAAGTTGTGCAGGCTGCTGCCGGTCGCGCGACGGAACGCGCGCGCCAGGTGGCCGGCGGAAACCGCGCAGGCTTGCGCGATCGCTTCCACGTCGGTACGCAGCGAAGCTCGTTCGGCCAGCAGGGCCATCGCCTGGACGCCGAGCGCATCGAGGGCGCCTGGCGTGGCGGCGTCGTTTGCGGCGGGCGGCACGAAGCGTGAGCTGAAAGCCCAGCCGCTGCCATCCACTGGCTCGAAACGATGGATCACGCCGGCCGGCACCACGACGGTATTGCCGGCGACCACCGCGCGGCAGGCGTCGGGAAGGCGCAGCCGCGCCCGTCCCGCCAACACTTGCACGACTTCGTCGCCGGCGTGGAAATGCGGCCGGAAGCGCCAGGCATGGCGCGCACCGGCGATCGTTTCGATCCGGCCGGAACCGGTTGCGCTGACCGCGAAGGACGTGCGGGCGAGGGCGGTGCGCATGGGTCGTTCATCCCACGGCGATGCGGATCGCCTCGGGCAACGGCACCGGCTTGCCGCTGGCCGGATCCATCCACACCATCACCACGTGGCCGTCGCAGTACAGCTGGTCGGGGTGTTCGGCGTCGAGCACTCGATGGGTGATCGTCATCGAGCTGTTGCCCATGCGCGCGCAGAACAGCTGCACCTGCAACTGCGCCGGCCAGGCGATCGGGCGGCGGTAGTTGACCTGGCTGGCGGCCATCACCGGCATCGCGTGCTCGTCGAACCACGGCCCGGGCACGTGGCTCAGCCACTGCAGCCGCGCCTCTTCCAGGTAGGTGAGGTAGTTGGAGTTGTTGACGTGGTTGAACGCGTCGAGGTCGCGCCAGCGCACGCCGAGCGAGGCGACGAACAGCGGCTTGCCGGTTTCGGCTTCTGCCGCGGCAGTGCTCGCCGCATCGGCGACCGTGGTGGATTTGCGTGGATTCATGAACGCTTCTTCTTGCTGCCGCGCATCGGTTTGTACTTGTCGGCCGAGGCGATGTGCCTGGTGGCGGCCTTGACCCGCGTGGCGGCGCCCGGCTTCTTCGGCTTGGCCGGCTTCAGGTGCGGCGCGAGGAAGTGGCCGGTGTGTGATTCGGGCGTGGCGGCCACGGTCTCCGGCGTACCGGCAACCAGGATGCGGCCGCCGCCGGCACCGCCCTCGGGGCCGAGGTCGACGACCCAGTCGGCGGTCTTGATCACGTCCAGGTTGTGCTCGATCACCACCACGGTGTTGCCCTGGTCGACCAGCTGGTGCAGCACGTCGAGCAACTGCTCGATGTCGTGGAAGTGCAGGCCGGTGGTGGGTTCGTCGAGGATGTACAAGGTGTTGCCGGTGTCGCGCTTGGACAGTTCCTTGGACAGCTTCACGCGCTGCGCCTCGCCGCCGGACAGCGTGGTCGCGCTCTGGCCGAGCTTGATGTAGTCGAGCCCCACCGCGCGCAGCGTGTCGAGCTTGCGCGCGATGGTCGGCACGTTCTCGAACAGCTTCAGCGCGTCCTCCACCGTCATGTCGAGCACGTCGGCGATGGTGTGGCCCTTGTACAGGATCTCCAGCGTCTCGCGGTTGTAGCGCTTGCCGTGGCAGGCGTCGCAGGGCACGTAGACGTCGGGCAGGAAATGCATCTCCACCTTTAGCATGCCGTCGCCCTCGCAGGCCTCGCAGCGGCCGCCGCGCACGTTGAAGCTGAAGCGGCCCGGCGTGTAGCCGCGCGAACGTGCCTCGGGCACCTGCGCGAACATCTCGCGCAGCGGGGTGAACAGGCCGGTGTAGGTGGCGGGGTTGGAACGCGGCGTGCGGCCGATCGGCGACTGGTCGATGTCGACCACCTTGTCGAACAGTTCCAGTCCCGAGACCGACTTGAACGGCGCCGGCTGCGCGCTGGCGCCGTTGAGCTCGATCGCGGCGAGGCGGAACAGGGTGTCGTTGACCAGGGTCGACTTGCCCGAGCCGGAGACGCCGGTGACGCAGGTGAACAGCCCAGCCGGGATGGCTAGGTCGACGTGTTTCAGATTGTTGCCGCTGGCGCCTTTCAGGTGCAGCCAGGAATCGTCGTCGATCGGCTGGCGGCGTTCCTTCGGCACCTCGATCGCGCGCACGCCGGAAAGGAACTGGCCGGTCACCGAGCGCGGCGAGTCGAGCATGTCCTGCACGGTGCCCTGCGCCACCACCTCGCCGCCGTGCACGCCGGCGCCGGGGCCGATGTCGAGCACGTGGTCGGCCATGCGGATGGCGTCCTCGTCGTGCTCGACCACGATCACCGTGTTGCCGAGGTCGCGTAGCCGGGTGAGCGTGCCGAGCAGGCGCTCGTTGTCGCGCTGGTGCAGGCCGATCGAGGGTTCGTCCAGCACGTACATCACGCCGACCAGGCCGGCGCCGATCTGCGAGGCCAGGCGGATGCGCTGCGCCTCGCCGCCGGACAGCGAGTCGGCCTGGCGGTCCAGGGTGAGGTAGTTCAGGCCCACGTCGTTGAGGAAGCTCAGCCGCTCGCGGATTTCCTTGACGATCTTCACCGCGATCTCGCCGCGCCAGCCGGCGAGCTTCAGCTCCTCGAAGAACGCCAGCGCGTCGTCGATCGAGCGCGCGGTGAGCGAGGGCAGGGCGTGGTCGGCCACGAACACGTTGCGGGCCGAGCGGTTCAGCCGCTGGCCGGCGCAATCCGGGCAGGGCTGGTCGCTGATGTACTTGGCCAGCTCTTCGCGCACCGCGGCGGATTCGGTTTCCTTGTAGCGCCGCTCCAGGTTCGGCAGGATGCCCTCGAACGCGTGCTCGCGGGTGACCTTGCCGCCGCGTTCGGTGATGTAGCGGAACGCGATCCTGTCCTTGCCGCTACCGTACAGGATGGCCTTCTGGACGTCCGCGGGAAGCTTGTTCCACGGCGTGTCCACGTCGAAGCCGTAGTGCGTGGCCAGCGACAGGATCAGCTGGAAGTAGTGCGCGTTGCGCCGGTCCCAGCCGCGCACCGCCCCGTTGGACAGCGGCAGTTCGGGGTGGCCGACCACGCGCGCCGCATCGAACACCTGGGTCACGCCCAGGCCGTCGCAGGACGGGCAGGCGCCGATCGGCGAGTTGAACGAAAACAGCCGCGGCTCCAGCTCGGGCAGCGAGTAGTCGCAGACCGGGCAGGAATAGCGTGACGAGAGCATCTGCTCCTTCGCGTTGGCACCGGCGTCCATGTTGGCCAGGATCACCAGTCCGTCGCCCAGCCGTAGCGCGGTCTCGAACGATTCGGCCAGGCGCTGCTTGATGTCCTCGCGCGGACGGAAACGGTCGATCACCACCTCGATGGTGTGCTTCTGCCGCAACGTCAGCGGCGGCACCGCATCCAGGTCGAACACGGTGCCGTCGACGCGCGCGCGCACGAAACCCTGTGCACGCAACTGCTCGAACACCTGCACATGCTCGCCCTTGCGCTCGCGGATCACCGGCGCCAGCAGCATGTAGCGCTGCTCAGGGTCGAGCGCCAGGGTGGCGTCGACCATCTGGCTCACCGTCTGCGCCTCCAGCGGAATGCCGTGATCGGGGCAGCGCGGCGTGCCGACGCGGGCGTACAGCAGGCGCAGATAGTCGTACACCTCGGTGATCGTGCCGACGGTGGAGCGCGGGTTGTGCGAGGTGGATTTCTGCTCGATCGAGATGGCCGGCGACAGGCCTTCGATGTGGTCGACGTCGGGCTTCTCCATCATCGACAGGAACTGCCGTGCATAGGACGATAGCGACTCGACGTAGCGGCGCTGGCCTTCGGCGTAGATGGTGTCGAACGCCAGCGAGGATTTGCCGGAGCCGGACAGGCCGGTGATCACGATCAACTGGTCGCGTGGCAGGTCGAGGTCGATGTTCTTGAGGTTGTGCGTGCGTGCGCCGCGGATGCGAATGGTGTCCATGGACGCCGGATATGGGGGGGAACGCGCACTATACCAACCTGGGCAGGTCAGTTATTGCCGCTTCAGCCGGAAAGTTCCGGTGGGCGGCGGCGTATGGCCTAATGCGAGGCTTCCCGGCCGCCACGCCGCTACCTCGGAGATCACTGCCCATGCGTACCCGGATCCGGATCGGCGCCTTGCTGTGGCTGCTCGTCAGCTGCGGAGCGGCCACGGCTGCCGTGACCGCCAGCGAGCAGCAGGTGCGTGACCTGTTCAAGGTGATGCGGATGGAACAGACCCTCGGCCAGATGAACACGCAGATGGCCACGCTGATGCAGCAGAAGCTGCCCTGCGTGCCGGCGGCCTACTGGCAGGGGTTCGTCGATGGCGACGGTGCGGCAGCCGTGACGCAGCGCATGGTTCCGGTGTTCCAGCGTCATTTCAGCGGCGAGGAGGTCGACGGGCTGCTGAAGTTCTACCGTTCGCCGCTGGGCCAGAAGGTGTTGACCGAGATGCCGGCGAGCGTTGCCGAGGCGGTTCAGGCCGGCCGGCAGTGGGGGCAGGAGCGTACCCGCACGATGCTGCAGGAGTTGCAGAAGAAGGGCAGCCTCGACGCGCAGGGTCGCTGCCCGGCGGCGCCGGAGGCGGCCGACGAGGGCGAGGCCAAACCCGCGGCCCGGCCGGCGAAGAAGCATGTCCGGCACAAGCCGGTGCACCATCACAAGCCGGCAGCCAAGCCCAAGCCGGCGACACCGGTGCCGGTGAAATCCGCGGCGCCGGCGGCACCCCAGTCCTGACCGGCTGGTCAGGAATTGACCAGCAGCCGGTGGCCTCGCTATACTTCTGCGTTCGTTCCGGCCGGTTCGGGGCGAAACACCCAAGAGAATAACGACAGAAGGGCATTTCCATGAGTTATGCAGTCATCAAGACCGGTGGCAAGCAGTACCGTGTGCAGCAGGGCGACGTGCTGCGCGTGGAGCTGCTGACCGCCGACGAAGGCGCCACGGTCAGCTTCGACCAGGTGCTGCTGGTCGGTTCCGGCGAGTCGGTCACCGTTGGTGCGCCGGTCGTCGAAGGCGCCACCGTCAGCGCCACCGTGCGCAAGCACGGTCGTGCCGATAAGATCCGCATCATCAAGTTCCGCCGCCGCAAGCACTACAAGCGTCAGCAGGGCCATCGGCAGCATTTCACCGAAATCGAGATCACGGGCATCAACGCCTGATTCAGCCGGAGTAGAAAGTCATGGCACACAAGAAGGCAGGCGGTTCCACCCGCAATGGTCGCGATTCGAACCCGAAGTACCTCGGCGTGAAGATCTACGGTGGCCAGGCCATCGAGGCCGGCAACATCATCGTGCGTCAGCGCGGCACCCAGTTCCATCCGGGGGCCGGCGTGGGTCTGGGCCGCGATCACACCTTGTTCGCACTGGTCGACGGTACCGTCCAGTTCAAGATCCGCGGCGCGAAGAATCGTCGTTTTGTCGACGTCGTCCAGGCGTAAGCCTTCCGCGATGCGACAGCGAAGGCCCCGCTTCGGCGGGGCTTTTGTTTTTTGTCACGGGATGTCGAGATTCGGGCCTCGCAGAAGCCAGCACGCGTCCCGTCCCGTACCATGTCCACGATGGGCTGCTCTTCCCAATCCCCAATCCGGAATCCCGGTTCTCCAATGAAATTCGTCGACGAAGCAAACATCAAAGTCCAGGCCGGTGACGGCGGCAATGGCTGTATCAGCTTCCGCCGCGAGAAGTTCATCCCGTTCGGTGGCCCCGACGGCGGCGATGGCGGTTTCGGCGGCTCGGTCTGGCTGGTGGCCGACGAGGGCCTGAACACCCTGATCGACTTCCGCCACCAGCGCAGCTTCAAGGCGCAGCGCGGCGAGAACGGCATGGGCAGCCAGATGTACGGCAAGGGCGGCGAGGACACCACGATCCGCGTGCCGGTCGGCACCATGATCACCAATGTCGACACCGACGAGGTGATCGGCGACCTCACCGCCCATGGCCAGCGCATGCTGGTGGCGCAGGGCGGCAAGGGTGGCCTGGGCAATATCCATTTCAAGACGTCGGTGAACCGGGCGCCGCGCAAGGCCACCCCGGGGACCCCGGGCGAGGTGCGCGAGCTGAAGCTTGAACTGCGCCTGCTGGCCGACGTCGGCCTGCTCGGTTTCCCCAACGCGGGCAAGTCCACCTTCATCCGGGCGGTGTCGGCGGCGACGCCGCGAGTGGCGGACTACCCGTTCACCACGCTGCATCCGAACCTGGGCGTGGTCAGCCTTGGCACCGACCAGAGCTTCGTGATCGCCGACATCCCCGGCCTGATCGAGGGCGCCTCCGAAGGTGCCGGGCTGGGCATCCAGTTCCTGCGCCACGTGGCGCGCACCAGCCTGCTGCTGCACATCGTCGACATCGCGCCGATCGACGGCGCCGACGTGGCCGGCCAGGTGCGCGCGATCGAGCAGGAACTGCAGAAATTCAACCCGGAGCTGCTCGAACGCCCGCGCTGGCTGGTGTTGAACAAGGCGGACGTACTGCCGGAGGACGAACGCCAGGCGGTGGCGCAAGGCATCATCGACAAACTGGGCTGGAGTCAGCCGTGGTTCCTGGTCTCGGCCATCGCGCGCGAGGGCACGATGGCGGTGTGTCAGCAGGTGCAGCGCTTCTTCGAGTCGCAGCGTGAGGCCAGCGTGGAGCGTACCGACATGCTGCCGAACGACGTACGTCTGCGCGGGGAAGCGCCACAAGGCTGATTCAGGCTGCCGGCGCCGCGTCGCGGGTCCGGATCGACGCAAGGCGGTTCGCGCCTGCCGGCATGACGGCGGGCGTGGCCGAGCGATGCCGACTGGCGGCATGCCGAACGATCGGGTATCATGCGCCCATTGAATGAGAATGACTATCAGTCATTTACCCGAAACACAGGAGCACTCCCATGCCACGCCTGCTGCCGTTCGTGTTCGCCCTGTCGTTGCCGCTGCTGGCCAGCGCGGCTGACACGACCAGCTACACGCTGACCTTGAAGGATCACCGCTACCAGCCCAGCGAGCTGCGCATCCCGGCGGATACCCGGGTCAGGCTCGAACTGGTCAACCAGGACGCCTCGCCGGAGGAGTTCGAGAGCGATGACTTCCCGGCCGAGAAGATCGTGATGCCGAACAGCCGCACCAGCTTGTTGATCGGCCCGTTCAAGCCGGGGCACTACCGCTTCTATGGCGATTTCCACCAGCCCACCGCGCAGGGCACGTTGGTGGTGGAGTAGCGCCATGGGAGCCGTAGCCCTGCTGGTATTTCGCGAAGTGCTGGAGGCGGCGCTGATCGTCAGCGTGGTGGCGGCTGCCACCCGTGGCGTGCCCCGGCGCGGCTGGTTTATTGGCGGCGGGATCGCGCTGGGAGGCTTCGGTGCGGTGCTGGTGGCCTTGTCGGCCGACCTGCTGGCCGCGGCGTTCAGCGGCGTCGGGCAGGAACTGTTCAATGCCGGCGTGCTGCTGGCGGCGGTGCTGATGATCGGCTGGCACGTGCTGTGGATGTCCAGCCACGGCCGCGAGCTGAGCCGGCAGATGCAGTTGCTGGGCAATGCGGTGCACAGCGGCGCCAGTTCGCTGGGGCTGCTGTTGGCGGTGGTGGCACTGGCGGTGCTGCGCGAGGGCTCGGAGGTGGTGCTGTTCCTGTACGGCATGCGCGCCGGCGGTGCCGAGCACCTGTGGGCCGGCCTGGCGATCGGCGTGGTCGCCGGTGCGGCGCTGGGCTTCGCGCTGTACGCGGGCCTGCTGCGCATCCCGCTGCGGCACTTCTTCGGCGTGACCAACGCCATGCTGGTGCTGCTGGCCGCGGGCCTCGCCTCGACGGCCGCGCGTTACCTGATCCAGGCCGACTTGCTGCCGGCCTGGGGCAACCAGCTGTGGGACAGCTCGTGGCTGCTCGGCAACGGCTCGGTGCCGGGCCAGACCGCGCATATCCTGGTCGGTTACGATGCGCAGCCGGCCGGCATGCAGCTGGTGTTCTACGCCTTGACCCTGCTCGCGTTGTGGATGGGCGCGCGTTTCGTCAAGCGCCAGCCGCCGACGCGGCCCCTGGATGGCCGGCCCGCCGTGCACCCGGCCTGCTGACGACGGGTTGGCGGCCCGGGTCATCCCGCTTCGGCGCTGCGCTGGCGCTGCTTCCGCAGGTCGGCCGTCCAGGCCAGCATGGCCAACGCGGCGATGATCTCGCCGAAGGACACCAGTTCACCGCCCCGCCCGGCGTTCAGTACGCCGTGCAGCACGGGAATGGCCAGCAGGCTCATCAGCCGCACGTGGCCCGAGCGAAGCAGCGCGTGCCGACTCGCGTGGCGGTACCAGTAGCGACGCACGGCCAACCAGAAGGCCGGCGCGATCAGGACGAGACCGAACCCGTCCAGCCCTTCTGCGCCAAGGACCACGCCGCCCGCGCACAGCGCCGGCACCAGGTACGCGCGCACGGAGCGGCGCGCGGTCATGCATTCGGGCCGGAGATACCAGGAAACGAGCAGCGACCAGGCCATCCACAGGGCCCACAGCGCGCTGGGGATCATCAGCATGCCGATCGCGATCAGCATCGTTTGAAACGACATGCGGCCGCTGAACCACTGGCTCAGCAGTGGCGCCAGCAGCATGCCGAGCAGCAGCATCGCCGCGCTGCGTGCGCCGCCGAGGATCAGTCGCGGGCGAGTGACCCGATCGCGTTCGGCCGCCGCGCGCCAGAAGGCAAGCTGGCGACGGTTGATGGCGGCGGGAAGATCCTCCGGATGGTTGTCGCTCACGCCGTCGACGAAGTCGGCGATGAGTCCGGCATTGGCGCTGTTCATGCCGACGAACAGCACCCGCGGCCAGCGGAACGGACGCATCAGCAGCCGCACGATCCAGTGCGCCCGCCGGCGCTGCGAGGAGCTGCGGATGGCCAGGCGCGCGGCCAGGACCTCCCGGTCGGCGACTTCCAGTTGCCAGGCCAGTCGTGTGCGCCGCTCCAGTTGCAGCAGGGCCAGCGGATCGTGCCCGGCCAGGGCGTGGTCGAGGTCGAAGAAACGCAGCAGGGTTGCCAGGCAGTCGGCCGGCATCGGCGGGACCTGCCGGTAGAGCTTTTCCATCAGGGCATGGCCGGTGTGGGCCTTGCGCTGCAGCGACCACAGCTCCGGCCGGCCGGCCAGCCATGCCTGCAGCGCCGGCGCGTCGCCGGCCGCGGCGAGTTCGAACGCGGCGGTGCAGAAGGCGTCGGGGTTGACATGCGGAAGCGTCGGTGGCTCCGGCGCGGCGGGCAGGGGCTCCGACCGTGTCGGCACGAGAACCGATCGGTCCATCGGCGGGTTGAAAGACGCTGCCAGTTCGCCGGTCATGCATGCCCGGCAGTGCTGCAGTGCCGCCTGGTAGGCGGCATGCAGGCGCTGGAACCCCTGCGGGTCGTCCTCCGGGCGGGTGGCCCGCAAGCGCTGCGCATAGGCACGCTTGATCGCGCGCTCGTCGGCATCCGCCGCCAGCCCGAGCAGCTCGAACGGCGACATCAGGCGGACTCCAGCGTGTCCAGCGCGCGGGCGAACTCGCGGCGATGCTCGCGGATGAGGGCGTCGTCCTGGCTTTCCAGCGCGGCGCGGAAACGCGCGATCCACTCCTGCAGCTGGTCCCGTGCAAGCAGGTGTTCCTCGTACAGGCGCTCGGCGCGCGCCAGCACGGCGAGGTTTTCCTGCTTGCTGCGGGGATGGATCTTGATGTCATTCAGCGCGGCCAGACGCTCGCGGATCTGCTGCGCATCGAGCAGGCCGGGGTTCTGTTCCAGCAGCAGTTCGTAGCGGCGGTCGTCGGCATGCACGCGCGCCTCGACCTGCAGCACGCCGTTGATGTCGTAGGTGAAACGTACGGTCACCGCGTTCTGCGCGATCGGCAGCGCGGGGTCGATGTCTACCGTCAATGCGCCCAGCTTGATGTTCTTTTCCACCAGCGGGCTTTCGCCTTGGTAGACGTCCAGTTGGAGTTGCCTCTGGCGTTCGTGGATCGGCCAGAAGGTTTCCTCGCGACTGACCGGTACGCTGTTGTTGCGCTGGATGATCGGCTCGAAGAATCCCGTCACCACGCGCCCCCGTTCGTCCCGTCGCGCCACCTCGGTACCGAGCGAGTAGGGGCAGACGTCGGTGAGGATGACCTCCTCCAGCTGCTGGTCGCGCGATTTCAGCCCGGCGGCGATGCAGGCGCCCAGTGCGATCGCCCGATCCGGATTCACGTGGCGCAGCGGCAGCCGGCCGAACATGCGCGATACCGTCCTGGCGACCAGCGGCATGCGGCTGGCGCCGCCGACCAGCACGATTTCGTCCAGCTGTTCCGGCTTCAGGCGGGCGTCGCGCATCGCCCGTTCCAGTGGCGCGCGCATGCGCTGCACCAGCGGGTCGGCAAGCCGGGCGAAGCGGTCCTCGTCGATCTGCCATGCCAGCTGCCGGTCACCCAGCGAGAGCTCGACCTGTGCCTGGCCACGGCTGCCAAGATCGCGCTTGGCCGCTTCCAGCCGGCGACGCAACTGGCCACGCTGGCTTGCGTCCAGCGCGCTGTCGGCGAGCTTCAGGTCGGCGCGGCAGGCCTGTTCGAGCAGGTCGAGGAAGTCCTCGCCGCCGAGGAAGTTGTCACCGGCGCTGGCGTGCACTTCCACCACGCCCTCGAACATCTCCAGCACCGAGACGTCGAAGGTGCCGCCGCCCAGGTCGAAGACGAGGAAGCGGGCGCCATCGGCTTTCTCGCGCAGGCCATAGGCCAGCGCGGCAGCCGTGGGCTCGTTGATCAGTCGCTCGACGCGGATGCCGGCCAGTTCGCCCGCCGCGCGGGTCGCCTTGCGCTGGGCGTCCGAGAAGTATGCCGGCACGCTGATCACCGCTTCGTCGATCCTTTCCCCGAGCGCCGCCTCGGCATCGGCGATCAGCGAGCGCAGGATCAGGGCGGAAAGCTCTTCCGGACGGAAGCTGTGCGCGCCAAGCCGTGTTTCGCGCGGGCTGCCCATCCAGCGCTTGAAATTTGCCACGCTGGCCTGCGGATGGCTGACCATGCGGTCGCGCGCGGGCTGGCCGACGACGACCTGGCCGGACGCGTCCATGCTCACCACCGAGGGCGTCAGGAACTCCCCCAGTGCATTCGCAAACAGCCGTGGCCCCGTCGCGTCGTGGCAGCCGATCAACGAATGCGTGGTCCCCAGATCGATGCCGACGATCATCCCTGACTTCCCCCGTGAAGTCGTCTCGCGTGGAGCGAAAGCTTACATGCGGAACACGCCGTAGTGCTGCGGCTCGATCGGCGCGTTGAGCGAGGCGGAGATCGCCAGGCCGAGCACGCGGCGGGTATCGACCGGGTCGATGACGCCGTCGTCCCACAGCCGCGCACTGGCGTAGTAGGGGTGGCCCTGGCGTTCGTACTGCTCGCGCAGCGGCACCTTGAACGCTTCCTCCTCGGCGGCCGACCACGCGCCGCCCCTGGCCTCGATGCCGTCGCGCTTCACGGTGGCGAGCACCGACGCGGCCTGCTCGCCGCCCATCACCGAGATGCGCGCGTTCGGCCACATCCACAGGAAGCGCGCGCCGTAGGCGCGACCGCACATGGCGTAGTTGCCGGCGCCGAAGCTGCCGCCGATCACCACGGTGAATTTCGGCACGTGCGAGCAGGCCACCGCGGTGACCATCTTGGCGCCGTCCTTCGCGATGCCGGCCTGCTCGTATTTCTTGCCGACCATGAAGCCGGTGATGTTCTGCAAAAACACCAGCGGCACGTTGCGCTGGTTGCACAGCTCGATGAAGTGCGCGCCCTTGAGCGCGCTCTCGGCAAACAGGATGCCGTTGTTGGCGACGATGCCCACCGGGTAGCCGTGGATGTGCGCGAAGCCGCACACCAGGGTCTTGCCGTAGCGCGCCTTGAACTCGTGGAACTCCGAGCCGTCGACGATGCGCGCGATCACCTCGCGGATGTCGAACGGGCGGCGGGTGTCCTGCGGGATCACCCCGTACAGCTCCTCGGCCGCATACTTCGGCTCGACCGGCGCGCGCAGCGCCAGCGGCATCGCCTTGGTGCGGTTCAGATGGCCCACGATGTCGCGCGCGATCGCCAGCGCGTGTGCGTCGTTCTCGGCAAAGTGGTCGGCCACGCCGGAGATCGACGTGTGCACGTCCGCGCCGCCCAGCGTCTCGGCGTCGACCACCTCGCCGGTGGCGGCCTTTACCAGCGGCGGGCCGCCGAGGAAGATGGTGCCCTGCTCGCGCACGATGATCGTCTCGTCGCTCATCGCCGGCACGTAGGCGCCGCCGGCCGTGCAGCTGCCCATCACCACCGCGATCTGCGGGATGTTGAGCGAGGACATTCGCGCCTGGTTGTAGAAGATCCGCCCGAAGTGCTCCTTGTCCGGGAACACCTCGTCCTGCAGCGGCAGGAACGCGCCGCCGGAGTCAACCAGGTAGACGCAAGGGAGGTTGTTCTCCAGCGCCACTTCCTGCGCGCGCAGGTGTTTCTTCACGGTGATCGGGAAGTAGGTGCCGCCCTTGACGGTAGCGTCGTTGGCGACCACCACCACCTCGACGCCGTTGACCCGGCCGATGCCGGTGATCAGGCCGGCGGCGGGCGCGGCATCGTCGTACATGCCGTGCGCGGCCAGTGGCGACAGTTCCAGGAACGGCGAGCCGGGGTCGAGCAGGGCGCGGATGCGCTCGCGCGGCAGCAGCTTGCCGCGTGCCACGTGCTTTTCGCGTGCCTTGGCGCCGCCACCCTCGGCGCTGCGCACCAGTTCGCGCTGCAGATCGTCCACCACGGCGCGCAGCTGGCGGCTGCTGGCCTGGAATTCGGCGGAACGCGGATCAACCTGCGATGCAATGACGCTCATGGATGCGGACTCACGGATAGGCTGCCATCAAGGCCAAACCACGGATGATAGCGGGCGTCGGCCGGCGGCCAAAATCAGTGGCGGAGCGGCGAACCATGGACGAAAAAAAACGGCCGCGCGAGGCGGCCGTTTTTTCAGGAAACCAGCAAGGGATCAATGACCCTTCACGGCGTCCTTGGCCTTGTCAGCCGCGTCCTTGGCCGCACCTGCGGCGTCCTTGGCAGCGTCGGCAGCCTTGGCGGCAGCGTCGACTGCGGCGGCGGCCGGAGCGGTGGTGGCGGCGGCCGGGGTCGCAGCGGTGGTGGCCGGAGCCGCAGCCGGAGCGGCAGCGGTGGTGGCCGGAGCCGCAGCCGGAGCCTCAGTCGGAGCCGCTGCAGCAGCCTTCTGCGCGGTGTCGGCCGCCTGCTGGGCGGTGTCCGCCGACTTCTGGGCGTCTTGCGCGGAATCCTGCGCGCCGTTGCTGCATGCCGCCAACAGCGCGACGAGCGCGGCGGCGAGTAGGGTACGCGTAAACTTCATGGTGGATCTCCTTTGCCGTGGAATGCCGTTTGGCCGTGTATTAATAGCGCTTTCGCGGTAATTGCGCCACATCTTTGTCGTGGCGCTTCAGGGCGTATTAAAAACAGATTTATCCAGCCGTCATCTGGATATCACGCGCTGGTCATGGATCGGCGTCAGTCGATGCATTCCACCGCAATCGCGGTCGCCTCGCCGCCGCCGATGCACAGGGAGGCGACCCCGCGCTTGAGCCCGCGCACCTTCAGCGCGTTCAGCAGGGTCACCACCAGGCGCGCGCCGCTGGCGCCGATCGGATGGCCCAGGGCGCAGGCGCCGCCGTTGACGTTGAGCTTGGCGTGCTGGATGCCGAGTTCCTTCATCGGGGTCATCGCCACCACCGCGAACGCCTCGTTGATTTCGAACAGGTCGACCTCGTCGACCTTCCAGCCGGCCTTGTCCAGTACCTTCTGGATCGCACCGACCGGCGCGGTGGTGAACCACTCCGGTTCCTGCGAGTGGGTGGCGTGCGCCACGATGCGCGCCAGCGGTTTCAGGCCGCGCTTGTTCGCGTCGTCGGCCGACAGCAGCACCACGGCGGCCGCGCCGTCGGAGATGCTGGAGGAGCTGGCGGCAGTGATCGTGCCGTTCTCCTTGCGGAAGGCGGGCTTCAGCGAGGGAATCTTGGCCACGTCGGAGCGCCCGGGCTGCTCGTCGGTGTCGACCACCACGTCGCCCTTGCGGCCGCTCACCGTCACCGGCACGATCTCGCCGGCGAACGCGCCATTCTGCTGCGCGGCCTTGGCCCGGTTGACCGACTCGATCGCGAACGCGTCCTGCGCTTCGCGGGTGAAGTGGTACTTGTCGGCGCACAGCTCGCCGAACACGCCCATCGCCTTGCCGTCGTACGGGTTGGTCAGGCCGTCCCAGGCCATGTGGTCGACCAGCTGGCCGTCGCCGTAGCGGATGCCGGTGCGCGCCTGCACCATGTGCGGCGCATTGGTCATCGACTCCATGCCGCCGGCCACCACGATGGCCGCCGAGCCGGCCTTGATCAGGTCGTGGCCCAGCATGATCGCCTTCATGCCTGAGCCGCACACCTTGTTGATGGTGGTGCAGCCGGTGCCGGCCGGCAGATCGGCGCCCAGCGAGGCCTGGCGTGCCGGCGCCTGGCCGAGGTTGGCCGGCAGCACGCACCCCATGATCACCTCGCCGACGTCGGCCGGGGCAACGCCCGACTGCTCCAGCGCGGCGCGAATCGCGGTGGCGCCGAGCTTCGGGGTGGGCACGCCGGTGAACTGGCCGAGGAAGGAGCCGATGGCGGTGCGCTTGGCACCGACGATGACGACGCTGACATCCGACATGGGTAACTCCGCTTGCGAGACGTGAGGGGCGCGAACGCCTGACAGACAACCGGGCAATTATCGCAGCCCGCCGCAAAACTCGGCAAACGGCCGCAAATCCTTGCGTCGTGAGGATTTGCGCGCGTTTCATTGGATTTTCGTTGTGCCAAGATGCGCGGCGGGGAAGCATCGCGGCGTATCCGTCGCGCCGGCGATGCATGGGGTCTGACGGTATCGACAGGGGAATTGATGAATATGCTCGACTCGGGCTTGCGGCGTCGCGAAATGGCCTGGCTGGTGGCCATGGCACTGGGATTGAGTGCCTGCGGTGGAGGCGGCAACGTCAAGCCGACGTCACCGCCGACGGTACCGAGTTCGCCGCCGCCAGGCACGCCGACCGGCCAGCCGCCACTGGATGCCCAGTTGTCACTCACCAACGCCTACGCCGCGCACAGCCTGGGCTACACCGGCGCGGGCGTGACCATCGGCGTGGTCGACAGCGGCATCATGCGCAACCACCCGGCACTGGTCGGGCGAGTCAAGCAGGAGTTGCTCTACGTCGACCCGACTGCCAACAACACGGCGATCGACGACGTGGTCGGCCACGGTACCTGGGTCTCGCAGATCGCCGCCGGCGGGGCGTTCGACAAGTTTCCCGGCGGCATCGCACCCGCTGCCAGCCTGGTTTCGGCACGTATCATCAGCGACGTGGCGCCGAAGGACGATGGCTCGGGTCAGGGCAACGCGGTCACCGCCGCGGATGCGGCCTTCTTCGCGCAGACCCTGAACCCGGACCTGATCACCGCCGGCGTGCAGGTGATGAACAACTCCTGGGGCGGCATCTACTGGGACACCACCAAGGCCTCGATCAACCAGGCCTTCGCGCAGGCCTACGAGCCGTTCGTGCTGCAGCATGGCGGGCTGGTGGTGTTCGCGGCCGGCAACGACTCCCGCAGCGACCCCAGCGACATCGCCAGCCTGCCCAGCCTGGCGCCGCAACTGGGGCCGGGCTGGCTGGTCGCGGTGGCGGTCGACAGCAATCACCCGACCCAGCTGGCGAGTTACTCGAACGCCTGCGGCAGGGCGATGAACTATTGCCTCGCCGCACCGGGCGATGTGATCGTCAGCGACAAGGGCGCGGTCGCCGGCGTCAGCCCGAGCTACTGGGTGGTCAGCGGCACCTCGTTCGCGGCGCCGGAGGTTTCCGGCGCGGCCGCACTGGTGTGGCAGGCCTTCCCGTACTTCAGCAACGACCTGGTGCGGCAGACCCTGCTCGGCACCGCCGATGATCTCGGTGCCACCGGTCCGGATCCCGTGTTCGGCTACGGCGAATTGAACGTGGGCCGCGCGGTGAATGGGCCGATGAAGTTCGACTGGGGCGATGTCACGGTGAACTTCAGCGGCACCTCCAACTGGAGCAATCCGATCAATGGTGCAGGCGGCCTGATCAAGCAGGGTAGCGGCACGCTCAATCTCATCCAGCCGGCGAGCTATACCGGCCTGACCCAGGTGCAGGGCGGCACCTTGAACGCCAAGTCACTGGCCGGGAGCGTCAGCATCGGGGCGGCCGGCACGCTGGCCGGCGCACAGACCATTCTCGGCGATGTCACGAATGCCGGCGTATTCGGAATCAGCGGCATTGCCGTCGGCAGCGACGTCGTCGTGGGCGGTAACTACGTGCAGCAGGGCAATGGCCGACTGGCGGTATCGCTGGGTTCGTCGCTGCGAATCATCGGCACGGCCAGCCTCGCCGGCGGCGACCTCTACGTGATCGGCACCAATCCGGGTTACGTCGTCAATTCGCATACCAATGTGCTCAGTGCTAGCGGCGGATTGAGCGGCACGTTCAGCGCCTTGAACAAGGCGAGCAACGTCGTCCTGCTCGATGCCACGCTCAACTACGACGCCAGCAGCGCATGGCTCGACGTGACCCAGGTACAGGCTACGGCGGTGCAGGGCATGACGTACACCGCCGCTTCGTATGGCGCTGCGCAGCGGGTGGACGGCGCGTTCGGGCTGATCAATGCCCAGCTCGGCTCCGGTACGGCTGCCACGGGTGCCACGCCGGTGGCGACGGCGTTTGTCGCGGGTGCTGCCAGCCTACAGCAGTCGGCCTCATTGGCTACGGCGCAGCATTCGCTGGAAAGCCTTTCCGGCCAGTTGCATGCGGCCAGTGCGGCGATGACCTTCGAGGCGATCGACGCCGGCACGCGGGCGCTGTCCGACCGTTTCGACAGCCTGCTCGATGCACCGCAGGCCGGGGCCTGGACGCAGGGTCTTGGCTATCACGGCGGCATGTCGCGTGGCGGCTACGAGCACGTCGGCTACGACCTCAGCGGCGCACTGGTCGGGCAGGATCTGCGCGTCGGCGGCAACGGCGTCGCCGGTTATGCACTGAGCCAGAGCCAGGGGCTGGGACGACTGGCCGAGAGTGCGGATCAAGGGCGCAGCCACGCCCTGGAGGGCATGCTGTATGGCGGCATGATCCGCGGCTCGTGGTACACGATGGGACGCTTCGGCATCGGCAACTATCGCGAGACCATGCGTCGCCAATTGCAATTGGGCAACCAGTTCGCCGGGGTCGCCAGCGACGTCCATGGCCGCTACGGCGTGGCCTATGGTGAAAGCGGCTACCGCTTCGCCCTGGGCCGCACGCAGCTCACCCCGTACATGAACCTGCAGTACGCGCAGATCCGGCGCGATGGTTTCAACGAGCTGGGTGCATACGGCTTTGGCCTGAAATCGGCGGCGCAGAGCACGGCGCGCTGGCAGGCCGGCGCGGGTCTGCGTGCCACCCGCGAATGGGCGCTGGCCGGAGGCGGGAGCCTTGCCTTGCAGGGGCGCATGCTGTGGCAGCAGTCGTTCGGTATGCGCGGCGAGGTATTCGATGCCAGCTTCAGCGGAATCAACCAGTTCGCCCCGGTGGGGGGTATCGGCCTGTCGCGTTACGGCGGCATGCTCGGCACCACGCTGGACTGGAAGATGACACCGCACGCCAGCCTGCAACTGGGTTACGACCGCTACTTCGGCGATCGCCAGCAGGCGCAGATGGGTACGGTGAATTTCAGCTGGGCGTTCTGAGCGCATCGGTGCACACAGAAGAAAGGCCCGCATGGTGCGGGCCTTTCCTCTTCCGATTGCGGCGGAATCATGCCTTGCCGTGGAACAGCTCGCGGCCGATCAGCATGCGGCGGAATTCGGTTCGGTGTGCCGGCGCCGATGCCTTTGTCGGCGCATGTTCCTCACGCCTTGCCGTGGAACAGCTCGCGGCCGATCAGCATGCGGCGGAATTCGGTTCGGTGTGCCGGCGCCGATGCCTTTGTCGGCGCATGTTCCTCACGCCTTGCCGTGGAACAGCTCGCGGCCGATCAGCATGCGGCGGAATTCGGTTCGGTGTGCCGGCGCCGATGCCTTTGTCGGCGCATGTTCCTCACGCCTTGCCGTGGAACAGCTCGCGGCCGATCAGTATGCGGCGGAATTCGGTTCGGTGTGCCGGTGCCGATGCCTTTGTCGGCGCATGTTTCTCATGCCTTGCCGTGGAACAGCTCGCGGCCGATCAGCATGCGGCGGATCTCGTTGGTGCCGGCGCCGATCTCGTACAGCTTGGCGTCGCGCAGCAGCCGGCCGGCGGGAAATTCGTTGATGTAGCCGTTGCCGCCGAGCGACTGGATCGCCTCCAGCGCCACCTGCACCGCGTTGACCGAGGCGTTGAGCAGGCAGGCGGCCGGGTCGATGCGCGACTTCACCCCGGCATCGAACTGCTGCGCCACCATGTAGGCGAAGCCGCGCGAGCTCTGCAGCGCGGTGTACATGTCGGCGACCTTGGCCTGCATGATCTCGAACGTGCCGATCGGCGCGTTGAACTGCTTGCGCTCGCGCACGTAGGGCAGGGTGATGTCGAGCGCCGCCTGCATCAGGCCGATCGGGCCGCCGGACAGCACCAGCCGTTCGGTGTCCAGCCCGCTCATCAGCACGCGCACGCCCTCGTTTACCTCGCCGACGACGTTTTCGGCGGGGATCTCGCAGTTGTCGAACACCAGCTCGCAGGTGTTGGAGCCGCGCATGCCGAGCTTGTCCAGCTTCTGCGCGGTGCTGAAGCCCTTCATGCCCTTCTCGACGATGAAGGCGGTCATGCAGCGGCTGCCGGCCGGCCGCGGCGCGGTGCGCATGTAGACCAGCAGCACGTCGGCGTCGGGGCCGTTGGTAATCCACATCTTGTTGCCGTTGGCGACCCACACGTCGCCACGCAGCTCGGCCTTGCAGCTCATCGAGCCGACCACGTCGGAGCCGGCGCCGGGCTCGCTCATCGCCAGCGCGCCGACGTGCTCGCCGCTGCACAGTTTCGGCAGGTACCTGCGACGCTGCGCCTCGTTGCCGTTGTGGAAGATGTTGTTGAGGCACAGGTTGGAATGCGCGCCGTAGGACAGGCCGACTGAGCCGGACGCGCGCGAGATTTCCTCCATCGCCACCATGTGCGCGAGGAAGCCCATGCCGCTGCCGCCGTAGGTCTCGGGGATAGTCACCCCGAGCAGGCCCATCTCGCCGAACTTGCGCCACAGGTCGGCGGGAAACAGGTTGTCGCGGTCGATGCGGTCGGCACGCGGGGCGATTTCCTTTTCCGCAAAGGCATGCACGGACTCGCGCAGCAGGTCGATGTCTTCTCCGAGCGGAAACGGACGCATGGCGAACTCCTTGGATGCAGACCGGCGATTTTAGCGCACACGGCAACACCTGGCCCGTGTGTAGGAGCGCACTCTGTCCACAAGGGACTTTCTTCGGTCGTGCACGATGCTTTTCCGCCACGTGACGAAAAGCATCGCGCACTTCGGTGCGCTCCTACAGTTGGGATTCGATCGGCAGCCAGCTGATCAGGCGGGTGATCGTGCGCAGCCACCAGCCGGCCTCGGGCTCGTGCTCGAGCACGAGCGGCGGTTGCACGCTGCGGTCCAGCCACTGCGGCGAGCCGTCCGCGCCACGGCGCAGCTGGTAGCTCAGCTCCGGCATGGCCAGCCGCAGGTATTCCTGGCGCAGGTCGCGGGCCAGGCTGGCGTCGTCGAACAGCACGCCCATCTCGGTGTTGAGGTTGGCCGAGCGTGGGTCGAGGTTGAACGAGCCGACGAAGCCGCGCGCGCCGTCGATCACGAACGCCTTGGTGTGCAGGCTGGCGCCGCTGCCGAACAGGCCGTGGGTGGCGACCGGGCCGCGGCGGCGGATCTCGAACAGGCCCACGCCGCCATCCAGCAACTGCCGGCGATAACGCTCGTAGCCGCTGTGCACGGCGGGCACGTCGTTGGCGGCCAGCGAGTTGGTGACCACGCCGACGCGGGTGCCGCCGCGTGCCAGCCCAAGCAGGGTCGCCGTGCCTTGCTTGCCGGGAACGAAGTAGGGCGAGATCAGCAGCACCTCGCTGTGCACGCCGTCCAGGTGGGCGGCCAGCCGCGGCTGCAGCCAGCCGCTGCGGTCGGCGGCCTTCGTCTTCAGCGGCGGATCGGACGCCACCGTGATGCTCGCGCTCCAGTGTGGCGACAGTTCGCGGTTGGCCAGGCGTTGCGCCGAGGGCGACGCAGCGACCCGGTCCAGGTAGACCTGCGCGGCGGCATCGGCGCACTCGTGGGCGAGCGCGGCCACCAGCCTGTGCAGGTTCTCCGGCGTCTGCGGGTTCAGCGCCTCGATCGGCACGGCGGCGCTGGAGTTCCAGAAGTCGTCGAAGATCGCGCTGGCGTCGGCCACTGCCGGACCGAGCAGCAGCATGTCGAGGTCGCGGAAATTCACGCTGCGATTGGCGTCAAAGTACTCGTCGCCGATGTTGCGGCCGCCGACCAGCGCGATCCGGCCGTCGGCGATCCACGCCTTGTTGTGCATGCGGTGGTTGACGCTGAAGAAGCGCTGCACCATCTCCAGCAAACGCCACACGCCGCGGCGGTTGCGGAACGGGTTGTACAGGCGCACCTCGATGTTCGGGTGCGCATCCAGCGCCAGCAGCGCCGGATCCAGTCCCTTGGTGTTGATGTCGTCCAGCAGCAGGCGCACGCGCACGCCGCGCTCGGCCGCGGCGTAGACCTCGCGCGCCAGCAGGTGGCCGACCAGGTCGTCGTGCCACATGTAGTACTGCAGGTCGAGGCTGCGCCCGGCCAGGCGCGCGGAGGCGGCGCGCGCGGCGAACGCGTCCAGGCCGTCGGGCAGCAGGGTCGCCGCGGTCTCGCCCGGGTGCGCGGCCAGGTACGGGGCCAGCTCGCGGTCGATCGGGGTCTGTGCCGGCTCCGGCGGCAGTGCAGTGCTCGGTGTGCCGGTGGCGCGCGGGGTCAGGCGGTCGGCCAGCAGCAGCCCGCTGGTCACCAGCAACACCAGTGCGAACAATCCCCAGCCCAGCCAGATCATCATCCTGCGCACCCTCGGTCCCCTTGCCTGCGATTATTCGATCAACCGCCCCGCATAAGCAAAGGCCTGCCGCGGGTGGCGGCAGGCCCTGGTTGAAACCGGGGGGCAGGCCGAAGGCCGGCTTGCCCGTATCGGTGCGGCTTACTGTCCGCGCATGCGGCCCTGGAAACGGGTGCCGCCGTTGCCCATGTGCGACAGCTTCAGCTTGCCGATCGCGCTGATGCGCTCCTCGGCCAGGCGGTCGGCCGCCTTGTAGGTCGGGATGTTCTCGGTCTTGGAGATCTCGAAGATGCGGCCCAGGTTGTAGTAGATCGTGCGCATCATGCGCATCGCGCGCTCGCGGTTGTAGCCGTCGATCTCCAGCGACACGTTCATCACGCCGCCGGCGTTCACCGCGTAGTCCGGCGCGTACAGCACGCCGCGGCGGTTCAGCTCGTCACCGATCGCGTCGGTGGCTAGCTGGTTGTTGGCCGGGCCGCAGATGATCTTGGCCTTGATGCGGTCGATGGTCTGCTCGTTCAGCGTGCCGCCGAGCGCGCACGGCGAGTACACGTCGGCGTCGACGTCGTAGATCTCGTCCAGGCCCACCGCCTCGCAGCCCAGCTCGTCCACGCAGCGCTGCACCGCTTCCTTGTTGATGTCGGTGACGAACACCTTGGCGCCCTGTTCGCGCAAGAGCTTGATGAACTCGCCGCCGACGTGGCCGGCGCCCTGCACGGCGTAGCTGTACTTGCCCACGTCCTCGTTGCCGTGCTTGAACTGCAGCGCGGCCATCAGGCCCTGCAGCGAGCCGTAGGCGGTGAACGGCGACGGGTCGCCCGAGCCGCCGTGCACCTGGTGCACGCCGGTGACGTACTCGGTCTCGCGGAACACGTATTCCATGTCGTTGACGTCGATGCCGACGTCCTCGGCGGTGATGTAGCGGCCGTTGAGCGAGTTGACGAAGCGGCCGAACGCGCGGAACAGCGCCTCGGACTTGTCCTTGCTCGGATCGCCGATGATCACCGCCTTGCCGCCGCCCAGGTTCAGGCCGGCCACGGCGTTCTTGAAGGTCATGCCGCGCGACAGGCGCAGCACGTCGTTCACCGCCTCCTGCTCGGTCTTGTACGGCCACATGCGCAGACCGCCGAGCGCGGGGCCCAGCACCGTGTTGTGGATCGCGATGATGGCCTTCAGGCCGGCGTCCTTGTTGTGGCAGAAGACGACTTCTTCGTGACCCGTGTTGGCGATGGTTTCAAAGATCATTGGAACGGTGACTCCATGATTTACGGTGCCGGTGGGCATCGACAGAGGGT
Source organism: Rhodanobacter denitrificans (assembly GCF_000230695.2). Taxonomy (NCBI): domain Bacteria; kingdom Pseudomonadati; phylum Pseudomonadota; class Gammaproteobacteria; order Lysobacterales; family Rhodanobacteraceae; genus Rhodanobacter; species Rhodanobacter denitrificans. The sequence goes on along the minus strand of NC_020541.1, from coordinate 2,714,670 downwards.
GGCGGAAGAGACCGCGGGAATCCGCCGGAGGGTGATGAAAACGCCGGAAACTCATCGCCCCGACCGGAGCCGGGGCGATGAATCAAAGCGACAAGTTTAGTACGTCGTCCCCGAGGGTGGTGACGCGACGCAACAAGTCACGGACGTATGGAGCGCTCAGCGACCCCAGTAACCGGGCCGGAAACGCCACTGCTGGCCGTGGCGTACCCAGTGCGCCGGGCGGTAGTGGCGGCCCGGATGCAGCCGGAGCCAGCCGCCGTCGACCCACACGTGGCGATGGGCGTGCGGGCTCCAGCGCCAGTAGCCCGGTGCCCAGACGTAACCGCGGCGTGGCGGCGGCAGCCGTTCGAAACGCGGCGGCGGCGGGGCCACGCTGATGCTGATGCCGACCGCCATCTGGGTGCGCGCGGCAGCGGGCGGCGCATACAGGGCGCCGGCGAACGTCAGGCCGAGTCCAGTCAGCAGGGCCAGCTTGAGTGCTTGGGTCAGGGTGTTCTCCGTCAGCGCCGCAAGGCGCGGCAGGCAGGACGGAAAACGAGGAGCGGCGCGCGCAGTTGACGGGGTGTCGTCCCCCGTTCAGTCGGCGATGGCGGCCAGGCCCGTCTACAGCCGGCAGTTCGGCGCGTGGCCGCTGGCGCGCGCCTGCTGGTACACCGGCAGCAGTTGCTGCGCCTGCCGGTCCAGTGCCTGCGCGCGGTTGCCGGAAGACGGGTGGGTGGACAGGAACGCCGGCGGCTTGCTGCCGCCCTGCGCGCCCATCTTGTCCCACAGCGTCACCGCCGCGCGCGGGTCGAAACCAGCCTGCGCCATATAGCGCTGGCCCAGCGTGTCGGCCTCGCTTTCCTGGGTGCGCGAGAACGGCAGCAGGATGCCCACCTGCGCGCCCACGCCGAGCAGCGCCGCGACGTTGCCGGTGTCGCTGCCGCGCGTGCCGGCGTAGATGCTGCCGGCGGCCACCGCCGCCTGCGCCGCCATGTTGTCGGACACGCGCTCCGCACCGTGCCGCGAGACCACGTGCGACAGCTCGTGGCCCAGCACCACCGCCAGCTGGTCCTGGTCGGTGGCGAGCTTGAACATGCCCCGGTTCACGCCGATCTGGCCGCCGGGCAGGGCGAACGCGTTGGCCGTGTCGTCGCCGATGATCTGCACCTCCCACTGCTGGGCGTTCCACGGCGGCGGCAGCACCGCGATCAGCGCGTGCGACACGCAGGTGGCGTAGGCGCGTTCGCGCGGCGCGTCGACGAACTTGCCCTGCTTGCGCATGTCGTTGAACGCGCTCAGGCCCATCTGGCTCATCTGGCTGTCCGACACCATCATCAGCTGAGAGCGGCCGGTCGGCGAGGTGACGCAGGCGGCCAGCAGGGCGGTGGCGAGCGGGATGCTCAGGTTGCGGATTTTCATGCGGGATCCTCCTTGGCTTGCAGCGGCAAAGCATACCTACAAGGTCTGCCGAGGCCGCGTGACTGTCGCTTGATATAGAACGAACGATCGTGCTATTTATGCAGCCATGACGATCGCAACCCACCCCGGCAAGCGCGCGGCCACCCGCGACACCATCCTCGACCACGCCTACGCGCTGGCCTGCAACGGCGGGCTGGAAGGCCTGTCGATCGGCGGCTTGGCGGTGGACGTGGGCATGTCCAAGAGCGGCGTGTTCGCCCACTTCGGTTCACGCGAAGACCTGCAGCTGGCCGTGCTCGACACCGGCCGCCAGCGCTTCGTGACCCGGGTGCTGCTGCCGGCGCTGCAGCAGCCGCGCGGCCTGCCGCGGCTGCGCGCGATCGTGGCGAACTGGTTCGAGTGGGGCCGCGAGCACCAGAGCGGCTGCGTGCTGCTGTCCGCCGTCAGCGAATACGACGGCCGCGACGGCGCGCTGCACGACGGCGTGGTGCGGCAGCAGGCCGGCTGGCGCGACGAACTGCAGAAGGCGATCGCGCAGGCGGTCGAACTGGGCCACCTGCGCAGCGACACCGACGTCGCCCAGCTCGCCTTCGAGATCTACGCCCTGATGCTCGGCCTGCACCACGACGCCGGGCTGTTCGGGTTCGATGAAGCCGGCTGCCTTACGCGAGCGGCCTTCGAGCGCCTGTGGCGCAGCTGGCAAACCTGAGGCGAGACCCATGTCCACCGTCATCGACCGACTCAAGCTCACTACCGTGCGCACCGGCTTCGTGCTGGGCGGCCGGATCGCACCGCAGCGCACGGTGAACCGTGCCGCGCGCCTGTTCGCCACTCCGTTCGCCAGCAGCCGCCGCCGCGCGCAGGCGGCGCAGGGCGACGCGGACATGCAGCGCAGCGAACTGCAGGTCGGCGGCGAAACCATCGCCACCTACGTCTGGGGCGACCCGTCGACCCAGCCCTACGCGCTGCTGGCGCACGGCTGGTCCAGCTTCGGCCTGCGCTTCCTGCCGTGGGTGGCACAGCTGCGCGCGCAGGGCCTGGCCGTGGTCACCTTCGACCAGCCCGGCCACGGCCACAGCAGCGGCCAGCTGTGCACGCTGCCGGAATTCATCGCCACGATCCGCGCAATCGGCGCGCACTACGGCAACGCCGCGCTGGCGGTCGGCCACTCGCTCGGCGGTGCCGCGGTCACCCTCGCGCAGGACGAGGCGTGGCGTGCCGAGCAGCTGATCCTGGTGGCGCCGGCCGCCGACATGAAGGCGGCGACGCGGCGCTTCTTCCGCTTCGTGCACCTGGCCGGCCATCTGCGCCAGCCGTTCTACGCATGGCTGCACCGGCGCACCGGTGTGCACATCGACGAGCTGCGGGTGGAACGCAAGCTGCCCTCGCTGGGCCAGCCCGCGCTGATCGTGCATGACCTGGACGACGCGGACGTGCCGTGGGGCGAGGGCGAACGCTACGCCCAGCACTGGCCCGGCGCGCGGCTGCACACCACGCAGGGACTGGGCCACCGCCGCGTGCTCGATGCCCCCGAAGTGATCGGGGCGGCGCTGGCTTTCATGCGCGGCGAACAGGTAGGCACGCGTGTGGTCGGCAGTCCTGACCTCGCGCTCCGCATGTAGGTTTCCCTTCTCCCCCGGAATTTCAGGGGAAATAACGCCGTCATCCCGGCGAAGGCCGGGATCGCACTTCTGGCCTTCGCCGGGATGACGGCGTGGTAGCTCAAAACTCCGCGCTCCCTGTCGATCCACTAGAATCGGCAAGTTCAAGCACCGATGTCGGAGTTGCCATGAGTTCCCCCGCCAAGCACGTCCCCGCCAGCGCCACGCAGGCCGACACCACCCCGCTGCGTTTCGTCACCGCGGCCAGCCTGTTCGATGGCCACGACGCGGCGATCAACATCATGCGGCGGATCATCCAGAGCCAGGGCGCGGAGGTGATCCACCTCGGCCACAACCGCTCGGTCGAGGACGTGGTGCGTGCCGCGCTGCAGGAAGACGCCGACGCGATCGCGCTGTCGTCCTACCAGGGCGGCCACGTCGAGTACTTCAAGTACATGGTCGACATGCTGCGCGAGCGCGGCGCCGGCCACGTGCGCGTGTTCGGCGGCGGCGGCGGCACCATCACGCCGGAAGAGATTCGCGAGCTGGAAGCCTACGGCGTGGAACGCATCTACCACCCCAACGACGGCATGCACATGGGCCTCGTGCACATGATCGAGGACGTGGTGCAGCGCGCCGGCAGCGCTGCCGCGAAGCGCGCCGGGTCCGAATCGCACACGCTGCCCAAGGTCGACATCGACGACGAGATCTCGATCGGCCACATGCTCTCGGCCATCGAGGAAGGCAAGCTCGCCGGGGCCGAACTCGAGCACCAGCGCAAGCAGTGGAAGCTGGCCGGCAAGCACACCCCGGTGCTCGGCCTCACCGGCACCGGCGGCGCCGGCAAGTCGTCGGTGGTGGACGAGCTGCTGCTGCGCTTCCTGCACGCGTTCCCCGACATGCGCATCGCCGTGCTCGCGGTCGATCCCACCCGCCGCCGTTCCGGCGGTGCGCTGCTCGGCGACCGCATCCGCATGAATTCGTTGCGCTCCAAGCGCGTGTACATGCGCTCGATGGCGACCCGCCGCCAGCACGCCGCCACCAGCATCGTGCTGCACGACTGCATCGACTTCCTGAAGAGCCAGCCCTACGACCTGGTGATCGTCGAGACCGCCGGCATCGGCCAGAGTGATTCGGAGATCGTCGACCTGGTCGACTTCCCGGTCTACGTGATGACCAGCGACTACGGCGCCGCCAGCCAGTTGGAGAAGATCGACATGATCGACTTCGCCGAGCTGGTGGTGCTGAACAAGTTCGACAAGCGCGGCGCCGAGGACGCGCTGCGCGACGTGCGCAAGCAGTGGAAGCGCAACCACACCGCGTTCAAGGTGGCCGACGAAGACGTGCCGGTCTATCCCACCATCGCCAGCCAGTTCAACGACCCGGGCGTGACCTGGATGTTCGCCAACCTATGCCGGCTGATGCGCGAAAAACTGCATCTTGAACCCTCCCCTTCAAGGGGAGGGCAGGGTGGGGTCGCTCTTGCCGTACCTTGCGACTGGAAACCCGAGCTCGACACCACCCTGAAGGAGCCGCGCGCCACCGTGCTGATCCCCGGCAACCGCGTGCGCTACCTCGCCGAGATCGCCGAACAGGGCCGCAGCATCAACAGCGCCATCGCCCACCAGGCCGAATTCGCCAGTAAGGCGCAGCACTACTACGAGGCGCTGAAGGAACTGGGCGATCCCAAGCTGCCGCGCCCGCTCGACCTCTACGCCAGCGCGGATTTGCACCAGCCCGTCACTACTCCAAACGCCTCAACTCCCCAAACCGTCATCCCGGCGCAGGCCGGGATCGCATCACCCACCGCGCACGAAGCACACAGTGCGAAGGCCGCGCATTCGGCGACGAAGAGCGATTCCGGCCTGCGCCGGAATGACGGCAAAAAAGAACCAGAGCGCGACGAGCATGCAGTGGATCGCAGCATCCTGCTCCTGCGCCAGCGCTACAACGCCGCGCTCAAGGAACTCAGCCACGAAGCCATCCACCAGCTGCGCGACTGGCCGGCGCTGTACCAATCCGTCACCGCCGACGTCAACGAATACAAGGTGCGCGACAAGGTCATCCGCGTCGACAACTACCGCGAGTCGCTGAGCCACCAGAAGGTGCCCAAGGTGGCGCCGCCCAAATCCAAGGACTGGGGCGAACTGGTCAGCTTCCTCGGCCGCGAGAACCTGCCGGGCCACTACCCGTACACCGGCGGCGTCTACCCGTACCGCCGCAGCGGCGAAGACCCCACCCGCATGTTCGCCGGCGAAGGCACGCCCGAGCGCACCAACCGCCGCTTCCATTACCTGAGTCAGGGCGGTGCCGCCACGCGCCTGTCCACCGCGTTCGACTCGGTCACCCTGTACGGCGAAGACCCCGCGCCGCGCCCGGATATCTACGGCAAGATCGGCAACTCCGGCGTCAACATCGCCACCCTGGACGACATGAAGAAGCTGTACTCCGGCTTCGACTTGAGCGCGCCCAGCACGTCCGTGTCGATGACCATCAACGGCCCCGCGCCGTTGATCCTGGCGATGTTCATGAACACTGCCATCGACCAGAACGTCGAGAAGTACCTGAAGGCAGACGACCAGCGCTGGGCCGCCGCGCAGCAATACATCGACAAGCTGTACGCGAACGTGCCGCGCCCGCAGTACCACGGCGAGCTGCCCAAGGGTAACGACGGGCTGGGCCTCGGCCTGCTCGGCGTCTGCGGCGACGAACTGGTCGACGCGGAAACCTACGCGCAGATCAAGGCCGACACCTTGACCCGCGTGCGCGGCACCGTGCAGGCCGACATCCTGAAGGAAGACCAGGCGCAGAACACCTGCATCTTCTCCACCGAATTCGCGCTGCGCATGATGGGCGACATCCAGCAGTACTTCGTCGACCACAAGGTGCGCAACTTCTACTCGGTATCGATCAGCGGTTACCACATCGCCGAAGCCGGCGCGAACCCGATCAGCCAGCTCGCCTTCACCCTCAGCAACGGCTTCACCATCGTCGAGTACTACCTCGCCCGCGGCATGAAGGTAGACGACTTCGCGCCCAACCTCAGCTTCTTCTTCTCCAACGGCATGGACCCGGAATACACCGTGATCGGCCGCGTCGCCCGCCGCATCTGGGCCCGCGCCATGCGCGAGCGCTACGGCGCCAGCAGCCGCAGCCAGATGATGAAGTACCACATCCAGACCTCGGGCCGCTCGCTGCACGCGCAGGAAATCCAGTTCAACGACATCCGCACCACGCTGCAGGCGATGTACGCGCTGTTCGACAACTGCAACTCCCTGCACACCAACGCCTACGACGAAGCCATCACCACGCCCACCGAAGAAAGCGTGCGCCGCGCCGTAGCGATCCAGATGATCATCAACAAGGAACTCGGCCTCAACTTCAACGAGAACCCGTGGCAGGGCAGCTACGTCGTCGACACCCTCACCGACCTGGTGGAAGAAGCCGTGTACAAGGAGTTCGAGGCGATCAGCGAGCGCGGCGGCGTGCTCGGCGCGATGGACACCATGTACCAGCGCGGCAAGATCCAGGAAGAGTCGATGTACTACGAGCACAAGAAGCACGACGGCTCGTTGCCGCTGATCGGGGTAAATACGTTCCTGCCGAAGGACCACGGCGGGGAGATTGCTACCGAGATCGAGTTGATTCGGTCGACGCCCGAAGAGAAGGGGGCGCAGATTGCCAATGTGAAGCGGTATGGGGAGGCGCGCAATGCGCTGGCCTCAGACAGTTTGAAAGTGCTACAAACGACGGCGCGGGACCGGCGCAATGTGTTTGAGCAGTTGATTGAGGCGGTTAAGTACAACTCGTTGGGGCAGATTAGCCATGCGTTGTATGACGTGGGCGGCGAATACCGCCGCAATATGTAAACCATGTCCCGCCTGGTCGAGCAGATCAAGCAGGCCGTTGCCGCCTTTACTGGCTGCAAGACCACGCCTGCGTTGATCGGAGGCTTGGCGCTGGCCGCGCACCAGGTGGTGCGCGCCACCCGCGATGTGGATTTTCTCGCCGACGCGGCCGATGCAGATCGGCTGAACGAGATCCTGCTGGCGCTCGGCTACCGCTGCGTCCATCGCAGCGAGGATGCAGCCAACTATGTCCGCGAGGACGAGGGCCTGGATCTGCTGTATGCGCATCGCCCGACGGCACGACGCCTGCTCGCCGACGCCGAGGAGCGTTCCACGGCCATGGGACCGCTGCGCGTCATCAGCGCCGAAGGCCTGATCGGCTTCAAGCTGCAGGCGCTGGTCAACAACCCATCCCGCACGCGCGACCTCGACGATATCCGCGCGCTGTTGCGCGCGCAGCGTGGCCGGCTCAACATGCAGGAAGTGCAGGGGTACTTCGCGCTGTTCGATCGCCAGGAGATGCTGGATGAACTACTCGCCGAAATCGCCAACGACAAAGCATGAAGGTGTCCGCGAGCCGTTGGTCGGCAGCGACGTGCTGGATGTCGTGCAGGTGGGCAGGGGCGATCTGTCGGATTGGGTAGAGTTGATGGAGGCGGTGGAGGCGTTGTGCCCGGTGTGGCCGAGGGGGGAGCACCCGATGGCGAAGCAGTTCGAGTTCAAGCTTTGAAGAACGCCAGCAGGATTTAACTTCCTCCGTCCCATTTTCCGGTCCCTCATTTGAGAGGCGATAAGGAAGTTGCGCCACTCGCTGCGCGAGCAAGCCATGAGCAATGATCTTTTTCTGTGGTGCAGTTGACTCGACGATTTGGAAGGACGGCATATCGTCTAGTATGAAGGTGTCTAACAGGAGTGAGGCGTGGCCGGATTCAGCAGGGAAATTGAAGCGTTCATCAAAGATTTCGTTGGCCAGATTGCCAACGGTACAGGAGCAATCTTTGCGGGGGCGGGCATGTCCCGCGGTGCAGGGTACGTTGACTGGAAGGAACTCCTTCATGACATCGCAGAGGAGCTCGGACTTGAGCTGCAGCTTGAGCATGACCTCATCGCAGTTGCCCAGTATCACTACAACTTAAAAAAGGGCCCGGCGGGCCTCGTCCGAAAAATCATCGAGGAGTTTTCTCACCAGGCAGAGGAGACCGAGTCGCATCGCATCCTTGCGCGCTTGCCGATCCCGACATGGTGGACGACCAACTACGACGCACTCATTGAGAAAGCACTCGAACGGGCATTTCGCATCGCAGATGTGAAGTTCAACGTCGACCAGTTGAGCAATACGCGGCCACGCCGGGACGCTGTCATTTACAAGATGCACGGAGACGCTTCGGATCCTAAGAAGGCGATTCTCTACAAGTCGCAATACGAGCAGTACCACAAGACCCACGAAGGCTTCATCACGGCACTTCGCGGCGATCTGGTTACCAAGACGTTCCTGTTCATCGGCTTCAGTTTTACTGATCCTAACCTCGATTACGTCCTGAGCCGGCTGCCAGCAGAGCCCTCTCGCGAGCACTACTGCTTTGTGCGTAAGGTCGTGGCTGAAGAGGGTGAGTCGGAGGCCTCGGTCAATTACCGTACACGTCGCGAGAAGCTTCGCAATGACGACCTTCACCGGTATGGCATCACCGCTCTTGAGGTTGATGAGTACGAGGACATTCCACGCATCCTCGCCGCCATCGAAGAGCGCTATCGGATGAAGACGGTTTTTATCTCCGGGAGTGCACACGAATTCGGGGACTGGGCCATGGAGGAGGCCCAAGGACTTCTGCACCGTCTGTCAGCCGCCCTGATCAGGGGTGGCTATCGCGTGATCACGGGGTTCGGGTGGGGCGTCGGAAGCGCTGTCATCAATGGCGCATTAGAAACCATCTACCTCGAACCGGCGAAGTACAGCGAAGACCAGCTAGTCATGCGCCCATTCCCGCAGTTTGCCAGCAACGGAAAAGATCTTCCGGTTTTGTGGGACAGCTATCGCCGCCGCATGATTGCCCTCGCGGGAACCGCGATTTTCGTCTTCGGTAACAAGGTCGTGGACGGGAAGGTGGTCAAGGCAGGTGGAGTGCGTGCCGAATATGACATCGCCCGCGAGCTGGGCGTCGTCCCGCTTCCGATTGCGGCCACAGGATTTGTCGCGGCGGATCTTGCCGGCGACGTGCTCGCCGACGTGGCGCACGTCTACGGTCAACGCGGGTGGATAGCGGACTCGGTCAAAGAGCTTGAGGCAGCCGGCAAAGACGCCGAGGCCCTGATTGGCGTTGTTTTGAAATTCATGGAGAGGATAGGCAAATGAGCAAGCCAGACGTGTTTTACAGCTTTCATTTCGACAACGACGTGATGCGCGTGCAGATGATTCGCAACATGGGGGTGGTCACCGGGGATGAGCCGGTCGAGCCGAATGTCTGGGAGACTCTCAAAAAGACGGACAGCGGCGTGGAGGCGTGGATCGAAAAAAACATGAAAAATAAGGATGTAGTCATCGTCCTCATCGGTGCGGCGACTGCCGGTAGAAAATGGGTTAAGTACGAAATGAAGCGCGCGTGGGAGCTGGGAAAGCCGATCTTCGGCATCCATATCCACAACCTCAAGTCCATGAACGATGGCGCGAGCACGAAAGGCTCAAATCCGTTTGATGCCTTTAATTTCAGCCACAACGGTGTCGTAATCAAGCCCCTCGTATACGACCCGAAATCGTCGGATGCCTACAACGACATCAAGGACAATATCGAGAGCTGGATCGCAGCTGCCAAGCGTCAACGCATCTGAAAAAAAGTAGGTGGGTCAAGCCACTTATAACGAACGAACAGTGTTTAGTTTATTTTAATCGAACTGGAAGAAGTAATATTAATTGTAGGGGGGTGAAAGATGGCAGTTTTAGGAGAGCTACTTTTTTATCGGCGAGATCAGGTTGACCTCGATGCTGTGCTGAGGCATCGGGTTGAGCAACTTCGTGGCAAGGTCGACGCTCTTTCCGAAGACTTCTTTTCCAAAAAATCTGATGAGGAAATCGCCAAACAAATTGCCGAACGGGAAGCCCTCCAGGCTCTCACTGTTGATTTCAACGCAGGGACAGCGAGCGTTCGTGAGTGTCAAATAGAGGTCCATGATCAGTTCGGTTTCGAGAGGGGGCCTATTCGCGTCCAGGGATTGGCAGCCACCAAGTCCTTCCCGTTCAATGGTGATCCCGAACTTTGGCATCTTCGCACCAATCCTTGGGGCATGAATCCACCTCGCGGCGATATTCGGGAAAATAATCTCGTGATTGGTATCGAAGTGCGAGCGAATGAGGCGGATCAGGCTGCACGGTACATTGATGAGACAATCGCCAAGATTCCGGAATACCTGCAGCGCCAAGAGGAGCAAATTGCGAAACACAACGCATCCCTTGCGATGAATGCTATGCGTTGGATCACGCTGCGTCGCCAACGTCTCGGGACGGCCTCCGATTTGCTGAAGAAGCTAAACTCGAAACAGGAATGAACAAACAAGGACGAATAAAGGGGCGTGGCTAATTAAGCCTCGTCCCTCGCGTAACCGGGTCAGAGCCCCTTACAAGCACGGTTCGTGGCGGCTGACGTGGTGAGGGGCGGAGGCTGATGGGCAGGACGTGGTCGGCTTGGCAGGCTGGAGCGGTGACGAGGAGACTCCGGATGCCGCGCCAACCCAGACCTGATCTTGCCGGTGTTCCGCAGCATGTGGTTCAGCGGGGCAATGATCGTCAGCCATGCTTTTACGTGACAGACGACTACCGACGTTATCTTGCCGGATTGCGCGAATCGGCCATCCGCTATGGCTGTTCGGTACATGCGTACGTACTGATGACCAACCACGTGCACTTGCTGGTGACACCGTCGTCGGCTGGCGCGGTGTCGCGGATGATGCAGTGGCTGGGTCGTCAGTATGTGGGCTACATCAACGGACGGTATCGGCGTACCGGCACGTTGTGGGAAGGCCGCTACAAGTCCTGCCTGGTCGATACCGAGCGCTACCTGCTCACCTGCTATCGTTATATCGAACTGAACCCTGTGCGGGCAGCCATGGTGTCCGATCCGGCCGATTATGCGTGGTCAAGCTACCGTGCCAACGCGCAGGCGTTGCCGGACAAAGTGGTAGTGCCGCACGTCGAATATCTGCGTCTTGGTACCGATGTGTCGGAACGCTGCGTTGCCTACCGGCAACTGTTCAAGGAAGTATTGGACGATGATCGCCTGGCCCAGATTCGTGCGTACGTGCAGCAGCAGCGCGCGCTTGGCACGCCGCGATTCCAGCGCGAGATCGAGGCGATGATCGGCCGTTGTGCCAGCGTCCGTGCCGCCCACCGCCCGCGACGGAACAAAGATGCTTTCGGAACGGGCTCTGACCCGCTTTGATTCGGGCTCTGACCCGCTTTGATTCGGGGGGGCGAAATCGTGCAAGCTGTCGATCATCCATTCGATCTGGTGCTGTCCTATCCGCAATGGCAAGGCTCGGGACGCCCGGAACACCTGCGTCGGGGCGCGCAGGCCGCGGCCGATGTCTGCCGCAACTACGGGCCACTCGAGCGTGTCCCGGAGGCTGGCGGGGGCGAGGCCAGCGGCGGTGTCCGGCGCTGGACAGCGATCGCCGAGCAATTCCGTTCGGCTCAGGCGATCCTTGATGCGAGGCAGCCCAGGCGCATCCTGACCGCCGGCGGGGATTGCGCCTGCGATATTGCGGTCATCGACTACCTGCGTCGACGATATCCGGACCTGACCGTGATCTGGGTGGACGCGCATCTCGACGCGAACACGGTGAACACGACGCCCAGCGGCAATTTCCACGGCATGCCGGTGGCCGCGATCCTGGGTTCCGCTCCGGTCGAGCTGCAGGCGTTGCTTTCGACACCGCTGTTACCGACACAATTCCGTTATTTCTCGGCACATGTTGGCGATGAGGGCGATTGGGCGTTCCAGCGAGCTCGTGACCTGAGGTGGCTGGAACCCGGGCAACGCATCGCCGAACAGGTCGGTTCGGGGCCCATCCACATTCATTTCGATCTGGACGCGCTCGATCCTGCTGAATTCCCGCACGTTGCCTATCCCGATGGCAAGCTGCCGTTCGACGCCGGGCTTGCCTTGGTGCGCAGCGTGGCCGCCGATCTGGTCGGTCTGACGATCACCGAGTTTGCACCTTCGGACGAACGCGCTGCGCGGCACGGCAGTGGCTTCGTCGAACGGCTATGCAAGGCCGCAAGGCCGCTGCAAAAAGGTGTCAGGGACAATTTCTGACAGCAGATGGGCTGGTGGGATGAGGGTCTGGCGCGGCTCGCACTGATCGCGGGCGCTGAGTGATCCTGTCCGGCATGGCCCGACTTCCACGCTTCGAACTTGCCGGCGTTCCGCAGCACGTGGTGCAGCGGGGGCAACAATCGTCTGCCATGTTTTCTGGACGATGAGGATCGCCAGCGCTATCTGCAATGCCTGCGGCAGGCGCTGTTGCGGTTCGGCTGCAGGCTGCATGCCTATGTGCTGATGAATAACCACGTGCACTTGCTGCTGACGCCTGACGAGGCGGGTGGGGTGTCGCGGCTGATGCACACTTTTGCGCGCAACTACGTCGGCTCGTTCAATGGTCGGCACGGGCGCACGGGGACGCTGTGGGAAGGGCGCTACAAGGCGTGCCTGGTGGACTCGGGGCGCTACTTTCTGGCCTGCAGTCGCTACATCGAGCTCAATCCGGTTCGCGCGTGGATGGTGGCCCAGCCGAACGAGTACTCGTGGTCGAGCTATCGTTCAAATTGTCCCTGATACCTTTTGCCGGCATCGCTTACCAGCGATAGCCAAGGTTGACGTGCACGTAGCGACCACTAAAGCCGAACGGCGAGCCTTCCGGGTACGGCAGCAGACCATAGAAATCGTTGGTCGGGCTGCTGTGCTGCGGGTAGACATTGAACAGGTTGTTCGCACCCAACGTCGCCGTCCAGTTGCCCACGCGGTAGCTGGCGGAGAGATCGGTGAGCGTGCGCGCGGCGTAGGTCTGATCGCCCGGCAGCACCGGTACCACAAAGGTGAACGCACCGTAGCGGGTCAGCTGCGCGTGCAGCGTCCACTTATCACGACGCCAGTTCGCGCCGACAAACGCCTTATTGTGCGGGCTACCCTCGGTGATGATGCCCGCCTCCTCGCGCCCGATCACCGGCAACTCAAGCCCGGCGAGGCCGAGTTGCGGTGGGTTGGCGCGAATGTGGCGAATCGTCGTCTGGTTGTGGCTGTAGCCGCCCGTGAACTTGAGATCGTTCGCGCCAAAGGTGAGCGGCCACGTGCCGACGAGATCCACGCCGCGCGTACGCGTATTGACCGCATTGGTGAAGAAGCGACCACCGCTGACGAACGGGATGCCCACCGAGGTGAGGTAATCCTCAACCACCGGACCGGTCAGATCTTCGCTGAGGATGATGCGGTCACTGATATCCACCTGGTAGAAATCCAGCGTGGCGTAAGGGCCGAACCCCGGCGTCAGCACCAGCCCGGCGCTGTAATCGCGCGAGCGCTCAGGCTTGAGCGGCTGGGCGCCCAACGCGATGGCGGCCGGATCAGCAACCGGGAAAGTACGCACCGTGGTCAAGCTCTGGTGACCCGAGCTGGCATTGATGATGTCGATGGCGGTATCGGAGTAGTACTCCTGCTGCAGCGACGGCGCACGGAAGCCGGTCGACGCGGAGGCGCGCAGCGCGACCACCGGTGTGATCGTGTAGCGACCCGAAAGCTTCCACGACGCGGTGTTGCCGAAGTCGCTGTAATGCTCCTGCCGCGCGGCAAGCCCAGCCGAGAACTTGTCGGTGAAATCGGTTTCCAGATCGACGTAAGCGGCTTGGTTGTGACGGCTGTGCGAGCCGGCATCGGTGGGTTGATAGCCGGGAAACACCTGCGCGCCAGCACCGGCATAGGAGGCCGAATCACCGGGTTTGATCGCGAAAGTCTCCTCGCGCGTGATCAAGCCCCACGCCACGCCGAGTGCGTGTTGCCACGGCATGTCGAAATCGCGGTTGAAGTCCGCACTGAGCTGGTTCTGCCGCAGCGTCAGCGTGCCGATGTAGAACGCGGTGGGCGAGTCGGCACCAAGCGAATAGTTGAAGGTATTCGAGGTGTCGAGTTTCCAGTGGTTGCCACCGGTCGCCGCGCCCACGTCGTAATGCCAGCCGGCCACTTCACCGCGCACACCGAGTTGCGAGGTGTCATCGCGGATCGCGCTGTTCTCCACCGGCAAAAAGCCGTTCGGGTAAACCGCTGCGGCCGCGGGGCTCGCACCCTCGTACATGGGCAGCCAGCGAAAGAAACCCGGCGAACTCACATCGCGCTTGTTGAACAGGCTCGCCACATACAGCGTCGCGTGCTCACCGAGCGGATATTCGCCGTTGATGGCGGCCTGCCTGGCGATCTTCTCGGGCATGCCGTAGTGGAAGGTGACGCGGCCGTAACTGGAATCGCCGGGAAACAGGCGATCGACAGCGGCATGATTGGTCGGGTCCTGGTTCTGGTAGTTGGCCGCAACGCGCAGCCAGCCGTCGCCAACGCGGAAGCCGGCGTCAGCGCCCGCCGTCGACGTACCGCCCTGCCTGCCCGCCCACATGCCTCGCCCCACGTCGACCGAGCCGTGCCCGGGCCCCTGCTTCAGGATGATGTTGATGACGCCGGCAATCGCGTCCGAACCGTACTGCGCGGCGGCGCCATCGCGCAGCACCTCGATCCGTTCGATGGCATTGAGCGGAATCGCCGACAGATCAACCGGCGACGACCCACGCCCCATCACTTCAACGTTGTTGAGCGTGGCCGTGGGATGTTGCCGCTTGCCGTTGATCAACACCAGGGTCTGATCCGGCGACAGCCCGCGCAATTGCGCCGGCAGGTTGGCATCGGTGGCGTCCGACAAAGTGGCCTGCGGGAAATTGAACGACGGCAGCAACACGTTCAACGCGCTGGGCAGATCCGTGGCGCCGGTCGCCGTGATATCGGCCGTCGTCAACACATCGACGGGGGCGAGCGAGTCGGCCATGGTGCGGTCGAGCGTACGCGTACCGGTGACCACCACCGTCTGCAGGTTGGTAGCTGGTGGTACGGCGCCGGTGTCCTGCGCGCACGCGACCGAGCTGGCACCGAGCGCACCAGCGACGGCGAGCGCCAGAGTACTGATTCGAAGAAACATGAGCGAATTTCCTTGTTGACCACGCGCGCTGACCGGGCATCGTTGCCCGGCCATCGTCTGCGCAAAACCGCGGCATAGTAACGCTCAGCCATCCAAACGCACATGATGCAAGTCAGCACGCATCCCGCGCTGCCCCCCGCAAACCCGTACGAGAAGCTAACCGGGTCAGAGCCCCTTACCAAGAAGGTTTGGCCGGGCTGACGTGGGGGCGAGGGAAGCCTGATAGGCGGGGCGGCGATGGGTTGCCAGGCTGACGTGGTGTTTGCCACGGAGAAGCCGGATGCCCCGCCAACCCAGGCCAGATCTTGCGGACGTGCCGCACATGTCGTGCAGCGAGGGAACGATCGACAGCCGTGTTTCTACGTGGAGGACGACTATCGTCGTTACCTCGCCGGGTTGCGGGAATCCGCCATCCGTTACGGCTGTGTGGTGCACGCGTATGTGTTGATGACCAATCACGTGCATGTGCTGGTGACACCCTCATCGGCTGGTGCGGTGTCGCGGATGATGCAGTGGCTCGGTCGGCAATACGTGGGTTACATCAACGGGCGGTATCGACGAACCGGCACGTTGTGGGAAGGCCGCTGCAAGTCTTGTCTGGTCGATACCGAGCGCTACCTGCTTAGCTGTTATCGCTATATCGAGTTGAACCCGGTCCGTGCCGCCATGGTGGCTGACCCGGGGAACCATGCGTGGTCGAGCTATCACGCTAATGCGCAATTGCTGCCAGACGCGATGGTGGTCCCACACGCGGAATACCTGCGTCTTGGCGCTGATGCGGCGGAACGTTGCGTCGCCTATCGAGCATTACTCAAGGATGCATTGAGCGCGGATCGTCTGGCCGAGATTCGTGCCTATGTCCAACAGCAACGCGTGCTTGGTTCGCCGCGATTCCAGCGCGAGATAGAGGTGATGATGGGCCGTTGCGCCAGCGTCCGCCCTGCGCACCGCCCGAGACGCAGCAGTGAATCTGATGGAACGGGCTCTGACCCGCTTTAGTTGTAGTTGAGGCGTTCTGCCCGGTGTGGTCGGCGAGGGAGCGGCAGCTGGTGCGAGAATACACAAGCTCAAGCTTTGAAGGACACCGGAACGGGATTTAACTTCCTCCGTCCCGGTCCCGGTCTCGCCGCAGGGATGTTCAAATTGTCCCTGACACCTTTTGCACAACAGCGGTTGTCACCGGCAACCTGCCAGAACGCCGTGTTGCAGGTCCTCACCTCGGGTTACTTAGCCCTTTGCGGGTGCCGGATTGGCAATGCGGCCCCAAGTGGATTTGTTGCCCCAGATGTTCTGGCGCAGGCCTTCCAGCTGCAGGATCTGCGAGTGGTCGACAAACAGGTTGACCTCGTTGCCGTAGTTCTTGATGTACCACTCGAACACTAACGGGTCGGCCGACTCGAACATGACGTGCTCCAGGCCCACGCCGTTGATGATCGAAGCCGCCGCCGCGGTATTCCATGTCACCACGTTCTCGGTGATGCCTTCGGACTCGATCATGATGATGTCGGCGCCGGCATCCAGCGCGCTCTTGGCGCGATTGATCAGATCGCCCACATCCTTCTTGCCTTCGGCCGCCAACTCGGTCTCGGTGGAATCGCCGCCGGAGCCGAACTGGATGCCCAATTCCGGTTTGGCCTTGAGCCCGGCCTTCTTGACCTGCTCGATCAGGCGCAGCAGGCCGGAGGTGGGGATGGTGATGAAGCCGGTGGAAATTTCGATCACATCGAAGCCGACTTCCTTGGCTTCTTTCAGGTATTTGTCCACGGCATCCGGGCCGTAGCGCAATACCGTTTCGATCCAGCCGCCCGAGGAAATGTAGGCGTTGTGCTTGTGTGCCAGATCACTGAAGGCACGTACCTGTTCGCGCGGCAGCAGGGCGAACGAGCCGCCGGCCCATTTGACGCCATCGACCCACTGGCCGGCGACGTCCAGCACGTCTTCCAGATGCCGCGTGCCATAGGTGGCGTAATACGGACCGCGGATTTCGGTCAGACCGAACGAGCGGGGTTTGTCGGGGCGATACGCGCGCGGGACGAAGTCGAAACTGGTGGTAGCCATGGTATTTCTCCTTTCGTTGCAGGGGGTAGTGCCGGGATCAGGCGGCAGCCGAGATGTGGCGCTGCGACGGAACCTTTGCCAGTAATGCGGTCAAGTCGCGCACGCTGTGGGTATCCAGCCCATGCACGGTGCGCGCGATCTTGTCGGCCAGTTCAGCGCCCGCAAAAGGCGTCACCAACCGATCGAATTTTTCACAGGCACTGGCCCAATCCAGCGGCTGCGAAGTGAACCCCTTGTAGGCCGCCGCGGTGGCAGAGAATATTTTCCCGTCGTTCAATTCCACTTCCACCTTGCTGGGCATTTCCTTCGGGAAGCGGGCGGAAAATGCGGCGTCCGGTGTCACCGTGGTTTTTTGCAGCAACGCCTGCACGTCCGCGCCGACGATGCGTTCGGCAGCGTACTGGGCCGGTTGTACCTCGCCATCCAGCAACGCCACGGCCACCATGTACGGCAGCGAGTGATCCGCCTCTTCCTTGCTGCGAATATGCCTTTTGTCGCCTTCCTCGCCGCCGCCGATGATGTCGTAGGCGACCTGGAACGTGATGATGTGCACCGCTCGAATTGCATCAGCGCGAAAACCGGGCTGAGCGGTGATCTCGATGGCTGCATCGATCGACGACTGCGAATGGATCTCCGCGTTGTGCTTCTTGATGATGGTGCGCAGGACGCTTTCCAGATCTTCGCGCGACCAGTCGATATCAAACGGGCCGGTGATGGTTTCCTTCAACCCCTTGTTGCCTTCAAACACCTGCTCGGGGCCGCTGATGCCCACGCTGGCCAGCAGCGCCGCGTGCGTACCTTCCTTGCCGACTTGCGGGTAGGCCAGGCCTTTCCAGTTCGACAGATTGCCGGTGCGGGTGACGCGCAGGGCGTTGTTGGCGGTGCCGGAAATGGCGATCGCGTTGGCCGTCTTGGCCGCGTCGAGTTTCATTACCTTGGCGACCGCGGCGGCTACGGCGTATGCGCCTTGCACGGTGTGATCAAAACCTTTGGCTCGTACCGGCGCCACATCGGACAGCCGCGTATGCACCTGGTACGCCACTGCCACCGCGGTGAGCAAATCCTTGCCGCTGGCGTTGACGCTTTCGCCCGCCGCCAACACCGCACCAATGTTGTCCGATGGGTGGCAGGTCTCGCCCGGGGCGAGGTAACTGTCCATGAAATCGAGATAGCGGCTGAGACCGATGTTGTAGAACGCCGCCCGGTCGGGCGCCGAGCTGCCACCGCCAATCAACGTGGAAGCGCTGTTGCCGCCGAGTGATTCGGTGAGCTTGCGGATCGCCCGCAGAGGTGGCGCATCGAGTGCGCCGATGGCAACGCCGAGCGTGTCGAGGATGCGGATCTTGATTTGTTCCACTGCCTGCGCACTGATTTGTACGTACCGGGCACCGTGGACAAAGGCCGCCAATTGCTGGACTTCAGTCATGGTCAGAGACTCTCCCTGGTCAAGAGGCGTATCGACACGCAAGCGCAATTTCATACACGCGAAAGGGCACAGCTCGTCCGAGTGCCGATACGAATGATTCGCGTTACATGATGATGATCTGATCGCAGACGGGTCGTGGTGATCTGCATCAATCCCCAGTAAAAAGGCTTTGACGTAACCGTCCAGGCAGCAGCTGGAACAGCGACGAAAGGCGGCGGGTTGCCCCTTATCGTGTGGTTCTGCTGCGCGCCGGGCGGGAAACCGGGACGGAGGAAGTTAAATGCCTTTGCGGGAAACCGGGACGGAGGAAGTTAAATGCCTTTGGGTTTGTCTTGGTCTCGCCCCGGCCGCCCAGGTCGCCGCACATTCACCGGACGCCCCAAGGTTCTTTCCGCCATGGCCTGAAAGCGTTTGCTTCCAAAGGCGCGTTCCTGCTGCAGGTGCTGGCGAATGGCGATCAGCTCGTCGTCGCTGACACCTTGTTTGAGCCATGTCCGATAGGCTTCGGCGCGCACCTGTGGCGTAGTCCCCATCTCGATGAAACAGGCGTGGGGTGTCACCAATGAGTCTTCGCAAAGTGCCAGGTTGGCGTGCACGCTGGACCAGTGGTGATGTTCGGGCCTCTCGACCATCGCGGCACGAACCGGGTTGAGCTCGATATACCGATAGGCGGCGAGCAGGTAGCGGTCCGAGTCGACCAGACTGGATTTGAAGCGCCCTTCCCACAGCGTTCCGGTGCGCCCATGGCGACGGTTGAAAGCGGTGACATAGGCCTGACCCAGTTGGCGCATGCCCAGCGATACCTGGCCGGACTCGTCGGAACTGACGAGCAGGTGCACGTGATTGCCCATCAAAACGTAGGCGTGAATGCGCAGACCGTGGCTCGCGGCGCTCTCGCCCAGCAGACGGAGATAGTGGCGCCGGTCTTCGTCATCAAGAAAAATGGCGCATCGATTGACCCCACGTTGGGTGATGTGGAGCGGTACCCCGGGAATTTCCAGGCGAGCTTGGCGAGGCATGTGAGGGACCGTGGATTGGTACCCCAGTGTCTGCGTGCACAGCAGCGGATGGCATCGGCAAGACCAGATGGTGTGGGTAAGTGCAAGCCGGGTTTCAGGGTCGTTTAACTTCCTCCGTCCCGGTTTCCCGGATGTCCGACGCGGTCTGGATCATGTCGGGCGTGATCTTCGCCGCATCCCGGCTCGTCGGAGGCGCCGCGAATGCGGTGATGGAAAAGAGGCAGGCAAGCGAAACAAGCGCCGAGCCCAGAGCGGCAGTCTTCATGTGCTGGGGGTCCTCATGGAGGGGGTTGCGTTCGCAACTATGGGAACGTCGGCAGGGATTTTGCAATCCGCCGGTGGCGGCACCGGCCGCGCCCATGGCCAATACCGCGCCGCTCGGTTTCAGGAAATTGCGTGTGCTCCGATCGTTGTTCACCGGAGCCGCCATGGGTGACGGCGAGGGACCGAAGGGGTGCAGAAAACCGGGCGACATGCGCGATAGTATGGAGTGTCGGCGACAGCACTCGGAGTGGGCAATGCGGCGTTGGAACGGCTGGGGCGAAGAGACGACCGTCATGGCCTTGCCGGCCGCCGGCGAGGCGTTTCTCGCCGCGCGGGTGGGCCCCGGCCAGCGGCTGGCCGATGCCAGCTTGGCGCAGGTGCTGGGCACGGTGCCGGTTTCGCGGCTGCCGGCGCATCCGTTGGTCAGCGTGGCTGCCGAGGAGCGCGTGCGGCATGCCCGCGGGCAGAGCCTGCCGGACTGGTTGGCGATGCGCTCCGGCGAGTTCGGCATATTTCCCGACGGCGTCGCCTGTCCGGAAACCGCCGCCCAGGTCCGCGAGCTGCTGGACTGGGCCAGGACGCACGACGTGGTCGTGATTCCCTACGGCGGCGGCACCTCGGTGGTTGGCCACATCAACCCGCCAGCGTCCGCGCGGCCGGTGCTGACGGTGTCGCTGGAACGCCTGAACCAGCTGTTCGAGATCGACGAGGACAGCCTGCTCGCCACCTTCGGCCCGGGCGCCAATGGGCCGCAAGTGGAAAGCCAGTTGCGCGCACACGGCTACACGCTGGGCCATTTTCCGCAATCGTGGGAGCTGTCCACGCTGGGTGGCTGGGTGGCCAGCCGTTCCAGTGGCCAGCAGTCGCTGCGCTATGGCCGCATCGAGCAGCTGTTTGCCGGCGGCACGCTGGAAACCTTCGCCGGCCCGTTGGTGATTCCGGCCTTCCCGGCGTCCGCCGCCGGGCCGGATCTGCGCGAGCTGGTACTGGGCTCGGAAGGTCGCTTCGGCATCCTCTCCGAGGTCAAGGTGCGGATCACCCGGCTGGCCGCGCAGGAGCATTTCTACGCGGTATTCCTGCCCGACTGGAACCAGGCGATGCAGGCGGTCCGCCAGCTGGTGCAGGCGCGCGTGCCGCTGTCCATGTTGCGCCTGTCCGGCGCGGTCGAGACACAGACCCAGCTGGTGCTGGCCGGCCAGCCGCGGCCGATGGCCTGGCTGGAAAAGTATCTGGCGCTGCGCGGTGCCGGTGACGGCAAGTGCATGCTCACCTTCGGCGTCACCGGCAACCGCGTGCAGAACGCAGCCTCGCTGCGGCAGGCCAGAAAGCTGCTGAAGGGTTTCGGCGGCGTGTTCACCGGCCGGGTGCTGGGCCGCAAGTGGGCGGAGCACCGCTTTGGGTTCCCGTATCTGCGGCACAGCCTGTGGAGCGCCGGTTACGTGGTGGACACGCTGGAAACCGCCACCGACTGGAGCAACGTCGACAACCTGCTGCAGCAGGTCGAAGCGAGTCTGCGCGAGGGCCTGGCCGCCGAAGGCGAACGGGTGCACGTGTTCACCCATTTGTCGCACGCCTACGGCGAGGGTTCGAGTCTGTACACCACCTACGTGTTCCGCCCAGGTGCCAGTTATGCCGAAGCGCTGGCGCGCTGGCAGCGCCTCAAGCACGCGGCCAGCCTGACCATCGTTGGCCAGCGCGGCACCATCAGCCATCAGCACGGGGTGGGGCGCGACCACGCCGCATACCTGCCGGTGGAGAAGGGGGCGCTGGGCATGGCCACGCTGCGGGCGTTGTCCGCACATTTCGATCCGCAGCAGCAGCTGGTGCCCGGCGTGCTGATCGAGCAGTCGTGAGCAACACCGCCTGGAACGCTGCCTGGCGTGAACATGCGCTGCCCGGGCTGGCGGCGCAGGAGTGGGATCTGCTGGTGGTCGGTGGCGGCATCTGCGGCGCCGGCATCCTGCGCGAGGCGGCGCGGCGCGGCTGGCGCTGCCTGCTGCTGGAGCAACGCGATTTCGCCTGGGGCACGTCCAGCCGCTCGTCGAAGATGGTGCACGGCGGGCTGCGCTACATCGCCAAGGGCCAGTTCGGGCTGACCCGTGCTTCGGTGCATGAACGCCAGCGCCTGCTGCACGAGGCCCCCGGGCTGGTCGATCCATTGAGCTTCGTGCTGCCGCATTACCGCGGCGACTTCCCTGGGCCGAAAGTTTTCGGCGGCCTGCTGACGGTGTACGACGCGCTGGCCGGCCAGCGCCGCCATCGCTATTACCCGCCGCCGCCGCTGCGCTATCTGGCACCGGGTCTGAAACAGCAAGGTCTGCTCGGCGGCACGCGCTTCCTTGACGCGGTGACCGATGATGCACGCTTGGTATTGCGCGTGCTCGGCGAGGCGCGCGCCGACGGTGGCGAGGCGCTGAACGGCATGCGGGTGGTAGAGCTGTTGCGCGTGGACGGCCGGGTCGTCGGCGTGCTCGCTGAGGATGTCGAAAGTGGCCGGCGCTACCGCTTCCACAGCTTGGCGGTGGCCCAGGCGACCGGGGCGTGGGCGGATCAGTTGCGCCATCCGAGCCACCCCGGGCATATCCGCCCGCTGCGCGGCAGCCATCTGCTGCTGCCGGCGTGGCGGCTGCCGGTGGCGCACGCCATCAGCTTCATGCACGCCGCCGACCGGCGGCCGGTGTTCGTGTTTCCGTGGGAAGGCGCCACCGTGGTGGGCACCACCGATCTCGATCATCACGACCCGCTGGACAGGGAGGCGCGCATCAGCACCGAGGAGCTGGATTACCTGCTCGCCGCGATCGCGCAGATGTTCCCCGGCGCGCGGGTCCGCGCCGGCGACGTGCTGTCCACCTGGGCCGGCGTGCGGCCGGTGGTCAGCGCCGGCGCGCCAGCCCGCAAACCCTCCGACGAAAACCGCGAGCACGCACTGTGGATCGAACCGGGCTGCGTGACGCTGGCCGGCGGCAAGCTGACCACCTTCCGCCCGCTCGCGTTGGAAGTGCTGCGCGCTTGTGCCGGATTCGTCGGCCGCTCGCTGGATGACCCGCCGGCGGCGGTGTTCAGCCCGTGCCCGCCGCTACCGTTGCCGATGCTCAGCCCGGCCCGGCAACGACGCCTGCGCGGGCGTCACGGGCGAGCGTTGCCGGGATTGCTGGCGCTACTGGCGAGCGTCGGCAGCGAACGGGTCGGCGCGACCGAAACGCTGTGGGCGGAGTTGGCGTGGGCGGCGGACAACGAACTGGTGCTGCACCTCGACGACCTGCTGCTGCGGCGAACCCGGCTGGGCCTGCTGCTGTCCGGCGGTGCGCTGGCCGAGCTGCCGCGCATCCGCGCGTTGTGCCAGCCGCGGCTGGGCTGGAGCGACCAGCGCTGGGAGCGTGAGCAGCAGGATTATCTGGCACTCTGGCGGCGTTGCTACAGCCTGCCCGAGCCCGTGGCAGTGCGGCAACCAGCGGAGGGCGCGGAGCCATGAGCGGGCAAGGCTACCTGCTGGCGATCGACAACGGCACCCAGAGCGTGCGCGCGTTGCTGTTCGATCTGGACGGCCATTTGATCGGCAAGGGCAAGGTCGAGCTGCAGGCGTACTACTCCACCCAGCCGGGCTGGGCCGAACAGGATCCGGAGTATTACTGGACCAGCGTGGGCGAGGCCTGTCGGCGCTTGTGGGCGCAGCTGGACATCGACCGCAGCCTGATCAGGGGCGTGTCGCTGACCACCCAGCGCGGCACCGTGATCAACGTCGACGAACACGGCCGGCCGCTGCGCCCGGCGATCCTGTGGCTGGATCAGCGCCGCGCCGAGGTGCGTGGCCGGATCAAGGGGCCGTGGGGCTGGCTGTTCAAGCTGGCCGGCGCGCAGGCGACGGTGGATTATTTCCGCGCTCAGGCCGAGGTCAACTGGGTTGCCCAGCAGCAGCCGGAAATCTGGGCGAAGACCCACAAGGTGCTGTTGCTGTCGGGCTTTCTCAGTCAGCGCCTGTGCGGGCAGTATGTCGATTCGGTGGCCTGTTGCGTGGCCTACCTGCCGTTCGATTACAAGCGCCTGCGCTGGGCGGCGCCGCGCGACTGGAAATGGCAGGCGATGCCGGTGCGTCGTGCGCAGTTGCCGAAGCTCTACAAGCCGGGCGAGCAGCTTGGCCGCATCAGTGCCGAAGCCAGCCGCCACACCGGCATTCCGGAAGGTCTGCCGCTGATTGCCGCCGGCGCCGACAAGGCCTGCGAGGTGCTTGGTGCTGGCGGCGTCGAGCCGGACACGGCCTGCCTGTCCTATGCCACTACCGCCACCATCAACACCACCCGGCGCAGCTATCTGGAAACGGTGCCGATGATTCCACCGTATCCGGCCGCGGTGCCCGATCACTTCAATACCGAGGTGATGATTTACCGCGGCTTCTGGATGGTCAGCTGGTTCAAGCAGGAATTCGGCCTGCGCGAGATGCAGCGCGCGCAGGTGTTGGGCGTCGAGCCGGAGGCGTTGTTCGACGAGCTGGTCAACGCGGTGCCGCCCGGTTCGATGGGGCTGACGCTGCAGCCGTACTGGTCGCCCGGCATCCGCGATCCGGGGCTGGAGGCCAAGGGCGCGATCATCGGCTTCGGCGATGTGCACACCCGCGCGCATGTCTACCGGGCGATTCTGGAAGGCCTCGCCTACGCGTTGCGCCAGGGCAAGGAGAAGATCGAGCGGCGCTCGGGCACCCGGATCACCCGGCTGCGTGTTTCCGGTGGCGGCTCGCAAAGCGAGGCGGCCATGCAGCTCACCGCCGACGTCTTCGGCCTGCCGGCCGAACGCCCGCAGGTCTACGAAACCTCCGGCCTGGGCGCGGCGATCTGCTGCGCGGTGGGGCTCGGCCTGCATCCGGATTTCCCGACCGCGATCAGGGCGATGACCCGGGTCGGCCAGGTGTTCCAGCCCGACCCGCAGGCGCAACGCATCTACCAGCAGCTGTATGCCGAGGTGTATCTGCGCATGTACCGCCAGCTGCGGCCGCTGTACCGGAAGATCCGCCAGATCACCGGCTATCCGGCCTGAATCGACGAGGGGCGCGCCATGCAGTTTTCGCTGATCGACATCCTGCTGGTGACCAGCATCATCCAGGCGCTGGCACTGGCCGCGTTCCTGCTGCTGCCCGAAAACATCCGCACGACCAGCAATCGGCTGCTGGTGGTCACGCTGATCAGTTTTGCCGGCGGTCTGACGGAAATCCTGTTTTACGGCACCGGGCTCACGCTGCGCCATCCAGGGCTGGCCTATCTCGGCACGCTGCTCGGGTTGCTGCAGGCGGGCACGCTGTATCTGTATGCCAAGGCGCTGATGTTCCGTGATTTCCGTCTGCGCAAGGAGCATCTGGTGCACACGCTGCTGTTCTGGGTGGTCGCAGGAGTGTTGATCGTCGAGTACTACCAGCAGCCGAGCGCGATCAAGCTGCAGATCCTGCAGCGGCGCGACTATCCGGGCGTGCTGACCTCGCCGCTGCTGGCGGTGGCCATCCACGCCGTGGTGCTTGGCTACCTGTACGCAACCATCCGCGCCATTTCGCGTTTCGGTGCGGGCCTGCGGCGGGTTTTTTCCGACCTCGAGAACAAGCAGCTGTCGTGGCTGCGCTCGCTGCTGCTGGGTTATTTCGCGGTGTGGCTGGTGAGCTTGCTGTACTGCCTTTCCGCACACATTTTCAAGCGTCCCGGCGAGGCGGATTGGGTGGTGGGCTTTGCCGGTGTGACCGGGTTCGTGTTCGTCAATTACCTGCTGCTCAATGCATTGCGCCAACCGGTGATCTTCCGCGGACTGGATGCCGAGGAAGCGGCACTGCTGGAGGAGGTGGCGGCAGCCGCATCGCCGCCGCCTGCGACGGTGGCCAACGACGATCAGGCGCTCAGGCAGCGACTGCAGCAGTACATGCGCGAACAGCGCCCCCATCTGGGCTCCAACCTGACCGTGGCGCAGCTCGCCCGCGCGCTGGCCGTGGCGCCGCGCGAGCTGTCGCACCTGCTGAACCAGGGCTTCGACCAGAATTTTTTCGAGTTCATCAGTGGCTACCGAGTGGAAGAGGCGAAGGCCCGGCTGGCGGATCGCACCTGCACGGACACGATCCTGCAGGTGATGTACGACGCGGGCTTCAATTCGAAATCCGTCTTCAACACGGCGTTCCGCAAATCGACCGGCATGACCCCCAGCCAGTACCGCGCTGCCCACGTTCAGTCGCCGCCGGTGGCGCCGCTCGACTGACGGGCCGAACCACCCGGTGGCGCGATCCCGGCGAACAGCGGTATCCGGCAGGCACGACGAAACCTGCGGGTAGTCCGGTCCGCCATGGCAAGGCAGCGGCGGCCTTCGGATCGACTTTCGGTTGTGCTCAAAGTCGAACCAGCAACTCTTTGTTTATCAGGCAAATAACGCCTTGATCTTGGAGGCGTTCGAGTGCGTGCGTGCGAACGACGCCGCCACCGGCGGACCCCATCATGGTTCCCAGCGAAGGGATCGGGCCGCGAACTGTCGGTACCGGCTCGGCGCTTCGTCCCGAACCATTCAACAGGAGCACTCCATGAACTTTTCCATCTTGCGCAAACGCGTGATCGCGGTCGGCGTCGCCGCCGCACTCGGCCTCGGCATGGTCGGAACCGCCTCCGCCCACTGCGATGCGGCAGACGGCCCGGTCATCACCCAGGCTACCGTCGCCCTCAATACCGGCGACATCACCCCGCTGTTGAAGTGGGTGCCGGAAACCGAGGAGGCGACCGTCAAGCGCGCCTATGCGCAGGCCCGCAAGCTGCGTCAGCTGGGTCCGGAAGCCCGCCAGCTGGCCGACATGCACTTCTTCGAAACGCTGGTTCGAGTCCATCGCGCTTCGGAGGGCGTGGCCTTCGACGGCGTCATCAAGCCCGCCGGCGGGATCGAGCCAAGCGTGGCCGCCGCCGATGCCGCCCTGAAGGGCGGCAACGTCGATGCACTCGTCACCGAAATCACCGGCAAGATCGAGCACGGCATCCGTGCGCGCTACGCGGCGGCACGGGCGGCACGGGCCAGCGCCGATACCAGTGTCGCGAACGGCCGGGCCTACGTGAACGACTACGTGCAGTACATCCACTACGTCGAGAATGTGGATCGGGTGGGGGCAGGCACCGCCCATGGCGCGGAGGAGCACAGCGTGGCCGTGGCGCAAGACGCGCACTGAGTACGGCTGGTGGTACCTCGGATTGACCGGTCCGGTTGGCGTCCTCCCGACGCCAGCCGGACCGGCGGGTTCTACCAGGTTGCGAGACCGTGTCGGCGCGCCATGCGTCGATAGTAGATCGGGTTGCCGATCGCCATGAGAGCCGCGCTGATCGGGGCCGTCCACAAGAACGTCGAAAGGGTGGGCGGATGTCCCGTGATGGGGCGGAGCAGCGCCATGAGTCCGAAGACAACCCACAGGACGAGAACCAGCAACACGCCCGAAACGGCCGATATCGCGATCATCGCCGGTAATTTCAGAAACGGTGGAGGCGGCAGGAATATGCCTACGGAGCACAAGCCGGTCCAGATCGGCGGCGCGAAGTTGCTCCGAGCAATTCCGCCGCCCTGCATATGCCGCAAGTACGCCTCGATACGTTGCCTGGGCTGCATGTCGTGGATTCCGAACAGGGGCGCTCTCTCGAGCGCGGTGGCTGGCTTGCGCGCAACCTGACCCGTCTGCAGGCTATCGGCAGGCCTCGCTGTCGGACAGGCGGTTAGCGCCAGCCCTTGCCGGAACAAGGCCGGCAGAGTGCACGTTCTCGGCAGCATCGCCTCTGCCCCGGTTTTACGGGCGGCTCAGTCGCCGATGCGCCGCCAGACCGACATCGGCACGTTGCCGTCCGGACGCGGCGGTACCCGGTAGCTGAGCGTGTCGCCGCGCAACTCGAAGGCGCGGCTTTGCTGCTGTCCCTCCCAATTGGGGAAGGAGGCGCCTTCGATATGGAACACCAGCTGGTGCCGGCCCGGATCGACCGCAAGCATGCCGTAGTGGGTGCTTGCGCCCATCACGGCCGTCCGATATTCCTGCGCGCTGGCCTTGGCCTTGTCCGGGTTGGCGAAGCGCGGGCGGTCGGCACGGAAAATCTGCAGCGAGTAGTGACCCGCGCGGTCGATCAGCAGCAGGCCCTTCGGCGCATCGCCGTAGTCGTGCGAGCGCGTGCCGTCTGGATGCAGCACGTCGGCCGCCACCAGCGTCCAGGTGCCGGCCAGCGAAACATCGCCGCGGGCATCGGCCGCCCCGGCGCCGGAGGCCCAGGCCAGGCCGGGCAGCAGACAGGCGAGGGCGGCAAGGCGGGAGAAGGTACGGTACAGGCTCATGGGGTTTTCCTCTTTCGAAATCGGGTGGCGCACGCGTGGGTGAGGCGCCGATCGTAGGGCTTGCCGAAACGCGGGAAAACCGAATAATTCGGGGGTAATACTTTTGAATTGCTTACCGATGCCGCTCCCCAATCTCGACATGGACGCGTTGCGCAGCCTGGTGGCGATCCTGCACCTGGGTAGTCTGGCGCGTGCCGCGGAGCGGGTCGGGCGCTCGCCCTCGGCGATCAGCCAGCAGATGCGCAAGCTGGAGTTGCAGCTGGGCCAGCCGCTGTTCCGCAGGCAGGGCCGCCGCGTGGTGCTGACCGAGGCGGGCGACCGGGTACACGCCTACGCGCGCCGCATCCTGGAACTCAACGACGAAGCGGTCCACGCGGTGCGCGGTGCAGCGATCGACGGTACGGTGCGTTTCGGCCTGCCGGGCGATTTCGCCGAGTCCTGGTTGCCGATGGCGTTGGGGCAGTTCCGGAAGGCCTACCCGGCGGTGCGGGTGGATGTGCTGGTCGAACGCAACGGGCTGCTGCTCGAACGGCTCGACCGCGGCGAGCTCGACCTGGTGCTTGCGATGAACCAGGGCGGGCGCGCGGACGCCGAGCGTCTGGCCACGCTGCCGATGACCTGGATCGGGCCGGCAGGTACGGGCGAGGTCGTGCGGCCGGATACGGTGCTGGATCTGGCGCTCTACCAGCCGCCGTGTTTCTTCCGTCAGGCGGGTACGGCGGCGCTGGATCGGGCCGGCATCGCCTGGCGGCCGGCTTTCGTCACCGCCAGCCTGCACAGCCTGTGGGCCGGCGTGGCCGCGGGCCTGGGCATCACCGTGCGCACGGGTGCCGACCTGCCGCCCACGCTGATGCGCCTGGATGAACGTCACGGCCTGCCGTCGCTGCCGGGCGTGGAGCTGTGCCTGCATGCCGCCCCGGCTCGCCGTCGACGGCGCTGAGCCACCTGCGGCAAGCGGTGATGGAGCAGGCATGGACGCATCTGCGCAACAAGGGGACGATGCTCGGCAGCTCGTCCTCGCCGGGACCCTCACGCCGCCAGGCCCGCTAGGCTGCCGCGCGCATCCGGGATCGTGGTCTTGCGCAAGGAAGGCGGGGCGAGGCGCGCTCAGCTTGTCTTTCCGCAAGCCGGGACGCACGTGCACGCTTGACCGGCGGTACCGCTCGGGCAGCGCCACCATGGCCGCGCACGGAACTGAGCTCGATGTAAGGGTGGGCGGTCATCGGGCAACGGTCGGTGTCGACCAGGCAGGACTTGAACCGCCCCCGCCAGGGTATGCCGGCACGTCGATGGCGGTTTGCGGCCCGGCGGCGCCGGCAGCCGGTGCCCGTGGTTGCCCACGAAAACGTAGGCATGCGCGTCCGGCAACTGCTCGGCCATGGCTTCGCGCAGCAGGTCGTGGACGTGGTTGCGGTCGAGGTCGTCGACGAAGATCGCGCAACGATTGACGCCACGCCGGGCGACATGAAGGGGTGCCCCGGGAAGCTGGAGGCGCGGACGACGTGGCATGCCGCAGGCTTGCTGTCGATGGCTCACCCGCGCCGTCGGGAGGCCGGAGCAACGGCGCCAGGCCGCGTCGGAAGGCCTGGTTGCCGGATTCCCTCCGCCCCTTTGGGACGCCCCGTTTCCCTTTGCAGCAGCGCTCAGTACCGCGCCGCCGTCAGCGGCGCATCGGCCCACTGCCACGCGGCCACCTGCCGCGCTGACGTTTCGCGCGCGGCATCCGCCTGACCGAGTTCCTGCTGCGCCTGCGCCAGGCCGAACAGCGACCAGCCGTTGAGCGGGTAGGTCTTCAGGTCCTGCTCGAAGGCTTCCGCCGCGCCCTTGGCGTCGCCCGCTTCGAGCAGCGCGGCACCCAGGTAGGGGCGGACCGGCAGCGGCCAGTCGGCCGGTTCGTTGTAGGCCAGGGCATCTTCGGCGGCCGCCGCTTCGCGCAGCACAGTGATGGCCTGCGCGTGCTTGCCCCGCGCACGCAGCAGTTCGCCGCGCAGCAGGGCATCGGCGACGCGCAGCACGCCGTCGGCGTGGTTGATGTCGAAGAAGCTCACCTTGGCCATGGCCGGGTCGATGGCGATCGCGTGCAGCGCGGCGGCCTCGCGCGCGGCCTCGGCCAGGGCACCGTTGCGCGCCTGGGCCATGCCGCGGGCGAAGTGGCGGATCGCGGCGGGGTACGGCAGTGCCGGCGGCGCGGCGGTATCGGCGAGGATCGCGTCCCAATCGCCGAAGCGGACCCGGGTGAGCAGCGGCGTGACCACGAACTGCTGCATGAACTCCATCGGCGCCGCGCCCATCGCGGCACGGTCGGCGCGCCGGGCGGTCTGCTCGGCCGCCTGCAGCGCCAGCGTGCGCGAGCCGGTCAGGCCGGTGGTCATGCTGGCGAAGTGCCAGTTGTGCGGCACGTAACCCAGCGGGTAGACGCCGTTGCTGCCGCGGCACATCGCCAGGAAATCCGTGTCCGCGGTGGTGGCGGCGAGGTTGGTCAGGGTGGCGTCGTGGTAGCGGCCGACGCGGATGTAGGTGTGCGCGGGCATGTGCACCAGATGGCCTGAGCCGGGCGCCAGCGCCGCCAGCGCATCCGCCCAGGGTTCGGCGCGCCGTGGGTCGGGCGAGGACTCGGTGGCGTGGATGTAGTAGTGCATCGCGCCGATGTGGCGCGGGTTGCGCGCCAGCACGCGTTCCAGTTCGCCGAGCAGGCGCGGGGTGAACTCGGCCGGGCTGCCGTCCTTTTCCCAGTACGCCCAGGGCGAGAGGTCCATCAGCGCTTCCGCATACAGCGTCGCCGCGTCGTCGTCTTCGGGGAACTGCTCGACCACACGCGCCATCGCGTCGGCATAGGCACGGTCCAGCGCTGCGCGATCCGCCGGCGCCGGGTCGGCATAGCGCAACTGCAGCGCCTGGATCAGCGCGCGGTCGACCGGGCGTGCGGTGGCGGCCAGGCTCGCGGCGCGCGCGGCGAGGGCAGTGGCGTCTTTCGCGTGCGCCGGGTCCATCGGCAGGTTGATGTTCGGCCCCAGCACCAGGGCCTGGCCCCACACGCACATCGCGCATTGCGGGTCCAGCCGCGCCGCCTCGGCAAAGGCGCGCCCGGCCGCCTCGTGGTTGAAGCCGTAGGCCATGCGCAGGCCCTGGTCGACATAGCGCTGCGCGGCGGGCACGCGGGTGGCCACGTCGTGGTGCAGGTCGCCGAAGGTATCGAACAGCGGCGGGGTGGCTTCGGCGGCGGATGCTGCGTCGCGGGTCGCCTTCGGCGCCGGATCGCAGCCCACCAGCAGGACCGCCAGCAGCGGCAGGAGCAAGGGTCGACGGATCATCGTGGTTCTCCCATGGTCGGTTCGGGCACAGGGGGACGCGGCGGATAGCCTAGCCCGAGTCGGCGGGAAAAGGGCGCGCGATTTCCGCTTTCCGCGCACGGGCCGGTTCGCCGCGATCCGGTCGAGAACCGGGCGGCAACACCTTCCACGGCCACATTGTCCGTGGCAGTTTTTGGCCATCCAGCCGGCTGTTGCGGCTCCACTCCGGAAGGCTCACCATGGGCGACGTGCGCGAATGCTTCGCCGTGTTCGATCGCGCGCCATGTGCGATGAAGTAGTGAGGGGGAAACAACGTTTCGGGGCAGGCACGAACGCCACCGCGCTCCTGGGTTTCCCCGGGTAAATGGCGGCGCGATGTGCCATCGGGCTCAGCCGTGCTCCCGGCACCGTGATCGACACGGTGGCCGATCCGGGCCGAGCCGTCCGCTGTGGAAAGAGCTAATCGGGGGCGTCATGACCACGAACCACGCGCAAGCGCTCTATGTGCCTGCCAGGCCGTTTGCCCTGGCGATCGACCGCTGGATCTGGGTTTTCATGGCGGCTTTCTTCATCGCCATTACGCTGGCCGGCTTCATTCCGGACTCGCTCGGCAAACTTGCCATGGTGCGGGCCGGGGCAAGGCCGCCGTTCCCGCCGATCTTGCACGTGCACGCGGTCCTGATGGGCGCCTTCCTGCTGTTGCTGCTCACCCAGGCCTGGCTGATGGCGACCGGCCGGCGCGATCGACACATGCTGCTGGGGCGCGCGGCCTTCGTGCTCGTTCCGGCCATCGTCGTGGTCGGCTTCATCCTCGTCCCGACGATCTACCAGCAGGTCTGGAACGGCGCCCAGGCAGCACCGCCGCCGGTGCGGGAACAGTTGCGGCAGACGCTTCATTTCCTCGACAACATCGCGTTGCTGCAGACGCGCATCGGCATCTTCTTTCCGCTCTGCATCGTGCTGGCGTTGCGGGCACGGCACGCCGATCCCGGCTTTCACAAGCGGATGATGTTCCTGGCCGTCGCCACGCCGTTGCAGGCGGCGATGGACCGGATCGCCTGGCTGCCGACCACCGCCCCGGTCAGCCCGCTCTCGACCGATCTCTACACGCTGCTGGCGGTATCACCGCTGTTCGTGTGGGACGTGGCCCGGCATCGGACGGTGCACCGGGCCTACCTGGTATGGCTGGGCCTGTACCTGCCTTTCGCCGTCGCCGTCCACCTGCTGTGGGACACGCCGGGATGGCACGCGCTCGTGCCGCGGATCCTGGGGCCGTGAAGGGTGCGGCGACGGGGCGGCACCGGCGGCGCTCTCCGCCGGGTGACTGCTGCCACGCTGCGCCGTGACGGTGGCCGAAGCCGTCGGCCTGAAGGCCCGCGAACTGGGCGTAGGTCGGAGTGGCCACCTCCCGGTGCCACCCCTCGTTGTCAGCCATATTGCAACAGGCCGGCTTCCAGTTCGAAATACCGCCCCACGATAAAGGGGTGCTCGTCCTGCATATACAGTCTCGACTTGGACTCCCGCAGCTTTCGCACGCAGTCGACGAGCCGTTGCAGATCGTTGGTTTCGAAGGTCAACAGCCACTCGTAATCGCCGAGCCCGAAGCCATAGACGCCATTGGTGAGGATGTCGGGCGTGAATTCGTGGCCGATATCGCCATGATCCCCTATGAGTGCTTTGCGCTCCCATTTCGGCAACAGATAATATTCCGGCTTGCGAATGAAGGGGTAAAAGCACAGGTATTCCCTCGGCCGCATGCCGATCGCGAAGGACGTCGGGTGTTCGGAGAATTCGAACGGCTTGGTGACTCCGGTAAAGGCGTGGGGCGTGGTTATATACCGGCCAAAGGACGAGCGCCTGATCTCCAGCTGCAGATCCTGGATGTCGTTGAAATGATCGGCGAACATCCAGAAGAGGATGTCCGTATGGGCCTGGAAGCCCTGGACCACGTAGGTTCCACGCAATCCCACCCGGTCTTCGTATTTCCGGAAGATGTCGACCACTTCCTTGATGGCGGCGATCCTGTCGCCCTTCTCCGATTCGTGCCATGCCGACGTGTACTTTATCGCCAGCTGTGCGGTGTACTGAGTTCGCATGTTGGTTGCTTTCCGTGACTATGTTGGGAGTGTCAAAGCGACTGCCTGATCGCCGCAATCTGCTTGCCGTGAAGCTCGTCGTGGATCCAGATGGTGTCGAGCAGGTTCTTCAGGCTGACCCTGCCGAAGGCGGGATGCTCCAGTGACCGCTCGGCCAGGACGCATTCGTGCGTTTCGTTGAATACCGACTGCAGGTCCCTGAAGCGCGATTCCTCCAGCAAGCGGATCAGCTGCGCCTTGGTGAATCGCTCGGCGGTTGCCTGCTCCTCATCGCAGCCTTGCTGCAGGCCGGCCGCCAGAAGCGACGCGTCCTTTTCCTCGACCTTCCCGCTGCGGGACTGCAGTGCATCGAGCACCATGGCCGCGGTTTCCCGCTCGCTCGCGTAAAGGTGGTGAACGATCTGGCCGATCGAGGGCCCGCCGGTATGCGGCTTCGCATTCAACTGCTCTTCCGTCAGGCCTTCGAGGCTGGCCAGGAGCTTCTCGCGAGTCGTGCCAAGGTTTTCAATCAACATGTGATGCCTCTCGTGAGTTCAACAGGTTTCTTTGCGCCAGATGGTCGACCAGGTCGTGCGCGACCTGCTCCCCCTGTCGAATGCAGTCCGGCAGGCCCACGCCTCCGTAGGTGGCGCCGGCCAGGAAGACGCCAGGGAACTGCGTGGCGATGGTCCTGCGGGTGTCCCCGAGGCGCTCGAGATGGCCTACCGAGTACTGCGGCATCGCGTGCTTCCAGCGGGTCACCTGGTAAAAGGCCGGTGTTTCGCGAAGCGCCATGAGGTGCCGCAAATCGGCCATGACGGTGTCGACGATGGTGGCGTCGGACTCGTCGACAAGTTGCGCGTCATGCGGGCCACCGATGTAGCAGCGCAGTAACGCCGCGCCGTTCGGGGCCACGTGAGGCCATTTGAGGTGCGCCCAGGTGCACGCCGTGATCGCATGCCCCGACCCGCGTGGCACTACGAAGCCGGTGCCGTTCAGCGACATGCCTGCGGTTCCCTGCGGGAACGCCATCACGACATTGGCGACGGACGTCGGCGGAGTCAGCAGCACGGGCGAGATGGCATTTCCTGCGGCAGGAAACAGCTTCACGGCGGCGGAGCCCGGTACGGCCAGGATGATCGAGCAGGCGTCCAGCGTGCGCCCATCGTCCAGCTCCACGCGATAGTGCCCGCCCTGCCTGCGGATGGCTCTTGCGGGGCTGCCTTTCATGATCGTGCACGACTTCAGGCGACTTTCGATCCGCGCGGTCAGTGACTGCAGCCCCGTCTTGAAGCTGAGGAATTGCCCCTGGGCTTTGCCGGCGGGCGCCTGCCTGACATGGGCGTATGCTCCGCTCATCGCGCGGATCAGGCTGCGGCGGTTTTTGCTCAGCTGATGGATCTGCGGGAACAGGGCCTGCAGGCTGTAGTGGTCGATGTCGCCGGCGTAGATGCCCGACAGCAGCGGCTCGATCAGGCGATCGACGATGTGATTCCCCAGATGCCTTCGGAAAAAATCGCCGACCGGCTGGTCGCCGCCGGGTTCCTTCCGCTGCCAGAACAGATCCTGGACTACCCGCATCTTGCCTAGCGGGGAGAGCAGCGGCGACCTCAGGAGCGGCCACAGCCTGACGGGAATGCCCATCATCGTGCCGGCAGGGATCGGATAGAGCCGATCGCCTCGCGCGATGAAGGCCTGCCCCGTGTGGTTGCGTACCAGCTCGTTTTCCAGGCCGATGTCCTGCACGAGCTGGTAGGCGCCCTTCTTGCTCGCCACGAAGGAGTCGGGGCCGTGTTCCATCAGGAAGCCGTCGCGGATCGTCGTCCTGATCTTCCCGCCGAGCCGAGGCTCCGACTCCAGTAACGCAAGCCTCGGCGCCGAGCCCATGTCCTCCAGTCGGCGTTGCAGATAGAAGGCCGCGGTGAGTCCGGTGATGCCGCCACCGATAATGGCGGCGTGCAGCGGCTGCCCGGTCATGCGGGCACCCCCGCCTGGTGCGCCAAAGCGTCGCTTGCCGCATCGGCCAGGCAGTCAATGAACAGGGGGGCGGTGTTTGGCATGGCGGGGCGGATATAACGCCCTCCCAGGGCCGTTACGACCGCCCGGCATTCGACGTCCAGGTCGTAGAGAACCTCGAGATGGTCGGCGACGAATCCGGTCGCACAGTAGACGAAGGTGCGGTAGCCGCCGCGGCTCCACAGATCACGGGTCAGCTCGCGGATGTCCGGGCCCAGCCACGAATCGGCGGTTCTTCCTGCGCTCTGCCATCCGGTTGCGTAGTGTTTCAGGTGTGCCGCCTGGGCGATTGATCGTGCGCTTTCTTCCAGCTGGCGCGGGTAGCGGTCGGGGGGACCCAGCATCGCCGCGGGCAAGCTGTGCGCGGAGAAAATGACGACGGTCGTGCGCAGGTCATCCTCGGGGATGACCGCGAGGGCAGTCCGGATCTGCTCGGCCCAGTAACGTACGAATTTTCCTTGCCGGCACCAGTCGGACACGACCGTTATCGCAGGTCCGCCCAGCCACGCAGCTGCACCCTGTGCGCGCTCGCCGTAACCGTGGACGCTGGCGTTGGCATCGTAAGGTGCCAGCGCCAGGGCAACGGCCTGCGTGATGCCATCGTGGTGCATGGCTTCGACGGCATCTTCAATGAACGGCTCCGCGTGTTTCAGACCGATGTACAGCTTGAATCGCTGATCGGCGTGGCGGGCATTCAGCCGTGTCGCCAGCGCGTCTGCCTGCGCTTTCGTGATGTGGGCGAGCGGCGAGGTGCCGCCAATGGCCTGGTAGCGGTTCCTGAGCTCCTGCAATAGCGCGTCGGATGGACGCTGTCCGTGACGGATGTGGGTGTAGAAGGAATCGATGGAGTCGGGACCGTGCGGCGTGCCGTACGCCATGAGCAGCAGCCCGGTGGTTTGTTGCGACATGGCGTCGCGTTCCCTCTGTATGGGTCTTCCGACATTCATGGGTAATCCCGGAAATAATCCTTCCCGGGGTCTGTCCTGGCGGGTCGAGGTCGAGTGGTACGACCGTTGTCGCAAAAGCCCGGTCGCGTATGGGATGCACTCTTGTGGCCTGCACTCGATGCATGGCGGGATGCCGTGCAGCGTGAATGCGACGGCAGCTCGAAATCGCATCGATACTCTCCTTCCCGGAGAGTTGTCGCTTT
This sequence comes from Rhodanobacter denitrificans, assembly GCF_000230695.2. Classification (NCBI taxonomy): domain Bacteria; kingdom Pseudomonadati; phylum Pseudomonadota; class Gammaproteobacteria; order Lysobacterales; family Rhodanobacteraceae; genus Rhodanobacter; species Rhodanobacter denitrificans. The sequence goes on along the minus strand of NC_020541.1, from coordinate 2,677,998 downwards.
TATACGACCCGGCCCTGTGGGCCGCACTGATACAGATCAGCCGGTGATTTTCCTGCGGTGCCCCTCGGCTTGGCGCGAGAGGCGGAAGTCGGCGCGCCGCCGCGCCGCCGCTCGCAGGGTCCGCAGCGCCTTCGGGCTCTTTTCATCATGGTCAATATGGGTATCGGCGCGTGGCGTAGCTTGAGCTCGTCCTGACGGGCGATTTCGGCCCATGCCCAAGCTTCCATCCGTTGTTCGTTCTACCTGGCACCGCTGGATGGCGCGGCGTTGCCCGCGTTCCTGCCCGGCCAGTTCCTGACCTTCGCCGCCGTCGCCGGGGACGACCAGGCCAGCCCGCTCGTCCGCTGCTGTTCGCTGTCCGCGCCGCCCGATCCGACGCACTATCGCATCACGGTCAAGCGCACGCCGGCGCCGGCCGGCCGGAGCTTCCGGCGGGAAAGGTCGCGAACCATTTCCATGACGCGGTGCACGTCGGCGACGTGCTCAAGATGAAGGCGCCGGCCGGCCGCTTCGTGCTCGATCCCGGCCTCGACGTGCCGGTGGTGCTGATCGCCGGCGGCATCGGGATCACGCCCCGCTGTGCATGCTGCGCGGGTGTCTCGCCGCGCAGCCCGGGCGTCGCGTACACCTCTACTACGGCGTGCGCAGTGCGCGGGAACAGGTGTTCGGCCAGCTGCTGGCGGCGCTGGCGCAAACCCATCCGGCCTTCCGTCTGCACGCGGTGTGCAGCAACCCCGCGCCCGCGGATCGGCGGCTTCGGCGCCGGCATGCCGGCGCGAACCGGCTGGTTCCAGAGGGGGGATGGTGACTTCCCTCGGGCGCGCGTATCGTGGCCGGGCGCATATGTCCAATATGCGTACTTGCGTGGACGCCCGTCGGCACGACCGACCCCGGCGTCCCAGGGGACGCGGTCACCTACTCACGAACGGGAGACCGACATGATGAAGACTCGACTGCTCGTCGCAGTGGCGGCCGTGGCGTTTGCCACCGGCGCACTGGCGGCGACGCCAACCACCCTCAAGCTGCACAAGGCAGGTACCACCACGCCCACGACCACGCCCGTGGGCGGGCAGGCGCTGACGAACCTGGAACTGGATCCGGCCATGACCGCGGGAGAGGCCGGTTCGGGCGCCGGCGGCGAACTCGGGCCGCAGCCAGTGGTGAACCGCAGCATTGCCCGCGGTCACGCCGGCAGCAACCGGATGGGAACGGCCCGCCGCGCGAAGGCGAACCCGCAGTTGCTGGGCGGTTTCGATGGCCTCGATTTCCATGACCAGCGTTATGCCAACGGCGGCAACCAGTTCTCGGTGGAGCCGCCCGACCAGGGCCTGTGCGCCGGCAACGGCTTCGTCATGGAAAGCGTCAACGACGTGCTGGCGATCTATGACAAGGCCGGCAACGAGCTCGTCGGTCCGGTCGATCTCAACACCTTCTACGGCTACCCCGCGGCGATCAACCGCACGACCGGGGCGTACGGGCCGAGCATCACCGACCCGTCCTGTTACTACGATGCCGGCACGCAGCGCTGGTTCCAGGTCGTGCTCACGCTGGACCGCGTCGGCACCACCTCGTCGCTGGCCGGCACCAACCATCTGGACATCGCCGTCAGCCAGAGTGCCGACCCCACTGGGGCCTGGACCATCTACCGGCTGCCGGTGCAGAACAACGGCACCGACGGCACGCCGGACCACAGCTGCGCGGGCGGCTTCTGCCTGGGCGATTACCCGCACATCGGCGCCGATGCCCATGCGATCTTCCTGACCACCAACGAGTTCGCGCTGTTCGACAACGGCTTCTACGGCGCGCAGATCTACGCCATCTCCAAGCAGGCGCTGGCAACCGGTGCCGCTGCGCCGAACGTGGCGCTGTTCAACGGTGGCGACCCGAGCATTCCCGCGCCCGCGTTCACGGTCTGGCCGGCCATCTCCTCCGGCGGGCAGTATGTCGACACGCGCGGCGGCACCGAGTACCTGCTGAGCTCGGACGCGGTGTTCTACGACTCGGGCGTCTCGAACACGCTGTGGCTGTGGTCGGTGTCGAACACGCAGGCCATCGACAGCGCGCCGGCGGCGCTGACGCTGAACGTGTCGCCGCTGACCGTGCAGACCTATGCCGTGCCGAGCAGCCTGGCACGGCAGAAGCCGGGCAGTGCGCCGCTGCGCGACTGCTTTGCCCTGACCGGCTGCGCGCCGACCTATCTCGGCTACCCGAACATCGTCTATCCGACGCCGCGCCCGATGGCGGTGAACGACTCGCGCATGCAGCAGGTGAGCTACGCCAACGGCAAGCTCTGGGGCACGCTGGATACCGACGTGCTGCTGGCCGATGGCAGCCACGGCTCGGGCATCAACTACTTCGTCATCAATCCGGCGTCCGGCGGTCTCTCCGCCAACGGTACGCTGGCCTTGCCCGACGCGAACCTGACCTACGGTGCGGCGGCCGTCACGCAAAGCGGGCGCGGCGTCATCGCGTTCACCGTGGTCGGCCCGAACGATCATCCGGGCGCCGGCTATGCCGGGCTGGACGCGAAGCTCGGCGCCGGCGAGGTGCATATCGCCGCGGCGGGTGCGGGGCCGTGGGACGGCTTCACCGGCATCCCCTACCTCGCCGGCGATCGTCCGCGCTGGGGCGATTACGGCGCGGCGGCGGCCGACGGCAACACGATCTGGACTGCCTCCGAATACATCGCCCAGACCTGCACCCTTAGCCAGTACCTGACTGCCCCGCGGTTCCAGTGCGGCGGTACGCGCGGTGCGCTGGGCAACTGGGCCACCCGCATCTCGGCGATCGGTCCGTGAGCCGGCTGCGTCCCCGCCGCGGCGTCGAAAAGCGCGTGGGCGGGGGCGGGCCACACAAGGCGCGCCGCCAGTCAGGCACGCCAGGCACCTGATCCGGCGCAGCCAGCGACGGACAACCGGGCGGGTGCGCGGGAGAGGGCAGGGTCGCTCTTTTCGACCACCTGCCGGACAGGCAGGACCGGCCGGCTCGCCCCGGGGCGAGCCGGCCTTCGCGCCGCGCTATTTGCCGAGCGCCTTCACCGCGTCCAGCGTCTCCTGCACATGCTTCTTCGGGCTCAGGTTCGAATAGACATGCACGATCTGCCCGGACGGGGCGATCACGTAGGACGTGCGGTCCGACCAGCCGGGCCGCAGCGGCAGCAGTGCATCGTATTCCCTGGCGATCTTCGCGCCGTTGTCGGCGGCGACCGCGAACTTGCCGCCGCAATGCTCGGTTTCCTGCGAGAACGCCGCCAGTTCCGCGGTATTGCCGGCGGTGACGCCGATCACGGTGGCGTGCTGCGCCTTGAACTGGTCGATGGCCTCTGAGAACAGGTGCGCTTCCAGGTTGCAGCCCGGGGTGTGCGCGGCGGGGAAGAAATACACCACCACCGGCCCCTTCTTCAGGGCATCGGCGAGCTTGAACGTGAACGGCTGGCCGGCAAGATAGGCTGGCGCAGAAAAGTCGGGCGCCCTGGCGCCTTCCTTCAGTGCTGCCAGGGCCGGTGCGGCGAGGGTGGCGCTGCCGACGAGGGCGAGCGCGGCGAATTTCAACAAGGCGTTCATGGCGATTCCTCGGGCCAGGGGGTCAGACAGCTTATACGCCAGAAGCGCCCGGGCGGATGCCGCGGCCGCTCGCGGCGCGGGCTTCGCCTCGTTGCCTCGGTGGCACGGATCATGGCCATGGCTGCTTTCTCCGCAGCCCGTCGCCGGGCCGGAGTTCTGGTATGTTGGCTGCGGGGAACCGGTCTGCATGTCCATTCGCACTCACCCGGCAGGGGTCAGCCTCATGGGCCACGACAAGTCACGATCGAGCGTTTCAGTCGGCGCGGTCGACTGGAATGATCCGCATCTGGATGCGCTGCTGCAGAAAGTCGACGGCTGGAAGGTCGACAACCGCAGCGACCAGCCGCCGCAGGAAGTGCAGATCCACGTCAGCTCCGGGTGGACTGCCAACTCCGTCGTGAGCAAGCCGGCCCAGCTGATTTCGATCGACGAGCAGACCATGGTGCTGGTGACCCGGTTTCCGCTGCCGCAGGGCGACCATGTGCGCGTGGACAGCCAGCAGGCGGGTGGCACGCGCAGCGTGTGGGGCTGGATTATCGAAGGACGCGAGGGCTACCGCGTCGAGGATCGCGAGCACGGCCTGTTCCTGAACAAGTTGCGCATCGGCTGAAGGCAGGGCGGCACGCGCCATTCGCGCTCGCTGGCGGTACCCGGTCTGGCGCCATGGCGCGAGCGGCGCCGGCGGTCAGCACTCGTGCAGCCAGTAGATGCTCACGCCGTTGCTGCAGTCTTCCGCGCGCCTGCCGGCGCGGCCTTCGACCACCACGCCCCATACGCTGCGCATGCCGTCGCCGTAGAAGCGGTCCACGCGTACATATTCGGCGGTGGGAATCGGGAAGCTGGCTTCCAGCACCATGACCTTGTCGCGCTTCCACACCAGCACCGCCGTCCGTCCGCCGCCGGCGCTCCAGCCGATCTGCACCTGCACTTCTTCCCGCGGGAAGTTATCGCGGTTGTCCAGGTCCCAGTCCTCGATCTTGCTCAGCAGCTTCTGCAGCTGGGGATCGCTCCAGTCGACGCGATTGCCTGCGCGGGTGGGGTTGCTGCGGTCGACCATCATGCTGGCCATTCGCTGCGGTGGGCGGTGCTGGCGCGGCCGAGCTCGCCATGTGCGTCCGTGCGCCGCTGGCACGCGCCCGGCAGGCATGGCCGACGTGGCCGGCGGCCCCCGTTTCCCGCGGGTGGCGTCGTTGCGCTAAAGAGCATCCGGATGTGGCGTGGCATCGATGGATCCTTCGGGTTTGCTACGGTCATCGGCACGGCGCCGGTTTCCTGAAGGGGTGCGGGGCCGGAACGCGAGCGGCCCGCCCGGCGGCAGGCTTTCACGCACGTCGATGCCGCTGCTCCGGCGCGGGGCTTCAGGCTTCGGCCAGGTTGCCGGCGTCGGCGACGACCCGGTTGCGCCCGGCGCGCTTGGCGCGGTACAGCGCGACGTCTGCCTCCTTGCACAGCCGCTGCAGCCCGTAGCCGGAGGTATCGGTGGAGGCCAGGCCGACGCTGGCGGAAATCGCTATGTGCTGCCCGTCCTTCTCGATCGGCGTCGTGCCGATCGCGATCCGGATGCGCTCGGCGATGTCCAGGCCCTGGTTGCGGGAACACTCGTGCAGCAGGATGCCGAATTCCTCGCCGCCCAGGCGGCCGAACAGGTCGCTGGGGCGCAGGTGCTGCTGGCAGATCGCCACGGCCCGCTTCAGCACGGCGTCGCCCATGGCGTGGCCGTGGGTGTCGTTGATCTGCTTGAAGTGGTCCAGGTCGATGGAGATCAGGCAGGCGTGGCCGAGCTTCTTCTCCAGCAGGCGCAAGATGCGATCGGCCTCGTTGATGAAGTGCTGGTGGTTCAGGATGCCGGTGAGCCCGTCGCGGATCGCCATGCGCTTGAAGCGCCTCTGCGAACGCATGGTGCGGAGCAGCCAGAGTGCGATGGCCGCCAGCAGGATGATCAGCAGCGTGATGTAGAGCCGGTCGGTCTCCGCGGCCTTGGCGTCCAATGCTTGCTGCAGCTTGAGGACACTGTTTTGCCTGCCAAGCTCTTCGGTTTCCAGCTTGCGGGTCAGAATCTGCTGCTGGACCGTCTGGTAAGCCAATGCCTGTGCGGAGGCATCATTGAGCGAGCCCTTGTCCTGGGCGACATAGCGTTCGTAGTAGGCAAGCGCGGCGGCTGTGTTGCCGTGCCGCTTCGTGACCAGGTAGAGCACTTCATACGCATCTTTGAGATAGTCGTTGACGTCGTCCGGGCCGGCCATCGCCAAGGCGGCGAGTGCCGCCTTTTGGGCGTCATCGTCTTTACCCAGCTGTGCATACGCCTGAGCTCGTTGCACCTGCGCGGACAGCGTGTGCGGGTAGTAATGGTTGATCCGGATGCCGGGCGCTATCCGGTCGAGCAGCGCCAAGGTCTTGGCCGGCTGGTGTTCTTCCAGGTGGAGCGTGCCGAGGATGAGCTGCATGGTCGTCGCCATGATGGGCTGTCCAGCCGCTTCGCATGTCTCGATGACCTGCTGCAGTTCCGGACTCGCGGAGGTGAGCCGCTTGGCGTTGTAGAGCGCGGCCACCAGCTTGGTACGCGAGTAGCACGAGGTCGTCTTCGAAGGATCGATGTCCTCCATCATGTGGGCGTACTTGATCGCCAGATTGGTCTGCCCGGCCAGGTTCAACGTCTGGGACAGGTAGCTGAGGACCTGGAGGCGGGCCTCTTTGTCCCGGATTCGGGGCAGGTCGATCGTGAGCTGCTGGGCCAGTTGGAAGGCGTCTTCATAGCGGCGACCGACCGCCAGGTTGTTCATGAGCAGCGCCGATGCCTTGGTGGCAAGCGTCGGATCGCCTGAATGGCCGACCACATCGCGCAGCGGCTGCTCCGCTGTGGCGTAGCTGCCCTCCAGCGAAGACTCGAGCGCGTCGAGATAGCGCAGATGCCATTGCTCGGCCGTCGTCAGCGCGGGCGATTCGCGATGGATCTGCGCCAGTCGTTCGATGAACTGCCGGTGGTCCTTGATGCGCAGCTCCTCGGTCCGGTCGAGGAAGGCGCTTGCGTCGGTAATCCGGGGAGGATCAGTAGCGCGACCTGCCAGCGCCAGGGCGCAAAGAAGCAGGGCGGCCAGGGCGGTCCCCCTTCCTCTTCCTTGCCGGCCGACGGGCATGGCGCGCGAGACTATCGTTTGCGCGGCTCGTGGCGATCAGGTTCGGGTGGATGACGCGGTTCGTCGCCGCCGTCGTGGTCGGGTTCGTCTTCCTCGTGTCCCGGGGCATTGGAGATCTGCGGTGCCTTGTTCAGCTTGTGCCCGAACTCTCTGGACAGTAGCGAGCTGTCGCCGGCGGCAACGGCAGATCTGAGGGCTTCGGATGCATTCGCTTGTTCGAGCATCGGTGCAAGTTCGTCGGCGGATGCGCGGCGCAGCGCCGCGTTCTGGCCGATGGTTTCCAGCAGTTCGATCGTATCCGGCATGTTTTCCCCCTTTTTCCGATTCCCCGGGCATGCGTTCTGCGAACGCCGCGGATTGCCCCAGCGTGTCGGGCGATGCAGGACTTCCTTGGTCCAGCGCCGCCAGCCGCTCGCGCATGGCCCGATTCTGCTTCAAGGGCGCGGCGAGCGGTAGCACTACCGTTTCCCGGCGGTCAGTTCGGAGCCGAGCTGGTTGCGCAGTGCCATGCGGCGAACCAGCGGGTGCCGGATCGGCAAGGTGGCGCCGCGGTAGACGCTCACCTCGTGGTCGAGCAGTGCTAAGTTGGTGCGAGTCCTTCTCCCGCCCATTGGAGTCGTCATGTCCGTTGCCTTTTTCGCCGGGTTGCCGGCTGCCGTGTCCCGCCGGGTGGCGTGCGGGGTCGTGGCCGTATTGATTGCGTTCGCGGTGGCTCCCCTGGGAGCGCAGCAAGTTCCGGGTGCCGGAGTGCCGCCGCCGCAAGACGTGCCGTACCCCGGCACGATCGCCATCCATGTCGATGCCGGCGACACTGCACGAGGGATCTTCCGCGTGCACGAGACGATTCCGGTGCAGCCCGGCGCCTTGACCCTGCTGTATCCGCAGTGGATTCCCGGCGACCACTCGCCGACCGGCCCGATCGCCATGCTTGCCGGCCTCGCGCTGAGCGCGAACGGCAAGCCGCTGGCGTGGAAGCGTGACGAGTACGACGTGTACGCGTTCCACCTCGACGTCCCCGCGGGGGTCGCCAGCATCGACGTGGAGTTCCAGTACCTGTCGCCCCGCGACGGCGGATTCGAGATGACCGACCGCATGATGGACATGGAATGGAGCAAGGTGGCGCTGTATCCGGCCGGCCATTTCACCCGCGGCATCACCTTCGCGCCCAGCCTGACGCTGCCGCACGGCTGGCAGCTCGGCAGTGCGCTGGAGCCGGCCTCGCAGTCGGGCGATACCACCACGTTCAGGCCGGTGACCTTCAACAACCTGGTCGACTCGCCGGTCTACGCCGGCCAGTACTTCAAGCGCGTCGATCTCACGCCGCCCGGCGGGGCGCCGGTGCACCTGGACGTCGTCGCCGACGCACCGAAGTACCTGGCCATGACGCCCGAACAGGTGAGGGTGCATCGTGCGCTGGCGGTGCAGGCGACCAGGCTGTTCGGCTCGCACCATTACGACCACTACGATTTCCTGTTCTCGCTGTCGGACCAGTTGGGCGGCAACGGCACGGAGCATCACCAGTCCAGCGAGGATGGCCTGGGCGCCGACTACTTCACCGCCTGGGACGACAACGCGCCCGGCCGCGACCTGCTGGCGCATGAGTACACCCATTCGTGGAACGGCAAGTTCCGCCGTCCGGCCGACCTGTGGACGCCCAACTTCAACGTGCCGATGGGCGATTCGCTGCTGTGGGTGTACGAGGGGCAGACGCAGTACTGGGGCTACGTGCTGACCGCGCGCGCCGGCCTGTGGACGCCCGAACAGTTCCGCGACGCGCTGGCGATGGTGGCGGCCAACTACGACCGCAACCGCGAGGGCTTCCGGTGGCGCACGCTCGAGGACACCACCAACGACCCGACCGCCGCACGCCGCTCGGGCCTGCCGTATCGCAGCTGGCAGATGAGCGAGGAGTACTACAGCGCCGGGCAGATGATGTGGCTGGAGGTGGACGCCAGGCTGCGCGCGCTGACCCACGACCGCAAGTCGCTGGACGATTTCGCGCGCGCGTTCTTCGGCGTCGACAACGGCAGCTACGTGACGAAAACCTACACCTTCGACGACGTGGTGGCCGCGTTGAACGGCGTGGCGAAGTACGACTGGGCGAGCTTCCTGCATGCGCACGTGGATACGCGCATGCCGCCGCTGCTGGACGGCATCGAGGGCACCGGCTGGAAGCTGGTCTACACCGACAAGGAGAGCGCCTACGAGAAGCAGTACAACAGCCGGCCGCAATCGTCGCGTCACCTGTACAACTTCGCCTGGTCGATCGGCCTGACCATGGCCAAGGGTGGCAAGATCAACGACGTGCGCTGGGAGGGGCCGGCGTTCAAGGCCGGGGTCAGCGCCGGCGCCACCCTCGTCGCGGTGAACGGCCATGACTACAGCGACGATGTGCTGAAAGACGCGATCACGGCGGCGAAAGGCAGCAAGGCGCCGATCCAGCTGCTGCTGAAATTCCAGGGCGCCTATCGCACGGTGCCGGTGGATTACCACGACGGCCTGCAGTATCCGCACCTGGTGCGCATCGAGGGTACGCCGGATTACCTCGGCGAGATCATTGCGGCGCGGAAGTAGGCGAGGGCCGGAACGGCGCGGGGGCCGACTCTGTATCTGTCCGGACGCCGGCTCAGCGCCGCGTCGCCAGCACGCCATCCAGCGCCGGTTGCGCCTTGAAGCCGGCGTGCTCCAGCCGCCTGGCCACCTCGCGCGGCACGTCGCGGCCGCTGGTGAGCTTGTTCGGGCTGCCGGTGTAGTGGAACAGCCGGCCGCCCTTGCGCAGCACGCGGGCCAACTGGTCGTAGAACGCCTGCGCGTACAGCTCGCCGGCGATGCCGAAGCGCGGCGGGTCGTGCAAGAGCGCGTCCACCGAGGCATCGGCGAGCTGCGCGATCGCCTGCGACACGTCGGCATGGGCGAGCTGCAGGCGGCCGCCGCTGGCAGGTGACTCGGGATCGGGCGACCACGGGTTGAGCGTGCGCAGCCACAGCACGTCGGCGTTCTTCTCGAACGAGTGGATGCGCGCGGCACCCGCTTCCAGGCAGCAGGCGGCGAAGTAGCCCAGCCCGCCGCAGGTATCCAGCACCACCTTGCCGCGTGGCTCGACCAGCGCCACCTTGCGGCGCGCGTCGTCCAGCGGCGACGCTTTCGCCGTGGGCAGCATCTTGATGCCGTCGATCTCGAACGTGGGTGCGCCCCATTCGGTGGGCACCAGCTTGATCAGCGAGCCGGCGTAGCGCACCACCGGCGCGAATGCGTCGCCGTCCCAGTAGTAGATCGTGCGGTCCTTCAGTGCGGACGGGTACGGGTAGCGCCGCTGCCGCCACAGCCAGGCGTCGGCCTGCAGCGAGGCTTCGCCGGTCGATGCCCCCAGATCCAGCGAGCCGCGCCATGCATCCGCGCCGGCGTCGCGCGCGGCCAGCAGCGAGGCGGCGACGGGGCGGGTGAGCAGGGGACCGGAGTAGTGCGGCACGGCGGGCTTTCCTGAAAACGACGGCGCAGCGAAGCAGCGGCATCGTAACCCGGCCGCTGCCCGGCGTGACGCAGGCGGGCTGGTCCGGCCGCCCTGCCTGCCGTCGTTTCCGCGCTACCCTTGCCGCTCCCGTCGCCGCTCCGAGGTGGAACATGGCCGTACTGGTCGGCTTTTCCGGCAGCCTGCGCAAAGGCTCGTTCAATACCGCGCTGCTGCACGCCGCGGGTGCGATGATGCCCGCCGGCAGCCGGCTGGAGATCATGTCGATCGCCGCGTTCCCGCTGTACAACGCCGACGACGAAGCCGCGCACGGTATTCCAGCCGAGGTCGCCGCGCTCAAGGAGGCGATTGCCGCCGCCGATGGCCTGCTGATCGCCACGCCCGAATACAACAACAGCATTCCCGGCGTGACCAAGAACGCGCTGGACTGGCTGACCCGCCCGCCGGCCGACATCCCGCGCGTGTTCGCCGGCAAGCCGGTGGCGCTGATGGGCGCCTCACCCGGCGGCTTCGGCACCATCCTGTCGCAGAACGCCTGGCTTCCGGTGCTGCGCACCATCGGTGCGGAGCTGTGGAGCGGCGGCCGCCTGCTGGTGTCGCGCGCGGGCAGCGTGTTCGATGCCGACGGCGCCATCGCCGATGCGCGCACCGACGAGCAGCTGCGCCAGTTCATGCAAGGCTTCGTCGCGTTCGCGCAGGGCGGATCGGCGGGGAATCCGTGAAAGCCGCGGTTGATTGACCAAACGCAGGAGGTGGTGCCTTGTCTGATGCAAATGACACGACCCGCGTGAGTCCGGCGCCGCGGATCACCGGCCGCAGCAGTTCGCATTTCACTCGCCTGGTGCGCGTGTTCGCGCAGGAGCTGGGCGTGGCCTGCGAGTTCGCCCCGGTCTACGACCTGGCGTCGCTCGAGGCGCGCGACTACGCGGGGAATCCCGCGCTCAAGCTGCCGGTACTCGCCATCGATGGGGCGACGGTGTTCGGCGCCGAGAACATCTGCCGCGTGCTGGCGGAATCCGCGCCCGAGCGCCGGCGCGTCGTCTGGCCCGAGGACGTGCGCGAGCTGCAGGCGCGCAATGTGCAGGAGCTCGTCTGGCACGCCATGCAGGCGCAGGTGCAGCTCAGCTTCGGCACGCAGATCGCACACCTGCCGGCGGACAGCATCTACTTCGCCAAGGCCGCCGCGGGATTGCGCAACACCTTGGCGTGGCTCGACGAGAGGCTGGTGGCGGTCATCGAGGCGCTGCCGCCGCGCGACCTCAGCCTGCTGGAGGCGTCGCTGTTCTGCCTGGTCGAGCATCTGGCCTTCCGCACCACCGTCCCGCTGGCGCCTTACGGCCAGCTCACGGCTTTCGCCCGCGAGTTCGGCCAGCGGGCGTCGGCGCGCAGCACGGCGTACCGCTTCGATGCGCCGCCCTCCGCGGGGGAGTGAACGGCCACGTTCCGATGGACGGCTGCTTCACGGAAATTTGCCGGCTCAGTTCGGTGCTTCGCGATACAACAGCCGTTTTCGTGCAGGGAGTGACGGCATGCTTCTCCACCGTTGCGGATTGCCGCCGCGAGGCGCGTCGCGGTTCGCGGCGACAGCGCCATGAACCGCCGCTTCGACGCGATCATTGTCGGCGCCGGCCAGGCCGGCCCGCCGCTGGCGAACCGGCTGACCCGGGCCGGCCGGTCGGTGGCGCTGGTCGAGCGCAAGCTGTTCGGCGGTACCTGCGTCAACACCGGCTGCATGCCGACCAAGACTCTGGTGGCCAGTGCGCGCGCCGCGCACATGGCCCGTCGCGCGGCCGATTTCGGCGTGGTGCTGACGGGCACGGTGGGCATCGACATGGCCAGGGTCAAGGCGCGTGCCGATACCGTCATCGCGAACGCGCGGCACGGCGTGCGCACGTGGCTGGACGGCATGGACGGCTGCACGGTGATCGAAGGCCATGCGCAGTTCGAGGACGCGCACACCCTGCGCGTGGGCGACGAACGGCTCGCCGCGCCGCAGATCTTCCTGAATGTCGGCGGCCGCGCGGCGGTGCCGGACATGCCCGGCCTGCACGGCATCCCGTACCTCACCAATACCTCGATCCTGGGCCTGGACCGCGTGCCGGCGCACCTGCTGATCGTCGGCGGCAGCTACATCGGGCTGGAGTACGCGCAGATGTACCGCCGCTTCGGCGCCCGCGTCACCGTGCTGGAAAAAGGCCCGCAGCTGATCGGGCGCGAGGACGCGGACGTGTCGACGGCGGTGCGCGGAATCCTGGAAGGCGAAGGCATCGACATCCGCACCGGCGTCGCCGAGCTCGCGTTCGCGGGCGCCGGCGAAACGCTCGCGGTGACGCTCGACGGCGAGCGGCTCGCCTGCAGCCACGTGCTGGTGGCGGTGGGGCGCGTGCCGAACACCGACGACCTCGGCCTCGACCAGGCCGGCGTGGCGACGGATGCGCGCGGCTACATCACCGTCGACGACGAGCTGCGCACCAACGTGCCCGGCATCTGGGCGCTGGGCGACTGCAACGGCCGCGGCGCGTTCACGCATACCGCGTACAACGACTTCGAGATGGTCGCGGCGGACCTGCTCGACGGCGAGCACCGCAAGCTCAGCGAACGCGTCAGCGGCTACGCGCTGTATATCGACCCGCCGCTGGGCCGCGTCGGCATCAACGAGGCGCAGGCGCGCGAGCGCGGCCGTCCGTTCCTGGTCGGCAAGCGGCCGATGAGCCGGGTCGGCCGCGCGGTGGAGAGGGACGAGACGCAGGGTTTTATGAAGGTGATCATCGACGCCGACACGAAGGCGATCCTCGGCGCCGCGATCCTCGGCATCGAGGGCGACGAGGCGATCCACGGCATCATCGACATGATGAGCGTGGACGCCACCGCCACGCAGCTGCAGCACACGGTGCCGATCCACCCGACCGTGTCGGAACTCCTTCCCACGCTGATCGCGGAAGTGCATGCGCCGGGCGGGTAGGGCGACGGGCCGGATGCACCGCCATCGCCCTGCAAGACCGGTCTTGTCCAAATCGCGGGACCCCACGCGTCATAGGCAAGGTGGAGCATGCTGCCCGCCGATCACCCGGAACGGAGAATCACGATGCAATATCTACTGATGCTGTATGCGGAGGAAGGCGGCTGGGCGCGCATGTCGCCGGCCGAACAGGAGCAAGGTGTCGCGGCTTACGGGGCCTATACGCAGGCGTTGAAGACGGCGGGCGCGCTGGTCGGCTCGAACCGCCTGCAGGGCACGACGACCGCGACCACCGTGCGCGTGGCGAGCGGCAAGTCGCAGGTGCTGGACGGCCCCTATGCGGACTCCAAGGAGCAACTGGCCGGCTACTACCTCATCGACGTCGCCGATCTGGATGCCGCGCTCGCCTGGGCGGCGCGCTGCCCGGCCGCGAGTCACGGCATTGTCGAAGTGCGGCCGATCTGGAGCATGTAGCTTGGATCGCACCGCGCAGGCACGTCGTGCGGCGGATGCGGTGGTCCGCCGCAGCTACGGCAAGCTCGTCGCCTTCCTGGCCGCTGCCCTGCATGACGTGGCAGCGGCTGAGGATGCCTTGTCCGAGGCGTTTGCCACGGCCCTGGCGGACTGGCCGCGCAACGGCTGCCCCGCGAATCCGGAAGCCTGGCTGCTGACCGTGGCCAGGCGCAAGGGGATCGACCGGTTCCGGCAGCATCGCAACGGCGAGGCGGCGGCCGTGCAGTTGCGCATCCTCGCCGAGATCGAGGAGAGCGCGGTGACGGAAGGGGACGATGCGGCCATCCCGGATCGGCGCCTCGCGCTGCTGTTTACCTGCGCGCATCCGGCCATCGACGCCGGCATCCGCGCGCCGCTGATGCTGCAGGTGGTGCTTGGGCTGGATGCGAAGGCGATCGCCGCGGCGTTCCTCGCCTCGCCGGAGGCGATGGGCAAGCGGCTGGGGCGGGCGAAGCAGAAGATCCGGCAGGCCGGCATCCCCTTTGTCGTGCCGACGCGCGACGAACTGGCCGGGCGGCTGGACGGCGTGCTGGAAGCCATCTACGCCGCCTTCGCCGAAGGCTGGAGCGATCCCGGCGGCACCGACGCGATCCGCCGCGACCTCACCGCGGAGGCGCTGTTCCTCGCCCGGCTGGTGGTCGAGCTGCTGCCGCAGGAGCCGGAAGCGCTGGGCCTGCTGGCCTGCATGCTGCACGCGGAAGCGCGCCGTGCCGCGCGCCGCTCGGCGACGGGCGACTACGTGCCGCTGGCCGAACAGGATGTCGCGCGGTGGGATGCGGCGATGATCGACGAAGCCGAGGCGCTGCTGCTGCGCGCCAGCCGGCTGGGCCGTATCGGCCGCTACCAGCTCGAAGCCGCGCTGCAGTCGGCGCATGTCGAGCGTCGCCGCAGCGGCCGCACCGACTGGGCGCCGGAGGTGCAGCTCTACGACGCGCTGCTGGCGCTGTGCGACTCGCCGGTGGTCGCGCTCAACCGCGCGCTGGCCATCGCGGAAGTGCAGGGTCCGCAGGCCGCGCTCGCGCTCGTCGACGCGCTCGCCGCTAATGGCCGGCTCGTCGATTATCAGCCCTACTGGGCGGCGCGAGCGGCGCTGCTGGCCCGGACGCACGCCTGCCGCGAGGCGCGGCAGGCCTACGACATCGCGATCGGCCTCGCCGCCGATCCCGCCGTGCGCCGCTTCCTGCAGGATCGCCAGGCCGCGTTGCCGCACTGAGCCTGGTGCGCTGCGAAGAGAGCGCGAGGGAGGTCAGGCGTTTCCCCGCCGCGTCTTTTCCGCGGCTTCGCCGGTTTTTCCGATCGCGCCGCACTCGACCGCCTGCTGCAGCCGCTGCACCTCTTCGAGTATGCCCATGAAGCGGCGGCCGAACGGCGTCAGCCGGTATTCCACCTCGACCGGCGGCTTCTCGCCGTGCACGGTGCGGTGCATGATGCCGAAGCGGGTCATCTTGCGCAGGCGCTCGTTCATCACCTTGGCGGAGAGCCCCGTGCAGGCGCGCAGCAGCGCGCTGGGGCGATGGTTTCCTTCCGCGCAGAGCTGCAGCAGCCGGATCGACCATTTGCAGCCGACGATGCTTTCGACCATCGATGCGACGGGAACAGGCGCGGGAGCGGCGTTCGCCGTGTCCGGCCGCCTGCTGGTCGCGGGTTCGTGTTCGCCCATGTCGTAACCACCTTACCGAAAAGTGCCTTCCTGACGCGCGCCGGTGCCGTCGCTAGAGTCCGTGGCCACGGAGCGCAGGCCCGCGCCCCGAACCCGGCGCAACCAGAGGAGCCAAGACATGAAAGAAACCCATGCCATTCCCGGATACACCTTCGGCACCGGTGCGATCGCGCGTTCACCGGTGACGCTCGGCGACTTCGAGCTGATGAAGAAGAGCATCCTGTTCGACGACGAGGACGTCAAGTATCTGCGCCTTTCGCGCGGCATCGTGGCGGATCAGGTCGAGGCGATCCTCGACGTCTGGTACGGCTTCGTCGGTTCGCAGCCGCACCTGCTGGCGTCCTTCACCGGCCGGGCCGACGGCAAGCCGCTGGGCGATTATCTCGGCGCCGTGCGCAAGCGCTTCGGCCAATGGATCCTCGACACGGCCGCCGCCGAGTATGACCAGCGCTGGCTCGACTACCAGCACGAGATCGGCCTGCGCCACCACCGCGCAAAGAAGAACCGCACCGACGGCGCCGCCTCGACCGCCATCGTGCCGTTCCGCGACCTGTTTGCGCTGATCTACCCGGTGACGTTCACGCTCAGGCCGTTCCTCGCCAGCAAGGGACACACCGCCGACGAAGTGGAGAAGATGTACGCTGCGTGGCTGAAGTCGTGCCTGCTGCAGATGACGCTGTGGACCTACCCGTACGTCAAGGACGGAGATTTCTGATGAAACCCGAAGCGGCTCCCGAGTGGCGCACCAGCGCCTGGCTGAACACTCCCGAGCCGCTGAGCGTGGCCCACTTTCGCGGGCGCGTGGTACTGCTGCACGCCTTCCAGATGCTCTGCCCGGGCTGCGTGGCGCACGGCATCCCGCAGGCGCAACGCGTGGCGAAGCTGTTCGAGGGTGCGCCGCTGGCGGTGGTCGGCCTGCACACGGTGTTCGAGCATCATGCGGCGATGGGGCCGGAGTCGTTGCGCGCGTTCCTGCACGAGTATCGCGTGGGCTTCCCGGTCGGCATCGACGCGCCCGGCCCGGACGGCGATCCGATTCCGCGCACCATGCGCGCCTACGCCATGCAGGGCACGCCGACCGCGATCCTGATCGACGCGCAGGGGCGCCTGCGCAACCAGGTGTTCGGCCAGTACGACGACCTGCTGCTCGGCGCGGAGATCGGCGCGCTGCTGGTCGAGGCGGGGCAGCAACGCCTCGAGGCGACGGGCGTTGCGTCGGCGGCGGGGCATTGCGCCGATGGCCGTTGCGAGGCGGATGCCGGGGCATCAGGGCAGAACCCGCTTTCGTAGGAATGCGCCGGATACGCTCCTGCGGCGGCAGGTGTCGATCCGGCGCGGAGCCGTTCGTCGCCATGGCAGGAGCACGTTGGGCGGGCCGGCGTGGCCCTGCCGCGTGGCTCTGCCGTAAACCCACAGGAGAGTGAGGACGATGCGATTCCTTTCAATGATCAGGATCAACGAGAACTGCGGACTGCAGCCCAGCGAGCAGCTGATGAGCGATATGGGCAAGCTGCTGGAAGAAGTGACCCAAGCCGGGGTCATGCTCGACACCGCGGGGCTCAGGCCGACTTCGGAAGGCGTCCGCGTGCGGCTTTCGCACGGCAAGATCAGCGTAGTCGATGGTCCGTTCACCGAAGCGAAGGAAGTGATCGGCGGTTACGCGGTGATGGAGACGAAGTCGATGGAAGAGGCGATCCACTGGACCGAGCGCTTTCTGAAAGTCCACGGCGACGAGTGGGAC
The DNA here is from genome assembly GCF_000230695.2 of Rhodanobacter denitrificans. NCBI lineage: Bacteria > Pseudomonadati > Pseudomonadota > Gammaproteobacteria > Lysobacterales > Rhodanobacteraceae > Rhodanobacter > Rhodanobacter denitrificans. Next base: position 2,660,959 of record NC_020541.1, on the reverse strand, counting down.
ATCACGTGCGAAGTACGTCAGCTGGAGACACATCCCTCGAGTTGAAGACGCGGCTCGCCTGGCGGATTGCCCGGCACATCAAGCGTCACGCGTCCGGGTCGGCAGAAATCTGCTGCCGACCCGACGCAAGCATCAGGTCGGGTAGTCGAGCTTCGGGTACCAGTCCGTGCCGCGGCCTTCCGGCGTGCAGTCCAGGATGGTCCACAACGGCATCAGGTCCGGCGCGCCGCGCGGGTCCTGGCCGGGGTCGGCGCTCTCGAAGCCCATCTCGCCGCTCCAGAAGTGGCGGATCGTGCCGTCACGGCGGGTGAACACGTTGAAGGCAGCCTGGTCGCCGTCGCCGCCGTCCGGGTCGACGGCGAAGTAGTCGCGGCTGTAGGCGCCGTCGACATCCGAGTACAGCCGCAGGTCGCGCCAGCCGCGTTCGTTCTTGAACGCGACCAGGCGCTCGATCGGCGAACGCGCCACCACGGCCAGCGCCACGCACTGGGCCACGTCGCGCGCCTCGCCGTCCCACGCGCCCAGCAGCGAGGTGCACATCGGGCAGGGCCGCGCGCGCTGCGGGCCGAACATGTAGCTGTAGACCACCAGGGTCTGCCTGTCGCCGAACAGGCCGGCGAAATCGACCGGCCCGTGTTCGCCGCGGAAGCGGTAGTCGCCGGTCACCTCGCCGCCGGGCGGCAGTGCGCGGCGCAGCTCGGCGACACGCTCGACGTGCCGGCGCAGCTCGATCTCCTCGGCCAGCAAGGCGGTGCGCGCGCGGCGGTAGCCATCACCTTCGTTGGGGAAGCGCATGGGGTTGCGCGCAGCGAGCTCGGCGGCGGGCACAAGGGTGGGGGCAGGGCTCATTACGGTTCTCCTGGGCTCGGGACTACCTGGATGACGAACGGGCGCCGGCGACATCGACATCGCGTGGCGGCGCTGCTGACACAAAGCTGTCAGCAGCACCACGCCAGAGTGCGCGCACCTTCCGTCATCGAGTTCGCCCATGTCGTCAACCGGCCTCACCCTGTACGCCAGCCGCGCCGGCTTCGGCCTGCCCGACACCAGCCCGTTCGTGCTCAAGACCGAGGTGCAGCTGAAGATGGCCGGGTTGGCCTACGGCTGCGTCTCGACGATTCCGCCGCAGGCGCCGAACGGCAAGCTGCCCTTCATCGACGACCATGGCGAGGTGGTCGGCGATTCCACTTTCATCCGTGCGCACATCGAGCGCAGGTACGGCGTGGACCTGGATGCCGGGCTGGACGCGCGGCAGCGGGCGCAGGCCTGGGCGATCGAACGCCTGCTGGAGGATCACCTGTACTTCGCGATGGTCTGGTTCCGCTGGATCGATCCGGACAGCTTCGCCAAGGGGCCGGCGCACTTCGTCGACGATGCGCCCGAGGCGCAGCGGGCGCCATTGCGCCGCGACATGCAGGCACGCAAGTTCGCCGAACTGCACGCGCAGGGGCTGGGCCGGCATGCGCCGGGAAAGATCGCCGAACTGGGCACGCGCTCGATCGACGCGCTGGCCGAACTGCTCGGCAACAGGCCGTACTTCATGGGGGCATCGGCCAGTGCCGTGGACGCCACCGCCTTCGGCATGCTCGCCTGCACCGCCACGCCGTTCTTCGACACGCCGCTGCGCCGGGCGGTGGAAGCGCAGCCGAACCTGGTGGCCTATGTCGCGCGGATGATGCAGCGCTTCTACCCCGAACATGCCTGGGGCTGAGCGTGGCCTGCGGCGTGGCGCTCAGCCCGGCGCGGGCCGGTTCCGGCGCACCCGCTGCGCCACCGGCACCAGTGCGAGCAGCGCCACGACCGCGAAACAGGCGCCGGCGAGGAAGGTGGCGTGCGAGCCGAACGCATCCCACAACTCGCCGGCCACCACGCTGGCCGCCAGCAGGGCCAGTCCGCTCACCAGATTGAACACGCCGTACGCAGTGCCGCGCAGGTTGGCCGGCGCGGCGTCGGCGACCAGCGCGGCCAGCAGGCCCTGGGTCATGCCCATGTGCAGGCCCCACAGCGTCACGCCCAGCGCCAGCCCGGCCAGCCCGCCGACAAAGGCCAGCGCCAGGTCCGACGCCACCAGTACCAGCACACCCAGCCCGAGCAGCGCCCCGCGGTCGAAGCGGTCAGCCAGCACGCCGACCGGGTAGGACGACAGCGCGTACACCACGTTCATCACCACCAGCACCAGCGGGATCAGCACCAGCCCCAGCCCCAGTTCCTGCGCGCGCAACACCAGGAAGGCCTCGCTGAAACGGGCCAGGGTGAACACCGCGGCGATCGCCACCACGCCCCAGTACAGCGGCGGCAGGCGTGCCAGCTCGGCGCGCGACCATGGCGCGCGCGCGGGTTTTCCCTCCTTGTCGCCCCGCGCGTCGCGTACGCCGAACACCACCAGCGCGAACGCGGCGAAGCCCGGCAGCACCGCGAACCAGAACACCAGCGGAATGTTGTCGGCGGTCAGCCACATCAGCATGATCGCCAGCGCGGGGCCGAGGAACGCACCGGTCGTGTCGAGCGACTGGCGCAGGCCGAACGAGGCGCCGCGCAGTTCGGCCGGTGCCAGGTCGGCGATCAGCGCATCGCGTGGCGCACCGCGAATGCCCTTGCCGATGCGGTCCACGAAACGTGCGGCGACCACCCAGTCGAGCGTGCCCGCCAGTGGAAAGACCGGCTTGGTGAATGCGGCCAGGCCGTAGCCGATCGCCACCAGCAGCTTGCGTCGGCCCAGCCAGTCCGACAGCGCGCCGGAGAACACCTTGGTGATCGCCGCGGTGGCTTCGGCGATGCCTTCGATGAAGCCGACCGCGAGCGCCGAGGCGCCGAGCACGTCGACCAGGTACACCGGCAGCAGCGCGTGGATCATCTCCGAGGAGGTGTCCATCAGCATCGAGACCAGGCCGAGTGCCCAGATGCCGGCCGGGATCCGGCGCAGCACGGAAGGCGTTTTCGCCGTGGCGCTGCCGGATGCTTCCGTGGGCTGGTTCATGGCGGCGCTTTCCGGGGTGGCGCGGTCAGGCCGTGCAGTGGCCTGGCAGGGTGTAGCTCAGATTGTAACTGTGCTTGGCGCCGGCGAGGGTGATCGTCATCGCGCCGTCCAGGCCGGCCAGCTCGCCCGTGCCGGAGCCGGGCACCACCGCCACGCTCCACTCCTGCGGCGTGCCGTCGACCATCAGCGCGCGGTGCACCAGCACGAAACTGCCGCTGCGGCCGTGCAGCTTGCCGCTGACTTTTTCCAGCGCCACGTAGGCGCCGGAAATGGTGCCGTCGCCCGCCGCCAGCATCTCGCCCTGGCTGGTGGCGTCGAGGTCGCCATGGAACTGCTTGTCCAGCGACAGGCGGCCGAGGCCGGAGGCCCTGGCCTGGGGGTTGTCGGGGGTCTGCGGTTGTATCTTGACGTTGAAGTTGCCGGCGGCGTGCATGGGAACGGGCTCCGTGGGGGTTCGTGCAAGGGCTGCCGAAGGCAGGGAAGCCGCGACGGCGAGCAGGAACAGCATCGTGTCCTTCGTGGGAAACTCCTGCGTGGTGTCGCGTGCCGACATGAGAGCACGGCTGGAGCATCGATGATTGTAAAAACGCGACAGGCCGGTGCCATCTGCCGCGGGTGGCGCCAATGAACGAGGGCGTCGGCGAGGCTCGCGGCGTGCTGCGCCATGCGCCGGTGGCGGGCGTGTTCCATCATGCGCGTATCGCGCCACCGCCCGCACTGGCCGGCGTGGTGCAGCACTACTGGATCGTGCGCTGGGACCTGCAGGACGGCCCGCCGCAGCTGCGCGAAACCCTGCCGCACCCGAACGTACACCTGGTGTGCGAAGCCGGCGGCAGCCGCATCCACGGCATTCACACCGACCGTTTCAGCACCACGCTGGAAGGGCGCGGCGGCGTGTTCGGCGTGAAGTTCCGTCCCGGCGGGTTCCGCGGCTTCCTGCGGCAGCCGGTGTCCGCATTGCGCAACCGATCGATCCCGCCGCAACAGGTGTTCGGCGAGAATGCGGCGCGGCTGGAGGCGATCCTGCACGCGCAGCCGCACGACGAACGCATGGTGACGCTGGCCAGCGACTTCCTCGCCGCCCGCCTGCCGCCGCCCGATGCGCAGGCGCTGCGCGTGGGCGAAGTGGTGGACGCCATCGCCACGGATCGCAGCATCCGTACCCTCGACGACGTGACCTCGCGCTGGCCGCTGACTCCGCGCACGCTGCAGCGATGGTTCAACCAGTACGTAGGCATCGGCCCGAAGTGGGTGATCAACCGCTACCGCATGCACGAAGCGCTGCAGCGTGTCGATGCCGGTGACGCGGTGGACTGGTTGCGGCTGGCGCTGGAGCTGGGCTACTTCGACCAGGCGCATTTCATCCGCGACTTCAGGGCGCTGGTGGGGTGTCCGCCGGCGGAATATGCACGGCGGGGGCGGGCGGGCTGAGGCTGGCGCGACGCGGTATCGGCCGGGGATGCCGGTTTCCTGCCGTGCTACCTTGCGGGGCGTGGCGGTCCGAAGGTCCCGCGTGCGCATCACGGAAGCGGCACGCCGACCCCGGCTTTCGGTCGGCATACGGGAACCGGCATGCACTTCGACCTCTTTACGCTCGGCGTCATCGGCGCGGCCATCGGCATCGCCATCTCGATAAGTTTCACCCTGCTCGGGCTGGTGCTGCGCGGCCTGCCGGCGCTGCGCATCTGGGCCACCGCGTTCTGGGTCATAACCGCCGCCGCGCTTACCCAGGGGCTGAACGAAAACGGCAGCCTGCTCTCCACGGTCGTGGGCGGCGGCCTGATCGCGCTGGCCAACGCGCTGATGCTGATGGGCATCGCCATCCACCTGCGCTACCCGCTGCGCTGGCGCTGGCCGCTGGCGGTGGTGGGTCTGTTCGTCGCCTGCCAGGTCGACGTTTACCTGTCGCCGCCGACGCAGACGGTCTCGGCGCTGATGTTCGGCGGCTACAGCGTGGTCTGGGACGCGTGGATGGTCTGGGTGCTGCTGTGGCGCTCGCCGCGGGACATGCGCAGCACCTGCAGCTTCACCGCGCTGATCTTCATCATCGACGCGCTGTTCTACCTGCTGCGTTCGGTGGTGGTGCTGTTTCCGCAACTGCTCGCGCACTCGCCGCTCGACGAACTGCTCACTACCTGGAATTACCTGTTCGGCATCCTGTCCTCGTTCCTGCTGAGCACCGGGTTCACCCTGATGCTGGCCGAGCGGCTGACCCTGGACCTGCGCCGGCTGGCGCGTACCGACGGGCTCACCGGCCTGCTCAATCGCAGCGCGCTGATCGAGGCGGGCGCCCGCCTGGTGGACGCCTGTCGCGCGCGCGGGCAGGGCTGCAGCGTGCTGATGTTCGACCTGGACCACTTCAAGTCAATCAACGACAACTGGGGCCACGCCGCGGGCGACGCGGTGCTCATCCATTTCGTCGCGGTGATCCGCAGCGTGGGACTGCCGCGCGGCACCCTGTTCGCGCGCTACGGAGGCGAGGAGTTCATGCTGTTGCTGCCCGCCATCGAGCCTGCGCGTGCCGCCGCGCTCGCCGAGCGCATGCGCACCGCCGTGGCGGCGGCACCGGCGGTGTTCGAAGGCAGCCGCATCGACATCACCACCAGTGTGGGCGGGGCCACTGCCGTCGACGCGAACGTCGAGCAATTGGTGAATGCCGCCGATGTCGCGCTGTATCGGGCCAAGCACCAGGGCCGCAATCAGGTGGCGTGGAATTCCGAGGCGTAAAGAGAGCCGGGCATGGATGGGGCGGCTTCCCACCCCGGAAACGCAAAACCGCCTCCCTCTCTCCCCATGTGCCTGCACCCGATCCGGCAGCCACGGCATTTTCGCACCCGTTACACCCGCACTTTTGCCTGTGTAACTGATACAGCCTCAAAAGTGTCGGATAACACGGCTGCTTGTACCCGCATCGATGACGGTGCTGCCGCGCAAGATCCTGATCCGTTTTAGGAATCGTCGGCTTGTGCGGTCAGGATCGGAGCCGCATACTCGGTGCAACACCCCACTTTTGGGGTCTACTAAGCGTTAGATGTGGGGGTTTTCGTGCGCACTTTTATGCTTTTCTTTATGGCAGCTCTCCTACTTTGCACTGCGGCGCAAGCTACGCAGCCTTATTCTGAGCAGTTTTCCGCCAAGTTCAAGGCAGCGGTAGACAATGCAATGAGCCAACCGACTGCTGATGGCCGGACTCGGCTTCTAACGGAGGCCATGCGCGGCGGGACCGACAGCGAAGTGTTTTTTGTCTTTCCGCTGCTTTTTCCTCGCAGGGTCATAGATGCTGCTCAAAATACGCATGTATGCGTTGTTGAGATCTCGTCTTCAATCAATAACGGCAAAGCGTACTTGGCTACCGCTCCGGCTGAGCAGGAAGATTTTCCTCGCGCGCAGGCAAAGAAAATTCGCTCTGACACAGATCGCCTGATCATGTGTCTTGACCAATACTATGCCAATGGCCAGTTGCGAATTCCTTCGCAATCATCTAACTGATCGTTCAAGGCGGACGGCTTCGCCGCCGCTTAACTCCAGCGTTAGGCAGCAAACATGGAAGGTTCTCGCAATCACATCTGCCAACTCCTCGACCAGCTCGTGGGCGCGCTTTCCTCGCCACTGACAGGCGCGGCTCGCGCGGATGGATGGACCGAGGTTGTCCAAGCCAAGTGGCTTCACGTCTTCCAGGACATGCGCGCGTCAGTCGCCTCTGGCCGTAGCATCCCAAAGGCATCTATCTCGCGCGCTTTGGATCATGACGGGGTCGTTGCCGGTCCTGTGCTCGAAATGGCGGCAACGCTTAGCAATCTAGTTCGTCAGGCAGGCACCTCGCATGCCTAACATCTCGTTCAAGGCGGACGGCTTCGCCGCCGCTTAACTCAAGCGTTAGGCCTCAAGAGCTAAATGACGTCCTTGGTCATCCATCGATGGGTTCCTGAACAGAGCTGGGCAGGTCCCAACAGCTGGCCGCTCGCTGCCTTCTGCGCTCGCATCCAACAATGCACGTCCCTGCGTGGCACGGAACTAAAGCGAGTCGCTCGCCGTGTCATGAAGCGGGAGCCCGTGACCCTGGAGCTTGTCAGTGTCGAGTCGGCAGGGGCTCTGTTGCACACCCTTGAGTCACTCGGTGCGCAGGTAACGGTTCAATAGGCAGGCCTTCGCAAGCCTAACCACTCGTTCAAGGCGGACGGCTTCGCCGCCGCTTAACTCCAGCGTTGAGGCTGTAGAAAAAGCCCTTTCCACGGATGGATAGACGGCCAAAATGACAGCCGTTGCATCACGTCACTCAACGGCGTGGTTTCTTGGGGTTTCGCGTTACGGGTTGCCCGGCTTGATCTGACGCGATGGGTGGGCGTCCCAGGCGCCCATGGCGCGCCTTGTGCCGCTCAGGCCGCCTTGCGGTAGTTCGCCCACTTCTCGATGTTGTGGACCAGCGCGAACAGCTTCCATTGGCCGTCCACCTTCGCTTGGCCGCGAAGGGTGAAGCGATTGAGCCGCTTGTTGGCGCGCACGTTGCCGAAGACCGGCTCGACGGTAGCGAAGCGTCGTCCATACTGCTCGCGTCCCCACGCGCTGTCGATGCGCTCGCGCATGCGCTGGCTATGGGTTGGCCCGGCTTTGCGGGTGAGCACGGCAACTTGCCGTGAGCGTGTGGTTTCGGGTTTTCGCAAGCACTTCGCACGCAGTGGGCAGTCCTTGCAAGCACCGTCGGGAGCGCGGAACTTGATCGCGGCATAGCCGCCAATGGTGCAGTCCTTGCCGTTGCGATGCAGGCGTTTGCCGGCCGGACAGATCACATGCGACTGGTCCGGCGCGATGATGAAGTCCTCGCTGCCGAACAGCCGCGGCTTGCCGGGGGTGCGCGACTTGTCGTGCAACGGATCGGGCTTGGCCAGGCGCTCGTCCTGCCCGGCGAAGCGTTCGTCGCGCCGGCGCATCGCGTGGTCGGCGATCAGGGCGTCAATGCCCTGGTCGGCCAACGCGGCGAGGTTGGCTTCGCTGTGATAGCCGGCATCGGCGGTGATCAGCGTCGATGCGGTGCGCTGCTCGGCGCAGGCGTCCAGTACGGGCAACAACAATTCCTGTTCGGCGCCGGTGCCGTGAGCCGAAGCCTCGACGATAACCTGGTGCCTGGCATCGACCACGGCCACGCCGCAATAGCCCTGGATCACGCCCTTGTCGGTGGCCAGCTTGGCCGATTCGTTATCGGTGCGATTGGACTTGCGGACCTTGCCGCGCGAACCGGGCCGATCTTGCGGATGATCGGCCAGCCATTGGCGGATCTTCGTTGCCTCGCGAGTAAGGCGCTCGATGCGTTCGGCGGCCTTGGCATCCCGCACGTCTTCGGCCGCGCCGGCATCGTTGGCCTGGTGACGTTCCAACATCGTGGTGGCCGCGCGCTCCATCTTCTGTGCCTGCGCAAGGAACTCCGCGCGCGTACCGGAGCGGTGTTTGGACGCGTTGGAAGGCAGCTTCACGCCATCGATGGCGAACATCTGGCGCCCGATCAGACCCTCGCCGTCGAGCAACGTCAGCACCTGGGCAAAGACGGTCGCGATCGCCCCGCGCGAGCGGCTGACGAAGTCCGCGATGGTGGTGAAGTGTGGCTTGGCGTCGCCGGTCAGGGCGATGAACAGCACGTTGTCGCGGCAGGCGCGCTCGATCGAGCGGGAGCTCACCATGCCTTGGGAATACGCCAGCAGCACGGCCTTGAGCAGCATCGTCGGCGCATGGGCCGGCGCGCCGCTGTCGTCATTGCGGTAATGCGCATCGAAGGCGGACAGATCCAGCTGATCGACCAGATGGTGCACGGCATGGGCAAATGATCCCGGCACCAGCTGCGCCTGCAGATCCACCGGCAACAGCCGCGGACTCATATCGATATGCCGGTAGCGTGCCATGCCGCCCCCTTGTTCACGTGGGGCTATTGAAGCAGGATGGGCGGAGGTTTTTCTACAACCTCGTTAGGCGTCCTGATGGGAGCTTCGGAATGTCTGGTGTAGGAGGAACTAGCCCCAAGACAAGAACGCAGCGCGTCGTGTGGGGGATCGCTTTTTCCGTCTTCGCCGCCTTCGTCGTATATGTCGTGCTCTACAATCTGTAGGTCGCTGTGCGCAGACATAGCCGGCTATCCTGCATTTTGTCCAACCAAAGGCTTATCCTCGCCACGGATGCCTAACACCTCATTCGAGGCGGACGGCTCCGCCGCCGCTCAATTCCAGCGTTAGGGCCCTAATTCAAGGATATCGCAACGTGCAGACAGGATTTCGAGTTCACAACGGTACCGAAATCGAGCAGATTGAGCCCGCAAGAATTGTAGAGTTGGCACGTCTATATGAACTTGATCTGCTAGCACCTGGCAGGTATAGCTCCCTTTTTATCGTAAATCTTTACCTACTAGACAAGGTGAGCGGCGTCGATCCCCATCAGGTGATTTCAGAAATCAAACATCTGGAGGGTCTTGGCCCTTCCCTACAGACAAAGGAAGCAACTGAGTTCAAGGGAAGCGTGCTAAAGGGCCTATGGCACAAGCACTTCTTGCCCATACTCCCAAGCACTTTTGCTCACAACATCATTAATCACTTCGGCAAGAATGGGCTTGAAAAGCTCGTGAATAACGTTTTTGATTCGGCTCAGAGTGATGTTGTAACGAGCGAAATGGTCAGGGAACTCTCCCGTCGGGTGGTCGAGGAATCCATTGTTGACCGTGGCTCAGCCGGCAAGTTGACCGGTGAATGGATCATTTTCGCCAAAGAGAATGGTCAAAATTACTACCTGAGTATTTCGCCACATGCGAGTGGTGATGAGAACATTGCAGCAAACCTGAAGGGCGGCTGCTCACATGAATTTCCATTCATCGCAAAGTACGTGCCCTAACAATTCATTCAAGCCGAAGCCGCTTCGCGGCTCGGCTTAATTCAGGTGTTAGCCGGCAAGGGAAGTTCGCGGCCATGATTCGGCAGATCGTCTTGGCTATTCTGGCAATCGGTTGCGCTGCTTGTAGTCATCGCGATCTTCGTGGCTCAGTTTCGCGCTCGCCAGATGGCCTCACCTATCTGATCCTCGCCGATGACAATGGTGGTCAATGTGGCCCGCTGACAGTCGATGGCAAGATTTGGCCTCACCCCATCGGTGCGCGTGGTCAAATAGAGCCCGGATATCATGTCATCAAATGCGGTGGGGAAATTTCATTTTCCATTCCCGCGCAAAGCATCTTCAAGTTCGACTATTGGGGTCCGTAGCACGTCGGCGCGCTGTACGCCTACTCCCGCGGCCTGCCGGCGAAGCCGCGCGGGCAGGGTTAGCGGTTGCCGGCGGGAAGGTGGCGCGTGGCGCGCCGCGTGGATGCCGCGGGCGCTTTTCTGTATGTTGACCCCTTCCCATCGCCAAGGCGCGCCGCATGACCGCATCGCTGGAACACCCCGAGCACCTGAGGCGCAGCCTTTCCAACCGGCACCTGCAGCTGATCGCCATCGGCGGCGCGATCGGTACCGGCCTGTTCATGGGTTCGGGCAAGACGATCAGCCTGGCCGGGCCGTCGATCCTGCTGGTCTACCTGATCATCGGCGTGATGCTGTTCTTCGTGATGCGGGCGATGGGCGAGCTGCTGCTGTCCAACCTCGAGTACAAGTCCTTCATCGACTTCTCCACCGACCTGCTCGGGCCGTGGGCCGGCTTCTTCTGCGGCTGGACCTACTGGTTCTGCTGGGTCATCACCGCGATCGCCGACGTGATCGCGATCGCCGCCTATGCGCAGTTCTGGTTCCCCGGGCTGGCACCGTGGATTCCCGCGGTGCTGTGCGTACTGCTGCTGCTCAGCCTGAACCTGGTCACGGTGAAGCTGTTCGGCGAGCTGGAGTTCTGGTTCGCGCTGATCAAGATCGTGGCGATCGTCGCGCTGATCGCGACCGGCTTCGCGCTGGTTGCCTGGGGCTTCACCTCGCCGAGCGGGCACAAGGCTTCGCTGGCCAACCTGTGGAGTGACGGCGGGTTCTTCCCGAAGGGCCTCAGCGGTTTCTTCGCCGGCTTCCAGATCGCGGTGTTCGCCTTCGTCGGCATCGAGCTGGTCGGCACCACCGCGGCCGAGACGGCCGACCCGAAGCGCAACCTGCCCAAGGCGATCAACTCGATCCCGGTGCGCATCATCATCTTCTACGTGCTGGCCCTGATCGCGATCATGGTGGTGACGCCGTGGCGCCTGGTGGAAGCGGGCAAGAGCCCGTTCGTGGAACTGTTCGTGCTGGCCGGCATCCCGGCCGCGGCCAGCCTGATCAACTTCGTGGTGTTGACCTCGGCCACCTCCTCGGCCAACAGCGGCATCTTCTCCACCAGCCGCATGCTGTACGGCCTGGCCGAGGAGCAGCATGCGCCGAAGACGTTCGCGCGGCTGTCGCGCGCGGCGGTGCCGTCGCTGGGCCTGCTGTTCTCCTGCTTCTGCCTGCTGCTGGGCGCGGCGATGATCTACCTGATCCCCGACCTGATCACCGCGTTCACCCTGATTACCACGCTGTCCGCGGTGCTGTTCATGTTCGTGTGGTCGCTGATCCTGTTCGGCTATATCGCCTACCGGCGCCAGCGGCCGCAGTTGCATCAGGCGTCGATCTACAAGATGCCCGGCGGCGTATTCATGTGCTGGGCCTGCCTGGCGTTCTTCGTGTTCGTGCTGGTGCTGCTGAGCCTGCAGCCGGATACGCGCGAGGCGCTGATCGCCAGCCCGGTGTGGTTCGTGCTGCTGGGCATCGGCTACCTGTGGAAGGGACGCCGGGCACGCCGTGGCGTGGCCCTGCCGGCCGAGTAGGGCGTCTTCGGCTCAATCGCGCTCGGGCGCGCCGAGCGGGAAGTAGGAGCGGTACGGCCGCGCCTCGTCCACCGCGCGGGCGAACGAGGGCCGCGCCAGCAGGCGTTGCCGATAGGCGATGACGTTGCTGCAAGTTGCCGGGATGCGGTGGGTCCAGTCGGCGTAGAACAGCGCGGGCGCGGCGGCGCAGTCGGCGAGGCTGAAGTCGCCACCGGTAGCCCAGGTGCGGCCGGCGAGCTTGCGGTCGAGCCAGGCGTAGGCGGTGTCGAGCATGGCACGCGCTTCCCGGACGCCGTAGGGGTCGCGGTCGGCGGCGGGGCGCAGGCTGTCGAACACGATCTTCTGCTGCGGCGTCTGCAGGTAGTTGTCGAAGAAGCGATCCAGCAGGCGCGCCTCGAGCGCGGCGCCGGCGTCGGCGGGCATCAGGCGCACCGGGCCGGGGTGATGCTGGCCAAGGTATTCGATGATGATGCTCGACTCCATCACCGTGCGTTCGCCGTCGCGCAGCAGGGGCATGCGGCGGATCGGCCACAGCGCGGTGAACTCGGCGCTGGTGGCCGCGTCGTCCGGCGTGAGCACCCGCCATTCGAACGCCGTGCCGTTCTCGTACAGCGCGATCAGCACCTTCTGGCAATAGGAGGAGAACGGGTGGGCGTAGAGCTGGAGCGGCATGGCGGATCGCCTTTTGCAGGAGGTTGTCCATGCGACGAATGGATGCTGACTGGATCGACATGGCCGGCCCCGCGCTTGACCGGGGTCAAGGCGGCTGGTGGCGCCGGTGCCGAATATCGGTGTGGACGACACCGTGACAGTGTCCATGAATCGAGGAAATCCAATGGAATTCCATATTGCCCTGACCGAAGCCGCCCCCGATCCTGCCGTCGTGCAGGACGCGTTGTTCAATGTCGACCCCACCGCGGTGGCCGACCTGGACATGAGCGGCCTGGTGATGCGCGTATCCGCCTCGGCGACGGCGGCGGACCTGATCGAGGTGCTGCGCCAGGTTGGCTGGACGGTAGCGCCGAAGCAGGTGGTACAGCTGCCGTCGATCTGCTGCGGCGGTTGCGGCGGCTGACGGGGCAACCGCCGGCGGTTTCCCCGCCGGCATCGGCACGAGCCGGTGTCGCAACCCGTTGCTTGCCGACGATCATCTCCAGGAGCGTTCTGCCCATGTCGTTCGACATCGTGGTCATCGGCGCCGGCCCGGCCGGCTTGTGTTTCACCCGTTCGTTGGCCGGCAGCGGCCTGCGCATCGCGCTGGTGGAGCGGCAGGAAGAGTCCGCGCTGGCCGCGCCGGCCGACGACGGCCGCGAGATCGCGATCACCCATCGTTCGCAGCGCCTGCTGCGCGAACTGGGCCTGTGGACGCGTCTGCGCAAGGAGGAGGTCGGCACCCTGCGCGACGCGATGGTACTCGACGGCGACGACCACGCCGGCCTGATGTTCCGCCACGATGAAGCAGGCACCGACCAGCTCGGCTGGCTGCTGTCGAACCACGCGATCCGTCGCGTCGCGTATGAGGAGGTGATGACGCTGCCCGAGGTCGAGCGCATCACCGGCGCGCGGGTCGGCGCGGTGCGCACCAGCGCCGCCGGCGCCGAGGTCGACCTCGACAACGGCGACACCTTGCGCGCGCAGCTGGTGGTGGCGGCGGACAGCCGCTTCTCCGAGACGCGCCGCGCGATGGGCATCGGTGCGCAGATGCGCGACTTCGGCAAGACCATGCTGGTGCTGCGCATGCGCCACCAGGTGCCGCACGAGCAGGTGGCGTGGGAGTGGTTCGGCCACGGTCAGACCCTGGCCCTGCTGCCGCTGCACGATGCGCACACCTCGTCGGTGGTGCTGACGCTGACCCCGCCGGCGATGCGCGAGCTGCTGGCGCTGGACGATGCGGCGCTGGAAGCGGCCATGGCCGAACGCTTCGGGCACCGGCTGGGCAGCATGGCCGTGGCCGGCCCGCGCTGTGCCTACCCGCTGGTGGGCGTGTACGCGCAGCGCTTCGTGGCCGAGCGCTTCGCGCTGATCGGCGACGCCGCGGTGGGCATGCACCCGGTCACCGCGCACGGCTTCAACTTCGGCCTGCTCGGGCAGGACCTGCTGGCGCGCGAGCTGCGCGCCGCGCAGGCCGCCGGCCAGTCCATCGCCGCGCCGGCGCTGCTGGCGCGCTACGAGCGCCGGCTGCGGCTGGCCACGCGCCCGCTGTACCTGGCCACCAACGCCCTGGCCGGCCTGTACACCGACGACCGCCGCCCGGCGCGCGTGTTGCGCAAGCTGGCACTGGGCGCCGGCGCGCGGCTCTCGCCGTTCCGGCGGCTGGTGATGTCCGGCCTCACTGCCGAGCACGGCGGCATGCCCGCGCCGTTGCGGCTGCTGCGCCGGCCACGGCCGGCCTGACGATCAGTCCCGGCGGTTTCCCTGGACGACCAGGGTGGCGCTCATGCCGGCGGCGAGCACCGCGCCGCGCGGGATCGACGACGCGTCGATGCGCACGCGCACCGGCACGCGCTGGGCCAGGCGGATCCAGTTGAAGGTGGGTTCGACCTGGGCGAGCAGGTTGTCGCTGGCAGGGCTGGCGCCGTCGGCGATGCCCACCGCGACGCTGTCGACGCGGCCGCGCAGGCGCACGCCGCCGGCCATCAGGCGGATGTCGACCGGATCGCCGACGTGCACCTGCGGCAGCTTGGTTTCCTCGAAGTAGCCATAGATCCAGATGTCGTCGCGCCGGACCAGGGCCATGCGCGGCTTGCCTGCCTCGGCGAAGTCGCCGGCGCGCACGTCGAGGTTGGTGATGCTGCCGTCGCTGGGCGCGCGCACTTCGGTGCGGGCCAGGTCGAGCTGCGCGCGCTCCAGCGCGATGCGCGCCTGGCGCACCGCGACAACCGCGCGCCGCTGGCTGGCACTGGCGGCGCTGCGCCCCGCCTGCGCCTGACGCCAGCTGGCCCGGGCGGCCTCGGCGGCGGCAGAGGCATCGTCGCGCGCCTCGCGCGAGATCACGTCGCCCAGCCGGTCGCGGCGTTGCGCCTGCAGGCGGCGCATCGCGGCCTCGGCCTCGCTGGCCTGCGCGCCGGCGGCAGCGGCCGAGGTGTTCGCGCCGGCGGCCGCCGCGGCGGCTTCGGCGGCGGCGAGGTCGGCTTCGGCCTGGTCGGCGATCAGCTGGTAGCGGTCGCGGTCCACCACGAACAGCAGGTCACCCTTCTTCACCGGCTGGTTGTCCTTCACCGCGACGCGGGTGATCAGGCCGGAGACATCCGGCGCGATGCGCACCACTTCGGCGCGGATGCGCGCGTCGCGGGTCCACGGCGACGACATGTAGTGTTGCCAGGCGATGTACGCGGCCGCCGTCGCCAGCAGGACCATCGCGGCGGTAAAGCCGGCACGGATCAGGGTTGCACTTCTCATGACAGGGATACCTCAGGAAAACAGGGCGAGCGTCGCCACGCTGCAGACGCCGGTGAACAGCGCGATGCGCAGCAGCGACGGATGCGTCGCATGGCGGTAGAGGCCGATGCGGCCGAGCAGCTGGTCGAGCAGCCACAGCGCGGGCAGCAACAGGACGGCCAACATCAGCACGCTGGGAAAGTAGACGCCGCCGATGGAGACCTCATACGGCATGGGTGGCCTCCGGCAGGCGCAGCAGACGGTGCTGGCGGGCGACGCCGGCGGCGAGCACGGAATCGTCGTCCTCCAGCGCGCCCAGCAGCAGGTGCAGGTGCTCGCGCAGCGTCGGGCGGGTGATGTCGATCTGCGCCAGGAGATGGCGGACGCGGGCGAGCGCGGCCGCGCGGTCGGCCGGGTCCAGCCGTTCGTAGACGCGGGCCAGCGCCTCCAGCGCGGCGTCGAGGTCGGCGTGCAGCGCGCTCGGCAGCGCCTGTTCGGCCAGGTCGTGGCGCAGCCCGATCAGGGCGTGGCCGGTTTCATGCACCATCAGGGCCCAGTCCAGCAGCTCGCGCGAATGCCGGCTGCCCGGCCGGGTCTGCGCCACGATCTGCTGGAACAGGTCGCGGGCGAGGCTTTCGAAACGCGGCAGCAGGCCCGGCAGCGGCGCGCCGGCGGCGAGCCGGACCAGCCCGCGCAGGCGGCGCAGCAGGCGGCGGCGGCGCCCCTTGCTGCCATGGCCCGAGGGAATCAGCCTGAAGATCGCCACCGCGAGCCAGGCACCCACCGCGAACGACAGCCCACTGTTGAGGTACATCGGCGCGTCGACGTGCGGTGCCTCGCCGATCGCCAGCGCGACCAGGATGCCCACGCTCATGGCGATGCCGATGATGGCCAGCGTCGGCCGGGTGACCAGGTACAGCGACAGCATCAGCAGCGGCAGGGTACCGAGCACCAGCAGCGGATAGGTAGGCAGCAGTGGCAGCACGCTGTAGGTGGGCAGCGCCACGATCGGCGCCAGCAGGTGGCCGATCGCGATGCGCTTGGAGACGAACACCGGATCCGGCGCCGCCGACGCCATCGAGATCAGCGCGACCAGACCGAACAGGGCTATGGCGCCGCCGGTCCAGCCGCTGCAGAGCCACAGCAGCGACAGCACCAGGGTCACCGCGGCCGAACGCAGCATTGCCAGCATCACCGCATGGCTGTCGTTGGTGCGGGCAAAGTGGACGCGGCCGCGCGCTTGCGGCACGGGCTTGCCGGCGCGGCGTCCCAGGTCCAGATGGGCCTTGGTGCGCACGTAGTCGCGCAGTTCGTCGAGAAAGCGGCGGAGCAGCGCGTGGCCGGTGTCGAAGTCGTCGCGGCAGGACGGCTCCAGCGCGGCGCGCTCGTGCGTCGCCTGCGCGGCGATCCGTCGATGGCAGGCGGCAAGCTGGTCGGCCAGCCGGTCCAGGTCATCGCGCGTGGCGCGTTCGTCCAGCGCATCGCCCAGCGGGCGCAGCAGGCGCATCAGCGCCTGCGCGGCGGTGGTCGAGCCCTTGCGCCGGAGGCGGTCGACCAGGTGGTGCAGCGACTGGAAGCGCGAAGCCGAGACCATGAAGCGCTGGTTGAGCAGCTTCAGCAGGCCGTTGCGGGTGCGCAGGGAAGGGTCGTCGAAGAACGCGGCGGTGCGCAGATCCTCGAAGCCGAGTGCGCCGCGCACCACGCGCATCTGCGTGCGCTCCATCGCCTCGTGGTCGACCAGCGCGCCGCGGCTGCTGTCGCGGATGAAGTCCAGGAAGCCGTCGAAGTTGCGGTCGGCGCTACCGCGCAGGTCGCCGCGCAGGCGGATCGGGAACACCGCGTCGAACACCACGCTGGCCACCAGCAGGCCCAGCAGCACCTCGGAGGTGCGCGCGAACGCGCTGTCGAACACGTGGACCGGATGGCTCATGGCCGGCAGCACGATCATCGCCGCGGTATAGCCGGCCAGCACGAAGGCATAGGCGCGGAAGTGGCGGAACAGCACCGCGCCGCCGGCGCACAGCCCGGCCCACAGCGAGATGAACAGCACCAGCGGCAACGGCTGCTGCGGGAACAGCGCCACCGCCAGGATCGCGCCGGTGCAGCCGAGCAGGGTGCCCAGGCCGCGATACAGGCTCTTGGCCAGCACCATGCCCGACTGCCGGTTCATCACCACGACCACGGTGACCATCGCCACCGATGGCGAGCCCAGCTGCAGCCGCATCGCCAGCCAGCCGGTGAGGTAGATCGCCAGCAGGGTCTTGAGGATGAACAGCCACGCGGCCTTTTCGCCGGCCATGGCGTGGGCGATCTGCTGGCGCCAGGGCAGCGGCGGCGTTGCCGGCGGTTCGGCGGTCGCGGTGCTGCTCATCCCTGCGACTCCACTCCGCGCAGCACTTTCTTCAGCAGGTGTTCCAGCTGGCCGCGCTGGGCGTCGGTGATGCCGGCGAAGAAGCCCTGCAGCTGCAGGGTGACCGCCGGCACCACCTGCCGGATCAGGGCTTCGCCCTCGTCGGTGAGCTGCACCACCAGCATGCGGCGGTCCTCATCGCTGGGCGAGCGGGTGAGCAGGCCCTTGGCCAGCAGCTGGTCGATCAGGCGGGTGGTGTTCGACGACTTCTCGCTGGTCGCCTCGCCGAGCTGCGACGGGCTCAGGCCGCCCTCGCTGCCGTCGAGCATCATCAGCACGTTGTATTCCGGGTGGGTCAGGTCATGCGTGCGCAGCAGCAGGTTGGCGTGGTCGCTGAACAGCTTGTGCAGCAGCTTCACCATGCGCACCAGCATGGCCTGGTCGCGCGGAAAGCCGCGGTGCCTGCGCGTGCTGACCGCGAGCTTCTGTTCGATGGCCAGGAAGCCGCTCATGCCTTCGTTGTGATTGTTTTCCATAACTGGATATTACAGTAATGTACAAAAAGAACCAAGGGAGCGGCGACCCGCGCGGGGCGGACCGCCGATGGGATAAGATCCGCCGGTGAGCGTCGCGTTGTCCCCCGCCGTGAAGATTGGCCTCTCGATCGCCGTGGCGACCGGGCTGTACGGGGTGTCGTTCGGTGCGCTGGGCGTCGCTTCCGGGCTCGGCGTGTGGCAGACGGTGGTGCTGAGCGCGCTGATGTTCACCGGCGGCTCGCAGTTCGCCTTCATCGGCGTGGTGGCCGGCGGCGGCGCCGGTTCGGCCGCGTTCGGCGCGGCCACCCTGCTCGGCGTGCGCAATGCGGTCTACGGCATGCAGATGAACCGGATGCTCCGGCCGCGCGGCTGGCGCCGGCTGCTCGCCGCCCAGGTCACCATCGACGAATCCGCCGCCACCGCCGCGGGCCAGCTCGATCCCGACGAGCAGCGCCGCGGCTTCTGGGCCGCCGGGCTGGGCGTGTTCGCGCTGTGGAACCTGTTCACCCTGGCCGGCGCGCTGCTCGGCGATGCGCTGGGCGATCCACGGCGCTGGGGCCTGGACGGCGCGGCGGTGGCCGCGTTCCTCGGCCTGCTGTGGCCGCGCCTGCGCGCACGTGAGCCGGTGGCGCTGGCCGTGGTTTGCGCGCTGGTTACCGTGCTGGCCTTGCCGCGGGTGCCGCCCGGCGTGCCGATCCTGCTCGCCGCACTGGTCGCGGCGCTGTGGGGCTGGTTCAGCCGCGGGCCGGCGGACGAGGGATTGGAGCCGGACGTCGATCCGGCCGGCTACGAAGACGCCGGCGTACCGTCGCAGGAGCGCCACTGATGGCGCTGTGGGGGTGGCTGCTGCTGGCCAGCGCGGCGGCGTATGCGATCAAGCTGGCCGGCTACCTGGTGCCGGCGCGCTGGCTGGAGAACGAACACATGAGCCGTGTCGCGGGCACGCTGACGATCGGCCTGCTGGCTTCGCTGACCGCGATGAACACGTTCAGCGCCGGCGCGGCGCTGGCGCTCGACGCGCGGCTCGGCGCGCTGCTTGCCGCGGGTGTCGCATTGTGGCTGCGCGCGCCGTTCCTGCTGGTGGTGGTCGTGGGCGCGCTGGCAGCGGCGCTGCTGCGGCTGGCCGGCATCGGCTGACGTCGTGCCGGTAGCCCTTCAGGCCGGGTTGAAGCGCCCCCACAACAGCTTGGCCAGGATACCGGTCAGGATCACGCCGCCGATCACCAGCATGGTCTCGCCCGCGCGCTGCTGGTCGTCGAGCAGGTAGTTGTTGCACAGGCGCACCGGCGAGACCAGATACAGCCAGCCCAGCCGGAAGAACGTGGCGATCAGTTCGAGCAGGAACACGCCGCGCACCACGAAGCCCATGCGCGGCCAGCCCAGTCCCAGCGGCAGGCCGATCAGCAGCGGCACGCTGGCGAACTTCGCCACCGCCATCCACGGTTCGCCGATGGCCGCATCGAGCGAGCGCGGCAGCATCCAGAACATGCCGGCCAGGCTGGCCAGCACCACGCTGCTGATGCCGTGCTGGTTCCAGCGCGCGATGCCCTCGCCAAGCCGTTGCGGCAACGCGGCGGGCAGCAGCCAGCCGATCCCGATCAGCAGCGGTATCTGCACCAGCATCTGCGCCGTCATGCTGCCTTCCAGCCCGTGCCGCGCCGATGGCAGCAGCAGGATCGC
Organism: Rhodanobacter denitrificans; assembly: GCF_000230695.2. Lineage (NCBI taxonomy): Bacteria > Pseudomonadati > Pseudomonadota > Gammaproteobacteria > Lysobacterales > Rhodanobacteraceae > Rhodanobacter > Rhodanobacter denitrificans. The sequence continues at coordinate 2,641,250 of NC_020541.1, read as the reverse complement.
GAACAGCACCGCGGCGAAGGCCGGGGCCAGGCGTTGCCGGCCGGCGATTCTCACGGTAGCTTGCCCCGCATGGTCTGCGCGACGGCCTGCGGGTTGCCCGCATCGAGGATCAGCACCAGCCGCCCCTGCGGGTCGACCACCTGGATCGCGGCGTTGTGCACGTAGCCGCCCATCCGGTCCGGCACCACGGTGACGCCGAACGTGCGCAGCAACTGTTGCAGGCCGTCAGTGCTGGTCGGCCGGGCGACGATCCAGCCGTGGTCGCGGCCGCGAAAGCGCTGTCGGTAGGCCGCCAGCTCGGCAGGCGTGTCATGCACCGGGTCGAAACTGATGCTGAGCAGAACCAGCCGGCCGTCGGCCAGCGGCGCGGCAAGCTGATCCTGCAGCTGCGCAAACTCGCCGCCCAGCGCCAGGCACCAGGTCAGGCAGCGGGTGTAGACGAAGTCGACCAGCACCCAGCGACCGCGCAGCTCGGTCAGGTCGAGGCGGGCGCCGGACTGGGTTTCCAGCAGCACGGTCGGTACCGGCGGTGGGTCGCGCTGTACCGCGAGGCGGCGCGCGGTTTCGCTGGTGAATGCCTGGAAGCCGTCGGTGGCGACCGTCAGCACGGCGCCACCGAGCGCCAGCAGCAGGGTGCTAGCCAGCAGGGTGCGCAGGATCGGCATCGACCGGCGCCTTGAGCAGGCCGACGATGATGCGCGTGGCGAACAGCAGCATGCCCAGGATCAGCACCATCGCGGCGACCGAACCGGCCCTGTCGTACGGCAGCCATTCCGGCAGGTGCGCGGCGAAGCGCCGAGCCACGCTCATGTGGCCGGCGTACAGGAACACCATGCAGAAGCTGATGCCGCCTGTCACGTATAGGAACAGGCCGGCGCGATCCACGCCGCCGTTGACCGGCGCGCGACGGCGGCCGCCGACCACGTGGTAGAGCAGGGTGAGGACCATCGGCAACACGCCGAGCAGCAGGTAGAAGTGGAAATGCCCCGGCACCCACTGCGTGTTGTGCATCACCCGGTTGACGCTGATGGTGCCGTCGATGATCGCCGGCACGATGCCCGCGGCCCAGCCGAACAGCGCCAGCACGGCCAGCATCGAGGGCATTTTCCAGCGCAGGCCGGAGCGATGGATGTTGGTCAGCACGCCGTAGGCGGTGACCAGGAACACCGGGAAGCCGGCCGCATAGGAGATGATCTGGCCCATCACCAGCATCCAGCGTGGCTCGGCGTAATCCATCAGCAGGTGGTGCGGGAACACGATGATCACGAACACGGTGCTGGCCGCCCAGGACCACAGGAACGGCCGCGAGATCCCGTAGGGTCTGCCGGTGTAGCGCGGCAGCAGTTCGTAGACGGCGATCACGCCCATGTAGATGGTGGCGTTGATGACCATGTGGCCGAACCAGTAGATCAGGTTCTTCACCACCAGCGCGTTGAGCGCGACATCCGGGTCCCAGGCGTTGATCAGGCACATCACCAGCACTACCGCGCCGGCGAGGATGCCCAGCGAGTTGGCGATGATCACCATGGTGCCGGCAACCACGGCCTTGGGATGGGTCGGGTCGATCGTGCCGCCGAACAGCCACTGCAGCCCGAGTCCGCGCGCGAGGTTGCCGTAGCGCCGGATGATCGCCGCCGCGGCGTCCAGGTAGAAGATCAGCATGCCCACGCCGATCAGCAGGTAGCCGAGCATGAACACGGCGGCGGCGCCGTTGCTCCACAGCCCCATCGAGTGCACCGGCAGCGGGTACAGGAAGGTCCACGCGCTGGCGAAGTTGCCGACGAACACCGCCCCGATGATGCACAGCGCGCCCAGCATGAACAGCACGTAGTTGCCCAGGAACGCCCACAGGTGCAGCGACACGTACTTGCGCAGGAAGAACCACATCACCGCGGTGCTGGCCAGGCTCATGGTGCCGACCATGCCGGCGCCGTGCATGGTCATGATCTTGTAGAACATCGCGGCCTGGACCGGCGTCCACTCGGCCTGGGTCATGCGCATGGTCAGGCCCAGCAGCATCATCAGCACGAACAGCAGCAGGGCGGTGATCATGTACAGGTTGAATGCCACGTGTTCGCCGCGCGGCAGTTTTTCGTCCTGCGGGTAAAGTTCGAGCGAGCTCATGACTTGTCCTCCCGCGCGGCGACGTCGAATTCGGCGGTCATCCCGTTGTGGGCGACGCCGCAGTATTCGAGGCACATGATCTTGTAGGTGCCCGGCGTGCGGAACGTGTACAGGATCTTGTTGGTGAAGCCGGGCATCGCCTGGGTCTGGATGACGATGCGGCCATCCGGGGCGTAGATTGCGAAGCCGTGGTTGACGTCGCTGGCGGTCACCCGGAACTCCACCGGCTCGTCAGCCCTCAGGCGGGTCTGGCTGACATCCCAGGTCCATTGGTGGCCGACCACCTCGACCACCTGTGCCGCCTCCAGCGGCTGGTGCTGCGGCGGAATGGGGAAGGGCCGCAGGCTGGCCCAGGCGATCCCGATGCCCAACAGCAAAAGCGCCGCGAACAAGGCGCGGCGCAAGCTGATGGATGTTCGATGTGCCCGCTCCGCTTCGGCGGTATCGGCCGGCTTGCCGGCCTGCGCGATGGCGTAAATGAAGCCCAGTGCCACCAGCCCCATTCCGGTCAGCGTGATCGCCCAAATCACGTTCTGCAAGACCATGGTCGTTCTCTCCCCGGGAAGCGCCACGTGCCCGTCATCTACTCCCACCTTGGTGAAGGTGTCAAGGTCGAGTGAAGCATGGAAATGGCGGGAAGCCGCGATTCCGGCCCGAAGTCCGCTTCGGAACAGCCGTCCAGACGGCCGTGGCGTCAGCCCGTTACGGCGAATCGCCGCCAAGCCGCGAGGCGATGCGCACCTCGCCGGTCAGCACCTTGTGGATCGGGCACTTGTTGGCGATCTGCAGCAGGCGCTCGCGCTGCTCGCCGTCCAGTTCGCCATCGAGGGTGATCACGCGGGTGATGTCGTTGCCCGCGGCCGGCGTGCCGTCGGGGTTGAACTTCAGCTCAACGTCGACGTGGCGCAGCGGCCAGCCCTTGCGCGCGGCGTACATCTGCAGCGTGATCGCGGTGCAGGCGCCCAGCGCGGACAGCAGCAGCCGGTGCGGCGCGGGGCCGGTGTTGGCGCCGCCTTCCTCAAGCGGCTCGTCGGCGTGCCAGCTGTTGCCCTGGTCGTCGGTGAAATCGACCGCGTACGGCGCGTTGCCGGTGCTGGTGCGGACGGTGGGGATGCTCATGGCGGGTTCTCCTTCGGCAGGTTTCAGATCACGTCCCACATGTAGCGGTCGTGCGCGAGCACCGCGCCGGCCAGCTGCTCGATCGCCGCGTCCTCGTTGCGCTCCAGGCCGCGCACGTTGCGTGCCATGCGCCGGCGCGCCTGCTTCGCGAAAATTTCGGCGATGCTGGCTGCCTCGCCGGCGGCCGGGTGCGATTGCTGTTCCAGGCTGTCGGCGCGCGACAGCACGCACAGGCCCACGAACAGGTCGATCGCGATGTCGGCGAGGCGCTTCTGCGCATGCTGCATGTCGGCCGCCTTCTTGCCGTAGCGGCGCAGCAGCGCGTCGGCGGACTTGGACAGTTCCACCGTGTACTTCTCGTAGGTGGCGGCCACCTTGCGCAGCCGCGGCGACAGTTCGTGGGCGATGCGGTCGATGCCGTAGCCGGTGGCCTCGCGCATGCGCCGGCCGGTGTAGCTGCCGAGCACGCCGAAGCCCTTGATCGGGTCGTTGAAGATGTCGCCCACCGCGGCCTTCAGTTCGCCGAGGCCCGCGCCCACGCCCTTCAGGCCGGACAGCGCGACGTACAGGCGCAGGATCTCGTTGGTGCCCTCGAAGATCGACAGGATGCGCGTGTCGCGGGTGATCTGCTCGTACGGGAACTCGCGCATGAAGCCGTTGCCGGCGGCGATCTGCAGCGCCTCGTAGGAGGCGCGCTGCACCGCCTCGCTGGCGAACACCTTGCTCATCGCGGCCTCGACCGAGTAGTCGCTGCCGCCGCCGTCGATCAGGTGCGCCACCATCCACACCGCGCTCTCGGCGGCAAAGCAGTCCACCGTCATCTGCGCGATCTTCTCGCGCACCAGGCCGAACTCGGCGATCGGCTGGCCGAACTGCTTGCGCTCCTTCGCCTGCGCGCAGGCCAGCCGGATCAGCGTGCGCATGCCGCCCACCGCGCCGCCGCCCAGGCCGGTGCGGCCCGAGTTCAGGATGCTCATGGCCACCTTGAAGCCCTTGCCGACCGGGCCCAGCACGTTCTCCGCCGGCACCCGCACGTCGGCGAACGCGACGGTGGTGGTGCTCGAGGCGCGGATGCCCATCTTGTCTTCGTGCAGGCCGTGGCTCACGCCGGGCCACTTCGCCTCGACCAGGAAGGCGGTGATCTTGCCTTCCGGCGTGTCGGTGCGCGCGAACACGGTGTAGAAGTCGGCGATGCCGCCGTTGGTGATCCAGATCTTCTCGCCGCTCAGTGTCCAGCTGCCGTCGTCGTTGCGCGTCGCCTTGGTGCGGATCGAGGCCGCATCGGAGCCGGCGCCGGATTCGGTGAGGCAGAACGCGGCGATCATCTCGCCGGTGGCCAGCTTCGGCAGGTAGCGCTGCTTCTGCGCGTCGCTGCCGAACAGCAGCAGGCCCTTCATGCCGATCGAGCTGTGCGCGCCGATGGTCAGCGAGACCGAACTGTCGTGGCTGCTGGTCTGGCCGAGCACGCGCGCATAGGCGCCGTTGGACAGCTCCATGCCGCCGAACGCCTCGGGGATGATCAGGCCGAACAGGCCCATCTCGCGCAGCGCCTGGATGAACTCGGCCGGCTGCTCGGCGTCGCGGTCGTACTGCTTCAGCGCGGCGCCCTTGTCGGCCAGGAATTCGTCGATCGCGTCGGTCATCGCGCCCAGCATCTCGCGGTCGCGGGCGCGGATCTCCGGGTAGGGGAACAGGTTCTCCTCCACGATGTTGCCCAGAAACAGCTGCTTGGCGACGCTGTCGTCGCTGCGCGGCGTGGAGGAAGCGGGGGCGGTGGGCGACGACGGACTCATGACTGATCTCCATGGCGGGCAATACGGCATTCTGGCACTTCCGCCGCGTCGGGCCATGCCGCCAATCGCCGCACCGGCGGCGCCTCGCGTGGCCGCCGGCAGCGGGCCGCCGCAACGGCTTGAAACGCTGCTTCGACGCACCCAAATCCTCGCCGAGACAAGCGCATACCGCCAAACCTTCGGAGATTTCCCATGGCAACCGGTTGGGCCGGCGACGGCGCCGTGCAGGACCAGATCGACGCCACGGTCAACGACGGCGTGCAGCGCGCGCGCCAGCAATTGCGCCAGGGTCCGGGCCTGGAGCGCTGCGAGGAGTGCGACGCGCCGATCCCCGCGGCACGGCGCCAGGCCGTGCCCGGTGTGCGTCTGTGCGTGACCTGCCAGCAGGCGCAGGACGCGGAGCAGCGCAGCGCCAGCCTGTACAACCGCCGCGGCAGCAAGGACAGCCAGCTGCGCTGAACGGACCGGCGGGGCGGGTACTTGTGCGTCCCGCCGACAAGCGGCAAGCTCGGATCCTGTTACCGGCAGTCCGCAAGCTGCGGGGCCACCGGCTACTGGTGCGAAGCATGGAGGCGGTAGTCATTTCCACTTCATCGAATCCGTTCGAACTCGCCGCCGGCATCAGCTATTTCTTCGCGTTGCTGCCGGATGAACAGGCACGCAGCACGATCGTCGGCGTGGGCGAGCGTTTCCGCAAGTCGCACCGGGTCAGCGGCTCGCCGGTCGGTGTCGACAGCCTGCACCTGACGTTGTGTCCGATGGGCAAGCCCGAACGGCTGCGCCAGCCGCTGGAAGACGCACTGCTGGCCGCGGCCGGCGAAGTGCGCGCGCAGAGTTTCGTGGCCACGCTGGATTCGGCGATGCGCTTCAGCGCCCGCGACGGGCAGTTCCCGTTCGTGCTGTGTGCGGATGGCCTCACCACCGCGGCGGCGCTGGAGCTGCGCAAGGCGGTGGCCGCGGCGCAGCTTCGCGCGGGCCTGCAAGTCAGCGGCGTGTCCAGCTTCCTGCCGCACGTGGCCATGCTGCACGGCCATGCCGTCGATGCCATCGAGGAGTCGGTCGCGGCGATCCAGTGGCGCGTGTCCGAGTTCGTGCTGATCCGCAGTTTCTTCGGCCAGTGCAGGTACGAGGTGGTCGGCCGCTGGCCGCTGGCGCTGGCCGCCGTGCCCGAGCCGGTCGACCTGCTGGCGGAAATGGCCAACCTGCCGGAGCTGCCGGCATGGTCCGACGAGGAATGAGCCGCGCTGGGCGGCGCCGTCAGATCTGTGGCTCGGCATTCGCGGCGCGCCGCTCGCGGCGCCGCTGGCGTGCCAGGCTGTGCTCGCGGTGGGCGATGTACAGGCTGGCGCCGATGATGATGGCCGCGCCCGCTGCCGTGTAGCGATCCACCCGTTCGTCGAAGATCCACCAGGCCAGCACCGCCACGATCAGCAACTGCAGGTAGCTGAACGGCGCCAGCAGCGAGGCATCGGCCAGCCGCAGCGCGCGCGTCCAGCACCAGTGGCCGCTGGTGCCGAGCGCACCGGACAGCACCAGCCACGGCCAGATCCCGGCGTGCGGCCATTGCCACACGGCCAGCGCGGTGGGCAGCGACAGCGGCACCCACAGCAGCGTGGTCAGCAACACGATACGGTCGGCCGGCTCGCTGCCGGTCAGCGACTTGATGCTGATCGTCACCGCGCCGGTCAGCGCCGCCGCCAGCAGGGCGACCAGGCTGCCGGCGGTGAATGCCGCGCTGCCGGGCCGTACGATCACCAGCACGCCGATGAAGCCGGCCACCACCGCGCTCCAGCGGCGCCGGCGCACGATTTCGCCGAGAAAGATCACCGCGCCGATGGTGACGAACAGCGGCGAGGAGTACGACAGCGCCACCGCCTCGGCCAGCGGCAGGTTCACGATCGCCCAGAAGCCGGCCAGCATGCCGCCCATGCCGAGCACGCAACGCATCACGTAGAAACCGAGCCGCGGCGTGCGCAGCAGCTGCCAGCCGTGCGGGTGCAGCAGCGGCAGCGCGAACAGCGCGCCGAACGTGCTGCGGAAGAAGGTGATCTGGAACGGGTGCAACTGGGCGGAGGCGAACCGGATCGTCACCGCCATCAGCGCGAAGAAACTGGCGCTGGCCAGCATCAGCAACACCGCGCGCAGCGGCAGCGGCGTGGAAACGGGCGGCGAAGCGGGGATCGGGTCCAGGGCCGTGCCGTGCGCAGCTTGGGTGGTGCGCATGGTACCCCACTTGCCCAGCGGCTTTCGCGCCAGCGTGGCGCCGCTTCAGTGTGCGGGCGGCACCGGTACATCCGTGGCGCCGCTCGACCATGCCTGCAGCCGCTCGCGCACGGCCGGTTCCAGACCCTGCAGGCCCCAGCGATGGCCTTCCGCCAGCGCAGCGTCGGTCGACTGGCCGCCGAGCAGCACGGCGCGCAGGGCGATCATCGCGCCCACCCGGTTGCCGCTGGCGCAATGCACCAGGGTCGGCTGGTCGCCGGCGTCGCGCAGCAGGCGGTCGAACTGCACGACCCGGGCGCGGCTCAGGTCGGCGGCGCCGCGGATCGGCAGGTTGTGGTAGCCGATGCCGGCCGCGCGCATTGCGGCGGCTTCGTCGAAGTCGGGCGTCTCGCTGTCCAGGCTGAGGTCGATCACCTGGCGGATGCCGGCGCGCTTCAGCGTGGGGATGTCGCTGGCCTGCAGCCGCCCGGAGGCCACGCGATGCGGCGCCGGGAACGCGACATGGGGAAGCCCGGCCATGGCGGCTTCCTCCGGCGCGGCGGCGACGCAAACGGATGCGGACATGGCGAGCGCCAGCAACAGCAGCAGGGAACGGTACATGACGGATACCTCGGCGAGGGGATGTTCAGGATAATCGAGTCGGCGACTCTCGCGACTGCAGCCGGATGCGCGCCGCATGACCCGTATAATCGGCGGCCCATTGATTGAACAACCAGGATCGACCGATGTCCGACATCCCCGCCTGCCCGCTGTGCGCGATGGAGAACACCTATCCGGACGGCGACAACTACGTGTGCGCCGACTGCGGTCACGAGTGGCCGATCGCGGCGAGTGTGCATGCGGGCGATGCCGCGCTGGTGGTGCGCGACGTCAACGGCAACGTGCTCAACAGCGGCGACACGGTGACGGTGATCAAGGACCTGAAGGTGAAGGGGGCGTCGATCGCGCTGAAGCAGGGCACGCTGATCCGCAACATCCGTCTGGTCGACGGCGACGACGAGCACATCGAAGGCAGCTCGGACAAGATCAAGGGCCTGGTGCTGAAGGTGTGTTTCCTGAGGAAGGCCTGAGGCGGATCTATTGGCGCGCTTCGAGCCGCAGTCCGCGCGGCGTCAGCCGGCGCTCGACCAGTTCGAACAGGCCCTGCACCAGCAGCGCCAGCACGGCGGCCGGCACGGCGCCCTGCAGGATCAGGCCCACGTCGTCCAGCCGGATGCCGGTGAGGATCGGCTGGCCGTAGCCGCCGGCGCCGATCAGCGCCGCCAGCGTGGCGGTGCCCACGTTGATCACCGCCGCGGTCTTGATGCCGGCCAGGATCGAGCGCATCGCCAGCGGCAGTTCCACCCGGCGCAGCCGCACGCCGGGCGGCAGGCCCAGCGCGGCGGCGGATTCGCGCAATTCCGGCGCAATGCCGACCAGGCCGGCATGCGTGTTGCGCACGATCGGCAGCAGGCTGTACAGGAACAGCGCGGCGATCGCCGGCCAGGTGCCGATGCCGAGCAGCGGGATCATGAACACGAACATCGCCAGCGACGGCACCGTCTGCAGTACGCCGGTCAGGCCGATCAACCACTGGCCGAGACGCCGCCGCCGGGCCGCCAGGATGCCCAGCGGGATCGCCAGCAGTATCGCCAGCCCCAGCGAGATCGCCACCAGCTTGACGTGTTCGACGCTGCGCTGGAGCAGGTGCGGCCATGGCCCGCCGTCGTGGCCGTCCGCGTGGATGCCGAGGAAATCGGCGGCCACCACGTTTTCCTTCACGCCGCGCAGCTTCACCCGCGCGTTCATCGCGCGCATCGCGTCTTCGTCGATGCTGCCGGCGAGCTTGTGCAGCACGCCGACGAAGGCCGGCGCGCTCTGCTCCAGCGCCAGGCGGTACAGGTAGACCGCGTCGTAGCGTGGAAAGTAATCGCGATCGTCGCGCAGCGTGCGCAGGTGGTAGTAGGGGATTTCCGCGTCGGTGCTGTAAAGGTCGATCGCGTCGACCGCGCCGCTGGCCAAGGCGCGGTACGACAGCGCGTGGTCGAGGCCGCTCACGTGCGCCTGCGGCAGGCCGTAGCGTTGGCGCAGGCCGGGCCAGCCGTCGCCGCGATCCATGAACTCGTTGGAGAAGCCGAAGCGCAGGCCGGGGTGCTGCAGCAGGTCGGAAATGTCGGTGATGCCCAGCCGCGCGGCGACATCGCTGCGCATGCCGATTGCATAGCTGTCGCTGAAGCCGAGCGAGTCGGTGATGCCGATGCCCAGGGGTTTCAGTTGCGCGCGCAAGCTGGCGATATCCGCGTTCGCCGGCAGGCCCTTCAGCAGTTCCTGGGTGAGCGTGCCGGTGTACTCGGGGTAGGCGTCGATTTCGCCGTCGAGCAGGGCGCGCCACAGGATGCGGGTGCCGCCCAGCTCACGCCGGTGTACCGCCTCGACGCCGGCCTCGCGCGCGCCGGCCAGCGCCAGTTCGCCGAGGATCACCGACTCGGTGAACTGCTTGGAACCGATCCGCACCGGTGCGGCCTGCGTCGGCGCGGGCAGCAGGCAGGCGCCCAGCAGCAGGCAAACGCCCAGCAGCATTGGCGCGGGTAGCAGGCGGCGCATCACGGGGCCTCCGGCAGGCGCCGCTGCGCCGCGACGAAGCGGTTGACGAAGGCATCGGCGGGGCGCTCGCGCAGGTCGCGGAACGTCCCGTCCTGCAGCACGGCACCCTGGCGCAGCAGCACCAGCCGCTCGGCGAACCAGGCCGCCTCGGCGAGGTCGTGGGTGACCACGATCACGGTCTTGCCGAGCTGGTCGAAGATCTGCTTCAGTTCGTCCTGCAGTTCGTGGCGCACCACCGGGTCGAGCGCGCCGAGCGGTTCGTCCAGCAGCAGCGCGTCGGGATCGGCCATCAACGCGCGCATCAGCGCCACGCGCTGGCGCTGGCCGCCGGACAGTTCGGCCGGGTAGCGCTCCAGTACGCCAGTCGGCAAATGCGTCAGCGCGGCGAGCTGTTCCGCGCGCTGGCGGATCCGCTCGCGATTCCAGCCGAGGTGGCGCGGCAGCAGGGCCAGGTTGCCCAGCGCGGTCAGGTGCGGGAACAGGCCGCCGTCCTGGATCACGTAGCCGACCCGCCGGCGCAGCGGCAGCACGTCGCTGCGCTGCAGGGGGCGGCCGTCGACTTCGACGTGGCCGTGGTCCGGCCACTCCAGGCCGAGCAGCAGGCGCAGCACGGTGGACTTGCCCGAGCCACTGCTGCCGATCAGCGCGGTGGTGGTGCCGGCGGCGAACGCCAGGCTGACCTGTTCGAGCGCCTGCAGCCGGCCGTAGCGCTTGCCCGCCTGCACCAGCGCGAAGGCGATGCCGCCGGCGGACTCAGCCGTGGACATGGCGCGTCATGGCAGCTCGACCTTCGCTTCGGTGGCGGGGAAACGGCGCGGGCGGGCGGGTGACGCCGCCGCGGCCGCGGTGCGCGCATGAGCCTAGCAGCAGGGCGGAACCGGCGGCTACCGGCGAGCGCCGCGGATTGCTATGGCGTGCCGCTTATCCGCGCCTGGTCGCCGCCCTGCCGCTTGGCGTCGTACATCGCGTCGTCGGCGCGCCGCAGCAGCTGCCGGGCGTCCTCGCCGTGGGCCGGATAGAGCGCGATGCCGATGCTCGCCGACACCTGCAGCCGGCCGCCGGCCAGCTCGAACGGCTGCCGCAGGGCGGCGCCGATCTTGGCGGCGACCGCGACCGCATGATCGGCGTGGCCGGCGTCGTTGAGCAGCACCACGAATTCGTCGCCGCCGATGCGGCCGACCGTGTCCGATTCGCGCACGCAGTGGCGGATGCGTGCCGCCACCTCGCGCAGCAGCAGGTCGCCGACGTCGTGGCCGTGGTGGTCGTTGACCGGCTTGAACCGGTCCAGGTCGAGGTACAGCACGGCCAGCTGCTGCCGGTCGCGGCGGGTCCTGGCCAGCGCGGTGCGCAGCCGGTCGTGGAACAGGCCGCGGTTCGGCAGGCTGGTGAGCTGGTCGTGTTGGGCCAGGTATTGCAGCCGGGTCGTGCTCTTCTTGCGCTCGATCGCCGCGGCGATCTGGGTGGAGACGAACTGCAGCAGCGTCTTGTCCTGCTCGTTGTAGCGCAGCTCGCCGGAGTAGCTCTGCACCACCAGCGCGCCGATCACGCCCTGCGGCCCGCCGAGCGGCACGCCAAGCCACTCCAGCGAATCGCGGCCGACGATCGGGCGCACCCGCGGCGGCAGTTCCATCCGGGCCTCCGGCGTCAGCAGCAGCGCCTGTCCGCTGCGGATCACCTCGTTGCTGAGCGTGCCGGAATCCAGGCTCTGCGTCGGCGGTGGCGGGTCGTGTTCGTCGACGAAGTAGGGGAAGCTCAGCTCGTCCTTGTCCGCGTCGTACAGGGCCACGAAGAAATTGTTGGCCGGCAGCAGTTCGCCGACGATGCGGTGGATGTGCCGGAACAGCTCCAGCAGGTCCTCCGCCGAGTGCGCCGCCTCGGAAATGGCATGCAGGGCCGCCTGCATCCGCTCGGCGTGCTTGAGCTCGGTGACGTCGCGCGCCACCGCGATCCGCACGCGATCCGTCTCCGACCAGCGCGCCGACCACATGATGTGGATGACCCGGCCGTCCTTGCGCACGTAGCGGTTCTGGAAATGCGGCTTGGGCTGGCCGGCCATGATCTCGTCCGCCGCCTGCAGGGTGCGTTCGCGGTCATCGGGATGGACCAGCCCGATCATCGGCCGCCCGATGACCTCTTCCGGCGCGTAGCCGAAGATGTGCTCGAAGGCGGCGCTGACGAAGAGGTAGCGGCCCTGGACGTCCACCACGCAGATCGCGTCGAGCAGGAGATCCATCACGCTGCTGAAGGTGAGGCCGGCGCCCGGCTCCGGCGGGGAAGGCGGTTGGTTCATGCGTATCTGTTCGAGCGTGATGCCGGGGGCGGTGATGCCGGTTCGAAGCTTATCCGGAATCCGCGCGGGAAATGTCCACGTGCCCCGGCACCACGCGCGGCAGTCGTTCGCGCCTTGGCCGCCTCTGGCGGCCGGCCAAGGCGCGGGCGCTCAGGCGATGGTCAGCGTGACGTCGATGTTGTTGCGGGTGGCGTTGGAGTACGGACACACGATATGCGCCTTTTGCACCAGCGCTTCGGCCTCGGCCCGAGGCAGGCCGGGGATCGAGATGGTCAGCTCGACCTCGATGCCGAAGCCGGTGGGGATCGGGCCGATGCCGACTTGGCCGGTCACCCGGGTATCGGCCGGCAGTTGCAGCTTCTGCTGGGCCGCCACGAACTTCATCGCGCCGAGGAAGCAGGCCGAGTAGCCGGCGGCGAACAGCTGTTCCGGGTTGGTGCCGTCGCCGCCGGCGCCGCCGAGTTCCTTCGGCGTGGTCAGCCGGACGTCGAGCACGTTGTCGGACGAGGTCGCGCGGCCGTCGCGGCCGCCGGTGGCCGTGGCCTTGGAGCGATACAGGACTTTTTCAATGGACATGGTGTGTCTCCTTCTTGGGGTTGTGGGGTATTCCGATATGCATAGCTGGCTATGAAATAGCGCGCTATGTTTCTGCACAAATGGGATACGCGAGTCAGGCGGCATCGGACAGCTTGCCGCGAAGTGCCTGCAATTCCCGCTTCAGGTGCAGCAACTGGTCCGGCGTGCAGCGGGTGGCGCAGAACACCGACTCCTGCACCTTGCCGGCCTTCGCCTGCAGCGCCTTGCCGCGCGCGGTCAGTGAGATCACCACATGGCGCTCGTCGTCGCGCGAGCGCAGCCGTGTCACCCATCCCGCCGTCTCCAGCCGCTTCAGCAGCGGGGTGAGCGTGGCCGAGTCGAGGAACAGCCGCTTGCCGATTTCCGACACGCTGAGGCTTTCGTGCTCCCACAGCACCATCATTGCCAGGTATTGCGGGTAGGTGAGATCCAGCGGCTTGAGCAGCTTGCGGTAGACCTTGTTCATCGCCAGGCCGGCCGAGTACAGGGCGAAGCACAGCTGCGCGTCCAGTCGGGGCGTGGAGTCCGCGGCAGGCGTCGGCGATGTGCGGGGGGAGCTCATGCTCGCGCAATTTACATAGCGCGCAATTCAATTGCAAGCTATTTTCATCGAAAGGCTTCCGACACGGGCCGGTGGCGCCGCATCGCTCATGGTGGCGCGGCACGGCTCACGCGAGGGCAAATGATGTCCAGGCCGATCCCGTGGGCTTTGGCCCTGGCGCCGGTCATGGCGTTGCCGGCGCACCGGCGACAGGATGGCGATAGCCACCGAGGCCCCGGCGTGAACCTGCGGATGACCACCCTTGCGACGCTGGGCGCCGCCTTCACGATGCGGGCCGGCGGCAACCAACGTGCCGGCGAAAGACACCTCCGGCACATCGCCGCGCGAAGCGTTCGGCGCGGTCGACGCGTTGTTCGCGACGAGGGCGGGCATGACGTGGGCGCCTCGCGCCGGCTGATCCTGCCTGGCGCCCGTTTCGTGATGGTGCGGCCCGACGGCAGGGTAGGGATCGAGCCGGACGCCGGCTACCTGGCGGCGCAGGGCAAGCAAGGAAGCGTTCCGCGAGCGCATCTGGGCTGCGCAGGTGACGGTGCGGGGCAACCTCGCCCGGGTCTGGCGCCTGCGATTTCCACTGCGACGGCAAGCTGTCCCCTTGCGGCATCGACGGCTTCAGCCTGGTGTGCGGCAGCCACGGCTGGCGCATCGTCGGGTTCAGCTGGATCGTGCAGAAGCTGGGCTGCGCGCCAGGCCTGCGGGGCAAGGTGAAGTGGCCGGCCGTCTACGCGGGAGCTTCGCCACGCGCCGGTGCACTCTTTGACAAGGCCTGCTTGTCGGGTTACCTGTGCGGCTTCTGCAAGCGGGGCGCTGCGTGATGGTGTGCTTCGCCAATGCCTGACAGGGTGGGACATGCGCCGAGTGACACTGCTTGCCTGCGGGGGAACGATTGCCGGCCACGCCGACGCGGTCGGCCATTTTCGTCCGACGGGCCATGCCGCCGAACTGCTGGCGGGGGTGCGGCTGCCAGTGGGGATCGAAGTCACCACGACCGACGCGCTTACCGTGCCGAGCCGCGCGATGTCGCTGGCCAACGTGCTGCAGCTGGTCGAGCGCGTCGAGGCGCTCGCCGCCGGTGCGCAGCCGCCGGACGGCGTGGTGATCAGCCAGGGCACCGACACGCTGGAGGAAACCGCCTAGCTGTTCGCGCTGATGTGCGGCGCGCGCTTGCCGGTGGGCAACCTGTCGCCGCTCGAGGCGCGCCTGCGCCTGATCGTGGGCCTGGAGCTCGGGCTGGCGCCAGCGGCGATCTTTCCGCTCGACTGAGGCGTGGGCTGCGTTCGCCGGTTTTTCGTGATGCGCCCGGCGATCAATCCAGCGGCGCGGTCATGATCAGCTGGTCGACCGCGTAGCCGCGCTGGCGCGAGTGTTCCTTGAGGGTCTGGAACAGCGCGCGATCCATCGTGGGGCGGCGCGAGAGTATCCACAGGTGCTTGCGCCCGGGGCTGCCGATCACGGCCCACCGGTAGCCGGCGTCCACCTCGATCACCCAGTAGTCGGCCCACGCCATCGGCAGCCAGGTCAGCCAGGCGGGCGCGAAGCGCACTTCCAGCGCCGCCGGCTGGTCGTCCTTCATCCGCGCCACGCCATCGACGGACATCCGGCCTTTGCTGGTGCGGCAGGTGTTGTGGACGTGGACGGTGCCGTCGGGGTTCGGCGTGTAGGTGGCGACGACGGCGTCCAGACACTTGCGCTCGAAGTACATCGGCAGGCGCGCGATCTCGTGCCACTGGCCGGCGTAGCGGTGCAGGTCCAGCGACGGCACCGGCCGGTTCGGCAGGCTGGCGGCGGCAGCGGGCCAGGCAATGGCCAGGGCCGCGGTGGTCAGCAGCCGGTGCAACAGGTGCATGGTCGGGCTCCGTGGCTCGTGCGTGGCGTGGACAGGACGAAGGATCGCGGAACCCTCGCGCGTGGTCTAGCGGTAACGCGCTTCCTGCAGGTCGATCTCGCGCACCAGCCGGCGCGAGACCTCGTCGGAAATCTGGTAGTGGCGCGCCAGTTCGAAGATCGCCTCGCGCTGGCCCTGCAGCGCGGCCAGGCGCAGCTCGCGTTCAGCGGCGTCGGCCTTGCGCAGCTGCCGCGCCTCGTCCTCTCCGGAGGCGTCCTCGTCCAGCCAGTGCTGGTACAGCGCGATCACCCGGGTGGCTGCGCTGGTGTAGGTGTCGACTTCGCTGGCCGGAGCCCTTTCCAGCAGTTCGTGCTGGGTCTTCTCGACGGCGGCGATCGCCGCGGTGGCGGCGGCGCGGCGGGCCAGGTTTTCTTCGCGCTGCACCGCCGGTTCCGGCGGCAATTCCAGCCCCTTCAGCAGTGGCGGCAGGCCGATGCTGGCGGCCAGCAACGACAGCAGGATCACCGCGGTGGCGAGGAAGATCGCCAGTTCGCGCGCGGGGAAGGGCGTGCCGTCGGGCAGCAGCAGCGGCAGCGTCATCACGCCGGCCAGGGTGATCGCGCCGCGCACGCCGGCCAGCGAGGTGGCCAGCAGCAACCGCCAGTGCAGCCGGCTCACGGGGTGGCCGCGATGGCGCGCCTTGAGCACGTTCAGGCGCAGCGAGATCCAGGCCCAGGCCAGGCGCAGCAGCGCCAGCCCGACGTTGATCGCCAGCGCGTACACCAGCAGCCACCACGGGTTGCGATGGCCGCTCTGCGCCACCGACGCCACCGCGCCCTGCAGGCTGGCGGGTAGTTGCTCGCCCAGCAGCACGAACATGATGCCGTTCAGGGCGAACTGCACCGTGTTCCACACCGCCGTGCGCTGCACCCGCGTGGTCGCCAGCAGGCGGCCGCTGAGTTCGACGTAGCTCATGGTGATGCCCGCCGCGACCGCGGCGAGGATGCCGGAAGCATGCACCTGCTCGGCGAGCAGGTAGGCACCGAACGGGATCAGCAGGCTGATCAGGATCGGCGAGCCGGCCTCCTGGCCGAAGTGCCGCGACAGCCAGCGCTGCGCGAAGCTCACCGCCACGGTGAACGCCACGCCGACGCCGAGCCCGACCAGCGCCACCCACAGGAAGGTCAGCGACGCGGACAGCAGCGAAAACCCACCGGTCACCGCCGCCGCCACGGCGAAGCGGAAGCAGACCAGGCCGGTGGCGTCGTTGAGCAGCGATTCGCCTTCGAGGATGTGCATCAGCCGCCTCGGGATCGGCACGCGCGCGGTGATCGACGACACTGCCACCGGATCGGTCGGCGACACGATCGCGGCCAGCGCGAACGCCACCGCCAGCGGCATCGCCGGGATCAGCCAATGGATCAGGAAGCCGGCGCCGAGCACGGTGGCCACCACCAGGCCCAGCGCCAGCGCCAGGATCGCGCCGCGGTCGCGCAACAGGCCGTCCTTGGGGATGCGCCAGCCGTCGAGGAACAGCAGCGGCGGCAGGAACAGCAGGAAGAAGATGTCCGGGTCGAGCGCCACGCCGTGCTTGAACACGCCGGCGATCACCGCGCCCAGCCCGATCTGCACCAGCGGCAGCGGCAGCGAGAACGGCAGCATGCGGACCAGGTAGCCGCTGCCGACCACGGCCAGCAGCATGGCCAACGCTACTTCGATCGAGTTCATGAGGTGTTCCGGGCGCGCTGGTGACCTTAGCAACACGGTGGCCGCTGCGTCGAGCGGCGCGGCGACGACATGCCAACGGCGACATGGCATACCATCGACGCTCCGCGCGGCCGATCCGTTCCCCAGGAGATCGCATGCAGCCGATCATCACCGTTCGCCAGCTCGGCAAGACCTACGCCTCCGGATTCCAGGCGCTGAAGCGGATCGACCTGGAGATCCGTCGCGGCGAGATCTTCGCCCTGCTCGGCCCCAATGGCGCCGGCAAGACCACCCTGATCAGCATCATCTGCGGCATCGTCAATCCCAGCGAGGGCAGCGTGCTGGCCGACGGCCACGACGTCGTGCGGGACTACCGCGCGGCACGCACGAAGATCGGCCTGGTGCCGCAGGAGCTGACCACCGACGCGTTCGAGACGGTGTGGAACACGGTCAGCTTCAGCCGCGGCCTGTTCGGCAAGGCGGCGAACCCGGCGCACATCGAGAAAGTGCTGAAGGATCTCTCGCTGTGGGAGAAGCGCAACGACAGGCTGATCACTTTGTCCGGCGGCATGAAGCGGCGCGTGATGATCGCCAAGGCGCTGTCGCACGAGCCGCAGATCCTGTTCCTGGACGAGCCCAGCGCGGGCGTCGACGTGGAACTGCGCCGCGACATGTGGGCGATGGTGCGCGCGCTGCGCGCCAGCGGCGTCACCATCATCCTGACCACCCACTACATCGAGGAGGCCGAGGAGATGGCCGACCGGATCGGGGTGATCCACAAGGGCGAGCTGATCCTGGTCGAGGACAAGGCCGAGCTGATGAACAAGCTCGGCCGCAAGCAGCTGACCCTGCACCTGCAGAACCCGCTGCAAGCCATCCCCGCCGCACTGGCTGGCTACCCGCTGGCGCTGTCGGACGATCGCCGGCAACTGGTCTACACCTTCGACGCGCAGGGCGAGCACACCGGCATCGACGTGTTGCTGCGCCGGCTCGGCGAGGCGGGCATCGACTTCAAGGACCTGCAGACCCGGCAGAGTTCGCTGGAGGACATCTTCGTCAGCCTGCTGAGGGAACGCGCATGAACATCTATGCGATCCGCGCGATCTACCGTTTCGAGATGGCGCGCGCCTGGCGCACCCTGCTGCAGAGCATCGTCTCGCCGGTGATCTCCACCTCGCTGTACTTCGTGGTGTTCGGTGCGGCGATCGGCTCGCACATGAACGGCATCGACGGGGTCAGCTACGGCGCCTTCATCGTGCCGGGACTGATCATGCTGTCGCTGCTGACGCAGAGCATCTCCAACGCGTCGTTCGGCATCTACTTTCCGAAGTTCGTCGGCACGATCTACGAGATCCTGTCGGCGCCGGTGTCGCCATTCGAGATCGTCGCCGGCTACGTCGGCGCGGCGGCGAGCAAGTCGATCATCCTGGGCCTGATCATCCTGGTCACCGCGCGGCTGTTCGTGCCGTTCCAGATCGAGCATCCGCTGTGGATGCTGACGTTCCTGCTGCTCACCGCGGTGACCTTCAGCCTGTTCGGCTTCATCATCGGCATCTGGGCGGACAACTTCGAGAAGCTGCAGCTGGTGCCGCTGCTGGTGGTGACGCCGCTGACCTTCCTCGGCGGCAGCTTCTATTCGATCCACATGCTGCCGCCGTTCTGGCAGAAGGTCACCCTGTTCAATCCGGTGGTGTACCTGATCAGCGGTTTCCGCTGGAGTTTCTACGGCGTCGCCGACGTCGGCGTGGGCGTCAGCGTGGGCATGACCCTGGTGTTTCTCGCGATCTGCCTGGCCGCAGTGTGGTGGATCTTCCGCAGCGGCTACCGGCTGAAGGCTTGAGCGGATTGTCAGGTCAGCACGGTATGCGCGTGGAACGGCAGCGGCGTGGCACCGGTGCGCGCCACCGCGGGCTCGGCCACGCCGAGCCGGTCCTTGCTGGCGTCGATCACCACCAGGATGCGGCCGGCGGCGATCTCGTCCTTGAACCGGCGGCTGACCACGTCGGGCACCTCGAAGCCGACCATCTCGCCGATGCAGGTGCCGAACGCGGCGCCGGCGACGGTCATCGCCGCGGCACCGGCCAGCGTCACGCCCAGCGGCGGCACGGCGGCTGCGGCCAGCCCGAGCAGCAGGCCGGTACCGCCGCCGCAGACGCCGCCGCGCACGGCGGCGGGGTAGAAATCGTTGCGGCCCTGCATCAGGTGGTCGGGGATCTTCTCCAGCTCGATGTCCTCGCGGGCGACCAGCGAGATGTCGCCGTCGTCGACGCCGGCGGCGCGGGCCGCCGCCATCGCGGCGCGTGCCGCGGTCAGGTCGGGCGTGCTGAATACGCATCGGGTTTTCATGGGGCGTACCTCCACCTCCGGCATGGCGCCCGCCGCGCGGATGGCGCCGATCGGCCCGGGATATCCGCATGGGCGAGGCGGGTTTGCGCGGTTCATCGTTTAGCGTTTGTGGCGTTGTCGCGGCGTGACCTGGTTGTTATCGCCGGCCGCGGCGGCAGCGCCGGTCCGGCCAGCTGCTAGGGTAAGTCGTGCCGGCGCGAACAGCCGTGATGAACGAATCGCGCACGGGCCAGTCAATAACGGACACTCGACGCAAGGGAGTCATCGTGGGCAAGCAGACATCGACAGGCGGCTGGATCGTGGCGGTGGTCGTGGTGGCGGCCGTCGTGGGGGCGGGGGCCTATCTCGCGCGCAAGGCCATGCACGCCGGTGCACCACCACCGGTGGTACCGGCAAGCTCGGCATCGGCTGCCGCGCCGCCGGTCGAGCCGGCGATCCGGCATCCGATCGAACAGGCGCAGGTCGCGCCCGCAACGGCTTCGACCAGCGCCTTGCCGGCGCTGGACGACAGCGACGCCGGCGTGGCCGCCGCGCTCGCTGCGCTGGGTGGTGGCGACGTGTCCGCGTTGCTGGTGCCACAGCAGATCATTGCCCGTCTCGTGGCGACCGTCGATGCGCTGCCGCGCCACGACGGGCTGGCCGCGTTCACGCTGCCGGCGCGGGTGCCGAAGGGCGCTTTCGCGGTCGACGAGGCCGGCAGCGCCACGCTGCTTGGTGAACGGAACTACGCACGCTATGCGCCGTATATGCGGGTCGTCGACGCCGTCGATCCGCAGGCGCTGGTGGCCTGGTACGTGCACGCCTATCCGCTGTTCCAGCAGGCCTATCGGCAGCTGGGTTATCCGACGGGCTATTTCAACGATCGCCTGGTGGTGGCGATCGACGACCTGCTGGCCGCGCCGGAGCCGGCCACGCCGCTGGCCGTGGTGCGTTCGAAGGCGTTCTATGTCTACGTCGATCCCGCGCTGGAAGCGCGCTCGACCGGGCAGAAGCTGCTGTTGCGTGTGGGGCCGGCCAACGAGGTGAAGATCAAGGCCAAGCTGCGTGCGATCCGCACGGCGCTGACCGGCCGGACGCTGCCGGCCGCGCCGACCGCGGCGAACGCCGCCGGCGGCTGATGGCTCCGCGGGAACCGGCGCGGATCTGCGCCGGTTGGGGGTAACCGGTCTTCGGCTCAAGTTTCCGTGCGCCCGGCCGATCTGCCATGTACGGGACCGCGGGGCCTGCGGGCGTTGTGCGGGGGCGCACTGCGGGAACGATGGGGTTCGGGAGCGGCGCCGCCAGGCCATCGCCCCGTCCGGCGGCTTTCCGGTCGGTTCGCGAGGTTCGATGTGCCCAGGCGCCTTATCCATCCGTCGGAACTGCAGGTGGGCCAGCCGTTGCCGTGCAATGCCTACGACGGCAAGGGCACGTTGCTGCTGTGCGAGGGGCACGTGATCACCAGCGACGGGCAGATCGAGAAGCTGATGCGGCAGGCGCTGATGGCGGACGCGCGCCCCGGCGTTTCCGCGAAGGAGCCAGCCAGGGCCTCACCGCTGGCGCTGGTGCTCGCGGTCCGACGGCATCTGCAGGCACTGCTCGACGCGCCGTCGCCGGCGGATTTTCCTGCGCAGGTGTCGCGCATGGCCGGCATGCTGCGACGCGCCTGCAGGCTGAACGCGGACGTGGCGCTGGCCTCGATCCTGATGCGCCGCGAGGGTCTCTACAGCATCCGCCACGCCGTCAACGTGGCGGTTGCCTGCCAGATCGCGGGAGCGGCGATGCAGCTGGCTCCGGCGGAGCTGGCGGCGACGACGGCGGCGGCGTTGACGATGAATATCGGCATGTTCCAGCTGCAGCAGCGGTTGCAGGCCCAGGGCGGGCCTCTCACCGATGCACAGCGGGCCGCGGTCCGTGGCCATTGCGAACGCGGCGTCGCGCTGCTGCGCGGGCACGGGGTGACCGATGCCCTGTGGCTGGACATCGTGCAGGATCACCACGAGCGCCCCGACGGCAGTGGCTATCCCGCCGGCAAGGCGGGCGACGCGATCGGCCTGCCGGCCCAGCTGCTGTCCCTGGCGGACGTGTACTGCGCACGGGTGGCCTGCCGCGATTCGCGCCCGGCGATGCCGCCGAATGTGGCGCTGCGCTGGCTGTTCCTGAACGAAGGCGCGACCATGGACGAGCATCTGGCGGCGCGGTTCATCAAGGCGCTGGGCGTGTATCCCCCCGGCACCGGCGTGCGCCTGTACAACGGCAGCATCGCCGTGGTCACCCAGCGCGGCGCGACCGGGCACATGCCGAAGGTGGCCTCGATCACCACCCGGGACGGTCTGCGCGTCGGCGTGCCGATACGCCGGCGCGGCGACGAGCCGGCCCATGCGGTCAGCGCGGTGGTCGACCTCGATGAGCTGCAGCTGGCGGTGGGCATGGAGGCATTGTGGGGCGCGGACGGCGTCGAGTGAAGCCGCCGGCGATGCATTGACGCTGCGGTGGGCCTGCTGTGGCATCCTCGTCGGCCACGCGGGCAGGATGTCGATTCCGCCCGGCCACGCCTTTCACGCCCGGCACGCGCCATGACCACGCGAACGCATTCCCCCGGCCCGTTGCAGGCCGATCTGCTCGGCGGCGACGCAGGCGGATCCGTGCCGATGCATCGCCTGTTCCTCGCGTTGCTGCCGGATGCGGCGACGCGTGCGCGGCTGGCACAGGCAGCGGCCGCGCTCAAGGCCGGCCAGCCGGACCTGCGCGCGCGCTGGGTGAACCCTGCGCGCTACCACGCCACGCTGCATTTTCTGGGCGACCATGCGCTGCTGCGGCAGGCTGTGGTCGACGCGGCGCTGGCTGCCGCAGGCGGGGTGCGCATGGCGCCGTTCGCCTGGGTGCTGCACGAGGCCGCCAGCTTCCAGGGCCGGCAGCCGCCGCGCGTCCTGCGCAGCGCGCACGTGCCGGAGCCGCTGCAACGCCTGTGGCATGACCTGCGCCGTGCGCTCGTGCTGGCTGGGCAGGGGCGCCATGTCGCACGCCACTTCACCCCGCATGTCACCATCGCCTACAGCCAGGGCGCGCGGCTGGCCAGCACGCCGATCACGCCCGTGACATGGCCGGTCGAACGGTTCGCGCTGGTTCACGGCGTGGTTGGTCAGCCGGACTACCAGGTGCTGGCAGAATGGCCGCTGCAGGACGACAGCGCTGGAGTTCAGGCGTAGGGTGTTCCGTCCTTGTGCGAAAAACGGTCCGCGCCGCGTTCCAGATGCAGGTCGATGTCGGGATAGGTGCAGGTGTCCTCGTTCGAGCGCGAGCCGACCTCCAGGTAGACGGCCATCCCTGCGCTGCGATTGATCAGGTGATGGCCGTCGGCGACGTTGCGCGGAAACGCCGCACAGTCGCCGGCGCGCAGCAACTGTTCGCCGGCGTCGCTGACCAGCACCAGCTCGCCCGCCAGCACGTAGACGAATTCGTCCTCGTGCGAATGCCAGTGGCGCTGGCTGGACCAGGCACCGGCCGGCAAGTGGGTGAGGTTGACGCCGAAGTCGGTCAGGCCGCCGGCGTCGCCCAGCGCCTGCTTGCGGCGTTCGCCGGCGAACCCTGCATAAGGCGGCGGATAGCCGGAGCCCTTGCGTTCCGGGACGGTAGCTATATCGATTTTTGGCATGACGGGTTCCTTGGAAGGGCTGTCGGAAGTTGCGATTGACGAGTTTGCGCGCGCCGTCCGCGCTAGGATGGCTGCGTCGATGACGAATCGGCGGGAGGCGGGTCCGATGAAGCGCGGGTCGAGGGTGGCATGGATCATGTTCTGCTGCATGCTGCCGGCGCTCACGGTGCTGGCGGCGGCGATCGGCCAACCCGTGGCCCGGCCGATGGTGGCGCAGATCGCCCTGGACGGTCCGATCGGTCCGGCTGCCGCCGAATACTTCGACGACGCCTCGAAACGCGCCGTCGCCGATGGCGCGGCGGCGATCGTGCTGCGCCTGGATACGCCCGGCGGGCTGGCCGATTCGATGCGGCAGATCATCGCCGGCATGCTGGCCAGCAAGGTGCCGGTGCTGGTGTACGTCGCTCCCGCCGGTGCCCGGGCCGCTTCGGCCGGCACTTACATCCTGTATGCGGGGCAGATCGCCGCGATGGCGCCGGCTACCCACCTGGGCGCGGCGACGCCGGTGGCGCTGGGCGGCGGCAGGCCCATGCCGCTGCCGAAGGCCGGCCGGCAGCCGGCGTCGGCCACCACGACGGCGGATGACCAGACGGCTGCCGACGATGCGGAATCGCACAAGGCCATGAACGATGCGATCGCCTATATCCGCTCGCTGGCGCAGTTGCGCGGGCGCAACGCGGCCTGGGCCGAGCAGGCCGTGCGCGGCGCGGCCACGCTGACCGCCAGCGAGGCCGCCCAGCAGCAGGTGATCGACTTCGTGGCGGCGGACGTGGCCGAGCTGCTGGCCAGGGCGGACGGACGCAAGGTACGTGTGGGTGAGCGCGACGTCACGCTGCAGCTCAAGGGTGCGTCCGTGCGCGAGTACGCGCCCGGTGCGCGCACGCGCTTCCTGGCGATCATCACCAACCCCACCATCGCCTACCTGTTGCTGCTGGCCGGCATCTTCGGGCTGGCGCTGGAAGCGATGCATCCCGGCGCGATGCTGCCCGGCATCGCCGGCGGCATCTGCCTGCTGGTGGGCCTGTACGCGCTGCAGCTGCTACCGGTGAACTACGCCGGGCTGGCGCTGATGGCGCTGGGCGTCGGCCTGCTGGTGGCCGAGGCGGCCAACCCCAGCGTGGGTGCGTTCGGCGTCGGCGGGCTG
Source organism: Rhodanobacter denitrificans (assembly GCF_000230695.2). Lineage (NCBI taxonomy): Bacteria > Pseudomonadati > Pseudomonadota > Gammaproteobacteria > Lysobacterales > Rhodanobacteraceae > Rhodanobacter > Rhodanobacter denitrificans. The sequence goes on along the minus strand of NC_020541.1, from coordinate 2,617,327 downwards.
GTGTCGTTCGTGACGGGCTCGGTGATGCTGATGAACACCGGGGTGCCGGGCTATGGCGTCAATCTCGGCGTGATTGCCGGCATCGCGGTGTGCGCGGCGGGGCTGCTGGTCCTGATCGTGTGGCTGGTGTTCCGTTCGCGCCGCGCCCATCCGGTTACCGGCGATGCGGCGATGCTGATGGATACCGGCGAACTGCTGGAGCCGGTGAGCGCCGGCGGCGAGGCCTGGATGCTGGTGCGCGGCGAGCGCTGGCGCGTGCGTTGCGATACCGCCTTGCCGGCCGGCGCGCGGGTGCGCGTGGTGTCGCGGCAAGGCTTGTTGTTGCAGGTCGAGCCGGCATGAGCCGGTGCGGCCATTTCATGAAAGGCAGGAGATGATCATGTTCGGATTCGTCGGTGTTCTGGTAATCCTCGGCGCGTTGCTGTTGTTCTCCGCGGTGAAGATCCTGCCGGAGTACCAGCGCGGCGTGGTGCTGACGCTGGGCCGCTACACCGGCACCAAGGGGCCCGGGCTGGTGCTGCTGGTGCCGTTCGTGCAGCGGATGATCCGCGTCGACCTGCGCGTGACCGTGATGGACGTGCCGCCGCAGGACGTGATCTCGCGCGACAACGTCTCGGTGCGCGTGAACGCGGTGGTCTACTTCCGCGTGGTGGAGCCCGACAAATCCGTGCTGCAGGTGGAGAACTTCCTGCAGGCCACCAGCCAGCTGGCGCAGACCCGGCTGCGCTCGGTGCTGGGCCAGCACGAGCTGGACGAGATCCTGTCGCAGCGCGATTCGATCAACCACACCTTGCAGACCATTCTCGACGAGGCCACCGACCCGTGGGGGATCAAGGTTGCCAACGTGGAGATCAAGGACGTCGACCTCAACGAAACCATGGTGCGCGCGATCGCCCGCCAGGCCGAGGCCGAGCGCGAACGCCGCGCCAAGGTGATTCACGCCGAGGGCGAGATGCAGGCCGCCGAGAAGCTGCGCGATGCCGCCGCGATGCTGTCGCAGCAGCCGCAGGCGCTGCAGCTGCGCTACCTGCAGACGCTGGCCGACATGTCCAACAACGGCAAGTCATCGACCATCGTGTTCCCGCTGCCGCTGGACCTGATCAAGCCGCTGATGGAGGCGTTTCCGGCAAAGCCCGGCCCGGCCCCGAACCACTGAACTGGCGCCGCCGTCCGGGGCGGGTGAATAATGCCGCTTCCCGTCAAGACGAGCGACCCACCATGGATGCAGCACCTTCACCCGGCAGCCTGGTCTGCGTGGGCCTGGGCATGACCCTGGGCTCGCACCTCGGCCCGCTGGCGCGCAGCTACATCGAACAAGCCGACGTGGTGTTTGCCGGGCTCTCCGACGGCATCGTCGAGATGTGGCTGCACAAGATGCATCCGGACGTGCGCAGCCTGCAGCCGTACTACCGCGAGGGCAAGTCGCGCATGCAGACCTACCGCGAGATGGTCGAGGCGATCCTCACCGAGGTGCGCGCGGGCAAGCGGGTCTGCGGCGTGTTCTACGGCCATCCCGGCGTGTTCGCCTGGGCACCGCACAAGTCGATCGAGGTCGCCCGCAGCGAAGGCTACGAGGCACACATGGAACCGGGCATCTCGGCCGAGGACTGCCTCTACGCCGACCTCGGCATCGACCCGGGCCGCTACGGCTGCCAGCACTTCGAGGCCAGCCAGCTGCTGTTCTACAAACGCAGGATCGACCCGACCGCCTACCTGGTGCTGTGGCAGGTGGGCCTGGTCGGCGACCAGTCGCTGGCGCGCTTCTCTACCGGCCCCGCCTACCGCGAGCTGCTGGTCGAGGTGCTGGCGCGCGAGTATCCGCTGGACCACGAGATCACCATTTACCGCGGCGCGACCTTGCCGATCCAGCAGCCGCGGATCCGCCGGATCCGGCTGGCCGAGCTGCCGCAGGCGGAAGTCGGCATGGAAGACACTGTGGTGCTGCCGCCGGTCGGCCCGCTGCAGCCCGACCTGGAAATGCGCGCGCGGCTGGACGCGCTGGACAAGGTGGAAATCAAGCAGGATGCGGGCGTTTTGTGAACGAGTCGGCAAGTTGCCGTTGGCGTCGTCCCTAGGATGAATCGGCGCGGTTTGAAGCCTCGCTGCGGGGTAAACCCTTCCACCCCGCAATCAGGCCAGTCGCGCCATTCCAATCCATTGACTATTCCGGGAGATACGCCATGTCGAACATTATCGATTTTCTTGAGAACGTCGGGCAGAACGCCAGCTTGCGCTATGCTTCCGCCGGGGACATGCAACGCATGCTGGTCCATAGCCAGCTCGATCAGGATATCAAGGAGGCTGTGCTGGCCAAGGACCAAGAACGGCTGACTGCGCTGGTGGGGGCACAGAATGTATGCTGCTTGTTGGTTCCTGCACAGGTAAGGTGTTTGCTTGTTCCCGGGATCAACGACGAAGACGAGTACTACCACGAACAGCGTGCTTGAACCGGAATGGCCTCGCTGGCGCATGGCGCCAGCGAGGCAGTGTTCCCCGAGACGCTGACCAAGCCAACAACAGTCGGGGGGAATGCATATGTCGGATGTTGTCGAGTTTCTTGAAAGGATGGGGAAGGACGCGCAGCTGAGCCGAGCATCGGGCAATAAGCTTGAGCAGGTAGCGGCAAGCGCAGGGCTGGATTTGATTTTGCAGGATGCGATCCTCTCTGAGGATTCATCGACATTGAAGGCATTGCTGGGCATTGCGACACATTGCGCGATGCTCGCGCCCGCCGAGGAGCAGGAAGAGCAGGAGGATGAAGGCGGCAACGAAACTCCTGAGCGCGAGGGCGAAACCAGCCGCGCCGCGTTGAGTGCCGTGGAGTTGATCGGCTAAATCAATGCCCGCATCCGTAGTGAATCGTCGGATGGTGATCGCGGGGTGGATATTGCTCGGACTATCCGGGAGTATTGCCTATGCGGCTGTGCTCCCGGTCGTTGACCAAAGCGCCTCCCTGCTCAAGGAGGCTGATAGCAGCAGAACACAGAACCACGACAGATTCCTGGAGCTCTTGCAGCGTCTCGACAAACAGGCTGCGAAGTTGTCGCCCGAGCAACAGGAATATCTGCATTACCTTCAAGCATGGCAGGCGGCTTACGTCGGCGATTATGCGACATCGGATCGGTTGGCCGATACGGTGTTGACCCATTCGCGGGACTCGGTTCTGCGCTTCAAAACGGACTCCTTCATGGTGAACTCTCTCGCAGAGCGTTCCCGTTACGAGGATGCGTTCCGACGCTTGAATTTGGTGCTATCGCGGCTGCATACGGTTTCTGACCCGGATGCGCGTGCCTTGGCGATCACCGTCGCCGTGCTCCTCTACGAGGAGTCTGGGCAGTACGATCTTGCCTGGAATTATGCTGACCAGCTTGCCAATGAAACCCGGCAGCCAAACGATTGGATGTGCAAAACGGGCTACGCGAGACTAGCGGCGCTTTACAAGGCGGGCAAGCTGGACGGAATTAACGAAAAGCTTCAGCAGGGCATAGATCTTTGCCAGAAGGTGGGCGACGACCTTTATGCCAATGGCATTCGCCTGTATTTGGCGAGAGTTGCATTGCAACGGGGGCATTCCGAGAAGGCAATCATGCTTTTGAGGAGTAATTACGATGCAGTGCAGAGGAGTGGTTACTCGTGGTTACTCTCTCAGGTTGATGCGTTATTGGCCGAGGCATATTTGGGTACCAGCCAGATTGCTTTATCGAAGCAATCGGCACTCCAGGTTGTTGCTCGAAGTGAAGGGAACAAATATTCGGAATCCTTGAGTGTCGCCGAGCGCGTTCTCTATCTTATTGCGAAGAGCCAGGGGGATCTGCGGGCCGCTCTTGACCATCATGAACGTTATATGGCGTCAAATAACGGTTGGCTGGATGAAGTGGGGGCCAGGGCACTCGCCTTCCAGATCGTCCAGCAACAACTGCTCGCCAAAAAACTGCAGCTAGACACATTGAGCAAGCAGAACCAAATCCTGCAGCTCCAGCGAAACCTCGACAAAAAAGCTTCCGAGACGAGTCGTCTGTACATATTGCTGTTGCTTACGGTGCTGGCTTTTATCGGTTTTTGGGCTTACCGCGTCAAGCGCTCGCAGTTGCGTTTCATGCGGCTGGCGCGGCGTGACGGGCTCACGGACATCTTCAACCGGCAGCATTTCGTCAACGAGGCCGAACAGCAATTGCAGTACTGCCGCAAGTCGGGGCGGGAGGCCTGCCTGGTGCTGATCGACCTGGATCACTTCAAGGCCGTCAACGATACCTACGGACATGCGGTGGGCGATCGCGTGCTGAAACGTGCCGTGGCCGCCTGTCAGGCGCATCTGCGCTCCACCGATATCTTCGGCCGCCTGGGCGGCGAGGAGTTCGGCATCGTGTTGCCGGACTGCACGCTCGAGCAGGTGCTAAGCCGGACCGAACGGATCCGGCAGGCGCTCGTGGCGGTGGTCCGCGGCGACGCTGCCGAGGAAATCTGCGTCTCGGCCAGCTTTGGCGTGGCCAGCACCCGGTACTCCGGGCATGAGCTTCGCCAGTTGCTGATCCACGCCGATGACGCCTTGTATCGGGCCAAGCGCGAGGGCCGCAACCGCGTCAGCGTGAGCGACGGCCGGGCGGAGCCGCAGCTGAATGCCGTTGCCGTGACGGCCGAAGGCGTGCAGTAAACCGGGCCAGATGGCTGCCGTCCGCCTGCCGCCTCAGGGCAACGCCGACCGCACCAATGCGATGGCACGACATCGAAGGAAGGGTGTACTTTGGGCCCGGCGGGCGGCCGGAGCTTGCTGCTTGCGGCGCGCAATGCGTGGGAAATGGGGAAAAGATCAGCAGACGGATTTGACGCGGTCATTACCGGACCGCCAGCCATTACTCATCCTGACAGGGGGATGATCGATGTTCGATGTGATCGATTTTCTGGAAAGGGTGGGGCAGGACGCGCAATTGCGTCATGCATCTCGGGATGAAGTAGGGTCAGCGCTGTCCAATGCCGAGATTGATCCGGAGTTGCGCGTGGCGATCCTTGCCAGGGATGGACAGGAGTTGCGGACGTTACTGGGGCAGGGTCCGTACTGCTGTCTGATCAATCCCGCCAAACCGGGCGAGGAGCAGGAGGAGTGTGACGGCAGCTGCGAAGAGGGTGAAGAGAAGAAGGACGACGAGGACAAGGAGAAGAAAAGCGATGGAGATTGAGAACCAGGCTTCACGACTTGCCGCTCCTGTGCTTGCGACCGCTGACTAGCTCATGGGCCGGACGGGCCGGTACAGATTGGTATTTGCGTGCTGCATGCTTCTGCTTTTGTTTGAAGCGGGCGCGGTTGCTGCGACTGCGCCGGTATCCGACGATCCTGCGCAGTTGTTGAGGCAAGCCGAAAGCGTCGAGTCCTCCAATCACGCCAAGTTCAATGAGCTGATGAGGCAACTCGACGCGGTTGCGGCGAGGCTCTCACCGCAACAAAAGCTGCATCTGCGCTACCTTGAGGCTCGGCGGATCGCCTTTGCGGGCAACTACGCCGCGGCGTTGCCTTCGTTGACGGCGATCTCGGACCAAACGGAGGATCCCGTCCTGGCGTTTCGTGCCATTGCCACGGTGATAGATCTCATGGTGGCCGAATCCCGCTATGAGGAAGCCTTTGCCAAGCTCAACCCCTTGTTGGAGCAACTGCCAAAAATCAAAGAACCCGGCGTCCGCATACAGGGGCTTGGTGTCGCGGCACAGTTGTACATCGAGGCAGGGCAATACGATGTATCTACTCATTATGCCGATCAGATGATCAGGGAAAGCCCCGACACCCAGAGTGCATGCAAGGGCTGGTTCTACAAGTCCGATGCGCTATTTGAAAGCGGCAGCGCACAGTTGCCTGCCGATCAGCTTCACGATGGCGCGGAGGCGTGTGCAAAGGCGGGCGATACCCTGTTTTCACTCAGTTTCCGGCATCTGCTGGCGGGTTTCGACATGCGGCGGGGTCGCCCCGAGTCAGCCATCCGTGTACTGCAGGCAAATTATCCCAAGGTGTTGCAAGCGGGCTTTCCGCCCCAGGTTACCCAGTTCGAGGCTACGTTGGCCGCGGCTTACCGGCAGATCGGCGATCTTGCTTCGGCCGTGAAGTTTGCCAATAGCGCCCTGATGACGGATGCCAACCGGTCGTATTCGAAATCCACGGCCAGTGCCTATCGGGTGCTTTACGAAGTCGCCAAGGAACGGGGCGACAGCAAGGGCTCGCTGGCATACCTCGAAAAATACGTGGTTGCCCACGATGGCTACCAGAGCCGGCTCAGCGCGAAAGCACTCGCCTATCAGATCGCCAAGCAGCAGGTGCTGGCGAAGAAGCTGCAGATCGACGGGCTCGACAAGAAGAACAGGATTCTCGCCCTGCAGGGCGAGTTGGATCGCAAGGCGGCGGAAACCAGCCGGCTGTACGTCGCGCTGCTGCTGATGGTGCTGGCGTCGATCATCGTGTGGGCCTATCGGGTCAAGCGCTCGCAATTGCGCTTCATGCGGCTGGCGCGGCGCGACGGCCTTACCGGCATCTTCAATCGGCAGCACTTCGTCAACGAGGCCGAGCGGGAGTTGCGTTATTGCCGCAAATCGGCGCGCGACGCCTGCCTGGTGCTGATCGACCTGGACCACTTCAAGCTGGTCAACGACACGCATGGTCACGCGGTGGGCGACCGGGTGCTGAAGCGCGCGGTCGATGCCTGCCAGGCGCATCTGCGCTCCACCGACGTGTTCGGCCGCCTGGGCGAGGAGGAGTTTGGCGTGCTGTTGCCCGAGTGCACGCTGGACAGCGTGCTGCCGAGCGTCGAGCAGATGCGCGCGGCAATCGCCGCCGCCTCGATCGCCGGGGACGCGCCCGGCATCCCGATCTCGGCAAGCTTTGGCGTCGCCGCCGCAGCCAGCAGCGGCTATGCGCTGCGGCAGCTGATGATCGATGCGGACCGGGCCCTGTACCAGGCCAAGCGCGAGGGACGCAACCGGATCAGGCTGTTCGACGCCGGCATGCGCGGCTGATTGTCCTGTGGTTGCAATGGCATTTGCACGTTAGCCGCCGCTGGCGATCGCGGGCGCGGCCGCTCGCGTGGACAGCCGCGCAGGCGCGCGCTACAAAGGACGCCGATGCCATTGCCGGGAGTGTTTCGATGCGTGTGAGGAGTTTCGTCCTGCTGGCGGCGCTGGGCCTGGCCATGTTGCCGCTGCAGGCGGCAGCGGGCGACGCGGACATGGCGCGGTCGCCGTCGATCAACGCCGCCGATTTCGCGCGCTTCGACCAGACGCTCAGCTCCGATGCGTTCGGCGGGCGCAAACCCGGCACGCTCGGTGCGCAGCGCACCACCGATTTCCTGGTGGCCGAGTTCAAGCGGATGGGCCTGCGGCCGGGCAACCACGGCTCCTGGTACCAGACCGTGCCGGCCGATTCCACCTTGCTGCTGAATACCGACGTCACCCTGGACGTCACTGCCCGAGGCGAGCCGCTGAAGCTGGCCTACCGCACCGACATGGTGGCGCAGACCCTGCAGGCGAAAGCGGAGGTCGCGCTGAAGGACTCGCCGGTGGTGTTCCTCGGTTACGGCGCGGATGCGCCGGCCTGGCACTGGAACGACTACCGGAATGTCGACGTGAAGGGCAAGACGGTGATCGTGCTGGTCAACGATCCCGGCTTCGCCAGCCGCGATCCGAAGCTGTTCAACGGCCGCGCGATGACCTGGTACGGCCGCTGGCCGTACAAGTACGCGCAGGCCGCGCTGCAGGGCGCCGCGGCGTGCTTCATCGTGCACACCAGCGACGCCGCGGCCGGCTATCCGTGGAGCGTGCTGCAGAACGGCGCGGTCGGGCCGCAGCTGAGCCTGCCGGCCAGCGTCGATCCGTCGCCGCGGCTGCCGGTGGCCGGCTGGCTGACACGCGATGCGGCCACCCGGCTGTTCGCCGCCGCCGGCCTCGATTTCGCCGAACTCGAACGGGCCGCGGCGAAGCCGGGCTTCGAGCCGGTGCCGTTGCGCGCGACGGCCTCGATCGCCCTACACAACCAGATCGGCCACATCGAATCGAAGAACGTGGTGGCGATGGTCGAGGGCAGCCACAAGCCCGACGAGGTGGTGGTCTACACCGCGCACTGGGATCACCTGGGCAGCGACCCGACCCGCCAGGGCCATCAGGTCTATGCCGGCGCGATCGACAACGGCACCGGCCTGAGCATGCTGCTGCAGATCGCCGGCGCGTTCGCGCACCAGGCGCAGCCGCCCGAGCGCAGCGTGCTGTTCTTCATGCCGACGCTGGAGGAATCGGGCCTGCTCGGTTCGCAGTATTACGCGGCGAAGCCGGTGTTTCCGCTGAACCGCACGGTGGCCGACATCGCCGTCGACGCGTTGCCGGTCATCGGCCCTGCACGCGACATGACGGTGATCGGCAAGGGCCAGTCCGAGCTGGAGGACATGCTCGCCGGCGTGCTGCGCAAGCAGGGTCGGGTGATCTCGCCGGAGGTTACCCCGGAGAACGGCTTCTACTTCCGCTCCGATCATTTCAACTTCGCCAGGGCCGGCGTGCCGGCGATGCTGGCCAGCTCGGGCCTCGACCTGCTCGATGGCGGCAGGGCCGCCGGCCAGAAGGCGGCCGACGACTATACGGCGCATCGCTATCACACGACGAACGACGTGTTTGATCCGCACTGGAACCTGGAAGGCATCCTCCAGGACACCCAGGCACTGTACGAATTGGGGCAATACCTCAGCCATGCGGGCGTGTGGCCGCAGTGGTATGCCGGCAATCCGTTCAAGGCCGCGCGCGACGCCATGATGAAGCCGGCCGCGCCACCGTCGAAGTGACCGGGTTGGTCGCCGGCTTCAGGGTTTCGCCGGCGGCGTGTCCAGCCTGTTGAAGTTCACGATCGCGTTGAGCACCAGCGGGTAGCTGCCGATGGTCTCGCCGCGCCAGATCGGGTTGCTGGCGAACAGCAGCACGTGGCCCTTGCCGTAGCGGGCGTCGACCACGGCGGCGCGCTCGGCCATCTCGTCGCCGCCGTCGAGCAAGCCGGAGATCAACAGGTTCTTCGCGTCGGCGTAGCGCAGGATCACCCGCGGGCGCTGATCGGCGGGGATCACCCACGGGTTGTTGCGCATCTGCTCGGCGTTCAGCGGCAGCGGTTGCCACGGCTTGACGTCGGGCAGCGCGGCCGGGGTGAGCGAGGCGCGGCCTTCGGGCATGTCCGTGTCGTGCGGGCCGCCGCGTCCGGTCGGGCGCTGGAAATCCTTCGCGGTCGGCAGTCCCTTGTCGCCGGTGACCAGGTTGGACACGCTGAACGACTGGCCGGCCGCGCTGTACAGCGCCAGTTCGTCGCGGTCGTAGCCGGCGGCGATCGGGCTGCGGCGGTCGGCGAATTTCGCCTGCAGCACGCTGCCGACCACTTTCAGCTTGTCGGTCTTGGTGACGAACGCGCCCGGTGCCAGGCCCACGTCGATGGCGAATTTCGCCGTGTCCTCGGCGGTGACCAGCAGGCCGCCGGCCTGCACGAAGCGCTTGAGCTTGGCGACGCCGCTCTCGCCGAGGCCGGGGCGGATGTCGTCGGTCGCGTCGATGCGGCCCAGGTTCGGCGTCAGCGCGGTGGTTTTCCACGGCAGCGGCTTGCCCCACATCGGCAGGCCGTCGACGATCTGCTGCGTGCTGGCGTCGCCGACGGGACCGAACAGGATCACGTCGTACTTCGCGCGCAGGTCGCCGGCCTTGGCCACGTCCTGGGTGCTGATGTAGTCGTACGGCACCCCGAGCTTGTCCAGCGCCATGCGCCACCAGCCTTCGGTCTGGGTACTCAGCCAGGTGTGCATCAGCGCGATGCGCGGCAGTTTCGCCTGCGGCATGTCGACTGCGGCCAGCCCCTGCGGCACGGCGACCGGCGCGTCGAGCAGGCGCATCGGCGCCTTGAGGATCGCGGTGTCGGTGACGCGCACCACCTGCACGTCGAACAGGTCGCTCATCGACCAGCCGGTGTCGTCGTAGGGGTGCTGCTGCGGGTCCTTCGGCGACCAGTATTGGCGGTCGAGCAGGGTGTCGGCGATGCGCGAATACGGCTGGTCCATGCGCACCACGTAGCTGCCGGCGGGGAAGGTCCGCGTTTCGGTCTTCTTCTTGTCGTCGCCCTGTTTCGGCACGGTCACCGTGACCGGCGCGCTGGTGCGGCTGATCTCCGCGTGCTGCAGCTGCAATACCCGCAGCAGCTGCGCGCGCGAGCCGGAGCGATTGTCGTCGGCCGGGAACACGTAGGCGGCCGGGCCGGCCAGCTGCGGCTTCTCGATCGAGCGCTTGGCTTTCAGGTAGAAGTTCTTCAGGAACTGCTGGCCGTTGCCGGCGAAGTAGTCCAGCGCGGTGAGCAGGCCGGTCTGCTGGTAATTGTTGTTGTTGCGTTGCGACCACTGGACGGTCGGCAGCGGCGGGTTCGGCCGGTACCAGGTGCGCTGGTATTCCTCCGGGTCGAGGATGCGCTGCACGGTGTCGGCGCCGGCGTTGCCGTAGGTCTCGTACAGGCGGCTGATGCCGTTGTGCATGGCGGCGATGAACATCAGGTAGCCCGGACTCCAGGTGTCGAAGTCGCCGTGGGCGAACACGCCGGGCATACCGAGCCGGGTCATCTGCTGCACGTTGTCCCAGCCCAGCTGCTGCCATTCGCCGGCGAGGATCGGGTCGATCCAGGCGTTGTACGGGCCGTCGCCCACGGTGTTGTCGTACAGGAACGGCACCGATTCGTGCAGGTCGTGCAGCACCTGCGCGTGCCAGCCGACGAAGGTGTCGGCCACGTGGCGGGTGAGGTTCAGCGACATGCCCATCGCGTCGCGGTTGTTGTCGTGCGCCACGTAGTGGCCCCAGTACAGCAGCCGCGGGTAGTCCTGGCCGGGGTGCGCCAGGTGCCAGTTGTACAGGTCGACCATGCGGTCGCGGCCGTCCACCTCGACCACCGGCGTGATCAGGGTGACCACGTGCGAGCGGATGCGCTGGATGTACGGCGCCTCGTCCACCGCCAGGCGGTAGGCCAGTTCCATCAGCGCGGTGGGCGAGCCGGTCTCGGTGGAGTGGATGGAGCCGGTGATGTAGTAGATCGGCGTGGATTGCGCGACCAACTGGTCGGCGACGGCGTCGTCCATGCCGATGCGGCGCGGGTCGGCCAGCCTGGCCAGGCGTGCCTTGTTCGCGTCGAGGTCGGCCAGCAGGCTTTCGTCGGCGATCGCCACTGCGATCATCTCGCGGCCTTCCTCGCTCTTGCCGATCGAGAACACCTTCACCCGCGGACTGGCCGCGGCCAGGGTGCGGAAGTAGCTGTGGACGTCGGCCACGTGGGGCAGGTAGTCCGGCGCACCGGCGATGTGGCCGAGCACCTTGTCCGGCGTGGGCACGCTGGCGGAGGCGGGCAGGTAGTCGGTCAGCGGCGAGTTGAACGAGGGGTCGGTGGTGAACTTGAGGATCTGCGCCGTATACGCCTGGTCGACCGGCTGGGCCGGGCTGCGGGCGTACGGTTTTGCACCGCCGGGCGCGTCCGCCGCAAACGCACCAAGGGTGCCTGACGCCAGCAGGAAGGCAAGCGAGAGCCGGATGGACGGGTGCATGGTGAGTTTTCCCCTGGAGATGCGAGGCAGCCGATCGCCGCACTCTGCCAGAACGGCGGCGATTGCGTGTAGCCCATCAGTTGGGTAGGGATCGCCGCGGCATCGACCGCGCGACCGCGGCACGCCGCGGCGACGTGCCGCCGCCTGGACGATTCCCGCCGACGTGCCCGCGCCGGAACCGGGCGGGCACGGGCCGCTCGGGTTGCGGCTCAATGCACGGCTGCAGTGTGGCCAGCGTCGGCGGTGCCCGTCACGGTCTCGCCCGGGCCGATGTTGGTGCCGAGGAACTGCGCCACCTTCGCGTACAGCTCGGCAGTGTGCGCCTCGTCGTAGAACCCGTGCATCTCGTCGGCCCGGTACAGCCATTCGTGCGCCACCTGCCGTTTCGTCAACGCCTCGTGCAGGTCCAGTCCCTGGACCGGCGGTACGCGCTTGTCCCTGCCGCCGACCACCAGCATCACATGGGCCTTCAGGGCATCAAGCTGGTTGATCGGCGAGTGCCGGGCCAGCGCGGCCGGGTCGTCGCCCAGTTGCCGCTTGAGGTAGCCCTCGCCATAGCTGGACTGCGGGATGTCGCCGCGGCGGTACATCAGCGGCAGGTCGTAGACGCCCACGTAGCCGATCGCGCACTTGTACAGGTCCGGTTCCTTCACGACGCCCTCGAGTGCGGCGTAGCCGCCGTAGCTGGCGCCGTAGATGCAGATACGCTGCGGGTCGGCGATGCCTTGCGCGATGGCCCAGCGGGTGGCGTCGGTGACGTCGTCCTGCATCGTGCCGCCCCACTGGCGCCAGCCGGCATGCTCGTAGTCGTAGCCATAACCGCCGGAGCCGCGATAGTTCACCTGCAGCACGGCGTAGCCGCGGGTGGCCAGCGGTTGCACCAGGGTGTCGTATTCCCAGCGGTCGCGTATGCCGAAAGGCCCGCCGTGGACCAGCACCACCATCGGCAGGTGTTTCGCGCTTTCGTGGCCGGGCGGCAGGCTCAGGTAGCCGTGCAGCTTCATGCCGTCGCGCGCGGCGAAGTCGAAGGGTTCCTTGGCGGCCATCCGCTCCGGGTTGATCCACGACATGCGCGCGAGCAGGGGCGTCAGCTTGTGCGTTTTCGCGTCGTACAGCAGGAAGGTTCCCGGGTCGACGTCGGCCTCCACCTGCACCACGCTGCGGCTGCCGTCGTGGCTGCCGGAGACGAAGCGCACGCTCTCGCCGGGGAATTGCTTCATCAGGGCGAGCAGCGTCTGGGCGTCGGTCGACTGGCCGTCGAACAGCGCGGTGCCGGTACGCCCGTCCATGAAGCCCACGCCGAGGACGCTGTCCTCGGCCAGGCCCCGCAGCAGGTAGTCCGGCTCCACGGTGGGGTTGCTCCACACCACCGTCTGCGCCTGGCTCGCCGGGTCCCACCGGCAGATGCCGAAAGCGCCCTGGGCGGGGCAGGTGAAGTAGGCCGCCGTGTCGTCGCGGTTGAACGCGATCGGGATCGAGCGGTTCTTGCTTTCCGCGGCCAGCAGCTGCCAGCCGTCGCCGTCGACCGGGTGCTGGTAGACCTTGAGGTTGCCGTCGTTGTCCCAGCCGAAGGCAAAGCGCACCCGGCCGCGATGGTCGGCGACGAACTGCGCGCCGCGCATGGGCGCGACGATGAGCTGGTGCTTGCTGCCGTCGCGCACGTCCATGCGGTAGACCGCCGGCAGACTCAGCTCGTTGCCGTCGCCCGCCCAGGAGTTGATCGCCACCAGCACGTGGTTGGGATCGTCGGCGATGGCGCTGATGAACTGGGCGCTGCCGTATTCCGCGGTGGCGCGCTGGATGTGCGAGCCGGTGCTCATGCCGGGCCGGCGGAAGCCGTACAGCATGCCGACGCCGTTGCCGTCGGCGTTGACCGCGAACAGTTCGCCGGTCGCCAGCGGCCTCGCGTAGCCGCCGACGCGGGTGCCGACCGAGTACAGCACGCGCTTGGGCGACGCCCACCAGAAGTCGGTGACGTCGTCGTCCTCGCGCGGACGAACCAGCTTGCCGTTCATGTCGGACAGGCGGATCAGCGCCAGCACGGTCTGCCCCTTCACCACGGCGGTGGCCGCCAGGTATTCCCCGTCCGGGGAGATCTTGACCGTCTCGTACTGGGCGTGCCGCGCCAGTTCGGCGAACGAGACCGGCTGCGCATGCAGCGCGGCGGCAAGCGGCAAGAGCAAGACCGCAACGAACCAGCGTCGCACCTTCATCATTGGATTCCCCTGTCGTGATCGTCGGGCTGCCGCTTGCGTGCCGCCCCGTTCCCCGGCAGCAGTTATAGCGACCCGGAGCAGCGGGGGCAATCCGGCGGGGGTGGCCCGGAACAGGCCACCCTCGACGCATGGCGCGGCCGCCGGCGGTTACCCCTTCAACAAGGCGGTCAGCCGGTCGAGTTGCGCGCGGTAGCGATCCAGTACCTTGGCGGTGTCCGCGGCATAGCGGTTCGCTTCGTCCCATCGACGCGACTCCAGCGCCTCGCGCACGCCGGGTACGGTTTTCACCTCGTAGCCGGTGAGCATGCCGGGGGCGTAGATCATGTGCTTGAACCAGGCACGGCCGGGCAGGCCGGACGGGTCGGTGAGACGCTGCTCCATGTTGCCGATCAGGCGATCCAGTTGCTGGCGCTGTGCGGCGGTCAGGTCGAAGCCGGTGGCGGCACGCTGGTCATAGGCGGCCTGGTAGGCCTTGGCGCTTTGCGCGAGCTGTTTCGCCGCCCGGTCGAGCGGGGCGAGCTCGATCGCCGGCATGTCGGAGTCGCGCGCCGGCGGAGCGACCGACCGGGTCGGATCGGCGTCGAGCGCGAATGCCTGGCTGTCCAGCAACTGGTGCTGCTGGGTGGTGGCCTTGCGGGTATCGTCCACCAGCTTGTGCAGCTCCCCGACATAGCGGCCGAGTGTGTCGCTGAAGTCGCCGAAGCGCAGCGGCAGCACATTGGCGTCGGCGCTGCGCAGCACGACGTGGCCAGCGACCTTGGCCAGTGCCACGCCGTACTCGAACGTCGGATCGCCGAAGCGCAGGTAATGGTCGAACGAGTCGTAGCGCGAGTGGTAGATGCCGCCGTTGTCGTCTTCGCCGCCGAAGCCGAGGTCCAGCGAGGCGATGCCGAGGTGTTCCAGGAACGCGCTGTAGTCGGAGCCCGAGCCGAGCGCCGCGATCGGCAGGTCGCCGCCGGCCGCCGCCAGTGTGGCGATGGCCTTGGCCTCCGGCTTGGCGTCCTTGTCGCTGCCGGCCACCCGCATGTGCGCGCGCAGGCGTTCGCGCACGCTGACGTGGGTTTCCGGATCGGCCACGCCGGCGGTCACCTGGTTGACCAGGTGCTGCAACGAGTGGCTGCCGCCGGCGCCAAGGAAGCCGCGGCCGTTGGTGTCGGAATTGACGTACAGCACGGCCTTGCGCTGGAGTTCGGCGGCGTGCGTCTCGGCCCATTCGGTGGAACCGATCAGGCCCGGTTCCTCCCCGTCCCAACTGGCGTAGACCAGGGTGCGCTGTGGCCGCCAGCCCTGCTTGAGCAGGCCACCGATGGCCTTGGCCTCGGCCATCATGGCGATGTTGCCGGCCAGCGGGTCCCAGGCGCCGAATACCCAGCCGTCATGGTGGTTGCCGCGCACGATCCATTGATCCGGCTCGGTCGAGCCCTTGATCGTGGCGATCACGTCGTAGACCGGCTGCTGCTTCCAGTCCGACTGCACGGTCAGGTGCACGTTCGCCGTACTCGGGCCGACGTGGTAGGTCAGCGGCAGGGCGCCGCGCCAGCCGGCCGGCGCCAGCGGACCGCTCAGCGCCTGCAGCAGCGGGGTGGCGTCGGCGTAGGAGATCGGCAGTACCGGGATCTTCAGGATCGTGCTGGCGTCTTTCAGCGCCAGCCGCTTGGCGCCTGGCGTGGAGCCCGTGCCGGGGGTCAGTGGATCGCCGGGATAGACCTGCATGTCGGCCACCGAGCCGCGCTGCACGCCCTGCGCCGGACGCCAGCCGCCCTGCGGGTAGGCGTCGCCTTTGGCGTAGCCGTCGTCGTGCGGGTCGGAGTAGATCAGGCAGCCGATCGCGCCATGCTGCTGCGCGAGCTTCGGTTTCAGTCCGCGCCAGCCGCCGCCGTAGCGGGTGAGCACGATCTTGCCGCGCACGTCGATGCCGCGCCGGGCCAGTTCCTGGTAGTCGTCGGGCATGCCGTAGTTGGCGTAGACCAGCGGCGCGCTGACGTCGCCGTCGGCGCCGTAGACGTTGTAGGGCGGCAGCACGCCGGCGAGACTGGAGGTGGCGTCGCCTTCGATGGCCGGCTCATGCAGTGCCGCAACATAGGGTTTGGGCCCCAGCAGCTCCAGCGCCACCTTCTTCGGCGTGGGGTAGAGCACGCTGAAGGTCTCGATGTGCGCATCCCAGCCCCATTCGCGGAACTTCGCCAGCATGAATTCGGCATTCGCCCGGTCGTGCGGCGAGCCGACCTGGTTGGGCTGCGACGCCATCTGCTTGAGCCAGCTGCGCAGTTCGGCGGGATCGAGCTGGGCGTCGAAGCGCCGCTCGAGATCCTGTTGGGCCGTCGCTGCGCTGGTGCTGAAACCGAACAGGGTGCCCTCATCGGCGTGGCCGGGGGCGTTGGCGGCAGCTGCGGCGAAAGTCGCCAGCAGGCAGCCCAGGCTCAGCAGAGGCCGTATCGCGGATCGGGTCATAGGGTCATTCCCCCTGGGTGGTGGTGGATTCCGCCGGCGGCGGGTCGACGAGGCCGGATGACGGGGCCGCGTCGCCGTCGCGGATGGTGACGTCGTTGGCGAACAGCTGGTGGGCGTCCGCATCGGTGTAGGTCAGCCGGTACTTGCCGGGACGCAGGTAGAGCAGGCTGTGGGGTTCGATCAGCCCGTTGCTGATGCGGTCGCTGGTGGTGGGGTTCAACGGCAGCGGGTCGAGCACCAGGCGGTCGGCGGGTATCGCGTCGCTGCCTTCGCCGGCGTAGCGCGCTTCGACCATGCAGGGGTAGACATGGTTGCAGCGTTCGCCGCTGACCAGGTAAGGCTTGCGGCTGCCGCCGAGGTCCAGCCAGGTGGGGCGGCCGCGTTTGATTCGCTCGGGCGGGAAGAACACGCTGACGTCGTAGCCTGGGCGCAGCGACCACGGCTGCCCCTGCTTGTTCACGAACACGATCGGCGCGCTGGGCCGCAGCTGCTGCATCACCGGGGCGTAGTCGGGGTGGTCGTCGCTGGCCGACGGGTGGGGGTACAGCATGGTCTGCTCCACCGTGAGCGGGTCGATGCCGCTGAGCTTGTGCAGGTGCTCGGCCATCGAGGAGCCGCCCAGGTAGACGCCCGATTCCTGGATGTGCGCGTAGCCGGCGTTGACCACCAGTCGCGCCTGCGGGTCGTTCTTGAACACCTCGCGGTAGAGGTTGCGCGCCTGCTCGGCTTCGCGGGCGTCGCCGGTGGCCGCGGAGAGCGCCTCGTAGGCGACCACCTTGAAGCCGAGCTTCAGCGCGGTGCGCACCGTCTCGGCGTAGATCGGCTCCTCGGTATAGAAGCCGCTGTTGGCGACCGGATAACCGCGCGCCTGCAGCCCGGTATCGGTCTGATAGAGCGTCTCGGCGGCGAAATAGTTGAAACCCTCCGCACGCAGCTTGCCCAGCAACTGCACGGTCAGCGTGCGGGTGAGCGGGATGTTGTGCGCTTCATTGAGGAACACCGCACGGTAGTTCCTGGCCAGCTCGGGAATCGCGTCCAGCGCGGGGCGGGCGCGGTAGTCGGGGTTGCCGAGCGGCGAGGGGCGGTCGTCCGGCAGCGCCGGCTGCTTGATCGAAAAGCTGACCGCGGCATCCGGGTAATTGCCGACGAACGTCT
Organism: Rhodanobacter denitrificans; assembly: GCF_000230695.2. Taxonomy (NCBI): domain Bacteria; kingdom Pseudomonadati; phylum Pseudomonadota; class Gammaproteobacteria; order Lysobacterales; family Rhodanobacteraceae; genus Rhodanobacter; species Rhodanobacter denitrificans. The sequence continues at coordinate 2,599,938 of NC_020541.1, read as the reverse complement.
GGTACCAGCTCAGGTACTGGCCGAAGATGATGTGGAACGCTGGGTCCGGGTTGGTGGCGTACGGATAGCGCATTACCCGGTACTGGGCCAGCAGGCTCTTGTGCTTGTTCGCTTCCTGCATGATCTGCTCGGACCTCTGCGCGGCGGCAACCTGTGCCGCCTGCCATTGCGAGGCCGACTGCGCATGGCCCGGCTGGCCGGAGAGGCACAGCCCCATCGCCAAGCCGAGTGCGGGGAGGAAGGGGCGCCTTGGCATCGGGTTCTCCGGATACGGTGTTCGGGAGGTCGTCTGGCGGTCTCGGGGCACGCGCAGGCTGCCGCGTGCCGGATATGCGTGCAATGGGCGGGCCCGGGGCGCGGCCACGGGTCGAGCATGCAGCATGAACCGCCGCGGTGCCCCGTGCCAAGCGGCACGGGGTCATCGGCGCGAATCGGGCGCACAATCGGGAAACCCTTGGCTCACTGAAGGAGTACGACCATGCGTCCCGCCATCCTTGCCGTGTTGCTTGCCGCCAGCCTTCCCGTCGTAGCCCTGGCCCAGACGGCGAAACCCCACCAGGCGGCGGTTTCCGCCGCGGTGCAGAAAGCGCTCGCCGATCCCGTCCGCCAGACCGACCGCGCCGAGGACGCACGCCGCAAGGTGGCCCAGGTGATGGCCTTCGCCGAAGTGAAACCGGGCCAGAAGGTGCTGGAGCTGGTGCCGGGCAGCGGCTACTGGACGCGCGTGTTCAGCGCCGTCGTCGGCCCGCAGGGGCACGTCTACACGGTGTGGCCGGGCGAGATGGCGAAGTACGCCAGCAAGAGCCTTGCGCAATGGCAGAAGCTGGCCGCCACGCCGCACTACGCCAACGTCACCCTGTTGCAGCAGCCGGCGGCGCTGCTGAGCGCGCCGGAGCCGGTGGACCTGGTGTTCACCGCGCAGAACTACCACGACTATCACGACCCGTTCATGGGCCCGGTGGACATGGCCGGCTTCGACAAGCAGGTCTACGATGCGCTCAAGCCGGGCGGCCTGTTCGTGGTGATCGACCACGTGGCCCCGGCCGGCTCCGGTCTCGCCGACACCGACACCCTGCACCGCATCGACCCGGCCGTGGTGAAGCGGGAAGTGGAAGCCGCCGGCTTCGTCTTCGACGGCGAAAGCGACGCGCTGCGCAACCCGGCCGATCCGCTCGACATCAAGGTGTTCGACAAGTCGATACGCGGCCATACCGACCAGTTCATCTACCGCTTCCGCAAGCCGGCGAAGTGATCCGCCGCGCCGCCGCCGCTTGAGTCGCGGCGGCGATCGGCGGCACCATCGTGCTCCAGGCGGGGTTGCCGCCCGGAACACGATGGTGCCCGGAGTGCCGTGAATCCCGTACCGCCCGCCCCGCCAAGCCCCGATCCAGCCGATCCGCCGCCGCAGCCGCCAAGCGAGCCGGACGCCGCCGATTGCTGCGGCGAGGGCTGCGTACGCTGTGTTTACGACGCCTACGAAGAGGCGCTCGAGCGTTACCAGACAGCCCTGGCAGCGTGGCGCGCCGGCCATCCCTGAAGCGTGTCTCCCCGCCACGCCACGGCCATCCACTACCGCCTCGCCAGCCCGGACGATGCGCTCGCGATCGGCCGGCTGGCGCGCCGGGTGACGCGACGCTGGATCCTGCCGGAGCAGCCGGCCAGCGCGGCGGCGGCCCTGCTTTACGGCATGAGCGCACGGGTGATCCGCAAGAAGATCCTGGCCGGTCAGCGTTTCCACCTGGCGTGGCAGGAGGACGGACGCCTGGCCGGCGTGGCGGCGATGCGCGACGACTGCCATCTGTTCCAGTTCTTCGTCAGCACCCGCATGCACGGGCGCGGCATCGCGCGCCAGCTGTGGCGGCGGGCGATGCGTGATGCGGTGCGGCGTGCCGGCACGCGGCGCTTCACCCTGAATGCCTCAGCCATGGCCGTGCCGGTGTACCGGTGCTTCGGCTTCGTGGACAGCGGGCTGCCGACGGTAAGCCAGAGCGGCCTGGTCACCCAGCCGATGCAGTTGGAGCGGCACTGACCGGCAGTCCCGCGCCGGCGCCCGCGCCCGCGCGGCGGCTTCTAAGAACTTTGGTCATACCGTTGCCATTACCGGTCGCCTAGCGAGAGCGGCAGCAGCGGCAGCATCACGCTCGCTGCCACGGCCAGCGACGACATCGGCGTGACCCGCGTGGAGTTCTACGTCGATGGCGCGCTCAAGGGCAGCGACGCCAGCGCGCCGTACAGCCTCGCGCTGGATTCGACCACGCTGGCCGACGGCAGCCACAGCCTGGTCGCCAAGGCCTACGACGCGGCCGGCAACGTCGGCAGCAGCAGCGCGGTCGCATTCAGCGTCTCCAACGCCAGCGCGCCGGTGCAGCTGATCCTCAACGGCGGCTTCGAGAGCGGCACGGCCAACTGGACGCAGACCAGCGGCGTGATCACCAGCGACAGCAGCGAGCCTGCCCACGCCGGCAGCTGGAAGGCATGGCTGGACGGCTACGGCAGCGCGCATAGCGACTACGTGCGCCAGTCGATCAGCATCCCGGCCGGCGCGTCCCATGCCACGCTGGGCTTCCAACTGCACGTCGACACCGCCGAGTCCGGCAGCACGGCCTACGACAAGCTGCAAGTGCAGGTGATCGACTCCAGCGGCAAGTACGTCACCCTGGCCAGCTTCTCCAATACGGACGCCGCCAGCGGCTAGCAGGGCCACACGATCAGCCTGGACGCGTACAAGGGGCAGGCCGTGCAGGTCAATTTCTACGGCGTGGAAGACGCCAGCCTGCAGACCTCGTTCGTGCTCGACGACGTCAGCGTCACGGCACAGTGAAACCGGCGGCGGGAGGCGCGTCATCGCCTCCCGCCGCGACGGCCTCGCGGTCTACACTGCAGCGGCCATGTGCCGATGCGTGCAAGGAGCGAGGCATGAACGATATCGATGCGAGGGCATCCGCCGGCGGGATGCCCCGCTTCACCCGCTTGCGCTGGCTGGTGCGGATCATCCGGCACCCTTCGGCGATCCTGCTGCTGGTACAGCTGAGCGGCCTGCTGCTGTACCCGTTCATCGAGCACACCCGTCCGGCGCGGGCGTTGTTCGGCGCGTTCGGCGTGCTGGTGCTGGGGCTGGCGATCTCGATGGTGCGGCGCACGCGCGGGCGCGCCTGGATCAGCGCCGGCATCGCGCTGCCGGCGGTGCTGCTCAACGTGCTCGACCTGACCCTGGACATGCCGCCGCTGCGGCCGTGGTGGGCAGCGCTGGAAGCCGTGTTCTATTTCTATGCGGCCGGCTGCCTGATCGCCTACATGCTGGGCGATCGCCGCGCCACCACCGACGAGCTGTTTGCCGCCGGTGCCACCTTCACCCTGCTGGTGTGGGCGTTCACCTATGTGTTCGTGCTGTGCCAGACGCTGCAGCCAGGCTGCTTCGCCGCCGCGGTAAACCCGCAGGCACCGCGCAGTTGGACCGAGCTGCTGTTCCTCAGCTTCGCGCTGCTTTCCAGCACCGGCATCGGCGACGTCATCCCGATCACCGTGCACGCCCGCGCGGCGGCCAGCCTGGAGATGTTCGCCGGAGTGATGTACATCGCGCTGGTGGTGTCGCGGCTGATCGGGTTGACCCTGCTGCGTCGCGGCGAGTGACCGTGGCGGCGGGCCGCGGATCGCTCAGGCGTCCGGGAAATGGCGCTGCAGGTCCTGCCGGCAGCGTGCCACCAGGTTCGGCGCAAAGACCTCGGGCCAGCCCTGGCTGAGGTCCGGGTCGTCGGCGAGTAGCTCGTGTTCGGCCAGTAGCTGGGCCATCGCCAGCAGGTCGGCCACCGCCAGTGCGTTGCCCAGCGGCGAAGCCGCCGACGTCGGCGCCGCCTGCCGTTCCGCCAGCGCGTCGACCACGCGCAGCGGCAGCTCCCAGTGCTGCGCGACCTCCAGCGAGAGCCGCGCGGCGAGGGCGTCGCAACCGGCGAGGAAGCCGGGCGATGGTGGCTCGGCGTCGGCGGCCGGACCGATCCGGTCCAGCAGGCGTATCACGGCGCCGTCGCCGGCGTGGCAGACGATGCCTGCCAGGTAGGCCTCGAACGCATCGCAGCGGTTGTTGCGGCCGAGCCAGGCACAGGCGTGGGCGCAACGTTCGGCGTGATGCCACAGACGTTCGCCGGCGGCATGGCCGAACGCGCCGGCGTGGGCTTGCAGGATGGGTTTCATCACGTGCTGGGTGAGTACCCGCCGCAGCCCGTCCTGGCCCAGCAGCACCACCGCCTGCTGCAGGCTGGTGATCGGCTGCGCCGCACGGTAATGCACGCTGCCGGTGACACGCATGACCTCGCCGACCATCAGCGGATCGCGGCCGATCAGCCGGGCCAATTCGCCGCCGCCGGCGTTGTCGTTCTTCAGCGCGCGCAACAGCTGCGGCAACACCGTCGGCAGGCGCGGCAGGCTATGCATGTCGAAGCGGGAGCCGAGCAGTTCCAACTGCTTGAGCGTGGCGAGTTCGGCCGCATCGGCTTCGCTGGCGCGGCTGTCAGCAAGGCCGAGCACGAAGCGGTGGAAGCGATCCCGGATGTCCGCCAGCGGCGCCGCCGGGCGGGCCGCCGGCGTGGCCGGGGCTGCCCGCGCGAATGGCGCGGTGGCTGGCTGCGGGCGGCTTGCGCGTGCCGCGGGCTGTCGGCTGCGAAAAATGCGCCGCCACATGTTCCCCATGTTCCTCGTCCCCGCGTGCCGACTCCCGGGCAACCCGTCCCGGGCTATCGGCGCCCGGCGAGGAAAGTTTAGCCGGGAGGGCGCGGCGACCGGTCCGGGCCTACTTGTTCTTCTTCTTTTCCTGCTTGGCGGCCTTCTTTTCCTTCATGGTCTTGGCCGGCTTTTTCTTCTCGCTCTTCTTCGAATCCATGCCCTTGCTCATGCTGTTCTCCGCGCTGTGGTTGGCCGATGTCGACACCGGTTACGCGGGCAAGTCTAAGCGGTTCCGACGATGATGGGGCAACCCGGCGGGACGTGCGTTCAGATGCGTTCGTGCGGTGCCAGATAGCGCCATTGCCCCGGCGGCAGTTTCGCCAGCGGGATGCGGCCCACACGCAGGCATTTCATCGCCAGCACCTGCAGGCCGACCGCGTGGCACATCGGTTCGATCTGGCTCGGCTGCAAGACCTTGAACGCGAAGCGCAGGCGCTGCTCGCTCTGCCAGCTGACCTTGATCGGCGGCATCGCGTAGTTGTTGAAGCGCAGGCCGTGGTTGAGCAGGGCCAGTCCGTTCGGGATCAATGCACCGCCGACCTCGACCACGAACTCCTGTTCGATCCGCTCGATGTCCTCGGTGAGCTTGCGGGTGACGCGCCAGTCCTGGGTGAAGATCAGCAGGCCGCTGGCCTGGGTCGGCAGCGTCAACGGCGTGGCGAGCCGGTGCAGGTGGCGTTTCAGCGGACGCACGCCTGACGCGTCTTCCGCCCAGCGCGTCTGCGGGGTGACCAGCGCGCTGGCCGGGTTCGGGCCGTTGCCGGCGTCGTAGCCGGCGGGCTTGTGCAGCACCAGGGTGGCCGGTTCGGCGGGTGCCAGCTTGGCCTGCGGGTCAAGTTCGACGTGCTGCGCGCCGACCATGAACTGCGGTTCCTCCACCACGACGCCGTCCACCCGCACCCAGCCGCCCTCGATGTATTGCTCGGCCTCGCGCCGCGAGCACTGGGTCAGCGCGACGACGCGTTTGGCGAGGCGGACGGGTTCGGTCATCGGGATGCCGCGGGAAGGAGTTGGGTCATTGTAGGCGCAGGCGCCGGTGGCAATCCGCGCGGCAGCCCCCACATCGTGGCGATCCACTTGGCGAGAGCCCGACATGATCCCGTTTTCCATCCTCGACCTGGCGCCGGTCATCGAAGGCAGTGATGCGAGCCAGGCGTTCCGCAATACGCTCGACCTGGCCCAGCTCGCCGAGCGGCTGGGCTACCGGCGCTACTGGCTGGCCGAGCATCACAACATGCCCGGCATCGCCAGCGCGGCGACGGCGGTGCTGATCGGTCACGTGGCGGGCGGCACCTCGACCATCCGCGTCGGCGCCGGCGGCATCATGCTGCCGAACCACGCGCCGCTGCAGGTGGCCGAGGCGTTCGGCACGCTGGCCTCGCTGTATCCGGGGCGGATCGACCTCGGCCTGGGCCGCGCGCCTGGCACCGACCAGCCGACCGCGAAGGCGTTGCGCCGCTACTTTGACAGCGCCGACGCGTTCCCGCACGACGTGCTGGAACTGCTCGGCTACTTCGAGCCGGCCCAGCCCGGCCAGCCGGTGCGCGCCGTGCCCGGCGCCGGCATCGAGGTGCCGGTGTGGCTGCTTGGCTCCAGCCTGTTCGGCGCGCAGCTGGCCGCGCGGCTCGGCCTGCCGTACGCGTTCGCCTCGCACTTCGCACCGGACGCGATGGACGAGGCGCTGGCGCTGTACCGGCGCGATTTCCGCCCGTCGGCACGGTTGCAGCAACCGTACGCGATGCTCGGCCTGAACGTGGTCGCCGCCGCCAGCGATGCCGAGGCGCGGCGCCTGTTCACCACCCAGCAGCAGAGTTTCATCAATCTGCGCCGCGGCCGGCCCGGGCTGATCCCGCCGCCGATCGACGACATCGAGTCGTACTGGACGCCACCGGAGAAGCTGATGGTGGAGCGGGCGCTGCCCTGCGCCGTGGTCGGCGCTGCCGATACGGTGAAGGATGGCATCGAGGCGTTCGTCGCGCGGCACCGGCCGGACGAATTGCTGCTCACCGCCAACGTGTTCGAGCACGCCGCGCGGCGGCAATCATTCGAGATCGCCGCGGCGGTGCGCGACCGGCTGTCGGCCGCGAACTGAGCGTGGTGGCCGCGAAAGCCCGGGCGAGGCCGCCGATCGGCCATAATGGGCGTTATTCCACGAAACCTTGAAGCTCCCCCACGCATGAAAACCCCCAAGGGCCTGCAGGACCTGATCGACGAAGGCGTGATCGATCAGGTGCTGCGGCCGCTGAAGAGCGGCAAGGAAGCGTCCGTCTACATCGTGCGTTCGGGCGAGGACGTCCGCTGCGCCAAGGTCTACAAGGACATGGCGCAACGCAGCTTCCAGGCGCGCGTGCAGTACCAGGAAGGCCGCAAGGTGCGTGGCAGCCGGCAGGCGCGCGCGATGGGCAAGGCCACCAAGTTCGGCCGCAAGGAGGCCGAGGCTGCCTGGAAGAATGCCGAGGTCGACGCGCTGTACCAGCTCACCGCCGCCGGCGTGCGGGTGCCGAAACCCTACGGCTACTTCAACGGCGTGCTGGTGATGGAGCTGGTCACCGATATGGACGGCCATTCGGCGCCGCGACTGGGCGAGGTGGAGCTGTCGGCCGACACCGCCCGCGACTATCACCGTTTCCTGATGCAGCAGGTGGCGCGCATGCTGTGCGTGGGGCTGATCCACGGCGACCTGTCCGAATACAACGTACTGGTGGGGCCGCACGGCCCGGTGATCATCGACCTGCCGCAGGCGGTCAGCGCTTCGGGCAACAACAATGCGCGCATGATGCTGCGCCGTGACGTGGGCAACATCACGATCAGCCTGTCGCGCTTCGCGCCGGAGCTGCTGGACACCCACTACGGCGAGGAGATGTGGGCGCTGTACGAGCTGGGCGAACTGCACCCGGACAGCGAGCTCACCGGCCATTTCGAGTTCGACGAAAGCATCGCCGACGTGGACAGCGTGATGCAGTCGATCATCGATGCGCGCGAAGAAGCGATCATCCGCCAGCAGGGGCGCGAGGCGGCGGCGCGGGGCGACTGAGCGCCGACAGCCTCGGCTCTTCGTAGGGCGGGCGCGGCCCGCCGCTCCGGGTCGAGGCACAAGGCAGAGGCGGGTGGGCAGTGCCCGCCCTCCCTGCAGAAAATCAGGGCGTGCTGACGTCGACCAGTTCCACGTCGAATACCAGTGAGGCGTTCGGCGGAATGTCGGCGCCGGCGCCGCGGGCGCCGTAGCCGAGCGCGGCGGGGATCAGCAAGGTGCGCTTGCCGCCGACTTTCATGCCGGCCACGCCCTGATCCCAGCCGTCGATCACGCGGCCGGCGCCCAGCGTGAAGTTGAACGGCGCACCGTGGTCGTACGAGCTGTCGAACTTGGCGCCGTGCTTGTCCTTCGCGTTCTCGTCATAGAGCCAGCCGGTGTAGTGCACCAGCACGTCCATGCCGGCCTTCGCTTCGGCACCGCTGCCGACCTTCTGGTCGATCACGGTGAGCTTGTCTACCTGTCCGCTGGCGTGCGCCGGCGGAGGTGTGCTGCAGGCGGCGAGGGCGAAGACGGCGAACAGGGGCAGCAACCAGCGCATGAGACGACTCCGTGGAGTGATGTGGCCGAATCGGCGATTATCGGGCAAACCGGGCGCGGCGTCGTGCGCCATGAACCGGCAAGGTTCACGCGTGCGGGCCGGTCGCCGCGCGATGCTCGCTGCGTGCGGCCTGCCAGATCTCGCGCGCCGCGTCGGCGTTCATCAGCATGATGCCTGCGCCGACGACCATGTCGGGCCACGCGGCATGCGTCATCGCGGTGGCTGCCCCGGCGATGATGATGGCGATGTTCGCGAGTACGTCGTTGCGCGCCGACAGGAAGGCGGCGCGGGTCAGGCTGCCGCTATGGTGGCGGAACCGCACGAGCAGCATCGCGCAGCTGAAGTTGACCAGCATCGCGCCAAGGCCGGTGGCCGTCAGCGGCAGCGGCGCCGGCGGGGCAGGCAGTTGGAACTTGCTCCACAACGCCCATAGCGTGGCGAGCGCGGGCACCAGCAGGATGGCGGCCAGCCCCATGCCCACACGCGCCCGCGCTTTCAGGCTCCAGCCGAGCGCGATCAGGATGAGCAGGTTGACCGAGGCGTCTTCCAGGAAATCGACGCTGTCCGCGAACAGCGAGACCGAGCCGATCGCCAGCGCCACCGCGAACTCGACGCCGAAGTAGCCCAGATTGAGCAGCGCCACGATGCCCACGACGCGGCGCAGCGATCTGTCCGCGGCGTTCGCCGGCATGATCATTCAGTTCACTGTTTCGGTGGGCGCCATGCGCCGCAGCGGATCGACGGCGACCGCGTCGGTCTCGTTCATCAGCTGCAGCTGGCCGTCCTGGATCAGCGCCTGCAGACGCATGCCACGCTGCAGCAGGGCGACCAGTTCGGCCACGGTGGCGGCGGGGATGTCGAGCACGGTGAGGTTTTTGTTGCGGGCCAGTGCGCTGGCGTTCTTGTTCCACCAGATCTCCGCGGCGTTGCCGCCGTAGCTGATCACCACCACCTGGCGCGAGCGGCCGCAGGCCTTGCGGATGCGCGTCTCGTCGGGCTGGCCGACTTCGATCCACAGCTCGATCTCGTCGGTGTACGCCTTGCGCCATAGCGCCGGTTCGTCCTCGTCGCTGATGCCCTTGCCGAACTCGAGCCGCTCGTCGGCATGCAGCGCGAACGCGAGCAGGCGCACCATCAGCCGTTCCTCGGTCTCGGACGGGTGCCGCGCCAGGGTCAGCGCGTGGGTGGCGTAGTAATGCCGGTCCATGTCGCTGACCTGCAGTTCGACCTTGTAGATGGTGGAGTTGAGTGCCATGGGGGTGCCTTGAGACAACAGCCGACCATTCTACGCGCACGTGCCGCGCCGCTGCCCCGACCGAAGGAGGGCTCACCGGACGCCTTACACTGGCGATCAGCATGGACCCCTCGACGCCATCCTTCAGCCGCGATCCCCGTGCCAGCACCGTGCACCTGCCGCCGGGTGCCTGGGTCACCGTGCTCGACGGGCTGTGCGCGCTATTCGGCGCGATCGATCGCGCGCAATGGCTGGACCGCATCGCGCGTGGGCGCGTGCTGGACGGGCAGGGCATCGCGATCACGCCGCAGACGCCGTATCGCCCGGGCATGTGCATCCACTATTACCGCGAGGTGGCGGACGAGCGGCCGATCCCGTTCGTCGAAGCCGTGCTGCATGCGGACGCGCATCTGGTGGTGGCGGACAAGCCGCATTTCCTGCCGGTGACCCCGGCCGGCGGCTTCGTCGAGCAGACCCTGCTGCGCCGGCTGATGCACCGGCTGGGCAATTCCGACCTGGTGCCGCTGCACCGGATCGACCGCGCCACCGCCGGGCTGGTGCTGTTCTCGGCGAACCCGGCCAGCCGCGCGGCGTACCAGGCGCTGTTCCGCGAGCGGCGGATCGACAAGCGCTACGAGGCGCTGGCGCCGCCGTTGCCATCGCTGGCGTTCCCGCTGTCGAGGCGTTCGCGCATCGTGGCCGGGGAACCGTTCTTCCGCATGCGCGAGGTCGACGGCGAGCCGAACAGCGAGACGCGGATCGAGCCGATCGGGCGCGGCGAGGATGCGTGGCGCTATGCACTGTTCCCGGTCAGCGGCCGCAAGCATCAGCTGCGCGTACACATGGCCGCGCTGGGCGCGCCGATCGTGGGCGACACGTTGTATCCGGCGTTGGCTGACAAGTCCGCCGACGACCATGCGCAACCCTTGAAGCTGCTGGCGCGCAGCCTGACCTTCGTCGATCCGCTGTCCGGCGAGCGGCGGCATTTCGAGAGCCGGCTGGCGCTGTGACACGACGGCGCCGTTCGGCCGGAGGGATAACCCTCCGCGGCCATTCCACGCTATCTTCCACCGCAGCATCCATCCGGGGGAGAGCCATTCGTGAGTGCAAAACCTTTGTCCAGCGTCACGCCGCGCACCGAGTTGACCGCACGCGGCCTGATCATCGGCGTCGTGATCACCCTGGTGTTCACCGCGGCGAACGTGTTCTTCGGCCTCAAGGCCGGCCTGACCTTCGCCACCTCGATCCCGGCGGCGGTGATCTCGATGGCGATCCTGCGCGGGTTCAAGGACTCCACGATGCAGGAGAACAACATCGTGCAGACGGTCGCCTCGTCGGCCGGCACGCTGTCGGCGATCATCTTCGTGTTGCCCGGCCTGGTGATGATCGGCTGGTGGACCGGCTTCCCGTTCTGGGTGACGTTCGGCATCTGCGCCACCGGCGGCATCCTCGGCGTGATGTACACGATCCCGTTGCGCCGCGCGCTGGTGACCGATTCCGACCTGCCGTACCCGGAAGGCGTGGCCTGTGCCGAGGTGCTGAAAGTGGGCGGCGGCGACGACGCGGTCGCGGCGTCGGCCGAGAGCGGCAAGTCGGGCCTGTTCGCCGTCGCCGCCGGCACCATCGTCTCGGCGGTGTTCGCGGTGGTGGTCGCCACCAAGGTATTCGCCGGCAGCGTGGCGCAGTACTTCCATGTCGGCGACCGCGGCGGGGCCAGCGGTTATGACTTCAGCCTGTCGTTCGCACTGCTGGCGGTGGGCCACCTGGTCGGCTTGTGGGTCGGCCTGGCGATGCTGCTCGGCGCGCTGATCGCCTGGGGCTGGGCGGTGCCGCACTACACGATGCTGGCGGCAGCCACCGGCGCCGCCGCGGACATGGCGCAGGCGGCCTGGGGCACCAAGGTGCGCTTCATCGGCGCCGGCACGATCGGCGTGGCGGCGATCTGGACGCTGGCCAAGCTGGTCAAGCCGGTGATCAGCGGGCTTTCCTCGGCGATGGCGTCGTCGCGGGCGCGCAAGGCGGGGCAGGGCAGCACGCTGCCGCGCACCGAGCACGACATGCCGATCGGCATCGTCGGCCTGATCAGCCTGTTGTGCCTGCTGCCGATCGGCTGGCTGCTGGGTGATTTCAGCATTGTCACCGGGCTGGGTTCGCACCTGTGGCTGCTGGTGGGCGGCGGCCTGGTCTTCGTGGTGATCATGGGCTTCCTGGTTTCCGCGGTGTGCGGCTACATGGCGGGCCTGATCGGTTCGTCCAACAGTCCGCTGTCCGGCGTGGGCATCCTGGTGGTGATCATCGCCGCGTTGCTGCTGCTGGTGGCGGGCGTGAAGTCGGAGCTGTCCGGCGATGCCGGCAAGGGGCTGGTGGCGTTCGCGCTGTTCGCCACCTCGGTGGTGTTTGCAGTGGCGACCATCGCCAACAACAACCTGCAGGACCTGAAGACCGGCCAGCTGGTCGACGCCACGCCGTGGAAGCAGCAGGTGGCGCTGGTGGTCGGCGTGCTGGTCGGCGCCGCGGTGATCCCGCCGGTGCTGGACCTGCTGAACGAGGCGTACGGCTTCGCCGGCATGCCCGGGGTCGACCCGGCGCGTGCGTTGGCCGCACCGCAGGCGGGGCTGATCTCGGCGCTGGCGCAGGGCGTGATCCAGGGCAATATCGACTGGAGCCTGATCATTCTGGGCGGTGCGATCGGTGTGGCGCTGATCGTGCTGGACGCCGTCCTTGGCCGCACCACCAGATCGGCCGCGCTGCCGCCGCTGGCGGTGGGTCTGGGCATCTACCTGCCGACCTCGACCACGCTGATGATCGTGGTCGGCGCCGTCGTCGGCTGGTATTTCGACAAGCGTGCCGAGCGCGGCCCCAAACCCGAGTCGACCAAGCAGCTCGGCGTGCTGCTGGCCTCCGGCATGATCGTGGGCGAAAGCATCATCGGCGTGATCATCGCGGCGATCGTGGTGTTCTCCGGCAAGGGCGCGCCGCTGGCGCTGGTCGGCGACGGCTTCGGCACGGCGGCGATCTGGATCGGCGGCATCGCCTTCGTCGCGGTCAATGTGGCGCTGTACCGCTGGGTGGCCGGGCTGGGGCGGACATCGGCCACTGCGTAACCGGGTGATGTTCCCGGGGCAGGTTGCGGCAGCTCCGCCGCTTTTCCTGCCGCCGGGAAACCGCCCGCATGCGGATTTTACATCCGCTGGCGCAGCATCCCCGCCACGGTCGAGCGCGTCGCCCGGCCGCCACGACCGCGAGGAGAGTCCCATGCTGGATTGGCTGCAATACCGCAAGGAACTGCTGGGCCGCATCGGCGAAATCGGCAAGCTCAGCCCGGATACGGTGAAGGGGTACCAGACCCTGACCGATGCCGGCCAGAAGACCGGCCACCTGGACGCAAAGACCCGCGAGTTGATCTCGCTGGCGGTGGCGGTGACCACGCGTTGCGACGGCTGCATCACGGTGCACGTGGGCGAGGCGCTGAAACACGGTGCGACCCGCGAGGAAATCGCCGAAGCGCTGGGCGTGGCCGTGGCGATGAATGCCGGCGCGGCGCTGGTGTTCTCTGCCCGCGCGATGGACGCGGTCCACGAGCACAGCGGAAGCTAAACCCGCTGGCCAGGTCCGGCCTGCCGCCACGTACAATGCCGCCACTGTTTCAAGGTGGAAGGGATGACGTGACTGCTGGCGGGTTTTTCGCGGCTGCGCCGGATGCGGCGCTGGCGGCCCTGTTCGTGCCGTTCGAAGCCGGAGAGTTGCGCCTGCCGGCGGACGGCCGCGTGCTGTTCCTGCGTGCGCGCGCCGGGGTGGGCCTGCGCGAGATGGCGCAGCCCGGCTGGCTGTGCGAGCAGGGTTTCCTGCCGTTCGCCGACGAACTGGGTCGCAACGGCCTGCGCGTGGGCGAAGCGGCGGCCGATGAAAAATTTCCGCTGGTGTTGCTGCTGCCGCCGCGCCAGCGCGACGAGGCACGCGCGCTGTTCGCCCGCGCGCTGACACACGTGGCGCCGGGCGGCACGCTGCTGGCCGCGATGCCGAATGCCGAAGGCGCGAAGTCGGGCGAGGCGGACCTGGCGAAACTGGCCGGCGCCGTGCAGCACCTGTCCAAGCACAAGTGCCGCGCGTTCTGGAGCACGCCGCAGCCGGCCGACGTCGACCAGGACCTGCTGGCCGAATGGCTGGCGCTGGACGCGCCGCGCACGATCGTCGACGGCTACGTCAGTCGCCCCGGCCTGTTCGCCTGGGACCGCATCGACCGCGCCTCGGCACTGCTGGCGGAACATCTCCCGACGGACCTGCGCGGTCGCGTGGCCGATCTCGGTGCCGGTTACGGTTACCTTTCCGCGCAGGTCGTCGCGCGTTGTCCGCGGGTCGATGCGCTCGACCTGTACGAAGCCGAAGCGCGCGCGCTGGAACCGGCGCGGCTCAACCTGGCGCGGGCGCAGCGTGCATGCGGGCGCGAGGTGGCCGTGACGGTGCATTGGTATGACGTGACCCGCGGCCTGACGCAACGCTACGACGCCATCGTCAGCAACCCGCCGTTCCATCAGGGGCGCGCCGACCTGCCGGAACTGGGCCGCGCGTTCATCGTCAGCGCGGCCGAGGCGCTGCTGCCGGATGGCCGGCTGCTGATCGTGGCGAACCGGCATCTGCCGTACGAAGCCGTGCTGGCCTCGCGTTTTCATGAAGTGCGCACGCTGGTCGTGCGGGAAGGGTTCAAGGTGATCGAGGCGGTCGGAGTGCGCGGATGAAACTGGTCAAGCTGATTGCAAGCCTGGGCTACGGCAGCCGCAAGGACGTGGCCCAGCTGTTCCGGGCTGGCCGCATCACCGATGCCGCGGGCGAGGTGCTGTACGCGGACGACGTGGTGCCGTACGAGACCATCCGCGTCGACGACGAGCCGCTCGATCCGCCGCCGGGGCTCACGCTGATGATGCACAAGCCGCTCGGCGTCACCTGCTCGCGCAAGGACCCGGGCCGGGTGGTCTACGACCTGCTGCCGCCGCGCTACAACGTGCGCTCGCCGGCGCTGTCCACGGTGGGCCGGCTCGACCGCGACACTTCCGGCCTGCTGCTGTTCACCGACGACGGTGCGTTGCTGCACCGGATCATCTCGCCGAAGGCGCAGGTGACCAAGGTCTACGAGGCCACCCTGGCGCAGGATCTGCGCGGCGACGAAGGCGAGCTGTTCGCCAGCGGCACGCTGCTGCTGGAAGGGGAAACCACGCCGCTGGCACCGGCCGCGCTGGAGCTGCTGGGGCCGCGGCATGCCCGGCTCGGCGTCAGCGAAGGCCGCTACCACCAGGTGCGTCGCATGTTTGCCGCCGCCGGCAATCACGTGGAGACGCTGCAGCGGGTGTCGATCGGCGCCCTCACGCTGGACGGCTTGCCGCCAGGCGAATGGCGCGCGCTCGATGCCGCCGAGGTTGCGCTGATCTTCGCGCCGTAGCGCGCTCCTACATCACATGCACCGCGGTGGGAATGGTGTTGCCGAACCACTTGTGCCGCTCGTCGCGGCAGCTGGGGCTGCCCATCGCGAACTTGCGGCAGATCGTGGGGCGGTTCTCGTAGATGGTGCAGCGGAAGGTGTTCGGATCCAGCGCGGCGCACCAGCCGTCCTCGCCCTTGGCCAGGGTCGCCATGCCGTGTTCGTCGTGATCGACCAGCCAGGCGGGTACGCGGTCTTCCGGCATCAACACCACGGTGAGGCGGCAGCACACGGCTTCGCAAGTCGTGCATTGCACGCTGGGGTCGACGCTTTCGGCGTAGGGGTCGGGGATTTTTTTCACCCGCCAGTGTGACAGCTTCGCCCGGCGCGAATGTGAACTCCGGGTGGGGTTGCCGTGTTCAATCCGTGTCGTCGCGCCACAGTGCCTGCCAGCCGTCGGCGCCCAGCCGTTGCAGTGTCTCGATGTTGCGCCGGTAGATGCTGTCGGTGTCGCTCATCGTCTCCATCGCGCTTTCGACGCTGGATTCGCGCAGCAGATGCAGCGTGGGATAGGGCGAACGGTTGCTGAGGTTCTCGACGTCGTCCGGCGCGCTGTCGGCGAACTGGTAGTCGGGGTGGAAGCTCGCCACCTGCCATTCCCCATCCAGCCCCAGCGCCTGCACGGCGGCGTCGGCCACGTCGAGGAAGTCGTTGTAGTCGAGGAAGTCGCCGAGCACGAACGGGTGGATCAATAGGCCGGTCTCGCACTCGTCCGGCGTCAGCGCGTTGAGCGACTGCAGTTCGCCGCAGAGGTCGTCGAGCAGCGCGTCGGTGTCGCGCGCGTGGCTCACCCGCAGGCGCAGCTTGCCCTGCACGTGCGGGGCGCGGGCGAACGGGCACAGGTTCAGCCCGATCACCGCGCGCTCCAGCCAGCGCGTGGTGGCGGCGAGGTAGGGCGCGCCCTCGGGTCGCGCGTCGGCGTTGAGGTCGTTGGCAGGCGTCGGGTTCATGCGGTTTTCGCAGGTGGCGGCAGCCGACTATAGCGGCTGGCTGGCGCACCGGTCCGGGTATGCCGTGCTGATGGCCGCGCGCAAACGTGCTGTGGCCGGATACGGGAACTGGTTCCGCAAACCTGATTTAATGGCGAACCCCGGCACCGGCAAACTGGCCGCGACCGCGCCCTTGAACAGGATTCCCACGTGGATGGTTCCACCCCGACGACCGCAGATACCTCGCACGGCGAAAGCCGCAGGTACGCGGGGGTCGATGGCAGGCATCCGGCCGCGAACCCCATGACGGTGCGCAGCATCCCGCGGAAACCGGGTCGCGTGTATCTGATGGCGCCGGTGCGCTGGAAATCCGGGGCTTCGTCGGCACGCCGTCCCGTCGCCCCGCCGGTCGTGATGCCGGCGCCGGCGCAATGGGTCCGCTCGCGGTGCGTGCCCAGCCGGTTGCCCGCGCGGCGTCCGGCGGCGGAACGCTGGTTGCTGCCGCCCACATGGCCGCTGGATGGATGGCATGTGAGCGCAGTCGCCGGTTTGCGCCGGCTCGTCGGCGCGCGCATCGTGCCGTGGGCGCGGGCATGCATGCTGTGGTGCTCGGGATGGGCGAGGGCGCATCGGCACAGGCTTGCGGCAGGCATTGCCATGGGCGCCATCGCGGGTGCTGCCCTAGTGTTGCTTCGCCTCGGCGCGCCTCATCCCGACGCGGGATCGACACCGGCCAGGGCGATGGCTCCGGCACCGGCATCTGCCACGCATGCCTCGTCCGTGCCGCTTACGCCGGTGCTGTCGCTTGCCGCCGCGGCGCCGGCTAGCGCATCGACCGTTTCGTCGGCAGTCCGCTCCGGGCCGGCCGAAACCGGCAGCAAGCTGCTGTCCGACGTCAGCACGATGGACCTGATGATGCCGATCGAGGAGCCCGACCTGGACATCGCGTCGCGGGACAGCCTGTGGTCGCAGGTCGGCAAGGCCTCCGGCGTCGATCCGCTGCTGCTGTACAGCGTGGCCCTGGTGGAATCGAAGGCGCTGTACCCGGACGGCAAGGTCGCGCCCACGCCGTGGCTGTTCCGCGTCGACGACCATCTGGTGCGCGGCGAACGCCATGACGTGCAGCTGGCGATGGCGGCGGCGAGCCAGTTTGATTCGGCCGTGCAGGACGTCGGCATCATGCAGGTCTACTACCCGATGCACCGGGACGCGGTGCGCGATCCGCTGACCCTGCTCAATCCGCGCACCAACATCACCGTGGCCGCGAAGATCCTGCGCGACGGCATGCGCCAGACCCGCGACCGGGTGCTCGGCGTGGGCTACTACCACAGCCACACGCCGGCCCTGGCCAGGAATTACGGCACCGCGGTGCTGACCGTCTACCAGCGGCTGCAGGCGATCCATCGCCCGGCCCACCGCGGGCAGGCCGTGGCGCGCTAGCCGCGGCGCGGCCTTGCATCGAACCGTTGGCGCCCGGATATAGGCTGTGGCTATAGCTCCCTGAGGTGGCCGGATGTTCGATCTTCGTTTCGACAATACGTTCGTGCGCGAGCTGGCCAGCGACGCGGAGCAGGGCGCGCGGCGGCGCCAGGTCGAGGGCGCGCTGTACTCGCGGGTCGAGCCCACGCCGGTGGCGGTGCCGCGCCTGCTGGCGCATTCGGCGGAGATGGCGGCTGCGCTCGGCTTCAGCGCGGTGGACGTCGCCACGCCGCAGTTCGCGCAGGTGTTCGGCGGCAATGCGCTGATCGAGGGCATGCAGCCGTACGCGGCGAACTACGGCGGTCACCAGTTCGGCCACTGGGCCGGGCAGCTTGGCGACGGCCGCGCGATCTCGCTGGGCGAAGTAGTCAACGAAGCCGGCGAGCGTTGGGAACTGCAGCTGAAGGGCGCCGGCTTGACGCCGTATTCGCGTGGCGCGGACGGCCGTGCAGTGCTGCGTTCCTCGGTGCGCGAGTTCCTGTGCAGCGAAGCGATGCACCACCTGGGCGTGCCCACCACGCGCGCGCTGAGCCTGGTCGGCACCGGCGAAACGGTGCTGCGCGACATGTTCTACGACGGCCACGCCGCACCGGAACCCGGCGCGATCGTCTGCCGCGCGGCGCCCTCGTTCATCCGCTTCGGCAACTTCGAGCTGCCCACCTCGCGCGGTGACGTCGCGTTGCTGCGGCAACTGGTCGAGTTCACCCTCCGCCGCGACTTCCCGGAACTGGAGGGCGAGGGTGAGGTGCGCTACGCGGCATGGTTCCGGCAGGTGTGCGAGCGCACCGCCACGATGGTGGCGCACTGGATGCGGGTGGGCTTCGTGCACGGGGTGATGAACACCGACAACATGTCGATCCTCGGCCTCACCCTCGACTACGGCCCGTACGGCTGGGTTGACGACTACGACCCGGACTGGACTCCGAACACCACCGACGCGCAGCGCCGCCGCTACCGCTACGGCCAACAGCCGAACGTGGCGTGGTGGAACCTGAGCTGCCTGGCCGGCGCGCTGGCGCCGCTGTTCGACGGCGTCGGACCGCTGGAAGCCGGGCTGCAGCACTACGCCGCCACCTATGCCGCCGCCGATCGCGCCAACGTCGCCGCCAAGCTGGGCCTGGCCGAGTGCCGCGACGACGACGCGGGGCTGATGCAGTCGCTGCAGGCGTTGCTGCAGCAGGCCGAGATCGACATGACGCTGTGGTTCCGCGCGCTGGCTGACCTCGACGTGCAGGCGCCCACGCTGGCGCCGTTCGAGGGGGCGTTCTACGACGAGGCGAAGCGGCGCGCGGCCGAACCGGAGCTTGTCGACTGGCTGGCCCGCTATGCGGCACGGCTGGCCGACGATCCGCTGGCGCCGGAGCGGCGCCGCGAACGCATGCGCCTGGCCAACCCGCGCTACGTGCTGCGCAACTACCTGGCGCAGCAGGCGATCGACCGCGCGGAGCAGGGCGATGTCGCCGGCATCCACGAACTGCTCGACGTGCTGCGCCATCCCTACGACGACCAACCTGGCCGCGAGGCATTTGCGCAGAAGCGCCCGGACTGGGCTCGGCACAAGGCCGGCTGCTCGATGCTGTCGTGCAGTTCCTGAGCCGGATAGCACGAAGGCCGGCATGGCCGGCCCTCGCTTGCGGTAACTGGTGCCCTCGAGACGATTCGAACGTCCGACCTGCCCCTTAGGAGGGGGCCGCTCTATCCAACTGAGCTACGAGGGCAGCGGCGGGATTTTCGCATGGATCGCATGGCGGTGCGATCAGATCGGCCACTTGGCGCAGGCGGGGCGGGAGCGGGGCGGCCGGCCTGTTAGAATGAGCAATTGCCGCCTTCCCTTCACGGCGCCTGCGGGCACCGCACGTCCAGGAGACACCCATGTCCCATGCAATCCTCAGCGCGCTCGGCCTTTTCGGCGAGCAGTCCGGCAGCTATCTCGGCCAGGGCGAGTGGTCCAAGACCACCGACGCCGGCGCGCTGCAGCCGGTGAACCCGGCCACCGGCGAGGTGCTCGGCACCGTGCACGCGTCCAGCGCGGCCGACTACGAGGTGATCGTCCAGCGCGCGCAGGAAGCATTCAAAGTGTGGCGCACCACCCCGGCACCGCGTCGCGGCGAGGCGGTGCGGCTGTGCGGCGAGGCGCTGCGCAGGCACAAGGACGCACTGGGTTCGCTGGTCGCCCTGGAGATGGGCAAGATCAAGCCCGAGGGCGACGGCGAGGTGCAGGAGATGATCGACATTGCCGACTTCGCCGTGGGCCAGAGCCGCATGATGTACGGCGCCACCATGCACTCGGAGCGCCCGGGCCATCGCATGTATGACCAGTACCATCCGCTCGGCCTGGTCGGCATCATCAGCGCGTTCAACTTCCCGGTCGCGGTGTGGGCGTGGAACGCCATGCTGGCCACCATCGCCGGCGACATCTGCATCTGGAAGCCGTCGCCGAAGACCCCGCTGTCGGCGATCGCCACCATCCGCATTTGCAACGAGGCGCTGAAGGCCGGCGGCTTCCCCGACCTGTTCTTCCTGTTCAACGACGCCGGCAGCGACCTGGCGCAGGCCTTCGTCGACGACAAGCGCGTCGCCCTGATCAGCTTCACCGGCTCGACCAAGGTCGGCCGCATGGTCGGCGAGCGCGTGGCGCAGCGCATGGGCCGCTCGCTGCTGGAGCTGGGCGGCAACAACGCGATCATCCTGGACGAGACGGCCGACCTGAAACTGGCGATTCCCGGCATCGTGTTCGGCGCCGTCGGTACCGCCGGCCAGCGCTGCACCACCACGCGCCGGTTGTTCGTGCACGAGTCGATCTTCGACGGCGTGCTCGACACCCTGGTCAAGGCGTACCGGCAGGTCGAGGGCAAGATCGGTGATCCCACCCTGGCCACCACGCTGATGGGGCCGCTGAACAGCGCCGAGGCGGTGCAGGGTTACCTGGCCGCGATCGAGAAGGCCAAGGCCGCGGGCGGTACGGTGCGCACCGGCGGCAAGGCGCTGACCGAGCGCAAGGGCAACTTCGTGCTGCCGACCATCATCACCGGGCTGAAGAATTCGCACGAAGTGGTGCAGGCCGAGACGTTCGCGCCGATTCTCTACGTGATGCCGTTCAAGACCATCGACGAGGCGATCGAGATGCAGAACGACGTGCCGCAGGGCCTGTCCTCGTCGATCTTCACCAACAACCTGCGCGCGGCCGAACAGTTCCTGTCGGCGGCAGGTTCCGACTGCGGCATCGCCAACGTCAACATCGGCACCTCCGGCGCGGAGATCGGCGGCGCGTTTGGCGGCGAGAAGGAAACCGGCGGCGGCCGCGAATCCGGTTCGGACGCGTGGAAGGTCTACATGCGCCGGCAGACCAACACCATCAATTACTCGAACGCATTGCCGCTGGCGCAGGGCATCAAGTTCGACCTCTGACGGAATGCGCCGGTCGCGGGCGGCTTGCCGCCCGCGACCGGCGGCAGTGCACGACGGCGCCTCCACCTCCTGCCTGAGCGAGCGATCCGATGAGCTACCAACCGTCCTACCGTCCGGGCACCACGACCAGCTCGCTGGCCGTGGTGAGCCTGGTTTTCGGCATTCTGGCCTGGTGCGTGCTGCCGTTCATCGGCGCCATCGTGGCGATCATCTGCGGCCACCTGGCGCGCGGCGAGATCCACCGCAGCCCGCTCGACAATCGCACCGAGGGCGACGGCATGGCCGTGGCCGGGTTGGTGCTCGGCTACGTGCAGCTGGCCCTGTGCGTGCTGGGCGTGTTCCTGTTGATTGCGGTGCTGGTGTTCGGCTTCGCGTTTGCGGGCTGGCACTGACGCCCGCATGACGGCGGCCTTCGACTTCTCCGGGTATCGCGTCGTCGTCGCCGGCGGCAGCCGCGGCATCGGCCGCAGCATCGCGCTGGGCTTCGCCGAGGCCGGTGCAGCCGTCTCGATCTGCGCCCGCGGCGCCGCGGCGCTGGAGGAAACCCGCCAGGCGCTGGCGGCGCATGGCGCGCCGACGCATGCGCAGCGCTGTGACCTGGCCGACGCCAGCGCCATCGACGCCTACATGGCGGACGCGGCGGCGGCGCTCGGCGGCATCGACGTGCTGGTCAACAACGCCAGCGGCTACGGCTTCGACGACAGCGACGAAGGCTGGCTGGCCGGCTTCAACGTGGACCTGATGGCGGCGGTACGCGCCTCGCGCGCGGCCTTGCCCCATCTCGCCGCGTCGCCGCATGGCTGCATCCTGCACACCAGCTCGATCGCTGCGTTCCGTCCGCGCGCCAGCGGCGCGGCGTATGCGGCGGTGAAGGCGGCGCTGAGCCAGTACGCCACCTCGCAGGCGCTGGCGCCGCAGCGCATCCGCGTCAATGCGATCGCGCCCGGTTCGATCGCGTTCGCCGATGGCCTGTGGGATCGCCGTCGGGTGGGACAGCCGGAACTCTACCGCGCCACTCTGGCAAAGATCCCGTTCGGCCGCTTCGGCAAGCCGGAGGAAATCGCGCATGCCGCGTTGTTCCTGGCCTCGCCGTGGGCGGGCTGGATCACCGGCCACACCCTGGTCGTCGATGGCGGACAGATGCTCAATGGCTGATGAGAAGGCTTCCTTGCAGTCCACCGCGCGCTTCGGCGACCGCGTCGACGACTACGTGCGCTACCGGCCGGATTATCCGCCGGCGTTGCTGGACTGGCTGCAGCGCGAGCAGGGTGTGGACAACAGCTGGCGGGTGGCGGACATGGGCGCCGGCACCGGCATCTCCTCGAAGCTGTTCCTCGACGCCGGTCATCGGGTGACCGCGGTGGAACCGAATGCGCCGATGCGCGCCGCCGCCGAACACTGGCTGCAGGCGTACCCGGGCTTCGATGCGCTCGACGGCAGCGCCGACGCCAGCGGCCTGCCCGACGCCAGTGTGGACCTGGTCGCCGTGGCGCAGGCCTTCCACTGGTTCGACGAGGAGGCGGCGCGGCGCGAGTTCGCCCGCATCCTGCGCCCGCGCGGGCTGGTGGCGATCTGGTGGAATTCGCGCCGGCTCGCCGGCACGCCGTTCCTGGAGGGCTACGAGGCGCTGCTCAACACCTACGGCACGGATTACGCCAAGGTGGTCGAGCGCTATGCCGACGATGCGCACATGCGCGCCTGGTTCGGCACCGGCTTTCGCGGCGCAGCCCGTTTCGAGCATGCGCAGCGGCTGGATTTCGAGGCCTTGCGCGGACGCCTGATGTCGTCCTCGTACGCGCCGAAGCCGGGCCACCCCCGGCATGAACCGATGCTGCGCGCACTGCGCGAACTGTTCCACGACTGCGCCGAGGACGGCGCGGTAAGCTTCGATTACCACACCCGCATCTTCGCGGGCCAACCGGCCTGACCCATGTACGACCTGCTGCGCCCGCTGCTGTTCAAGCTCGATGCCGAGGCCGCGCATCGCGCCACCCTGTACGCGCTGGGCGTGGCCCAGCGCAGCGGCTTTTCCCGCTGGATCGCCCGGCCGCCGGCGGATCTGCCGACCCGGGTGTTCGGCATCACCTTCCCGAACCCGGTCGGGCTGGCCGCGGGCCTGGACAAGAACGCCGAGCATCTGGACGCGCTCGATGTGCTGGGCTTCGGCTTCATCGAAGTGGGCACGGTGACGCCGAAGCCGCAGCCCGGCAATGACCGGCCGCGCCTGTTCCGGCTGCCGCGGCACGAGGCGATCATCAACCGCATGGGCTTCAACAACGCCGGCGTCGACGCGCTGGTGCGCAACGTGCAGCGCTCCGGCTACCACGGCGTGCTCGGCATCAACATCGGCAAGAACAAGGGCACCCCGAACGAGAAGGCGGTCAGCGACTACCTGCTGTGCCTCACCCGCGTGTACGAGCTGGCCAGCTACGTCACGGTGAACATCTCCTCGCCGAACACCCAGGGCCTGCGCGACCTGCAGGAAGAGGCCACGCTGCGCCGCTTCATCTCGGTGCTGCGCGAAGCACAGGAACGGCTCGGCTCGCAGCAGGGCCGGCGCAAGCCGATGCTGCTGAAGATCGCGCCGGATCTTTCCGAAGCGGAACTGGACGCGATCGCCGAGGTGCTGCTGCGCACCGGCATCGACGGCGTGATCTGCACCAACACCACGATCGATCACACGGCGGTGGCCGACGATGCGCGCGGCAACGAAGCCGGCGGGCTGTCCGGCAAGCCGCTGTTCGACCGCTCCACCGCGGTGCTGGCCGGCATGCACAAGCGGCTGCAGGGGCGCATTCCGCTGATCGGCGTGGGCGGCATCCTGGACGGCAGCGATGCCGCAGAGAAGATGGAACTGGGTGCCTCGCTGGTGCAGTTGTATTCCGGCCTGATCTACCGCGGGCCGCCGCTGGTCGCCGAATGCGTCGACGAGATCCGCCGCCAGCGCGAGGCCGCCAATGTCGTCTGAACGTGTCGACATGGGCGGCTACGCGCTCATCGAAAACGCCTCGCTAGCCGCGCGCAACACGCTGCGCGTGGACGCGCGTGCGCGGCTGCTGGCGGAGATCCGCGACGCCGCGAAACTGCCCGAGCTGCTGGACTTCCCCGCCGTGCGCAGCGGTCGCCTGCTGGTGCTGGGCGAGGGCAGCAACGTGCTGTTCACCGGCGACTTCGACGGCACCGTGCTGGCGATGGCCACGCGCGGCGTGCAGTTGGAAGAGGGCGGCGACAGCGCGCGCATCGCGGTGGCCGCCGGCGAGCGCTGGGACGATTTCGTGCGCTGGACCCTGGGCCAGGGCTATGCCGGCCTGGAGAACCTGATCCTGATCCCCGGCACGGTCGGTGCCGCGCCGATCCAGAACATCGGCGCCTACGGCTGCGAGGTGGCCGAGTTCATCGACAGCGTCGAGGCCTGGGATACCCACGAGCGGCAAGTGGCCACGCTGGACCGTGCTGCCTGCGCGTTCGCCTACCGCGATTCGCTGTTCAAGCACGAGCCCGGCCGCTACGTGGTTACCGCAGTGCGCTTTGTGCTGCCGCGCAGCCGCCCACTGCGCACCGACTACGCCGGCATCGACGAGGAACTGGCGCGGATGGGCGTGGACCGGCCCGCGCCGTTCCACGTTGCCGAGGCGGTGATGCGCCTGCGCTTGCGCAAGCTGCCCGATCCGGCGGTGATCGGCAACGCCGGCAGCTTCTTCAAGAACCCGATCGTCGATGCCGCGCTGGCCAACGCGCTGCAGCGCGAACACCCCGGCCTCGCTGCCTGGCCGCAACCCGACGGCCGCAGCAAGCTGTCCGCCGCGTGGCTGATCGAGAAAGCCGGCTTCAAGGGCCTGCGCGAAGGCGATGCCGGCATCTCCAACCGGCATGCGCTGGTGCTGGTCAACCACGGCCACGCCACCGGCCCGCAGTTGTGGGCGCTGGCGCAGCAGGTGATGCACGGCGTGCGCGAGAGGTTCGGCGTGCAGCTGGAGCCGGAGCCGGTGGTGATCGGCGCACGCTGAATTTTTGCGGGAGCACGCTCTGTGGGCGATGCTCTTGCTCTCGCTGCCTTCAGAGCGAAAAGCATCAGAGGCAAGAGCTTTCGTCTGCCATAGGCGCACGAAAGCTCTTGCCATTGGAACAACAAAAACTGCAGCAAAGCTACGCCGCGGGCGCCCGCTTCTCGATATCCGGCAAAAACACCGTGATCAGCCCCATCAGCGGCAGGTACGCGCACAGCCGGTAGACGTAGTCGATGCCGTGGGTGTCGGCCAGCCCGCCAAGCACGGCGGCGCCGATGCCGCCCATGCCGAAGGCCAGGCCGAAGAACAGGCCCGAGATCATGCCGACACGGCCGGGAATCAGCTCCTGCGCGTAGACCAGGATCGCCGAGAACGCCGACGCCAGCACCAGGCCGATGAGCACCGTCAGCACGCCGGTCCACATCAGGCCCACGTGCGGCAACAGCAGGGTGAACGGCGCCACGCCGAGGATCGACACCCAGATCACCCACTTGCGCCCGATCCGGTCGCCGACCGGACCGCCGATCAGCGAGCCGGCGGCCACCGCGAACAGGAACACGAACAGGTGCACCTGCGCGCTCTGCACCGACACGCCGAACTTGTGGATCAGGTAGAAGGTGTAATAGCTGCTGAGGCTGGCCAGGTAGAAATACTTGGAGAAGATCAGCAGGCCGAGGATCGCCAGCGCGCCGATGATCTGCCGGGGCGACAGCGCGAGTATCGCAAAATGCCCCGCCGCCGCCTTGCGACGGACCGCGTGGTGATGGCTGTACCAGCGGCCGACCTGCAGCAGCACCACGATCGCCAGCAGCGCGGCCAGCGAGAACCACGCCACGCTGCCGCGCCCGTGCGGCACGATGATCCACGCCGCCAGCAGCGGCCCCAGCGACGAGCCGGTGTTGCCGCCGACCTGGAACAGCGACTGCGCCAGGCCGTGACGACCGCCGGAGGCCATCCGCGCCACGCGCGAGGACTCGGGATGAAACACCGACGAGCCGGTGCCGACCAGCGCCGCGGCGAGCAGCAGCACCGGAAAGTTCGGCGCCGTCGCCAGCAGCAACAGGCCGCACAGGGTGAAACCCATGCCCACCGGCAGCGAATACGGCATCGGGCGCCGATCCGTCACCATGCCCACCAATGGCTGCAGCAGCGAGGCAGTGAGCTGGAAGGTCAGCGTGATCAGGCCGACCTGGGCGAAACTGAGCTGGAAGTCGTGCTTGAGGATCGGATAGATCGCCAGGATCAGCGACTGGATCATGTCGTTGAGCATGTGCGCGAAGCTGATCCCGCCGAGCACCGTGAACTGGGTGCGTTCCCCGGCCGGTGCGACATCGGTCGGCGGCGTGAGGGCGACAGGGGACAGCGGAGCGGTCTCGACGCGAGTCTGCATGGGGCGTTCGTTCGGTGGGGTGGGCTCGGCCAGGAAGGCCGGTGGGGAGCGGCAACGATAGGGCAAACCGCCGCCGGCCAGCATGTGCCACCCGTTCGGTCGGCGGCCGATGTCATCCGGCAGTCAGGAAAATGCCGCAGGCTGAGCCCCGCCTGAGCCGCGAATGCCACGTTCGACCGGCCCCGTCCGCGGCGGGCTACCATGGGAGGCCGCCTCCCCCTTGCCGGACCCGGTGTACCGATGACCAGCCGCCTGATTCGCGAGACTTTGCCGACCGACGCCGCCGCGCCGGCCGCCAACGATGCCGCGTCGTCGACGCCCGGCCCGGACCTCGGTGACAGCCGCCTGTACATCCACCGCGAGCTGTCGCAGCTCAAGTTCAACATCCGCGTGCTGGACCAGGCGCTGGACGAGCGCACGCCGCTGCTGGAACGGCTGAAGTTCCTGCTGATCTTCTCCGCGAACATGGACGAGTTCTTCGAGATCCGCGTGGCCGGGCTGAAAGGGCAGATCGCGCTGGACCACGAGATGATCGGTCCGGACGGCATGGCGCCCAAACGCGCGCTGGCCGAGATCGCCGAGATCGCGCACCGGCAGATTGCGCGGCAATACACGATCCTCAACGAGCGCATCCTGCCGGAGCTGGCCACGCACGGCATCCGCATCGTGCGGCGCACGCAATGGACGCACAAGCAGAAGCTGTGGGTGCGGCGTTATTTCCGCGAGGAGGTGGCGCCGCTGGTCACCCCGATCGGGCTCGATCCGACCCATCCGTTCCCGCTGCTGGTCAACAAGAGCCTCAACTTCATCGTGCGGCTGGACGGCGTGGACGCGTTCGGCCGCGATTCGGGCCTGGCGATCGTGCCGGCGCCGCGCGTGCTGCCGCGGCTGATCCGCCTGCCGCTGGAGATCTGCGAAGGCGGCGACAACTACGTGCTGCTGTCCTCGATCCTGCACGCGCATGCGGAGGAACTGTTCCCGGGCATGGACGTGCTCGGCTGCTACCAGTTCCGGTTGACCCGCAACGCCGACCTCACGCTCGACCCGGAAGACGTCGAGGACCTGGCGCTGGCGCTGCGCGGCGAGCTGTATTCGCGCCGCTTCGGCGATGCGGTGCGGCTGGAGGTGGCCGACAACTGTCCGAAGGACCTGACCGACTACCTGCTCAAGCAGTTCGGCCTCACCGAGTCGGAACTGTACGAGGTGAACGGCCCGGTGAACCTGGCGCGGCTGTTTCGCATCGCCAACAACGTCAGCTACCCGAAGCTGCAGTACCCGCCGTTCACGCCGGCGCTGCCGAAGGCGCTGCAGCACGCCGAGGACCTGTTCGAGGTCGTCGGCAAGCAGGATGTGCTGTTGCTGCATCCGTACGAGTCGTTCGCGCCGGTGGTCGACCTGCTGCGTCAGGCGTCGACGGATCCGAAAGTGCTGGCGATCAAGCAGACGCTGTACCGCACCAACGCGAACTCCGAGATCGTCGACGCGCTGGTCGACGCCGCCCGTGCCGGCAAGGAAGTGACCGCGGTGGTCGAGTTGCGCGCGCGCTTCGACGAGGAATCCAACCTCAGCCTCGCCTCGCGCCTGCAGCAGGCCGGGGCGATGGTGATCTATGGCGTGGTCGGCATCAAGACGCACGCCAAGCTGATGTTGATCCAGCGCCGTGAAGGCAGCGAGCTGGTGCGTTATGCGCACCTGGGTACCGGCAACTACCACACCGGCAACGCCCGGCTGTACACCGATTACAGCCTGCTCACCTCCGACGAGGCGCTGTGCGAGGACGTGCACAAGCTGTTCAGCCAACTCACCGGCATGGGCAAGGTGCTGCACATGAAGAAGCTGCTGCATGCGCCGTTCACGCTGAAGAAGACCCTGCTCGAACTGATCGCGCAGGAAACGGCCCATGCCGAAGCGGGCCAGCCGGCGCAGATCATCCTCAAGATCAATGCGCTGACCGAGCCGAAGATCATCCGCGCGCTGTACAAGGCCAGCATCGCCGGGGTGCAGGTGGAACTGATCGTGCGCGGCATCTGCTGCCTGCGTCCGGGCGTGCTAGGCGTGTCGGAAAACATCCGCGTGCGCTCGATCATCGGCCGTTTCCTGGAGCACAGCCGCGCCTACTGGTTCGCCAACGACGGCGAGCCGCAGCTGTACCTGGCCAGCGCCGACCTGATGGAACGCAATCTCGATCGCCGCGTCGAGACCGCCTTCCCGGTCGAGGGCAAGAAACTGCAGCACCGCGTGCGCAACGCGCTGGAGCTGTATCTCACCGACAACGCCAGCGCCTCGTTGCTGCAGTCCGACGGCGAGTACCTGCGCCCCTCGCCGGCCGCCGGCGAACCCGTCCGCGACGTGCAGGCCGAGCTGATGGAGAAGCTGTGCGGGGCGGGAGCCGGCGGCGTGCAGTGAAGACCGCGTGGCGCTGGACGGCGCCGCGCTGGACGTGGTGCAGATCATGCAATCGCGCCACCTGCGGCTGTACGACCGTGCCTTCGGCGACGACTGCGCCGGCTGGCTCGCGGCCTCGCCGCTGCAGCAGCTGCAGGCGCCGGCCGCGCCGTTCCTCGCGGTGTGCTCCAGCCGCCGCGCGGACGCCTGCCCGCAGGCGCAGGCTTTCGTGGACAAGCCAGTCGCACTGGGCACGCGCGCGCAGGTGCTGCCCGAGGACCTCTCGCACGAACAGATCAACGAGCAGCTGGGCGCTCCCGGCGACTACACCACCGAGGTCGAAACGTTCCTGCGCAGTCTCGGCCACGACGTGGCGGGCACCTTCGACGGCCGGTAGCGCCGGCGCGGGAGCAACAAAAAAGCCCTCGGAGACCGAGGGCTTTTTTGTAAATCCGTGGTGGAGCGGATGGGGATCGAACCCACGACCTCCACGATGCGAACGTGGCGCTCTCCCAGCTGAGCTACCGCCCCACGGAAGTCGCGAATGTTAGCAGTGTGCGAGGGGGTTCGCCAAGACCTGATGTACCGGGCTCAGCCGGGCAACAGGCCGGGCAAGCGGTCATGCAGCACCTCGCGGCGCCAGCCGTCGAGGAAGTCGGGCCATTCGGCGGTGACCACGTATTCCTCCAGCACCTTGCGCGGGCACAGCAGGCCGGGCGGCAGGTCGAGTTCGTCGGCGCGGTGGTCGATCAGCGTCTTCATCGCCGCCAGCGCCTTCTTCGCCTCGCCCTGCGGGTGACCGGGGATGCGCGCGGTGGCGGCGATTTCCTCGTCGCCGACGGCGGCGGCGAGCAGCTCGAACAGCTCGCCGCG
This sequence comes from Rhodanobacter denitrificans, assembly GCF_000230695.2. Taxonomy (NCBI): domain Bacteria; kingdom Pseudomonadati; phylum Pseudomonadota; class Gammaproteobacteria; order Lysobacterales; family Rhodanobacteraceae; genus Rhodanobacter; species Rhodanobacter denitrificans. The sequence continues at coordinate 2,570,472 of NC_020541.1, read as the reverse complement.
CTGGGCCGAACGCAGCGCACGTTGGCCGCGGCCACGCTGCTCGAGGTCGCCGAGGCTGCGCGGTGGCTGCTGCGCCAGGTTGAGCGCCAGCGCATCGTCGAGCAACCACGGACGCGGCACGTCGAGGCGGCGCGCGCTGCGCTCGCGCCACAACAGCAGTCGGCGCAGCAGGGCCTGTTGCGCGACCGGCCAGTCGGCGGCGCCGCGCAGCGCACGCTGTGGCTGCGGGTCGCCGTCGCGGCGGCTGGCGCGTTGCTTCAGGCGTGCGCAGTCCTCGGCGTGCCAGGCGCTGCGGTCACGCCGCTGCAGGCGTTCGGCCAGGCGTTCGTGGAGGGTTTTCAGGTACACCACGTCCAGCGTGGCGTAGGCGCGCTGCGACTCGGTGAGCGGGCGTTGCAGCCAGTCCGAACGGGTCTCGCCCTTGTCCAGATCCACCCCGGTCAGTTCGGCGACCAGCGCGCGGTAGCTCAGCCCCAGGCCCATGCCGGCGAAAGCAGCGGCGATCTGCGTGTCGAACAGCCGGCCCGGCCCCTCGGGCAGCAGCGGCGCGAGCGTCTCCAGGTCTTCGCCCGCGCTGTGCATGATGGTCATCGCGCCGTCCGCGCCAAGCAGCGGCTGCAGCGCCGCGCCGATGTCGAACGCGAGCGGGTCGATCAGCGCGTGGCGGCCGTTCCAGCCCAGCTGCAGCAGCGCCAGTTGCGGGTAGAACGTGTTGCGGCGCATGAACTCGGTATCCAGGCCGACGGCGGCATCGGCGGGTATCGCGGCCAGCCATGCCTGCAGCGCATCGGGGCGGTTGATCCAGTCGGCGGCAGCGGTTTCGGGTGGTGACATCGGTACTCCTTGGAAGGGCGCGGGCGCGGATTGCCCTGTCGGCGGTTTCTGCCTATGGTGGACAGCGCACGATAACAGGCCGCATCAAGGACGCCCATCCATGCCGAACAACGCAATCCTGCGCCGTCAACGCGCTCTCGGCGGAGGGCTCGGGGTGCTCGTGCTGGGGTTCGCGCTGCTGTATCACTTCTTCCCGCGGGTGTTCCACGTCGATCCGGCGCAGGCACCGCGCCGTTCGATGTCGATGGGAACCGTGGCGCCGGCCAGCGGCCTGCAGCCGGAGCGGCTGTCGGCGATCGGCGAGCTGAATGCCGGGCCGCCGCTGACGCTGGCGCCGGCGGCGGTGATTGCTGCGCGCGGCAGCCACAACGCGAACCTGCCCGAGCAGCTGAGTGCGGACCCGCCGGAGGTGCGGGCCTTGCTGGAGCAGGCCACCCGCGCGCTGCATGCCGGCCGGCTGGTCGGTGCCGCGGACAGCGCCGCCGCGTTGTTCCAGCAGGCGCTGAAGACCAAGCCGGACAGCCGCCGCGCGGTGCAGGGCCTGTTCGACGTGCATGCGCGGCTGGTGGCGGAGATCGACCAGGACATCGCGGTGGGCGACGCCGACGCGGCGCAGGATCTGCTCGGTGCGCTGCGCACGCTGCCCAACGCCGAGACCGAAGTGACGCAACTGGAGGCGAGCCTGAAGGTCCTGGAGCAGGTGCGGCCGATGCTGGCCAAGGCCGCCGGCCTGCTGCAGCAGGGCAAGGCCGATCGGCCTGCCGGCGGCAGCGCGCTGGAGCTGTACCGCGAGGTGCAGAAGCTCGACCCGCAGAACGCGGTGGCCGAGCAGGGCATCTTCCAGGTGCAGCGGGCGGTGCTCGATCGCGCGCTGGCGGCGGTGGCGCAGAACGATTTTGCCGGGGCCGATCGCGAACTGGCCGCGGCGCAGGCGATCCGCCCCGGTTCGCAGCAGATGATCGACGTGCACAAACGCGTGGACGACATGCGCGAGCAGCGGGCGAACGGCATGCTGGCGCAGGCGCACTCGGCACTGGACGCCGGCAACGTCGAACTGGCGACCAGGCTGGCCGCGCAGGTGCGCGCGATCGCCCCGGGCTTGGCGGCGCTGGCGGCGTTCGACGAGCAGCTGACCAACGCGCGCCTGTACGCCAGCTTCAAGCCCGGCCAGGTGTTCACCGATCGCTACGTCGACCTGCCGGGCAAGACGCCGGCGATGGTGGTGATCCCCACCGGCAGTTTCCGCATGGGCGCCTCCGCCGACGACGACCGCAGCGCTACCGCGCAGCCGCAGCATACGGTCACCATCGGCAAGGGCTTCGCGATGGCGCGCAGCGCGGTGACCGTGGCGCAGTTCCGCGAATTCGTGCGCGCCAGCAACTACGTGCCCGATTCGATCCGGCTGGGCGGCGCCAGCGTGTACGACGAGCGCAGCGGCGCGCTGCGCGAGGACAGCGCGGCCAGCTGGCAGGACGACTACGCCGGCCGCAAGGCCGACGACGACCTGCCGGTGGTGAACGTCTCCTGGAACGATGCCAAGGCGTATGCCGACTGGCTCAGCCAGCGTACCGGCAAGACTTATCGGCTGCCCAGCGAGGCGGAGTTCGAATACGCGCTGCGCGGCGGTACCCGCAGCCGCTACTGGTGGGGCGACGATGCGCCGAAGCACACGGTGGAGAACCTGACCGGCTCCGGCGACCGCTCGCGCAGCGGCCGCCGCTGGAGCCACGCCTTCCGCAACTACCGCGACGGCTACTGGGGGCCGGCGCCGGTGATGAGCTTCGCCGCCAACCCGTTCGGCCTGTACGACATCAACGGCAACGTCTCCGAGTGGGCGCTGGACTGCTGGCACGACAACTACATCCGCGCACCGGACGACGGCAGCGCCTGGATCAACCCGGGTTGCCGCTCCCACGTGCTGCGCGGCGGCTCGTGGGGCAGCTCCCCGGAGCAGGTGGATTCGACCTACCGCCAGGGCGCCGACGGCGACCTGCGCAGCGGCCGCGTGGGTTTTCGCGTGGTGCGCGAACTGTAGGTACGAAAAACCGGACTGATTCGTGATGGAGCGGGTAGGGATGATCGAGACCACGGATGTCGCCAGCGACGGGAGATCTTTGACGTCGAAGACGCGATCGAGGCCAAGCGGGATGCCCTGATCGCCGCACCGGAGCGCCGGCTCAACCAGCGCAGCCGCAGCGTCTCCCCCGTTCCGGGTGCGCTGGAGCCTGGTTTGAAGCTGGACAGGCCATTCCATCGACATATAGGCAAAATGTGTCGATAAATGGTTTGTTGTTCGATGCGTTGTGGGCTAATGTCGACGCCTTCGACATGTCGTCAAAACGTGTCGATGACCCAGGGGAACCATCGACATGCCTTTTGATCCACAGCGGCCCCATGACGACCTGCCGGCGCTGCCACCGGCGGCTGACATCGAATCGCGGCCCCTGCTCAAGGCCTGCATCGAGGCCCGCGCCGCCCTGGCCGAGCTCAAGAGCGTGGGCGCCGCCATCCCCAACCAGGCCGTCCTCATCAACACCATCCCGTTGCTGGAAGCCCAGGCCAGCAGCGAGATCGAGAACATCGTCACCACCAGCGATGCCTTGTTCCGCTTCGCCCAGGACGAGCAGGCCGCCGATCCGGCCACCAAGGAAGCGCTGAACTACCGCGCCGCCCTGCGCGAGGGATTCGATTCGCTGGCCGAGCGCCCGCTCGGCACCGGCACCGCCGTGCGCGTGTGCAGCCGCTTGAAGAACCGCGACATGGATGTCCGCCGCGTCCCCGGTACCGCGCTCAAGAATGCCGCCACCGGCGAAGTCGTCTATACCCCGCCCCAGGGCGAGGCGCTGCTGCGCGGCAAGCTCGCCAACTGGGAGCGTTTCATCCACGAAGCCACGGACGTCGATCCGCTGATCCGCATGGCCGTCGCGCATTACCAGTTCGAGGCCATCCATCCGTTCCTCGACGGCAATGGCCGCACCGGCCGCGTGCTCAACCTGCTGCTGCTGGTGGAGCAGGGACTGCTGGATCAGCCCGTGCTGTACCTGTCCCGCCACATCCTGCGCCATCGCATCGACTACTACCGCCGGCTGCTTGCCGTCACCCGCGACGGCGCGTGGCAGGACTGGATCGCCTTCATGCTCGAAGCGGTCGCCCAGACCGCGCGCTGGACCGGCGACAAGATCCGCGCCATCCAGGCCCTGCACGCGCAGGCCACGGACTTCGTGCGCACGCATGCGCCGAAAATCTACAGCCGCGAGCTGGTCGATGCCCTGTTCGTGCAGCCGTACTGCCGCATCCAGAACCTGGTGGACGGCGGCATCGCCAAGCGCCAGACCGCCTCCGTCTACCTCAAGCAGCTGGCCGATCTGGGCATGCTGGTCGAGGTCAAGGTCGGGCGCGAAAAGCTGTTCCTGCATCCCAACTTCGTCCGCCTGCTCACCAGCGACGACCATCCCGTGCTGCCCTACGGCAACACCGCAAGCCGGAAAGACTGATTCATGACCGCCGATCACTTCGCCCACCTCGACCAATTCGGCGCCGACCTGTGGAAGCTGGCCGACCAGTTGCGCGCCAACTCGGGGCTGGCCTCCGAATCGATGCGCTACTCAAAACAGGGGATGCGTTGGGGGTCACATATTTTGACCCAGAAGCTTAGCCACCCATTCGAAATGCTTGTGAGCGCCGAGGTATTGGCGTGCGGCGGTACTGAATGGCGCAGTTCGTGAGATTCGTGCGGTTAGCTTTGTGCGCAGATCCTGCTGGTGGGCGGGATCTCCAGCAGAGTTCTCATGGCTCCTCACATCTCTGTCAATATCCCTTCGAAGTTGCTCCCGTTTGCTGTTGAAGTCTGGATGGTCGAGGTTCAAGAGAATCTTGCTCTTCTCAACTCTTCGTTTCGCGATCGCATCGTTCAGGTGATCAGGATGTAAAACGGGGCGGCCGTCAGTCTGGAAGACAACAAGCTTGCAGTCAGCCTCATTGCATGGGTCAAGAAGCATTGGGCGCTCTAGTTTGATGCCATTGCGCCCCTTTGCTTTGGCGCGTGGATCGAGCAGCGGAAACTCATCTCCTTTCCCACCGGCGCACCCGTATTCCTCGTTGTGATGCGGCGAATTCGCGTATGGACATGCCACGCGGTAGTTATACTCGTCGAAAGCAAGAAACCAGTAAGCAGCCTTCGGGCGGTAGTGATCAATCACAAGGTCGCCGCCAGTGAGCTCTGCCTCGGTATACCAGCACTTTCTGCCAGTAATCGCCGTAAAACGAGCCTTGAGCGGACGCCATTTCGCGGATCCGTTTCGATCAATGTAGCCCTGCCGGTCGCCTGCGTATTTCACCGCAGTGCTCTTATGAGCCCTGTGCAACGTACTGCATATTTTTGCACCGTCGGCGTCCGCTTCAATGACCTTGGTGAGTAACTTGATGTCGATAAAGCGCATGGTTAGTTCCCGATTCCTTCCGGCTGATACTTCTGACGCAGAAACTCGACATAGTCCGGGTCGCGTTCACTGATACCGGATTGGAGAATCTCGAGCTTTTGGTTCAGGTCCTTGAGGTGTTGTTTGTCGGCTTCGGTGAGGGTTTCTTTCAGGCTGAGCTTGAGTCGCTCGTCCATGAGTACCTGGGTTTTTTTGTCCAGGCTGGACGGAAGGCCGAAAAATTCGCTGCTGCAAAGCAGGTTGGCGACGCCCTGGCCACGGGGATGGCGGACTGGATGTTCGAAGTTGGATCGGTCGTGACCGTTGCCGTTGGCGAGAAATACTTGCTCACGCACCAGGCCAGAGATGACTACCGGGTCGTGGGTGGCCATGAGGACGGTGGAACGATCCTTTTGGGTGCTGTCGAACGCTTCGTCGAGCATTTCGGGATATTCCCACGACCACTGAGGGTTCAGGTGCGTGTCGGGTTCGTCCAGCAAGATGAGGTTGTCGCGTTGGTTGGTGAGGCGGATGGCGCCGATGACGGCAATAAGCTGTTTCTCGCCCTCGCTGAGTTGGTCGAAGTTGAAAGGCTGCTGGTCGCCATCGCCGATCAGTTCGTATTCGACACTTCTAAGGATGCCGCGGACAGCAAGGTGCTCCAGGGCAAGGTAGAGATTGTCGCGTCCGCGCTCAAGACGGGCGGCCAGTTTCCAGAGGCGCTGCTCCGGATTCATGATTTCCTCGAAGGTGTAGGTTCGGGTCTCGGAGAACGCGTAGCCGGTGATCTCGCTGTCCCGACGTTTTGGCAGTTCTTCCTTCCGGCTTTCTTCGGCATCCGCCGTTTCAGCCAATGCTGCGATGGTTTTGCCGACCTTGCCGAGCGTGCCCCAAAGCACAGGCTCGTCTTTTTCGGGATCGAATCCTGCGGGTGACTGAAGGACGATCTTGATTTTGCGCGCGCCGGAGATTCCGAGGCGATTGAGGAACTCGACATGGCGATGGGCGATGAGCGCCAGGAGGATGTTGCGGGCCTGCTGGTTGGTGGACAGGACAAAAAGCGGGCGCAGGTTGTCATGTTCGGATTGCTGGACGAAGCGGCGGAAACTGACGTTGTAGCGTTTGAGCAAGCGGCGAACGCGGTCACAGTCACCCGAGTAGTAGGCGAACGTGGACTCCGGGTAGAAGACCTGAGCCTCGCCGTCGCGCAGGCGACGGGTGAAGTGACTGATGAGCATTTCCTGCTCATCGACAATGGATCGCAGGCGACCGTCCGCGGCGGAGAGTTTGATGTGGCGGCCTTGAGCCTCATATTCGAAGTGAAAGTCGAAGGGTGGCGTCTTGTTGAGGTAGGTGTCGAGAAGGATGTGGAGGATCGCCTCCACAAGATTGGACTTGCCGCTGCCGTTGCCGCCAATGACCGCGTTGAGCAGATGGGGCTGCTCGAAAGCGATTTCGCAGTTGCGAAGGTTCTTAAAGCTGGCGATCCAGAGGCGGCGGAGCTTCATGGGTTAGGCAAGCACTTTGGCGGATGACGCGTTCGGGGCAGCGAGTTCGGCGACGAGGGCTTCGAGGAGGTTCTTGGCAGTGGTGCGGGATTCGGCGAGCTGCGCTTCCAGCTCGTCCACCAAGGCCATCAGCTGTTCCACTTTGGCAACGATGCGGCGTTGTTCGGCGAGGGGTGGGATAGGGACAAGAAAGTCGCGCAATAGCCCAAGATTTAGCCCTGCATACGCGATGCCTCGGAGGTTATCCTCAACCTTTTCCTGGAAATATGGGGAAGCGATCACGTTGAGGAGATACGTCGCATCGATTTCGGGATGGACAGGGATTACGGCCACTTCCCGAGCGACGTTGTAACCCCTAAGAGCTTGAGGAACAACGGCACACCCCCCAAGAGTGCCGCGCACGTTGATCAAGACTTCACCGCCCTGGAGAATCGTCCGGCTATATTCTGACGATAGTTGTTCACTCACTTTGCGAATGCCGCTTAAGTCGATTCTTCGAAAGCGGACGTTGCTACAGCGAAGGATAAAAACGCCGGCCTGCGTAGGCTCAGTACCAAGTTTGATTACGCCATAGGAAATGCCTCTTTTCGAATCTAAGATGGAGCCCAACCTCGAAGCCGACCATCCCTTTGGAAGGTCGAACGGAAGCTTCCCATGGTCCTTGCTCGTTCTGGAGCCCTGAGCGGCCAACGCAGACGAGCAGTCTGCTTGGATACGCCGAAGAATCGCCTCTGCGGGCTCATCGTGGTGATCTTGAGGAACGAGTCTGCCTTGGATGGCGAGGCTGAGGACCGATTTGCGGAGGTCAGATGGGGCGATAGCGTAGGTCTTGTGGAACAGGAAGTTGAGATTGGCCGAGGTTTGCGTATCGGCAAAGCGGGCAAGGGAGGCGCGGGCGAGCACGGCCTGCCGCGTATCGCATTCGTGTTGCTGCGCCTCCAGCCGATCACACAAGGCCATCAGCTCATCCACCTTCGCCACAATCCGCTTCTGCTCAGTGAGGGGGGGGAGAGGGATGGGGATCGCAATAAATTTAGCGATTGATACGCCACCAATGATGCCAGCTTTCGCTCCATCAAAGAGATCCATAAATGTTGGTGAAAGGTACCAATAGAGCAAGTATTTTTCGCTAATCCCCGCTAGCGGCTCATTGCAAAATAACTTGTTGCCGAAACAAATGTCTCGATCGGTAACTCCACACTTCCGGCCGGCGCTTCCACCTTCTGCGCATATCAACACGGAATTTCGACGAGCGACCCTAAAGCCTGACTCTGATTCAGGTATGTAGACTCCATTTTCGTATGCCAACTGCTCAAAGCCGTAACCAACATCCTTAGTCGCGATGTAGGGCAGGCCCTCAGCACCCAGAAAGTGTATTTCCTTCTCGGCGGCATTGATGCTGTTTCCATTAGAAATCACACCCGTGGTACCAAGCCTGCTCCAGCACCAATTTGGAGGTAGCGTTGATGGTGCTTCCTCTTCGCTGACTGGCGAAAGCCGTTTCTGTTTCGCGATCTTCTTGGTCTTCTCAAGAGCCTTACGTTGCATCTCTGCAATTTCAAGAATGGTGGATGCAGGCCGATCTTCCGGGTCTTGCTCCACGATTTTTCCCGAGGTCGCAAAAGTAAGAATTAGCTTGCGCACGCTCCCAACGGCACCCGGCGCACCGGTAAACAGGTCGAACTTTTCAAAAAGTGTTTCGAGATTCATTTTGCCGATCCGGCGTCGGTAAGTGCGCGGTGGAGTTCCTGTTTCAGCTGACCACGCGTTTCGGCGATTTGTGCGAGTAGCGCTTCATATGCTGGCAGGAGGTCTTCAACCTTGCCGGGGCCGGTGTCGGCGTTGTTAGGGTTCTTGATGTCAAGGTTGTAGTTGCGCTTCTGGATGTCCTCGATACTTACGCGCCAAGCATGTTCTGTCTCCTTGCGCTTGGAGTAGCGACCGTTCTTGTCGGGCTTACCCCACCATTTTTGCTCCGGCTTGAATTCTGCCATCCGAATGGGTTTGCCTTTGTTGTAGCTCTTGGCACCCTCCGGATAGGGGTGCTCGTAGTACCAGACTTCGGTGGTGGGCTGGCCCTTGGTGAAGAAGAGCAGGTTGGTCTTGATACCGGTGTACGGATTGAAGACGCCGTTGGGCAGACGGACGATGGTGTGGAGGTTGCACTCGCTGAGGAGTTTCTCCTTGATGCGAGTCTTGACGCCCTCCCCGAAGAGGGTGCCGTCTGGCAGAACAATCCCCGCCCGGCCGCCGGGCTTCAGTACGCGCATGATGAGGACGAGAAAGAGATCGGCGGTTTCGCGGGTGCGGAACTCACTGGGGAAGTTGGCTTCGATGCCGTCCTCCTCCATGCCGCCGAACGGCGGGTTGGTGACGATGACGTCGACGTATTCCTTCGGCTTCCAGTCGGTAAGCGGGCGCGACAAGGTATTGTCGTGGCGGACATTGGAGGGGACGTCGATGCCGTGCAACATCAGGTTGGTCATGCACAGTACGTGCGGCAGGTGCTTTTTCTCGATGCCGGAGAAGCAGGCCTGCAGGATGGCCATGTCCTTGTCGTTCTTGGCCTGGTCGCGCAGGTGATCAATGGCGGCGGTAAGAAAGCCGCCGGTGCCGCAGGCGGGATCGAGGACGGTCTCGCCGAGGCGGGGGTCGATCTGCTCGACGATGAACTGCGTGACGGCGCGGGGCGTATAGAACTCGCCCGCGTTGCCGGCGGACTGCAGGTCCTTGAGGATTTTCTCGTAGATGTCGCCAAAGAGGTGACGGTCCTCGCTGGTATTGAAGTCGATGCCATTGATCTTGTTGACCACCTGCCGCAGCAAGGTGCCGTTCTTCATGTAGTTGTTGGCATCTTCGAAGCTCATGCGGATGAGGCCGGCGATGCTGTCCTGACCAGCGGTCATGCTCTTGAGTGCGGGCAACAGCGTGAGGTTGACGAAGTCGAGCAGCGCGTCGCCGGTGATGCCCTCTTCGTCCGCCGCCCAGTTGCGCCAACGCAGATGTTTCTTGAGCGGTGATTTGTAGTCGTCGTCGAAGAGCTCAAATTGGGTTTCGCGGTCGTCAAAGATTTTCAGGAAAAACAGCCATGCCATTTGTTCAATGCGCTGGGCGTCGCCGTAGGTGCCGGCGTCCTTGCGCATGATGTCCTGGATGGATTTGACGAGGTTGGAGATATTGGGCATGGATCAGGACTTCTCAGGCTGCAGTGGCGTAAAGGGCGTTTTCGAGATGGTGGATCGCAGCGCGGTAGGCTGCTTTTCCACCGAAAAGCTGGACAATTTCGATAGGTGTGCCGAAATCCCGAAGAGGGTCGACGTTGAGAATCTCCATGGATTCCATGGTCTGGATGCCTCTGTCGGCATATTTCTTGAGTAGCGCTTCGAGGACGGCGCGCGCCTTGTCACCGTATTTGCCGAAGACATCGCGCTTCTTGACCCCATCGGCGCGCTCCTGACGGGTGAGCGGCGGCTGATTGTAGGCGACGTGGCAGATGAGATCGAAAGCGTCGTAGTCAGCCCCGACTTGCGCCGCCAGCTCGTCGAGAAAAATCCCTTGAGCGGCCAGCTCTTTGATGAGCGCATTCTTCTGGTCGGCGGAGTTCCACCGGGTGAGGAAGTCGTCGAGCGTGGCAAAGGACTTGTGGACGGTCTTGCGGGTGTAGTCGGTGAGCGACTCGGTAATGAGTCGGCCATCAGCGTCGAGGTATTGGACGCGTTCGATGGCGACGCTGACCTCCACATCGTCAACGTAATATCTTTTCGGAGGTTCCGGATCGCCACCCGGCCCAACTGGAGGCGGTGGATCGACGACGATACCGTCCGTAGGCTCCTCCTCGCCAGCCCCGGTGGGCTCGTCGGGTGGGACGACGGGGTCGCCTTCGCGGGGCTCATAAATCTGCACGGGATCGCCATCGAAGCCGGGATCGGCGAAGAGCGCGGTGGCGCGCTTGAAATCCATGATGGTGAAGAAGAGCTTGTTGTAGTCCTCATTGATGCGGGTACCACGACCGATGATCTGCTTGAACTCGGTCATGCTGTTGATGCGCTTGTCGAGAACGATGAGATGGCAAGTCTGCGCGTCCACTCCCGTCGACATGAGCTGTGAAGTGGTGGCGATGACCGGGTACGTGGATTCGGGGTCGATGAAGTTGTCCAGCTGCGCCTTGCCCTCATTGTTGTCGCCGGTAATGCGCATGACGTATTTGCTGTTTGCAGCCGCCAAGTCGGGATTGGCGTTGACCAATGCCTGCCGCATGCGTTCGGCGTGATCGATGTTTTCGCAGAACACGATGGTCTTGGCGTAGCGGTTGGTCGCTTTCAGAAACTCCGTGATCTTCGCAGCGACCAGTTCGGTGCGCTTGTCGAGGACAAGGTTGCGATCCATGTCGCGCTCGTTGTATTCGCGGTCCTCGATCTCGAAGCCGTACTTGTCGAGCTTGCCCGCTTCCGGCCGCCAGCCGTCGAGGTCCTTGTCGAGACCGATGCGGACAACTTTGTAAGGCGCGAGGAAACCGTCCGTGATGCCCTGGCGCAGCGAGTACGTGTAGATGGGCTCGCCGAAGTATTCGATATTGGAAACATCCTTTGTCTCCTTCGGTGTAGCGGTCAGGCCGATCTGGGTGGCAGAAGCGAAGTACTCGAGCACTTGACGCCATGCCGCATCGGCGGCAGCGCTACCGCGATGGCATTCGTCGACGATGATCAGATCGAAGAAATCCGGGGAGAACTGCTTGTAGATGTTGCTCGCTTCCTCGGTGCCGGTGACGGCCTGGTAGAGGGAGAGGTATATCTCGTAGGACTTATCGACGGTGCGATTGGTGATCTTGGTCATCGCCTGACCAAACGGCTTGAAGTCGTTGGTCTTGGTCTGGTCGGCGAGGATGTTTCGATCGACGAGGAAAAGGATGCGCTTCTTGGCGCCTGATTTCCAAAGACGCCAGATGATTTGGAAGGCCGTATACGTCTTCCCGGTGCCGGTGGCCATGACGAGGAGGATGCGATCCTCCCCCCTCGCAATCGCGTCGACCGTGCGATTTATGGCATTGACCTGGTAGTAGCGCGGCTGCTTGCCACTGCCGTCGTCGTAATAGTCGTAGGTAGTGATGCTTTCTTGCTGCTTGGAGTAGCCCTTCGATGCGCTGAATCGTTGCCAGAGCTCGTCGGGGTTCGGGAATTGATCGAGGCGTATTTCCCGTTCGACGGGATTCGCACCAGGCGTGCGGTCGTGCTCGAGGAAGGCGTCGCCGTTTGAGCTGTAGGCAAAGGGAAGGTCCAGAGTTTCGGCGTAGTCGAGTGCCTGCTGCATGCCGTCGCCGACCGCATGGTTGTTGTCTTTGGCCTCAATGACAGCGATCGGGATGTTTGGTTTGTAGAAGAGGATGAAGTCGGCCTTCTTGGCCTCGCCGCGATGGACGGTCTGCCCCCGCACGATGACGCGACCTTTGGTGAAGTAGTGCTCTTCGAGGAGCTGGGTCATGACGTCCCATGAACCGTGCTTGTCCTTGTCGAGTGCGGGGGTGATGAATTTGGTGCGGATGTCCGCCTCGGTGAGGGCTTTCTTGTTCATGCCCTTGGGGCTTGTGCCGCTCGCCGGTTCCTGGCTGATGGCATAGATCGCTGCCCGTTCACGAGTGCCAGCGTCATGCTTCAGCAGGCGGTCGATCAACAACTGCTTTTCCCGGCCGGAGGTATCCAGGCCAAGGGCCTCGCAAATGGATGTCAATTCATCCCGGCTGAGTGCGCAGAGCACCTTTTCAGGCTCAAGACTCCGCTCGCGGCTTAGCGCTTCAACCAAGGCATCCTTGCTCAGGCTGGACAAGCCATCCAACTCGAACAGCGAGGCCAACTCCCGTCCGCGTGCCAAGGTCAGATTCTCGAATATCTGCCGCCGAGTCGTGGTCATCGTGGTTTGCTGGCTCCCTGTCTTGCTCGAATATACATTCCAGCTTGTTTACGCGCAGCCTCAATGGCGGGACGATTCACGGCCGTAAGCTGCATTCGCGTTCGGCACGCGCGTTTCAACATCGCAGGTATCGAGGATTTCTTGGCGCGGCTGTCCGAGGTTGGTCAGCCGCCCATGATCGTCGCTTCCGGCGGGAAAACTTGCGAAGCACAGCCGGAATCGGAGGCAAAACAAAGGCCGCAAGTGCGGCCTGAGTCATTGGTACCGGTGAGAGGACTCGAACCTCCACTGTGTCACCACAAGCGGATTTTGAGTCCGCCGCGTCTACCATTCCGCCACACCGGCATGTGCGAGCAGGCGATTATGCCGGGTTCAGTGCACGCGGTCGAGACCCAGCTGGCGCACGTCGCGGCCGTACCAGCGGTCTTCCGGCAGCGGCTGGAACACCGAGCAGCGGGTCATCGGGCCGGAATAGACGTGCAGGCTGACGGTGACCGCGCTGTCGCTGGGGTTGCGGATGCTGTGGTATTCGTGCGGCGGGATCAGGCTGCCGGCCGAGCCGGCGCCGGCCTGGATCGAGCCGACCGGCTGGAAGCAGTAGCGCTGCGCGTCGTGCTCCAGCAGCTCGTACTGCACGATTTCCAGCGCGCCGTTCCACACGCCCTCGACGCACCACATGCCGTCGTGGTCGTGGATCGGCGTGCCCTGGCCTGGTCCCCAGGTCATCGCCACCACGCAGTAGCCGTGTTCCTCGCTGCGGTACAACTCGCGGCGGGCGTAGTGGTCGGGGTTGGCCTCGAACACGCACTCGGGCAGGGTGACGGCGTTGTCGCGGATCAGCTTGCACAGGCTGTGGCGCAGGCTGTCGGTGAGCTCGTGGGTGGTCGGCTTGACCACGGCGGCGTCGATCGCGTCGATCAGGGTGCGGCTGCCGGGGAAGTCCAGGGTAAGCATGATGATCTCGGGATGATGCGTGACGGGATGGATCTTAGCAGCGCTGGAATCAGGAAGCCGGCAGCCGGTTCAGGAAGCCGCCGATGGCGCGGCTGTAGTTGTCGATGTCGACCAGGAACGCGTCGTGACCTTGCGGCGAATCCAGCGCCACGAATTCCACCCGGGCGCCGGCCGCTTCGAGGCCTTCGGCGATCTGCTCCTGCTGCTGCAGCGGAAACAGGATGTCGGTGCTGACGCCGATCACCATCGCCTGCTCGATGTGGATGCGCTTGAGACCTTCCAGCACGCTGCCGTGGCCGTACTCGGCGATGTCGAACCAGTCGCTGGCGCGCGACAGGTACAGGTAGCTGTTCGGATCGAAGTGGCGCACGAAGCGGCGGGCGTGGCCTTCGAGGTAGGACTCCACCTGGAACTCGCGGCCGAACGGCTCGTCTTCGCGCTGCTCGGGGTCGAGCCGAATTCGCGCGAAGCGGCCGTTCCATTCCATGGCGGAACGGTAGGTGATCACGCCGAGCTTGCGCGCGATGCTCATGCCGATGTCGGGGTAGTTGTCGTCGTCGTAGACGCCCTCGTTCCAGTGCCGGTCGAGGCGGATCGCCTCGCGCTGCAGCGAGCGGATCGCGATGGCGAACGGCTGCGCCTGCGGTGCGGTATCCACGCTGATGTGCGTGCGCACGCTGCCGGGGTGCAGCAGCATGTAGGCCAGCGCGCTCATGCCGCCCATCGAGCAGCCGATCAGGCAGGCCAGCCGGGCGATGCCGAGGCTGACGACCACGCCGTGCGCGGCATTGGCCACGTCTTCCAGCGCCAGCTCGGGGAAGCTCAGCCGGTATGGCTCGCCGGTGGCCGGGTCGACCGAGGCGGGGCAGGTCGAGCCCTTGTCGCTACCCAGCGAGTTCACGCAGATCACGAACCAGCGGGTGGTGTCGATGGCTTTGCCGGGGCCGGCCATCTCCTGCCACCAACCCGGCGAGAGGTCTTCCTCGCAGGAGGTCATGTGCGCGCTGGGCGAGAGGCCGGTCAACACCAGTACGGCGTTGTCGCGCGCCGCGTTCAGCGTGCCCCAGGTCTCGTAGGCCACGTGCGCGCCGTGCAGTTCGCCGCCGCGCTTCATCGCGAACGGCGAGGGCAGGGCGAAATAGCGGCGCGCGTCGCCCATCGTCAGTGCACCTTGTCGATGCTGATCCTGACCGGCGTCTTGCTGTCCACCGCAACCACGCCGGCGTCGCCTTCCAGGTCGCCGGGCTGGGCGACCGGCTGGCCGCTGTGGCTGATCCGCGCGCCGACGAAGACGCGCTGGACCGAGGACAGCCGGTAGGCCGGCGTCATCGCCATCGCGTCGGAGAGGGTGACGGTGGTGGGCAGCTGGGCAGGGTCGAGCCGGGCCACGGCCAGCGGCATCGGCGGGCCGTCCGGTGCGCGGGCGTAGACGAACAAGGCGTCGCCCGGTGCCAGCTTGTCCTTCAGCGCGGGCGCCAGCGTCACCTGGACCTGCAGTGCGGCACCCTGCGGCGTGGCAGCGGCGGCGGCGCTCGACGCGTCGGCGGGGGCGCCGCCGGCGCGGGCATCGGCCACGGCGATCTGCTCGGCGACCGCCTTGGCCACGTTCGAACCCGGTGCCAGTTGTGGCTGCAGCAGGCGCCAGGTGGCGGCGGCCTCGCGGTAGGCGCCGCGCTGGAAGTCGCTGATGCCGAGCAGCCACAGGCCGCGCTGGCTGTCCGGGTGCAGCTGCACGGCGCGCTTCAGCAGATCCAGCGCGCGTCCCTCGATCAGGTGGTCGTCGCGCATCATCGAATCGTTCTCGGCCCAGCCGACCATCGCCTCGGCGTCGTTCGGGGCCAGCCGCAGCACCTGGTCGAACGCATCGCGCGCCTCGGCCGGCTGGCGCAGCGCGCTGCTGGTCTGCGCCAGCAGCATCCAGCCCTGCAGGTCGTCCGGCTGCTGCTTCAGGTGCGCGCGCAGTTCGGTCAGCGCCTGCTGCATGCTGATCGGCGCGGTGGTCGCGGCGGTCACCCCGTTCAACGCGGCCGGCGTGCCCACCAACAGGTACAGCGCGCCGGTGCCCAGCGGCAGCACCAGCGCGATCAACAGGGCCACGGCGAACACGCCGCGCGGGCGGCCGTCGCGGCGCCCCTGGCGCAGCAGCGGCAGCAACAGCACGGCCAGCGCCACCGCGACCATCGCGGTGGCGGCAATCAGAAAAGCGGTCTTCACCAGTCGTCCCCGTTGTCGATCGGCCCCTTGTCGGCCGGTGCTTCAGTACTGCTGCCGGGGCGGTTGCGCCGGCGGATCGCCACCAGTACCACGCCGGCCCCGCCGAGCAGGATCAGCAGCGGGCCGAACCAGAGCAGCCAGGTGCGCGCGCTCAGCGGCGGGTCGTACAGCACGAAGTCGGAATAGCGCGCGACCAGGTACTGCTTGATCTGCTCGTCGCTCTTGCCTTGCTGCATCATCCGGAAGATCTGGTTGCGCAGGTCGCGCGCGATCGGCGCGTTGGAATCGGCCAGCGTCTCGTTCTGGCACATCGGGCAGCGCAGTTGACGCGTGAGGTGCTGGAAGCGCAGTTCCTGCGCGTGGTTGGCGAACGGCATCGGTTCGATCGCCTGCGCGTGGGCGACACCGATGAACGCCAGCAACACCACGAAGATCATCCGTAGGAGCCCGCTTGCGGGCGATGCCCTCTTCACGGGATTCGGGATTTGGGATGGCCAGACGTTAGTCTGTTGAGAGCCGGGCTCTGCAGAAGCAGGAGCATCGCCCGCAAGCGGGCTCCTACAAGGGCGGTGGCGCATCACGGCGCCTCCTTCAGCATCGCCGCGATCGCCGGCTTGAGTTCCTTCGCCACCACGTCCTGGGTCAGCGGGCCGATGTGCTTGTAGCGGATCACGCCCCTGGCATCGATCAGGAAACTCTCCGGTGCGCCGTACACGCCGAAGTCGATCGCGGTGTGGCCGGGTTCGTCGGCGATCAGCAGGTCGTACGGGTTGCCGTGCTTGGCCAGCCAGCCCTTGGCGTCGTCCGGGGCGTCCTTGTAGTTGTAGCCGACCAACTGCACGCCCAGGGTCGGGCCTTCGGCGGTCAGCACCGGGTGCTCCACGCCGCATTCGATACACCAGCTGGCGAACACGTTGAGCAGGTAGGGTTTGCCCAGCAGGTCGGCCTTGCTGACCGTCTGCGCGGGCTCGTACAGCTTGGGCAGGTTGAACGCGGGCGCCGGCTTGTTCAGCAGCGGCGTCGGAATCGCGTTCGGGTCGTGCTGGGTGTTCCACCAGATGCCGAAGCCGAACAGCCCGACCAGCAGCATGAAACCGATGAAGGGGAGCAGCCGGCTCATGCGCGCGTTTCCCGTACCAGCAGGCCGTCTGCCGTGGGGGCCTCGGCGGCGACGTCGGCGCTGCGCTTGAGGCGGAAGCGCTTGTCGGTGGCGCAGACCAGGCCGCCCAGCATCATCAGCAGGCCGCCGGCCCAGATCCAGCGCACGAACGGCTTGTAGTACAGCCGCAGCGCCCAGGCGCCCTCGATGTCGTTCGCGTCCATCGGCTCGCCCAGCGCCACGTACAGGTCGCGGGTGACGCCGGCATCCACTGCGGACTCGGTCTGCACCTGGCCGCGTGGATAGGTGCGCTTCTGCGGGTGCATCACGGCGAGCGTCTTGTCGTTGCGGATGACCGTGACCGTACCCTGGTCGGCGGTCCAGTTCGGCCCGGTGGTGTGGTGCACGCCGTCGAAGCGGAAGTCGTAGCTGCCGATGCGTTGGCTCTCGCCTGGTGCCATGCGCACGTCGCGGGTCACGCTGAGCGACTCGGACAGCAGCACGCCGGCCACGAACACGCCCACGCCCAGGTGCGCCAGCAGCATGCCGGCCATCTCGGCCGGGTAGCGACGCCCGCGCGGCATTTCGCGCCAGCGCTTGAGCGCGTACAGCAGCACGCCGACGGTGAGCCAGACCAGCGCCGCCACGCCGGCGATCGCCTTCGGCTGGCCGTCGACCAGGAACGCCGCCACGATCGCGCAGGCCGCGGCAGCAATGCCGGCACGCAACAGCAACTGCTTCAGCACCGGCATGTCGCCCTTGCCCCAGCGCAGAAACGGCCCGAACGGCAGCAGCAGCACTATCGGCAGCATCAGCAGCGGGAACAGGAAACCGAAGTAGGGTGGGCCGACCGAGATCCGGCCCAGGTTCAGCGCGTCGCCGATCAGCGGGAACAGCGTGCCCAGCAGCACCATCGCCGCGGCCACCGCGAACATCAGGTTGCTGATCAGCAGCGCGGTTTCGCGCGACACCACCTGGAACGGCTTGCCGCCCAGCACCTTCGGTGCCCGGAGCGCATACAGCAGCAGCGAGCCGCCGACCACGATGGTCAGGAAGGCCAGGATGAACACGCCTCGGCGCGGGTCGGAGGCGAACGCATGCACCGAGGTGAGCACGCCCGAGCGCACCAGGAAGGTGCCGAGCAGGGACAGCGAGAACGCGAAGATCGACAGCAGGATGGTCCAGGCGCGCAGCGAGCCGCGCTTTTCGGTCACGGCCTGCGCGTGGATCAGCGCCACGCCGACCAGCCACGGCATGAAGCTGGCGTTCTCCACCGGGTCCCAGAACCACCAGCCACCCCAGCCCAGTTCGGCATAGGCCCACCAGCTGCCGGCGACGATGCCGCAGGTGAGGAAGGCCCAGGCCAGGTTCGTCCAGGGCCGCGCCCAGCGCACCCATGCCTGCTCCAGCTCGCCGCCGAGCAGGGCGGCGATCGAGAACGCGAACGCCACCGAGAAGCCGACGTAGCCCATGTACAGCATCGGCGGGTGCATGGTCATGCCCGGATCCTGCAGCACCGGGTTGAGGTCCGCGCCGTCGCCCGGCATCGGCAGCAGCCGCCCGAACGGATTGGAGGTGAAGATGATGAAGGCGAGGAAGCCCACCGCGATCAGCCCCATCACCGCGATCACGCGCGAGGCGAACACCTCGGGCAGTTTCTGGCTGAACGTGACCAATGCCATGGTCCACACGTTGAGGATCAGGATCCACAGCAGCAGCGAACCCTCGTGCGCGCCCCATACCGCGGCGATGCGGTAGTACCACGGCAGTGCCAGGTTCGAGTTGTCGGCCACGTACTGCACCGAAAAGTCGAAGCGCAGGAACGCCCACGCCAGGATGGCGAACGCCATCGCGACGAATACCGCCTGGCCGGCCGCCGCCGGGCGCGCGACCGCCATCAGCGCGCGATTGCCGCGCCAGGCGCCGATAAGCGGCAGGATGCTTTGCGCCAGCGCCAGCAGCATGGCGAGGATCAACGCGAGCTGGCCGAGTTCGGGGGTCATGATTGGGTGCCGGGGTTCGGGATACGGAATTCGGGATGTGTCGGAAGCATGGCGTTATGTGCGATGGCGCGGTGGGCAGGGGACGGTTTGCGAAGCTTTTCCGTTTTCCTACTCCCGATTCTCGATGCCCTTATGCTCGTGCGCCTTCGCCATGGCGTCCTTGAGTTCCTTCGGCATGTAGGTTTCGTCATGCTTGGCCAGCACTTCGGTAGCGACGAAGCGGGCGCCGTCCATGTGGCCGGTGGCGATCACTGACTGGTTGTCGCGGAACAGGTCGGGCAGGATGCCGGTGTACTCCACCGGCATCGCGCCGCCGGCATCGACCACGGTGAAGGTGACCTTGAGCGAATCGCCGGAGCGCTGGATCGAGCCGGCCTTGACCATGCCGCCGAGGCGGAACGTGTGGTAGCTGGCCGCCTCGCCCGACTGCACCTGGCTCGGGGTGAGCAGGTAGTTCATGTTGTTCTGCAGCGCGAGCACGACCAGCACGGCCGCAATAGCCGCCGCGGCGAGGATGGCCAGCACGATGGTGAGCCGGCGCTTGCGGGTGGGATTCATGGGCATGGTGGTCGACCGCCCCGGTCAGGGGGATGCTGGCGTGGAAAGGGGTTTGCGTTCCTGTCGCGCGCTCTGACGCGCCAGGCGGGCGCGAAGTTCCGCCAGCACGCGGCGACGGCGCAGGCGCGGCGCGAGGGTGTCGGCGATCAGCACGATGAAGAACAGCGCATAGGCCGGCCACACGTAGGCGGCGTAGCCGCCCATCCTGAAGAAAGCGGCGACACCGTCGCCTGTGGCGAAAAAGTGCTGCAGGGCGCTCATCGGTCGGCCTCGTCTTCGGCGATCTTGCGCACCCAGTCCTTGCCGCCTTCCAGCGCCAGCAGATCAGTGCGAGCGCGGCGGAACAGGCTGGCGGCATAGTAGAACTTGGTCGCCAGGGTCATCGTCAGCAGCGGCCACAGCATGGCGGCGGAGATCTTCGACTGGCCAAACAGGTTGACCGTGCTGCCCTGGTGCAGGGTGTTCCACCAGTTCACCGAGAAATGCACGATCGGCACGTTGATGATGCCGATGATGGCGAGGAAGGCCGCGGCGCGCGCGCCCTGGCGGCGGTCCTCGAACGCGTGGTACAGCCCGATCACGCCGAGGAACAGGAACAGCAGCACCAGCTCGGAGGTGAGCCGTGCGTCCCAGGTCCACCAGGTGCCCCACATCGGCTTGCCCCACAAGGAGCCGGTGACCAGGGTGATGAAGGTGAATGCGGCACCGATCGGCGCCGACTCCATCGCCACCACCTCGGCCAGCTTGATCCGCCACACCAGTGCGACGAACGAGGCCGCGCCCATCACCGCGTAGATGAACATGCTCATCCACGCGCTGGGCACGTGGATGAAGATGATGCGGTAGGCGTCGCCCTGCTGGTAGTCGGCCGGCGCCAGCACCAGGCCGCCGTACAGCGCGACTGCACCGAGCAGCAGGGCCAGGCCCATTGCCCACGGCTGCAGCGCGCCTGCGAAGCGGTAGAACGTCGGCGGCGAGCTGAGCTTGTGCAACCAGAGCGGAATCCAGTCAGACATAAACGGTCATGCGTCCAGGGCAATGCGAAGGGCCGCCGCGCAGGCCAGTGGCGCCAGCACCACCGCCAGCACCAACGCGGCCGCGAGCCAGGCGACCGGCGCCAACCACGGCAGGCCCTGCTGGGCAGCCGCCACCGCGCCGGCGGCGAAGATCACGGCTGGCACGCAAAGCGGCAGCAACATCAAGGCGAGCAGCATACCAGAGCGCCGGGTACCGGCCGTCAGCGCCACCAGCACTGCGCCGAGCAGGCTGAGCAGCGGCGTGGCCAGCGCCAGCGCCAGCAGCAGCACCGGAATCACCGCGCCGGGCAGGTGCAGCATCGCGGCCATCAGCGGCGCGATCACGATCAGCGGCAGCGCGGTGGTGATCCAGTGGGCGAGGATCTTCATGCCCAGCAGCAGCGCCAGCGGCTGCGGCGAAAGCACCAGCTGTTCCAGCGAACCGTCCTCGATGTCGCTGGCGAACATCGCGTCCAGCGCCAGCAGCATCGCCAGCAGCACGGTGACCAGCACCACGCCGCCGGCGATCCGCTGCAGCAGGGTATCTTCCGGCCCCAGCGCGAACGGGAACAGCATGGTCACGATCAGCGCGTACAGCACCGGCATCGCGATGTCGCCGCGCCGGCGCCAGGCGAGGGTGAGGTCGCGCCGCAGCATCGCGGCGCAGGCGGGGGTGAGGCCCGGTCTAGTCATGCATGCGGATCCGTCGCGGCTCGCCGCCGTGGAAGCTCACCGCACCATGGCTGGTGACCATGGCTGCGCCGCCGGCATCGGTGTGGCTCTCCAACAGGTCGTTGACCAGCGCGATGCCGATGCGGTCGAGGTTCGCGTACGGTTCGTCGAGCAACCACAGGCTGGCCGGCAGCAACAGCAGTCGGGCCAGCGCGGCGCGCTTCTTCTGGCCGGCGGACAGCCGGCGCACCGGCTCGTCCTCGTAGCCACGCAGGCCGATCCGGGCCAGTACCGTGGTCACGCTGGCTCCCTCGCGAGCACCGTGCAGGCCGACGGCGATGCGCAGGTTCTCGCGGGGGCTGAGGTCGGCCTTGAGGCCGAGCTGATGGCCCAGGAACAGGATTTCGCCGGCGCAGCGCTCGCGCTGCAGCGGCTCGCCGCGCCAGCGCAGTTCCCCGGCGCTGGTGTGCAGCAAGCCGGCCAGCATGCGCAGCAAGGTGGTCTTGCCGCTGCCGTTGTCGCCTTCGACCAGGGCCAGTTCGCCCGCGCGCAGCTGGAAATCCAGCGGTGCGAACACCGGTTCGTCCTGGCGATGGAAACTCAGGGCCCGCGCTTCGAGTAGGGGCACGGCGGTGCTGGCGGCAGTCATTGCCTTGATTGTCCGCAATGCCGAGGGCGCTTGTCCATGCGGCGCGCTGCCGCTGCGCAGGTCAATCCAGCACCCGCAGCAGGGCGACGCCGCCGGCCTCACCATGCACGTAGGCCAGTTGCCCGTGGGTTCTGGCCAGCCGGTCCAGCACATCGACGCCCAACCCCGCGACGAACAGGCTGGGTTCGCTCCAGCCGGAGGTGCCTACGCCGAGGGCAGGGTGGATGGCGACGCCGGACTGGGCCTGCAATGCGGCCAGCAGTTCGTGCTGTGCGGCCAGGTTTTCCGCCGGCGGGCGCCGGCGTGCCTGCGGATTCCATGCGGTGACGAAGGCCCAGGGGCGTGCACCGACCGCCTCGGCGAGCACGGCCGGCAGCGGCAGGTCCACGCGTATCGTGGCCCATGTCACGCTGTCCAGGCAGACGTGGTAGGCGGTGGCGCGGAACGCCTCCAGCAGGGCCTCATCCATGGCGCAGCCGCGGCAGCGGCTCCAGTGTCGACTGGAACAGCCGCGCGGCGGCCTCGATGTCGATGTCCGCCACGCGCGGCGTGTCGCGCAGCAGCTGTTCCAGCAAGTGATCCTGCGCCCGGCCGCGTTCGAGCGCGTAGGCGTAGGGCACGTGGGTGAACGTCACCATGCGATAGCGTGCCATGTAGTGGCCGGGAATGCGTTCGGCCAGCTTCGTGCCCAGTTCGCGCTTGGCCAGGTAGTGCGGGTCGGCCACCGAGTCGCGCATCTCCACGTAATTCTCCAGCGCCATCGCGGCGATCGCGTCGGCGTTCGGCTGGCGCACGCGCTGGAATTCGGCGAACACGTCGGCGCTGTCGCCCGGCGCCTCGGCCAGCAGGTTCGCCAGCACCACGGTGTCCTCGAAACCGCAGTTCATGCCCTGGCCGTGGAACGGCACGATCGCGTGTGCTGCATCGCCGAGCAGCAGCGCGCGGCCGTCCAGGTGCCAGCGCTCGAGGTACAGCGTGGACAGCGTGCCGACCGGGTGGCTGTCGAAATCTTCATTGAAGCGCGGAATCAGCGGCAGCAGGCCCGGGAACTGTTCGCGGAAGAACGCGGCCGCGGCCGCGGCGTCGGGCAGGCTGGCGAAGCTCGGCGCGGCACTCTGTGCCGGCAGGAACAAGGTCACCGTGAAGCTGCCTTCGGTATTCGGCAAGGCGATGCACATGTAGCCGCCGCGCGGCCAGATGTGCAGCGCGTGCGGCTCCAGCGCGAACTGGTCGCGGCCGCCGCTGTGCGACAGCACCGCGGCCGGCAACTCGCCGGCCGGCGGGATCTCCAGCTCCTTGTAGCCGTGGCCGAGCGACTCGATGCGCTCGCCCAGCGGCGCATGCGCGTTCATCGCCGCACGCACCGTGGAGCCGGCGCCGTCGGCACCGATCAACAGCCCGGCATCCCGTTCGTGCTGCACGCCCGCTTCGTCGGCGAGCCGGATGCGCTGCCGCCCGAAGTCGGCGCCGACCAGCGACTGGCCGAAGTGAAAGCGCGCGCCGGCCGCCTCGGCCGCATCCAGCAGCAGCATGTTCAGCGCGCCGCGCGAGACCGACCAGATCACCTCGCTGTCGTCCACGCCGTAGCGCTGCAGGCCGCTGTGGCCGTCGCGGTCGTGCACCATGCGCCCGCGCATCATCACCGCGCGCTGCAGCACGTCCTCGGCCAGGCCGGCCGTGCGCAACGCCTGCAAGCCGCGCTCGGCCAGCGCCAGGTTGATCGAGCGGCCGCCGATGAAGCCGGCCAGCCGCGGATCAGGCCGCTTCTCGTAGACGTCGACGGTAAAGCCGCGTCCGGCCAGCTGCTGCGCCAGCAGCGCGCCGACCAGGCCGCCGCCGATGAGGGTGATGGGTTGCTGCGCCATGCTGCGATCCGGCAGGGGAACCCGCCCACTGTTCCGCAAGCGCCGCGCGACTGCAATCCCGCACGGCCGGAACGTTCCTCAGAAGCTCATGAAGTAGCCGCCGTTCACCGGCAGGTTGGCGCCGGTGATGTAGCCGGCGTCGTCGGCGGCGAGGAAGGCGACGGCGCGGGCGATGTCGGCGGGCGCGCCGAGCCGGCCGACCGGGATGCCGGCGATGATCTGCGCGCGGATGTCGACAGGCACCGCCGCGACCATCGGAGTGTCGCAGTAGCCGGGCGAGACGGTGTTGACGGTAACGCCCTTGCGCGCGGTCTCGCGCGCCAGTGCCATGCTGAAGCCGTGCACGCCGGCCTTGGCGGCGGAGTAGTTGGTCTGCCCGAACTGGCCGGTCTGGCCGTTGACCGAGCTGATGTTGACGATGCGGCCGAAGCCGCGCGCAGTCATCCCTTCGACCACGTGGCGGCACATGTTGAACACGCCGTCCAGGTTCACCCGCATCAGTTCGTGCCATTGCTGCGGCGTCATCTTGCGCAAGCTGGCGTCGCGGGTGATGCCGGCGGCGTTGATCAGGATGTCGACGCTGCCGTGGCGTTGTCCGATGCGCTCGACCGCCTGCCGGCAGCTGTCGAAGTCGCTGACGTCGATCGGCTCGAACACGATGGCACCGCCGAAACCGGCCACTTCATCGCGGAAGGCGGCCACGCGTTCTTCGCGCGAAGCCAGGTCCAGTGCGATCACCTGGCGGCCGGCACGGGCCAACTGGCGGCAGATCTCCGTGCCGATGCCGCCGATGCCGCCGGTGACCAGGGCGACGCGCGTGGGGAGGGCGGAACGGCTCATGCTTGTGCATCCGATGGTTCGATCATGCCGCAAGGCAGCACGTGTTGTGCTGCAGCGATCGGATCGGGAGAAAAAACGGACGGCGCGTCGATGCGCGCCGTCGGCCGGGCTGGGATCAGCCGGATTTCTTGCTGCTGCGGCTGCCGGCGCCGGAGGGCGGCATCACTTGCGCGGCGGTGTCCATCAACCCGCGCTGCAGCGCCTGGAACGCCGCGAGGTTGCGCTCGGTCAGGTCGTTCAGCGTGTTCCAGGGGGTTTGCCCCATCAGGCTGTTGAGCTGGCTGCGGAACTGCGTCTGCTGGTCGAGGAAGACCTGCAGGCTGCGCTCCAGGTAAGGCCCCATGAAGCCCTGCAGCGAATCGCCGTAGAAGCGGATGATCTGGCTGAGCAACTGCGGCGACAGCATCGGCTGCCCCTTGTCCTCGTGCTCGGAGATGATCTGCAGCAGGACCGAACGGGTCAGGTCCTCGCCGCTCTTGGCGTCGCGGACTTCGAAGTCCTCGTTGTCCAGCACCAGCTGGCGGACTTCCTCCAGCGTGATGTAGCTGGAGATCTCCGTGTCGTAGAGACGCCGGTTCGGATACTTCTTGATGGTGCGCTTTGTTTGTGCCATGCGGCGAACGCTAGCAGAAGATATTGCGCCGCACCAGCCAATATGCTGCACCCGCCGGTGCAGCATGTCCGCATGCTCAATGACCCACTGCGCCGCCGGCGCTGCCGAATGGCGGTTTGGCAAACCACAGCACCGGGATCAGCAGCACGAACAGGATCGCGCAGGCCCAGAACACGTCGTTCACTGCCAGTGTCAGCGCCTCGCGCGTCAGCAGCTGGTCGATCAGGCCCAGGCTCTGCGTGTGCGACAGCCCGCCATGCGTCAGCTGGCCGACGAACCCGGTGGTGGCCGGGTGGCCGGGGCTGACGTACTCGGTCAGCGTGGCGTGGTGGGATTCGCCGCGGTGCTGCCACAACGTCACCATGACCGCGGTAGATACGCTCGAACCGATCGTGCGGCAGAAGTTGGACAGCCCCGAGGCGCTGGCGATCTGGTCCACCGGCAGGCCGGACAGGTAGACCTGGTTCAACGGGATGAAGAAGCACGGGATCGCCAGGCCCATCACGAAGCGCGGAATCACCAGGGCGGAGAACGAGGCGGAGCTGTCGAAAGTGGAGAACCAGTACGCGGTGCCGGCGAACACCAGGAACGCGAACGTCACCACCGCGCGCAGGTCCAGCCGATGCATGTTTTTGCCCAGCACCGGCGCGATCAGGAACGCCAGCACGCCGACCGGCGCGGTGGCCAGCCCGGCCCAGGTGGCGGTGTAGCCCAGGGTGATCTGCAGCCACAGCGGGAACACCACGTTGATGCCGAAGAACGCGAACATACCCAGCGAGAGGCTGACCACGCCCACAGTGAAGTTGCGTTGCTTGAACAGCGACAGATCCACCACCGGATGCTTCGCGTGCAGTTCCCACACGATCAGGAAGGTGAGGCAGACCAGCGCGACCAGGCCCAGGGTGAGGATCATCGGCGAGGCGAACCAGTCGTGGTCGTTGCCGTTGTCCAGCATGAACTGCAGCGCGCCTACGCCGACCACCAGCAAGGCCAGGCCGATCATGTCGATCGGCGCCTTGAAGGTCTTCGTCTCGCGCTTGCGCAGCAAGCCCCAGGTGACGGCCGCCGCAGCCAGCCCGACCGGCAGGTTGATGTAGAAGATCCACGGCCAGGAGAAGTTGTCGGTCAGCCAGCCGCCCAGGATCGGCCCGAAGATCGGCGCCACCACCACGGTCATCGCCCACAGCGCCAGCGCGATGCCTTGCTTCTCCTTCGGGTAGTTGGACAGCAGCAGGGTCAGCGACAGCGCCACCATCGGGCCGGAACCGGCGCCCTGCAGCAGGCGGCCGATCACCAGCATCGGCATGCTGGTGGCCAGGCCGCACAGCATCGAGAAGATCACGAACAGCAGCACCGAGCCGACGAAGGTCTTCACCTCGCCGAAGCGGCGCGCCAGCCAGCCGGTGAGCGGCTGCATGATCGCGCTGGCCAGCGCGTAGGAGCTGATCGTCCAGGTGCCTTCGCTGGGGCTCACGCCGAGGCTGCCGGCGATGTGCGGCACCGCGACGTTGACGATCGTCATGTCCAGCACCTCCATGAAGGTGCTGAACGCGACGGCGATGGTGAGCAACGCCAGCGGGCCGCCGTGCAGCGGCTTCAACGGAGCGTCGGGTGTGGCGTCGTTCGGCGTGGCGGCCATGATGGTCCGGCTCAGTTCGCGGCGGTGGCGTGGGACAGGTTGGCGCGGATGATGCGGTCGGCCTCCGCGTCGGCTTGGCTGGCCATCTGGTCGTAGACGCCAGTCTGCGCCACCGGCTGTTGCGTCGGCGCGTTGGCCAGCACGCTGCCCTGGTCATGGCGGATGTCGACGGTGACGTCGGTGGACAGGCCGATGCGCAGCGGATGCCGGTCCAGCTCCTGGTTGTCCAGCGCGATGCGCACCGGCACGCGCTGCACCACCTTGATCCAGTTGCCGGTGGCGTTCTGCGCCGGCAGCAGCGAGAACACGCTGCCGGTGCCGGCGCCCAGGCCGACCACCTTGCCGTGGTAGACGGCATCGCTGCCATAGAGGTCGGAGACGATCTTCGCCGGCTGGCCGATGCGGATGTGGCGCAGCTGGCTCTCCTTGAAGTTCGCGTCGATCCACAGGTCGTGCAGCGGCACCACGGTCATCAGCTGCTGGCCCGGCTGCACGCTGTTGCCCAACTGCACGCTGCGCTCGGCCACGTAGCCGGACACCGGCGCGTAGATCGCGTTGCGCTGCGCGGCGACCCAGGCGGCGCGGAAGTTCGCGCGGGCCTGCAGCACCACCGGGTTCTGCGCCACGTCGGTGCCTTCGATCGCGGCATGCGCGGCGGCGGCCTGCGCCTCGGCGGCATTCACCGCGGCACGCGCCTGCTCCACGCCGTCGCGCAGGTGCTGCACGATCTCCGGCGATTCGGCCTGGGCGGCGATCAGCGGCAGGCGCCGCTTGAGGTCCGCCTCGGCCTTCTTCAGGTCCAGCTTCGCGGCGACCACCTGCGCATCGGCGCTGGTCGCCGAACTGGTCTGCTGGCGCACGCCGCGCACGGCCTGGGCCAGCGCGCTGCGCGCCTGCGCCAGGCGGGTGTCGGCGTCGGTGCTGTCCAGTTTCACCAGCACCTGGCCGGCCTCGACGTGCTGGGTGTCGTCGGCGAGGATCGCCACCACGGTACCCGGTACCTGTGCCGAGATCGCCACCTGGTTGCCGCCGACGTAGGCGTTGTCGGTCTTCACCCGGGTCGACAGCACGAAGAACCACAGCAGGAACCACAGCAGCGCGGCGAGGATGAACACGCTGGCCACGATCAGCAGCGTGCGCCGGCGCTTGGCCGGATCCTTCGCGGCCATGCCGCTGTCGTTGGCGTCGGCGGAGGTCTTGGCGGATTCAATGGCGCTCATGCGGGGCGGCTCCGGCGGTAACGGAAGAGGAAGGGGAGGTGGCGGCGTCGGTGGCGCGGTAGCCGCCGCCGAGGGCCTTGATCAGGGCCAGGTCGGTGCTTACCGCCTGCGCCTGCAGCTGGGTGGCGGCGTCGCGTTGCTGCAGCAACGCGGCTTGCGCGCCCAGGCTTTCGCGCAGGTCGCGCACGCCCTGGCGGGCCCGCGCCTGCGCGTTCGCCAGCAGGCGCTGGTCGGCGTCGAGCTGGGCCTGCTGCTCGTGCCGGCGGGCGGCGACCTGCTCGGCGCTCAGGGCCTGCGTGGCCACTTCACGCGCGGCGGCCAGCACGGCGCTATCGTACTGCGCCACGGCCGCGTCGAGCTGGGCCTTGCTGACGCCGTAATTCGCCTCGAGCGCGCCGCCGTTGAAGATCGGCAGGTGCAGCGCCGGGGTCAGCGCGAACGTGCGGCTGCCGGCAGTGAGCAGCTTGCCCATGTCGATGCTGGACAGGCCGGCCAGGGCGGTGAGGCTGATGTCGGGGAAGAACTCGGCGCGCGCAGCGTCGGTCTGCTTCAGCGCGGCCTCGACCTGCCAGCGGCTGGCGGCGATGTCGGGGCGGCGCGCAATCAGGTCCAGCCCGCCGTTCGCCGGCACGCCGCGTTCGATCGCCGGCAGCGGCCGCGCCCGAAGCTCGGGCAGCTCGGTCGGTGCGACGCCGAGCAGCGAGGCCAGCGCGGCGCGGCGGATCTGCGCCGAGCCGTCGAGCGCCACGCGCATCTCGCGCACCGCAGCCAGCTGGGCCCGGGCCTTCTGCGCCTCGTCGGGCAGGTCCACGCCCTGGCGCACGCGCAACTCGGCGATATCGGCGAACTGTTGTTGCGTGGCCAGCAAGCGGTCGGCCAGCTGCAGCCGCGCCTGGTCGGCCTGCCAGCCGAAGTAGGTGTCGGCGACGGCGTACTGGATTGCCAGCGCGGCGGCGCTGCGCTGCGCCTCGGCCGCGTGCGCCTGGTCCAGTGCGGCTTCCATCGTCGCGCGTTTCTTGCCCCACCAGTCGAAGTCGTACTGCAACTGCACGCCGAGGTCGGCCTGGTTGTACCAGCTGAAGCCGAGGAACTGGCTGGGGATCAGGCCGTGGTCGCTCAGCCGCTCGCGCGTCACCTGGGCGCTGCCGTTGACCGACAACCCGAGCTGCGCCGCGGCCAGCTTCGCCGACTGCTCGGCGTTGCGCACGCGGCTCTGCGCCAGCGCCAGGTCCGGTGATTGCTGCATGGCACGATCCATCAGGCCGTCCAGTTGCGGGTCGTCGTACTGGCGCCACCATTGGGCGGTTGGCCAGCCGGCACGGACCGGGGCCTGCAGGCCGGCCAGCGGCACATCGTCGCGCAGCGCCGGTGTGCCGAGCCTGGCCGGTGCAGCGGCACAGCCGGCCAGCGCCAGCACCATCGCGGCGACCAGCACCGTGCGACCGCGGAGCGGGGCATGTTTCATCGGGGTGTCCTTCATGGGAGGCGGCTTTCGCCCAACTGGTCGAGGTTGCCCGCCAGCTTGCGCAGCAGGCGATCGAAATGGCGTTTGTCGGTGTCGCTGAAGCCGGCAAACATGGTGGCGACGCGGGGGAACATCGGCGGCAGCATCTTCTGCACGAAGCGCCGCCCGGCTGCGGTGATGCGGATCAGCACGCGGCGGCGGTCCGCTTCGCTGCCGCCGCGGGTGATCAGCCCACGCTTGACCAGCGCGTTGGCGATGCGGGTCATGTTGGTGGCGCCCTGCGAGGTGTACTCGCACAGCTCGCCCGGGGTCGAGCTGCCGTCCGGGCGGCTGTACAGGATCATCAGGGTCAGGAATTCGCTGTGGTTGAGTTTGTGCGCCTTCAGCTTGAATTCGAGCTCTTCCTCGATGTCGTCGCCGAGCATCAGCATCAACCGGCACAGCCGCGCTTCGAGCGCAGGTACCTGCGGGATGATCTGGCTGACCCGGCCGACGCCTTCGTCCATCATCGTGATGCAGTTTGCCAGGCGTGCCATTTCACTGACTCATATTTCACCAGTGAAATAAAAAATAGCAAACCGGGGTCACCGTTGGCAAGTGACGGATGGCCTGGGCGTCAGTTGAGCCTGAACAGGCGGCGGGCGTTGGCGCTGGTGGCGGCGGCGATGTCCGCTTCCGGCGCGTTGCGCAGCGCAGCGATGCAGCGCAGGACTTCGACGACATGGGCCGGCTCGTTGCGCTCGCCGCGATGGGCGGCGCCGGGCTGGTCCGGCGCGTCGCTTTCCAGCAACAGGAACTCGATCGGCATCTGCGCCACGATCCGGCGCAGGCGCTGCGCGCGTTCGTAGGTCACCGGGCCGCCGATGCCGAGGTGGAAACCCAGATCCCACAGCTGGCGCGCCTGCTGCTCGCTACCGGAGAAGCTGTGCACCACGCCGCGCAACCTGCCGTTGCGGCGCAAGGTCAGGGTGACTTCCTCCAGCGCGCCGCGCGCATGCACGATCACCGGCAGGTCGTGCTCGCCGGCCAGCTGCAGCTGACGCCAGAAGCAGTGCCGCTGCAGTTCCCGGTCGAGGTCGTCCCGGTGGAAGTCCAGCCCGATCTCGCCGACCGCCACTGGACGGTTCTCGTTCAGCCAGGAAGACAGGGCGTCGACATGCTCCGGCGCATGTTGCAACAGGAACAGCGGGTGCAGCCCATAGGCGGGGTGCACCCCGGCATGACGGGCGCAGAGCTGGCGGATTTCCGGCCAGCTCCGGGCATCGACGGCAGGAACGACCAGCGTGTCGACGCCGCTCTGGCGGGCGCGTTCGATGACCGCCTCGAGATCACCAGCGAACGCCTGGTCGTCGAGATGCACGTGGCTGTCGACGAGCGGTACCCGGGTTCGTTTTTCGTGCACTGGCAGAGAGTCCTACGTCGGTGGCGTGAAGATAATGTAACGAGCGTGAGCTAGCTGCGATTCAGTTGAACAACGGTTCAATGGCCACGCAGGTAATTGCGCGATGCCGGGGGCATCCCGCCATGCCGCCAAACAAAAAACAGAGGAGAGGATCGTAATGAACAGATTGACAGCCAATGTACTCAATGTCGCCATTGCGGCGGTACTCGCGACTGGCCTCTCGGCCTGCAACCGCAATGCGGACGCCGGCGCTTCCAATGCCTCCGCCGACGCGGGCACCAGCGCGGACGCCGGGGTCAAGTACGCCAAGGTGGTCAGCGTCGACCCGGTGCGTTCGACGGTGAACAATCCGAAGCAGGTTTGCCATGACGAGACGGTCACGCATACCGAGCCGCCGAAGGATGAGCACCGCATCGCCGGTACCGCGATCGGCGCGGTGGTCGGCGGCCTGGTCGGCAATCAGGTCGGCGGCGGCAAGGGCAAGACGCTGGCCACGGTGGCCGGTGCGGTCGGTGGCGGCTATGCCGGCAACCGCATCCAGGCCAGCCGGCAGCATGCCCAGGTGAGCTCGACGGTGGAGCGCAAGTGCGAAACCGTCAACAACACCAGCAGCAAGATCGTCGGTTACGACGTTCGTTACGAATACAACGGCGTCACCCGCACGGTGCGGATGGATCATGACCCGGGCGACCGGGTGCAGGTGCAGGAAGGCGTGACGGCGGTGTCCGACGCCCACTGAAGCAACCCCGGAAAAGGAACGAGCCCATGAATGCACTGACCAGCAAATTCGCCATGGCCGCCGCGATGAGCGCCGGACTGGCCCTCGCCGGCTGCGCGACCTCGCCGTACGGCAACGACGGCACCTACAACCGCGGTTATCAGGGACAGAACGGTTACGGCGACCGCAGCGTGCGCTGCCAGACGTGCGGCGTGGTGCAGGAGGTGCAGCAGGTCTACATCGATGGCAGCAGCGGCAACGGCGGTACGCTGGGCGCGATCATCGGCGCTGTGGCCGGTGGCGTGCTCGGTAACCAGGTTGGCAAGGGTGACGGCCGCAAGGCCGCCACCGTGGCCGGCGCGGTCGCCGGCGGCGTCGTCGGCAACCAGATCGGCAAGCGCAACAGCGGCAGCGACGTCGCCTGGCGCATCGTGGTTCGACTGGACAATGGCCAGTACGCCACGGTGACCCAGCGCGAGAACCCCGGTGTCCGCAGCGGCGACTACGTCGAGGTTCGTGGCGATCACGTCTATGCGCGTTGAGTAATGACATATGGACGTCTGGACGTCCAAAAAAGAAAAGGCCCTCGAAAGAGGGCCTTTTTGTTTGGTCGCCGATGAGCGGTCAGTTCACTGCGTAGAACGCGTGCTCGCCGATCGTCACGCTTGGGCGGTTGCGCGACCATGCGGGCGAGATCGCGGTGGTGGCGAAGTGGTCGGCGCGCGGCACCAGCATGCGACGCTGCGCCACCGGCAGCTGCCAGTTCCGGATCGACATGCCGGCGATCTGCCATGCCTTGTTGAAGGCTTCGAGGTTGGTGATTTCGAACGAGCCGGGCGTGGTCGTGGTGGCGAACTGGTGGGGCGAGGTCACCACCTTGCAGACGGTGTCGCCCCAGCGCCCGCGGTCGCGGCGACGCAGCGCCACTTCCGCCACGGCGAGCTGACCATTGGTCGGTTCACTGCGTGCTTCGAGGTAGACGGTGGTGGCCAGGCAAGCCTGGTCAGCGACGGGCTGCGGCATCAGGGTCGTCAGCCACAACAGCATGGAAAGTTTCATGGTTCTGCCTCCAACGTGCTGTACGCGCGAAGCAGTTGCAGCTTCGAGCGCCGTTGCGGTGGACGGGCGGGCAGGCCGTTCCACCTGGATCAATCGTCGTGGCCGAAACTTGTGGCCAAGACGCTTTGCCACGGGATTGTGGCGGGTCGAACGGCGGTTCAGGCCGGTCGGGGGATTTGGCTGTTGTCGGGCGTTGCGCGGCCGCGTCGGCCGTGTTGCCTTCGACTACTACGCACTCGTTGGCTGCGAGGCGGTGTTCCATCCGGCGTTGTTGCTGCCGGGTCGCGCCGATTCGGATTCTTCCGGTTCGTCGCGTGTATCGGCACCCCGTGTTCCGGCTGCCGCGATATTCGATCGGCGGAGCCTAGTGGCGGATTTCGTAGCTGGCAAGTGCCGGGATGCCGAAGTTCAGTTGACGCTCACGATCCCTTGATGCGCATTGCACGCGAAATTCATCTGCGTCGCCGGTCGTCGCTCACGCCGGCCACGACGCGATGATGTCGAGCGCGAGGTTGTCGTCGAATGCATGCGGATGCCCGGCGCCAACCGTTGCGGCGATGTCATCGCTCAACACGACGAGTGCCTCGATGCCGTCATCCGTGCCGACGACATCGAGCACGCAACCAGCCTCGCGCCCATCTCGCCGCAGCGTGTCGCCGGCGACCGCTGCTTGCGACAAAGTGACGCGATGCAGATGTCGCTTGTGCCCGCCGCGGAAATGCAGCCGTGCGACGATTTCCTGGCCGGGGTAGCAGCCCTTGTCGATGGCGACGGCATGCAGGCGCTGCAGCGACAAGGCCGGCGGCAGCAATTCGCCCAGCAAGCATGCCGGCAGCCACGGCCAGCCTGCGCGCAACTGCGGCAGGCGCCACGCGTCGTCGCCCGCGCCGGTGGCGATGAGGCGAAGGCTGTGCGTGCCGCAGCCGAGCGACACGTTCTCGCCGTCGTCGGCGACCGCGTGCAGCGGCAGCACCGCGCCGGTGGCGAGGCGGCGCGGCGGCCATGCCGTCACGCTGAGTTTCGAACGGAACACGAAGCGGTGCAGTGCATCGGCCATCGCCGCGGCGTCGCCTCCGCGCAGCAGCAGCAGGTAGCGCTCGTCGGCGAGTCGGGCCAGTTGGAACAGTGCGCGCACGCGTCCCTGCGGATCGAGCCATGCGCTGAATTGCCACTGGCCGATGGCGAGCGAGCTGACGGGGCTGCTGAACTGCGCGTGCGCGAAAGCTCTCGCGTCGGGGCCTTCGATCAGCAGGGTTTCGGCGGAGTGGTGTGTCGGCATGAGGCTGCTGGAGTTGGGGGTGCATGGCGCGAGACACAAGTGACGGCGCGCGATGCGAGTACACCGGTGCGTGATGCATGGTTGTACTGCATTGCCGCAAGTATTAACCTTTGGCGGCTTACAAAAAACCATGTCCACTACCTCCTCTCCAGCCGAATCCACACCCGTTTCCGTTCCGGCGGAAACGACTGTCGTGCCTGTCAGGCCGGCGGTGGACAAGGTATCGGGGGAGAAGCCGGCTCCCGATCCCACGCGTTATGGCGATTGGGAAAAGAACGGACGCTGTATCGACTTCTGAACGACCGCGCGGCGCTCGTCGTCGTTGCGCATCAGGACAGGGGAAGGTGCGGCATGGGCACCAGCGATTCCACACAGGATAGCCGCCATGGCAGACAAGCAACGACCGCTCTCCCCGCACCTGCAGGTTTACAGGTGGCAGATACAGATGGTGACTTCCATCCTGCATCGTGCCACCGGCATCGCCCTGGCCGTTGGCACGCTGCTGGTGGTGTGGGGGATTCTGGCGCTGGCCTCCGGCGAGGCGGCCTTCGAGCAATTCAAGACCTGCACCGGCAGCCCGATCGGCCTCATCCTGCTGGTGGGCTGGACTTGGGCGCTCGGCTATCACCTGTGCAACGGCATCCGCCACCTGGTGCAGGACACCGGCGCGGGTTACAAGATTCCCCAGTTCGTGCGTTCAAGCTGGCTGTCGGTGATCGGCAGCTTCGTGCTCACGGTACTTATCTGGGCCTGCGTGCTCGCTCAAGGAGGTGCGGCATGAACCTGCGCGTGGGTACCGATGATGTGCGCAGCCAGCTGCGCCACCCGATGAAACATGCGCGTGGCCTGGGCTCGGCGCAGCATGGCGTGGACCACTGGTGGGTGCAGCGCGTCACCGCCGCTGCACTGATCGCGCTCGGTCTGTGGTTCGTGGTCACCGTGCTCTCCCTGCTGCACGCCGACTACGCCACGGCAAAGGCCATGGTGGCCAGGCCGTGGAATGCGCTGCTGCTGATGCTGTTCGTGGTCACCGCGTTCTGGCACGCCGTGCTTGGCTTGCAGGTGGTGATCGAGGATTACGTGCACACCCGCTGGAAGGAAGTGGTGCTGCTGGTGGCGATCAAGTTCCTCGCGGTGCTGGGCGCGCTCGCGGGCGTGCTGGCCGTGCTGCGCATCGCATTGGGAGTCTGAGACCGTGGAAAGCTACAAGATCCAGCAGCACAAGTACGACGTGGTGGTGGTCGGCGCCGGCGGCGCCGGCCTGCGTGCCACCTTCGGCCTCGCCGAGAAGGGCCTCAAGGCGGCCTGCGTCACCAAGGTGTTTCCCACCCGTTCGCATACCGTGGCGGCGCAAGGCGGCATCGCCGCCGCGCTCGGCAACATGGGCGAGGACGACTGGCGCTTCCACTTCTATGACACGGTGAAGGGTGGCGACTGGCTGGGCGATCAGGACGCGATCGAGTACATGTGCAAGAACGCGCCGCAGTCGGTGATCGAGCTGGAGCACTACGGCGTGCCGTTCTCGCGTACCGAGGACGGCCACATCTATCAGCGCCCGTTCGGCGGCATGACCACGCACTACGGCAAGGGCACCGCGCAGCGCACCTGCGCCGCCGCCGACCGCACCGGCCACGCGATCCTGCACACGCTGTACCAGCAGGCGCTGGCGCACGACGCCACCTTTTTCGTCGAGTATTTCGCCACCGACCTGATCTTCGACGAGGAAGGCGTCTGCCGCGGCGTGCTGGCGCTGGACATGAACGAGGGCACGCTGCACGTCTTCCGCGGCCAGGCGGTGGTGCTGGCTACCGGCGGTTACGGCCGCGCCTACTTCAGCG
This sequence comes from Rhodanobacter denitrificans, assembly GCF_000230695.2. Lineage (NCBI taxonomy): Bacteria > Pseudomonadati > Pseudomonadota > Gammaproteobacteria > Lysobacterales > Rhodanobacteraceae > Rhodanobacter > Rhodanobacter denitrificans. Next base: position 2,534,705 of record NC_020541.1, on the reverse strand, counting down.
CCACTTCTGCGCACACCTGCACCGGCGACGGCGGCGGCATGGTGTTGCGTGCGGGCTTGGCGCTGCAGGATCTGGAGTTCGTGCAGTTCCACCCCACCGGCATCTACGGCGCCGGCTGCCTGATCACCGAGGGCGTGCGCGGCGAGGGCGGCTACCTCACCAATTCCAAGGGCGAGCGCTTCATGGAGCGCTATGCGCCCAGTGCGAAGGATCTGGCCTCGCGCGACGTGGTCAGCCGCGCCATCACCATCGAGATCCGCGAAGGCCGCGGCGTGGGCGAGCACCAGGACCATGCCTTCCTCAACCTCATGCATCTCGGTCCGGAAGTTATCCACGAGCGCCTGCCGGGCATCGCCGAGTCGGCGCGCATCTTCGCCGGCGTGGACGTGACCAAGGAACCGATCCCGATCCTGCCCACCGTGCACTACAACATGGGCGGCATCCCCACCAACTATCACGGCGAAGTGGTGCAGAAGAAGGGCGACGACGTCGACGCCGTGGTACCGGGCCTGTTCGCCATCGGCGAAGCGGCCTGCGTGTCGGTGCACGGCGGCAACCGCCTGGGCTCCAACTCGCTGCTCGATCTGGTGGTATTCGGTCGCGCGGTGGCGCACCGCTGCGCCGAGCTCATCCAGCCCGGCGCCGCGCACAAGGATCTGCCGGCCAGCGCACTGGACAAGGCGCTGGCCCGTTTCGACGGCCTGCGCCACGCCGGCGGCGAATTGCCAACGGCGCAGATCCGCCTCGACATGCAGCGCACCATGCAGGTCGACGCCGCGGTGTTCCGCACCGGCGAGACGCTGAAGGAAGGCTGCACCAAGATCGACAAGGTGCGCGACTCGTTCAAGCAGGTGAAGGTCACCGACCGCTCGCTGGTGTGGAACTCCGACCTGATCGAGACGCTGGAGCTGGCCAACCTGCTCGACCAGGCGGTGGGCACCATGCACTCGGCCGAGCAGCGCCCGGAGAGCCGCGGCGCCCATGCGCGCGAGGACTTCCCCGAGCGTAACGACGCCGAATGGATGAAGCACACCCTGGTCAAGGTGGACGAGAACGGCAAGACCAGCTTCGACTATCGCCCGGTGCACATGTTCACCCTCTCCGACGAGGTCGAAGTGGTGCCGCCGAAGAAGCGCGTGTATTGAGTGCGGGAGTGGGGAATGGGGAACAGGGCATCGTGTTGCGTGCGAACCTGATCCGTCCCGGTCCTTTCTGTCTACTGCGGATGCATACCAATGGCTGAATTCTCACTGCCGAAAAACTCCAAGATCCAGCCGGGCAAGCACTACCCGGCGAAGAACGCGAAGAAGCCGCGTACCTTCCGGATCTATCGCTGGAGTCCGGACGACGACCAGAACCCGCGCATCGACACCTACGAGGTCGACCTGGCCGCCTGCGGCCCGATGGTTCTGGACGCGCTGCTGAAGATCAAGAACGAGATCGACCCCACGCTCACGCTGCGTCGCTCCTGCCGCGAAGGCATCTGCGGCTCGTGCGCCATGAACATCGACGGCACCAACACGTTGGCCTGCATCTGCGCGATCGACAGCGTCGCCGCCGGCGACGTGAAGATCTACCCGTTGCCGCACATGCCGGTGGTGAAGGACCTGGTGCCCGACCTCACCCATTTCTACGCCCAGTACGCATCGATCAAGCCGTGGGTCCGCACGCAGAGCGCGGTGCCCGACAAGGAGCGCCTGCAGTCGCCGGAAGACCGCAAGAAGCTCGACGGCCTGTACGAATGCATCCTGTGCGCCTGCTGCTCCACCAGCTGCCCCAGCTACTGGTGGAACGGCGACAAGTACCTCGGCCCGGCGATCCTGCTGCAGGCCTACCGCTGGATCGTCGACTCGCGCGATGAAACCACCGGCGAGCGCCTGGATGATCTGGAAGACCCGTTCAAGCTGTACCGCTGCCACACCATCATGAACTGCACGCGCACCTGCCCGAAAGGCCTGAACCCGGCCAAGGCGATCGCGGAGATCAAGAAGCTGATGGTGGAGCGGCGCTCGGCCTGAGCGCGCTACCGGGTTTCGTACGCTACAGGCCGCCATGCGCGGCCTGTAGCGTTCCGGTGCAACGGCTACACTCCGCCTTCATGGACAACGACCGAGCCTCGTGATGGATGAAGCACGCATCAAGCGTCTGCGCTGGCGCACCCGCCGCGGCACGCGCGAACTGGACGCGCTGTTCGGCGGCTGGCTGGACGAATGTTTCGCCGATGCGGACGAGGCGCGACGCCAGGCCTTCGACCAACTGCTCGACGTGCAGGACCCGGACCTGTGGGACTGGGTGATGGGTCACGCGCGCCCCGAGCGGGCAGACTGGCAGGCGATCGTCGATGACATCCGCGCCCGCCATCGGCTTTGAGTACCGGCCGTCGCGACGGCTGCGGCAAGCCCTGGTACTGGTTGCCGCCCTGGCGTGGCTCGCCGTGGCGTTGAGCGCGCTGCCCGCATGGCTGAAGCTGCTGCTGGCGGCAGCCGTGGCAATGGCGACCTGGCACACGCTTCGACGCCTGGCCGCCGCCCCGGTCACGGCGGCCGGCTGGAGCGCCGACGATGCCTGGACGCTGCACCTGGCCGATCACCAGGACATGCCAGCCACGCTGGCCTCGTTCCGCGTGCTCGGCGTGTTCGTGCTGCTGCGCCTGCATACGGCGGAGCAGGGCGTGCAGATGCTGCTGCTGGCGCCGGACAACAGCGATGCGGACATCCGCCGGCGCCTGCGCATGCGGCTGGCGGCCATGCAGCCCGACGAGGCCGTGCCGCACCTTTGAGCGTGGCGGCAACTTCGACGCTGCAGCGCGGTCCGAGCGAATGCCCGATAATGGGCGACCGGGCGGCCCGCCCTGCGATTCCCACAAGCGACCCGCCCATGTTCCGACCGCTCGAACTCTTCATCGGCCTGCGCTACACCCGCGCCAAGCGGCGCAACCAGTTCATCTCCTTCATCTCCACCGTGTCGATCGTGTGCATCGCGATCAGCGTGGTCGCGCTGATCACGGTGATGTCGGTGATGAACGGCTTCGACTACCAGATGCGCTCGCGCATCCTCGGCGCGATCTCGCACGCCACCGTGTCCGGCATCGGCGAGAGCGTGCAGGACTGGCCGCGTGCATTGCAGATCGCCGAGGCCAACCCGCACGTGCTGGGCGCCGCGCCGTACGTGGAGACCGAGGCCTATCTGAATGCCCGTCGCTCCAGCGGCGCGCTGGTGCGCGGCGTCGAGCCGGCGCAGGAACCGAGGGTCGTCGACATCGACAAGCACATGCTGGAGGGAAAGCTCGCCGAGCTGACCCCGGGCAGCTGGAACATCGTGCTGGGCCGCGAGCTGGCGATGACGCTCGGCGTCACCGTGGGCGACCGCGTCACCATGTTCGTGCAGCAGCTCCGCGCCACGCCGATGGGCAGCGTGCCGCGGTTGCGCAGCTTCCACGTGGTGGGCACGTTCGAGCTGGGCATGGAGCAGTTCGACTCCGGCCTGGCCCTGGTCAACATGAGCGACGCCGAGAAGCTCAATGATCTCAGCGGCCCGACCGGCATCCGCCTGAAGCTCGACGACCTGTTCAACGCCCGTCCGGTCGCCCGCGAGCTGGCTGACCAGCTGGGCCAGGTCTACCGGGTGCAGACCTGGATGGACACCAACGCGAACCTGTTCGCCGCGCTGTCGATGGAAAAGATGGTGATGTTCATCATCCTGTCGCTGATCATCCTGGTCGCGGTGATCAACCTGATCTCGATGCTGATGATGCTGGTCACCGACAAGCAGGCCGACATCGCGATCCTGCGCACGCTCGGCGCCACCCCGCGCAGCATCATGGGCATGTTCATGGTGCAGGGCGTGCTGGTGGGCTTCGTCGGCATCGGCTTCGGCGTGGGCTTCGGCTCGCTGCTGTCGTGGAAGCTGCCGGGCATCATCAAGTGGATCGAGCACACCTTCCACGTCACCTTCCTGTCGCCGGACGTCTACTACATCAGCGAGGTGCCGAGCCGGCTCGACTGGCAGGACGTGGGCTGGACCGCGCTGCTCACCTTCGCGTTCTCGCTGCTGGCCACGCTCTATCCCGCGTGGCGCGCTTCGCGCACGCAGCCGGCGCAGGCGTTGCGCTATGAATAAGGCCGCCATGAATTCCACGACCGAAAACGTGCTGCGTGCCAGCCACGTCGCCAAGACCTACGACGAGGGCGGCCTGCGCACCGAGGTGCTGAGCGACGTCAGCTTCACCCTGAAGCGCGGCGAGACGATGGCGATCGTCGGCGCCTCCGGCTCGGGCAAGAGCACCCTGCTGCACATCATCGGCGGACTCGACACGCTGACCGCCGGCGAGGTGGAAGTGGACGGCCGCGTGCTGTCGAAGCTGTCCGACGCCGAGCGCGGCCGCGTGCGCAACCGCTCGCTCGGCTTCATCTACCAGTTCCACCACCTGCTGCCCGAGTTCACCGCGCTGGAGAACGTGTGCATGCCGCTGCTGATCCGCGGCACGGCGATCGCCGAGGCGCAGAAGCAAGCCGTTGCCCTGCTGGAGCGGGTGGGGCTGGGCGGACGCACGCAGCACAAGCCGTCCGAGCTGTCCGGCGGCGAGCGCCAGCGCTGCGCGGTGGCGCGCGCGCTGGTCACGCGCCCGGCCTGCGTGCTCGGCGACGAGCCCACCGGCAACCTCGACGAGGGCAATGCCGCGCAGGTCTACGCGCTGATGCTGGAGCTCAACCGCGAGATCGGCACCAGCTTCGTGCTGGTCACCCACGATCCGCAGCTGGCGGCGAAGATGGACCGCACCCTGGTGCTGCACAACGGCGTGCTGCAGGAAAGCCCGAAAGCCTGACGCTCTGGCTTGTTTCCCCGTGGCACCGGGAAGAGAGCCGACTTCGTGCTTTCAGGCGGGCGCCTACACGTTTTTCGTCTTCGTCGCTGCCGCCACCGCGCTAGGCTCGGACTCTTCCAGGATGGAATGAGGCACGCGACATGGCGCGACTCGGGGCGATCACGGCGGCGTCGGCCTTGCTCGCCGGCGTGCTGCTGGTGCAGTGGCTGCCGCAGTTGCCGCCTTACTGGAGCCTGGTCCTGGTGCTGCTGGCGGCCGCGTGGCTGGCCTGGCGTTGCCCGCGCTGGCGCTGGCTGGCCTGGCTGCTGTTCGGCATCGCGTGGGCGGCGTGGCGCGGCGGCGTGGCGATGGACGCGCGGCTGCCGCGGGCACTGGAAGGGCACGATTTCGTGGTCGTCGGCACGATCGCCGACCTGCCGCTGGCGCAGCCGGACGCCAGCCGCTTCACGCTGCAGGCGGAACAGGTCACGCTGGACGGCCAGCCGATCGCGTTGCACGGGCGCATCACGGTGGCCTGGTACGAGGATGCGCCGCCGCTGCGGCCGTGTTCACGCTGGCGGCTGTCGCTGCGCCTGAGGCGGCCGCGCGGGCTGCTCGATCCCGGCGGCGCCGACAGCGAACGCTCGGCGCTGCAGCGGGGTATCGTCGCCACCGGTTACGTGCGCGACGTTGCCGACAACGCGCCACTGGCCGGCACGCCCTGGTGCGTCGACGGGGTGCGCGATGCAGTGGCCCGCGGCATCGCGGTACGCGTGCACGACCGACATGACGCGGCCTTGCTGCAGGCGTTCACGGTCGGCGACACGCGCGGGTTGCAGCAGCGCGACTGGGCGGTGGCGCGTGCGAACGGGGTCTCGCACCTGATCGCGATCTCCGGCTTCCACGTCGGCGTGGCGGCGGTGTTCGGCGTGTGGCTGGCATGGCTGGTCTACGCGCTGTGGCCGCGGCTGGGACTGTGGTTGCCGCGGCCGCAGGCGCAGGCCGCGGCGGCACTGCTGGTGGCCGCGATGTACAGCGCGCTGGCCGGTTTCGGCCTGCCCACGGTGCGCACCCTGCTGATGATCGCGGTGGTGGCGCTGGCGCGCTGCAGCCGTCGCGGCAGCAGTGGTGCGCAATCGCTGGCGCTGGCGCTGATCGCGATCCTGCTGGCCGATCCGCTGGCGGTGCTGGCGGCGGGGTTCTGGCTGTCGTTCGTCGGTGTGGCGTTCCTGATGCTGTGCCTGCAGTCGCGTGGCCGCGGCGTACGCGCGTTCCTGCACGAGCTGTCGGCCGGGCAGCTGCTGATGACGGTGGCGTTGCTGCCGCTGACCTTGTGGTTCTTCGGCCAGGCTTCGCTGGTGGGCGCGTTGTCGAACCTGATCGCGGTGCCCGTGGTCAGCTTCGTGATCGTGCCATGCGCCTTGCTCGGCATGCTGCTGCTGGGCCTGTGCCCGCCGCTGGCCGCGCCGGTGCTGTGGCTGGCCGCGCGGATCGCACATGCGCAATGGTGGCTGCTGGAACAGATGGCGACGTGGCCCGGCGCGCACTGGTACCTGCCCGCGGTGCAGGCGCCTGCGCTGCTGCTGGCCGTGCTCGGCGCACTGTGGCTGTTCCTGCCGCGCGGCGTGCCGCTGCGCTGGCTCGGCCTGCTGCTGTTCCTGCCGCTGCTGTGGCCGCCGTTGCCGCGGCCGGTGGAGGGTGCCTTCCAGGTATGGGTGCTCGACGTGGGGCAGGGCCTGTCGGTAGTGCTGCGCACCCGCGACCACGTGCTGGTGTATGACGCCGGCGCGCGCTATCCGTCCGGTTTCGATGTGGGCGAAGCGGTGGTGTTGCCGTCGATGCATGCGCTGGGCATCGACCACCTGGACATGCTGGTGATCAGCCATGGCGACAATGATCATGCCGGTGGCGCCGAAGCGGTGGCGAACGCGTTTCCGCAGGCGCAGCGCTACGCCGGCGAGCCGTCGCGGGTGCGAGTGCCGATGCGGCAGTGCGTGGCGGGTCAGGCATGGCAATGGGATGGCGTGCGTTTTCGCGTGCTGAACCCACCCCGCGGCGCGGGCGACCGCGACAACGACAGCTCCTGCGTGCTGCTGGTCGAGGGCCGCGGCGGGCGCCTGCTGCTGCCCGGCGACATCAGCTCCGCGGCGGAACCGCTGGTGGCGGCGGCACTCGGCCCCGGCCCGGCGCCGGTGCTGCTGGTGCCGCACCACGGCAGCCGGACCTCGTCCGGCGCCGCCTTCATCGCCGCCGTGCGGCCACGGCTGGCGCTGGTGTCGGCGGGCTGGCGCAACCGTTTCGGCCACCCCCGGCCAGAGGTGCTGGCGCGCTACGCCGCGGCCCGCGTGCCGGTGTTCGATACCGCCGGGCAGGGTGCGATGGCGCTGGATTTCCCCGCCGACGCGCCGCCGCGGCGCGAACCGGGCTGGCGCCAGCGGCAGGCGCGTTACTGGCGCGAGTGAGCGGGCCGGCGGGGAATGCCACGCATGCCGCAGTACATCGGGGCGAGACTGCTATCATGCGCGCTTCCTGTCAGGTCATGCGTCGGGGTCGAAAAGTGCTGGAAATTCTGATGGCTGGCGGCTGGGCGATGGTGCCCATCCTGATCTGCTCGGCGATTGCCCTGGCGATCGTGCTGGAGCGTTGCTGGACGTTGCGTCGCAGGTCGGTGCTGCCGCCCGGGTTGGGCGAGGAAGTGCGCCAGTGGGCGCGCTCCGGTCAGCTCGATCCGGGCCATCTGGAGGCACTGGCCAACGGCTCGCCGCTTGGCGAACTGCTGGCCTCGGCGCTGGTGGTGCGCCGGCAGCCGCGCGAGCTGATCAAGGAGCGCATCGAGGATACCGGCCGCCACGTCGTCCACCGCATGGAGCGCTACCTCAACACGCTCGGCACGATCGCGCTGATCGGCCCGCTGCTGGGTCTGTTCGGCACCGTGATCGGCCTGATCCGCATGTTCATGGAGGTGATGGCCGGCGGCATCGGCGATCCGGCCAGGATGGCCGGCGGCATCGGTGAGGCGCTGATCTGCACTGCCTCGGGCCTGACCGTGGCGATTCCTGCCTACGTGCTGCACCGCTATTTCCGCTCGCGCATAGCCGGCTACCGCGTGGAGATGGAGAAGCAGGCCACGGCGCTGCTCGATGACCTGACCCTGGCCACTGCTCCGGCGGCGGCACCCGTACGGCCGCGCCGCGCGCCGGCGCCGACCGCGCCGAGCGCGGGCTGAGGCGCACCGATGCGTATCGGCAACGACCGCCGCGGCGACGACTTCGAGATCAACGTGATCCCGTTGATCGACGTGCTGCTGACCCTGCTGATGTTCTTCGTGCTGACCAGCACGTTCATCCAGCACTCGCGCCTGCAGGTGACCTTGCCGCAGGCGAGCACGCAGGACCGCGACATGGATACGCCGGCGCTGACCATCATGATCGACCGCGACGGCCGTTTCTACGTCGGCAGCGACGAGGTGATGGGCGAAGGCATCGAGGCGTTGAAGCAGACCATCGCCCGCAATGCAGGTGACGATCGCGCACGCCAGGTGACGATCCGCGCCGACGCGCTGACGCCGAACCAGAATGTGGTCACCGCGATGGATGCGCTGGGCCAGCTCGGCTTCACCCGGCTGTCGATCGCCACCACGCCAACCAAGCCGGGTAGCAGCCAGTGAGCACCGGCGGGACTGGTGTATGGGATGCCGAAAGCCTGCGCATCTACCGGCGCCTGCTGGGCTATACCGGCCGCTACTGGCTGATCGGGCTGGTCACCCTGGCCGGCATGGCGGTGGACGGCGGCGGCCTGGTGGTGTTCACCAAGCTGCTGCAGCCGCTGATCGACAAGCTGTTCGCCCAGAAGGATCCGTACCTGATCTTCTGGATGCCGATCTGGATCATCGCGATCTTCGCGGTGCGCGGCGTCGGCACCTTCGTCAGCAGCTACGGCGTGTCCTACATCGGGCGCAACGTGGTGCAGGTGATGCAGCATGACGTGTTCGGCGCCTACCTGCGCCTGCCGGCGACGTTCTTCGGCGCCGAGGCCTCGGGCCACCAGGTGTCGCGCATCACCTACACCAGCGAACAGGTGGCCTCGGCCTCCACCGATGCGGTGAAGATCGTGGTGACCGAAGGCGTCACCGTGATCGGCTGCCTGTACGTGATGCTGTACTACAGCGCCTACCTGACCCTGGCCCTGCTGGTGATGGTGCCGGCGATCGCGCTGATCGCCACCGTGGTCAGCCGGCGCTACCGGCAGATCAGCTGGCGCATCCAGGGCAGCATGGGCTCGGTCACCGGCACCGTGGAGGAATCGGTGGGCGCGCATCGCGAGGTGCGCATCTACGGCGGCCAGCGGCACGAGTCGGATCGCTTCGACGTGGTCACGCAGCGCACCAAGCGGTTCAACCTGAAGATCGCGGCCACCAACGCTCTCTCCAGCACGGCGATCCAGACGGTGGCGGCATGTGCGCTCGCCGCGCTGGTCTACCTGGGCACGCGGCCGGGGGTGATCGACAACATCTCGCCGGGCGTGTTCGTGGCGGTGCTGACTGCAATGGGCACCATGATGCCGTCGCTGAAACGGCTCACCACGGTGCAGGCGAACATCCAGCGCGGCCTGTCCGCGGCCACCGACCTGTTCGAAGTGATCGACATGCCGCCGGAGATCGACCAGGGCACCCGCGAGCTGGCGCGCACGCGTGGCGACCTGCGCTTCGAGGACGTGCGGCTGACCTACCCGCGCAACGACTTCGAGGCCCTGCGCGGCGTCGACCTGCATTGCGCGCCCGGCACGGTGACCGCCCTGGTCGGCCGTTCCGGCAGCGGCAAGAGCAGCCTGGCCAGCCTGCTGCCGCGCTTCTACGAGCCCAGTGGCGGGCGCATCGTGCTGGACAGCGAGGACTACCGGAACTACACGCTGGCCTCGCTGCGCCGGCAGATCGCCTGGGTCGGGCAAAGCGTGGTGCTGTTCGACGACACCGTGGCCAACAACATCGCCTACGGCGAACTGGCCGGCGCCGGCGAGGCGGACATCGTCGCCGCCGCCGAGGCGGCCAACGCGATGGAGTTCATCGCGCGCCTGCCGCAGGGTATCCACACGCCGATCGGGCAGAGCGGCAACACGCTGTCCGGCGGCCAGCGCCAGCGCATCGCGATCGCCCGCGCGATCCTCAAGAACGCGCCGATCCTGGTGCTGGACGAGGCCACCAGCGCGCTCGACACCGAGTCCGAGCAGCTGATCCAGCAGGCGCTGCAGCGCCTGATGCGCGACCGCACCACGCTGGTGATCGCGCATCGCCTGTCCACCATCGAGGGTGCCGACCAGATCGCAGTGATGGAGCAGGGCCGCATCATCGAGCGCGGCACCCACGCCGAGCTGATTGCGCTGAACGGCCAGTACGCCGCGCTGCACCGGATGCAGTTCCACGACCATGCCGTGAACCTCGGCAGCGATTGAGGACGCCCGTGGCGCTGATCGACACGCTCGAATCGGCTTGGTACGGCAGCGGTCGCGCACCGTGGTGGACGGCGCCGCTGGCGGCGCTGTACGGCGGCGCGGTTAGCCTGCGCGGCGCGCTTTACCGGCGCGGCTGGTTGCGCAGCGTGCGCCTGCCGGTGCCGGTGGTGGTGGTCGGCAATGTCACGGCGGGCGGCACCGGCAAGACGCCGCTGACCATCGCGCTGGCGCGCGCCTTGCGCGAGCGCGGCTACCGGCCGGGCGTGGTCAGCCGCGGCTACGGCGGCCGCCAGCGCGAACCGCTGCTGCTCGGCGACGCGCCTGAGCCGGCGCAGGTCGGCGACGAGCCCTGCCTGATCCGTGCCGGCGGCGTGCCGGTGGCGGTCGGGCGCGACCGCCCGGCGGCGGCGCGGCTGCTGCTGGATGCCGGCTGCGACGTGCTGATCGCCGACGACGGCTTGCAGCACTACCGCTTGGCGCGTGACGTGGAGGTCTGCGTGATCGATGGCGTGCGCCGTTTCGGCAATCGGCGGCTGCTGCCGGCCGGGCCGTTGCGCGAACCGCTGGATCGGCTGCGCCGCGTCGACCTGCGCGTGTGCAACGGCGGTGCGGCCGAAGCCGGCGAGTATCCGATGCAGCTGCGCGGCGGCGAGGCGGTGGCACTGGATGGCGGCCGCATGCAGGCGCTGGCGAACTTTGCCGGCCAGCGCGTACACGCGGTGGCCGCGATCGGCAACCCGCGGCGCTTCTTCGACAGCCTGCGCGGGTACGGCATCGAACCGATCGAGCATGCGTTCGCCGACCATCACGATTTCGTCGCGACCGAGCTGGAATTCGGCGACGGCTTGCCGCTGCTGATGACCGACAAGGATGCGGTCAAGTGCCGCCGCTTCGCCCGGCCGAACTGGTGGCGGGTGCCGGTGCAGGCGCAGCTGCCGGACGCGTTCTACGCGGCGCTGGTCGAACGGTTGGGCGGTTTGCGCCGCGAAACGGGTTCGCCGGCCACGTAGACCCGACGCGCCAGGCCGCCGCCGATCCAGTAGCACAGTTCGGCGGGCTGGCGCGCGTTCCACACCACCAGATCGGCGCGCTGGCCCGCGGCGAGCGTGCCGCGATCGCGCTGTCCCAGCGCGCGGGCCGCATTGACGGTGACCCCGCGCAGCGCTTCTTCCGGGCTGAGCCGGAACAGCGTGCAGGCCATGCCGGCGGCCAGCCGCAGCGACAGCAGCGGCGAGGTGCCGGGGTTGCAGTCGGTGGCGATCGCGATCGGCACGCGCTGTTCGCGCAGTGCCGCGACCGGCGGCAGTTGCGTTTCGCGCAGCGCGTAGAACGCGCCGGGCAGCAGCACCGCGACGGTGCCGGCCTGCGCCATCGCCGCGATGCCGGCCTCGCTCAGGTGCTCCAGGTGATCGGCCGACAAGCCGCCGTACTCGGCGACCAGGGCGGCGCCGCCCAGATCGGACAACTGCTCCGCGTGCAGCTTCACCGGCAGGCCGAGCTGCCTTGCGCGCTCGAACACGCGGCGGGTCTCCTCGCGGCTGAAGCCGATGCCCTCGCAGAACGCGTCGACCGCGTCGACCAGGCCCTCGGCGGCGAGCGTGGGCAGCATGTCGTCGCAGACCAGCGCCACGTATTCGTCCCGCCGGTCCTTGTATTCCGGCGGCAGCGCGTGCAGGCCCAGGAAGCTGGTGCGGACCGTGATGCTCAGTTCGCGGCCGAGGCGGCGCGCCACGCGCAGCATGCGGCGTTCGCTGTCCAGCTCCAGCCCGTAGCCGGACTTGATCTCCAGCGTGGTCACGCCATCGGCCAGCAGCGCACGGGCGCGCGGCAGCGATTGCTCGAACAGCTGCTGCTCGCTGGCGGCGCGAGTGGCGTTGACGCTGGAGGCGATGCCGCCGCCGGCGCGGGCGATGTCCTCGTAGCTGGCGCCGTTCAGGCGCAGCTCGAACTCGTGCGCACGGTTGCCGCCGAACACCAGATGGGTGTGGCAGTCGATCAATCCCGGCGTGACCAGCGCGCCGTCCAGCGATTCCACCGTGGCGGCGAGGGCATCCGGCGCATCCGGCAGCTCGTCCTGCCGACCGACCCAGGTGATGCGGCCGTGATGCAGCGCGATCGCGCCGTGCCGGATCAGGCCGTAGGGCGTGTCGTCGGCGAACGTGGCCAGGGTGGCGTTGAGCAGCAGTCGATCCCAGCGAGGGTCATTCATGGGGTGCCGGTTCCGCGTGGATGGTGGGATGATCGCAAGAGGCCTGCGGCCATGGCGCGATTATCGCAGACCGCGTATCCACCTGTAGGAGCCCGCTCGCGGGCGATGCTCTTGCTGCATTCAGAGCGAAGAGCTTTCGGGCGCCGCAGGCAGACGAAAGCTCTTCGCTCTAAAACTCATCGCCATGAATGCAGCAAAAGCATCGCGCACAAGCGCGCTCCTACAGGTGCTCGTGAACGAAAGCTCGTCGCTTTGAATGCGACAAGAGCAAGAGCATCGCGCGCAGGGTATGTCCCTGCAGCCACCACCGCCCCATCAGCGCGGCCGCCAGCGTGTCTCGTACAGGTCGAAGCGGCGGTCCTTGAGGTTGGTCACCGCGCCGGCGTTGCGCGCGCGAGCCAGGCTTTCCAGGCGCAGGTCGGCGAACAGCACGGTCTCGATGTTCGGGGTGGAATCGGCGGCGATGCCGTCGCGCGCGAACGGGAAGTCGCTCGGCGTGAGGATGCAGCTCTGGCCATACTGGATGTCGAAGTTGTTCACCCCCGGCAGGTTGCCCACGTTGCCGGACAGCACCACATAGCACTGGTTCTCGATCGCGCGCGCCTGCGCGCAGTAGCGCACGCGCAGGTAGCCCTCGCGCACGTCGGTGCAGAACGGCACGAACAGGATCAGCGCGCCCTGGTCGACCAGGTAGCGCGCCACCTCGGGGAACTCCGCGTCGTAGCAGATCATCACGCCGATCGGGCCGCAGTCGGTTTGCACCGTGGCTGCGCTGTCGCCGCCGACGATGTTCCACACGTTGCGTTCGCTCGGCGTGGGGTGCAGCTTCTCGCGCTCGTGGATCGAACCGTCGCGCAGGCACACGTAGCAGACGTTGTGGATGTCGCCGTTGGCCTGCTCGGTGGGGTGGGTGCCGGCGATGATGTTGATGTTGTAGTGCACCGCCAGCCGGCCGAACAGTTCCTTCACCTGTGGCGTGTAGTGGCTGAGCTTGCGGATCGATTCCACCGGCGACAGCTCGGTGTTCTCGATCGACAGCAGCTGCAGCGTGATCAGCTCGGGGAAGGTGACGAAGTCGGCGCTGTAGTCGGCGGCGATGTCGGTGAAGTATTCGACCTGGGTGGCGAACTCCTCGAACGAAGCGATTCGCCGCTGCTGGTATTGCACCGAGGCCACCCGCACCGAATCGGGCAGCAGCCGGGCCGAGGTGATCGGCGGGATGTCGGGCTGGTCGAGCAGTTGCGGGTTGCGCCAGACCAGATGCACGGCATAGCCCAGCGACTCGTGGTCGGACGGCACGTAGGCGCGCAACACACCGATTACTTCGAAATCGTTGGACAGCTGGAAGCTCAGCGTCTGGTCGCGGCGCCTGCCTTCCACCACGGCCTGCACGTAGGCCTCGGCGCTGCCGTAGCGCTGGATGTTCCGCGCCAGCCCCGGGATGCGCCCGCCGAACACGATGCCGCGCAGCTTGAGGTCCATGCACAGGCGCTTGCGCGCCTGGTACAGCCGCTGGCCGATGCGCATGCCGCGGTAGTCCGGGTGCACCACCACTTCCATGCCGTACAGCCAGTTGCCGTCCGGCTTGTGGCGCGAGCCCATGCCGCCGCCGGTGATCTGCATCCAGGTGTGGGCGCTGAGCGCGGTGGCCTCGTCGATGCGGAAGGTCGCGCAGTAGCCCACGATCACGCCTTCGTACTCGACCACGAACTGGCCTTCCGGGAAGTGCGTCTGCTGCGAGCGCAGCATCTCGGCGGAGTGGCCCCACTCGGGCGTGTAGATGCGCGCGGTCAGCAGGACCAGGGCCGGCACGTCGGCCGGGGTGGCCAGGCGCAGCTGCAGTTTTGGGGCGTTCTCGCTGGTCTTGCGGATCATCGCCCGATCATGCCCAGGCCGGCGGCAAACGCGGGTGAAGGGGATTTCACGGAGGCGGTTACACTGCGCAGCATCGCGTACCGGAGCCGATCCATGAATGACAGCACTGCCGTTGCCCACTTCAAGGCCGGCCAGCTATGGCGCGCGCATGGCTGGCAGGCCGATGCGGCGCTGGGCGTGTCCGCCGATGGACGCCTGCTGGCACCGACCGGCGCGGCCGCCGAAGCGCTCGGCCGCTGGGTGCTGCCGGGCATGCCGAACCTGCATTCGCACGCGTTCCAGCGCGCGATGGCGGGGTTGGCCGAGCGGCGCGGCAAGGCCGAAGACAGCTTCTGGAGCTGGCGCGAAACGATGTACGCGTTCGCCGCCACGATCGGCCCGGATGAACTGCAGGCGATCGCCGCGCAGCTCTACGTGGAGATGCTCAAGGCCGGCTACACCAGTGTCTGCGAGTTCCACTACCTGCATCACCAGCCGGACGGCACGCCGTATGCCCGCCCCGAGGCGATGTCGCTGGCGCTGATCGAGGCGGCACGCGAAGCCGGCATTGGCCTGACCCTGCTGCCGGTGCTGTACCTCAGCGGCGGCTTCGACGGCCGTGCGCTGAGTGCGCGCCAGCGCCGTTTCGGCCATGCCGTTGATGCCTGGCTGCGCCTGCTGGAGACGCTGCGCCGGCAGCAGAACGACGAGGTGTGCGTGGGCATCGCGCTGCATTCGCTGCGCGCGGTGCCGGAGTCCGCGCTGCGCGAAGTGCTGGCAAGCGAGCTGGCGGCCAGCGGGCCGATCCACCTGCACATCGCCGAGCAGGTCGGCGAAGTGCAGGACTGCCTGGCCACCCGCGGCGCGCGGCCGGTGGAATGGCTGTTCGAGCACGCCGCGGTCGACGCGCGCTGGTGCCTGGTGCATGCCACCCACCTCACGGCGGCGGAAACCGCGCAGCTGGCGCGCAGCGGCGCGGTGGCCGGGCTGTGCCCGACCACCGAGGCGAACCTGGGCGACGGCCTGTTCCCACTGGCCGACTACCTCGATGCCGGCGGTACGCTCGGCATCGGCTCGGACTCGCACATCTCGATCTCGCCGGTGGAGGAACTGCGCTGGCTGGAATACGGCCAGCGCCTGGCCACCCGCCACCGCAACATCGGCGCGCGGCAGCCGGGCGACAGCGTGGGCGAGACGCTGTGGCGCGCCGCGCTGCGTGGTGGTGCCCAGGCCGCGGGTCGGCCGGTGGGTGAACTGCGCGACGGCGCGCGCGCCGACCTGATCGTGCTGGACGACGCCTCGCCGCTGCTCGCCGCGCGCGACGCCCGCTCGCTGCTGGACAGCTTCCTGTTCGCCGGCAACACGCCGCTGGTGCGCGACGTGATGGTCGGCGGGCGCTGGCAGGTGCGCGATTTCCGTCACCGCGACGAGGAGCGCATCGCGCAGCGCTATCGGCGCGTGGTCGACTCGCTCGAAGTTGCCTGAAGTCATGAACCGGCCCGCGCGCTGCGGTTAGCCTGAACGCCATCGCCACCTTCGGGCGGTTGCCGGGCGGAGTGCATGCATGGCTGTGGTCGCGCCGTTGCCGGTCGGGGAGGCGGTGTTCCGTGCCCGCGGCCTGACCAAGACCTATCGCATGGGCGAGGTCGAGGTGCATGCCCTGCGCGGGATCGACCTGGACCTGTTCCGCGGCGAGTTCGTGGTGCTGCTGGGGCCCTCGGGCAGCGGCAAGTCGACCCTGCTGAACATCCTGGGCGGGCTCGACGCGCCCACCGCTGGCGAGGTCTGGTACGAGGGGCACCACCTGACCGGCGCCAGCGAGCGCGAGCTGACGCTGTTCCGCCGCGAACACGTCGGCTTCGTGTTCCAGTTCTACAACCTGATTCCCAGCCTCACCGCACGCGAGAACGTGGCGATCGTCACCGAGATCGCCGAGCAGCCGATGACGCCGGAGGAGGCGCTGGCGCGGGTGGACCTGGCCGACCGCATGGACCACTTCCCGGCGCAGCTGTCCGGCGGCCAGCAGCAGCGGGTGGCGATCGCCCGCGCGATCGCCAAGCGGCCGGCGGTGCTGCTGTGCGACGAGCCCACCGGCGCGCTCGACTCGGCCACCGGCGTGCGGGTGCTGGAGGCGCTGGAACGGGTCAATGCGGAACTGGGCACCACGACGGTGGTGATCACCCACAACGCGGACATCGCGCGCATGGCGCATCGCGTGCTGTACCTGGGCGACGGCCGCATCGTGCGCGAGGAGCGCCCGGCGCAGCGCACGCCGGCGAAGGAGCTGCGCTGGTGAGCGCGCTGACGCGCAAGGCATGGCGCGACCTGTGGCACCTGCGCGGGCAGGCGCTGGCGATCGCGCTGGTGATCGCCAGCGGCGTCGCCACGCTGGTGATGTCGCAGTCCACCTACGAATCGCTCACCGCGACGCGCGAGCAGTTCTACCGGCAAGGCGCGCTGGCCGACCTGTGGGCGCCGCTGGCGCGTGCGCCGGACACCCTGCTGGCGCACCTGGCGGCGCTGCCCGGCGTGCAGACCGTGCAGGCGCGGCTGCTGGCACTGGGCACGCTGGGTGTGCCCGGTTTCGACGAGCCGGTGCGCGCCGAGGTGGTGTCGTTGCCGCTGCAGGGTGGCCAGCCGCTGCTCAACCGGGTGCAGCTGCGCAGCGGCCGCCTGCCGGCCCCGGAGCTCGACAACGAGGTGGTGGTGGGCGAGGCGTTCGCCGCGGCGCACGCCTTGCGTGTCGGCGACCGCCTGCGGCTGACCCTGCGCGGTCGCCAGCGCTGGCTGCGCGTGGTCGGCGTGGGCACCTCGCCGGAGTACGTCTACCAGAGTCCGCCGGGTGCGGTCTTTCCCGACTTCAAGCGCTATGCCGTGCTGTGGATGAACCGCCACGCGATGGAAAGGGCGCTGGACATGGATGGCGCGTTCAACAACGTGGTGCTGCGCCTGCTGCCGGCGGCACGGCCCGCCGCGGTGATCGCCGGGCTGGACGCCGCGCTGGCGCGCTACGGCGGCGTCGGCGCCTACGGCCGCCACGAACAGACCTCGGCACGCTACCTGGAAGAGGAGATGCGCCAGCTGCGGACCATGGCGCGGCTGTTCCCGGCGATCTTCCTGGGCGTGGCCGCGTTCCTGCTGCACGTGGTGCTGATGCGCCTGATCGGCACGCAGCGCGAGCAGATCGGCGTGCTCAAGGCGTTCGGCTACGGGCATCGCGCGCTGGCGGCGCACTACCTCGGCATGGCCGCGGTGATCGCGCTGCTGGGCGCGGGCCTGGGCATCGCGCTGGGCGCCGCCCTGGGCAGCTGGCTGGCGCACGTCTACCAGGGCATCTACCGGTTTCCGTTCCTCGCCTATCGGCTCAGCGCCGGGGCGATCGCCACCGGTGCCGCGGTCAGCCTGGCCGCCGCCGCGGCCGGTGCGCTGATGGCGCTGCGTGCGGCTGCCAGCCTGCCGCCGGCCGAGGCGATGCGCGCCCCGGCGCCGCCGCGCTTCGGCCCCACGCTGGTCGAGCGGCTGGGCCTGCAGCGCTGGTTGTCGCAGCCGGCGCGGATGATCCTGCGCGACCTGGAGCGCCGCCCCGGCCGCGCCGCGTTCACCGTGCTCGGGCTGGCGCTGGCCTGTGCGGTGATCATGGTCGGCCGCTTCCAGGGCGATGCGGTCGGCTACATGGTCGACACCCAGCTCAGCCTCGCGCAGCACCATGACCTGGCGGTGACCTTCATCGAAGCGGCGCCGCGGCGGGTGCTGTTCGAGCTGGCCGCGCTGCCCGGCGTGCGCGAGGCCGAGCCGATCCGGACGGCGCCGGTGCGGCTGGTCCATGGCCTGCGCAGCTATCGCACGGTGATCGAGGGGCTGCCGCCGGCGGCGCGCCTGCGCCGGCCGCTGGATGCCCGGCTGGGCGCGGTGACGCCGCCGGCCGATGGCGTGCTGCTGACCGACTACCTGCAGCGCATGCTGGCGCTTGAGCCTGGCGACACGATCGAGGTGCAGGCCCTGCAGGGGCACCGCCACGTGCGCGAGGTGCGCGTGGCCGGCTTCGTGCACGAGACGATCGGGGCGCAGGGCTACATGGATCTGGACGCGCTGAACCGGCTGCTCGGCGACGGCGACGTGGTTTCCGGCGTGCTGCTCGGCGTGCTGCCCGGTGCCGAAGCGGACGTCTATGCGCACCTGGATCGCCGCCCGTGGGTGGCCGGCATCAGCTCGCGGCTGGCGTCGGTGCGCAGCTTCTACGCCACCATGGGCGAGAGCCTGCTGGTGTTCACCTGGGTGGCGGCCTTGCTCGGCGGGGTGATCAATTTCGGGCTGGTCTACAACGCCGCGCGGATCAGCCTGTCCGAACGCGGCCGCGAGCTGGCCAGCCTGCGCGTGCTGGGCATGACCGAGGGTGAGGTGAGCGCGCTGCTGCTGGGGCAGCTGGGCCTGCTGGTGGCGATCTCGCTGCCGTTCGGCTTCGCCGCGGGCTGGGGCCTGTGCTGGGTGATGGTGCAGGGCTTCCAGTCCGAGCTGTTCCGCATCCCGATCCGGCTGACCACCGCCACCTACGCGTTCGCCGGGCTGATGGTGCTCGGCGCCAGCGTGGTATCAGCGCTGCTGGTGCACCGGCGCATCGCGTGGCTGGACCTGATCGCCGTATTGAAGACCCGCGAGTGAGGACTGCCTGATGAGTGTGAAGCACCGCCGCTGGATCGTTGCCGCCGTCGCGGTCGCCGCCGTCGTTGCCGTGGCGTGGTGGGCGCTGCAGTCCGCGCCGCGGCCACTCGACGTGGTGGCGGTCACGCGCGGCCCGCTGGTGCAGCGGTTCGAGGAAGAGGGCCGCACGCAGTTGCCGCGGCGCTGGGTGCTGACGGCGCCGATCGCCGGCACGCTGCGGCGGATCGACCTGCTGCAAGGCGACGCGGTGAAGGCCGGGCAGCTGGTGGCGGTGATCGAGCCGCTGCAGGGTGCCCTGCTGGACCCGGCCAACCGCACCCGCCTGCTGGCCGAGGAGCAGGCTGCGCAGGCCTCGATGCAGGCCGCGCAGCAACGGTTGGCGGCCGCCCAGGCCGATGCCGAGCTGGCCGCGCGCGACGCGCGCCGCATGCGCGCGCTCGGCGCGTCCGGCGTGGTGAGCGTGGCCGCGCTCGACGAAGTCGAGGCACGGCTGGCCCGCGCGCGCGCGGCGGCCGCGGCGGCGCAGGCCGAGCGCCGCGCCGCCGGGCAGCAGCGCGCGGCACTGGCGGCGCTGCTGCTCGGCCAGGGCCGCAGCGGCGGGCAGGTGGTCGAGCTGCGTGCGCCGATCGACGGCGTGGTCCTGCATCGTTTCCAGGAAAGCGCGGCGCCGGTGCAGGCCGGGCAGTCGCTGCTGGAACTGGGCGACCTGCGCCAGCTCGAGGTGATGGTGCAGGCGCTGTCGCAGCAGGCGATCGCGCTGCGGCCGGGTTCGTCGGCGCGGATCCTGCGCTGGGGCGGCGAAGGTGCGCTGCCGGCGCGGGTGACGCGGATCGAGCCGGGCGGTTTCACCAAGGTCTCGGCGCTGGGTGTGGAGGAACAGCGCACCCTGGTGTGGCTGGACATCACCGCGCCGCGCGCGCAGTGGGAGTCGCTGGGCGACGGCTACCGCGTCGAGGTGGAGTTCGAGGTGGGGCGTCGCCCCGACGTGCTGCAGGTGCCGTCCAGCGCGCTGTTCCGCGATGGCCGGCGCTGGGCGGTGTACCGCGTGGCCGGTGGCCGCGCGCGGCTGACGGCGGTCACCCCGGGGATGCAGGGCGATGGCGCGACGGAGATCGTGGCGGGTCTGCGCCAGGGCGAACGGGTGGTCGCCTATCCGGACGACCGCATCGCCGACGGCTTGCGCGTGCGCCCGCTGGCCGCCTCGCCGTGAAGGCGCGGGCGCCGCTCGCGGAGATCGGCCCGTGCGGCGGTCGGGCAATCGGTTTAGCCTGTGTGCGCGTTGCGTGCCGTCGACGACGGTTTTCCGAAAACCACCGGGGGAGAGTCCCATGCAAAGTTCTGCGGATCTGGGCAAGTTGGTGCTTCGTGTCGTGCTGGGTGGGTTGATCCTGTTCCATGGCGTGTCCAAGCTGATCCACGGGCCGGGTTACATCATCGGCGTGGTCACCGGCGCCGGCCTGCCGTCGATGCTGGCCTACGGCGTGTATGTCGGCGAGGTGCTGGCACCGCTGCTGCTGCTGGCCGGGTGGTGGAGCCGGGTCGGCGGGCTGATCATCGTGATCAACATGCTGGTGGCGATCGGGCTGGTGCACATGGGCCAGCTCGCCACGCTGGCCGACACCGGCGGCTGGGCGCTGGAACTGCAGGGCATGTTCCTCGGCACCGCATTGGCGATCATGCTGCTCGGCGCCGGCCGCTACAGCCTCGGCGGCAGCAACGGCCGCTGGAACTGAGCGGCCTTTCGTCCGCTATCGGTTGACCGGAACGCCCGCCTGCAACGGCGGGCGTTTCGCATGCACTCCACCGTTGCCGTGCCCGGGTGCTTCGCAGGCGCGGCGCGATTTGCCACACTCGACGTTTGGCCCGATGGCACCGCATGCGTACGAATGCCCTTGCCGCGGTGGGACTGGCGCTGTGCTCGGCGCTGTTCTTCACGCTCACCTACGTGCTCAACCGCAGCCTGGTCGCTGGCGGCAGGCATTGGGCGTGGGCGGTGATCCTGCGCTACCTGATCACGTTGCCGCTGCTGGTCGTGGTGCTGCCGCTGCAAGGTGGGCTGGGCGAATTGCCGCGCGAATTGCGCCGGCATGCGCGGCCGTGGCTGCTGTGGAGCAGCGTGGGCTTCGTGCTGTTCGGCGTGCCGCTGACCTGGGCGGCGAGCAGCGGGCCGTCGTGGCTGGTCGCCGGCAGTTTCCAGACCACCGTGCTGGCCGGGCCGCTGCTGGCGCCGCTGATCTATCGCGACGAACGGCGCCGGCTGGCGTGGCACACGCTGGCGCTCGGCGCGCTGATCGTGGCCGGCGTGTTCGCGCTGCAATGGGGCCATGCGCAGGGGCAATTGCACGCCGGCGACTGGCTGGCGATCGGCGCGGTGGTGCTGTCCGCGTTCGCCTATCCGCTGGGCAACCGTCGGCTGCTGCTGCACCTGGAGCATTGCGACAGCCGGCTCAACGCGGTGCAGCGGGTGTTCGGCATGACGCTGTGCAGCTGGCCGCTGTGGCTGGCGTTCGCGCTGGTCGCGTGGTTCGCGGTCGGCCCGCCGACGCTGCGCGAGGCGCTGCTGGCCGGCGGCGTGGCGCTGTCCTCCGGCACCATCGCCACCATCCTGTTCTTCCGCGCCACCGACATGGTGCGCCGCGAGCCGACCGCGCTGGCCGCGGTGGAGGCGATGCAGGCGGCCGAGCTGCTGTTCGCCACGCTGCTCGGCGTGCTGTTCCTCGGCGAGGCCTGGCCGCACGGCTACGCCGCGTTCGGCGCGCTGGCGATCATCGTCGGCATCGCGCTGTTCGGCTGGGTCAGCGGGCGCGGTGCGGCCGGGCACGACGAGGAAGTGCGCGCGTTGCGCGGCGACCGCAGCGCCTGAAGGACATGACTGCTGGCACGTGCAGGCATCGTGGCGACGGCGTATCCCGGAACATTCCGGACCGCCCGCAGAGAAACCCATGCCGACAGACATCCGTCCTTCGCCAAGGCTTGCCGTCCTTTACGGCGGTTTCGTCGCCGGCTCGCTCGACATTCTTGCCGCGGCGCTGATCAACCGGGTCGATCCGCTCATCATCCTGCGCGCGATCGCCAGCGGCCTGCTCGGTCGTGCCGCGTTCCAGGGCGGCTTGCCGGTCGCGGCGCTGGGCTTGCTGCTGCAGTGGGCGATGTCGCTGCTGATTGCGGCGATCTTCGTGTTCGCCGCCGGGCGGATGGCCTGGCTGGGCCGGCGCTGGATCGCGGCCGGCCTGCTTTATGGCATGCCGGTGTTCGTGGTGATGGAGTACGTGGTGGTGCCGCTGTCCGCGGCGGCGAAGCCGCATTTCAGCGCACTCTCCCTCGTCGAGAACCTGCTGGCGATGCTGCTGTTCGGCCTGATTGTGGCGTTCTTCGCCCGCGGCATCCGGCCCCGCTCGCCCCCGGATCAAGTCCGGGGCAGGCTCTGAGCGGCGCCGGTCACGGATGGCAGGCATTTCGGCGCGAGCTACACTCGCCGCGGACGGGAGCGCCTCTGCTCCCCCGGATTGATGCGAGCCGATGACCGATTCTGCAGACGGGCTTGTCCACCACGGCACGCCCGCGTTCCGGCGCACCAACCTCGCGCTGTTCGCCGCCGGCTTCGCCACCTTCGGGCTGCTGTACTGCGTGCAGCCGCTGATGCCGGAGTTCAGTCGCCACTACGCGGTGAGCGAGGCGGCGGCGGCCTTGTCGCTGTCGCTGACCACCGGCGTGCTCGCGTTCGCGATGCTGTTCGCCGGCGGCGTCTCCGACGCGTGGGGGCGCAAGCCGGTGATGGTGGCCTCGCTGCTGGCTTCGGCGCTGCTGGTGCTGGTGACCGCGGCGATGCCGGACTGGACCGCGCTGCTGGTGGTGCGCACGCTGCTCGGGCTGACCCTGAGCGGGCTGCCGGCAGTGGCGATGACCTATCTCGGCGAGGAGATGGACGCCGACTCGATCGGCCTGGGCATGGGCCTGTACATCAGTGGCAGCGCGGTCGGCGGCATGGGCGGGCGGCTGATTTCCGGCGTGCTGGCGGACTTCTTCGGCTGGCGCATCGGCGTGGCGGTGGTCGGCGTGATCGGCGTGCTGGCCGGGCTGGTATTCTGGCGCGCGCTGCCGCCGTCGCGGCATTTCATGGCGCAGCCGCTGCGCTGGCGCACGCTGGCGGGGCGCTTCGCCGGCATGTTCCGCGACCGCGGCCTGCCGTGGCTGTTCGTCGAGGGCTTCCTGCTGCTCGGCGCGTTCGTCACCGTCTACAACTACCTCGGCTACCGGCTGATGGCGCCGCCGTACAAGCTGAGCCAGGCGGTGGTCGGGTCGATCTTCGCGATCTACCTGATCGGCACGTTCAGCTCGGCGTGGATGGGCCACCTGGCCGGCAAGCGCGGCCGGCGCAAGGTGTTGTGGACGGCGTTCGCGCTGATGCTGGTCGGCGTGGCGTTGAGCATGGCGCGGCCGCTGCCGCTGGTCATGCTCGGCATCGTGGCGATCACGTTCGGCTTCTTCGGCGGCCACTCCATCGTCAGCAGCTGGGTCGGCCGCCGCGCCGGTGCGGCGAAGGCGCAGGCCGCGTCGGTGTACCTGTTCTGCTACTACATGGGTTCGAGCATCGCCGGCGCCAGCGGCGGGCTGTTCTACGCGTCGTTCGGCTGGAGCGGGGTGGCGCTGTTCGTCGGCCTACTGGTGCTGGCCGGCCTCGCGATCGCGCTGGCACTGTTCCGCCTGCCGCCGCTGGCCGACGTGGCCACGCCGCCGACGCCGATGAGCAAGGGCGCGATGGGGTAAGCGCGCCCCTGTGCGCGAATGCTGCTGGCTTTGATCAAGCCCCCGAGCCATCGCGCACAGGGTGCGTTCCTGCAGGGATTTATTGCGCGGCGGCCTTCAGCATGCCTTTCACCGCGTCGTAGTCGCCGTCGTTCGCGGCGGCGGGCAGGCCGAGCAGGTGGGTCATCAGCGGGTAGACGTCCACGTTCGGGAACGCCGGCAGCTGCGCGCCGACGCGGAACGCCGGGCCGTGCGCCACGAACAGCGCCTGCATCAGCGGCTCGGCGTTGTCGTAGCCGTGCTCGCCCAGGCTCAGCCGGCCCTTGCGTTTCGCCGCGTGCTCGCTGGTGGTGATGCGCCAGTGCACGTTCGCCAGGCACAGCAGCTGCGGCACGCGCGGGTTGCTGCCGTAGGCCAGCCGCGCCGGCACGCGGGTCTTGTCCCAGCACTGCATGTGCGGCTGTGGCTGCTCCAGGGTCCGTTCGACCTGCGCGAAATCGGCGCGCGCCGCGGCGCTGTCCGACGCCGGGTTGAAACCGGCCAGGATGCCCAGGCTGACCGTGTGCACCCGGTCGAGCGGGACCAGCTGGTCGATCAGCACGCTGTTCGCCTCCGGCACGCCGGCCATGCCGTGGTCGGACAGCACGATCAGGTTGATCCGGTCGAACAGGCCGCGCTGTTGCAGTCCCGCGACCAGCCGCGCCAGCGCGGTGTCGGTCTCGCGCAGCGCCGCGTTCACCTGCGCCGTGTCCGGTCCGTAGAGATGGCCGGCGTGATCGACCGCGTCGAAGTACAGGGTGAGGAAGCCGGGGCGCTCGGCGGCCGGAAGGTCCAGCCAGGCCAGCACCTGGTCCACCCGCTGGTCGGGTGTGACGTTGCCGTCGAACGGCTTCCAGTAGTCCGGCCGATGGCCGTGGATGTCCGCCTCCGAGCCGGGCCAGAACATGATGCCGGTGCGCAGACCGTGCTGGTCCGCGGTCTCCCAGATCGGCGTGCCACCGGCCCACCAGCGGCCGTCGCTGATTGCGTGGCGGCTGCTCAGCGAGAACTTGCCCAGCTGCGGGTCGAACATCGTGTTGTTGACCACGCCGTGATGGTCCGGGGTGAGGCCGGTGATCAGGGTGTAGTGGTTCGGGAACGTCAGCGACGGAAACGCCGGCTGCATCGAGGTGGCCTGCACGCCGCCTTGCGCCAGCATCGCCAGGGTCGGGCTGAGCCCGCGCTGCAGGTAGTCGGGGCGGTAGCCATCGATCGAGATCAGCAGCAGCGGGACGGGTTGGCCGGTCGGCGTCGCGTAGGCAGTGGCGGGCAGGGCCGGGCGCTGCGTGGCGCAGCCGAAGCTGAATGCTGCCAGCGAACACAGCAGCAGGCGAAACAGGATTTTCATGCAGGGGACCTTACGATGGATTCAAGCCATCGCATGATCGCGCACCGCCATGACCATTACACGTATCGTTGGATATTTCCCGCTGCGGCGCACGTTGCTCGTCGGCGCGCTGGCGCTGGCCCCGTTCGGCGCCGCCTGCGCCTGGCAGCAGTCCGGCGCGCAGCCAGTGATCCGTCCGGTGCCGCCGAGCGTGCGCTTCCAGCAGGATGCCCAACAGCAGCAGGTACGCGACGAGTTGCAGAAGAGCCAGCTGCAGCAGCAGCTCCGCCAGAGCGTGTCGGACAACGCGAAGCTTCCGGCGGCGAAGGATGCACGCGCCCAGCGGCAGCTCGACCAGGCCGAGCAGGCGCAACGCGATCGCGACCGGGCCCGGGAACAGGATCTGCTCGACCGCGCGCGTGATGCGAGCGAGCTGCCGCGGGTGCTGCCGCAGCCGTTGCCGGCATCCGGACGCAGCGGCGGCTGATCGGGCGCTCCCACGGGGCTTCGGTTTCAGCCGAACAGGTCGCCGCGCGCGATGCGGTCTTCCAGATCCAGCAGGTAACGCTTCGTCGGCAGGCCGCCGCCGAAGCCGGTGAGGCTGCCGTCCGCGCCGATCACCCGGTGGCACGGCAGCACGATCGGCAGCGGGTTGCGCCCGTTCGCGGCGCCGACCGCGCGCACCGCCAGCGGCTTGTCGATGCGCCGGGCCAGTTCGCCGTAGCTGATCGTGACGCCGTACGGAATCCGCCCCAGCGCGTGCCACACCTCCAGCTGGAACGGCGTGCCGACGGGGTGCAGCGGCAGCTCGAAGTGCTGGCGCTCGCCGGCGAAGTATTCCTCCAGCTGCACGCGCGCGAACTTCAGCGGCGCGGCTGCGCGGACCCAGCCCGGGTGCGCCTTTTTCGGATGGCGTTCGCGCTCGAACCAGACCTCGCGCAGGCCGCGGCCGTCCGCGACCAGGCGCAGCGTGCCGACCGGGCTGTCCATCTCGTCGTAGTAAACGGTGTCGGGTTCGTTCGTCATGCGGTCGCCTCCGGCTTTTTTCGGCGTGCCGGCGACGGTGCTTCCGATGCGCCGCGCCACAAGTGGATGACGGCGTACGCGCGCCACGGCCGCCACGCGTCCGCGCGTCCGGTCAGTGCCTTCGTACTCAGCGGCGCGGCATCCGGCGCCGCCTCGCGGCGCAGGATCAGGTCCGCCGCCGGGAACGCGTCCGGGTCGCTCAGCGCGCGCATCGCGATGTAATGCGCCGTCCACTCGCCGATGCCGGGCAGCGCGACCCAGCGCGCCACGAACGCATCCAGCGATTGCTCCGCGCGGAAATCCACGCGGCCGTCCAGCAGCGCCTGCGCCATGCCGCTGATCGTCGCGGCGCGCGTCGTGGTCAGGCCGATCTCGCGCAGGTCTGCCTGCGCCAGCGCGGCCGGCGTCGGGAACGACCGTTCCAGCCCCGGCAGCGGCGCCGCCGGCAGCGGTTCGCCCCAGCGCTGCACGATGCGCGTCGCCAGCGTGCGCGCCGCGGCCACGCTGATCTGCTGGCCGAGGATCGCGCGCACCGCGATCTCGAAACCGTCCCAGCCGCCGGGCAGGCGCAGGCCGGGATGGCGCGCGAGCAGCGGACCGAGCACGGCGTCGCGGCGGAACGTGTCCGCGATCGCCTGCGGGTTCGCGTCCAGGTCGAACATCCGCCGCAGCGTCGTCACCACGCCGAGCAACTGCGTCGGTTGCGGGCAGTGCAGTTGCAGCTGCAACGCATGCTCGCCGCCCGGCCACGCGCTCAGGCGCAGCCAGCCCGGCGCGTTCGCCGGGCCGAACACGCGCGCATAACTGTGTTCGTCGACCTGTTCCACGCCTGGCAGCGCGCGCGTGCGCAGGAACGCGAGCAGCGCATCGAACGCATACGGCGGCCGGTAGCCGAGCCGCAGCACCAGCGCCGCGCCGGCCGCCGCGCGCGGGTGCCGGCGCAGTTCGCGCGGCGCGATGCGGTTCGCCTGCGCAAACGCCGCGTTGAACCGGCGCAGGCTGCGGAAGCCGGATGCGAGCGCGACTTCCGTCACCGGCAGCGCGGTCTCGGTCAGCAGCTGTTTCGCGAACAGCAGCCGGCGCGTCGTGTGCACGCTGACCGGCGGCGCGCCGATGCGCTCGACGAACAGGCGGCGCAACTGCCGCGCGCCGATGCCGACGCGCAGCGCCAGGTCGTCCAGCGACTGCTCCGCCAGCGCGCCGGCCTCGATCAGCTTCAACGCGCGCGCGACGACGTGATCGCCGCGCTGCCACTGCTCGTTGCCCGGCGCCAGTTCCGGCCGGCAACGCAGGCACGGCCGGAACCCGGCCGCTTCCGCGGCGGCCGCGTTCGCGTAGTAACGCACGTTCTCGCGCTTCGGCGTCGGCGCCGGGCATACCGGCCGGCAGTAGATGCCGGTGCTGCTGACCGCGGTGAAGAACAGCCCGTCGAAGCGCGCGTCGCGGCTGAGTCGGGCCTGTTCGCAGACATGCGGTGCGGGCAGGGTGGGCAGTTCGTTCATGGGTGCAGGCTAGCACCGTCACGATGGCCTGACTCGCCGTTTTCGGACATCAATGGCACGGGAAAAACGGGCCGGTCGGGGCGGCAGATTCAACCGGCCAGACGATCAGGGCGCGGGAACGATCCACGCCGGCATCGCGCATGCTTCGCTCCAGTACTTCACTTGATCGGCGCCATCAGGTGCTCGTACGGCGTGTCGGCCCACATCACGTACGGTGCCCCCGTATCCGGGTCTGCGCTCTTCGGATAGTTCGCATAGAACGCCGGATCCGCGCCGACGATCATCACGTGCGGTCCGGTCTTGATCCAGTGGTTGCCGCTGGCCGGTTTTTGCGCGTACGGGTCCGTGTTGCTCGCGTCCGTGCCGCCGGCCAGCATGTACATCAGGCCGAGCTTGCCGGCCGGTGGCGTTTTCTTCGCCATGTACGCACTGATCCATTCCATCGCGTTCTGGTCCATGCACATCGGGTCCGGCCCCGGCGTCGACGGGTTGTCCGGCATGCAGGTGAACCCGTTCGTGCCCTTGCGCAGCGTGCGCAGCGTGCCATCCGCGCCCATCGCCACGATCGTGGCACCCTTCGCGACGCGTGCCGGTGCCGCGTGCATCGCGCTCGCGATCATTTGCGCATCGCTCATTGCCGGGTGTTCCACCGCCAGCACGCCGCCGCCGCCGGCGAACAGCGCAGCGGCGACGAGGGCTCCGCTTTTCCAGCTCGGTCTTTTCCAGCCTGTGGTACGCATGACAACCTCCTCACGGTGACTGGTGACGGTCACTCCGGGGTTCCCGCGAGAAGTCTGTGCCGCCGCCATGGCGCGGTCAATCGGCGCGATGACGGGCCGGGCGAGCGGCCGGCGCGGATCAGTTCGTGCCGGCGGCGGCCGGGCAACGGGGCTGGCGGCCGGCGTGGAACGCGGCGACATCCGCGTCGCCCGCCGGCTTGCCGGCGTCGCCGCCGTCGAACGCGACGCGCCAGGCGCCGTCGCCGGCGCGGCGCCATACCGTCGCGAACCGGCCGGTCACGTAACGCGGCTGCGCGCCCGGCGCCGGGTTCTCGAACAGGTACGCGCCGCTGGAGTACGCGAGCGTGCCGTCGCCCGACGCCACGACCTGCTGCGGGTACCAGTCCACCCGCTGCGTCCTGCCCGCGATGAACGCGGCCCAGTGCCGGCGCACCGCGGCCAGTCCGCGCGTCGGCTGCGGCGTGTTAGCGTCGAACACCGCGTCCGCCATGACGTGCTCGGCGAATGCCGCCGCGTCATGCCGCTGCACGCTCTGCGCGAACGACAACTCGCGCTGCCAGACCTGGCACGCCGGCTGGTCCATGGCCGGTGGCGGCGTGGCCGCGAACGCGGCGGACGTGCAGGCGATCGACCACGGCAACAGCAGCAACCCGGTTCGGCGTGGCATCGGCGTGCTCCTCGTTCGTGGCGATATCGCAGCATCCTGCGAACGTCGCCGGGTCGCCAGTGCCGCAGCGTGGCGTTACTCAAGGCGAACGCCGGCGCTGCCCGACAACCGCCGGTGGCGCAGTATGATCGGCAAGGTTCGGGTGGCCTGGGGGAGGCGCGCATGAACTCGAAGCAACGCGGTGTGCTGATCGCGGCCATCGTCCTGCTGGGCGTCGGCGAAGGCGTGTGGATCGCCCATTCGGTGTATGCGCAGATCGGCCATCAGGAGCAACTCCTGATGGCGCGACAGCCCACACCTCCGTCGCTGCCGGCCGCCCGCGAGTTCACCCGCGACGAGGGCTACGCGTTCCTCGCTGCCGCGAAGAAAGCCGAGGCGATCGCCGATCCGCTGCAGCGCTGCCTGGCCTACCCCGATCCACCGGACAGTCACTGGTCGCACGATGCGGTGGCCGCGTACTGCCATTACCGCATGCAACCGTTGCTCACGTTTGCCGAGGCGCAGTCGCTGATCCAGCAGGGCCATGCCGCCGAGCTCGATCGCCGTCTCGCCGCCGCCTTGCAGGCGCAGCAGACCCAACCGGATTCGCACGGCCTGCTCGACCGCATCTACCAGGAAGCGTTCCGAAACGGCTCGTTCGACATTCGCCCGACCCTCGATGCCTGGAAACGCGATTCGCCGAACAGCGCCTTCGCGCTCGCCGCCAGCGGCATGGCCTACGTGGCCATGGCCGGCGATGCGCGGGGAGCCCAATACATGAAGGACACGCCGCAGGACAGCGTCGACTCCATGCACAAGCTGCTGGCCCAGGCCGACAGCGACCTGCGCCAGGCGATTGCGCTGAACCCCAGGCTCACACCGGCCTATATCGCCCTGATCAACGCCGGTGGCCTCGGCTTCGGTCGCGCGTACACCGACGCGGCGATCCGCAGCGCGCTGGTCGTGGCGCCGGACGATTACGCGATCCGCAGCATGGCGATGTGGACGCTGGAGCCGAAGTGGGGCGGCTCGCTGGACGCGATGGACCGGTTCGCCGCACAAGCGCAGGCGTATACGCGCACGAATCCGCTGATGCGGCTGATGTTGTCGGAGCGGCCGTACTACCAGGTGGACAACTGCGATTGCACGCAGGACGCCGAGCTGGCGGCGTATCCGGCCGCGCTGGACCAGTTGGCCAGCATCACTTACCTCGAACGGGCCGGCCTCGCGGCGGACGGCAACCGGAACATGGCCGTGCCGGGAATCTACCTGTCCGAGGCGCTGCGTTTCGGCTCGGAAAAAGATGACGTGCGCACCCACCGCGTCTCCGCGCTGGTGGATTTCGACGAGGCCGCCTGGGCCGTCGCCGACATGAGCCGCCTGCTGGCCGCGTCGCCACGCCATGCGGACGCGCTCAGGGCACGGGCCTACGCCTACGAAATGCAGGCCGACTATGCGCATGCGGAACAGGATTTCCGCGCGCTGCTGGCGATCGATCCGGACGACATGCATGTGCTGCCCCAGCTCGGCGACATGTTCGTGAACCTGGCGCATGACTGGGCCAAGGGCTGGGCCGTGGCCGACCAGCTGATCCGCGAGCAGCCGCAGAACCCGTACGGCTGGATCCTGCGCGCGACCATCCAGGAACAACAACCACGGCCGGGACTGGACGCCACCGCCAACCATCTGCAGGCGCAGTTCGGCAAGGACCCGCAGATCGCGAAAATCATCGTGCGCATGCGCGCGGCGGTGGCCCTGCGCAAGCATGCCGGCATCGATGCGCGGACGAGCGCGCCATGAGCATGGCTCCGGGTCGCCGTGGCAGCTGGCCTATACTTCGGGGTCTGTCTTAACGGAGCCTTCGTCCATGACCGCACCCACCCGCATCGACACCACCCGCACCATCCGCGCGCCGCGCGGCAGCGAGCTTTCCTGCAAGAGCTGGCTCAGCGAGGCGCCGTTCCGCATGCTGCAGAACAACCTCGATCCGGAGGTGGCGGAGAACCCGGCCGAGCTGGTGGTGTACGGCGGCATCGGGCGGGCGGCGCGCAACTGGGAGTGTTTCGACGCGATCCTGAAAGCGCTGCGCGAACTGAACGACGACGAGACCCTGCTGGTGCAGTCCGGCAAGCCGGTCGGCGTGTTCCGCACGCATGCCGACGCGCCGCGCGTGCTGATCGCGAACTCCAACCTTGTGCCGCACTGGGCCACTTGGGAGCACTTCAACGAGCTCGATAAGAAAGGCCTGATGATGTACGGCCAGATGACCGCCGGCTCGTGGATCTACATCGGCTCGCAGGGCATCATCCAGGGCACCTACGAAACCTTCGTCGAGATGGGCCGCCAGCACTACGGCGGCAACCTCAAGGGCAAGTGGCTGCTTACCGCCGGCCTCGGCGGCATGGGCGCCGCGCAGCCGCTGGCCGCCTCGCTGGCCGGCATGTGCAGCCTCAACGTCGAATGCCAGCAGAGCCGCATCGACTTCCGCCTGAAGACCCGCTACGTGGACGAACAGGCCAGCGACCTCGACGACGCGCTGGCGCGCATCGCGAAATACACCAAAGCGGGCGAGGCAAAATCCATCGCGCTGCTCGGCAACGCCGCCGACGTGCTGCCGGAACTTGTGCGCCGCGGCGTGCGCCCCGACGCCGTCACCGACCAGACCAGCGCGCACGATCCGGTCAACGGCTACCTGCCGCAGGGCTGGACGGTGGAGCAGTGGTTCGAGCGCCGCAAGGCCGACCCAGTCGGCACCGCGCGCGCCGCCAAGCTGTCGATGAAGACCCACGTCGAGGCGATGCTCGCGTTCCACGCGCAGGACATCCCCACCTTCGACTACGGCAACAACATCCGCCAGATGGCCAAGGACGTCGGCTGCGAGAACGCGTTCGCGTTCCCCGGCTTCGTGCCCGCCTACGTGCGCCCGCTGTTCTGCCGCGGCATCGGTCCATTCCGCTGGGTCGCGCTCTCGGGCGACCCGGAAGACATCTACAAGACCGACCAGAAAGTGAAGGAGCTGATCCCCGACGACGCCCACCTGCACCGCTGGCTGGACATGGCGAAGGAGCGCATCAGCTTCCAGGGGTTGCCGGCGCGCATCTGCTGGGTGGGCCTGGGCCTGCGCGACAAGCTGGGGCTGGCGTTCAACGAGATGGTGCGCAATGGGGAGTTGAAGGCGCCGGTGGTGATTGGGCGCGATCACCTCGACTCCGGCTCGGTGGCTTCACCGAATCGCGAAACCGAGGCGATGAAGGACGGCAGCGATGCGGTGTCCGACTGGCCGTTGCTCAATGCGATGCTCAACGTGGCCGGGGGCGCGACGTGGGTTTCGTTGCATCATGGGGGTGGGGTGGGGATGGGGTATTCGCAGCACTCCGGCATCGTGATCGTGTGCGACGGCACGGCTGAGGCGGACAAGCGGATTGCGCGAGTGTTGTGGAATGATCCGGGGACTGGCGTGATGCGGCATGCGGATGCGGGGTATGAGATTGCGGTGGAGTGTGCGAAAGAGCAGGGGTTGAAGTTGCCGATGGTTTGACCCGGTGAAAACGGTCGCGGAATGAACCCGCTCTCTTCTATACGCGCGTAAGAAAGCGAGAAAGCGCGAGATGATGAGGCGGGGTGCTGGTTTGACTGATGAGTGTTAGTGCGAGTGGGGCTGGTCGAGGAAGAACGGGTAACAAGCCTTAGAATCCTGAAAGACAAGCTGGACGCCAACGAAGCTGCAGGGGAGCTCGAATCATGGCAAAAACCCAAATCGTGGCAACAAATAACGATTCAAGGATCTTGGTGCGGTCGATCGAGTTCGGTCATCCCCCATTTCGTAAGCTATCCAATCTGAAGCTTTCGATTGCCGAAAGGTTGACATTGATAGCAGGCCACAATGGCATCGGGAAGTCCACGATTCTTGGACTTCTCACGAACACTTTTGGATTAACGGAGGGGCCCAAGAGCTACTTCGGCGATCACTTCTACGCGAACATCGAGAAGATCGTATATCTGGCCCTGGACGAAGTAGAGCCTTCGCAAAAACAATTATCCTCTCAGCCAATAGTTGTCTCCGATGTTGAAGGAGTTATTGTCAGGAAGCGATGCGCGATGACAAAGCGTGTGAAAGAGAAGCGCGCGCGCGTCGTTCCGAGAACCGTCGACCGAGCGGATAATGATCCGGTCGGACAAGATGCCAAGATCCCTCTTCCCACGCTTTACCTCGGCATTCGTCGGCTTGCGTCGATTGGCGAAGCTAATGACCGCGACGTGGCAGTCAGTGAGTCAACTATGCATGTTGATGATCGCAAAGTCATGGTTGACTTCATGAATGCCGTGATTCTTGGAGTCGAGGTCACGACTGACGTCACCGAGCAAAGTATTAAAGGCGCGAATAAGCGAACCAGCCAACCTGGCTACAAGCATCACGATGCCCTTGCCGTGTCGATGGGTCAGGATAGCCTTGGGAGTATCGCTACAGCTCTCGCATCATTCAGCAAACTTAAGCGTGAGCAGGATGCAGGTTATAGAGGTGGCCTCTTGGTCATCGATGAGTTGGACGTCGGGTTTCACCCGCATGCAATTGATCGCCTCGCAAAAAATCTAAAGGCATATGCAAAGAAGCTTAACTTGCAGATCATTGCTACTACGCATTCTCCGCGCCTGATTGAGGCAATTCATCCGGATGGGGCTGGGGATCGGCGCGCTCCGGATACAGTGGTGTATTTGCTGGACACAACCACTCCTCGCATCGCAGAAGATCAATCACTCCAAGCCATCATCGACGATATGTCTCTTCGAGAGGACATGCCCGTCAAAGCTTCGAAGCCAGTTCTCGGTGTGTACTTTGAAGACGAAGAAGGTAAGCAGTTCTTCGATGCTTTGGTTCCGGCCGCTAGGAAGGCCGCTCTTGGCAACAAATACGGCGTAAGGATTCGGCCAATTGGCTTGGGTGTAGGCGGATCGAACCTGATCAAGCTTCCGGATCACGATCCCATTTTCAAAGACCGGGTATTGATCGTTGACGCCGATACTTCGATACCAGAAAGGGCAGCGAGACGAAAGAACACGTTGAAGCTACCGTGCCCGGCGGGAGCCTCCGGTACCGATCGCTCGCCTGAGAACGTCATCAAGAACTTCATTCGTTCAATGATAACGGCAACTGACGGCCACCTCCGACAAGCACTTCTCCAGCTAAGCCCGCCTAACCCGTCTAGCGACAAGCTCTTGGCGGCGTTCTTTCCGGACAATACCGGACAAAGTAACGATCGGGATTCCAGCAAAAGTTGGTGGACAGGCCACTGGGAGAAGTTGAAACGGTGGGGAATACTCAATACGTGGATTGCTCATCATTCCGTAGTAGTTGATCACTTTCTTGACGAGTTCGAGAAAGCTGTAGCGGCAACATCGCGCCGCCTCAAGTAGCCCAATAGGCTCTCCCTAACTCGGTCTTTCTATCTTTATGTACTCAAACAAGCTTTACACACCATTGCGGTATCCGGGAGGCAAAGCCCGATTCGCCTCCTTGATCGAGCTCCTGATGCGTGACAACGGGCTTGATGGTGGGCACTACTTTGAGCCCTATGCCGGCGGGGCGGGTCTTGCACTCATCCTTTTGTTGGACAACGTGGTCGATGCAATCCACATCAATGACGTAGACCCAGCGGTTGCTGTCTTTTGGCGATCAGTCATACACCAGAACAAGAAACTCGTTTCTATGGTGGCAACTCAGCCTGTCAATATGGATGCTTGGCATCATTGGCGGTCGGTGATGTTAGGCATCACGCAAGCCAGCGAACTGGAACGTGGTTTCGCCACATTGTTCATGAATCGCACTAATCGCTCAGGAATCCTCAAGGGTGGAGTGATTGGCGGAAAAGCGCAGAGCGGCGCATACAAGTTGGACGCGCGGTTCATGCGAGATGATCTTTGCCAAAGGTTGACGCGCATCGGGGAGCAAGCAACACGTGTGCACGTATACGAAGAAGATGCGCATGCACTTCTACTGACTTGCCATCATTTCCTTCCTAGTAAGTCCCTGGTCTATCTAGATCCGCCCTACTACGTCAAAGGTGCAGGCTTGTATCGCAACTTCTACAAACACGAGGACCACGCAAGAATAGCTCGGCTTATGGCTAGCAACCGGTTCCGTAGGCCTTGGATAGTTTCCTACGACAACGTGAATGAAATTCAGGAAATGTATGCATTCTCCTCATCCTTCACTTACGGCTTGAACTATACGGCGCAGCGGCGCTACGTCGGAGATGAGGTCATGTTCTTCAGCGAGCGTTTGAAGACCATCAATCTGGACGAAGAACGCTCGCGAGCCGCCTAAAAAAAATCCGAAAAGGTGTCGAAAAGGTGTCAGGGACAATTTCGGGGCGGCAACAGGAGTCGTCAAATTGTCCCTGACACCGTTCTTCGGACACCGTTCTTCGATCCCTTGGAAGTCGACTCTGGCCCAGGTTTCAGCCCCTTTTTTGTTCCATCAAGTGGCTCTGTCCCTGCTCGATGCTCTTCCGGATAGGCCACTAGCCACAAGGACCTGACGTGAAACCAAGTTGGATGTGCGTGCTTCTGGCAATGACGACGGGACTGAGTGGCTGCATTCAAAATAGCCAGGCGCGACCCACGCTGCCCTACTTACAAGGTGATACGTTCATCGTTCTTGGAGTTTCCGAGCGGGTCAGATTGTCGGTGTTCAAGGGTGAGCTTGACGACTCGTCGTGGAATTGCACGGGGCTCATCAATGTCGCCAACGTGTGGTCGGAAAACAAGTTCATCGTACTCAAGTTGAAGCCGCGCGTTGGAACGGAGGACTATGGCATCGGCCAGATCCTGCCCGACGGTATCGGCGGCGAAAGCTTCGTGGTCACAAAAGGCGTCAGTGTTCCAGCCTTTCATGCGCACCCGGGCAGGGTCACCTTCGTCGGTTCGATCGGCATTTTTCAGCGAGACGGCCGCTTCGGCATCACCCGCGATCCGTCGATCACCGTTGACGATGCCCGGGCATATCTCTCCCGGGCGTACCCCAACCTTCCGAAAGACATCGATGTCGACTATCTCAAGATCGTGCCTGCCAATGGTGGCTGCTGAAGGACAAGAAGGCGAGCTGCCGATGAGGGACGGTAATTAAACTCGGATAATTGCTTCCGTCCCCTTTTTAGGAGTCCCCTTTTTAGGATGGCGACGCGTGCAGCTGATGAATGACGCGTGGTAGACATCTTTCAATGTGCAAGCGAGCAGGAGTATTTCGATGAAAGCAAAGGGACTGATCCTCGGTTGCATGTTGCTATGGATGGTCGGAGCCGCGCATGCCTCCGATCTGGTGGCAGGCGAAGCGGCGATCCGACGCGGCGACTACGCTGTCGCGCTCGTCGAATTGCGGCCGCTGGCGACCCAGGGAGTTGCTGCCGCGCAGGCTGATATTGGCTCGATGTACCAACAGGGATTGGGTGTAACAAAGGACGTCACTCAAGCCCGTCAGTGGTACTTCAAGGCTGCCACTCAAGGGTTTGGTCCGGCCCAGAGCCGCCTTGGGCATCTGTACATGGATGGTAAGGGCGGTGACCAGGACTACGCCAAGGCGTTCGAGTGGCTGGGCAAGGCCGCAGAGCAAGGGGACGTCGCTGCGCAGAGCAATCTGGGTATGCTGTATTTGAGAGGGTTGGGCACAGCACAAGATTTCGCCAAGGCTGCGGGTTGGTTTTTCGCATCAGCCACCGGCGGAAACGCCTATGCGCAAACCGACCTCGGGCTCATGTATGCCTCAGGACGCGGAGTGCCAAGGGACGTGGCGGTGGGTTATGCATTGCTCGTGCTCTCCGCACCCACCCTTGATGCCAGTAGCGGAGTCGCCGGCGGATCCGCCAGAAACCGCAAGGTGGTTGCCGGCTTGATGACGCCGACACAGCTCGAAGCAAGCAAGTTACTCGCCAGTCAGATGCGGGTCGAAGGGATACTGCCGACGTTGACCAAGCGCGGGATCGCGCTACCTCAAACCATGCTGGATCCGACCAGGCCGCGCGCCCCTCCCCCTCCTTCGGCAGGAATCCTGCCGGCAGGCATAGACCTGACCTATCAGCGCGCACACCCTGCGCAATATCCCAAGGAAGCGGTTGCCGCACGCCATCAAGGACGTGTTGTCGTATTGGCCCTCCTGAAGTCCAACGGCGAGGTCGAGGATGCGAAGGTTGAGAGCAGCAGCGGGTACCCTGAACTTGATGCCAGCGCTCTTGCCGCGGTGAGTAACTGGAAGTATGCGCCCTGTACCCGATATCGCCAGCCCGTAGCCTGTTACGTACGGGAACCGGTGAACTTTGCACTGACGGCCGGTTTGGCTGGGTTGGCAGTGAGTACGTCGGGTCAGCAAAGCGATGTTCCTTCTGGTGGCGAATCCAAGTGCAGACCAGAGATGACCGTAAAAGAGTGCGAGTTGACTCGGATGGCTGGGCTTTTGAAGCGGATGGATCAGGCCTCCGCGACGATAAGCAGGTCGCCCGGTGTGGCGGGAAATTCCCTCATGGACGGTTATGCATTGGCCATTCAAACAGCGGTGACAAAGAACTGGCTTTTACCCGATGGTTTGCCCAAGGCGACATGCAGGGTCAATGTTGTCCAGTTGCCGGGTGGCAAGGTCGAGAGTGCCACGGCGGACATAAGCTGCCCGTATGACGATCAGGGGCGACGTTCGGTCGTGAATGCCGTGTTGCGAACCGAAAACTTGCCGTACAAAGGGTTCGAAAGCGTCTTTCGGCGAAACATCGTACTTACATTTTTCCCGCCCGAGCCCGTAAGTACGGAACAAACACGAACGGAAAAAAGTGGCGCTATTGGAGGCAATTGACGACAAAGAGTGGCGAATTCAATTCTGAAGTGCACCACCCGATGCGGTAGAGCGGCTCAGGCGCGGTAGCCTGCACAGCTTCACCGCCAAGTGGAACTGCACATGAGCTACGCGCATCTGAGCCAAGACGAACGCTACCAGATTCAGCACCTTCACAACGGTGGCTTCTCGGCCGGCGAGATCGGTGCGCAGATGCAGCGCACGGCGACCACGATCAGCCGGGAGCTTCGGTGTAACGCAAGCGATGAAGGCAAGTATCAAGCACGACCCGCCCATTGCCAGAGCGCAACACGGCGGCGTGCTGCGAGCACGCTGGCGCGGATTCACCCGGATCAGTGGGTTGCTGTGGAGGCACGCCTGGTCGCTGAGCAGTGGAGTCCCGCGCAGATCGCCAACGAGGTATCCATCAGCCACGAACGCATCTATCAACACATCGCGGCCGATCGTCAGCGTGGCGGCAAGCTCTGGCGGCACCTGCGCTGCCGCAAGCAACGGCGCCGCCATCGTTGCGGCACACCGCGGCAGCGCTTCCGTGGACGGCGTATTGCTGAGCGACCGGCCATCGTGGAAAGCCGCAAACGGGTGGACGACTGGGAGGGCGACACCATCGTGGGCAAGGGGCTCTCGCGCGTGGTGACCCTGGTCGACCGCAAATCTGGCCTGCTGCGGATGCGTCGCGTACCCAACGGCGAGGCGGACACGGTCATGCGCGCCGTCGTCCACGCCCTGCATCCCTTACAGACTCGCGTGCACACCCTGACCTGGGACAACGGCAGTGAATTCGCCGAACACGCGGTGATCGATATCGCCCTCCACGCGAAGAGCTTTTTCGCCGACCCGTACTCCTCGTGGCAGCGCGGCAGCAACGAGAACACCAACGGATTGGTGCGGCAGTACCTGCCAAAGCGGTGCGATCTCGGTGCTTACACCGATGCCGACATCCAGGCGATTGAAGACAAGATCAACCGGCGGCCCCGAAAACGTTTAGGCTTCGGTACACCACAGCAAGTCTTCGATGCTTCCTTCAACCGTGGTGCACTTCGTAGTTGAATCCACCATTCTTCCCTATTCGTTGATTGTCCTCGACACTGTTTTGTCTCGTCTTCAGGAAAGGAACTTCACCAGCAACTGCCGCTTCGATTCGGGCAGCTTGCGGAATGCATCGAGCAGGTGGTTCTCGTTGTCGCTCAGGCGACGATAGAGGGCGCTGGCTTCACCCACGCCCGGCGCGATGGGGCCTCGTCCGGTGGCGAGCCATTCCAGGTTGACGTCGAAATCCTTGGCCAGTTCGATGATGCGTGGGAGCTCGGGCAGGGCGAGGCCGGTGAGCCACTTGCGGGCGGTCTCCCGCGATACCGCGTAGCGGGCGGCCAGGGCACTTGTCCTTCCGCGCCCAGGAACGAAATCGGTCCGGTCCAGCGCCTTGCGCAGGCGGTTCGCGAAGTGCTCGTAGGGTGCTGCCATTCCAATTCCTGGTTGTCGCATCGTCCCCGCGCTTGCGCGCGGCGAGGCTTGGCACGTGCGGTCCATTGTTGCGCACGCGCATTTGCGGATATGCCATTTATGGTTGTTGACATGGGCAATTTATAGTTGGATTATGGCCATGAATGGTGGGGGTGATAACGGGCGTCGGAATGCATTTGTTGAAGGAAGGGGCGTAGAGCCGACTCTGCCCCTGTTTCCCTGACTCCTGCTTCCGACGGCATTTCATGGAACGAGGAGGCGACCATGTCGACGTTCGATTCGGATGATCTGGGAACGACGGGCTATTTCCTGCCGGAGGACAGCCAACTGCGGCTGAAGCAGCTACGCGAGTACGTGGGGTTCCTGACCAACCTGGCGCGACCGCGCAGGCCGGACGAGGATCAGGAATGGTTCTCGGAGATTCGCCCGGGCGAGGTGGCGATCTGCATGGAGTTGCTGGAGGAGCAGATCGCTCAGGTGCTGGACGAACTCTCCTGGCCGGCCGAGCGTGGCGAACGGGTGGCTGCACCCAAGGCCGAGGAGGAAGCGGAAGCGGAAGCGGAGGCTTGCACGCAAGCTGCAGAACCGGATGCCGCCGAGCCGGTGACGGATGAGGCCGGCAACCGCTTCCTCTTCGGCGTCACCCTGGATCAGGTCGACGAGATCAACCTGCTGCTGAGCAGCCTGCGGGCCCTTGGCAATGTGGTGACCTGCAGCGATCACGCCGAGTTATCCGACGTCACGCTGTCGATCATGGGCGATGCCATCGTCCGCGACGTGGAGAAGCTGCGAGACATCAACAGAGACGTGAATGCGCAGGAGTTGGAGCCCTCGCACCGGACGAAACCCGGTGTGCGTGAAGAGTGGGCCACCTATCTTGCGCTGCCCGCGTGTTTGCCCATGGGCAGCGCGTCGCACGTCGTGCGGCAGCATCCAACCTGGCAGTAGCCGAGAGTCGCGGCGATCGCTTGCCAGATCGTGCTTTACGCCAGGGCGACACTGGACGTCGCCACCGGGGGCGCCGAGCTGGCCGTGGGGGCAGGGCGGGGGCGGATCGACATCGTGGAGCCCACCGGGCCGATCGAGGACGATCCCAACCTGACGGACAAGAAATTCCCCGGCAACATCACCCGATCGTATCGCTCCGGAAGTCCGTTCTGCGTCGTCGGCGAGGTGGCGGATTGGCAGGGTCATTCGCCCGGGCGGCTCAAGCAGATGCTCGATCGCATCGAAGAGCTCAGGCAACAGGGTGTCGAAGCCATCGAGGAATGAGCATGACGCGCGACCGGGGCGGGCCCTCACGCCCCGAGCTTTTTCGGCACCCCGAGCTTCGCCTTGTCCGCCGCCTGCTACCCGGCAAACGCCCGGGGTCGGAAACAACATCCCGATCGGTTGTCGAAATCGGTTGCGGCCGTTCGTCGCTGCAGTGAAGGCCGGTGACCAGTCAGCCTGCAGATCATCCGAGGAACAGACATGCCGCAATATCTGGTGGCGATCCACCACCCCGACAACTACGACCCGTCGCTTGAAGACGATGCGATGGTCCGCGACATCCAGGCGCTCAATGACGAGATGGCGGCTGCCGGTGCCTGGTTCTTCGCCGGCGGCCTGCAATCGGCGTCCCTCGCGAAATCGCTGCGCAAGCGGCCCGGCGGAGAGGTGGTGGTCACCGATGGACCGTACATCGAGGCCAAGGAATACATCGGCGGCTTCTGGATACTCGACGCAGCCAGCATGGATGAGGCCCTGGCGTGGGGCCGCAAAGCCGTCGTCGCTTGCCGCGCATCGGTCGAGGTGCGCGAATTCCTCGTCATGCCAACGGAATAGAAACGCCAACCCCGGAACACGGAGATTCCAATGAGAAAGCTCAAGATCATGGAACACATCTCGCTGGATGGCGTGATCCAGCACTCCGATGATGACGGCGATTTCCCCTATAGCGACTGGACCGCGCCCTATCGGACCCCTGCTGGTCGGGATGCGATCCTCGCCGCGTATGGCGCGAGCTTCGATCTGCTGCTTGGCCGTCTCACCTACGATATCTGGTCGGGCTTCTGGCCCAAGGCGCCGGGCAGTCCGATGGCGGACGCCCTCAATGCGGCGACGAAATATGTCGCTACCCATCGTCCGGAAAGTCTTGCATGGGGCCCGTTCGAGGGCTTTGGACCGGACCTCGTCGCGGGCGTTCGCCGCATCAAGTCGCAGGACGGCCCGAACCTTGTTCTCTCGGGCAGCTCCACGCTGACATCGACGCTGCTCGAACATGGGTTGGCGGATGAAGTCCTGCTGGTCGTCTATCCGGTCCTGCTGGGCAAGGGCAAGCGCTTTTTTGCAGAAGGAACCCCGCCACGCTCCTTCGAGCTCGTCAGCACGCAAGCATTTCCGTCCGGCATCATCCTCAGTACGTACAAGGTCGCCGGACCTTTGAAGGCCACCTAGTTCGCCCACTTCGCCCGAGCCGGCGCCCGCCACGCTCTGACGATCCGGCACGACACGCAACAGCGGCACCATGCGGCCCGGTGCATGAGGCAAACCACCTCATGTGCCGGGCCTTCCTGTTTCCGCGGCGCCGCCGAAACCCGGCGCGCCGGCGGTAGCGCCGCGGCGACCGAGCTTGCCGCACGGCCCGCCAGGGAAGCGGCACGGCCCATCGAGCGGGGCAAGGGGAAATTGCCGGCGAACTCCATGCAGCCAGTTCTTTGCCGAATCCGCCCCGGCTCAAAGCATCCGTCGCAACGTGTTGTCGCGAACCAGGAAGTGATGCCACAGCGCGGCGGCGATGTGGGCACCGATGACCCAATAGAACACCTCGCCGAGTGTCTCGTGGACCTCGGCGACGAATTCATGTGCCGCGTGGTCGGGGCCGACCAGCGCAGGGAGGCTCCAGCCCACCCACGGCAAGCTGACCGGCTGCCCGGCGTAGTTCACCTGCAAGATGCCGAGGATCGGCTGCACCAGCAGAAACGCATACAGCGCCAGGTGCAGGCCGTGTGCGGCGAAGGCGATGACGGTCTTCGGCGCCGGCACGATCGGCGGTACCGGGGTGGCGAGCCGCGCGAGGATCCGCGGCAGCAGAAGTGCCAGTACCGCCAGCCCGGCCAGGTAATGGCCCTGCAGCATCAGCGAGGGCGGGGAATTCCCTTCGGAGCCCTCGTCATCGACAAGGTCCACCAGCGCGTAGGCCAGCACGATGGCCAGCACGGTCAGCCAGTGTGCGTAGCGGACCACCCAGTGGTAGCGGCTCGATTTCACGACCATGCGGGCATCCTCTTCGTGCAGGTTACGGCTTGGGCCGCGGGGTGGTCGCCACGCTGGGCGGCAGGATCGGCAGCGCGACCTTCGGCTGGTCGCCGGTCAGAGCCCCGAGGAAAACCTCGATCTTGCCGACCTCCTCGTCGCTCAGCTTAGCGCCGAGCTGGCTGCTGCCCATGATCGCGACGGCCTGGCGAAGGTCCCACACCTTGCCCGTGTGGAAATAGGGCGCGGTCAGCGCGATGTTGCGCAGCGAGGGTACCCGGAACACGTATTCGTCGCTGACCGTCTTGGTCACCGCGAAGCGCCCCTTGTCCCCCGGCGGGAGAATGTCGGCACCGGGCCGCTCGACCACGCCGAACGGGGCGTACATGCCCCCGCCCACGTTGATGCCGTTGTGGCATGCCGCGCAGCCCTTGTTGATGAACAGCGCCAGGCCTTCCTGCTGGTTCGCGTCGAGTGCTTTCTCGTCGCCTTTGAGGTAGCGATCGAACGGCGCGTTCGGCGTGGTCAGGGTGGCCTCGAACAGGGCGATGGCCTTGCGCACGTTGTCGAACGTGATCGGATCGGGCACGGCCGGATAGGCCTTGGCGAACACGGCGGCGTAGCCGGGAATCCCCTTGAGCTGTTCGACGACATGTGCCTCGGTGGTGTCCATCTCGACCGGGTTGACCAGCGGACCGCCGGCCTGCTGTTCAAGGTCCTTGGCACGCCCATCCCAGAATTGGGCGACGTCGAACACCGCGTTGTAGACGGTCGGCGCGTTGCGACCGCCATGCTGCCAGCGATGACCCAGCGAAGTCTCCTGCAGGTCGACCCCGCCCATGCCGACCATGTGGCATGAATTGCAGCTGATGGCGTGGCTTTCGGACAGCCGGGGCTCGAAGTACAGCATCTTGCCGAGCTCCACCTTGGCCGGGGTCGCCGCATTGCCCGCCAATGGCGGCGCGTTGGCGGGTATCGGTTTGAACAGGCCCTGGGCCTGCTTCATCAATGCGGTTTGCGACCATGCCTGGCCTGTTGCCAGGGAGGCGAGAACCATCAGTGAAACCAGCTTGATCGACGGCATGTGCTGACCCTCCGCAGTTGGGTGTCAATCGAGATCATCAATGTCTGTGGCGTATCAAGGAAACCATGGAGATGCGGGGAACGCGGCGCGGAACGGACGCCCCGGCGATGTCGTCGGGGTCGTCGCCCCATCTGTCGTCCTGGTTCGACCGCAGTCGTCGGCCGCGGCTGTCGATGCCAGGGCGCGTGGGCCGGTGCAACCACCGGCGCCGGGCACGGTGCGAGACATCTTGCGGTCAGCGATTGCCGTCATCCTTCTGCTGTCGGGTCCGCTGCTCGGTGCTCTGCTTCTGCTCGACCTGCTTTTCCGTGCCCTGGTTTTGCTGTTGCTGCATAGTCTGTTGCTGCGTAGCTTGCCGCATGCCGGCACCCGGACCCATGCCCGCACCCTGCCCGGGCGGCATGTCGGGCAGCCTCATGCCACGTTCGGCAGCACGCTTCTGCATCTGCTCATGGTGCTGCTTTCGCAGCGCCTCGCGCTCCTGGGCCGTCTTCAGGCTGCGCATCTGGTCGCGATACGCCTTGCGCTCGGCCGGAGTCATCAGCTGGGAACCATAGATCTGGCTGCGATCCTTCTGCGTGGTTCGGTCCTGTGTGTGCAGCTGATCCCGCTGCATCATGCCGCCTGCCGGCTGTCCGACAGGTGCGGATTGGCCACCTCGCTGGCCGCCGCCGCTCTGGTAGGCAAATGCCGGCAGGGTGGCGAGCAGGCAAAACGCAGAGATACCGGACATGAAAACGTATCTGATTCGCATGGAAGTAGCCTCGCCTCGAGTTGCAAGGATGTCGCCGGGAGTGTGGCAACACCCGGATATTCGGTTCATCGGCATGGATGGCTGTTGACTGGGATCAACAAAAGCGATACCGAAAACGAAGGTCGGCATCCGACCTGCGGCCTGTCCGCACTTGCGGTACGCATGCACCGGCCCGCAACGAGTGTTGGCGATTTTCCTGAACGAAGCCGGCCGCGTCATTGAGGGGCGCGAAGTCATGAAAAGATGGTCACCGGTATCGCTGGCATGCGATCCGTGCCCGTGC
The DNA here is from genome assembly GCF_000230695.2 of Rhodanobacter denitrificans. Classification (NCBI taxonomy): domain Bacteria; kingdom Pseudomonadati; phylum Pseudomonadota; class Gammaproteobacteria; order Lysobacterales; family Rhodanobacteraceae; genus Rhodanobacter; species Rhodanobacter denitrificans. The sequence goes on along the minus strand of NC_020541.1, from coordinate 2,490,050 downwards.
GCTGGCCAAGACCCATGGCGGCCGTCAGCCACGCCCCGGCGATCCGGGAATCCGGTCCACTTCGTGCGCTGCCGCCGCCGTATGCGTCGTGCGTACCGCGCCAGGCGGTTATGCATGCATCATGGCGGCAGGTCAGGCGAAACAAGGGTCAGGTTCGGCTTCCCAACGAGTGGCGAGTTTGTCGTGGCCGCTACGTGGGGCGTTGGGGGAATGTCTGCCATGGCGATGGTTGCGCTTCGTGGAGGCGGCAACCCGGAGGTTGCGGTCAGCGTGAAGGACGGCGTCGGCGACGCCGAGGAACTGCGGCGCTACCACGGACCATGGTGGGTGGTGCGCGGGAAAGCGGGTCGAGGCCATTCCCATCGGGAAGGGCGTGCCGATTCTGCTGCGGCCGGCTCGGCCGACAGGACCTTGGTGCCCGTGGCCGGGAAGAGCCATGTTGCCGCCATCTGGTCGGTGGCGACGGCCGACGCCGGGGCGGCGTTTTTTTGCCCGGCACGTGCAGGGCAACCAGCGGAGCCAGCTCGACTTGGCCCGCCCGGTTCCGCCAGCGGCGCGGCAACGCCCGCTCCATTGATGCTGGTCAATTGACCGCAAGAGGCAACTGCTAGGCTGAAGCACCTGCTTGATTGCTTGATGACGGAGCATGTCATGGCACAGACCGACGCACCCCCGGGCAAGGGCTGGAACGAGAAGCTGCAGGACGGCACGACCGTGCAGATACGGTCGATCGGCGAGCAGGACGCCGAGCTCGAGCTTGAATTTCTCACCCATCTGTCGCCCGCGTTCCGCAGTTCGCGCTTTCTCGGCCTGGTCCGCGACCCGACGCCGGAGGTGGCGCGCGAGCTCACCTGTCTCGATCCGGCCTGCGCCGTGGGCTTCATCGCCCTGGTCTCGCAGCGGGGACGCGAGCATCAGATCGGCGCCGCGCAGTTTCATGTCAATGCCGCCGGCGACAGCTGCGATGCTTCGCTCACGGTGAGTGACGAATGGCGAAAGCGCGGTGTCGGTTCCTTCCTGATGCGCCACCTGATCGCCGCGGCAAGGGCACGCGGCATGCGGCACATGCGCGCCTATGCCCCGAGCCGATCCGGCGGCGGCGATCGCCTTGCGGCGAACATCGGATTCCAGCGCCGCCTGGATCCGCGGGATCCGGCCACGGTGATCTACGACCTGAGCCTGGAATAGAAAAAGCGATCAGAAAGGACGCGGCTGATTGCCTGTGGTCCGCGGTGTCATCGGTCACGTTCCCCTTTCGCCGCTCCCGGCCGCCCTGGGCCTTGCAGGGCGCGGCGGCGCTTGCTCCACCAGCGCAGCAAGCCGTACGACAGGCGGGTCTTCTCCTGGCCGACCGGCAGATCGGTGTGGGCGAAGATCCACGACGATTTGCTGAACGCGATCTGCTGGGCGGGGTAGACGCTGCGGTGGCCGATGATGAGATAGGCGGCGACGCAGGCGCCGGCCACGTACAGCGTCGAATCGGCGCCGAACAGCTCGATGCCCATCAGGATGGCGGCGATCGGCGCGTTGGATGCCGAGGCGACCACGGCCACCAGCCCCACCGCCGCGCCCAGCGCCGGTGCCAGCCCCAGCAGGTGCGCGAACGCGCCGCCCAGCACGGCGCCGATCACGAACTGCGGGGTCACGATGCCGCCATAGAAGCCCGAGCCCAGCGTGATCGCCACCAGCAGGGCTTTCCACAGGAAACCCAGGTACGGCATCGTCTCGCCGTGCAGGGCGCGTTCCATGATCGGCAGGCTCAGCCCGAGGTAATCGGACGGCACGACCATGACCAGCAGGGCCAGCACCACGCCACCCAGCAGCGGCACCAGCGGCGGCCACAGCACGTAGCGATCGCGCAGACGCCCGAACAGCCGCCTCGCCTGCTGCAACAGCTCGACGAACACCCACGCGGCCGCGCCGCACAGGATGCCGATCAGCACGGTTTTCAGGAACAGCAGCTCGGTGAAGTCGCTGATGAAGGCGATGTGGTAATGGGGGTAGGGCACGCCCAGGTATTTGCTGACCTGGAACGCGGTGACGCCGGCCACGATGCCGGGGAACAGGAAGTCGTGGCGGATGCGGCCGATCGCCAGCATCTCCACGCCGTAGATGGCGCCGGCGATCGGGGTGCCGAACACGCTGGCGAAGCCGGCGCTCACCCCGCACGCCAGCAGCCGTTTGCGCAGCTCGGGGTTCAGGTGCAGCACCCGGCCGATGCCGGCCGCCAGACTGGCGCCGATGTGCGAGCACGGCCCTTCCTTGCCGGCCGAGCCGCCGCAGCCCAGGGTGATCAGCGCGGCGACCGGCTTCACCCACAGGGTCCGGAACGGCATCCTGCCGCGTTGCTCGTTCACCGCAACGATCGGCGAATCACTGTAGCCGCTGCGGCTCAGCCGATAGCCGTAATGCAGCAACAGCCCGTTGGCGAAGCCACCCACGACCAGCAGGCTCATCTGCACCCCCAGCGGCACGGCGTAAACGTGGCCCTCGGTGGCGAACAGCAGGTGGAGAAAGACGCTGCAGCCCACGCCGACCACGGCGCCGGTCAGCATCGACAGCGCCAGCCACTGCACCACGGTCGCCAGCATCACGAGCGGTTCGGCAAGGCGTAGGCGTGGCATGGGCGTGGCACCGGACCGGGCGATGGCGGGGCTGCAAGTATAGAGAGGCGCCCCCGGCTTGATCAGAGGCGGGGCAGGCCGGGGCCGGACAATGCGGGGAAGCAGCGTCGATTTTTTCTAGTAGCCGAACGCAGGCCCTAGTTCTTCCCGGTGAACACCGCCAGCTGCGCGGCGAAGGCGCGTTGGTAGGCCGGCCGCGCTTCGCCGCGGGCGACGTAGGCGGCGAGCTTCGGGTAGCCGTCCAGCAGGCCCGAGGGCTTCAGCCGCTGCAGCGTGTGCACCATCATGAGATCGCCTGCGCTGAACCCGCCGTCGAGCCAGTCGGCCTCGTCCAGGCGAACGGCAAGCTCGCCCAGCCGGGTGCGGATGCGCTCCTTGATGAGCGGCAGGCGTTCGGTGGTCCATGGCTGGTCGGCTTCGGCAAACTTGGCGGTCTGCAGTTCGAGGATCGGCGGCTCCACCGTGTTGAGCGCGGCGAACATCCACATGATGGCGCGCGCCCGCGCATTCGCCTGGTCCGGCAGCAGGCCCGCATGGCGTTCGGCGATATGGAACACGATGGCACCGGACTCGAACAGCGCCAGCTCGCCTTCCTCGTAGGTGGGAATCTGCCCGAACGGGTGCAGCGCGCGGTGCGCGGGGTTCTTCATCGCCTCGAACGAGACGAGGCGAACCTCGTAAGGCTGACCCGTTTCTTCCAGCGCCCAGCGCACGCGCATGTCGCGCGCGAGGCCGCGGCCGCGATCGGGCGAGCTTTCAAAGGCGGTGATGGTGGGGACCATGGGCGGCTCCTGGTGGCTTGATGGGCAACGACGCCCGGCTGGCTTGTGCGCTCTCCCCGAGGGCGAGGCCGACCGCGGCCGTCGTCAGCCGCGCCGTGCCGCCTCGATCGCCGCGATGTCGATCTTCGTCATCTCCATCATGGCGTTGAACGCGCGCTTGGCGACGGCGGGGTCCGGGTCGGTGACCGCGGCGATCAGCGCGCGCGGGGTGATCTGCCACGACAGGCCCCACTTGTCCTTGCACCAGCCGCAGGCGCTGGCCTGGCCGCCGTGGTCGATGATCGCGTGCCACAGGCGGTCGGTTTCGGCCTGGTCGTCGGTGGCTACCTGGAACGAGAACGCATCGGTGTGCGGGACGCCGGGGCCGCCGTTCATGCCAAGGCAGGGGATGCCCATCACCGTGAACTCCACCATCAGCACATCGCCCTGCTGGCCCGCCGGATAGTCGCCCGGCGCGCGGTGGACGGCGCCCACGGCGCTGCCCGGAAACGTCCTGGCATAGAACGTGGCGGCGTCCACGGCGGTGCCGTCATACCAAAGGCAGATCGTGTTCTTGCTGAGCATGTCGTTTCTCCTGATGCGGGGCGGCGAGGTGCCCTTCATGCCTGCGACGAACGACGGGCGCGCCGATCGACACGGCACCGCAGGACCGGGGCGGGTTCCGGTGGTGCGAGGCGCGGGAAGGCCCCGCTGTCCGGTCAGTAGAACCGGATGCCCGACCGGAGCACGAGCTGGAAAAACAGCAGCAACGCCACGACGGCGGCGAACGGGTAGGCGAGCGGCCGGGCGGTTGCGGCACCGCTGGCCGCGACCCCGGGCAGGCGCCAGGCTGCCGCCTGGATCCAGGGTATGCCGGGCAGGATCACCAGCAACGGCACGAGGACCACCTCCAGCAGCTCGCGCGGGATGCGGAACGGGATGACCAGCGCGCTCGCGAGAAGGGCCGGCAGCGTCACGGCCCGGAACACGAATCGCGTGCGGGCGCCGGGGCTGGCGATGGCTGCCGGCGAATCCGCGATCGCGAGCGCAGGCTGGCGCAGCAGCAGGGCAACCAGCGGCATCAGGCCGAGCGCGAGCAGGCCCGCGCCGAGGCGGGCGCCGGCGTCGAGCTGCAGATAGCCCATCGCCATGCCGACGTCGCTGCCCGGGCTGAGCGCCCCGACGACGACCTGCGGCAGCGCCATGAAGCAGCCGCAATAGGCCATCCAGAACAGCACCAGCCGGGTGCTGTTCGACCATAGCCGCGGGCGCCGCAGCAGCCACAGGCAGAACAGGCCGACCGCCAGCGTCGCCAGCGCACCGGTGCCCTGGAACAGGGCGGCGAGCGGGTTCGTGCCTTCCCAGCTGTGGTTATTGTGGTACAGGGTCGGCTGCAGGCCAGGCGTGAGCGCCTTCGGCAGCACCAGGGCCAGTTCCTGCAGGAAGAACGTCAGGTTGAAGGCCAGCACGTAGAGCAGGGTCGAGGCTGCCGTGAGGCGCCAGCCCGGGGCGGGTGCCGCGGGTGCGGCATGTGGGGCGCGGGCGGAGATGAACCCGGCCAGCCCGAGCGCCAGCGGGCCGGCGACGATCGTCAGCGCGGCGGTGGCGAGTATCCAGGTCGGTCCGACAGCCATCTTCGCGCGTCTCCTCGAGGATCGGCAGGCATGGTGCCGACCCCTGTCCGCAGTGTCGATAGGCCGGAAGGCCAGGGGCGGTTGCCGGTCGGGTCCATGGTCACCCAAGGTAGGGCTGCGCGGCCGAGGCCCGGAAGAGGCGTTTGTCCGTCGCGAAAAACGGCGCCCCCCCGGGGCGCGTTTTTACGCGCCGGTCGCCACCTCGATGCACAGGCATGGATCGAACTGCGGGTTCTCGTTCACCCCGCCGGCACGGTAGCCGCGCGGGTTGCACACCACCCGGGTGCCGTTCGCCGTGTAGTCGAAACTGTCGTGGGTGTGGCCGTGGACCCACAACACGGCGCGGCCCATCAACGCGCTGCAGTCGGACACGAAGGCGGCGCTGACCGGCGAAGCGGCAAAGCGCGGGTGGACGCTGCGCGGGGTTGGCGCATGGTGGGTGATGACCACGGTCGACCCGGCGAACGGCTCTTCCAGCACGGCCGCAAGCCATGCGTACTGTTCGGCGAACAGCGCGGCGGCGGCGGCGGGGGTGAACACGCTGCCGTCGGCGTTGCGGATGGCGGCGAAGTCGCGCATGAACTGCGCCGACGCCGTCATCGCAAGGTCCTTGCCCCCGGCGCCGAACAGCTCGAAATCCGTCCATAGGGTAGTGCCCACGAAGCGCACGCCGCCGATCGTGCATGTGCTCTGGTCCAGCAGACCGATGCCGTACTCGCGAGCGCTGCGGGCCAGCGCCTGGCGCACTTGCGGGATCGCGCCGCCGTAGAACTCGTGGTTGCCGGGCACGTACAGCACCGGGCGCCCCAGCCCGGCCGCCCACTGCATCGCCTCGGCGGCGGGGCGCCGGATGTCGCCGGCGAGGATCGTCAGGTCCGCCGCCACTTCCGGCGACGGCATGCCGTGCGTGCTCAGGTGCAGGTCGGACAGGATATGCAGTCGCATGCGGTACTCCGTTCACGGCCATCGCGGCGCGCCCGGAGCCGGCTGGCTCGGGCGCATCGATCAGGCATCCGCGGTCTCGGCGGCGTAGGCCTCGACCAGCGGCTGGTAATCCTCCATCGCCGGGAAACCGGTGTAGCTGTGCTTCGCCGGGGTCGATGCCCAGGGCAGCCGGGCGTCGGTGCAGGTTTCGATGAACGGCACGAAGTCGGCGTGCGGGTCGAGCACCGAGGCGCGCAGGTTGACCAGCCAGTCGAGCCCGGCCGGGCGGGTCATCACCCACGACTTGCAGAACGCGCAGTACAGATGGCTGTGCTCGCCCTGCAGGCCGCCGCGGACCAGTTCGCCCTCGAGTACTTCCACGCCATCGGCCGGCATCGCCAGCGACAGCGAAAACGCGCTGCCGGTCATCTTCTGGCAGCCGTGGCAGTGGCAGGCCATGCTGAGCATGGCCGGCTTGGTGACGCGCAGGCGCACGCGGCCGCAGCGGCAGGTGCCGGTGGCGGGAAGCTGGCGCGGATAAGGCATGGGCGGGTTCCTCGCTTGGGAAAGGTGCCGGGCAATTCCGGTTTCGCGGACGGCTTATTTAGTCACACGGGCCGCGGCAGGTCACTTGTCGCCCTCCCCAGGCCCGGGAATACGATGCCGTCTCCCTGGCGGCGGGAGAGCGGCATGCCTCGATCGAGCGACGAGAAGCTGCGTGCCTGGGCGACGCGCTGTATCAGCTGAGGCACATCCGGTGATCGTGGATTCCACCGTCGGCCAGTTCTGCAGGGCCGGGCAGGACGACGGAAAGCCGTCGATCTTCGTCGGAAGCGACGGCGAATGGACGGCCGAACTCAGCCGGCTGCACAACGGCGCCACGCTCGAGAAGTACGTGGGGGGACGACCGCGCGAGCAGCCTCTGGGCCATGCTTGAAGAAGGCCCGGGCGACGACGCCATGAAGAAGGAGCCGTTGCGGCACTCCGGCCGGGTCAACAAGGACATCCACGAGGCCAGGGTGCTTTCGGGCCGCCGGGGCTGCACGCTGTTCTAGCCGTTCGGCCGCCGAAGGCGGAAACGGCGCCGGGTTCGTTTTTGGCGCCGGGAAACCTGGCCCTTCGCTTCGGCTCGCTACTTCATCCGCGTATCGGTGGCCACCCAGTTGACCTCCCAGGTCTTGCCGCCGTCGTCCGAGAAGGCCTGCTCGAAGCGGATCGTGTCGGCGTCGAGCGGCGTGATTACGAAGCGGACGAGAATGGCGCGCCCGTTGAAGTCTTCCTGGTCGTAGAACTCGCCGCGGCCGTCGACGAATTGACCGATCGTCGGCTGCCCCAGCGTTCCGCTGCTGCTGTTGGCGAAGTTCAGGCTCCATTGGCGCGAGCGCGGGTTGTAGAGCCGCAGGTTCAGACCCTCGAAATGGCCGCCCGGGCCATCGGCCGTCAGCTCGACCAGGTTGGCGCGGCCGTTCCACACCTTGCGTACGGTGGTGACGCCCTCGTACTCCGCCCATTCGCCGGACCCCGACAGCGGATGCGCCAGCCGTTTCAGGTGCGTGCGCCAGATGCCGATCTCGAAGTCGAAATCGTGCTGGCCGTCGCGCGGAATTTCCGCGCCAGCCCTGGTGGCCTGCGCCGCTTGTGCGCAGGCGGACGCAGCCGGCAGCAACGGCAGCCAGGCGATGGCCAGCCACGGCAGCAAGGCGCGGTAACGGCTCGGCATGGCATGCTCCAACGTGGTTCGATCGACTGAAGCTAGAGGCAGCCATGTCCAGCGACAAGAAGGCACGTCCAGGTGCGTATCCGCCGGCCACGGCCCACCCGCTGGCGGATTGCCCGCTGCACGCGGCCTTCGTCGCGGTCGGCGGCAAATGGAAGCTCACCATCCTGTATTGGCTGGCGCGCGAGCCCCATCACTTTTCCGCCCTGCTGCGCCGCGTCGCGCCGATCTCGCACAAGGTGTTGACCGAGCAGCTGCGCGAGCTCGAAAGCGATGGCCTGGTCGAGCGCCTGGTGGCCGGGCCGGTACCGGCGCCGGTGCAGTACCGCCTGAGCGATTACGGAGCAACGGTCTTGCCGCTGGTGGAGGAGGCGAGGGTCTGGGGGCTGGCGCACCTGCAGCGGACGCGCGGCCCGGCTGCGCTGCCGTCGACGGCGGCACTGGGTTGCGGCGACGCCCTGGGCCACTAGCGGGGCCAGCTTCTTCGCGGACGGCTTGGGTGGCCATCGTCACGCCGCCTTGGCCCGGGCGTGCCTAGGCTGATTTGCATCCCGCCACGAGATGCCGCCATGCCGACACTACGCCTGCGCCTGACCGGAAGCGACGATGACGTCCGGGCCGTGATGAATCTGTTGCAGAGCCTGGACGGCATCGAACGCGTGGAGGAGGTCGCGGACATGATGGATCGCATGGACGACGCGGATTCCAGCTCCGCCGGCCTGAGCGACACCCACGGACCCGACGCGCACGAGCTGGAGATCGAGGCGCCGAACGCCTCCACCGCGCGCAAGGTGCGCGAGGCGGTCGAGGCGCTGGCGTTCGAGCTGGACGCGCTGGTGGAGTTCGAGGAAGAAGAGGAGTGAGCGCGCCGCACGCTAGGCGGGCAGGCTGACCACCGGCGCGAAGCCGCCGAAGATCATGCGCTTGCCGTCGAACGGCATGTCGCCGGCGCCCGGCATGCGCGGGTCCTGCATGATCCGCTCCATGCCGGCGTCGCGGCTGGCCTTGTCGGGCCATTCGATCCAGGAGAACACCACCGATTCGCCCGGCTCGGCCTGCACGGCGCGGCGGAAGTCGGTGAGCTTGCCGTCGGGCACGTCGTCGCCCCAGCACTCCACCACCCGCGTGGCGCCGAACTCCAGGAACATGGCGTCGAAGTGGCGGGCATGCGCGATGAACTGCTCGCGGTTGGCGTCGGGCACGGCGATCACGAAACCATCGACATAGGACATGGCGGACTCCTGCGCAAACGGCGGCCGACGGGGCCGCCTTCTTTGCTGACGACGAACGGGCGCGTGCGGAATCGACACGGGTCGGCGTCGATTCCGCATGCGGCGCCGGTCAGCCCGGAATGTCCGGCTCCACCAGTTGCGCCAACAGCAGCAGCGATTCCTGCCAGCCCAGGTAGCACTGCTCGACCGGGATGACTGTGGGCACGCCTTCCTGCACCACCTGCACGTCGGTGCCGCAGGACACCGCGCGCAGGGTGACGGTGGTGGTCATCTCGCCGGGCAGGTTGGGGTCGTCGAAGCGGTCGCTGTAGCGGATGCGTTCGCTCGGCACCAGTTCGCGGTAGGTGCCGCCGAAGCCGTGTCCGTGGCCGCTGGAGAAGTGGGTGAAGGTCATCCGGTGCTGGCCGCCGACCCGTGCGTCCAGCTCGTGCACCTTGCAGGTGAAGCCGTGCGGCGGCAGCCACTTGGCGATCGCCTCGGCGTCGAGGAAGGCGCGGTAGATTCGCTCGGGCGGGGCGCGCAGCACGCGGTGGAGGCGAAGCGTGTTGGTGGTCATGGCGGTTTTCCGTGGCGGAGGAGGGGCTCTCTCCCTGACGAACGGGCGCGGCGGAAATCGACCGGCGTCTGGCCTTACCTGGACGTGGCCGCGGCCGTTTCCGCCGCGGCCGCCGCCGGCGCCGTCCACAGGCTGGCCGCCGGCTTGCCACCCAGCATCTGCGCGCGTACCAGCGGGATCGGCGGGCCGCCGTAGCCGAGGAACTGGTCGTGGAACGCCTTCAGCGCGTGCGGGCCCGGGTGCGCGGCGATCCAGTCCTGGCGCAGCTGCATGATCATCAGCTTGCCCAGCGTGTAGTTCAGGTAGGCCGGGTCGTAGGTGCCGCGGGCCGCCTGCTGGCGCGCGTTGCCCGGGTCCTGGAAGGCCTTGTCGCGGAACATCTGTTCGGACTGGGCGACGGTCATGCCGCCGGTGTGCAGGCCGATGGCGGAGAGGTAGCGCACGTCGCGCAGCAGGGCGTTGGTGAGCTGGCCGATGTGGACCTCCGGCGTGGCGCCGTCCAGGCCGGCGTCGAACATCATTTCCTCGGCGTAGTGCGCCCAGCCTTCGGCGAAGGCGTAGCCGACGAACAGCTGGCCAAATTTCCAGTGCGCGCGGTTGGCGTGCAGGAACTGCAGGAAGTGCCCCGGCCACACTTCGTGCGAAGACGTGAACAACAGGTCGGCCTTGCCCGGTATGTAGGCCTGCTGGTCGGCCTTGCTCCAGGCCGGATCCGGCGGGGCGATGTAGTAGACGGAAGGCAGGTTGTTCTCGTACGGGCCGGGGATCTCGATGTAGGCGAAGTTCCAGCGGTTGAACGGCGGCGCTTCCTCGACCTTGGCCTGTTCCGGGCCGGGGATGCTCACCAGGTCCTTCTCGACGATGAACTGGCGCAGGCCAGCGAGTTCCGCACGCGCGCCTTCCACGGCACCGCCGGCCGGCTTGTCCGCACCCTCTTTGGCGACGCACGCGCTCAGTGATTGGCCCGGCGCGAACTTGCCGCAGGCCGCCTTGAGCGCGTCGAGGTTGCGCTGCAGGTCCGCTTCGCCGATGGCCTTGAGCCGGTCCAGCGGCAGGTCGACCAGCTCGGTGGCGTGCAGCATTTTGGAGAACTTCGCCGCGCCCAGCGCGTAGTCCTGGGTGGCATGGGGTTGCTGCGCCTTCAGCCAGTCGGCGAGGTCCTGCGTGGCCTTGATCGCGGCGGCGTTGGACGCCTTGAAACGCGCCTGCAGCGCGTCGTCCTTGACCCCGGCGAAGATCGCCGGGACGTCGGTCTTGAAGAAGCTCGCGTACCCGCCAAAACTGTTCACGCCCAGCTCGATGTACGACGCTGGCAGTGGCACTTTGAAGTTTGCCTTGATCTGGGCGATCGCCTTGGGCAGCGCTTCCTGGTAGCTGACGAAGGCCGCCATCCGTTGCGGCAGCGGTGCGTAGGGGCGGGTCAGGTACATGCTGGGCGACAGATCGTCGGTATAGAAGGCCGGGTTGCCGTAGGGAAAGCCGGAGTCTTCCAGCCAGAACAGCTGGCCGTCGATCACCGCGAGCACGTAGTCGCGGTGGAAGCGGCCGCTCGCATCGAGCCGGTCGTCGGCGAACGCGGCGAACCGGGCGCGCTGCGCATGCAGCCAGTCGGTATCCGCCTTCAGCCCGGCCGGACTGTAGTCGGGCAGCTTGCCGTCGAACTCGTGCCTGCCGGCGCTGGCGGCAAAGGTGGGGTGGCGGCGGAACATGCCGTCGATGAAGTCGTTGACGGCGCGCTCCAGTGGGGCGTCGTCATTGACCGCCGCGATACTGGAGGAGGGAGCGCTGTGGGGCGGTGCGTTGGGCGCTTCCCGATGGCAACCGGCGGCGAACGCCACGGTCATTACGGCGCATAGCGTGGCGACGTGGATCGGGCGCATGCAGGCGGCTCCAGGGCAAGGTCTGTCGAGAGTAGGCAGACCGGTGGACAGGCGCAACCCGCCGCGCGCCGCTGCTGCCGATCGGGTCGGGCTGCAGTTTCTTCCGATCGCCGCAACGTGGTCGCCATGGCGATGGCCGCGGTACAGTCCGCAACGGAACCGTGGCATCGGAACGACCACCTTCAGGCAGGAGCATGCAGATGGCTTCGACGAAAGCAGGTGCGGGCAACGCGACAGGTTTTGCCCTCGACGAGGGAAGCGACGCCGGCCCCGCAAAGGGTTCGTACAAGCTCTGGATCGAAAAGCCGGTCGGCAAGTTCTGTCTCGGCTTCATGGTGTTCGTGGCTGCCGAGGTGCTGGTGCTGGGAACGCTGCACTGGATCTTCCACTTCATCTGATGGCGCGGCCGGCGCCGAGCCGGTTCTGCGCCGGGGCAGGCCGCCGCGCGCGTCGCCGGCGCGCATCGCAGGGGAGCACATCGTGGCAACAAGAATGTTCCTGGTCGGACTGCAGGTCCTGCTGGCGTTGGCGCTGGCGGGACCGGCAAGGGTGGCGGCGGCCACCGATGAAGGTGCCGCGATCCGCCAGGTGATGGCGCAGCAGGCGGCGGCGTGGAATCGCGGCGACGTGGAAGGCTACATGCGCGGCTACAAGGACGCGCCCGACACCACCTTCATCGGCAGCAGCGTGCGCAAGGGCTACCGCGCCATCCTCGACAGCTACCGCAGGCATTATGCGACGGCGCAGCAGATGGGCCGGCTCACCTTCTCCGAACTGGACGTGCGCCTGCTGCCGGGCGCCGGCGGCGAGTTGCGCTACGCCGTGGTGACCGGCCGTTTCCACCTCGACCGCGCGACGCACGGCGAGGTGGCGCAGGACGATGGCGTGTTCTCGTTGCTGTGGGAAAAGACCGCCGACGGCTGGAAGATCATCCTCGATCACACCAGCTGACCGGCGCTCACTTCTCCACGAAGGATTTCAGCCGCGCCAGCGCGTCGTCCCACTGGCTCGACACGAGGTCGATGTACTCGCGCAGTTCGCCGATCGGCTGCGGATCGAGCGTGTACAGGCTTTCGCGTCCGGTACGCTCGCTGCGCACGACGCGGGCGTCCTCGAGCACGCGCAGGTGCTTGCTGATCGCCTGCCGGGTCAGCGGCTGGCCGTCGCAGAGCTGGGTGATCGAGCGGCGCGAGCCGTCGCACAGCCGGGTCACCAGTGCCAGCCGCGTGGGGTCGCCAAGCGCGGCGAACACCGTGGCGGCCCGCGGCAGTCGCCGCGCCAGGCGCGAGCGTGCGCTAGCCGGCATGGCCGTCCGTCATCACGCTGTCTTCGACGTGCCGGCGGATGTTCTCCAGCTGGATGCTCCAGCCGTCGTCATTCATGCGGAACGCCTCGGCGCGGCGGCTGGCCGGGATGCGCTCGAAGCCCGACTCGACCAGGGTCAGCACGGTGTCCTCGCCGTGCGCTTCGAGGTGGAACTCGACCAGGGTCGGCGGTTCGGCGGAGTAATCCACGCCCGGCTCGATGGCGTAAGGATGCCAGCTGAAACTGAACAGCCGCTGCGGCTCCATCACCTGCACAACGGCGCGCCAGACGACGTGCTCGTAGCCCGGCCAGGTGATGTGGCCGATGGCCTCCCGGCCGGGCTCGAACGGCCCGGACAGGTCCACGCGGAACCATGCGCCGAACTCGCGGTAGTCGGTCAGCGCGCGCCACACGCGCGACACCGGCGCCCTCAGCTCGATGCGTTTCTCGATGCGATCGCTCATGCGCCACCTCCGGGTTGCATATGAGCTTGCGCCGGCACCGCATGAAATGCAACTTTACGGTTGCGCCAGGTGATCTTTGCTGCCAGCGCGCGGCAACGCGCGCTGCGACGGCGGAACGCCGCGCTAGGGCAGCGGCACGCTGGCCGCCGGCTCGTCCGCGTGCAGGAACGCCAGCGCTTCCTGGCAGGGCGCGTCGACCTTCAAGGTCAGCAGCGCGTCGGCGCGGGTACGCCCCAGCGTCACCGCGGCCACCGGCTTGCCGGCCTGCACCGCAGCCGCCACGAAGCGGTAGCCGGAATACACCATCAGCGAGGAACCCACCACCAGCACCGCATCGGCGGCCTGCCAGGCGCGCGTGGCGGTCTCCACGCGCTCGCGCGGCACCGCCTCGCCGAAGAACACCACGTCGGGCTTCACGATGCCGCCGCAGCGCGGGCAGGGCGGCACCTCGAACGACGCAAAGTCGAGACCTTCCAGCTCGGCGTCGCCGTCCGGCGCGTCGACGGCGTCGAGCCGGGTCCACGTTGGATTGCGCTCGACCAGCGCCTGCTGGAACGCGTGGCGGGCGCCTCGCCAGTCGCAGCTCATGCAGCGCACCTGGTCGAGGCGACCGTGCAGGTCGAGCACCCGTTCGCTGCCGGCACGCTGGTGCAGGCGGTCCACGTTCTGCGTCACCAGCAACTCGACCTGGCCGCGTCGCTCCAGCCTGGACAAGGCGCGGTGGGCGGCGTTCGGTTGCGCGCTGCCGAAGCGCCGCCAGCCAACCATGCTGCGTGCCCAGTAGCGCCGGCGTGTGGCCGGCTCGTGCATGAACGCGCCGTAGTTCACCGGCGGCGGACGCTTCCACTGGCCGTCGCGGTCGCGGTAGTCGGGAATGCCCGAGTCGGTGCTGCAGCCGGCGCCGGTCAGCACGAACAGGTGCGGATGGGCTTCGAGGAATCGCTGCAACGGAGTCATCGGCGGGATATGGGGGCGCGGTGGGCCGGAAAACAGAACGCGAGTAGACGGAACGACGTCGCGCCATTGTTACATCGCGGATTTCATCGGAGTAACTTGGCGCGCTCGCGGGCCGCTGCCCGTCCTGCCACTGGGGAATCCGATCATGCCCGTGCAAGCCCGCCGCCCCGCGCCCGTCCTGGCGCCGCCACACCCCCGCCGGAATGCCCTGCTGGCCGCTGCGCTGGCCGGGCTGTGCGCCGTTTCGTCCGCCTGGGCCCAGGCGCCACAGCTGTCGGCGCGGACGCTGCAGTACGTGAAATACGCGCAGCCGCTGATCGCGATCACTCACGTGCGGGTGATCGACGGCACCGGCACGCCGGCGCGGGAGAACCAGACGGTGCTGCTGCGCGACGGCCTCATCGTGGCGGTCGGCAGGCACGTGAAGCTGCCGAAGGACGCGACCGTGATCGACGCCAGCGGGCACACGCTGATCCCCGGCCTGGTCGGCATGCACGACCACATGTTCTATCCGGCGCCGAAGGTGAACCCGGAGGCGAAGGAGGCGATCTACCCCGAGCAGGCGTCGAGCTTTCCCAAGCTGTACCTGGCTGGCGGCGTCACCAGCATCCGCACCACCGGCAGCACCGAGCCGTATACCGACCTGGAGCTGAAGAAGGCGATCGACGCCGGACAGATCCCCGGGCCGAAGATGCACACCACCGGGCCGTACCTGGAGGGCAAGGGCAGCTTCACGCCGCAGATGCACGAGTTGGCGGATGCGGCCGATGCCACCGACACGGTCAACTACTGGATCGGCGAGGGTGCAACCTCGTTCAAGGCGTACATGCACATCACCCGCGCCGAGCTGGCGGCGGCGATCGCGGCGGCGCATGCGAAGCACATCCAGGTGACCGGCCACTTGTGCGCGATCGGTTTCACCGAGGCGGCCGAACTCGGCATCGACGACCTGGAGCACGGGTTGCCGGTGGACACCGAATTCATGGCGGGCAAGCAGCCTGACGTCTGCCCGGACACCAAGCTCGCGGTGGCCCAGCTGGCGACGATGAGCGTCGACGATCCGCGCATCCGGCAATTGATCAGGACCCTGGTGTCGAAGCACGTGGCGGTCACCTCGACCCTGCCGGTGTTCGAGACCTTCGTGCCCGGCCGCGCGCCGGTGGACCCGCGCGTGCTGGACGCAATGCTGCCGGAAACGCGGGTGGAGTACCTGGCCAGCCGCGAGCGCGTCGCCGGCATGCACGATTCGCCGTGGCCGAAGGTGTTCAAGCTGGAGCAGGACTTCGAGCGCACCTTCGTGCAGCAGGGCGGCATTCTGCTGGCCGGCCTGGACCCCACCGGCTATGGCGGCGTGATCGCCGGCTACGGCGACCAGCGCGAAGTGGAACTGTTGGTGGAAGCCGGCTTCACGCCGTTGCAGGCGATCCGGATCGCCACCCTCAACGGCGCGCGCTTCATGGGCGAGGACCAGCGCATCGGCTCGATCGAAGTGGGCAAGGCCGCCGACCTGGTGCTGCTCGACGGCAACCCGGCAACAAACATCAAGGACGTCGAGCACGTCGCGCTGGTGTTCAAGGACGGCGTGGGCTACGACCCGGCCAGACTGGTGAAGGCGGCGAACGGCACGGTGGGCCTGCGCTAGCGGAAGCATGGCGACATGATCGATTCGGAGCTGGACAATCCTTTCTGGGCGTCGTTGTGCAGCCGGCACCGGGCCATCGCGCTGCGCCACGGCGACGTGGCGCGTTATCCCGCCGCATTTGCCCCGTTTCTCGGCGTGGCCAGCGCGGAGGCGAGCGTGACCGAAGCGCTGGCGTCGTTGGTCGAGCCGGGCGAATCGGTCTACCTGCTCGGCGTGGCGCCGAAGCCGCCGGTGGGGTGGCTGATCGAGGCGTTCGCCCCGCTGGCGCAGATGATCTGCCCGGCGCCGATCGCGGTGATCGACGGGCCGCCGGTGATCGAGCTGACCCAGGCGCATCGCGCCGACGTGCTGGCGCTGACTGCGCTGGTGTATCCGCATTACTTCCGCCCGCGCACGATGGAGCTGGGCCGCTACTTCGGCATCTACCAGGACGGCCGGCTGGCGGCGATGATCGGCGAACGGCTGGGCATGGAGGCGCAGCAGGAGATCAGCGCGGTGTGCACACACCCCGACTTCGGCGCCCGCGGCTACGCGCGCCGCCTGCTGGCATTGTTGTCGAACGACAATCTCGAGCGCGGCCGCCTGCCGTTCCTGCACGTGAGCCATCAG
Organism: Rhodanobacter denitrificans; assembly: GCF_000230695.2. Lineage (NCBI taxonomy): Bacteria > Pseudomonadati > Pseudomonadota > Gammaproteobacteria > Lysobacterales > Rhodanobacteraceae > Rhodanobacter > Rhodanobacter denitrificans. The sequence continues at coordinate 2,473,745 of NC_020541.1, read as the reverse complement.
AACCCGCGTGCGAAGTCGCTGTACCAGCGGATGGGCTATGTCCACCGGAGCGACATCGGCTTCTGGTCGCTGCGCGGGGTGCTGGCGTGAGCCGTTGCCTGGCTGCCTGGCTGGCCGTCGCGCTGCTGGCCGGCCTCCCGGCGTGTGCCGTCGCCGCCGCGCAGCCCGGCGCAGGTGCGCGTGGACGTCGTGCGGCTGATGCCGGCTGAGCGGCGCCCCGTTCCCATCGGCATCACCTTCCGGGCACTAGCCTTGGCAACGTCGCGCACCATCGCCCACCGCGCCGGCCAGCCCGAGGAGATCCCGATGAAAAAGATTCCCACTGGTGCTTGGGTCGTGGTGGCCGATGGCAGCGGCGCGCGGCTCCTGCGCAACGTCGGCAAGGGCCTCAACGTATCGCTCGAACAGATGAAGCTGGTGGAGCCGAAGGACCTGGCCAGCGAAGGCCCGGCCGGGCGTCAGCCGCCGGAGCGAAGCACCGCCGAGACCGATGCCGCCACCTTCGCCAAGCAGCTGGCGCGCCGTCTCAACGCCGCCGCGCTGAAGAACGAATTCTCCCATCTGGTGCTGGCGGCCGATCCGCAGGCGCTGGGGCAGATGCGCCCGCTGCTGCACGAGGAAACCGCCCGGCGGATGGTGGAGGAGTTGAACAAGTCGCTGTTCCGCGCACCGCTGGAGGAGATCGAGCGCGCGTTGAAGGCAAGCTGGTGAAAGCGCCGGCGCGGAGCGGGATGCGTCCTGCGCCGTGTTGAACCGGATGCGGGAACGCCTTACCTTGCGCCGTTCCCCCCGCCGCAGGAGTGCCGCGTGACCCGTTTGTCCGACTTCCCCATCACCCGCCGCTGGCCAGCGGCACATCCAGAACGCATCCAGCTGTATTCGCTGAACACGCCGAACGGCGTGAAGGCGTCGATCATGCTGGAGGAGACCGGCCTGCCGTACGAGCCGCACCTGGTCGACATCATGCGGGACGAGAGTCACACGCCGGAGTTCCTCGCGCTCAACCCGAACGGCAAGATCCCCGCGATCATCGACCCGCACGGTCCCGGCGGCGCGCCGCTGGCGCTGTTCGAGTCGGGCGCGATCCTGCTGTACCTGGCGGACAAGAGCGGGCAGTTCATCCCGGCCGACCCGGCGCGGCGCTGGGAGACGATCCAGTGGTTGTTTTTCCAGATGGCGTCGATCGGCCCGATGTTCGGCCAGGTCGGTTTCTTCAACAAGTTCGCCGGCAAGGCCTACGAGGACAAGCGCCCGCTGCAGCGCTACGTCAACGAATCGAAGCGCCTGCTCGGCGTGCTCGACGGGCGGCTCGCCGGCCGCCGCTGGCTGATGGGCGAGGACTACACCATCGCCGACATCGCCACGCTGGGCTGGGTGAACAACCTGATCACGTTATACGAGGCGCGCGAGCTGGTGGCGTTCGACTGCTTCGCCAACGTCGGCGGCTGGCTCGAACGCGGGCTGGCGCGTCCGGCGGTGCAGCGCGGGCTGGCGATTCCCGGCCGCGACTGAGACCACGCGATACTGCGCAACGGCAACGCAACAACGTCGGGAGATGCTCATGGGCACGGTTCTGGTCACGGGCGGGTCGGGTTTCATCGGCAGCCACTGCATCCTGCAGCTGCTGGCCGCGGGGCATCGGGTGCGCACCACGGTGCGCAGCCCGGGGCGCGAGGGCATGGTGCGCGCGATGCTGCGGCAGGGCGGGACCGAGCCGGGCGATCGGCTGTCCTTCGTCCAGGCCGACCTGCAACGCGACGCGGGCTGGCCGGAAGCGGTGGCCGGCTGCGACCACGTGCTGCACGTGGCCTCGCCGTTCCCGCCGGACCTTCCGAAGCACGAGGACGAACTGATCGTGCCCGCGCGCGAGGGCGCGCTGCGCGTGCTGCATGCCGCGCGCGACGCTGGCGTGCGGCGGGTGGTGCTGACCTCCTCGTTCGCCGCGGTCGGCTACGGCCACGCACCGCAGCCGGCGCCGTTCGACGAGACCCGCTGGACCGACCTCGACGGCGAGGGCGTGCTGCCCTACGTCAAGTCCAAGACGCTGGCCGAGCGCGCCGCGTGGGATTTCATCGCGCGCGAGGGCGGCGCGCTGGAGCTGGCGGTGGTCAATCCGGTGGGCGTGTTCGGGCCGGTGCTGGGGCCGGACTATTCCACCTCGATCCTGCTGGTGCAGCGGCTGATGGATGGCGCCATGCCCGGCTGCCCGCAGCTGTGTTTCGGCGTGGTCGACGTGCGCGACGTGGCCGACCTGCACCTGCGCGCGATGACCGACCCGGCCGCGGCCGGCGAGCGCTTTCTCGCCGTCGCCGGCGACTTCCTGTGGATTCGCGAGATCGCCACGACGTTGCGCCAGCAACTGGGCGCGTCGGCGCGCAAGGTGCCCACGCGGCAACTGCCCAACTGGCTGGTGCGCCTGGCGGCGCTGCGCGACCCGGCGGTCAGGCAGATCCTGCCCGAGCTGGGCATGCCCAAGAACGCCAGCAGTGCCAAGGCCCGCCGCGTGCTGGGCTGGTCGCCGCGCTCGCCGCAGGAGGCCGTCGTCGCCACCGCCGAGAGCCTGTTGCAGCTGGGCCTGCTGAAGGGCGGCGCGAAGGCGCGGGCTTAGTTCCGCCGTTGCCGGCCCCGGCGGGACGAGAAGCGTTTGCACGGTCGCCGGCCAACCTGCGCACAATGCGCCACCCGACCCGCGAGATTACCGGCATGCCCCGACACCATCACGAACGCCACCGTACCGACCGCATCGGCTGGCTGCGCGCCGCCGTGCTGGGCGCGAACGACGGCATCGTCTCGACCGCCAGCCTGGTGCTGGGCGTGGCGGCGGCGCATGCCAGCGGGCAGAACATCCTGGTCGCCGGCGTCGCCGGGCTGGTCGCCGGCGCGATGTCGATGGCTGCCGGCGAGTACGTGTCGGTGCATTCGCAGGCCGACAGCGAGCGCGCCGAACTCGCGCGCGAGCACCTGGAGCTGCAGACCCAGTCGGAAGCCGAGCACCGCGAACTGGCGGCGATCTACGTCGGCCGCGGGCTCGACCCGCAGCTGGCCCGGCAGGTGGCCGAGCAGCTGATGGCGCACGATGCGCTCGATGCGCACGCCCGCGACGAGCTGGGCATCACCGAGGTGCTGAAGGCGCGGCCGCTGCAGGCCGCCGGCGCCTCGGCGCTGAGCTTTGCGGTGGGTTCCGCGCTGCCGCTGCTGGTGGTGGCGCTGACGCCGGCGGCGAGCCTGCTGTGGCTGGTGTTCGCCACCTCGCTGGTGTTCCTCGCCGTGCTCGGCGCCGTGGCGGCGTGGGCCGGCGGCGCGAAGATGGGCGTCGGCGCCATGCGCATCACCTTCTGGGGTGCGCTGGCGATGGCGATCACCACCGGCGTGGGCATGCTGTTTGGCACCGCCGCGTAGCGCGGCGGCTCATTCGCCCGGGTGGTAGACCCGCTCGGTATGCCCCTTGAGCTGCTCCGGCCAGAAGTACACCGTGCGCAGGTTGCCGGTGGTGTAGCGCTCGGCCTCGTCGTTGAAGTGCTTCGAGCCCGGGTGGCCGCTCTCGCCGCCGGCGGTGATCGCGCGGGCGCTGACCTTCGGGCCGAACTCCACCACCGCGACGAAGCTGTTGCCGCCGGTGCCGTAGTAGCGTTTCGTACCGGGCCAGCGGTGCGCGCCGAACGAGGCCAGCGAGCCCCAGCGTGACGACACGAACGGCACCGGAATGCTCGGCCTGGCGTCGTCGAATTTCTGCACGATGGCGCCGTCGTTGCGCTGGTAGCGGTTGACCTCGCCCCACGGCACGCCCCAGCTGCCGAAGTCCTGTTGCAGCCGGTCGGAGGCTTCGGCCAGCGTGCCCAGCCGCGCCCTGGCACCGGCGTCGCCAGCCATGTAGTCGTACACCGACTGGTGTTCGGCTTCGGCCTCGGCGTGCACCTTGTCCCACAGCATGTCGCCCCAGAACACCGCCAGTGTGGTCGGCATCGAGGCGATGCCCCAGCGGTAGTCCCAGCTGCGCAGCAGGGCGATCTGGCCGGCCAGGCGCGGCTTCAGCGGATCGTTGTCGGGCAGCATGTCGTAGTCGTGCACCAGCACCGGCACCAGTCGCGAGAACGCCGGCAGGTACGAGTCGAACGCGGCGCTGATCAGCGAGGCCTTGCTGAAATCGCGCACGCGGTCCAGCACGCGGGTGGCGTGGATGCCGCGCGGGTTCTCACCGAAGGTGTCCATGTAGCGCGGGTAGTCCGCCTGCTTCGGGCTGAACGCGCCGGCAGCGGAGTACGGCCAGTTGTTGGTGTTCATGATCCAGCCGTTCGGCGGGTTGAGCAGGTGCGGTGCCTCGTCGAGCGCGTGCAGGCCCTGCCAGTCGGTGGCCGGGTCGCTGCCGTCGACCGGTTTCGTATAGTCGAAGCGGTTGTCGCGCCGCGGGATGAACTGCGGGTGCAGGTACGCGATCTCTCCCTTGTCGTCGGCGAAGATCGTGTTGTTCGACGAGTTGGCCTTGAGCTCGGCCACTTTCATGTAGCTGGCATAGTCGCTGGCCTTGGTGCGCAGCCAGCTCTGCTCCAGCGCTTCCAGCGGCTTGTTCATCAGTGCGGTGGCGATCCACTTGCCGTCGGTCGCGCGCACGATCGGGCCGTGGTGGGTGAAGCGGGCGTCGAAGTTGCGCGTGGCCATCGTGCCGTCCTTCGCGCGATACGCCACGCGGATCGTGCGCGTGGTGACCAGCCGCAACTCCTTGCCGTAGCGGTAGAACAGCTTGCCGCCCTGGTGCACGATGGTTTCGGCGAATTCGTCGACCACGTCGGCGCCGGTGGAGGTGTGCATCCAGCCGATATGGTGGTTGAAGCCCTGGTAGACGAAGAACTGGCCCCAGGTCACCGCGCCGTAGGCGTCCAGCCCTTGGTCGCTGCTCATCTGCAGTTCGGAGCGGAAGAAGAACGAGGTGTGCGGGTTGATCCACAGCAGCGCGTGGCCGTCGGCGGTCAGCTTCGGCGCGATCGCGAAACCGTTTGAGCCGGTCGGCTCGACCCAGCTGGACGGCGTGGTCACACCGGCGAGCTGCTTGCCGTCCGTGCCGTAGAAGGCGGCGAGCTGCTCCAGCGAGACGCGCTCGATGTCGCCGCCGATGCTGCCCTCGCTGAAGCTGAGCGCCATCCACGGTTCGAAATGTTTGATCACGCGCGGATGCACGTCCGGATGCGTGGCGAGGTAGTAGTTGAGCCCGTCGGCCCAGCCGTTCATCAGTGCCTGCAGCCAGGCCGGGCTCTTTGCGTACAGCGCCTTGAGTTCGACCGGGTCGATGAACAGCTGCTGGCGCAGGTCGCTCCAGATCGCCGATTCGCCCTCGGCCTCGGCCAGCCGGCCCAGTGAGTTGAGGTAGTTCGTTTCGACCCGGTTGAAGTCGTCCTCGGCCTGGGCGTAGGCCATGCCGAACACCGCGTCGGCGTCGGTGCGGCCGTGCACATGGGCGATGCCCCAGTCGTCGCGGGTGATCGTGACGGCCTGCGCCTGGCGCTGCCAGCGCACCTGCCCGGTAGGCGGCGCAGCCTGTGCGCCGGCAAGCAGCCCGTACGCAAGCAGCGCCACGGCCAGCAGCGGGCGCGGCAGACGTCGCCAGGGCGCCCGAGGGCGCGATTCGTTCGCTGTGTGCATGTGCATCGGTCTGTCATCTCCCCTGCGGCTTGTCGGTGCCACCGTGTGGCGTGGAGTTGACCATTACTGCACCCTACTTGCAAAAGGGCGAAGGGTGGCGGTGATTTGACGCATGCGCCGAAGGTCGCCTTGGCGGGCCGCGCCGGCACGCCCAGAATGGTTCCCGGATCTGGCCGCGGCACACGGCAGTGCGCGCAGCTGCGGCGGGTCCGGGTTCCTTTACCGAGTTGGACAACCATGACGACACGTATTGCACATGCCGGCCTGGCCGCACGCCGCATGTCGGCGGAGCAGGCGGCCGGGCTGATCCTGCCGGGCATGACCGTGGGCATGAGCGGCTTCACCGGCGCCGGCTACCCCAAGGCCGTACCGCTGGCGCTGGCCACGCGCATCGCCGCGGCCCACGAGCGCGGCGACAAGTTTGCGCTGCGCATCCTCACCGGGGCCTCGACGGCGCCGGAACTGGACGGCGCGCTGGCGCGCGTGGGCGGCATCGACTTCCGCCTGCCGTACCAGTCCGATCCGGAGTTGCGCGCACGCATCAACGCCGGCCAGATCGAGTACATGGACATCCACCTGGGCCAGGTGGCGCAGTACGCGTGGTGCGGTTTCCTGGGCAAGATCGACGTGGCGCTGATCGAGGTCGCCGGCATCCTGCCGGATGGCCGGCTGCTGCCGTCCACCTCAGTGGGCAACAACAAGACCTGGCTGGACCTGGCCGACAAGGTGATCCTGGAGGTGAACCGGCGCCAGCCCGAAGGGCTCGACGGCATGCACGACATCTACTACGGCACCGCGCTGCCGCCGCATCGCAAGCCGATCCCGCTGCTGCAGCCGGGTGACCGCATCGGCGAGCCGTACCTGCGCTGCGACCTGGACAAGGTGATCGCAGTGGTGGAAAGCGACGCACCCGACCGGCTGGGCCGCTTCGCGCCGCCGGACGAGGCGTCGCGGCGCATCGCCGGACACCTGGTGGAGTTCTTCCACCACGAGATCGCCGCCGGGCGGCTGGGCGACCAGCTGCTGCCGCTGCAATCCGGTGTGGGCAACATCGCCAATGCGGTACTGGGCGGCCTGCGCGAGGGAGGCTTCCGCGGGCTGACCGCGTTCACCGAGGTGATCCAGGACGGCATGCTGGAACTGATCGGCGACGGCACCATCGAGATGGCCTCGGCCACCTCGCTGTCGCTGAGCCCCGAGGGCGTGGAAGAGTTCGTGCGCCGCATCGACTTCTACCGCCAGCACATCGTGCTGCGGCCGCAGGAGATGTCCAACCACGCCGAACTGGTGCGCCGGCTCGGCTGCATCGCGATGAACGGCATGGTCGAGGCCGACCTCTACGGCAACGTCAATTCCACCCACGTTGCGGGCAGCCGCATCATCAACGGCATCGGCGGTTCCGGCGATTTCGCCCGCAACGGTTTCCTGTCCTGTTTCATGAGCCCGAGCACGGCCAAGGATGGAGCGATCTCCGCACTCGTGCCGATGGTCAGCCACGTCGACCACACCGAGCATGACGTGGGCCTGGTGGTCACCGAGCAGGGCCTGGCCGACTTGCGCGGCCTGTCGCCGAAGCAGCGCGCGCGGGCGGTGATCGCGCAGTGCGCGCACCCGGACTACCGGCCGATGCTGCAGGACTACTTCGACCGCGCCTGCCGTGACAGCTACGGCAAGCACACGCCGCACCTGCTGAACGAGGCGTTGTCCTGGCACCAGCGTTACCTGGACAGCGGCAGCATGCGCTGAGAGGTGGCGAATTTTTCAACCTCGAAGTGCGGCCAGGGCGAGGGCATGGATGCCCGAGTCGAGGCAATGCAGGAGCGGTTGCCCGATGGCCGGGTGCGGATCGGGCACGCCAGTGCCTGATTCGCGTGAGCGAGTCCGGGCCTGTACCGGACTCGCGATCGAAGAAATCCGCAGGAAGCGGTTTTCTTCACAGGCTGTGAGCGCTGTCGATTGGCGCCCGGGCCATTCGTCGTCCCTCCGAGCCGATGTGTCGGCTCGGCGTGCCCAGACCACGACGAGGATGCCCCCATGCAAATCCAGCCCTACCTGTTCTTCGACGGCCATTGCGAAGAGGCCATCGCGTTCTACCGCCAGGCGATCGGTGCCGAGGTGGTCATGCTGATGCGCTACGCCGACGGCCCTGAAGGCTCCGCCCAGTGCCCCGACGGCACGCAGTTGCCGGCGGACAAGGTGATGCACGCCTGCCTGCAGATCGGCGCCAGCCAGGTGCTGGTCTCGGACGGCTACAGCGGCGGCACGCCGACGTTCGACGGCTTCTCGCTGGCGCTCACCGCCGATGACGATGCCCAGGCGAGGCGCCTGTTCGATGCGCTCGCCGACGGCGGCCAGGTGCAGCAGCCGCTGATGTCGACCTTCTTCGCCTCCAGCTTCGGCATGCTTGCGGACCGCTACGGCGTGTCGTGGATGGTGCTGGTGCCGAGCGAGCGGGCCGGCTGAGGGTCACGGCCTGCCGGGGCAACCGGACAGGCCTGTTCGATCCTCGGCGGCGGTGTCGCCGCATGCCGCCATCCGGCGCGAGGAACCCGCGGCTGCGGCGTGCATCAGATGACCGGGTGCGCCGCCATCTCGGCGCAGGCAGGTGGCTCGGATGGCAGAGGCAATTCCGGTCGTCGGCGGTGCGCAGCAGCGCACCGCCTTCGTGCTGGCTGGCGGCGGCAGCCTCGGCGCGGTCGAGGTGGGCATGCTGCAGGCGCTGCTCGAGTGGGGCGAGGCGCCGGCGTTCCTGGTCGGCGCCTCGGCCGGTGCGATCAACGCCGCGTACTTCGCCGGCGACCCGAGCCGCGCCGGCGCGCGCGAACTGGAACGGATCTGGTGCGCGCTGAAGCGGCGCGAGGTGTTCCCGTTCAACCTGGGCAGCGTGTTCGGCCTGCTGCGCCGGCGCGACCATCTGGTAGATTCGTCGGGGCTGCGGCGTCTGCTTGAGCGCCACCTGCCTTATCGGCAACTGGAGGATGCGGCCCTGCCGGTTCACCTGGTGGCGTCGGACATGCTGAGCGGGCGGGAGGCACTGCTGTCGGCCGGTCCGGTCGTCGACGCCGTGCTGGCCAGTGCCGCGATTCCGGGCGTGTACCCGCCGGTGCGGATCGACGGGCGCTGGCTGGTCGATGGGGGCGTGGCCAACAACACGCCGATCTCGGTGGCGGTCGGCCTGGGCGCCACGCGGGTGATCGTGCTGCCCACCGGGTTTGCCTGCGCGCTCGAGCGGGCACCCTCGGGCGCGATCGCGCGCGCGATGCATGCGCTCAGCCTGCTGGTGGCACGCCAGCTGGTCTACGACGCCGATCATTTTGCCGGCAGTGCGGTGGAACTGCGCATCGTGCCGAGCCTGTGTCCGCTGGGTGTCTCGCCGTACGACTATTCCGCGGCGGCCGGCTTGATCGCCCGTGCCAGGACCCAGACCAGCCGCTGGCTGGAACGAGGGGGATTGGAGCGCGCCGGGACACCGCCGCAATTGCGCGAGCACCACGACTGAGCGGGCATGCCTGCGAACCTGCCGGCACGGCCCGCCCCGGCTGGCCGCCACCGGTCACCGGTGCGGTGCGGTTCGTCACTGGCGGCTGGCGCGCGGAGCGTTTGCGTCGCATCGTGGCGACTTCCACGGCGATCCCCCTGAAGGACGGTGCGATGAAACGAAGAGACCTGCTGAAGGCCGCACTGGCGATTCCCCTCCTGCCGGGCCTTCTTTCCGGCATCCCGGCGATGGCGCAGGCGGCTGACCCGCTGCCTGCGCGCCTGCGTTCGCGGGTGCGCCCCGGCGAGCCGGGCTGGCCTTCCGCTGCCGACTGGGGCCGGTTGAAGCACGACGTGGGCGGGCGCCTGCTCAAACTGGAGTCGCCGTTTGCCGGCTGCGGCCCGACCTCGGCCGGCGCCGCTTGCGACGAGGCGCTGAAGCACCTGGACAATCCGTTCTACCTGGGCGACCAGCCGGCGCTGACCCAGACCAGCGGCTGGGTCGACGCGTGGACTTCGCAACCGAGCGCGTATGCGGTGGCCGCCGAAAGCACGGCGGACGTGGTCGCGGCGGTGAATTTCGCGCGCGAGCATCACCTGCGTCTGGTGGTGAAGGGCGGCGGACACAGTTACCAGGGCACCTCCGACGCGCCGGATTCGTTGCTGGTGTGGACGCGGCACATGAACGAGATCAGCTTGCATGACGCCTTCACGGCGCAGGGCTGCGCTGGCGTGCAGGCACCACAGCCGGCGGTGTCGATAGGCGCCGGCGCGATGTGGATCGACGCCTACGACGCGGTGACCACCCGCGGCGGCCGCTACGTGCAGGGCGGCGGCTGCACCACGGTGGGCGTGGCCGGGCTGGTGCAGAGCGGCGGCTTCGGCAGCTTCTCCAAGCGCTACGGCACCGCGGCGGCGGGCCTGCTGGAGGCGGAGATCGTCACCGCGGACGGCCGGGCGTGCATCGCCAACGCCTGCACCCACCCGGACCTGTTCTGGGCGATCAAGGGCGGCGGTGGCGGCAGCCTGGGGGTGGTCACCCGACTGACCTTGCGCACGCGCGAACTGCCGGAGTTCTTCGGCGGGGTGTCCGGTTCGATCAAGGCCGTGTCGGATGCGGCGTACCGTGCCCTGATCGCACGGGTGATCGGCTTCTACCAAAGCAGCCTGTTCAACCCGCACTGGGGCGAGCAGATCGGTTTCGGCGCGGACAACACCGTGCGGGTCGACATGGTGTTCCAGGGCCTGAGCCAGGCGCAGGCGGAGCAGGCCTGGGCGCCGCTGCTCGAATGGGTTCGCGCGCGCAAGGAATACGAGCTGGTCAAACCGATCCAGGCGCGCGCGCTGCCGGCCAGGCACATGTGGGATGCCGAGTTCTTCCGGCAGCACGCGCCGGGCGTCCAGGTCGGTGACGACCGTCCCGGCGCGCCGCGGAACCACGTGCTGTGGGCGGGCGACCAGGGCCAGGTAGGCTGGTTCATCCACGGCTTCAAGTCGGCGTGGCTGCCGGCGTCGCTGCTGCGCGAGGAGCGGCAGGCGCGGCTGGCCGATGCGTTGTTCGCCTGCACGCGCCACTGGGGCGTGGGCCTGCATTTCAACAAGGGCCTGGCCGGCGCGCCGAAGGCCGAGCTGGCCGCGGCGCGGAACACCGCGACGAATCCGCAGGTGCTGGACGCGTTCGCGCTGGCGATCATCGCCGGTGACGGCCCGCCGGCTTTTCCCGGCACGCCTGGCCCGAAACCGGATCTGGCGCACGCCCGCGAGCGCGCCGCCGCCATGGGCCGGGCGATCGCCGCCCTGCGGCAGGCGGCACCCGACGCGGGTTCGTACGTGTCGGAGAGCGACTACTTCGAGCGCGACTGGCAGCACGCGTTCTGGGGCGCGAACTACCCGCGGCTGGCCGCGGTGAAGCGCCGGTACGACCCGACCGGGCTGTTCTTCGTGCACCACGGCGTCGGTAGCGAGGCATGGAGCGCGGACGGCTTCACCCGGGTGGCGTCGGGCTGAGGCCGGGTGCGGCGAGGCGCGCCGCGCCGGGGTCGCCGGTGCCGGGTCAGTCGGATGGCGGCGTCGCGCGCACGCCCAGCCAGCCCTTGACCGCGGCGATGGTCAGCGGGATCGCACCGAAGATGATGAACACCAGGTCGCCGGGCAGGCGCATCCATTCGATCAGGTGCGAGCGCGGGCTGGCGATGTAGTCGAGCGCGCGGGCGTGCCAGTAGCCGTGCTGGATCACGTCCCACACCTGCAGCACGCCGCTGGGGAACAGGCTGAACACCACCATCATGGCCAGGCCGATGTTGGTGCCCCAGAAGCCGGTCCGCACGTACTTCTCCATGCCGGCCCAGCGCTCGTCGCTGCTGGTCTGGCGCAGCACGAACACCATCAGTGCCAGCGCCAGCATGCCGAACACGCCCATCATTGCGGCGTGGCCGTGGTTCGGCGTGAGCTGGGTGCCGACTTCGTAGTAGCTGACGATCGGCAGGTTGATCAGGAATCCGAAGATGCCGGCGCCGACGAAGTTCCACACGCCCACCGCGATCAGGAAATAGAACGTCCAGCGGTGCGGCACCGCCACCGACTTGCCGCAGATCTCGCAATGGCCGCGGGTGGTGCGCACGAAGTCCCACGCGTCCAGCGTGAGCAGGGTCAGCGGCACCACCTCCAGCACCGAGATCATCGCCGACAGCGCCATGTTGACGCTGGTCTGGCCGGTGAAATACCAGTGGTGGCCGGTACCGATCAGGCCGCCGAGGAAGTACAGGATGCCGTCCAGGTAGATCACCCGCAGCGCCACGTTGCGGCGGGTCAGCCCCAGCTGGTAGAAGGTCAGCGCCACCACCGTGGTGGCGAAGAACTCGAAGAAGCCCTCGACCCACAGGTGGATGATCCAGAAGCGCCAGGTATCGACCACCGTGTAGTTCGTCTTCGCGCCGAAGAACAGCGCGGGGATGTAGAACACCGGGATCGCCACCGCGGCGAACAGGAACATCTTCACCAGCGGCTTCGACTCCGGGTTGGCCAGCGTGCGCGGGCGCACCAGCAGCCACAGCAACGCGAACCACACCAGCAGGCCGACCACCAGCAGCAGCTGCCAGATCCGGCCAAGTTCGAGGAACTCCCAGCCCTGGTTGCCCAGCCAGAACCACCACTTGCCGAGCATCTGCGAAATGCCCAGCCACTCGCCGAGCAGGCTGCCGCCGATCACCACCACGAAGGCCCCGAACAGCAGGTGCACCCACGGAGCGAACCAGCGCGGTTCGTCGCTGCGCAGCGTGCGGCCCAGGAACAGCGCGGCGGCGACGTAGGCGGTGGCGATCCAGAAGACCGCCGTCTGCAGGTGCCAGGTACGCATCAGGTTGCTGGGGAAGATCGTTTCGAGCTGGAAGCCGTAGAAGCTGCCCGGATCAGCGCGGTAGTGTGCCACCGCGCCGCCGACCAGGGTCTGCGCCAGGAACAGCAGCGCCACCACCACGAAGAACTTCACCAGCGCGCGCTGGCCGGGACTGGCCACGCCCGGCAGCAGGTGCGGATGGATGTGCTGGCCGCGGCTGATCCAGCCGAGGTAGTCGAACTTGCCGAACATCAGCAGCACCACGGCGATGCCGGCCAGCAGCACGATCAGGCTCAGCGCGCTCCACAGCAGCGCGCCCGGCACCGGGATGTTGCCGACGGCGGGGTCGTACGGGAAGTTGTTGGTGTACGAGTAGTTCTCGCCGGGGCGGTTCGCCACCGAAGCCCAGGCGGCCCAGGTCACGAACGCGGTGAACTGGTGCAGCTCGGCCGGGTCGGTGATCAGCCCGGCCTTGAGCCCGCCGTTGCGCTCCGGGTGCAGGAAGTAGTCGGTCCAGTACGGCAGCTGCTGGCGGTATGCCGCCGCTTCCGCAGCGGTCAGCTGCAGGGTGTCGCTGGCGGCGTTGTAGCGGTTGGTCTTCAGCTCGACCGCGGTTTCCGCGCGCACGGCCGCTTGCTGTCCGGGCGTCAATGCGACCAAGGGCTGCTGGTGCTGCTGCTGCGCGATCGCCGCGGCGGTGTCTTCGCCGATCCGGTGCAGCGCGGCGGCCGAATAGTCCGGCCCCAGGTAGGCGCCGTGGCCCCATATGCTGCCGTTGTCCATCAGGCCGTATTTCAGGAACACCGCCTGGCCGTCGCGGACGTCGTCGCCGCTGAACAACGGACTGCCTTGCGCATCCACCACCCGGGCAGGAATCGGCGGGGCATTGCGGTAGGCCAGCGCGGTGATCGCGAGCAGCCCGGCGAAGCCCAGCACCATCACGATCAGCACCGTGCGCAGCCACCAGGGGGAAAGTTCGGGATCTTCCGGGGTCAATGGCTGGGCGGCGATGCTCATGGCGCTTCCCCTTCCGCGATGTGTGGGCGAGTATCGGGCGGTATCGGGAACGCGGTTGCCCGCCCGTGCCGGAACCGGATCGTGTCTTGTACGGATTCAGCCAAGATGGCCGCGGCAAGCTTTTTCTTCTTTCCGTGCATGACGTGTGAAGGCTGTACCGCACTGGCCATCCATCGGGGGGATGGAGCCGGATGTGAAGCGTCGCCATGGCCCCGCACCGCACCGGCGGCGGCCACGATGCGGGCATCGCATGCGAGAGGGCGCCGCCACCGGGGTCATGCACCACAGAATTCCGGCATCACCGCGATGCCGGTGGCGGCCGGTATCGGGGCTTCAGCCTTGCGTGCCGGCCAACGACGCTGCAGCCGACTGCAGCACCCATTGACGACCGAGGAAAACCGTCATGCATACTCGTTTTGAGCGTACCGGCCCCCTGACCGAACTGAGCAGCTATCCGCAGTGGGCGCAAGATATGGTGGTTGACTGCGAAAGCACCAAGCAGAGCGTGCTGGATCACGAGCTGTGGGCGATGATGCGGGAGGTTCGGCTTGATCACGCTTCCACCGCCAATTTCATGGTGGGGGTCTGGCCGTTCATCGAGCGCTTCCCGAGCTTCATGGCACTGAATCTGCTGAAAACCCGCTACGGGCGCAGTCTTGGCGACGACGTGGCGCGTCGCTGGCTGGTGCGCAACATACGGGTCGAACAGAATCATGCCGAGTACTGGCTTGCCTGGGCCGAGGGCTCCGGTGTGCCTCGTGACGACGTGCTGAACGCGCGGCCCCCGCATGGCACTCAGACGCTGGCCAACTGGTGCGAGGAAATCAGTGCCAACGGAACCCTGGCTGCGGGCATGATCGCCACCAACTATGCCATCGAGGGCGTCACCGGCGAGTGGTCGCGGCCCATCTATGAGAGCACCGCTTATGCCGAGAGCTTTCCCCCCAGGATCAGGACGGGCAGCCTGCGTTGGCTCCAGCTGCACGCGGCCTACGACGACATCCACCCCTGGGAGGCACTGGAAATTGTCTGCACATTGCTGGGCATGACGCCCAAGGCTGACGAAGTGGCTCATCTGGGTGAGTGCGTCCGCAGAAGCTATACAAGCATGCGCATCGTCGGCGACCTCTGCATGCAGACGCATCGGCCGTCCACATGGATGAAGGAAGCGGCTGCCTGACGGCTGTCGAGACAACGGGCAGGGCGTTCCATTGACGGGTCAGGCATGAGATAACTTGCGCATGCGCAAGGTGTCTCCCATGTTGCAGCAACCTTTGTCCCGACGCATGTTGCCGCTGGCCTACGCGCTGGTGGTGATGTTGGCCACGATCCTCGGGCTGACATGGTTTGCCCTGCAGACCCAGGTCACTCTCGCTGGATTTCTCAACAGCGAGAGTGTCTGGTCCAAGGCCCAGAAGCAGGCGGTGATCGCCCTGGATGCCTATGCAGTCACCGGCAGCCCCGCCGATCTTGCCGGGTTCTGGCAAAACTACTCTGTCCTCGATTCGGATCGGTTGGCGCGCGACGAGATCGCGTCGGGAAGTTTCGACCAGGAAGTGGTGGACAGGGCCTTTGTCCATGGCAACGTCATGCCGACGGCGAAGCCCGGCATGATTTTCGTGCTGGAGCACTTCTCCGGAGCACCTTATTTGCGTGACGCACTGGCAGCGTGGCGCTCCAGTGATGCGGAGATTGCCCAGCTAGCCTCGATTGCCAAGGAGCTGGAACACACGCATGCCGCCGGAGCCTCTTCGGCTGAACAGGCAGCCATCCAGCGTGGCCGCATTCATGCCCTGAATGATTCGATCGAGCCGAAGGCCAACCGGTTTTCGCTCGAAATCGCCCGTGGCACGACGTGGATGGGGCATATGCTGTTCATTGGCGTGTTGAGTGCCGCCTGCATTGCCGTTCTGCTGTGGCTGGACATGGCGCGCCGCACGCTGGTCAGCATCCGCGGCAGCGAGGAGCGCTATCGCCTGCTGTTCGACAGCGCCGCCGATGCGATCGTGATGGTCGACGAGGCCAGCGGACGGATCCTGGACGTCAACCGCACCGCTTCGGCGTGGACCGGGCGCAGCGCGGACGAGCTGGTCGGCGACCGCTTCGTGCACCTGTTCACGCAGTCCATGGCGGGGCAGCAGACCGGGCGGGCCGCCGCCAACGTGCTGCTCGGGGCCAAGGGTCAGACCCGTCCGGTGGAAACGCAGACCAGCCTGGTCAACTGGGGCAGCCAGCCGGTGCGTCAGGCGATCATCCGCGACATTTCCGAGCGGGTGGCGATGGAGCGCGAGCGCCGGATCGCCGCCGAGGCGCTGGCCAGCATCGCCGAAGGCGTGATCATCGCCGATGCCGGGCGGCTGGTGATCTCGACCAATGCGGCGCATGCCGAGCTGACCGGTTTCACCAGCCAGGCGCTGCAGGGCAGGCGCCTCGACGACACCCGTCGCCTGCCCGGTGGCCAGCCGCTGCCGCGGTCGATCTGGGACAGCGTGGCCGCCGGCCACAACTGGATGGGCGAGGTCGTGAGTCTGCGCAGCGACGGCAGCAGCTATCCCGAGCACCTCAGCCTCAGCACGATCCGCGATGCCGACGACCAGGTGGTCTACTACGTCGCCGTGCTCACCGACATCCACGAGGCGAAGGCGAACCAGCATCGGCTGGAGCAGATGGCGCGGCACGACCCGCTGACCGGCCTGGTCAACCGGGCGGAGTTCGAACGGCATTGCGCCGAGGCGATCGCGGTGGCCGAACGCGAGCGGCTGGCGGCGGTGGTGCTGTTCATCGACCTGGATGCATTCAAGATCGTCAACGACAGCTACAGCCACGCGATCGGCGACCGCCTGCTGGTCAAGGTGGCCGAAAGGATCCGCCGGCAACTGTCCGAGGGCGACGTGGCCGGGCGCATCGGCGGCGACGAGTTCACCGTGCTGATCCCGCGGCTGATCCTGCGCGAGGACGCGCGGGCGATCGTCAGCCGGCTGCTGGCCAGCCTGTCCGAGCCGCTGCTGGTGGACGATTACGAGATCGTGCTGAGCGCCAGCATCGGCGTGGCCGGCTATCCGCTGGACGGCGACAACGCGCTGGCGTTGATCGCGAACGCCGACGCGGCGATGTACGCGGCAAAGACCGAGGAGCGCAATGCGTTCCGCTTCTACACGCCGATGATGCACGCCGATACCCGCCGGCGCCTGCAGCTGGCGGCCGAGTTGCGCCAGGCGCTGGCGCGCAACGAATTCCATCTGGTGTTCCAGCCCAGCGTCGAGCTGCGCAGCGGCCGCATCGTGGCGGTGGAGGCGTTGCTGCGCTGGCAGCATCCGGAACGCGGCGAGGTACTGCCGGCCGAGTTCATCCCGGTGGCCGAAAGCCTGGGCCTGATCCGCCGCATCGACGAGTGGGTGATGCAGACCACCTGCGCCCAGATCCAGGCCTGGGACCTGGCCGGCGTGCCGCCGATCCGCGTGGCGGTGAACATCTCGGCGCGCTGGTTCGGCCACCCGGCCTTCGTCGACGGGGTCAGCCGCAACCTGCAGTCGCGGCGGCTGGCGCCCGGACGATTGCTGCTGGAGATCACCGAGAGCGCAATGCTGCGGTTGGGCGACGACATCGAGCGCACCATGCAGACCCTGCACACGCTCGGCATCGCGGTGGCGATCGACGATTTCGGCACCGGTTATTCCTCGATGGCATACCTGAAACTGCCGGCGGTGACCTGCCTGAAGATCGACCGCTCCTTCGTCACCGGCCTGCCGGGCGACGGCAACGACGCGGCGATCACCGTGGCGATGCTGGCGATGGCGAAAAGCCTTGGTCTGATCACGATCGCCGAGGGCATCGAGACCGAGGCGCAGCATGAGTTCCTGCTGCGCAGCGGTTGCATCGAGGGGCAGGGCTATCTGTATTCCTACCCGTTGCGGCCCGAGGAAGTGCAGCGCCTGCTGTGCCCGAGCCAGCCGTCGGTGCCGATGCGGCTGAAGCTGGTGCCGCCCAAACGCAGTTGAGCGGCGCCCGGTGGACGGCGCCGGCCCGGCTGCCTTGATGTGCATCAGGGCAGGCGGCTGCGTGGAGCGGGACACTGGTTGCAGTCCAGCCAGCCGCGACCGTTCATGTCCAGCAGTCACTCCATCCCCGATGGCAGCAAGTACGTCAGTGCGCAGGGCACCCGCGCGGTCAAGGGCGGCCAGAAGCCCAATGCGCACAGCCATGAGCCCGACGTCAGCCGCAAGCCGCCGTGGCTGCGCGTGAAGCTGCCCAGCGGCGCGCGTTACGAGGAAGTGGCCGACATCGTGCGCACGCACCAGCTCAACACCGTGTGCGCCGAATCCAAGTGCCCCAACATCGCCGAGTGCTGGGGCAGCGGCACCGCCACGCTGATGCTGATGGGCTCAGTGTGCACGCGCGCGTGCAAGTTCTGCTCGGTCTCCACCGGCAACCCGAACGGCTGGCTCGACCCGCTGGAACCGGCCAAGGTGGCCGATGCGGTGGCGCTGATGGGGCTGAAGTACGTGGTGCTCACCTCGGTGGATCGCGACGACCTGGCGGACGGCGGTGCCGCCCACTACGCCGCCTGCGTGAAGGCCATCCACCTGCGCTCGCCCGATACCGCGGTGGAGGCGCTCACGCCCGATTTCGCCGGCAACCATGCCAGCGTCGCCACAGTGCTCGACGCCGGCCTGGCCACCTACGCGCAAAACCTGGAAACCGTGCGCCGCCTCACCCATCCGGTGCGCGATCCGCGCGCAGGCTACGAGCAGACCCTGGGCGTGCTGGCGTTCGCCAAGCGCCACGCGCCCAAGACGCTCACCAAGACCAGCCTGATGCTGGGCCTGGGCGAAACCGACGCCGAGGTCGAGCAGGCGCTGGACGACATGCGCGCCGCCCACGTGGACGTGGTCACCCTGGGCCAGTACATGCGGCCCAGCCCGCACCACCTGCCGGTGGAGCGCTTCGTCACGCCGGACGAGTTCCGCGATTATCGCAAGCTGGCGCTCGGCAAGGGTTTTCTGGAGGCGGTCGCAGGACCGCTGGTTCGTTCGAGTTATCGCGCCGAACGCGTGCTGGAGCACAACAATCTGGGGCTGTGACCCGCGGCGCGCCGGGTCGGTCCATCACTTCGATGTCCATCGACATCAGGAGGTAGCGCCATGTTCCGTTTCTTCGTACGACGTTCCCTTCGCCGCTCGCTGACCGGGCCCGACGCCGCCGGCGCCGTGCTGGCGCCGGGCCGCAAGCTTTTCGTTGCACCGGCCGGCGAGTCCGTGCTGGCGCAGGAGCAGCGCGTCGACGACGAGCTCGCCCAGAGTTTCCCGGCCAGCGACCCGCCGAGCTGGGTGCAGGGCACGGTGTCGGCGCAGCATTGAATTTCCACCCGGCTTCATCCAAGGAGGATGGCATGGACACGACGATATACCCGCCGGCGACGGCGGAACTGGCGCGCAAGCGCCGCGAACTGGCGCCTGCGCCGCTGGATGCGTTCAAGGCGTTCAGCGCCGCGGTGTTCGCCGACGGCGCGCTGCCGGCGGTCACCAAGCAGCTGATCGCGGTGGCGGTGGCGCACGTCACCCAGTGCCCGTACTGCATCAAGGGACATACCGCCGGCGCCTTGAAGCAGGGCGCCAGCGAGCAGCAGATCATGGAGGCGATCTGGGTCGCCGCCGAGATGCGCGCGGGCGGCGCCTACGCCCATTCCGCGCTGGCGCTGGACACGATGCGTCACGCGCACGAGGCCGCCTGAGATGGCCACGCGCTTCACCACGGTATCGGACAGCATCCTCGACGCGGTCGGCGACACCCCGTTACTGGAGATCGAGGGCGTCTACGCGAAGATCGAGTTCCTCAATCCTTCCGGCTCGATCAAGGCGCGCATCGCCAAGTACATGATCGAGCGGGCGGAGCAGGAAGGTTTGCTCAAGCCCGGCGACACCATCGTGGAAGCGACCAGCGGCAACACCGGCAACGCGCTGTCGATGGTGGCGGCGGTGAAGGGCTACCGCATGCTGGTGGTGATGCCCGAGGGCCTGTCCAGCGAGCGCGTGGCGATCTCGCGGGCCTACGGCGCGGACGTGCTGTTCTGCGGCAATTTCCATGTCAACGAGGCGCTGGTGCGCGCGCAGCGGCTCGGCCAGCAGGCCGGCTACTTCTGCCCCAGCCAGTTCGAGTCGGAATGGAACGTGGAGGAGAACCGGCTGATCCTCGGCCCGGAAATCCTGGCCCAGCTGCCGCCGGGCCGCGTGCCCGATGCGCTGGTGCTGGGCGTCGGCACTGGCGGCACGCTGATCGGCGTGGGCCAGGCATTCCGCGAGGTCAATCCGAATGTGCGGTTGTTCGCGATGGAGCCGTCCGAATCGTGCACGATCCTGTGCGGCGAGATTGCCGCGCACACCATCGAAGGCATTTCCGACGGCTTCGTGCCGGGCATCTTCCAGCGCCACGCGGGGCTGGTGAACGAGGTGCTGAACGTCTCCAGCACCGATGCCGTAAGCGAGATGAAGCGGCTGGCGCGCAGCTACGGGCTGTTCTGCGGACCGAGTTCCGGCGCGCACCTGCTCGCCGCCAAGCGCATCCGGCAGAATTTCCCGGAACTGAAGACGGTGGTGACGGTGTTCTGCGACGAGGGCGAAAAGTACCTGCACGAGTACTTTATGCAGCCTGCCGCTGTCGACGTGGGCGCCACGCACTTTCGCTGAGGCGGTCACGCGTGGCCGGCCGCGCGACGCAGGGCGGCCACTGTCCGCCCTGCGCTTTCGGGGAGGAGCTACAGCGGCGCGCAGTGGCGGCTCAGCCACTCCAGGTCGGCGGCCTCCAGCAGCGGGCTGAGCGCGGCGCGCACGCTGGCGTGGTAGTCGTCCAGCCAGGCACGTTCCTCCGGGTTGAGCAGGCCCGGTTCCAGCGCGCGGCGGTCGAACGGGCACATCGTCAGCGTCTCGAAGGCGAGGAATTCGCCGAACTCGGTGCGGTCGGCTTCGACCACCACGGCCAGGTTCTCGTGGCGGATGCCGTGCCGGCCGGGCTTGTACAGGCCCGGCTCGATCGAGCTGATCATGCCCGGTTCCAGCGCCACCAGCGCGCCGCCGGCGACCGGCGGGCGGATCGACTGCGGGCCCTCGTGCACGTTGAGGAAGTAGCCCACGCCGTGGCCGGTGCCGTGGCCGTAGTCCATGCCGCTGGCCCACAGCGGCGCGCGCGCCAGTGCATCCAACTGCGGGCCGCTGGCGCCCTTCGGAAAGCGGGCGCGCGACAGCCCGATCATGCCCTTCAGCACCAGCGTGGCGTCGCGGCGCTGTTCCGGCGTGGTCTCGCCCAACGCCAGCACGCGGGTGATGTCGGTGGTGCCGCCGAGGTACTGGCCGCCCGAGTCGACCAGCAGCAGGCCCTTCGCCTGCAGCGTGACGTGCGATTCCGGCGTGGCGCGGTAGTGCGGCAGCGCGCCGTTCGCCTGGTAGCCGGCGATGGTGGCGAAGCTCTCGCCGACCCAGCCCGGCTGGGCCGAGCGTTCTTCGTGCAGCAAGGTGTCGACGTCCAGTTCGGTCACCGTCATGCCGGCGGCGAGGCGCTGTTCCAGCCGGCGGAAAGCGCGCACCAGGGCGGCGCCGTCGCGGCGCATCACGTCGCGGATGTGGTCGAGTTCGGCGACGCTCTTGACCGCCTTGAACGCGGTGCTCGGATTGGCTGCCTCGATCCGGCTCACGCCTGACGGGATCGCCGCGGCGATCGCGCTGACCACCCGGCCGCTGTCCAGCAGCAGGCGGTCGGCAGCATCCAGTTCCTGCAGGGTCGAGGTGATCGAGGCGTAATCGGCGATGCCGATGCCGTCGGCAGCCAGTTTCGCGACCAGCGCATCGCTCAGCTTGGCGCGGCCGACGAACAGGGTGGCGCGGTGGTCCGCCTGGACCAGCAGATGGGCCAGGAACACCGGGTTGCACTCCACGTCGCTGCCGCGCAGGTTGGTCAGCCAGGCGATGTCGTCGAGGCTGGACAGCAGGTGATGGGTGGCGCCGAGCCTGTGCATCGCCTTGCGCAGGTGGGCCAGCTTGTCGGCACGCGAGATGCAGGCCCAGGCCAGCTCGTGTTCGACCACCGGCGCCTGCGGCAGGGCCGGGCGATCCGCCCAGATCGCGCCGGGCAGGTCCAGGTCGGTGCGCACCGTGGCGCCGCTGTCGGCAAGCCGGCGCTCGATCTGGCGCTGGGTGGTCGCGGCCACGCTGTCGCCGGCCACGGCCAGCACGTCGCCCTCGTGCAGATGCTGCTGCAGCCACTCGAGATGCTCGGGCGTGTGCGGCACGCGCAGCTTCATCAGGCCGATGCCGCTGCCGGCGAGCTGCTGTTCGGCCTGCGAGAAGTAGCGCGAGTCGGTCCACAGCCCGGCCTGCTCGCGGCTGACGATCAGGGTGCCGGCCGAACCGGTGAAGCCGGACAGCCATTCGCGCGCGGCCCAGTGGGCGGGCAGGTATTCGGACAGGTGCGGATCGGCGCTGGGAACCAGCACGGCAGCGACGCCGTGCTGCTGCATGGCCGCACGCAGGGCGGCGAGACGGGCGAGGACGGGGTTGTTCATCCGGCCATGCTAGCAGGCGTTCCGCGGCCGTTTCATCCGTGGTGGACAGTTGGAAATGAACCGATCGCGACAAATTCTGCGCTTCCATCTCGCAGCGGGACGCTTCTGCAGCTAAAATGCCAATTTCCAGCACGGCTGCTTTCCATGACCCCCCTGATTTTCGTCACCGGCGGTGTGGTGTCCTCGCTTGGCAAGGGCATTGCTGCGGCGTCGCTCGCTTCCATTCTCGAAGCGCGCGGCCTTTCGGTCACCATGATGAAGCTCGATCCCTATATCAACGTGGATCCGGGCACGATGAGTCCGTTCCAGCACGGCGAGGTCTACGTGACCGACGACGGCGCCGAGACCGACCTCGACCTCGGCCACTACGAGCGCTTCGTCCGTACCCGCCTGACCGGCAAGAACTCGATCACCACCGGCAAGATCTACGAGAGCGTGATCCGCAAGGAGCGCCGCGGCGATTACCTCGGTGCCACCGTGCAGGTGATCCCGCACATCACCGACGAGATCAAGCACTGCATCCACGAGGCCACCCGCGGCTTCGACGTGGCGCTGGTGGAGATCGGCGGCACGGTGGGCGACATCGAATCGCTGCCGTTCCTGGAGGCGATCCGCCAGCTGCGCATCGAGCACGGACCGGAGAAGGTGGTGTTCATGCACCTCACCCTGGTGCCGTACATCAAGGCCGCCGGCGAGATCAAGACCAAGCCGACCCAGCATTCGGTGAAGGAACTGCGCTCGATCGGCATCCAGCCGGACATCCTGCTGTGCCGCTGCGAGCAGCCGCTGCCCGAGAGCGAACGGCGCAAGATCGCACTGTTCACCAACGTGCCGGAGCAGGCGGTGATCAGCGCTACTGACGTGGACATCATCTACAAGCAGCCGCTGTACCTGCATCAGCAGGGCCTGGACGACATCGTGGTCAAGCGCCTCGGCCTGGACGCCAAGCCGGCCGACCTGTCCGAATGGCAGCGCACGGTCGATGCGGTGGAACATCCGAAGGACGAGATCACCGTCGCCATCGTCGGCAAGTACGTCGAGCACAAGGACGCCTACAAGTCGCTGGGCGAGGCGCTGCGCCACGGCGGCATCAAGCAGCTGACGCGGGTGAACCTGGACTGGGTCGACTCCGAGCAGGTCGAGGCCGAAGGCGCCGCCAAGGTGCTCGGCAAGGCCGACGCGATCCTGGTGCCCGGCGGCTTCGGCAAGCGCGGTTTCGAGGGCAAGGTGCTGGCCGCGAAGTACGCGCGCGAGCACGGCGTGCCGTACTTCGGCATCTGCTACGGCATGCACGCGGCGGTGGTGGATTTCGCCCGCCACGTGGCCGGCCTCGCCGATGCCGACTCCAGCGAGAACGACCGCAACACGCCGAACCCGGTGATCGCGCTGATCACCGAATGGACCACCGCGGCAGGCGAGGTCGAGCAGCGCAGCGACCGCTCCGACCTCGGCGGCACCATGCGCCTGGGCGCGCAGGAATGCCGCCTCAAGGCCGGCACGCTGGCACGCGAGCTGTACGGCCAGGACGTGGTGCGCGAACGCCATCGCCACCGCTACGAGTTCAACAACCGCTACCGCCAGCCGTTCGAGGACCTGGGCCTGGTGATCTCCGGCAAGTCGATGGACGACCTGCTGGTGGAAATCGTGGAGCTGCCGCAACAGCGGCATCCGTGGTTCCTCGGCTGCCAGGCGCACCCGGAGTTCACCTCGACCCCGCGCGACGGCCACCCGCTGTTCATCGGCTTCGTGCGCGCGGCGCGCGAGTTCAAGGCCGTGCGCGACGGCGAGAAGCTGGCCCGGGAGCGCGTGGCATGAAGTTGTGCGGCTTCGACGTCGGCCTGGACCGGCCGCTGTTCCTGATCGCCGGTCCGTGCGTGGTGGAGTCCGAGCAACTGCAGCTGGACACCGCCGGCACGCTGAAGGAGATCACCTCGCGGCTCGGCGTGAACTTCATCTTCAAGTCCAGCTTCGACAAGGCGAACCGTTCCTCCGGCGAGAGCTTCCGCGGGCCGGGGCTGGAGGAAGGCCTGCGCATCCTGGGCGAGGTGAGGCGGCAGATCGGTGTGCCGGTGCTCACCGACGTGCACGAGTACACGCCGATGGACGAGGTCGCCGCGGTAGTCGACGTGCTGCAGACGCCGGCCTTCCTGTGCCGGCAGACCGACTTCATCCAGAAGGTGGCGCGTGCCGGCAAGCCGGTGAACATCAAGAAGGGCCAGTTCCTCGCGCCGTGGGACATGAAGCACGTGGTGGCCAAGGCGAAAGCCGTCGGCAACGATGCCATCATGGTGTGCGAGCGCGGCGCCAGCTTCGGCTACAACAACCTGGTGTCGGACATGCGCTCGCTGAGCGTGATGCGCGATACGAACTGCCCGGTCGTGTTCGACGCCACCCATTCGGTGCAGTTGCCGGGCGGCCAGGGCGCCACCTCGGGCGGCCAGCGCGAGTTCGTGCCGGTGCTGGCGCGCGCCGCGGTGGCGGTGGGCGTGGCCGGCCTGTTCGCCGAGACGCATCCCGACCCCAGCAAGGCGCTCAGCGATGGCCCCAACGCGTGGCCGCTGGGCAAGATGGAGGCGCTGCTGGAAACCCTGCTGGAGCTGGATGCCGTAACCAAGCGGCACCGCTTCCTGGAGCAGGATGTTTCCTGAAACACCGGGCGCAGCGATGCGCCCGTTCCAACTCATTCACCACCCAGGCAGACGGACACCGCATGAGCACCCAGATCACCCGCATCCACGCCCGTGAAATCCTCGACTCGCGCGGCAACCCCACGCTGGAAGCCGAAGTCACCCTGGCCGGCGGCGGCTTCGGCCGCGCCGCCGTGCCCAGCGGCGCATCCACCGGTTCGCGCGAGGCGGTCGAGCTGCGCGACGGCGACAAGTCACGCTACGGCGGCAAGGGCGTGAAGAACGCGGTGGCGAACGTCAACACCACGATTGCCGCGGCGCTGAAGGGTTTCGATGCGGCTGACCAGAAAGGCCTGGATGCGAAACTGATCGCGCTGGACGGCACGCCGAACAAGGGCAAGCTGGGCGCGAATGCGCTGCTCGGCGTGTCGATGGCGGCGGCGCACGCGGTGGCCGCGTCGCGCGGCGAGCCGCTGTGGCAGTACCTGTCGCACGGCAAGCCCGGCGTGCTGCCGGTGCCGATGATGAACATCATCAACGGCGGCGCGCACGCCGACAACAACGTGGACGTGCAGGAGTTCATGATACTGCCGGTGGGCCTGCCGACGTTCGCTGAGGCGCTGCGCGCCGGTGCGGAGATCTTCCATGCGCTGAAGAGCGTGCTGCACGGCCGCGGCCTCAGCACCGCGGTGGGCGACGAGGGGGGCTTTGCGCCAAACCTGCGCTCCAACGTCGAGGCGATCGACACCATTCTCGAAGCCGTCCACAAGACCGGCTACAAGGTCGGCAGCGAGATCCTGCTCGGCCTCGACGCGGCCAGTTCCGAGTTCTACAAGAACGGCAAGTACGACCTCGCCGGCGAAGGCAAGCAGTACAGCTCGGCGCAGTTCGTCGACCTGCTCGCCGGCTGGGCCAGGCAGTACCCGATTGTCACCATCGAGGACGGCATGGCCGAAGGCGACTGGGACGGCTGGAAGCTGCTCACCGATGCGATCGGCGAGCGCGTGCAGGTGGTCGGCGACGACCTGTTCGTGACCAATCCGGCGATCTTCCGCGAGGGCATCGAGAAGCACATCGCCAATTCGATCCTGATCAAGGTGAACCAGATCGGCACGCTGTCCGAGACCCTGGAAGCGATCGCGATGGCCGACGCGGCGAAGTATTCGGCGGTGATCTCGCATCGCTCCGGCGAGACCGAGGACACCACCATTGCCGACATCGCGGTGGCTACCACGGCGACCCAGATCAAGACCGGCTCGCTGTGCCGCAGCGATCGCGTGGCGAAGTACAACCAGCTGCTGCGCATCGAGGAGGCGCTGGGTTCGGCCGCACGCTATGCCGGCCGCGGGGCGTTTCCGAACCTGACCCGCCTGCCGGGCTGAACGGCCGCCCATGCTGCGCTGGATCGCCCTGGTTCTGATCCTGCTGCTGATCGGCCTGCAGCTGAAGCTGTGGACCGGCAGCGGCAGCATGCACGAGGTGGACAGCCTGCGCGTGGCGGTGAAGAAACAGGCCGACGAGAACGCGAAGCTGCTGCAGCGCAACCAGGCGGTCGGCGCCGATGTGCTGGACTTGAAGCATGGCGACCAGGCAGTCGAGGCGCGTGCGCGCACCGAGTTGGGCCTGATCAAGCCAGGTGAGGTGTTCTACCAGGTGGTGGAAACGCCGGCCTCGGCGTCCAGCAGCCTGCCGCCGCCGCCACCCGCCACGCCCGCCGGGTCGCCATGAGCGCGCCGGCGCTGTGGTGCGTGGTGCCGGCCGCGGGGCGCGGCACCCGGGTTGGCGGCGACTGCCCGAAGCAATACCTGCCGCTGGCCGGGCGGCCGCTGATCGCGCACACGCTGGAGCGGCTCGCTGCGCATCCGCGGATCGGCGGCCTGCTGGTGACGCTGGCCGCTGGCGATGCGCACTGGTCCAGGATCGACACGCTCAGCGGCAAGCCGGTGCTGACCGCGGTCGGTGGGGCCGAGCGCAGCGATTCGGTGCTGGCCGGAATCGACGCCTTGCCGGCGTCGGTGGGTGCGGACGATTTCGTGCTGGTGCACGACGCCGCGCGGCCCTGCGTGCGGCTGGCCGACATCGGCAGGCTGATCGAGCTGGCCGGGGCGGCCGACGGCGGCCTGCTCGGCGCGCCGCTGCGCGATACGCTGAAGCGCGCCGATGCGGCCGGCCGCAGTGTGCAGACCGAGCCGCGCGACCTGCGTTGGCGTGCCTTCACGCCACAGATGTTCCGGCGTGGTCAACTGGCGCTGGCGCTGCGCGACGCGGCACGGCGCGGCGCAACCGTCAGCGACGAGGCGATGGCGATGGAGCTGGCCGGCTTCACGCCGTTGCTGGTCGAGGGCGCCGAGGACAACATCAAGGTGACCACGGCAGCGGATTTCGCGCTGGCCGAGTTCCTGCTTGCAAGGACAGTCGCATGAGGGCCGCCCCATGAGGATCGGACAGGGTTTCGACGTGCATGCATTCGGCGAGGGCGACCACGTCACCCTGGGTGGCGTGCGCGTACCGCATCGTCGCGGCGTGGTGGCGCATTCGGACGGCGACGTGGTGATCCATGCGCTGTGCGACGCGATCTTCGGTGCACTGGCGCTGGGCGACATCGGCCGGCATTTCCCGCCCTCGGACGAGCGCTGGCGCGATGCCGACAGCCGCCAGTTCCTGCGCCATGCGGCGATGCTGATGGCGCAGCATGGCTACACGCTGGGCAATGCCGACATCACCGTGATCGGCGAGGCGCCGAAGATCGGCCCGCACGCGCAGGCGATGCGCGAGAACCTCGCTGTCGACCTGGACAGCGAGGTCGGCCGCATCAGCGTCAAGGCCACCACCACCGAAAGACTCGGCTTCTGCGGCCGCGGCGAGGGGATCGCTGCGCAGGCGTGCGTCCTGCTGGAGCGCGCGTGACCGAAGTAGAGGCCCGCAGCGCCACCAGCCGGCTGCACGACCAGCTCGAAGCCATCGTCGAGGTGCTGCGCCGGCATGACGACGAAGGCCCGCTGCCGGCCGGATCGCAGGCCGAATTGCGCCGGCAACTGGACGAACTGCACCCGGCCGACATCGCCTTCATCCTCGAATCGCTGCCGCTGGACGACCGCCTGGCGGTCTGGCAGCTGGTCAAGGCCGACCGCGACGGCGAGATCCTGCTGGAAGTATCCGATGCGGTGCGCGAATCGCTGATCGCGGACATGGACCGCCAGGAGATCCTCGCCGCGGTCGAGCCGCTGGACGCGGACGAGCTGGCCGACCTGGTCGAGGATCTGCCGACCGCGATGCTGCCGGAGCTGATGGCGAGCCTGGACACGCAGCAGCGCCAGCAGGTGCAGTCGGCGCTGTCCTACGGGGACGACCAGGTCGGCGCGCTGATGGACTTCGAGATGGTCACCATCCGCGAGGATGTGAGCCTGGAAGTGGTGTTGCGCTACCTGCGCCGCTGGGACGAGCTGCCGGCGCAGACCGACAAGTTGTTCGTGATCAACCACGACAACCTGCTCACCGGCGTGCTGCCGCTGCACTGGCTGCTGGTGAACCCGCCGGAAAAAATGGTCAGTGCGGTGATGGCGCCGGACGTCAACACCTTCCACCCCACCGACGATGCGTACGACGTGGCGCAGGCGTTCGAGCGCTACGACCTGGTGACCGCGCCGGTGGTCGACGAGAGCGGCCACCTGATCGGCCGCATCACCATCGACGCGATGGTCGACGTGATCCGCGAGGAAAGCGAGAGCGAAGCGCTCAGCCGCGGCGGCCTGCGCGAGGAGGAGGACATCTTCGCCTCGGTATGGGCCTCGCTGAAGAACCGCTGGGCGTGGCTGGCGATCAACCTGGTCACCGCGTTCATCGCCTCGCGCGTGATCGGCCTGTTCGAAGGCTCGATCGAGCGGCTGGTGGCGCTGGCCGCGCTGATGCCGATCGTGGCCGGCATCGGCGGCAACTCCGGCAACCAGACCATCACCATGATCGTGCGCGCGCTGGCGCTGAACCAGATCACCACCGAGAGCGCGAAGCGGCTATGGCGCAAGGAACTGACCGTGTCGCTGCTGAACGGGCTGGTCTGGGGCGGGGTGATCGGCGTCGTCGCGTGGCTGCTGTACGACAGCGCCTCGCTGGGCCTGGTGATGACCGCGGCGATGACGCTGAACCTGCTGCTGGCCGCGTTCGCCGGCGTCGGCATCCCGGTGCTGATGACGAAGTTCGGCCGCGATCCGGCGCTGGGCTCCAGCGTACTGATCACCGCGATGACCGACAGCGGCGGTTTCTTCATTTTTCTTGGCCTCGCCACCATCTTCTTGATGTAGGAGCCCGCTTGCGGGCGATGCTTTTGCTCTAGGTACTTCGGTGGAGATTCAGAGCAGAGCATCGCCCGCGAGTGGGCTCCTACAAAACTGACCGGACCTTTCGACGTGCAAGAACTTCCCCACGCCTTCGGCGAACCGCCACTGACCGCCCGACTGCGCAGCGCGCCGGAGGACTTCCAGGTCGAGGAGATCCTCGGCTACGACGCCGACGGTGCCGGCGAACACGCCCTGCTGTGGGTGGAGAAGCGCGGCGCGAATACCGACTGGGTGGCGCGAGAACTGGCGAAGTTCGCCGGCGTGCCGCCAGTCGCGGTGGGCTACGCAGGGCTGAAGGATCGCCACGCGGTGACCCGGCAGACCTTCTCCGTGCAGCTGGCGGGCAAGCCCGACCCGGACTGGTCGGCGTTCCCGCACGCGGAAGTGAAGGTGCTGGCGGCGACGCGGCATTCGCGCAAACTGAAGCGCGGCGCATTGCGCGGCAACCGCTTCGTGCTTGTGCTGCGCGAGGTGCAGGGCGACCGCGGCGCGGCGGAACAGGCGCTGCAGCAGATCGCCGCGCGCGGCGTGCCGAACTATTTCGGCGAACAGCGCTTCGGCCGCGAGGGCGGCAACGTGGCGCAGGCGCGGGCGATGTTCGGCGGGCGTCGCGTGGATCGCGACCAGCGCTCGTTCCTGTTGTCCGCGGCGCGTTCGCAGATCTTCAACAGCGTGCTGGCGGCACGGGTCGAACGCGGCGCCTGGGACAGCCCGCTGGATGGCGAGATCTGGTCGCTGGCCGGCTCGCGCTCGTGGTTCGGGCCGGAACCGTTCAACGCGGTGCTGGCCGAACGGCTGGCCCGCGCCGACATCCATCCGTCCGGCCCGTTGTGGGGGCAGGGCGAGCCGCCGAGCCAGGGCGAGGCGGGCGCGCTGGAGCGCGAGATCGGCGCGGCGAACGACGACCTGGCCGCCGGCCTGGCGGCGGCGCGGATGGACCAGGAACGCCGCCCGCTGCGGCTGCTGCCGAAGGACCTGCGCCGGCGCTGGCTGGGCGACGACGCGCTGGAACTGTCGTTCGAGCTGCCGGCCGGCGCGTACGCCACGGTGGTCGTGCGCGAAGTGGCCTCGATCGCGTAGGAGCGCAGCCTGTCCACAAGGGACTTCCTTCATCGCGTGCGATGCTTTTGCTCTCGCATCGGGAAGAGCATTCGCGCCCCGGACGCGCTCCTGCAGTCAGCCCCTGAGCAGGACGACCACCGCCCCGGTGCCGCCCAGCGCCGGTCGTGCCGAGGCGAATGCGATCACGTCGTCGCGTCGGCGCAGCAGGCGGTCGGTGAGGCCTTTCAGCACCGGTCCGGCGGCTTTCGAGCGCAGGCCCTTGCCGTGCACGATGCGCACGCAGCGCAGGCCGTGCTGTTTCGCCTCGGCCAGGAAGGCGACGATGCTGGCCTGCGCGGCGGCGGCGTTCATCTGGTGCAGGTCGAGGTCGTCCTGCACGCTGAACTGGCCACGCTTGAGCTGGCGCAGCAGCTTCGGCGGGTAGCCATCGCGCAAGTAGCCCAGTTCCTCGCCCACTTCGAGCAGGGCCGGGTCAAACGCCATGTCCAGCAGTTCGCCGGGCACGGCGGCTTCGTCCGCGTCCAGCATGTGCGGATGCGGCGCGGGCTTCGCCGCCGCTGGTGGCGGCGCCACCGGGTCGAGCGGACGCACGTCGCCGATCGCCTCGCGGAACAGGCGGCTGTCGTCGTCGTTGACCCGTGCAGGTGGGCGGCGCTTCATGTCGGCATGCTAAGTCAAAGCGCGCAGCGGATGCCCGGACGATGTGAAACCCATGCCGCGCTCCGGTAAACTCGACGGGTGTGGCGCGCACCGTGGGGTCATGGACCAGCGTGTCCGCAGTCAGCTTTCGACGGAGCATCATGCGAGTTCTGGTCAGTAACGACGATGGCGTGGATGCACCTGGCATCCACGTGCTTGCCGAGCGCCTCGGCGAAGTGGCCCAGGTGACGGTGGTGGCGCCCGACCGCGATCGTTCCGGCGCCAGCAATTCGCTTACGCTCGATGCGCCGCTGCGCGTGCTGCCGATGGGCAACGGCTACTACCGCGTCGCCGGCACGCCGACCGATTGCGTGCATCTGGCGCTGGCCGGACTGCTGGACGAAGAGCCCGACATGGTCGTCTCCGGCATCAACAACTCGGCGAACCTCGGCGACGACGTGATCTATTCCGGCACGGTGTCGGCGGCGATGGAAGGGCGCTTCCTGGGACTGCCGGCAATCGCGGTGTCGCTGGTCAGCCATGACCACAAGGGCGTGCACTACGACTCGGCGGCGAAGGCGGTGCTGCTGCTGATGCAGCGGCTGCTGGTCGATCCGCTGCCGGCCGATACCATCCTCAACGTCAACGTGCCGGATCGGCCGTGGGCGGAAATCGAGGGCTTCGAGGTGACCCGCCTCGGTCGCCGCCATCGCGCCGCGCCGTGCATCGCGCAGACCGATCCGCGCGGCCGGCCGATCTGGTGGATCGGTCCGGCCGGCGAGGTGGACGATGCCGGTCCCGGCACCGATTTCAATGCCGTGCGGCGCGGCTTTGTTTCGGTCACGCCGATCCATGTCGACCTGACCCGCTTCCAGGCGCTGGAGAAGGTCAGCAGCTGGATGCAGCCGCTGAGCGACGCGATGGCGGTAGGCCGGACCAGCAACGACGAGGCGGCCTGAGCCATGACCACGTATCCATTGCCTGCCGCGGATCTGAAAGGCGAGGGGATGACCTCGCAGCGCGCGCGCGATCGCCTTGCGGCGACCCTGAAGGATGGCGGCATCCGCGATCTGCGCGTGATCGAGGTGATCCGCAACCTGCCGCGCCACCACTTCATCGACCAGGCGCTGCATTCGCGCGCCTACGAAAACGACGCGCTGCCGATCGGCCACGGCCAGACCATTTCGCAGCCTTGGGTGGTGGCGCGCATGACCGAGGCGCTGCTCGAGTTCGGGGTGCCGCAGAAGGTGCTGGAGATCGGCACCGGCTCCGGCTACCAGGCGGCGGTGCTGGCCGCGCTGGTGCCGCAGGTGTTCACCGTGGAGCGGATCGAGGCGCTGCTGCGCCAGGCACGCCGGCGCTTCCGCCAGCTCGGCCTGGCCAACCTGCGTTCGCGCTACGACGATGGCAAGCTCGGCTGGCCGGACGAGGCGCCGTTCGACGCGATCATCCTCACTGCCGCCGGCGACACCATTCCGACCCGCATCCTCGACCAGCTCAGTCCCACCGGCGTCTTGGTGGCGCCGGTCGGCTCGCCGAGCCGGCAGACCCTGATCCGCATGCGTGGCGACGGCAAGGGCGACTTCATCCAGGAGGAACTGGGCGCAGTCAGTTTCGTGCCGCTGCTGGGCGGGATCGGCTGATGCGTCTGTTCGGGGCACTTTATGCGCGTGCACTGACTTGGGCGCGCGAGCCGCGGGCGCTGTATTACCTGTCCGGGCTGAGCTTCGTCGAATCGTTCATCTTCCCGATTCCGCCGGAAGTGATGCTGGCACCGATGATGCTGGGCAAGCGGCACAAGGCGTTCTTCTTCGCCAACGTCAGCCTGCTGTTCTCGCTGCTGGGTGCGCTGGTCGGCTACGTGCTGGGCCATTGGGCGTTCCATGCCTTGCGGCCGGTGCTCGATGCGCTGCACCTGCTGGCACCGATCGAGCAGGGCGTGGCGACCTTGAGCCGACAGATGGTCGAGCATCGCTGGGGCATGTACGGCGTGCTGACCCTGGCCGCGCTGCAACCGGTGGTGCCGATGAAGTTCGTCACCTGGGCGTGCGGCATCATCGGCGTGCCGATCCTGCCGTTCCTGGTCTGCATCGGTCTTGGCCGCGGCAAGCGCGTGTGGTTGCTGGCGTTGCTGATCCGCCTGGTCGGCGAGCGTGCCGAGCGGATCCTGCACGAACACATCGAACGGATCGGCTGGGCCGCGCTGGTGCTGCTGGCCCTGCTGCTGGTGTGGTGGTTCTGGTTGCATTGAGCAGCCGCGGCGCGGGGGCGTCGCATGAAAAAGGCCGTCCGCCTCGGTATGCTGGTGCGCATGGACCGATATCTTTCGTGTTGCGCAACCCTGGCCGTGACCCTGCTGCTTGCCGCTTGCGGCACCATGCGCAGCTCGGTCGTGGTGGAACCGGTGGCTGGCGGCTACGACGAGCACCGACCTGTCGCGTCGACACCGGCCCGTACACCGATTCCCGGCGGCAGCTATGCCGTGGCCAAGGGCGACACGCTGTACTCGATCGCGTTCCGCAAGGGCGTGGACTTCCGCGACCTGGCGCAATGGAACGGGATCGCCGCACCGTACACGATCTGGCCGGGGCAGCGGCTGACGCTTTCGCCGCCGGCAGGACGTGCCGCCGCGCCGCCGGCAGCCGCGCCCGTGCATGCCGCCGGCGCATCCGTGTCGAGTGCGCCGGCGCCGTCGGCGCCGGTGTTCGAGCCGGTGGCGGCGCCGGCTTCTCCCTCCGCGGCCCCGTCCGTGGAGGCGCCGGGCACCGCCACGGCGAACGCGCCGCCAAGGCCGGTCGCGCCCGCCGTCGTTGCGACGTCCGTCGTGCCGGTGGCGGGCGTGCCGACCGCCGCGCCGGCAAGCATGCCGCCGCCGGCGCCCGCGGCCGCCGGGGTGTCACGCGTGGTCAGCCACGTGCAATGGCGCTGGCCGGCCGACGGCAGCCTGGTGGGGCGTTTCCAGAGTGGCGACGCGATCCCCGGCATCGAGATCGCCGGCAAGTCCGGCGACCCGGTGCGTGCCGCCGCCGATGGTGTGGTGGTGTACAGCGGCAACGGCCTGGTCGGCTACGGCGAGCTGGTGATCATCAAGCACAGCGACAGCTTCCTGTCCGCCTATGGCCACAACAGCAAGCGCCTGGTCAAGGAAGGCCAACGGGTCAGCATGGGTCAGCAGATCGCCGAGATGGGGTCGACCGGCACTACCCGCAACGAGCTGGAATTCCAGATCCGCAAGGACGGCAATCCGGTCGACCCACTGGGCTACCTGCCGCCGCGCTGATGAAGGTGCCTGCCGCTCAGGCCGGCGGCAGGATGAAACCGGCGATCACCCGTCGCCCTTCGCCGGCCAGCAGGTTGTAGGTGCGCGCGGCGGCAGCGTTGTCCATCACTTCGATGCCGATGCCCTTGCGCAGGAAACCGGCCATGAAGGCCGCGGCCGGGAACGCCTGGCGTTCGCCGGTGCCCAGCACCACCAGTTCGGGCCGCAATGCCAGCACGGCTTCCACGTGGCCGGCGTCGAGTGCCTCGACGGCGGTGACCGGCCAGTCCTCGACGGCCCGGTCCGGCGCCAGCAGGAAGCTGCGGGCGATCTCGCGGTCGATCAGGGTGATGCCGCGTGCGCCGACACGACGCACGTAGATATAGCCTTCGGGGCGTTCGAGCGACAGGTCCATCAGCGTGGCAGGGCGATCTTCGGCTCGTCGGCGTTGCGCCGGAACAGC
Source organism: Rhodanobacter denitrificans (assembly GCF_000230695.2). NCBI lineage: Bacteria > Pseudomonadati > Pseudomonadota > Gammaproteobacteria > Lysobacterales > Rhodanobacteraceae > Rhodanobacter > Rhodanobacter denitrificans. Next base: position 2,439,348 of record NC_020541.1, on the reverse strand, counting down.
ACCACGACGTGGCCGATCTGGTGGATCGGCTCGGCCCCGGTGCCATGGGTCAGTACGTCGATCTGGGCCTGCCGCTCGTCCTTGTCGCCGCCTGACAGCTTCACCTTGACCAGCTCGTGGATATCCAGCGCCTGGCCCAGTTCCTTCACCACGGCGTCACTGGCACCCTTGTTGCCGAGCAGGACGACCGGGCTCAGGTCATGGGCGAGGCTGCGCAGGTAGCGGATCTGCGAGGGGGAAAGGGCCATGCGGCAGTGCTCGATTCGCGGTCAATGAACGGCAAAGGGTATCATGCGCCAACCCGTTCCCCAATCGGCGACCGTGACGACATGGCCCGCAGCAAGAGCAGCGCAGTCTGGCTGCGCGAACACTTCAACGACGAATACGTGAAGAAAGCCCAGTCCGAGGGCCTGCGTTCGCGTGCGGTGTACAAGCTGGAGGAGCTGATCGAGCGCGACCGCCTGCTGAAGCCGGGCATCAACGTGGTCGACCTCGGCGCCGCGCCGGGTAGCTGGTCGCAGCTGGTGCGCAACCGGCTGGGCGACAGCGGCAAGGTGTTCGCGCTGGACATCCTGCCGATGCAGAGCATCGCCGGGGTGGACTTCCTGCAGGGCGATTTTCGCGAGGAAGCGGTGCTGCACGAGCTGGAATCGCGCCTGGCAGGGCTCAAGGTGGATCTTGTACTGTGCGACATGGCCCCCAATATGAGTGGCGTGGCACTGGCCGACCAGATCCGCGCCATGGATCTGGCCGAATTGGCGCTGGATTTCGGCCGGCAGTGGCTGAAGCCGGGCGGCTCGTTCCTGATCAAATTGTTCCAGGGCGTCGGCTTTGACGATTACTTGCGCAGCTTGCGCGCGGACTTCACCCGCGTAACCATGCGTAAACCTAAGGCCTCCCGCGCACGTTCGCGTGAGGTGTACGCACTGGCGGTGGGCCGCAAGCCCGCCCCGGTGTCACCGGGCGAGAACCGTGCATGAATGAAACAGCGAAAAACGTGTTGCTCTGGGTGATCATCGCGGTGGTCCTGTTCACCGTGTTCCAGAGCTTCAATCCGCGCGGCGCGACCTCGTCCGACCTGCCTTACAGCTCGTTCGTGCAAAGCGTGGACAACGGCAACGTCGCCAATGCCACGATCAGCGCCGACCAGCCGGCCACCATCAGCGGCAAGCTGAAGGATGGCAGCCCGTTCCGCACGGTCGCGCCGATGCTCGGCTTCTCCACCAACGAGGTGGTCAAGCAGATGCAGGACAAGGGCGTCGAGGTCCGCCAGGATCCGTCCGAGGGCTTCTCGCTGATCGGCTTGCTGGTCAGCTGGCTGCCGGTGCTGCTGATCGTGGGCGTGTTCATCTGGTTCATGCGCCAGATGCAGTCCGGCGGCGGCGGGCGTGGCGCGATGAGCTTCGGCCGTTCGCGCGCCAAGCTGCAGGGCGAGGACCAGATCAAGGTCAACTTCAGCGACGTCGCCGGTTGCGACGAGGCGAAGGAGGAGGTCGGCGAACTGGTCGAGTTCCTGCGTGACCCGGGCCGTTTCCAGAAGCTTGGCGGCAAGATTCCGCGCGGCGTGCTGATGGTCGGCCCGCCCGGCACCGGCAAGACCTTGCTGGCGAAAGCCATCGCGGGCGAGGCCAAGGTGCCGTTCTTCGCGATCTCCGGTTCCGACTTTGTCGAGATGTTCGTCGGTGTCGGCGCCAGCCGCGTGCGCGACATGTTCGAGCAGGCCAAGAAGCACGCGCCGTGCATCATCTTCATCGACGAGATCGACGCGGTCGGCCGCCATCGCGGCGCCGGCCTGGGCGGCGGTCACGACGAACGCGAGCAGACCCTGAACCAGTTGCTGGTCGAGATGGACGGCTTCGAGGGCACCGAAGGCATCATCGTGATCGCCGCGACCAATCGCCCCGATGTGCTGGATCCGGCGCTGCTGCGCCCGGGCCGCTTCGACCGCCAGGTCGTGGTGGGCCTGCCCGACGTGCGAGGCCGCGAGCAGATCCTCAAGGTGCACATGCGCAAGGTGCCGACCGCCAGCGACGTCAATGCGATGACCATCGCACGCGGCACGCCCGGCTTCTCCGGCGCCGACCTGGCCAACCTGGTCAACGAGGCGGCGCTGTTCGCCGCGCGCGAGAACGCGCGCGAAGTGCGCATGAGCCACCTGGACAAGGCGCGCGACAAGATCCTGATGGGCACCGAGCGCCGCTCGATGGCGATGAGCGAGGACGAGAAGAAGCTTACCGCCTATCACGAGGCCGGCCACGCCATCGTCGGTCGGCTGGTGCCCGAGCACGACCCGGTCTACAAGGTCACCATCATCCCGCGCGGGCGTGCGCTGGGCGTCACCATGTACCTGCCCGAGGGCGACAAGTACAGCATCAACCGCGTGGCGATCCAGTCGCAGCTGTGCTCGCTGTACGGCGGGCGGGTGGCCGAGGAGCTGATCTTCGGCGCCGACAAGGTCACCACCGGCGCCTCCAACGACATCGAGCGGGCGACCAAGATGGCGCGCAACATGGCGACCAAGTGGGGGCTCTCCGACGAACTGGGGCCGATCACCTACGGCGAGGACGAGGACGAGGTGTTCCTCGGCCGTTCGGTGACCCAGCACAAGAGCATCTCCAACGAGACCGCCAGCAAGATCGACGAAGTGGTGCGCGGCATCCTCGATCGTGCCTATGCACGCAGCAAGGAGTTGCTGACCGCGAACCTCGACAAGCTGCATGCCATGGCCGAAGCCCTGCTGCAGTACGAGACGATCGACGCTCACCAGATCGACGACATCATGGCCGGGCGCGTACCCGGGCCGCCGTCCGACTGGACGAAGAACGCATCGACTGGCGCTACGCCGCCGCCTCCTCCGCCGAAGGGTGGCGCCGACTCGGCCGTCGGCAAGGTCGGCGACCCGGCACCGCAGAGTCGGATTGGCCTGGACGGCTGAGCGCGGTTTGGACGGCCATACGATGCAACGAAAGAGGGCAGCGAGTGGTTGCCCTCTTTCGTGTACGGGCGTTTTTTGTGGCGCCTGTGTGCAGGTGCTGCCTGGAGGCGTGGCGCGCCGCAAGCCGTCACCTGCCGGATGTGAATAAACCAGAGAAGAAATTTCACGAAAAGGGTTGACGCAAGCGGGCGGAGCCTGAATAATTCCGCTCCTTGCTTCACCGCCTCGGTGTCCAGACATCGAAAGCTGCAAGGCAAAGGTTTTTTTAGTGCGCCCGTAGCTCAGTTGGATAGAGTACCTGGCTACGAACTAGGTGGTCGGGAGTTCGAATCTCTCCGGGCGCACCATTTTTATTCTGCGAGACGGGGTGCTTGCGCCCCGTTTTGTTTTCAACGGGAAGCTGTACGGTTCTCCGCGAAAAGGATGATCAAGAAACACAAGGTGTGCTTCGATACGGATTGACTGAGCGAGGCGGCACCCGTAACATTTCAAGGCTCCGGTGGTGGCACGGCCGGTGATTCGAAAGCGGGGTATAGCTCAGTCTGGTAGAGCGTTGCGTTTGGGACGCAAAAGTCGGGGGTTCGAATCCCTCTACCCCGACCAGCGAAACGTTCTACCTGCAGCGACTGCGCCTGTAGCTCAACCGGATAGAGCATCGGCCTTCTAAGCCGACGGTTGCAGGTTCGAGTCCTGTCTGGCGCACCAGTATCGGTCGATGGTGGATGTAGCTCAGCTGGTTAGAGTCCCGGATTGTGATTCCGGTTGTCGTGGGTTCGAATCCCATCATCCACCCCAGTTTCAACCCAGGTTTCCTGGGCCGTTAGCTCAGTTGGTAGAGCAGTTGACTCTTAATCAATTGGTCGAAGGTTCGAATCCTTCACGGCCCACCAATCGACAGAACGCCGATCGCTTGCGATCGGCGTTTTGCTTTGCGCAGCCGGAACGTTGCGACACATCGGCGATGGCGCGTTCGCAGCCGCCAGCGCTTGTGCTGCAAGGTCGCGCGACCGTAAAATGGTCTGCTTTCGTATAAGGGAATCATCGACTTAGGCGGGCGTGGCCATGGGGATGAGGCGCTTGCGGAGTTGCTCCGGCAAGTGACAATCGGTTTCAGAATCCGGTGGTTACGCACGTTTGGCGAGGGTGCAGGGCGAGAGTGGCGGAATTGGTAGACGCACCAGATTTAGGTTCTGGCGGTTAACCCCGTGGGGGTTCGAGTCCCCCCTTTCGCACCATACCCCGTTGATTTCTTTGTTTTCGGGCGGCACGGCCGCCATGGCGCCTGTGGCAGGCCCACAACATCAGGTAGTACCAGGAGACGTCATGCAGGTTTCGGTTGAGAACATCGGCACGCTCGAGCGCAAGCTCACGGTGAAATTCCCCGCGGAGCGGTTCGAGACGCAGGTGAGCGCGCGCATCGCGGAGATGGGCCGTACGGTTCGCCTGAAAGGTTTCCGTCCGGGCAAGGTGCCGACGACGGTGATCAAGCAGCGGTTCGGCGACCAGGTCCGCGGCGAGGTGTTGTCCGACCTGATCGGCAGCACGCTGCGCGAGGCGGTGGCGCAGGAAAAGCTGCAGCCGATCGCGAATCCGGCGATCGACACCACCGGCGAGCCGGAAAACGGTGAAATCGCGTATACCGCGACGTTCGAGATCATGCCGGAGTTCCCGGTGGTTGAAGTGGCCGCGCTCGAGATCAGCCGGCCGATGGCGGTGGTGACCGACGCCGATATCGACAAGATGCTGGAGACCCTGCGCCAGCAGCGCCGCAGCTTCGACGAGGTGGATCGCGCCTCCGCCGAGGGCGACTTCGTGATGTTCGAGTACTCGGCCGAGGCTGGCGACTACCGCTTCCCGGCCGAGGGCCTGGAGCGTGCCGGCAGCGTGCTGGGCTCGGGCACCTTGTTCAAGGCGCTGGACGAGGCGCTGATTGGCCGCAAGATGGGTGACAGTTTCGAGACCGGGATTGCTTTCCCGGAAGACTTCCGCAATGCGCAGCTGGCGGGCAAGAACGCCCAGGTCAGCTTCAGCATCCTGAAGGTGCAGGAGCCGAAGCTGCCCGAGATCGATGCCGAATTCGCCAAGTTGTTCGGCATCGCCGATGGCGACCTGGAAACGTTCCGCAAGGAAGTCCGTGCGAACCTCGAACGCGAACTGAAGGCGGCGCTGATGGCGCGCCTGAAGTCCGAGGTGGCGGAGAAACTGTCCCTGGCGCATGCCGGACTGGACGTGCCGAAGCTGATGGTGCAGTCCGAGGCGCGCAACATGGCTGCCGGCAGCGTGCCGCAGGGCCAGCAGCCACCGCCGCAGCTGATCGAGGCCGCCATGCCGATCGCGCGCCAACGGGTGATCGCCGGCCTGCTGATGGGCGAGATCGCGCGCAAGCAGGAGATCAAGATCGACCGCAAGCGCGTGGCCGAGCAGCTGGCGGCGATCGCCTCCACCTACGAGGAGCCGGAAAAGGTCATTGAACTCTACAACGGCGACCCCCAACTGATGTCCGGGCTGCAGAATCGCGTGATGGAAGATCAGGTGGCCGAATGGGTGGCCGAGCACGCCAAGACCACTCAGCTGGACCTGAGCTTCGACGACGTGATGCGCCCAGCCAACGCCTGAGCAATCGGGCCCATCGAGCGGAGAGCTGCAAACATGGCCATGGATCCGATCCAGAACCTCAATTTGGTGCCGATGGTCGTCGAGCAAACCGCTCGCGGCGAGCGCTCCTATGACATCTACTCGCGCCTGTTGAAGGAGCGGGTGATCTTCCTGGTGGGCGAGGTCAATGACCAGGTCGCCAACCTGATCGTTGCGCAGATGCTGTTTCTGGAGTCGGAGAACCCGGACAAGGACATCAACTTCTACATCAACAGTCCAGGCGGTGCGGTGACCGCCGGCCTGGCGATCTACGACACCATGCAGTTCATCAAGCCGAACGTCAGCACGATGTGCATCGGCCAGGCCTGCAGCATGGGTTCGTTCCTGTTGATGGCCGGCGCCAAGGGCAAGCGTTTCGCCTTGCCTAACTCGCGCGTCATGATTCACCAGCCTTCCGGCGGCGCGCAGGGCCAGGCCACCGACATCGAGATCCAGGCGCGCGAAATCCTGTATATCCGCGAGCGCCTGAACAAGCTGTATGTCCAGCACACCGGACAGACGCTGGAGAAGATCGAGTTGGACATGGAGCGCGACCGCTTCATGAGCGCTGCCGACGCCAAGGCCTATGGCCTGATCGACGAGGTGCTCGACAAGCGCGCCGGCGAAACGGTGAAATCGGCCTGATTTCGAGGTTTTACCCCAGGGTCGCGGGATGGGCTCTGCGTCTGCAGGCAGACGCGGGGCCCTGTGTTATTCTCGCGACGCATTCAGATTTACCAGCGGGATCGAGAGTATGAGCGACGACCGGCAGGGGCGTTCCAGCGACAGCGGCAAGATTCTCTATTGCTCGTTCTGCGGCAAGAGCCAGCATGAAGTGCGCAAGCTGATCGCGGGTCCGTCCGTGTTCATCTGCGACGAGTGCGTGGAGCTGTGCAACGACATCATCCGCGAGGAGCTGGAGGAAAAGGCGGCTTCCGGCCGCACCCAGCTGCCCAAGCCCAAGGAGATCCGCGAATCGCTGGACCAGTACGTGGTGGGCCAGACCCGCGCCAAGAAGGCGCTGGCGGTGGCGGTGTACAACCACTACAAGCGGATCGAGTCGCGCCAGAAGAGCGACGATATCGAACTGGGCAAGTCCAACATCCTGCTGATCGGTCCCACCGGCTCGGGCAAGACGCTGCTGGCCGAGACGCTGGCGCGCCTGCTCAACGTACCGTTCACGATCGCCGACGCCACCACGCTGACCGAAGCCGGCTACGTGGGCGAGGACGTCGAGAACATCATCCAGAAGCTGCTGCAGAAATGCGATTACGACGTCGAGAAGGCACAGTCGGGCATCGTCTACATCGATGAGATCGACAAGATCTCGCGCAAGAGCGAGAACCCCTCGATCACCCGCGACGTGTCCGGCGAGGGCGTGCAGCAGGCGCTGCTGAAGCTGATCGAGGGCACCCTGGCTTCGGTGCCGCCGCAGGGCGGGCGCAAGCATCCGCAGCAGGAGTTCCTGCAGGTCGACACCAAGAACATCCTGTTCATCTGCGGCGGCGCGTTCGCCGGCCTGGAAAAGGTCATCCAGCAGCGCTCCGAGAACACCAGCATCGGCTTTTCGGCCGAGGTACGCAGCAAGGAGCGCACCGAGAACCTGGGCAAGGTACTGGCCGACGTGGAACCGGCCGACCTGGTGCGCTTTGGCCTGATTCCGGAGTTCGTCGGGCGCCTACCGGTGGTGGCCACGCTGGACGAACTGGACGAGGCGGCGCTGGTGAAGATTCTCACCGAGCCGAAGAATGCGGTCACCAAACAGTTCAAACGGCTGTTCGAGATGGAGGAGGTGGAGCTGGAATTCCGCCCCGAGGCGCTGCAGGCGATCGCGCGCAAGGCGCTCAAGCGCAAGACCGGCGCCCGCGGCCTGCGCACCATCCTGGAGCAGGTGCTGCTGGACACGATGTACGAGTTGCCGTCACTGGAGCACGTCAGCAAGGTGGTGGTGGATGATGCTGTGATCCAGGGCCAGGCCGAGCCCTATCTGATCTATCGCGGCAACCTGCAGCAACGGGTTGCCGGTGACGGCGGCGACGCTGCCTGACCCCTGCAAGCCCTGTCTGCGGCGACGACGGCTCCGGTGATTTCGCCGGGGCCGTTCTGTTTTTTGCGGCCAGCCCGCCTTGAGTAGACTCCCGGTCGCCTCCACTTGACGAGTTGACAGGCCCGGCGCAGTGTCGGGACGAAACCAGATCTGAACCCGAGGGACCCCTCTTTCATGGCCAAGAACGCCCCCCTTCCTGTTGCGCTGGACGCTCTGCCGGTGTTGCCGTTGCGCGACGTGGTGGTCTATCCGCACATGGTCATTCCGCTGTTTGTCGGCCGCGACAAGTCCATGCGCGCACTGGAGCGCGCGATGGAAGGCGAGCGGCAGATTCTGCTGGTTGCGCAGAAGAGTCCGGATATCGACGACCCGGAGATCACCGACCTGCACCAGGTCGGCACGCTGGCCGGCGTGCTGCAACTGCTGAAATTGCCCGATGGCACGGTCAAGGTGCTGGTCGAGGGCCAGTCGCGCGTGTCGGTCGAGGGCTTCAAGGAAGAAGACGGCATGCTGACCGCCCGTTCGCGCGTGATCGAGCCGGTCTACAACGCCAAGGAACGTGAGCTCGACGTGGTCTCGCGCACGCTGATCTCATTGTTCGAGCAGCTGGTCAAGCAGAGCCGCAAGCTGCCGCCGGAAGTGTTGGCGAGCCTGTCCGGTATCGACGACCCCTCGCGCGTGGCCGATTCCATCGCCGCGCACCTGTCTGTGCGCATGGCCGACAAACAGAAGGTGCTGGAGACCGCCGACGTCGGCCAGCGGCTGGAGTTGCTGATCGGCCTGGTCGATGGCGAGATGGACCTGCAGCAGGTGGAGAAGCGCATCCGCGGCCGGGTCAAGTCGCAGATGGAGAAGAGCCAGCGCGAGTACTACCTCAACGAGCAGATGAAGGCGATCCAGAAGGAGCTCGGCGACGGCGAGGACGGCCCCAACGAGATCGAGGAACTGCAGAAGAAGATCGAAGGTTCCGGCATGCCCAAGGCCGTGCTGGCCAAGGCGCGGCAGGAGTTCGGCAAGCTCAAGCAGATGTCGCCGATGTCGGCCGAGGCCACCGTGGTGCGCAACTACCTCGACTGGCTGGTTGGCGTGCCGTGGAAGAAGCGCAGCAAGGTGCGCAAGGACCTGCAACTGGCGCAGGAGGTGCTCGACGCCGATCACTTCGGCCTGGAGAAGGTCAAGGACCGCATCCTCGAATACCTCGCCGTGCAACAGCGCGTATCCGTGATGAAGGGGCCGATCCTGTGCCTGGTCGGCCCGCCCGGCGTGGGCAAGACCTCGCTGGGTCAGTCGATCGCCAAGGCGACCAACCGGAAGTTCGTGCGCATGAGCCTGGGCGGTGTGCGCGACGAAGCCGAGATTCGCGGTCATCGGCGCACCTATATCGGTTCGATGCCTGGCCGCATCGTGCAGAACATCAACAAGGTGGGCACCAAGAACCCGCTGTTCGTGCTGGACGAGATCGACAAGATGTCGATGGATTTCCGCGGCGACCCGTCGTCGGCGCTGCTGGAGGTGCTCGATCCGGAGCAGAACCATGCATTCAACGATCATTACCTGGAGGTCGACCTGGACCTTTCCGAGGTGATGTGGATCGCTACCGCCAATTCGCTGAACATCCCCGGCCCGCTGCTCGACCGCATGGAAGTCATCCGCATCCCCGGCTACACCGAGGACGAGAAGCTGGGCATTGCGCAGAAGTACCTCCTGTCCAAGCAGCTCAAGGCGAATGGCTTGAAGCCGGAGGAGCTCAGCGTCACCGAGGACGCCTTGCGCGACATCGTGCGCTACTACACGCGTGAGTCGGGTGTGCGCAACCTCGAGCGCGAGATCTCCAAGATCTGCCGCAAGGTGGTCAAGGAGCTGACCCTGGGCCAGGTGAAGAAGGCGCGGGCGAAAGCCTCGCCCGCGAAGGCGACCAAGGGCAGGGCGAAGGCCAGCCCCGACAGGATCAAGGTGGATTCATCCAACCTGGACCAGTACCTGGGCGTGCGCCGGTTCGATTTCGGTCGCAAGGAACTGCAGAACGAAGTAGGCCTGGTCACCGGCCTGGCCTGGACCCAGGTCGGCGGCGAGCTGCTCAGCATCGAGGCCTCGGTGGTGGCGGGCAAGGGCCGGCTGGTGCATACCGGCCAGCTTGGCGACGTGATGAAAGAATCGATCCAGGCGGCGCTTTCGGTGGTGCGTGCGCGCGCCGACCAGTTGGGCATCGATCCGGAGTTCCATCAGAAGCTCGACGTGCATATCCATGTGCCCGAGGGCGCCACACCGAAGGATGGCCCCAGCGCTGGCATCGGCATGTGCACTGCGCTGGTGTCCGCGCTGACCAGGGTGCCGGTGCGCTCCGAAGTGGCGATGACCGGCGAGATTACCCTTCGCGGTCGCGTGCTGCCCATCGGCGGCCTCAAGGAGAAACTGCTGGCGGCCCATCGCGGCGGGATCACCACGGTGATCATCCCGGAGGACAACAAGAAGGACCTGGTGGACATGCCGGCGAACATCACCTCGTCGCTGGAGATTCATCCGGTGCGCTGGATCGATGAGGTGCTGGATATCGCCCTGGAGCGCCCGCTGCAGCCGAATCCGGCCAAAGAGGCGGCTCCTGCGGCGGTTGCCGGCGAGCCGGCGGAAGGGCACTCGCTGACGCACTGATTCGCCGGCTCCGCTTCATCCTGCCGTGCTCCCTTCGAAGTGCCCTGCCGTGCAGGGCACTTTTTTGTTTTTCGCCGTCGGTCGACGAAATTTCCCCTAGTCCCCCGGAGTCGGTTTTGCAAGCGTTTCCGCAAGTCGCGAATCTTGCGGAAACGTTGCTGTGGCTTGTGTTGCGGAGTCCGGCAAGGCGCTGGTATAAAGGCGATACCGCAGTCCCGGCGTTGTAGGTCAGCGCAGCGATGCGGGGTTGCGTTACGGCCCAGGCAAGAGCCAACCATCCATGTCGTTGCTGTCCCGTCTCCGGACAGACCGCACTGACGAAATCCGAACAAGGGAGTTTTTCAATGAATAAAACCGATCTGATCAATGCCATCGCCGAGAAGGCCGAGCTGACCAAGGCCGACGCTGGTCGTGCTCTCGAAGCCTTCTTCGAGACCGTGCAGAAGTCGTTGAAGAAAGGCGAGGATGTCTCGGTGGTTGGCTTCGGTACGTTCACCGTGCGCAAGCGCGCAGCCCGTACCGGTCGCAATCCCCGCACCAACGAAGCGATCAAGATCAAGGCCTCGAAGGTGCCTGCCTTCAAGGCTGGCAAGACCCTCAAGGATGCCCTAAACTAAGCGGCTAACGCTTGGTTTCGGGTGCTTAGCTCAGCGGTAGAGCGTCGCCCTTACAAGGCGGTGGTCGTAGGTTCGATCCCTACAGCACCCACCAGAAAAATGCGGAGTGGTAGTTCAGTCGGTTAGAATGCTGGCCTGTCACGCCGGAGGTCGCGGGTTCGAGTCCCGTCCACTCCGCCACAGTTCGCAAGGGCGCCCGTGTGGCGCCCTTGTCATTTGAGCGATGAGCGTCCGTACCGTTGTCGGACGCACGTCGGCACGGCGGCTTGTGCCATCCGCGCGCCACGCGCTTTCACCACCTTGCGGGAAGATTTCAATGCTGCAGGCAATGCGTAACAAGATGCACGGATGGCCGTCCATCATTGTGCTTGGCCTCGCCGTCCTGGCGATGTCGCTGTTCGGCATGGAGAGCTACTTCATGTCGAACGACGACGCCTTCGTGGCGAAGGTCGGCAAGCACGAGATCGACCAGCGCGCCTACCAGGATCGCGTGAACCAGCTGCGGCAGCAGGCAGCCGAACAGCAGGGCGAGCAGTTCGACTCCAGCGCCTTCGAGAAGAACGAGACGAAGCTGCGCATTCTCGACGGGATGATCGACGAGCAATTGCTGCTGCAGGCCAACGGGGACTGGGGGCTGCGGGTATCGGATCTGGCCATGCGCGATTACATCGCCTCGATCCCCGCGTTCCAGGTCAACGGCCAGTTCGACGGCACCAGCTACCGCTCGTGGCTCACCAGCCAGTACAAGACGCCGGAAATGTTCGAGAACGAGATCCGCACGTCGCTGGCTACCCAGTTGCTGCCGGCCGCGATCAATGCCAGCACTGGCGCCAGCGATGCCCAGCTCGACAGCTTCCTGAAGCTGTTGGGCCAGCGCCGCGACTTGCGCTATTTCCAGCTGCCGCGTCCCGCGTTGGACAACAGCACGGTCAGCGATGCCGAGATCGAGGCCTGGTACAAGGCGCACCAGGCCGACTACATGAATCCGGAGCAGGTCTCGGTGAAGTATGTCGAGGTCGTTGGTGCGGATCTGCCGCTGGCTGCCGAGCCGAGCGACCAGGACCTGAGGAAGCGCTACGCGAGCGAAAAGCAGCGTTTCGTCCAGCCGGAGCAGCGGCTCGTCTCGCACATCCTGATCAACGTGCCGGCCAACGCCACGCCGGAGCAGCAGAAGACAGCCCTGGCCCAGGCCGAGAAGATCGCCGCGCAAGCCGATCCGGGCGACTTCGCCAAGCTGGCCGAACAGGATTCGCAGGATCTGGGTTCCCGCCGCCTGGGTGGCGACCTCGGCTGGCTGGAAAAAGGCGTGACCAACGAAGCCTTCGATTCGGCCCTGTTCGCGATGCAGAAGGGCCAGATTTCCAAGCCGGTGCTGTCGTCCGACGGCTACCACATTATCTGGCTGCGCGACATCCGCAGCGGCGAATCCAAGCCGTTCGAGGAAGTGCGCGAGCAGCTGGTCAAGGAGGCGACGACGGCCGATCGCGACCGCACGTACAACGAAGTCGCCGGCAAGATGTCCGACAACACCTACCAGAATCCGACTTCGCTGGAGCCGGCGTCGGTTGCGTTGAAGCTGCCGATCAAGACCACGGCCCTGTTCACGCGCAAGGGCGGCGAAGGCGTGGCCGCGAATCCGAAGGTGGTCGCGGCAGCGTTCAGCGATGACGTGCTGGTACAGGGTAACAACTCCGGTTTGATCGATCTTGGCAACAACCACTCCGTGGTGATCCATGTCGACCGGCATGTGCCGGCGGCGGCCAAGCCGCTGGCCGAGGTGCGGGCCGACGTGCAGCAGAAAATCCTCGACGCGCGCGTCGCCGCCATCGAGAAGAAGCAGGCCGACGAAGCGTTGGCGCGCCTGCGCAAGGGCGAGTCGATGGACGCCGTGGCCAAGTCGCTGGGCGCCAGCATCACCACCGCGAACGAGGTGGTAAGGCGCGCGCAGATGCCGGCGCCGCTGCTGACGCAGGCGTTCCTGCTGCCGCACCCGACGGCGGGCAACCCGCAGTACGCCGCCGTGGACATGCTGGACGGCAGCTATGTGCTGCTGGCCGTGGACAAGGTGCAGCCTGGCGACCTGTCCAAGGTGCCGCCGGAGCAGCGCGAGTCGTTGCGCCAGCAGATGGCCCAGGCCTACGGCTATGAGGCGACGCGCGAGCTGATCGACCAGCTCAAGGCGAAGACCAAGATCAAGATCAACCAGCAGCGATTGTAGGCGCTGGCGGTCGGGCACGGCCGACGCCGCGCAGGAAGGGGTGGCCATCCTTGGGCTGCCCCTTTTCGTGTGTGGCGGATGGCTTGCCGGGCGACGCCATGAAGGTCGATGCTGCGGGTGAGGCGGGGGCGCGGCCGGGCACCCGCCGTTCGGGCAACGAAACTAGTCCGGGGCGCCTACCGTCAACGTCTGGCCGGGCTTCAGCGCGTGGCCGTTCAGGTGGTTCCAGTGCCGCAACTGGCTGACGCCGACCGAGTATTTGCGCGCGATCTGCCACAGACTGTCGCCGCGCCTCACGGTGTGGACCTTCCGCGGCGGGCTCACGGCCGGCATCGGGCTGGGCGCAGTGTCGCCGCGGCTCGCACCGGCCAGCAGATCGCCGCCGGAGCTGTCGGCCTGTTCCAGCAGGGCATCGCGGAACTGCCGGGCATGCCGGGCAGGCAGGATCAGGTAGGGGGCGGCGCTGGTATCGATCGTGTTGTTGCGAAATGCCGGGTTGAGATGTTTCAGCGCCTCCACCGACATGCCGGCGTGATCGGCTGCCCGCGCGATCGGCATCGAGTGGGAGATCCCGGTCTGCACCAGCTGCTGCTCGTCCGGCAGCGTGGGCAAGCTGACGTTGAAGCGCTCCGGCTCGCGCACCACGCAAGCCATGCCGAGCAGCTTGGCCAGGTGTTCGCGCGTCACCTTGCGCACCGGCCATTGGGGAATCGCTGGCTGCGCCGCCGGCATGCCGTGCGCCTGAACCATTTTGCGTATCGTGAATTCGCCGGCGTTGTAGGCGTAGTCGGCCACGCGCCAGTCGTGGAACTGTTCGTGGTACTGCTCAAGCAGTTTCATCACCGCGTTGGCGGCGGCGGGTACGTCGAGCCGGCCGTCGTAGTGGCCATCGACACGCAGCCCCATCGCGCCGGCCGTCACCGGCATGATCTGCCACATGCCGGCCGGCCGGCGCTTGCGGGCGGGTACCGGCTGGAAGTGGCTTTCCACCCATGGCAACAGCACGAATTCGCCGGCGACATCGTAGCGGTCCGCCACTTGCTGCACGTAGACCAGGCGCGGCATCACCGCCTGCAGCTGGCTTTCGAACTGCCGGGGGTGGCGCGTGTAGTGCCTGGCCCAGGCCAGCACGGCGGGATCGGCGTCGCAGCCGGGCATGGCGAAGCTGCTGCGCAGTCGCTCCCAGACGTCGGCTGCGGGAGAGGGCGCCCCTGGTTCGGCGGGTGGCGGCGCGGCTTCAGGGGAGGCTGTCGGTGCCGGCAAGCTCTCGACGGAGGATGGCCGTGGGCCGTGCGATGGCATGCCGGCACAGGCAGCGAGCAACATCGACAGCAGCAGCGGCAGGAATCGAGCGTACCGTCTCATGCGCGAAACCCGTCCTTGGCACGGCGTACGGCAGCAAAGCGGGCGACCCGGTCGTTGCCAGCACCTTGCCGTTCGCACCAGGCGATGACGGCGTCGGTGTCGACGCGCAGGAACGGATTGGTCGCCCGCTCGCCGGCGAGCAATACCGGCAGGGTGGGTTCAAGGCGCGCGCGCAGCGCGGCGACTTCCTGCAGCCGCTGCTGCAAATCGGCATTGGCCGGCTCGATGGTGCGTGCAAAACGTCCGTTCGCCTCGGTGTACTCGTGGCCGCCGCATACCAGGGTGTCCCCCGGCAATTGGGCGAGGCGATCCAGCGAGGCGAGCATCTGCGCCGGCGTGCCCTCGAACAGGCGGCCGCAGCCGAGGCTGAACAAGGTATCGCCGCACAGCAGAATACCGGCGCCGACGTAGGCCACATGACTGAGCGTGTGACCGGGAACCGCAATCACCTCGAATTGCACGGAGGGCTCGGCCAACTCGACCCGGTCGCCATCGCGCACTCGCGCAGTCGCTTCGCCGATGCGCTCGTCGTCCGGCGCATGAACCGGCACGCCGTGGTGCGCACGCAGGGCCGGCACGCCGCCAATGTGATCGTGGTGGTGATGAGTCAGCAGGATTGCGCGCAGTTGCAGCCGATGCGCGACCAGCGCCTGCTCGACGACCGCAGCATCGCCCGGGTCGACCACGACGGCGTTGCCATGGTCGTCGTGCAGCAGCCAGATGTAGTTGTCGGCCAATGCCGGTAACGGGATGAGGTGCAAGGCGGGCTCCGCTGCGTTTGAGGAGCACCCGGCAGGCCGGGTGCCTTTCCTGGGGAACGACAGACGCAACCGTCCGGGGCGCGCATGAGGCGGTCGAATATAAAGGGGCGCCGGTGCCGGCTCGTTAGCAGAACGTTAACCCGCCGGGTGGCTGTTCAGCCGCGTGCGGCAGTTCCGCTCCGCCTTCGAACTGCTGCCCGTTGTCGTCAGCCGCTACACTCTCGATACAGATGAATGACCGGGTCGACCGCAAGCAGCAACGGGGTGACGACATCTATGCCAGCGCGCCATTGCGCCGCTTGCTGGATGCGCAGACGTGCGCGTTGAAGCCGGTCCTGCAGCGCTGCTTCGGCACTCACGCCCTGCTGTTGGGCGCTTCCCGTGACGATGCGCCACCGGCGTTGCCGATGTTCGGCTGCTGGACCTGCTTGCAGCTGCGGGACGGGCGTTACCAGGGCGATCTGCGGGCCGCCGCGGACGAGCCGTTGCCCTTCATCGACGACGCGTTCGAGCTGGTGCTGTTACGGCATGCGCTGGAGGTGGCGCCGCTGCCTTCGAGCCTGCTCGACGAAGCGATGCGCGTGCTGGCACCCGGTGGCGTGCTGGCGTTGACCGGCGTGCATCCGCTCGGCGGCTGGTCGCCGTGGTGCTACTGGCATGCACGCCGCAAGCCGCCGGCATTGCAGATGCCGTGGCGGCTCCGGCATCAACTCGAACGGGCTGGTCTGACTGTCGAGCAGTTGCAGCGGGTAGGTGGTGTGTGGCCGGGGCGGAAGGCACCGTGGGGCGCATTGGCCGGTGCTTTCGGTGGCGGCTACGTGCTGGTGGCACGCAAGCGTCGGCGTCCGGCCATGCCGCTGCGGCTTGCGCCGGTACCGGTACGCGTGCCGGCGAACGGCCGGTTGTCGCCGGGTACCCGGCGCAGTGCGGCGCCGTGATTTCCAATGGAATACGTGAGCAACGATGAGCGAAGTGGAAGCATTTACCGACGGTGCCTGCCTCGGCAATCCGGGCCCTGGCGGTTGGGCCGCCCTGTTGCGGGCGCAGGGTAGCGAGCGCATGGTGTCCGGTGGCGAGCCGGCCACCACCAACAACCGGATGGAGCTGATGGCGGCGATCGGCGCGCTGGAAGCATTGAAGCGGCCGTGTCGGGTGACGCTCACCACCGACTCGCGCTACGTGATGCAGGGCATCGAGCAGTGGATGCCGAAGTGGCGCGCGAATGGCTGGCGTACCGCCGACCGGAAGCCGGTGAAGAACCAGGACCTGTGGCAACGGCTGTCCGATGCGGTCGGCGCCCATCAGGTGCGCTGGAAGTGGGTGAAGGGCCACAACGGCCACATCGAAAACGAGCAGGTCGACCAGGCCGCGCGCAAACAGGCCGAGCTGATGAAGGGCAGGGCATGAGGCAGATCGTTCTCGATACCGAAACCACCGGCCTGGAAGTGCGCCAGGGCCATCGCCTGGTGGAAATCGCCTGTGTCGAACTGGTCGAGCGCCGGCTTACCGGCCGGCACTACCAGACCTACCTGAACCCGGATCGGGCGATCGACGAGGGCGCCCGGCTGGTCACCGGCATCGAAGACGAGTTCCTGCTCGACAAGCCGCGCTTTGCCGAGGTGGCGGAGGAGTTCCTGGCCTTCATCGACGGCGCCGAGCTGATCATCCACAACGCCAGCTTCGACATCGGCTTCCTCGACGCCGAACTGGCCCGACTGGGCAATGCCGCGGGCCGGATCGGCGACCGCTGCAGCGTGCTGGATACCCTGGCGATGGCGCGCGAGCGCTACCCGGGGCAGCGCAACAGCCTCGATGCCCTGTGCAAGCGGTTGGGTGTGGACAACTCGCGGCGCGATTTGCACGGGGGCCTGATCGACGCGCAACTGCTGGCCGACGTGTACCTGGCGATGACTTCGGGGCAGGTGGCGTTCGACCTGGGCTTCGAGGGCGCCGCCGAGCAGCGCGATGTGATGGTGATGGTACCGGCGGTGCTGCATGCGCGGCCACGTGTGCTGCGTGCATCGGCAGAGGAGATATCGGCGCACGAGCAGCGCCTGGCCGCGCTGGACAAGAGCAGTGCGGATGGGCAGAGCGTGTGGCGGCGGTTGTGAGGTGGTGCGGCGCCGGTGCTTGGCGACGACTGTGGTGGTCGGAAGGGCAAGAGGGCGGATGCCGCGGGGTTGCTGGTGAGATTGTTCGGCCCATCCTTGGGCCGAACCTCTCCGCGCTGGGCGCTGCGGGGCCAGCCTGGGGCTGTCCAGATTTGTTCCTGACGAATTTGTCGACTGCGGAGGCAGGATGCCGGAGCGAACTCGGCGAAGCCGACGGCCCGAAGGGTGAGGCACAGGATGCGCCGAATAACCTGGGTGGGTTCTCACCCAGCCATCACCGCCAGAAAGGCAAAACGCCCCACATGGGGGCGTTTTGCCTTTCTGGCGGAGAGGGTGGGATTCGAACCCACGGTACGCTTGCACGTACGCCTGATTTCGAGTCAGGTACATTCGACCACTCTGCCACCTCTCCGGTGCGGTGCATGGTGGCGCATGCGAGCCGGGAATCATACGCGAGCGAACTTGCCGTGACAACAACCCGGTCTTCCGGCATGCTGCAACGGCTCGCACCTACTGAAAACCCATGATCGAATTCGGACACGGAACGCATGTCGGCTTGCGCCGCACGCGCAATGAGGACACCTATTACGCTGATGCCTCACTGGGCCTGTTCCTGGTGGCCGACGGCATGGGCGGGCACCAGCATGGGGAGGTGGCGTCGGCGCTGGTGCGCGACGGGGTGGTCGAGCTGGTCGGCAAGGGGCACGGCCTGATCGAAGCCGTGCACGCTGCCGCCGAACGGCTGCTGGCGCATACCCGGCCCAGTTTCGACGTGCTGCCGATGGGCACGACCATCGCCGCGCTGCGGATCAGCGGCGATGGCTATGAGGTCGCCTGGGTCGGCGACAGCCGGATCTACCTGTGGAAGAAGGAACTGCGGCAGATCAGCCACGACCACTCGCTGGTACAGGCGCTGGTTGAGGCCGGCCAGCTCGATCCGGCGCAGGTTGCCCAGCATCCGCAGCGCAATGTGTTGACCCAGGCGCTGGGCGTGACCGCCATCGAGCAGTTGCATGTCGGCATGGCGCGGGGGCAATTGGAGCCGGGTATGGGCTTCCTGCTATGCAGCGACGGACTGACCGAGGGCGTCAGCGACGCCTCGATCGCGCGCGTGGTGGCACGCACCGACCTGGCCGCCCAGGAGTGCGTGGACCAGTTGCTGCTGAGTGCGCTCGACAGCGGCGGCGACGACAACGTCACGGTGTTGCTCGTGCGTTCCAGCTGAACCCGGCCACGCGCCGTCCGTCACCAAAAAGGGCCGGATGATTCCGGCCCTTTGGTCGATCGGTGGGGCGAATGCGGGGTCCGTCGGTTCAGCCGGCCTTCTTTTTCGCCAGCCGCAGCCAGGTGTCGACGACGGTGTCCGGGTTCAGCGATACCGATTCGATGCCCTGTTCCATCAGCCATTCGGCCAGGTCCGGATGGTCGCTGGGACCCTGGCCGCAGATGCCGATGTACTTGCCCCTGGCGCGGGCGGTCTTGATCGCCATCGCCAGCAGTTTCTTCACGGCCGGGTCACGCTCGTCGAACAGGCTGGCGACGATGCCCGAATCGCGGTCGAGGCCCAGGGTGAGCTGGGTGAGATCGTTGGAGCCGATCGAGAAGCCGTCGAAGATATCGAGGAACTCGTCGGCGAGCAGGGCATTGGATGGCACCTCGCACATCATGATGACCTTGAGTTCGTGCTCGCCCTGCTTGAGGCCGTTCTTCGCCAGCACCTCGATCACCTTGCGGCCTTCGCCGAGCGTGCGCACGAACGGGATCATCACCCACACGTTGGTCAGGCCCATCACCTCGCGCACGTGCTTGACCGCCTTGCACTCCAGCGCGAACGCCTCGGCGAAACTCGGGTCGACGTAGCGACTCGCGCCGCGGAAGCCGATCATCGGATTTTCCTCGCGCGGTTCGTAGCGCGAGCCGCCGATCAGGCCGGCGTACTCGTTCGACTTGAAGTCGGACAGGCGCACGATCACCGGCTTGGGGTAGACCGAGGCGGCGATCGTGGCGATCCCTTCGGCCAGGCGCTCGACGTAGAACGACACCGGATCGGCGTAGCCGGCCATGCGCTCGTCGATCTTCGCCCTGGTCTCGGCGTCCTGTTCGGCATATTCCAGCAACGCCTTCGGATGCACGCCGATGTGGCTGGCGATGATCATCTCCAGCCGGGCCAGGCCGATGCCGGCGTTCGGCAGCATGCCGAAGTCGAACGCGCGCTCGGGGTTGGCCACGTTCATCATGATCTTCAGCGGCGCCTCGGGCATCGCGCCAAGGTCGGCGGTGATGCGCTCGAACTTCAGGATGCCCTCGTAGATCGTGCCGGTGTCGCCTTCGGCGCAGGACACGGTGACGTCGGCGCCGTCCGGAATCAGCTCCAGCGCGTTGCCGGTGCCGACCACCGCCGGCACGCCCAGCTCGCGCGCGATGATCGCTGCGTGGCAGGTGCGGCCGCCGCGGTTGGTGACGATCGCCGAGGCACGCTTCATCACCGGCTCCCAGTCGGGGTCGGTCATGTCCGCGACCAGCACGTCGCCGACCTGCACCTTGTTCATATCGGCCAGCGAACGGATCACGCGGGCCTTGCCGGCGCCGATCTTCTGGCCGATCGAGCGGCCCTCGGCCAGTACTTTGCCTTTTTCGCCGAGACTGAAGCGCTCCAGCTGGGTGGCGTGTGCGCGCGACTTCACCGTCTCGGGACGTGCCTGCACGATGTACAGCTTGCCGGTATGGCCGTCCTTCGCCCACTCGATGTCCATCGGCCGGCCGTAGTGCTGTTCGATGACCAGCGCCTGCTTGGCCAGCTCCTGCACATCGGCATCGCTGACGCAGAACGTGCGGCGCAACTCGGCCGGGGTCTCCTCGATCCTGACCCGCTCGCCCGGTGCGCCCGAATACACCATGCGCTGCTGCTTGGCGCCGAGACTGCGGCGCAGCAGGGCGGGCTTGCCGGCCTTCAGCGTGGGCTTGAACACGTAGAATTCGTCGGGATTCACCGCACCCTGCACGACCATCTCGCCCAGGCCGTAGCTGCCGGTGACGAACACCACGTCACGGAAGCCCGACTCGGTGTCCAGCGTGAACAGCACGCCGGAGGCGCCCACGTCCGAGCGCACCATCAGCTGCACGCCGGCGGAGAGGAACACGTCCTCGTGCTTGAAGCCCTGGTGCACGCGGTAGGCGATCGCGCGGTCGTTGTACAGCGAGGCGAAGACCTCCTTCACCTTGTGCAGCACGTCGTCGATGCCGACCACGTTGAGGAAGGTTTCCTGTTGGCCGGCGAACGAGGCGTCGGGCAGGTCCTCGGCCGTGGCCGAGGAACGCACGGCCACGGCTATATCGTCGGCACCGGCGTCCTTGCACAGCTTGAGGTAGGCCGCGCGGATCGCCTGTTCGAGCTCGGCCGGCAGCGCGGTGTCGATGATCCAGCTGCGGATTTCCCTGCCGGCGGCGACCAGCGCGTCGACGTCATCGACGTCGAGCGTGGCCAGCCGGTCCTGGATGCGCCGGGCCAGGCCGCTCTTTTCCAGGTACTGCTGGAACGCGCTGGCGGTGGTGGCGAAGCCGCCGGGCACCGACACGCCGAGCTTGGCGAGGTTGCCGATCATCTCGCCGAGCGAGGCGTTCTTGCCGCCGACCTTGCCCAGGTCGGTCATGCGCAGTTGGTCGAGCCAAAGCACCAGGTCGTTCAAGGGTGTCTCCTCAGGGAAAACGCGGATAAGTGGAATGGGCGCGGCACGAAGGCCCGGAGCGGGTTGCAAAGAACTGGTATTGTCCGCTGCGGATGGTGCGCGGCACAAGAAGACCATTGCCGACCGATGTCATTCCAACGCCATACCAGTCAGCTGGCGGTGGATTTCGTGCTTGCGCTAAGGTGCCGGCAAACGGCTCTTTCCACGACCAGGACCCTGTATGCAGCGAACGGTTTTCTTCATCTCCGACTCCACCGGCATCACCGCGGAGACGATCGGCAACAGCATCCTGGCGCAGTTCGAGGGCGTGCGGTTCGACAAGCACCGGCTGCCGTTCACCGACAACGCGCACAAGGCGGAAGCCGCTGCGCTGCGGATCAAGACCAACTATGCGCAGAGCGGGCAGCGGCCGATCGTGGTCAACACCATGGCCGACCGTGCGCTGTGCGAGATCGTCGCCGCCAGCGGCGCGTTGATGCTGGACGTGTTTGCGCCGTTCATCGGCCCGCTGGAGGACGAGCTGGGAAGCAAGCGCACCGGCCTGGTGAACCGCTCGCACGGCCTGGTCGATTTCGACAAGTACGAGGCGCGCATCAACGCCACCAACTATGCACTCACGCATGACGACGGCATCGACGTGAACTATGCCGAGGCCGACCTGATCCTGGTTGGCGTATCGCGTTCGGGCAAGACGCCGACCTGCCTCTACATGGCCTTGCATTACGGCGTACGCGCCGCCAATTATCCGCTTACCGACGAGGACCTCGAGAAACTCGAACTGCCGGCGCGCCTGGGGCCGTACCGGGACCGGCTGTATGGCCTGACCATCGACCCGGTGCGGCTGGCGCAGATCCGCGAACAGCGTCGCGCCGGCAGCCGCTACGCCACCCTGCAGCAGTGCCGCTGGGAACTGGAGCAGGCCGACCGGTTGATGCGCCAGGCCGGCATCCCCAGCCTCAACACCACGCACGTGTCGATCGAGGAAATCGCCAGCAAGATCTTCGACCGCTTCGGCATCGAGCGGACCATGTTCTGATTGGAGCCTGCACTCCGCATGAGCGTCGTACTGGACAACCGCCACAGCCTGCTGCCCGGACGCTTCGAGTTCCTGATGGGGCTGTATGCGGAAAACTACCACCGGCTGGCGCGGTTGTTCGCGCCGCAGCAGCTGGCGCCAGGCCGATACGTGTCCGACGTGGGCGACGGACTGGACGTGCACCTGCACGTGCAGGAATGCCATCCGTACACGCTGGAACTGGAGCTCACCTACGATTTCGTCGACGCGCATACCGGCCAGCGCGCGCCTTCGGCGCAGTTGCGCATGTATACCGATGCGCATGTGGCCGAGGCCTTGCACTGCCATCCCGGCCGGCACCTGTGGCAGGTGCTGGGACCGTTCTCCCCGGCGCACACCGTGTTCCAGCATCGCCTGCGCATGAACGGGTTCCTGTCGCGCTGGCTGGAGTACCTGGCGGAGCAGGGGCATTCCATCGGCACGCTGGAGCCGCAACCGGGACAATCAGAAAGCGGCGGCCTCGTTTGAAAGTGCGGCCAGGGATGGCCGCCTTTTGACTTTCTCGCGCTCAGGGATGAGCGCACAAGTACAGCAAGTCCAGCCATGGATGGCTGCTTCTTGATCTTTGCGCACATGGATGAGCGCACAAATACACCGCAGCAAAAAGCCCGCGCAAGGCGGGCCTTCTACTTGAATAGTGGCGGAGTGGACGGGACTCGAACCCGCGACCTCCGGCGTGACAGGCCAGCATTCTAACCGACTGAACTACCACTCCGCATTTGCAGCATCTTCCAGCGTCTCAACCAACTTGCCATTTGACCTCGACAGCCAACGTCGACTGCCGGGTTAAAGTGGCGTCCCCACGGGGATTCGAACCCCGGTCGCCACCGTGAAAGGGTGATGTCCTAGGCCTCTAGACGATGGGGACGTTGCTTTTTCGAAAAGTCCGCACATGGAAGTGCGGGTTCTCGCAAAGGACTTGCACTGAATCAATGGTGGAGCCAGGCGGGATCGAACCGCCGACCTCCTGCATGCCATGCAGGCGCTCTCCCAGCTGAGCTATGGCCCCGCCGCTGGAAGCCGAGAAGAATAGGTGCGGGCCACATATCCGTCAAGCTTTTTTTCAGCATCCCGGCGCAGGAATCATCCGTCGCCCATCGCCTCGTTCGACGGCCGGCCGGGTACTGCCGTGCTTCGTTTAAGCTGCAGCGACTTGCGTCGTTTCGAAGAGTTGACGAATGCACGAAATCGGCTTCATTCGCGACCTTGCCGTGGTGATGATCGTGGCAGGCGCCACCACGATACTGTTCCAGCGGATGCGCCAGCCGGTGCTGCTGGGCTACATCCTGGCCGGCGTGCTGATCGGGCCGCACACGCCGGGCGTGCTGGTCGGCGATCCGCGCGCGATCGACGACATCTCCAATCTCGGCGTGGTGTTGCTGATGTTCACGCTGGGCCTTGAATTCAGCGTGCGCAAGCTGCGCGAGGTCGGCATCGGCGTGCTGGCCGCAGCCGTGGCCGAAGTCGGGCTGATGCTGTGGATCGGCTACGGCATCGGCGGCCTGTTCGGCTGGACCGGCATGGACGCGCTGTTCCTCGGCGCGATCATCTCGCTCTCGTCCACGATGGTGGCCACCCGCACGCTGGCGGAGAGCGGGCAGCGGCATCAACCGTTCGCCCAACTGGTGGTGGGGCTGCTGGTGGCCGAGGACATGCTGGCCATCGTCATGCTGACCTTGCTCACGGCGGTGGCGATCGGCGGCTCGGTGCAGGCGGAGACCGCGTTCACCCTGGTCGGTCACCTGGGCCTGTTCGTGATCGTCGGGATGATCCTCGGCCTGTTGTTGCTGCCGCGGCTGGTGGATTACGTGGCTGGCTTCGATCGCGACGAAACGCTGCTGGTCAGCGTGCTCGGCATCTGTTTCGGCACCAGCCTGCTCGCGGCCTGGATGGGTTTCAGCGTGGCGCTGGGCGCCTTCCTGGCGGGCGCGGTGGTGGCCGAGTCGCGCAGCGTGGGGCGCGTGCTGCACCTGGTGGAACCGCTGCGCGACATGTTCGCGGCGCTGTTCTTCGTGGCGATCGGCCTGAAGATCGATCCGGCGATGTTGCTGCAGTACGCACTGCCGGCGCTGCTCATCGCGGCGGTCGTCATCGTCGGCAAGACGCTGGCGTGCAGCCTGGGCATCTTCGTGGTCGGGCACGACGCGCGCACGGCGCTGCGCTCGGGGCTGGGCATGGCGCAGATCGGCGAGTTCTCCTTCGTCATCGCCACGCTCGGGCTTTCGCTTGGCGTGATCAGCGATTTCATCTATCCGATTGCGGTGGCGGTTTCGGTGCTGTGCATGGCCGCCTCGCCGTACATGAATCGTTCGGCCGACGGGTTGGCGAACGGCTTGCGCCGGGTGACGCCGCGCTCGTTGAGGCTGCTGGCGACCAGCTACAGCGGTTGGCTGGAAAACCTCAAGCCGGTCAACGAGAACGCGGCGATCGCCGCCATGTTCCGGCGCCTGCTCTGGCATATCGGCATCAACGTGCTGCTGGTGGTGGCGCTGTTCGTCATTGGCGCCTACATCAATACGCACAACTGGAGCTGGTTCTCGATGCTCGGCATCGACCGGAACCTGCGCCATACGCTGATCTGGGCCGGTGCGCTGTTCCTGTCCCTGCCCATGCTGATCGCGGTCTACCGCAAGGCCGAGGCGCTGGGCATGCTGCTGGCGGAGATCGGCATACGCGAGCGCTTTGCCGGTTCGTATACCCAGGCCATCCGCAACGTGCTGGCCAGGGTCATCCCGCTGGCGACGCTGCTGGCGCTGGCGTTGCTGGTGAGTGGGCTCAGTTCGGCGATTCTGCCGCCCCGCGGTATCGCGCTGTCCCTGATCGTGCTGGGCGTGGTGGTGGCGGTGGTGTTGTGGCGCGGCCTGGTAAAGATGCATGCGCGTCTGCAGGCGGCGCTGAAGGAGACCTTGGAGAAGCCGGGCCCTTCCGGGGGCGGCGCGGGCTGATCGGCGGGGCCGGCCGGCAGTGGCGTGAACCTTTATCCCGACTGACGGTCTGAACCCTGAATCGTTGCCAAGACCGGACAAGCACCGCACAATGCGAGGCCTGCCCCCATCGGGGGGGCCCGGCCGGCAACGCCGGCATATCCATACATGAGGGAGTTACGAATGAAGCACTTTCTGCGTCCCACGCTGACGGCGGTGGCGATGGCCGTTGCGCTGGGCATGACGGCCGGCGCTGCCGCCCAGACGGCCGGCGCTGCCGGTACCGTCGACAAGGCGAAGGCCAGCTACGTTGTGGGCTGGGAGATTGCTTCCCAGGTTCCGCCGATCATGCGCGACGAACTGGATCCGAATGCGGTGGCCAACGCGGTGAAGGCGGCGCTGTCCGGCCAGAAGCCGACCATGAGCGAAACCGAAGCCAAGCAGGTGCATGAGGCCTTCATGGCCAAGATCCAGGCCAAGTACCAGGCCGAGATGACCAAGCTGGCGGCCAAGAACAAGGCCGAGGGCGACGCCTTCCTGGCCAAGAACAAGACTGCGCCGGGCGTGAAGACGACCGCCTCGGGCCTGCAGTACCAGGTGATCAGCCAGGGCACCGGCGCTCGCCCGGGCCCGAACGATACCGTCGAGATCAACTACACCGGTACCTTCGTCGATGGCCAGGTGTTCGATGCCTCCGCCAAGCACAATCCGCCGGGCGCGGCCAAGATCCCGTTGGCCGGCGTGATCCCCGGTTTCCGCGAAGGCCTGCAGCTGATGCAGGTGAGCGGTCATTACAAGCTGTTCATCCCGGCAGCGCTGGCCTACGGCGCAGAGCCGCAGCCGCCGATGCCGCCGAATGCCACGCTGATCTTCGACGTGACCCTGGTCAAGACCGGCCCGACGCCGGCTGGTGCGGCTCCGGCCGACAAGTAATCAGAAGTCCATCGCCGTTGTGCGGCGTTGACCAAGCAGAAGGGCGCGAAGCGATTCGCGCCCTTCTGCGTTTTCGCCGATGGCGGCGCGGTGCCGTGCGGTGCGTTTGAGCGGTTAGAATAGACGGCTCGGTTTTCAAGGGATTGCTGCGACGATGATGAAAGTCACCATTTTCGGTACCGGCTACGTCGGCCTGGTCACCGGTGCCTGCCTGGCGGAGATGGGCAACCACGTGGTCTGCGTCGACATCGACGCGGGCAAGGTCGATCGGCTGAAGCGTGGCGAGATCCCGATCTACGAACCGGGTCTGGAATCGATCGTGCAGAGCAACCACGCCAGTGGCAGGCTCGATTTCACCACCGAGGCGGCACCGGCGATCGCCCACGGCGAGCTGATCTTCATCGCCGTCGGCACACCGCCGGACGAAGACGGCAGTGCCGACCTGCAGTACGTGCAGAAGGTGGCCGGCACGATCGGCCGGCACCTGCAGCGTTACGCCGTGGTGGTGAACAAGTCGACCGTGCCGGTGGGCACCGCCGACCGCGTGCGCGAGGCGATTGCGGCCGAGCTGGCAGTGCGCCAGGCCACGGTGGAGTTCGACGTGGTGTCGAATCCGGAGTTCCTGAAGGAAGGCGCCGCGGTGGAGGACTGCCTGCGTCCCGATCGCATCGTGGTGGGAACGTCCAGCACGCGCGCGGTGGCGCTGCTGCGCAAGCTGTATGCACCGTTCAACCGCAACCACGACCGCATGGTGGTGATGGACGAGCGTTCGGCCGAGCTGACCAAGTACGCCGCCAACGCGATGCTGGCGACCAAGATCAGTTTCATGAACGAGATCGCGAACATCGCCGAGCGGGTGGGCGCCGACGTGGAACTGGTGCGCCAGGGCATCGGCTCGGATCCGCGCATCGGCTACAGCTTCATCTATCCGGGCGCCGGGTACGGCGGTTCGTGCTTCCCCAAGGACGTGCAGGCGCTGGAGCGCACCGCGCACGCGCACGGCTACGAGGCGCGCCTGCTCGGTGCGGTCGAGGCGGTCAACCGACAGCAGAAGGGCAAGCTGTTCGAGCTGATCTCGCGGCATTTCGACGGCCGGCTGGCCGGCCGCACGATTGCGCTGTGGGGCCTGGCCTTCAAACCGAATACCGACGACATGCGCGAGGCCTCCAGCCGGCGCCTGATGGAACAGCTGTGGGAAGCCGGCGCGAAGGTGCGCGCGTTCGATCCGGAGGCACGCGGAGAAGCGCAGCGGCTGTATGGCGATCGCGATGACCTGGTGCTGTGCGAGCACGCCATGGATGCCCTGCAAGGCGCGGACGTGCTGGCGGTGGTCACCGAGTGGAAGGCCTTTCGCAGCCCGGATTTCAGGGCCATCCGCGCCACGCTGGCGGTGCCGGCGATCTTCGACGGGCGCAACCTGTACGACCCGCTCGTGGTGGAGGAGGCGGGCCTGGCCTATTACGGCATCGGCCGCGGCCGCAGCCTGCAAGTATCGCGATGAACGACTCGAACGACATGCTTGCCCGGCGGCTCGACGAGATGGAGGTCAAGCTGACCTTCATCGACGAGGCGGTGCAGGCGTTGACCACGGCGGATGCCGACCAGTCGCAGCGGATTGCCGCGCTGGAGCGCGCGTTGCGCGACCTGCGCGGCGAGCTGGCGTCGATGCGCATCGCGCAGGGCGACGATCCGCACGACGAACCGCCGCCGCCGCATTACTGATCCGATCCATCCAGCCCACCGATCACGGAACCCCCGCATGGCCGATTCCCTGCGCGATCAGCTGCTCAAGAGCGGCATCGTCAAACAGGTCCAACAGGACCGGGCGCGCGAGCCGAAACGCCCGGCTGCGCCGTCGTCCGGCAAGCCCGTGCGCAAGGGCGGCAAGCCACATGCCGCGTCGCACGCCGCACGACCGTCGGGGCAGAGCCAGCAGGACATCGACCTGGCCAAGGCGTACGCGTTGCGCGCACAAACCGAAGCCCGCGAACGCCAGCGGGTCGAGCGGGAGGCCGCCGAACAGTCCAGGCTGCGGCGCGAGCGCAAGCAGAAGATCCAGCAGTTGCTGGACGGCAAGGCGTTGAACAAGGCCGATGCCGACCAGCCGCGCAATTTCGAATACGGCGGCAAGATCCGCCGCGTGCACGTGGATGCCGCGCAACTGGCGGCACTCAATGCCGGCGAACTGGGCGTGGTGCAGCAGGGCGGTCGCTATCTGCTGGTCAGTCGCGAGATTGCCGAGCAGGTACGCGACATCGATCCGCACCAGCTGGCGCTGCTGGTCGACCCGAATGCCGCCGGCGCGGGCGATGACGGCGTGCCCGACGACCTGATGTGGTGATGGTCTGCGTCAACGGAAACGCCCGGCCGTGCCGGGCGTTTTCACGCCGGTCATCGCAAACCGGTCAGTCGGCGGAAGCGGCCGGCAACCCGAAACCACGCTGCGCCAGCGCCGGAAGCTCCCAGCCGTGCTTCGGCTTGAACCGCTCGCCGTAGCGCTGCGCCAGCTGTTCGAGCCTGGCCTTGAGCTTGTCGGCGCCTTCGCTGCGCGTGTACTGGATCGGGCCGCCGCGGAACGGCGCGAAGCCGGTGCCGAAGATCACGCCGGCGTCGAGCAGGTCGGCATCGTCGACCACGCCGTCGGCGAGGCAGGCGATCGCCTCGTTGACCATCGGCAGGATCATGCGCTCCTGCACGTCCGGCGGCGTCACGTAATCCTTGTCGATCTCGGGCTTCTGCGGCTTGCCGTCCTGCCACACGTACAGGCCCTGGCCGTCCTTCTTGCCGCGCTTGCCGGCCGCGAGTTTTTCGTCCAGTCCGGGCGGCACTTCCAGCCCAAGGAATGGCGCCAGTTCCTTGCCGACCGAGGCGCAGACATCGAGGCCTACCGTGTCGGCCAGTTCGATCGGGCCCATCGGCATGCCGAACTTCTTCGCCTCGCGATCGAGCACCGGGCCGGGCACGCCTTCGCTGTATAGCCGCATGGCTTCCAGCAGGTACGGCATCAGGATGCGGTTGACCAGGAAGCCCGGGGTGCCCTTGACCGCCACCGGCAGCTTGCCGATCGCCTTGCAGAACGCCAACGCGCGTTTTTCGATGGCCGGGTCGAGCCGGTCGTGGCGCACCACCTCGACCAGCGGCATCTGCGCCACCGGGTTGAAGAAGTGCAGGCCGAGGAAGCGCTGCGGCGCGGCAAGGTTCTTGCGCAGCTCGTCCAGCGGAATGCTGGAGGTGTTGCTGGCGAGGATTTCGTCGGTCTGGAACTGCGGCTCGATGCCGGCGTACAGCGCTTCCTTCGCCCGCGCGTTCTCGTAGATCGCCTCGATCGCCAGGTCGGCCGAAGCCACGCCGCTGCCTTCGACGTCCGCACGCAGGCGCCGCATGGCCACCTCGACCTTCTCAGGCGCCTTCAGCTTCTTCTCGTACAGCGCCCGGGCGCGGTCCAGCGCGGGCTGGACGAACTTCATCTCGCGGTCCTGCAGGCTTACCTCGAAGCCCTTGAACGCGACCCATGCGGCGATGTCGCCGCCCATCACGCCGGCGCCGACCACGTGCACGTGCTTGATGCCGTGCTCGATGCCGCCACCCTGGCCCTTCAGCCGTTCCTGCAGGAAGAAGATGCGGATCAGGTTCTGCGCGGTCGGCGTCTGCGCCAGCTTCGCCACCGAGCGCGCCTCGAGTTTCAGCCGCTGCTGGATGGCCGAGCCGCCGCGCTTCCATACGTCGATCATCGCGAACGGCGCGGGGTAATGTTCCTTGCGCACCTTCGCGGCAGTCTGCTTGAACACCATCGGCGCCAGGATCTGCCGCGCCAGCCAGGTGTTGCTGGCCCAGGCCCTGGCGCGCCGGGCGAACGGGCGCGAGGCGGGATGGCGCAGCAGCAGTTTCGCTTCGGCCAGCAGTTCGTCGGCGCGGGCCAGCCGATCGACCACGCCCAGGCCCAGCGCGCGTTTCGCCGACAGCGACTTGCCGGTCAGCATCAGCGGCAGCGCCTCGGTGGCGCCGATCAGTCGCGGCAGGCGCGCGGTGCCGCCCCAGCCGGGGTGGATGCCCAACATCACCTCGGGCAGGGCGATCCGGGTCCTCTCGTCGTCGGCGGCGATGCGCTGGCGGCAGGCCAGGATCAGCTCGGTGCCGCCGCCCATGCAGGTACCGTGCACGGCGGCCACGGTGGGGCAGGGCAGTCGCGCCAGTGCCTCGTAGACGCGCTGGCCGTGCTCGATGTTCTCCAGCACGCTGTCGCGCTTCGCGTACTCGATGAATTCCTTCACGTCGGCACCGACGGCAAACCCCGAGGATTTGGCCGAATGCACGATGACGCCGGCCGGCTTGTCGATCGCCAGCCGCTCGACGATCTGTTCGAGCTCGTCCAGCACTGCACGGGAGATCGCATTGACGCTGCTGTCGGCGCGGTCGAGGGTCAGCGTGACGACGCCGTCGTCGCCTTGGCTGGTCTTCCAGTGGTTGAAACGCAATCCTTCGAACATGGGCGTACAGGCGTGGTGGTCGAGGCCTGAACCATACCGTCCCGCCGCCGTGATTGCGAGATGTGACGTGCTTGCTTGACCCTGTACCGGCGCCGGTGTGAAATCGAGCCTTCTTCGGGGAAACCGCCTGTCGTGGCCAGCCGGGCGGTGCGGCGGGCCGATCGTGTCACGGCGCAGCGCGGGACCGTCGGACCGCGGAGCCATCCGTCGTGGTTCAATGGGCCACGCCTGGTTCGATGGGCTGAGCCACGGGTGGTTGCCAGCGGGCCGGATTCACCAGTGCACTATCGCCGACACGGCAGGACGGAGACGCAATGACCTCAGTACTGGCCTCCGTTCCGCCACAAGCCGGCGCCGAGATTTTCGAGCGTATCCTGGCGGCTCCCAGCGGCCTGGTGGTGCTGGACTGCAAGGACGTGCACGTCCTGATCGACCAGTTCCGCGCGATCGCCCGGCACACCGGGCAGGCGGTGTACCTGTGGCAACCCGATACCGGCCTCGGCAGCCTGCGCGATGCGCAGGTCCGGGTGCCGGACTGTCAGCGGCTGGGCAACGCCTTGCGCTACATGCAGCAGAGCATGCATTTCGGCGTTTACTTCCTGCTCGGGCTGGAGCTGCCGCTGTCGGCGATGGACGCCACCTTGCTGCGCCAGCTTGCACGCGCGCCGAAGGGTCATCTGCGCCGTGTCGTGCTGATCGACGCGCCGGTGGCGCTGGTCGAGCACCTTGGCGAACTGGCGGCGCACGTGGGCAGCGAAGACAGCCAGCCGCGCCGCCTGCGCCTGCGCGACGGCCGCTGGCTGGTCTGAGGCCGACACGCAGATGAGTTCCGGCATTCTGGTGGTTGCCGCCCAGCGCGAACTGCGCCGCAGCCTGTTCGATGCGCTCGACCAGGCGGGTTATCCGCAGATCCACAGTGCGCGCGACGTATCGCACGCAGCCATCCTGCTCGAGGGCCGCGCATCGTTGCCGCCGCTGCAGCTGATCGTGGCGGTGCTGTCCGGCGACGAACAGCAGGCGCGCATCAGTTGCGAGCAACTGCATCGTCTGCCGGGCGGCACGGACACGCCGCTGATCGTGGTGTTGGGCGAGGATGCCACGCTGAGTGCGGCCGACCTGCCTGCCGACATCGCCGACTGGCTTTCGGCCGCGCAGATCGGCAGCGAACTGGTGCCGCGCTGGCGGCGCTGGCAGGCCGGCAACGGCCAGCGGCCGCGCCCGCTGGCCGCCACGTCCGACGGCAGTGCGCACGAGGACTACCGCTACGTGTTCGAGGAGGGCGACAGCGAGTGGCTGATCGCCGATGCGCAAACCGGCCGCCTGCTCGAGGTCAGTCCCACGGTGGCACGGCACAGCCGCATGCACGCCAGCCAGTGGGAGGGCCTGCCGCTGGCTGAAGTGCTGCGTTTCGAGGGCATCACGATCGACCAGGTGCTGGCCGAGGCCAACCGCGGCTGGTATCCCTGCCAGCGCAAGTCGGCGCAGGGTGCCGACACCGGCCAGGCCAGCGTGCGGCGCATCCGGCATGCCGGGCGCGAGGCGCTGGCCTTGATGTTCCGCAGCGATCGCGCCGACCTGCGGGCGGAAGCCGCCCTGTCGTTGCTGTCGCGCATCTTCGCCTCGACCAGCGGCGTCGACGCGCAGACTGCCTCCGGTCGCTTGCTGTTCGACGAGCTGGGGCTGGATTACCTCGCTGTATGGTCGGCGCGCCAGGACGGCGCCGACGCGCCGGCCCAGATGCTGCAGCTGTGGAACGGCGATGCCCCGGCGTGGCCGCCGGCGCAGCTGCAGAGTTCGCTGCAGCTGGTGCTGGGCGGCAAGCCGATCCTGTATCGCACCGATGCGAAACGGCTGGCGTCGGTCGACCCGCTGCTGCAGCAGCTCGACCTGGCCGGGTTTGCCGGACTGCCGCTGTACGACGAGCGTCACACCGTACTCGGCGCGATGCTGGCCGGCAGCCGGCGCGGTTTCGGCAAGATGGGCATCATCGAACCGGTACTGCGCTGCGCCGCGGCACGCTTCGCGCAGATGCTGGAACTGGGCCGCACCCGCGAGCAGGGTCGTGCAGAGGGCCTGGTGGACGCCCTGACCGGCCTGCCGAACCGGCTGCTGTTCAACGACCGGCTGGACACCATCATCCGCGAGGCAACCCGCAACGGCGAGTGCTTCGCGGTGCTGTTCGTCGACCTCGACCGCTTCAAGGCGATCAACGACACCTACGGCCATGCCGCCGGCGACCAGGTGCTGCGCTCGGTCACCCAGCGCCTGTGCGGCAGCATTCGCGCGTCCGACACGGTGGCCCGCTATGCCGGCGACGAGTTCACCGTCGTGCTGCGCCATATCGTGAAGAACGACGACGTGCTGCGCGTGGCCGAGAAGATCGTGCAGGTGATGGAGACGCCGCTGTTCCTGGAGGACGGCACCGAGTTGCAGGTCACCGCGTCGATGGGCCTGAGCTTCTTCCCCGACGACGCCGGCGACGCGCAGACCCTGCTCAAGCATGCCGACGAGGCGATGTACGCGGCCAAGCACCAGGGCCGCAACACGTTCCAGATCTACGAGGTCAGCCCGGAGTACGCCCAGCAGCACGGCATGGCGCTGAAGACGCGCCTGCGCCATGCCGAGGGCAACGGCGAACTGCGCGTGGTCTACCAGCCGCAGGTCAACACCGAGACCGAGGACATCATGGGGATGGAGGCGCTGGTGCGCTGGGAGCATCCCGAACTGGGCATGATCAGCCCGGCGGTGTTCATCCCGCTGGCCGAGGAAAGCGGCCTGATCGTCTCGATCGGCGAGTGGGTGATGCGCACCGCCTGTCGCCAGGCGAAGGAATGGGAGCAACGCTACGGCTTGCGCCTGCGGCTGGGCGTGAACCTGTCCGCGGTGCAGCTGATGGAGCCGCAGCTGCTGGACACCGTGGCGGCCGTGCTGCGCGAAACCGGGCTGGACCCCACCCTGCTGGAGATGGAGGTCACCGAGAGCATCAGCATCAAGGAGGCGCCGAACCTGGTCGAGAACCTGCATGCGCTGCACCGGCTGGGCTGCCACATCGCGATCGACGATTTCGGCACCGGCGCGGCCTCGCTGGACTACCTGCGCCGGCTGCCGGCCGACCGCATCAAGATCGACCAGAGCTTCGTGCGCAACATCGGGGTGGACCCCGACGACGAGGCGATCGTGCGTGCCACCGTTGAAATGGCACACCGGCTGAAGCGTGCCGTGGTGGCCGAAGGCGTGGAGATCGAGCAGCACCTGCAGTTCCTGCGCCAGCACGGTTGCGACGAGTTGCAGGGCTACCTGTTCTGCCGTCCGCTGCCGCCGGTCAGTTTCGACAAGTTGCTGGCCGAGCGCCAACGCCTGCTGGAGGCGCGCGTGGCCGAACCGGCTTGAGCCGGCGGCAGGCGTCCCCATAACTAAGCCGACCCGGCACGGGTCCGGGGCGCGGGCCAGGCACGACAGGCAGTCGACAGGCTGTACGTTGTGGTGGAGGCGAGACCCGGTGCATGCTGAACTCGGGCGCCGGATCGTGGTCTGAGCGCCGCGTTCAGTTCAAAACAGCTCCCGCAGCGGAAGACGGCATTGACGACGGATACGGCCCGGACGGGCGAAAACGAACTGGATCGCCTGCTGGTCGAGCGGGTCCAGCAGGGGGACAAGCGGGCCTTCGACCTGCTGGTGCGCAAGTACCAGCACAAGGTGATCGGACTGGTCTCGCGCTACGTGCGCAGCCACGCCGAATGCGAGGACATCGCGCAGGAGTCGTTCATCCGTGCGTGGCGGGCGATCGGCTCGTTCCGCGGCGACAGCGCGTTCTACACCTGGCTGTACAAGATCGCGGTGAACACGGCCAAGAACCACCTGGTGGCGATGGGCCGGCGGCCGCCGGCCGGCGACATCGATGCCGATGACGCGGAGTTCATGGCCGGTGCCGAACGCATGCACGACAGCGCCACGCCCGAGCGCGAGCTGATGCGCCAGGAAATTGAACAATCCGTGTTTTCGACTGTCCAAGCCTTGCCCGAAGAGCTGCGGACCGCCATCACGCTGCGCGAGGTGGATGGCCTCAGCTACGATGAAATCGCCGAAGCGATGGGCTGCCCGATCGGTACGGTGCGTTCGCGCATCTTCCGGGCGCGCGAGGCGATCGACGAGAAGCTGCGGCCCCTGTTGTCGGACCGCGAGGATCAGACATGAAGCAGGCAGGCATGAATCAGGACACCCGGGAAAGCCTTTCCGCGGGCATCGATGGCGAATTGTCGAGGGAGCAGCTGCGTTTCCTGCTGCGCCGGCTCGACCATGACGCTTCGCTGCAGCAGGCCTGGACCCGTTACCACATCGCCCGCGACAGCCTGCGCCAGCAGTTGCCGCCGCTGGCCGGGGCCGGTTTTGCCGCGCGGGTGATGCTGGCGATCGAACAGGAGTCGTCGCCGGCCGCGACGTCGCCCCGGCGCAGCCACTGGCTGCGCTGGTCCACCGGCGGCGCGATCGCCGCCAGCGTGGCCGCCGCCGCCCTGATGATCGGCCAGCCGACCGGCGATGCCGAACGCCTGACCGCGTCGACCGCCCGGCAGGCCAGTGCAGTTGCCGCCGCGCCGGCGAACAAGCCGGTCGCTCCGGCCGCCGTGCCGCCATGGCTCAGCGGCAATTCCGCCGGACTGCTCAGCCAGCAGGCCTCGGCGACCTTCGGTACGCCGTTCGGCCAGAGCCAGTCGGCGTATGCGCGGCGCCTGTCTGGTTACCCCTCGATGCCCCGCTACCGCACGCTCGACAACAACGACGGCAGCTACCTGCTGCTGCTCGAGCCGGAGCAACCGGTGGCCCCGGACACCTCGCGCCGGGCTTCCGCCGTCGCGCAATGACACGGGTCCGCGTGTGATTGCCCGCGGCTCGTTCTCGCTGTTCCCGCCTCCATCGACCCGCCGCCCGGGTCGATCGGTGGTGCGCGTGCGGAGCGGGCACGGCGCCGCCGGAGTCATCCATCCACTTGAAGCGTGTCGACCGAAATCAACCAAGGAGGAGTCATGAACCATTCCATCTTGCGCAGCTTGGCGTGCTGCGCGCTGCTGGGCGTCGCCGCTGCCGGCACGGCGCAGGCGCAGGCACCGGCCGCCGCCACGCTGCCGGACTTCACCGGCATCGTGCAGAAGAACGCGCCGGCCGTGGTGCACGTCGAGGCCCGCTACAACGGCGAGCGGCAGGGCAGCAGCCGCAGCATAGGCGGGCAGATGATGCCCGGCCAAGGCATGCCGGACGACCCGCAGGCGGAGATCCTGCGGCGCTTCTTCGGCATGCCGATGATGCCGTCGCCGCAGGAGCAGCGGCACACCTCGCTGGGTTCGGGCTTCATCATCTCCGGCGACGGCTACATCCTCACCAACAATCACGTGGTCGACCATGCCGACAAGGTCACCGTGCGCCTGCAGGACCGGCGTACGCTGACGGCCAGGGTGATCGGCACCGACCCGACCTACGACATCGCCCTGCTCAAGGTGGATGCCGGCGGCAGCCTGCCGGCGGTGACCCTCGGCGATTCGCGCAGCCTGAAGCCCGGCCAGTGGGTGCTGGCGATCGGCTCGCCGTTCGGTTTCGACTACACCGTGACCCAGGGCATCGTCAGCGCGGTGGGCCGCAACCTGGGCCAGCGCGACCAGCCGTACACCTCGTTCATCCAGACCGACGTGCCGATCAACCGCGGCAATTCCGGCGGTCCGCTGTTCGACCTGCAGGGCCGGGTGGTCGGCATCAACTCGCAGATCTATTCCAACACCGGCACCTACTCCGGGGTGGCGTTCTCGATCCCGATCGACGTGGCGATGAACGCGGTGCAGCAGCTCAAGAGCAAGGGCTACGTGTCGCGCGGCATGCTCGGGGTGACGGTGCAGCCGGTCGACGACGACATGGTCAAGGCGTTCGGCCTGGACAACGGCGTGGGCGCCGCGGTGGTCGATGTCACGGCGGACAGCGGTGCGGCCAGGGCCGGCATCCAGTCCGGCGACGTCATCCTGGCCTACGACGGGCGGACGCTGCAGCAGGCCTCGGACCTGCCGCCGCTGGTGGGCATGACCAAGCCGGGCAGCAAGGTGCCGGTGGAAATCCTGCGCAACGGCAGGAAGCAGACGCTTCAAGTCACCATCAGCGAGGCCGCGCGCGACCGCAACGCGGTGAACGGCCAGGGCACCGCCCCGTCGCTGGCACACAGCGGCTCGGCCGCGCTGGGCCTGACCGTGCAGTCGATTGACGACGGCACCCGCACGCAGCTCGGACTGAAGCCGGGTCAGGGCGTGGTGATCGGCGACATCACCGGGCCGGTGGCGGCACAGGCCGGGCTGCGTGCGGGCGACGTGATCCTGATGGTCAACCAGCAGAAGATCGGCAGCGTGGCCGAGTTCGAGGCGGCCACCAAGGGCGTGAAGGCTGGCAGCACGGTGCTGCTGCTGGTGCGCCGCGGCGAGCAGAGCAACTTCGTCGGCCTGACCGTGCCGGATGACAAGTGATCGAACCGCGGTTCGCACGACACCCCGCGGGGTACCCCGCGCCGCGGGGGGCGTGCTTGGCGCTGGCGGGTTCCGTGCGACAATACCGGGTTAGCATCGCTTCATGCCGATGCGCCGCCACGCATGGTGCGTGGCGGCAAGCCCAAGCCCGACAGGCCGCCCGCGCTCCATGGAATTGATCCGCAACTTCTCCATCATCGCCCACATCGACCACGGCAAGTCGACCCTGGCCGATCGCATCATCCACCTCTGCGGCGGCCTGGCCGACCGCGAGATGGAGGCGCAGGTGCTGGACAACAATCCGATCGAGCGCGAGCGCGGCATCACCATCAAGGCGCAATCGGTGTCGCTGCCGTACACCGCGCGCGACGGCAAGACCTATCAGCTCAACTTCATCGACACCCCCGGCCACGTCGACTTCTCCTACGAGGTCAGCCGCTCGCTGGCCGCCTGCGAGGGCGCGCTGCTGGTGGTGGATGCCGCCCAGGGCGTGGAGGCGCAGTCCGTCGCCAACTGCTACACCGCGGTGGAGATGGGGCTGGAAGTGGTGCCGGTGCTGAACAAGATCGACCTGCCGACGGCCGACATCGAGAAGGTGAAGGGCGAGATCGAGGCGGTGATCGGCATCGACGCCACCGATGCGGTGGCGATCAGCGCCAAGACCGGCCTCAACGTGGTCGAGGTGCTGGAGGCGATCGTGGCGCGCATCCCGCCGCCCAAGCCGCGCGACACCGACCGGTTGCAGGCGCTGATCATCGACTCGTGGTTCGACAACTACCTGGGCGTGGTCTCGCTGGTACGCGTGATGCAGGGCGAGATCAAGCCCGGCGACAAGCTGCTGGTGATGTCCACCGGGCGCACCCACGAGGTGGACGACGTCGGCGTGTTCACGCCCAAGCGCAAGAAGCTGGACAAGCTCGGCGCCGGCGAGGTGGGCTGGATCAATGCCTCGATCAAGGACGTGCACGGCGCGCCCGTCGGCGACACGCTGACCTTGGCCGGCAAGCCGGCCGACAAGGCGCTGCCCGGTTTCCAGACCATGCAGCCGCGGGTGTTCGCCGGCCTGTTCCCGGTCTCGTCGGACGACTTCCCGGCGATGCGCGAGGCGCTGGACAAGCTGCGCCTGAACGACGCCGCGCTGTTCTTCGAGCCGGAATCCTCCGAGGCGATGGGTTTCGGCTTCCGCTGCGGCTTCCTCGGCATGCTGCACATGGAAATCGTGCAGGAGCGGCTGGAACGCGAGTACGACCTTGACCTGATCACCACCGCGCCGACCGTGGTGTACGAGGTGCTCAAGACCGACGGTTCGACGATGATGCTGGACAACCCGGCCAAGTTGCCGACGAATTCCAGCCTGGTGCAGGAAATCCGCGAACCGATCATCGTCGCCAACATCCTCACCCCGCCGGACTACATCGGCAACGTGATCACCTTGTGCGAGGAAAAGCGCGGCGTGCAGCGTTCGATCCAGTACCTGGCGACCCAGGTGCAGATCAGCTACGAAATGCCGCTGGCCGAAGTGGTGATGGACTTCTTCGACCGGCTGAAATCCGTCTCGCGCGGTTACGCCTCGATGGACTACCACTTCGAGCGGTTCGATGCCGGCCCGTTCGTGCGCGTGGATGTGCTGATCAACGGCGATCGCGTCGACGCGCTCTCGCTGATCGTGCACCGCAGCCACGCCGACCGCCGCGGCCGCGACCTGGTCGAGCGGATGAAGGACCTGATCCCGCGCCAGCAGTTCGACGTGGCGATCCAGGCCGCCGTGGGTGCCCAAATTATCGCACGCTCCACGGTGAAAGCCCTGCGCAAGAATGTTCTGGCCAAGTGCTACGGCGGCGACGTCAGCCGCAAGAAGAAGCTTCTGGAAAAGCAGAAGGAAGGCAAGAAGCGCATGAAGCAGGTCGGTCGCGTGGAGATTCCGCAGGAAGCGTTCCTGGCTGTACTGAAGGTCGACAAATAACAAGTGCGATCAGCGATGATCCGTCAGGCAACCTGGAGTTAAGGCATGGAATTCGATTTCTCGGCGATTCTGCTTGGCCTCACCGTGCTGTTCGGCGTGGTGTGGGGCCTGGATCGCCTGTTCCTGTACCAGAAGCGCAAGGCGCGGCTGGAGGCGGCCGGCGAGGAATACAGCGATCCGATGCCGGTGGACTGGTCGCGCTCGCTGTTCCCGGTGGTGCTGGTGGTGCTGCTGCTGCGCTCGTTCGTGGCAGAACCCTTTCGCATCCCGTCCGGCTCGATGATGCCGACGCTGGACGTGGGCGACTTCATCCTGGTCAACAAGTTCGCCTACGGCCTGCGCATGCCGGCGTTCAACAACAAGCTGGTCGACCTCGGCGAGCCGCAGCGCGGCGACGTGGTGGTGTTCCGCTTCCCCGGCTACCTGTGCCAGGACGGCGACACGCTGGTGCGCAGCGGCGACATGAGCTGCAACGACCCGCATGCGCCGGTACCGGCGCAGAACTGGATCAAGCGGGTGATCGGCCTGCCGGGCGACAGCATCGAGGTGCACGGTGCCGAGCTGTGGGTCAACGGCCAGCGGGTGAACGCCGAGGAGATCGGCCCGTACGTGGGCAACCCGCAGCGCAGCGTGGACCAGATCATGCTGAACATGGGCGCCACGGTATGGACCGAGCACCTGGGCAAGGTCAACCACATGATCGCGCGCATGCCGGCCTACACCACGCCCAATTCGATCCCGAACGACCGGGTGCCCTCGAAGGTGCCGCCGGGCTGCTACCTGGTGATGGGCGACAACCGCTACGACAGCCTGGACAGCCGCTGGTGGGGCTGCATGCCGGAGCAGAACCTGGCCGGCAAGGCGTTCCTGATCTGGATGAGCTGGAAGGGCTGGGGCACCGGCGGCGTGGACTTCTCGCGGATCGGCACGGTGATCCACTGAGGCCGGCCGCGGCCGGCCGGTGGGCGAAAGCGTGACGGGATCGAACCGCTGCGCACGCGCGGCCGCCGACAGTGCGAGAATCCGCAGGCATAATCGGCACGCCGGCGGGGGCGGCCACGGTCGCCATGCCCGGATCACCATTCACAGACAGGCACGCCGAACAGGCGGCATAGCGAGGGGACTATGAAATCGAAGCAGTCCGGCGTCACCCTGATCGGGTTCCTGATCATCATGGCCATCGTTGGCTTCCTGGCCTACATGGGTATGAAGTTGCTGCCGTCCTACTCGGAGTACATGGGCGTGGTCAAGGCGATGAACCAGGTTGCCACCGAGGGCACCAACGGCAAGTCGCTGGACGATATCCGCCGTGGCCTGATGTTCAAGATGGGCTTCCAGTACGTCGACGACGCCACCATCAAGCCGGCGAACATCACCATCGTGCGCAACAGCGGCGGCGCCAACCAGCTGCGCGTGGCCTACGACAAGCAGATTCCGTTCATGTACAACATCGACTTCCTGCTGCACTTCGACAAGAGCGTGCCGCTGCAGGGCAACGTGGGCGAGTAAATTTGGAACCGAACTACCGTTTTCGCGACCCGACGCTGGCGCAGCTGGCACTGACCCACCGCAGCGTCGGCAAACCGAACAACGAGCGGCTGGAGTTCCTCGGTGATGCGCTGCTCGGCGCGATCGTCGCCGAGATGCTTTACGAAGCGCATCCCCGGGCCAGCGAAGGCGAGCTGTCGCGGCTGCGCGCGCAACTGGTCAATGGACAGGCGCTGGCCGTGGTGGCCCGTGAACTGGACCTGGGCGACGGGCTGAAGCTCGGCCCGGGCGAATTGAAGAGCGGTGGCTTCCGACGCGATTCGATCCTCGCCGACGCGTTCGAGGCGATGGTCGCCGCGGTCTACCAGGATGGCGGCTTCGATGCCTGCCGCGAGTTCGTGCGCGGGCTGTTCGCCGAGCGCATCGCCGCCTTGCGCCGCTCCTCCAAGGACGCCAAGACGCGGTTGCAGGAGTGGCTGCAGGCCAAGGGTCTGCCGCTGCCGCACTACGAACTGGTGGCCAGCCACGGCGAGGACCACGCCAAGACCTTCGAGGTCAGCTGCAGCATCGGCGAGCCGATCGCATTCACCGCCGAAGCCCATGGCGGCAGCCGCCGCGCCGCGGAGCAGGACGCGGCCGAGGCCGTGCTCAACCAGCTGCTGGAGCAGCAGCGCGACGCCTGACGTCGCCGCCTCGCCACCTGAAGCGCCCGCCTGCCGCTTCCGGCGAAGCACTACACTTGCCATCCGACCCGTCGAGCAACCCGCGTCATGAACCAAGAACTGGACTCCGCCGCCGGCAGCCTGCCGCACGATAACTTCCGCTGCGGCACGGTCGCGCTGGCCGGGCGTCCCAACGTGGGCAAGTCCACCCTGCTCAACGCGCTGATCGGTTTTCGCCTGTCGATCACCAGCCCGCGGCCGCAGACCACCCGCCACCGCATCCTCGGCATCAACACCAGCGAGGCCGGGCAGATCATGTACGTCGACACGCCCGGGCTGCATCGCGGCGCCAAGCGTGCGATGAACCGCAGCCTGAACCGCGCCGCGCGCTCGGCGATCAGCGATGTCGACCTGGTGGTGCAGGTGATCGAAGCCGGCCGCTGGACCGACGAGGACGAGGCGTTGTACGCCGCCCTGGTCGAACAGTCGTCGCCGCGCCTGCTGGTGATCAACAAGGTCGACCTCAACAAGGACAAGACGGTGATGCTGCCGTTCGTGGCCGAACTGGTGGCGAAGCACAGCTACGACGAGATCCACTACGTCAGCGCGCTCAAGGGGCAGGGCCTGCAGGAACTGGAGCAGGCGATCCTGCAGCGCCTGCCGGTGCGCCCACCGGTGTTCGGCGAGGACGAGGTCACCGACCGCAGCGAGCGCTTCCTCGCTGCCGAGATGGTGCGCGAGCAGCTGATGCTGCGGCTCGACCAGGAGCTGCCGTACGCCACCACGGTGGAGATCGAGCAGTTCAACGACCGTCCCGACGGCATCGCCGAGATCCACGCGATCATCTGGGTCGAGCGCGCCGGCCAGAAGGCGATCGTGATCGGCAACGGCGGCGCCCAGCTCAAGGCGATCGGCACGGGCGCGCGGCGTCACATGGAACGCATGTTCGAGCGCAAGGTGTTCCTCAAGCTGTGGGTGAAGGTACGCGAAGGCTGGGTCGACGACGAGAACATGCTGAAGAAGTTCGGCTATACCGATTGAGGGCATCGGGAATCGTCGGGATCGCGGCTTTGTTCCTGTTCCCCATGCTCGATTTCCTATTCCCTGCCCACCAGCCATGCGCCTCGAACAGCAACCCAGTTACGTCCTGCATGCGCGCCCCTATCGCGAGACGTCGCTGCTGCTCGAATGCCTGACCCGTGAGCATGGCCGGCTCGGCGTGGTGGCGCGCGGCGTGCGCGGCGAACGCTCGCGCCTGCGCCGGACCCAGCTGGAGCCGTTCCAGCCGCTGGCAATGGACCTGCTGCTGCGCGGCGAGATGGCCACGCTGACCGGAGTCGAAACGGTAGGCACACCGTTGCGCCTGCCGGGCGACGCCGGCCTGGCCGGGCTGTATCTCAACGAGCTGGTGGTGCGCCTGACTGGCCGGCAGGACCCGTACCCGCGGCTGTTCGACGCCTATGCCGGCACCCTGGCGCGGCTGGCTGCCGGTGAATCGCTGGCCTGGAGCCTGCGCCGCTTCGAGCGCGACCTGCTGGAGGCGATTGGCTACGGCCTGCAACTGCAGCACGACTCGGACTCCGGCGAACCGCTGGCGGCGGCGGCCAGCTACCGCTACCTGGTCGAGCAGGGGGCGGTGCGCTGCGCCGCCGACAGCCCGCATGCGCTGCGCGGCAGCGACCTGCTGGCACTCGGCCAGGACCGGGTGCCCGACGCCCGTGGCCTCAAGGCCTTGCGCGACATGATGCGTGAGGTGATCCGCTTCCACCTGGGCGGCGGCGAGCTGCGCGCCTGGCGGGTGCTGGCGACGGCGGTCTCGGGGCGCAGGGCAACGCCTGATTAGCTGTCCAGCGCCTGCAGCGTCGCCAGCAGGGCCTGGCGGAAGCGTGCCAGCGCGATCGGCGTGGCGCCGCGCTGCAGCAGTTGCTGCTGCAGCAGCACGGTCTGCGCCGACAGCGCGGTCGCGCCGCAGAAACCGCAGGACGAACGCAGCCGGTGCAGGCGCTCGCTGAAACCGGCACGGTCGCGGCTCAGCGCATCCAGCTCCTGGTGCAGCAGGGCCAGCTCCTCGCGCAGCAGCAGGCGCAGCGCGCGCATGGTGGTGGCATCGCCGGTGGCGGTCAGCGCGGCCCGGTCGTCCAGCATGCCGGCGGGGTGACGACCCGGCTGCACCAGTGCCAGCACCTGCTGCAGCTCGGCCAGGCCACAGGGCTTCAGCAGGATCTGGCTGAAGCCCGCGTCGAGCAGCGACTGGCGGCCGCCGGGTTCCAGCTCGGCCGTGGTGGCCACCGCGATGCTTTCCGCCGAGCACGCCCGCTGGTCCGCGCGCAGCGCGGTCAGGATCTGCAGCGCGCCGGCGCCGGGCATGCGGCAATCCAGCAGCAGCAGGTCGAACGGTTCGGCGCGTGCCCGTTGCAGGGCCGCCATGCCGTCCATGCAGGCTTCGGTCCGGGCGCCCATCGAGTCCAGCCCGTCGCACAGGAAACGGCAACTGCCGGGATCGTCGTCGGCCACCAGCACGTGGGCACGGGTGGTGCCGATCGGGTCGGAATCGGTGTTGGCAAGGGGGCTGTTCATGACGAAATCCATATCGTTCATCTTGATTTGGCAGAATGGCCTGACATGCGCCCGACTTCAAGCCACTTCCTGCTGTGCTGCTGCCTGCTGCTGGGGTTCGGCTGGACGCTGCCTGCGCGGGCGGAGGTGCTGTTGACGGCGAAGTCGATCAGCGTGCCCGGCGCCCGCCTGCAGGCGGTCACCCTGCGCCTCGGCGAAGATGCCGCCGGCGGACTGCGGCTGCAACTGAGCGCGGAGCAGGCCGACGTGCCGGCGATGGGCTGGCGGCGGCTGGGCCTGAGCCTCGATGGC
Source organism: Rhodanobacter denitrificans (assembly GCF_000230695.2). Lineage (NCBI taxonomy): Bacteria > Pseudomonadati > Pseudomonadota > Gammaproteobacteria > Lysobacterales > Rhodanobacteraceae > Rhodanobacter > Rhodanobacter denitrificans. The sequence goes on along the minus strand of NC_020541.1, from coordinate 2,395,431 downwards.
AACCTGCAACGGGACGCCCGCCTGCGCTGGAGCCTCGACGGCAACGTGCACCTGGCCGGTGCGCCGGGCGGTGCGCTCAGCGACGCCCACGTGAACATCGTGCTCAGCGAAGCGGCCAACACCCTGCTCGTCGATATCGTGCAGGGCAAGGCCCATGCCAGCACCGCGTTGCCGCTGGACCAGCCCACCCACGCGCAGATCAGCCTGGACAATCTCCCCGTCGGCTGGCTGCAGGGCCTGCTCGGCACGGTCTGGTCGGGGCGTCCCACTGGCGGCCGGCTGGATGCCGAACTGGCGCTGGACCTGCGCGATCCCGGCCTGCAGTCGTCCGGGCAGTTCACCCTGGTCAAGCTGGGCTTCGACACCCCCAGCGGCACCCTGGCCGGGCAGGGACTGGACGGCAGCGGGCGCTTCAGCCTCGACACCACCGCCGGCCCGGCGCGGATCGAGCTGGATGCCAGCCTGCGTGGCGGCGAGCTGCTGCTGGGGCCGATCTATGCGAAGCTGCCGGGTCATCCGGTCCAGCTGGCCCTGCATGCGAATGCGCAGAACGGCGCCTTCGAACTGAGCCACCTGCGCCTGAACGATGCCGACGCGCTGCAGCTCGACGGCGCCATGGCCTTCGACGCGAGCGGTTCGCTGAAGAGCCTGCGGCTGGACCGTCTGCACGCGAACTTCCCGGCGGCCTACCAGCGCTATGGCGAGGCGTGGCTGAGCACGCTGGGCCTGCGCGACATGCGCATCACCGGCCAGCTGAGCGGCAGGCTGGACCTGCGTGCCGATGGCCCGCACGGCTTCGCGTTCGACACCGACGGGCTGGACCTGGCCGACGCCGATGGCCGGCTGGCGGTCGATGGCCTGCATGGCGGGCTGGATTGGGCGATCGACGGCGAACGGCCGGCTACCACGCTGAGCTGGCACAAGCTGCAGTTCCACCGGATCGCGAACGGCGCCGCGCAGTCGCAGTGGCGGAGCCGCGCCGGCATGCTCAGCCTGCAGCAGCCGCTGCAGGTGCCGGTGCTGCAGGGCCAGTTGCGCATTGGCCAGCTGGACTGGCGCCCGGCAGCGGCCAAGGGACAGCGGCTGGCGGCCTCGCTGGCGCTGACCGGCGTCGACATGGCCGCCTTCAGCCAGGCGATGGGCTGGCCGGCGTTTCCCGGCACGCTCGGCGGGGCGATTCCGTCGCTGCGCTGGGTCGACGACCGTTTCGAACTGGACGGCGGCCTGTCGGCCAGCCTGTTCGGCGGCTTCGTCGACATCACCGATCTCTCGCTGCAACAGCCGTTCGGCGCCACCCCGGTACTGACGGGTAACATCACCCTGAAGCAGCTGGACCTGGCCGCGATCACCAGCGTGTTCGACTTCGGCGGCATCACCGGCCCGCTGGACGGTTCGATCGAGGATCTGCGCCTGGTCAACTGGAGCCCGGTCGCGTTCAAGGCCAGCCTGCTGGCAGGCGAGGGCGGCCGGATCAGCCAGCGCGCGGTGAACAACCTCACTGCGGTCGGTGGCGGCGGCATGGCGGCCGGCCTGCAGGGCGCCGTGCTGAAGCTGTTCAAGACCTTCGGCTACAAGCGCATCGGCCTCAACTGCACGCTGCAGGGCACGTTGTGCCGGATGAGCGGTCTGGAGGCTACCGACGACGGCTACACTATCGTCGAAGGCAGCGGCTTGCCGCGGTTGCAGGTGGTCGGTCACCAGACCCAGGTCGACTGGCCGACCCTGGTGCGGCGCCTGCAGGATGCGATCCACGGAGGAGCGCCGCAGATCCGCTGAACCCAGCTGCGGATGGCGGCTCTTCCACCCCTTTCAACGACAGGAGTTCGTCATGCGCAAGCTCGTCTACGTCATTCTGACCTCGCTGGCCGTGGCGCTGGTCGGTTGCGTCACCATCAACGTGTACTTTCCCGAGGCCGCCGCGCAGAAGGCTGCCGACCAGTTCATCGGCAACGTGCTGAACCAGACGACGCCCGCCGCGCCGGCGCCGAAGACGCCCAAGCCGGCGGCGAAGGATGGCGGCGCGCAGCCGTCGGCGATGCTGCTCGACCTGCTGGTGCCGGCCGCGCATGCCGCCGACACGCCGGACATCCGCATCCAGACCGCCGCCACCGAGGCGATCCGTGGCCGCATGCAGGGCCGCTTCCAGGGCGCGCTGGGCGAACTGCTCGACAGCGGTGCGGTGGGTTTCACCCGTGACGGCATGGTCGCCATGCGCGACGCCGCCAAGGTGCCGCTGAGCCAGCGCGCGCAGGCAAATGCCACCGTGGCCGACGAGAACCGCGACCGTACCGCGCTGTACCGCGAAATCGCCAACGCCAACAACCATCCGGAGTGGGAGGCGCAGATCCGCGCCACCTTCGCCAAGAGCTGGATCGAGAAGGCGCACGCAGGCTGGTACTACCAGGACGCCTCCGGCGCCTGGCAGAAGAAGTAGGCCGCGGGCGTCACCCGGGCCGATCTGGGATAATCGGGGGCCAGCCCGCATGGCCCCATTGTCCGTAGCTCATGTCCCGATCCAACTCCGTTCCGTCGACGCCTTTCGAAGCTCACATCACCGCCCTCGGCCATGACGGCCGCGGCGTGGCCCGCATCGACGGCAAGACAGTGTTCGTCAGCGGCGCGCTGCTGGGCGAACACGTGCTGGCCCGCCTGCGCCAGCGCCATCGCCACTTCGACGAAGCCGAAGTCGTCGAGCTGATCACCCGCTCGCCGCAGCGGGTGGAGCCGCGCTGCCCGCACTTCGCCGAGTGCAGCGGTTGCTCGCTGCAGCACCTGGACGCCGCCGCGCAGATCGAGACCAAGCAGCGCGTGCTGGCGGAAAACTTCGAGCGCATCGGCAAGGTCGCGCCGCAGGCATGGCTGCCGCCGCTCACCGCCGAACCCTGGGGCTACCGGCGCAAGGGGCGGTTGTCGGTGCGCAACGTGGCGAAGAAGGGCCGCGTGCTGGTGGGTTTCCGCGAGGAGCAGAACCCGCGCTTCGTCGCCGAGATCCGCCAGTGCGAAGTGATGCATCCGGCGCTCGGCCCCAAGGTCGGCCTGCTTGCCGACCTGCTCGGCACGATGGACGCGGTCAACGACATCCCGCAGATCGAATTCGCCGCCGGCGACGAGCTGATGGCGCTGGTGTTCCGCCACATGCAGCCGCTTTCCGAACGCGACCAGGCGGCGCTGACCGCGTTCGGCCAGCAGCACGGTTTCGCGATCTACCTGCAGCCGGGCGGCACCAGCAGCGTGCATCCGCTGTGGCCGCAGAACCCGCGGCTGGCCTTCCGCATCGCCAGCGGTGACCCGCGTTTTGCCGACGTCGAGCTGGAGTTCCAGCCGCTCGACTTCGTGCAGGTCAACGCCGGCATGAACCAGCTGATGATGGCGCGCACCATGGAGCTGCTCGATCCGCAGCCGGGCGACCGCGTGCTGGACCTGTTTTGCGGGCTCGGCAACTTCACCCTGCCGATCGCCCGCCGCGTGGCTGAAGTCGTGGGCGTGGAGGGCGAGCACGGCCTGGTCGAGCGGGCGGCGCAGAACGCCGCACGCAACGGCATCGCCAACGCGCGCTTCCACGTGGCGAACCTGTTCGAGGACCAGCGCGCCGCCGACTGGGCGAAGCAGCCATGGGACAAGCTGCTGCTCGACCCGCCGCGCGCCGGCGCGGACAAGGTGCTGGAATACCTGCCGCACAAGCAGACGCGGCGCATCGTCTACGTCTCCTGCCATCCCGCCTCGCTGGCGCGCGACGCCGGCATCCTGGTCGAGCGGCACGGCTTCAGGCTGGCCTCGGCTGGCGTCATGGACATGTTCCCGCATACCTCGCACGTCGAATCCATAGCGGTATTTGTGCGGTGATGCTTGTGCATTCGTCCGTGAATGCGAAGATCAAGAAGCGGCCATCCATGGCCGCACTCTTCGATGAAGCCTCGCTTCATCCGGCTTTTGTCATTGGCTGAGAGCGTCTGTCCGTGCCTGTAGAGATCGAGAGGAAATTCCTGTTGCGCGACGACAGTTGGCACGCGCAGGTCGAGCGCAGCGAGCCGATGGCGCAGGGCTACCTGGTGGATGCGCAGGCGCTGCGCGCCGGGCTGGCGCATGCGTCGGTGCGTGTGCGCGTGGCGGGCGCGCGCGCGTGGCTCAACATCAAGGCCGCCACGCTCGCCATCGCGCGGGCCGAGTTCGAGTATCCGATCCCGCCCGACGAGGCGCAGACCATGCTGGTCACGCTGTGCAACGGCGTGCTGGAGAAGACGCGCCATCACGTGCGGGTCGACGGCACACTGTTCGAGGTCGACGAGTTCGCGGGTGACAACGCGGGCCTGGTGGTGGCCGAGGTCGAGCTGTCGGCGGTCGACGCGCCGTTCCCGCGCCCGCCATGGCTGGGCCGCGAGGTGAGCGCGCTGGCGCGCTACTACAACGTCAACCTGATCGCGCATCCGTACCGGCTGTGGTCGCCGGCGGAGCGCGCCGCGGAGGATGCCGCATGCTGATGATCGGCGTGGCCGCGCTGGAACTGGCCGAACGCGAGAAACGCTGGCTCGCTTCGCCGGGTGTGGCGGGGGTGCTGCTGTTCGCGCGCAACTACGCCTCGCGCAAACAGCTGATCGCGCTGTGCGAGGCGATCCGCGAGGCCGGCGGCGACGACCTGCTGATCGCGGTGGACCAGGAAGGCGGCCCAGTGCAGCGCTTCCGTGACGGCTTCACCCGCCTGCCACCGCTGGCTGCGATCGGCGCGGTCTACGACCGCGACCCCGCCGAGGCGGTCCGCCTGGCCGAGGAGCACGCCTGGGTGATGGCCAGCGAGCTGCGCGCCAGCGGCGTCGATTTCAGTTTCGCGCCGGTGGTGGACCTGGCCCGCGGCAATGCCGCGATCGGCTTGCGCGCGTTTCACGCCGATCCGGCGGTGACCGCCGAGCTGGGCCAGGCCTACGTGCGCGGCATGCACCTGGGCGGCATGGCGGCGGTGCTCAAGCATTTTCCGGGGCACGGCTCGGTCGCCACCGACACGCACAAGGCGCCGGCGATCGACCGGCGCAGCCTGGAGCAGATCCGCCGCGACGACCTGCTGCCGTTCGCCGAGTGCATCGAGGCGCGGGTCGAGGCGGTGATGATGGCGCACGTCACCTATCCGGCGGTGGACAGCAGGCCGGCCGGCTACTCGAAGGTGTGGATCGAACAGATCCTGCGCGGCGAGCTGGGTTTCGCCGGCGCGGTGGTCAGCGACGACATCAGCATGGCCGCCGCCGGTGCCGCCGGCAGCGTGGGCGAGCGCGTGCGCGCGCACCTGGATGCCGGCTGCGACCTGGTGCTGGCCTGCTTCCCCGAGGTGGTGGACGAGGCGATTGCCGCGTTGCCGGCCGACGCCTCGCCGGTGCCGCCGCCACTGGCCGCCCTGCGCGGGTCGTTGGGTTCCAGCTGGGCCGGCCTTCTGGACAACCCGCAGCGCGACCGCTTCGTCGCGCGCATCACGGCACTGCACGTTGACCAAGGAACTGCATGAACACCCCAATCCCTTCCCTGGCCGACGCCTTGGCGCAGGCCGAACTGCTGCACGACCGCGCCACGCTGGAAAGCGTGATCGCCGACCTGGGCCGGCAGATCGACGCCGCGCTGGACGGCGAGCGCGCGGTGTTCCTCACCGTGATGAACGGCGCGCTGATCTTCGCCGGGCATCTGGCGCTGGCGATCCGCACTGACCTCGAGTTCGACTACGTGCACGCCACCCGCTACCGCGGCGCCACCAGCGGCAGCGAGCTGCACTGGCTGCGCGAGCCGGCGGTGCAGCTGGCCGGCCGCACGGTGCTGCTGGTCGACGACATCCTCGACGAAGGCCACACGCTGAAGGCGGTGCGCGACGACTGCTACCGGCGCGGCGCGAAGCGCGTGCTGATCGCCAGCCTGTGCACCAAGCGGCACGACCGCCTGGTCGAAGGCATCGCGTCGGATTTCAACGGTGTCGAACTGCCCGATCGCTACGTGTTCGGCTACGGCATGGACTACTACGAGCAGGGCCGCAATTTGCCGGGGATCTATGCCTTGAAAGCCGAGAGCGCGGAATAGGGTTTTGCTCCTCCCCCTGCTTGCAGGGGGAGGCCGGGAGGGGGTAAAGCTCTTGCCTTTGACTTGAAGATCAAGAGCGACCCCACCCCAACCCTCCCCTGCTGTGCAGGGGAGGGGGCAAAGCAGGTTCCCCCCGTTGGCTTCACCCGGACATGGATCATCACGATGCCTCACCCTGACCAGGCCCCCCTCGACCTCGCCGTCATCGGCGGCAGCGGCCTGTACAACTTCCCGGGCCTGGAAAACGCCACGCGACAGGCGGTCGACACGCCCTACGGGCCCGCTTCGGGCGACGTGGTGCTCGGCGATTTCGCCCGCAAGCGGGTGGCCTTCCTGGCCCGCCACGGCGAGAGCCACACGCTGCCGCCGCACCGGGTGAACTACCGCGCCAATCTGTGGGCGCTGCACAGCCTGGGCGCGCGCCGGGTGGTCGGGGTCAACGCGGTGGGCGGCATCCGCGGCGACATGGGGCCGCGGGTGATCGTGGTGCCCGACCAGCTGATCGACTACACCCACGGCCGCATCACCAGCTACTGCGACGTCGAGGGCGCCGAGGTGAGGCACATCGACTTCAGCGAGCCGTACACCGAAGCGCTGCGCCGGCAACTGCTGGCGGCGGCGCGCGCGGCGGGCGTCGAGGTGGTCGATGGCGGCTGCTACGGCGCCACCCAGGGGCCGCGGCTGGAAACCCGCGCCGAGATCGCCCGCATGAAGCGCGACGGCTGCGACCTGGTCGGCATGACCGGCATGCCCGAAGCCGTGCTGGCGCGCGAGCTGGCGCTGGAATACGCCTGCCTGGCGCTGGTGGCGAATTTCGCCGCCGGCTGCGGCGACCAGGCGGAGATCAGCATCGAGGAAATCTTCGCCCACCTGGCGGCGGCCACCGCCGAGGTGCCGCGCATCCTCGCCGCCCTGCCGGGAAATTGAGCGCCGCGGCGAATTTGTGCACTGGCGGGACATTTTCGTATTGCGTTCGGCCTTCACATATTGCTACTTTGCGCCGGCCGGGGCGGCGAACCCAAGGGGAGAACTGTGGTTCAGCGCAGTTCCTGGCGCACCCATTCCATGGATCCAGAGGTTCGCTCAAATGAGTTTCGGTACGGTCAAATGGTTCAACGATGCCAAGGGTTTCGGCTTCATCGCACCCGAGGACGGCAGTGCGGACGTGTTCGTCCATTTTTCGGCGATCAACTCCAAGGGCTTCCGCAGCCTGCAGGAAGGTCAGCGCGTGCAGTTCGAAGTGACCCAGGGCCCGAAGGGCGCCCAGGCGTCGGCAGTCGAACCCGCCTGATCAGCCAGACAAACGTTGTAAAGCAAAAGCGAAACCCCGCATCCTGTGCGGGGTTTTTTTGTTTCCGGACTGCGGAGTAGGCCATGACTGATCGCCGGCGTTTCCTCAAGGCATCCCTGCTCGGCGCTTCGGCGCCGCTGCTGGCGTGGGCAGGCAGCGGGGTCGCCGGGCCGGCGGCGCGGGGGACGAAGGCGTCGGCGGCACGGGTCGTCTCGACCTGGGACTTCGGCGTCGCCGCGAACCGCGCGGCCTGGGCGATCCTGGGCCAGGGCGGCCATGCGCTGGATGCGGTCGAGACCGGCGTGCAGGTACCCGAGTCGGACCTGAAGAACCATAGCGTCGGCAAGGGCGGCTACCCGGATCGCGACGGCCACGTCACCCTCGACGCCAGCATCATGGACGCCGACGGCAGCTGCGGCGCGGTGGCCGCCCTGGAGCACATCGAGCATCCGATCTCGGTGGCGCGGCGGGTGATGGAACGCACGCCGCATGTGCTGCTGGTCGGCGAGGGCGCGCTGCAGTTCGCGCTGGAGCAGGGCTTCAGGAAGCAGGACCTGCTCACGCCCGAAGCCGAGCAGGCCTGGCACGAATGGCTGAAGACGGCGAAGTACCAGCCCTCGATCAACAGCGAAGTGCACGACTACGGCAAGGGCGGCGCCCCCGGCATGCCCGGCGGGGCGAACAACCACGACACCATCGGCATGCTGGCCATCGACGCGCACGGCCGCCTGGCCGGCGCCTGCACCACCAGCGGCATGGCGTGGAAGCTGCACGGCCGCGTCGGCGACAGCCCGATCATCGGCGCCGGCCTGTACGTCGACGGCGAGGTCGGCGGCGCCACCTCCACCGGCGTCGGCGAGGAAGTGATCCGCAACGCCGGCAGCTTCCTGGTGGTCGAACTGATGCGCCAGGGCCGCTCGCCGCACGAGGCCTGCAAGGAGGCGGTGATGCGCATCGTCAAGAAGCGCCCGGAAGCCTCCAAGACCCTGCAGGTCGGCTTCCTCGCCATGAACCGCGACGGCGAGGTCGGCGCCTACGCCATCCAGCACGGCTTCTCCTACGCGGTATGCGATGCGAAGAAGCAGGACACCCTGATCCCCTCGCCAAGCGTCTACGCGACGAGCTATTCATGATCCCGCTTGCCCATGATGCTTGAGATCGCCGCCAATTCGGTCGCCTCCGCGCTGGCCGCGCAAGAGGGCGGAGCGGGGCGGGTCGAACTCTGCACGGCGCTGGAACTGGGCGGCCTCACGCCGTCGCACGCGCAGATCGCGCTGGTCCGCGAACGCCTGCGCATCCCGCTGGTCGTGCTGATCCGCCCGCGCGCCGGCGACTTCCTCTACAGCGAGCTGGAATGCGAAACGATGCGGCGCGACATCGAAGCCTGCGGCGCGCTGGGCTGCGACGGCGTGGTGCTCGGCGTGCTCGATGCGAATGGCGAGGTCGACATGCCGCGCTGCCGCACGCTGATCGCCGCCGCCGGCACCATGGGCGTCACCTTCCACCGCGCCTTCGACCTCGCGCGTGACCCGTCGTCGTCACTGGATGACCTGATCGCGCTCGGCTGCGAGCGCGTGCTGACCTCGGGCGCGCAGGCCAGCGCGGTGGACGGCGCCACGCTGATCCGCGAGCTGGTGACGCAGGCCGCCGGGCGTCTTGCGGTGATGCCCGGCGCCGGCATCACCGCGCAGAACATCGCGGCGCTCGCCGCCGCCACCGGCGCGCGCGAATTCCACGCCTCCGCCAAGCACCATCTGCCATCCGCCATGCGGCACCGCCGGGCGCTGCTGTCCGACATGGAAAGCGGCGAGCTGCGCAGCGATGCCGAGCAGGTGCGCGCCATGGCTACGGCGCTGGCAACCGCGGCGCAACGCGCGACAAGGTTCTGAGTGGATTTCAGTCGAGAGACGATCCTTCGAAGCACCTCGCTCCCCCGCGCCGTCATTCCGGCGCAGGCCGGAGGAGCTTTTCAACAGCGAAGCTGGTAATCGCACTTCGGCAACGGGGCGGTTATCCAACGAGCCGTCTGCGACAGCCAGTGCGATCCCGGCCTGCGCCGGGATGACGATCAAAAGCAGGGAACAGGACCCTACGGCAGCGCATGGCCGCCCCGCTTGGTTAATATGACGAACTGCCCATCAGCATCCGAATACCAGCAGGAGCCCCGAGTGATCATCAAGCCCAAAGTCCGCGGTTTCATCTGCATCACCGCCCACCCGGTCGGTTGCGAGCGCAACGTGCTCGACCAGATCAAGGTCACCCAGGCCGCGGGCCACGACAAGGCCAAGGGCCCGAAGCGCGTGCTGGTGATCGGCGCCTCCACCGGCTACGGCCTGGCCTCGCGCATCACCGCCGCGTTCGGCTACGGCGCGGCCACGCTCGGCGTGTTCTTCGAGAAGCCCAGCAGCCACGACAAGACCGGCACCGCCGGCTGGTACAACTCCGCCGCGTTCGACAAGGCGGCCAAAGCCGCCGGCCTGTACAGCAAGTCGATCAACGCCGACGCGTTCGCCCACGAGACCCGCGCCAAGGCGATCGAGATCATCAAGAACGAGATGGGCGGCCCGATCGACCTGGTGGTCTACTCGCTGGCCTCGCCGGTGCGCAAGCTGCCGGACACCGGCGAAGTGGTGCGCTCGGCGCTCAAGACCATCGGCGCGCCGTTCCACAACACCTCGGTCGACACCAACAAGGACACCGTGATCGAGGCCACCGTCGAGCCGGCCACCGAGCAGGAAATCAAGGACACCGTCACCGTGATGGGCGGCGAGGACTGGGCGCTGTGGATCGACGCGCTGAGCGCCGCCGGCGTGCTCGCCGAGCACGCCAAGACCGTCGCCTACAGCTACATCGGCACCGAGATCACCTGGCCGATGTACTGGCACGGCACCCTGGGCCAGGCCAAGCAGCACCTGGACAACACCGCGAAACAATTGCGCAGCCGCCACCCCGGCCTCGACGCCTACGTCGGCGTGATGAAGTCCGTGGTCACCCAGGCCAGCGCCGCCATCCCGGTGATCCCGCTGTACGTGTCCATCGCCTTCAAGATCATGAAGGAGAAGGGCATCCACGAAAACCCGATCGAACAGGCCAACCGCCTGTTCCACGACCGCCTCTATCGCGCTGATGGAAAAGCTGCACCCACCGACGATGAAGGCCGCCTGCGGCTGGACGACTGGGAACTGCGCGACGACGTGCAGATCCCGTGCAAAACCCTCTGGCCCACCGTCACCACCGAAAACCTCAAGCAGATCACCGACTACGCGGGGTACAAGCACGAGTTTTTGCAGCTGTTCGGGTTTGATCGGGCGGATGTGGACTATGAGGCGGAGGTGGAGGCGGATCGGCGGTTTGATTGCGTAGAGCTTTGAAAAGCACGCCACCCAGCTCCTCCACTTGACATGAACTGACTGCGTCAATACGGCCATACTTCCAACAGCTCTCGGTAAGGGAGTCGTTCGTTCGGGGGCGGCATGAAATTCTGGTTGGGCGTCACAGATAACCAATGGTATGAGTTCGTCAGCGATCGGGCGTTTGATGAAGTTAACTTCTGGCAGCCATCAGCGCGTGCGCCGTTTACTAATTTGCCAGCGGGCACTCCGTTCCTTTTCAAGTTGAAGCGCCCGCAGAACCACATCGTTGGAGGTGGGTTTTTCTCGCACTTCACACAGTTGCCACTTTCAGTTGCTTGGGATTTCTTCGGTGAACGAAATGGGGCCTCGTCGCTTCGCCAGTTCGCGGAATTGATCGGCGAAAATGCCCATACTGCGGTAGGGGTCGAGCAGCCAATTGGATGTACCGTCGTTTCTGACGTTTTTTATCTCCCGCGCCAGCTGTGGATTCCTGTAGAAGAGCATTTCAGCGCGGCTGGGATCGTACGAGGCAAGAAATACGACTCGTCGAACGAGCAGGGTGCAGCTCTTTGGCAAGAAATTCAGGCAGTCTTGCCTTTGGCTGTCTTGGCGAAGGGAGTGGAGGACGATGCACCTCGTTATGGTGCCGAATACCTTCAACGCGGACGGCTCGGTCAAGGAGCCTTCCGTACGCTCGTCCTTGATGCATATGCACGCCGCTGCGCATTGACGGGTGAATCAACGTTGCCCGTGTTGGAGGCTGCACATATCCGGCCCTATGCCGATCAAGGACGGCATGTCATCTCCAACGGCCTGTTGTTACGTTCTGATTTCCATAAGCTGTTTGATCTTGGCCTAGTGACGGTCCAACCGGACTATCGCATCCGCATCAGTTCCAAGATTCGCGATCAATACTTCAATGGCAAGGCCTATTACCGCCTCGACGGGCAGGAGCTTGCCCTGTTGCCAGAGCGGCCCGTTGACCGACCGGATCGTGACGCCCTGCGCTGGCACAATGAAAACAGGTTCATGCCATGAGTATCTTGAAAGATTCTGCACTACGGCAATCCGTGCTGGATTTCAGGTCTGCACGTGACTGGGAGCAGTTCCATACCTTGCGCACGCTCTCGACTGCGTTAGCCGTGGAAGCAGCAGAACTCGCGGAGATCACTCAATGGACGCCAGACGCTGACCTGGCCAAGCGATCGGTCGAGGCTCGCGGCAAGATCGAGGAGGAGGTTGCCGACCTCTGTATTCTTTTGACCTATCTGGTGCACGACTTAGCTATCAACGTCGACGATGTCGTTCGAAGAAAGTTGGAAGCGAACGGTGCTAAGTACCCGGTAGATCGCTTCAAGGGATCATTCCGCAAATACAACGAATGAATCCGATCATGGCTCTGAAAGAACTAGAGAAACCAACCGGGTCTTCAGAGCCCGTTACCGTGCTGTCAGTCACGCTGAGACGGTTGGCCGCTTGCGCCAGCTTATCCAGCCGACCACAAGTGACAATGTCGCCACGACGAGTGGTGGCACAGCGTGCCCGTATTCGCCGTGGATGATGACGGTCGCGAGGGCGGCAAACATCACAGTGCAGCCGAGTGCCGAGCCCAGCAGGCGACTCGGCGCCCGGAAAAGCAGCATGGCCGCAGCGAGTTCCAGCGATCCGGTCACGAAATGAAACCAGCGCGGGTATCCCCATTTCAGGTATTCCTCGTAGATGGATCCCGGGGCGAAGATGTTGCTGAGCGAACCCACGACGAAGAAAGCGGCAAGGGCCAAGAAGCCGAAAAGGTGTCAGGGACAATTTGGAAGCGGCCGCGCGTAGCACCTGAATTGTTCCTGATACCTTGAGTCGTGCCCGCAAATCGCAAACGGCAGAAACCCGGGTCAGAGTCTGAGGTTTCCCCACGTTTTCATGCGGGAATGCTCATCTGCCGGAGCAGTGCCAGTAATCGGCAAAACCGGGGTCACAAGCCTTGGCGCCCAGAAAAATGCCGGGGCGACTTCCGACATCCGAACCGTGTAAACCGGGGTGTGGCGGCGTTCCCAGGCCTCGGCTCCGCCGCTTTCGGCTGTGGTATCCGGCGATCACGCGATCGCCGCGGTGATCACGATCTCGATTTTCCAGTCGGGCTTGGCCAGTTTTGCTTGCACCGTGGCACGTGCCGGCGTGGCGCCTTGCGGTACCCATTTTTCCCAGGCTTCGTTCATGCCGTTGAAGTCGGCCATGTCGGCCAGGAAGATTTCCGCGCGCAGGATGCGGGTCTTGTCGGTGCCGGCCTGTTGCAGAAGGTCGTCGATGGCATGGAGCACCTGCTCGGTCTGACCGACGATGTCGACGCCGGTGTCCTCGGGGACTTGCCCGGCGAGGTAGGCCACGTCGTTGTGGGTGGTCATTTCGGACATTCGCGGACCGGTGTCGAAACGCTGGATCATGAGTGGCTTCCTGTGGGGGGATGTCGCCGCCATTGTTACCCGACCGAAGCGCCAAGGCAGCAGCGAAGTAGTAGGCTTTCGGGGGTGTCGGCGGGGAACTGCCGCCCGACGCCAATTTCATTTCAGATGGGTTCCGGTTTCATGCGCAATTTTGATGATGCGGCAGGCGGACATTGGCAAGCGGCCGTGCTGGATGGCTCGTTTGGGGGGACGCTGCTGGTGTTCTCCTGTTCCGGCGATGGCGCGGTTCGCAAGACGGCCATGAGCGCGCAGAACATGCGGCTGGCGGAGCAGGATCTGGCCGGCATGAGCGAGTCGCGGTTGCGCGAGCTGCTCGCTGAATCGGTGCCGTGGGCGTAGCCGTCGCGCGCGATGTGTGCGCGAAAATCGGGACGGAGGAAGTTAAGGATGGGCGTCAGATTCACTTGATGCGGGTCCACCTGACCGCACGTCCTGGTGGGCTGCTCGCTCGTTGACGGAGCGTCGAGTCTTGGGTTCGATCATCGCGGGGCAGCAGCCGTACCGAGATTCTCTCTTCCCGCACTTCATGAGTTGAGTACGCGGCCGCCTACGATGGCTTGATTGAGTGACAACCACAGTTTGCATTTTATCTGTGTTTGACTTGGTCAAATCCGCGACGTTCGATACTTGATTCGTCAGCCTGCGCGATGCCCGCGCCAGGGCACGGATCGCGGCTCGGCTTGATCGTATCGCCGACGGAAACTTTGGTGACGTCAAGCCGGCAGGCGGCGGAGTCAGCGAGTTGCGGATCGACTACGGCCCCGGTTATCGGGTGTACTTCATGCAGCGTGGCTCGGTGCTCGTGGTGGTGCTGGCCGGTGGCGACAAGCACACCCAGCGTATCGATATCAAGACAGCCCAGCGCGTTGCAGCCGAGTGGGAGCGTGGATCATGAAAGGCGTGCGAGAGACCTTTTCCCGTTACGACAGTGCCGACTACCTCGAGACCGAGGCGGACATAGCTGCCTATCTCGAAGCCTGCGCGGAGGAAGCGCCCAACGACCCCGTATTCATGCTGAAAGCCCTCGGCACGGTGGCGCGCGCACGCAACATGAGCCAGCTGGCCGAGGCTGCTGGCATGGCCCGCGCCGGGCTGTACAAGGCACTGTCGGGTGAAGGCAAACCCAGCCTTGCCAACACACCATGAAGGTGGCGAAGGCGCTCGGTTATCGACTGGCACTGGTGCCTGATCGGGAATGACGTACGCATGGAGACCGGCTTGTCCGGCCTATCGTCGCGACCTGGCCACGCTGGATGCGCTGCGTCCGTGCCTGGCGCGGCTGTCCAAGCTGAGCCAGCGCGGTGACGACACGCAGATGGCGGTGGGCAGCGACCTGATGACCAATGCGCTGGAGGGTTACGCGGTGCTCAAAGTCACCGGCAAGGGGGGCAGGGCGTGGAGGAGCTGCGCTGGATGCTCGCCACCCGCTTCGCCCGCGGCCCGCGTGCGCCTTCGACGCCGGTCACCCCAGCCGAGCCCGCGGCGGCCTGATCGTCGGCCGCACGGCAACACGCTGCATGAAGAGTCCCGCGTCGCGGGGCTTTTCTTTGGCTGAGGTGGGAAAAGGTGTCAGTGACAATGTAGTAGCGGCTGCGGTAGCGCTTGGATTGTCCCGGGCATCTTGTTTTTATGACCGTCGCGAAGATCTTCCGGTCTGCGTACCGGGGTCGCTGGTCTCGGCGGGCCTGCTGCGCGACGCCGCCTCCTGCCCGCGCGGCAGGGTTGAAGCGTTTTATGAGCGCAGGCGGGTCGGGTGGCGCGCTGTGCGGGTTTCAAGCCATGCAGCTTTTATCCGCGACAACAGCGCTCTCGACCCCGAGCGGCATGCGGGCCCGTGCTGAACGCCACGAGGTGGCTTACCGCAAGGCTTCCGCGTGGTAGCGCATGGCCACGTCGCACCTTTCATAGCGTGCGCCATAGCGGGCCATGATTTCGGCGTCGTGCCGGAAGCCAAGCTTCTCGTACAGATGAATGGCAGCGGCGCATCGGGTGTTGGTGAGCAGGTACAGCGGATCGGCGCCCAGCGAGTTTGCCCGCTCGATGATCGCGGCGAGCAGGAACTCCCCGGCCTTCATGCCGCGTGCCGACTCGCGCACACCCATCTTGGTGAGCTCGTAGCTGGTGGCCCCCGTCTTCTGCAGGGCGCATGCACCGACGATCCCAAGCCCGCTGGCCTCGACGAAGAGAATGACGCCACCCGCGTCGATGATCCGCGCTCGCGGGTTCTCCAGCACGTCCCGGTCGGTTGCTTCGAGGCGGAACATGGCGTTGATCCATTCCGCGTTAATGTCGCGGAAGTGCACGGCGAGTTCGTCGCTGAACTCGCGGATGGCAAGGGCGTCGCGCATGGTGCTCCCGGCTTTACAGGGTGGAAAGTATCGTAACTGCTGCCGGGGCGAAGGGCTCGGCAGGCAAGGCGCGAAACGAAAGGTCCGTGCCTTCGCGCACGCAGGAAGGTGCCGAAACCTGCCGCCATCGATCGTCGGACGGGAAGCCGGTGTGACGATCGGTCCGCGGGGCACCGGTTGCGCGCGCCTGCGCAGGCGCGCCCTTGTCCTGCTGGCGGACTGGCCCGATCCGTCCGCTCGCGGTCCGCCATGGTGCTCGCTGACCGTTCGCGCGCTGCCTACAGTGGCGACTCTTTTATCGATGGAGTCGCCCCATGTCCAAGCTGCCTGCCGTGCTGGTCATCGATGTCCAGCAGTCGTTCCTGCACGCGCCGTACTGGCGCGAGGACGATGTCCCCGCTTTCCGCGAAAACCTGGTGAAGCTGCTCGATGCGGCGGCAGCGCGCGGCTGGCCGATCGTGCGGATCCTGCACATCGAAGACGACGGGCATTTCAGCGTGGCGTCCGGTCTGGTGCGGCCGATGGATTGGGTGCCCGGCGCGCATGACGTGGTGTTCCACAAGCATGTCCACAACGCCTTCACCGACACCGGCCTGCAGGCCTGGTTGAAGGCGCGCGGCATCGAGCGGGTCATCGTCAGCGGCATCCGCTCGGAACAGTGTTGCGAGACCACGGCGCGCGTGGCGTCGGATCTCGGCTTCGCCGTCGACTACGTGACCGAGGCGACGCTGACCTTTCCGATGATCCACGCCGGCAGCGGAACTCGCTACGATGCGCAGGACATCAAGCAGCGTACCGAGCTGGTTCTGGATGGCCGTTTTGCCCGCATTCGCACCGTCGATGACGTCCTCGCCGATCACTGAGGTGTGCTTCGTGCTGCCGCCGGCGCTGATCCTGCTGGATCTCGCCGGCGCGGCCGATGCCTTCAGGATCGCCGCGTCGATGGGGCTGCCGGTGCGCCTGCGGATGGTGGCGCCCATACAGCGCGGCGAGACCGCCTCGACCGCGCTCGGCGTGGACCTGACCGGCATCGAACTGCTGCCGGCCCGGCTCGGCGAGCACACGCTGATCGTGGTTTGCGGCGCGACCGGCAGCGGCGAGGCGGTGTTGTCGTCGCCCGCCAGCCAGGCCCTGGTCGATTGGCTGCGGCAGCATGGCGGCAACGGCCGGTCGCTGGCCTGCGTCTGTTCCGGCGCCTTGCTGGCCGGCGCTGCCGGCTTGCTGGATGGCCGGCGCTGCACCACCCACCACAGCCTGCTCGATGCGCTGCGCCGACTGGTGCCCAGCGCCGAAGTCATGGACAGCCGCGTGTTCGTCGAGGATGGCGAGGTGTGCACCAGCGCCGGCATCACGGCGGGCATCGACCTGGCCTTGCACCTGATCGCCCGGCTCGGCTCGCCGTGGCTGGCCGCCGCCGTCGCGCGCGAGATGGCCGTCTATGTGCGGCGCGCGTCCGGCGATCCGGCGCTGTCGCCATGGCTGGAAGGGCGCAACCACATGAGCATGGCCATCCATCGCGTGCAGGATGCGCTGGCCAAGGCGCCCGACCAGGACTGGCCGCTGGCGCGCTTGGCCGACATCGGGCACATGAGCGTGCGCAGCCTCACCCGCCATTTTCGCGAGGCCAGCGGCATGTCGATCAACCGCTACCACGCCAGCCTGCGACTGGCACTCGCCCGCCAGGCACTGGCCAGCGGCGACAGCGTGGAACGCGCCGCCGAACGCGCCGGGCTGGGTTCGGCGCGCCAGCTGCGTCGATTGTGGTCGGCGCACGCCGGCGACAGCCCCGCATCGGCGCGCCGTCGGCACTGAAAGCAACTTCACCGCGTTCCCGGCGCGGGAATCGTGGACAGCCGCCGACTTGCCCGAAGAAATCCATAGAAGCGGCTGCTGCAGGCCCGATGCGGCGCGCAGCATGCAGGGCCTGTTTGCTGCGTTGATCGCACAGCGTTGGCGAGCGCCGGAACGGAGGAGCGTCATGAAGCTTTGGATCATTGCCCTGTGCCTGCTGGCTGCATGCGCTGGCGCGCAGGCGAAGACGGTGGTATGGCAGCCCGCCGCCGGGCATGCGCAGATACCCCTGTGGCCCGGCACGCCGCCCGATGCCCAGCCCGTGCCGGGGCCGGAGTACACCGCGACCGGCAAGAAGTTGATCGGCGGCAAGACGATCACCGGCGTCTACAACGTGTCGCAGCCGACGATGACGGTGTACGCCCCGATCGGGAAGAACACGGGAACCGCGGTGGTGGTGTTTCCCGGTGGTGGCTTCCAGGGGCTGGCCATGGATCTCGAAGGCACCGAGGTCTGCGACTGGCTGACGTCCAGGGGCATCACCTGCGTACTGCTGAAGTATCGCGTTCCGAGTATCCCTTATGTCTGGCAATGCGATTGCCGTCCGCACAATTACCAGCTATCGGTGCCTTCGTTGCAGGACGCCCAGCGAACGATGCGGCTGGTGCGCCATCACGCCGCGGAATGGCACATCGACCCGCACAAGGTGGGCGTACTCGGGTTTTCGGCGGGAGGCTTTCTGGTGGCGGAGATCAGCACGAACTTTGCGCGCCCCCTGTATGCGCCGGTGGACGCTGCCGACAGGGAAAGCGCCCGCCCGGATTTCGCCATGCCAATCTATCCGGGGCATCTGGCGACCGATGACGACACGTTCAATGCCAATGTCCCGGTCTCCCGCGACACGCCGCCGACGTTCCTGGTGCAGGCGGAAGACGACTACGTGGATGGCGTCAACCAGTCGCTGGCTTATTACATCGCGTTGAAGAACGCCAAAGTGCCGGCCGAGATGCACCTGTACGCCCATGGCGGGCATGCGTTCGGGCTGCGACCGACGTCGAACCCGATCACGCACTGGCCGGCCCTGGCCGAGACCTGGCTGCGCACCATCGGGATGCTTCCTGCGGCAGGCCGATAGACCGGGGTTGGGGGAACTGCGGGGCGGGAGGGTTTGCTTTCCACGGCGCAATGATGAGAAGCCTGGTGCGCAACGCACCGGGCTTCCGCAATCATCGCAACCCCAGCGCATCAATCGTGCGACTTGGCCACTACGCTGCCATCGTCCGGATCGACCAGCAGCTCGACGTCGGCGCCGCCCCGGGTCCTGGCCTCGGCGCTCCACAGGCCGTGCTCGTACTCCACGTCATGGACGTTTTCGTAGCCGGCGGCGGCCAGTTTCGCCTTGACCTCGTCCTCGTTGAGTTTGGACGGCGCACCGCTGACGTAGACCTTGCCGCTCACCGGCCCCACCGCAAGCTCGGCCCACTGCTTGTTGCCGCCGCGGGCCTTGCTGCGCCACACGCCGTCCTTGAACTTCAGGCCCTTGACCTCCTTGTAGCCGGCGTTGGCGATCGCGGCCTTGATGGCCTCCTCGCTCAACGCGCCGGTCGGCGGTTGGGAGGTCCAGCTGGAAATCGTAGTGGTCTGGGTAGTCGTTGTCGTCGACTGTGCAGCGGCAGGCAGATCCTGTGCGAAGGCCACACTGCAAAGCGACAGTCCGAGCAGTAGGGGAAGTACGCGCTTGATCATGGGGGACTCCTTCTGGTTGGACACGGCATGCGTCGCCAGAGCCGGCGTGACCCGGCGGCTGACACCCAACGCCGACTCGTGGGAAACCAATGGGACCACCGTGCCCGGGACGAAGGCGTGAAGGCGCGCGCCCGAACCCGAGACCCTGGCCGGAGCGCACTGAGTGCGCGCCGGCGTGCCCAGTCCCGGCCGCGCGCGAATCGGCACTTCCTGCAGCGGTCGACGTTGGCACAAGTCGGTAAAATGGCGGTTTCGCTGCCGATTCGGTAAACACTGCCATGTGTCCAACTCTCTGCATCCGCCTGCTTACCACCCTGTGCTTGTTCATCGCGCTGCCATCGATAGCCAGCGAGCAGAGCACACAGACCATCGGCCAGCAACGCGAGGGCGTGCTGTTCTGGCCGCAGGCGCAGCGCGAGGCACAGTTCCGGCGGATGTACGAACGGTTTCCCAGCGACCGCGCCGCGCACGGCACGCAGGTTCACGCGCTGCCGCAGGGCAAGCCGCTGCTGCTGGGCGGGCAGGGTGCGTCGGGGCTGCTGGCCGGCTACATGGACCAGCACCACCTCGCCGGCGTGATGGTGCTGCAGCACGGCCGCGTGCGCCTGCAGCGCTACGCGCTGGGCTTCGGGCCGGCGCAGCGCTGGACGTCGTTCTCGGTCGCCAAGTCGGTCACCTCCACCTTGCTCGGGGTCGCCCTGCAGCAGGGCTATATCCGCAGCATGGACGACACGCTGGGCAGCTACATCCCGGAGCTGCGCGGCAGCGCCTATGCGGAGGTCACCGTGCAGCAGTTGCTGACGATGACCTCCGGTGTGCACTGGAACGAGGACTATGCCGATGCGAAGTCGGACGTGGCGCAGATGTACATGCACGCCTGCATCGACGGCCAGGCGCACGTGCTGTCGTACCTGAAGAAACAGCCGCGGCAGTGGCCCGCCGGCACGCACTGGAACTACAACACTGCGGAAACCGACCTGCTCGGCATCCTGGTGCAGCGGGCCACGCACCGCTCGCTGGCCGCCTACCTGTCGCAGACGATCTGGCAGCCGTACGGCATGGCCGCCGATGCGTACTGGATCAAGGACGAATGCGATGGCAGCGACACCGGCGGCAGCGGCCTGTCGGCGACGCTGGGCGACTACGCGCGGCTGGGGCAGTTCATGCTCGACGGCGGCCGCATCGCGGGCACGCCGGTGATCGCCAAGGCGTGGCTCGACGGCGCGCTGCGTCGCCAGGAAAGCGTCGATGATCCGGACCGCGGCTACGGTTATCTGTGGTGGACGGATACCGACGGCAGCTATGCCGCGATCGGCATCTTCGGCCAGATGGTCTACGTCGACCCCGCACGCCAGCTGGTGATCGCCCAGGTCGGTGCGTGGCCGCATGCGACGTCCGACGCGCTGGTCGCCGCGCGGCGCGAGTTCGTGGCCGCCGTCAAGCGGGCGGTGGATGCGGAGCGGAAGTCGTCGACGCACTGAGTCGCGTTGCGTTGCGAACCGATATGTGAGTCAGGGCCAGTGCCTGGCGTGCCGGCATCAAATATCGGACCCGTTTCGGCAACGCCTCCACCAGCAGCGAAAACGCCGGCGACGGTTGCCGCCGGCCCGGGTAGTAGAGGTGGTAGCCGGGGAAGGGCGGGCACCAGTCGGCGGGCCGATCGGCACGGCGATCATGTCCCGGGCCACCTGCTCGCCGAGGCGGATGCCGGCATCGAGGCGCTCGGCCACATGGGCGTGAAGATCGCGCATGCGATGGGCGCGCACCTGGTGGCGTTCACCACCTCGGAAAGCAAGCGCCAGGACGCGCTGGACCTGGCCGCGGACGAGGTGGTGGTTTCGCGCAACGCCGGCGAGATGAAGGCGCACGCCGGCAGCTTCGACCTCATCCTCAACACCGTCGCCGCCAGCCACTCGCTGGATGCGTATACCGCGTTGCTCAAGCGCGACGGCACCCTGGTGCTGGTCGGCGTGCCGGAGCATCCGCACCCGTCGCCAAGCATCCCCAGCCTGATCTTCAAGCGCCGGGCCATCGCCGGCTCGCTGATCGGCGGCATCGCCGAGACCCGGGAAATGCTGGATTTCTGCGCGGAGAAAGGCATCGTTGCCGACATCGAGACGATCCCGGCGCAGAAGATCGACGAGGCCTACGACCGCATGGTGAAGAGCGACGTGAAGTACCGCTTCGTGATCGACAACGCGACGCTGGCCGGCTGAGCCCACTTGCGGGGACAGAGCGGCTTCTCTCCCTCCCCTGCGCAGTAGGGGAGGGTTGGGGTGGGGTCGCTCTTCGTCAAACCAAGGCTGCCGTCAAAAGCTTCACCCCCTCCCAACCTCCCCCTGCAAGCAGGGGGAGGGGCAAGGCCGCCTCAGGCCACGAACTGCAGCCGCGCCAGCTCCGCGTACAGGCCGCCCTCGGCCAGCAGGCTCTCGTGCGTGCCCTGGGCCACGATGCGGCCGCCGTCCATCACCACGATGCGGTCGGCGCGCTGCACGGTGGCGAGGCGGTGGGCGATCACCAGGGTGGTGCGGCCCTGTTCCAGCCGCGCCAGCGCCTGCTGGATCGCCGCTTCCGATTGCGCATCGAGTGACGAGGTGGCTTCGTCCAGCAGCAACAGCGGCGCGTCGCGCAGGATCGCGCGGGCGATCGCGATGCGCTGGCGCTGGCCGCCGGACAGGCGCACGCCGCGCTCGCCCAGCTCGGCGCCATAGCCGCCGTCCAGCGCGCTGATGAACTCGTGCGCCTCGGCGGCGCGGGCGGCCTCGCGCACTTCGTCGTCGCCGGCATCCTGGCGGCCGAAGCGGATGTTGTCGGCGGCGCTGCCGGCGAAGATCACGGTTTCCTGCGGCACCAGCGCGATCGCGCCGCGCAGGCCGGCCAGGCTGGTGGCGCGCAGGTCGATGCCGTCGATGCGGATGCTGCCGCTCTGCGGGTCGTAGAAGCGCAGCAGCAGGGCGAACACCGTGCTCTTGCCGGCGCCGGACGGGCCGACCAGGGCCACCGTCTCGCCGGGGCGGACGGTCAGGGTGAAGTCGTGCAGCGCCGCCGTGTCGGGGCGCGTGGGGTAGTGGAAGGTCACGCCGTCGAAGCGCAGCTCGCCGCGCATCGGTTGCGGCAGCACCTGCGGCTGCGCGGGGTCGACGATGTCGGCGCGTTCGGCCAGCAGTTCGCCGATGCGCTCCATCGCGCCGGCCGCGCGCAGCACGTCGCCCCACACCTCGGACAGCCCGGCCACCGAGCCGGCGGCGAACACCGCGTACAGCACGAACTGGCCCAGCACGCCGGCGCCCAGGGTGCCGGCCAGCACATGGCGTGCGCCGGCCCACAGCACCAGGGTGATCGCGCCGAACACCAGCACGATCACCGCCATGGTCAGCAGCGAGCGCATGCCGATGCGCCGGCGCGCGGTGGCCAGCGCGCGGGCGATCGCGCTGCCGTAGCGGGTGCTCTCGATCTGCTCGCGCGCGTACGCCTTCACTGCGGTGGAGGCGTTCAGGGTTTCGTTGGCGATCGCGGCGGCGTCGGCGAGGCGGTCCTGGCTGGCGCGCGACAGCTTCTGCACGCGGCGGCCGAACAGCAGGATCGGCAGCATGACCGCCGGAATCACCAGCGCGGTGAGGCCGGCCAGCGACGGCGCGGTCCACACCATCGCCACCGCCGCGCCCACCAGCATCACCGCGCTGCGCAGCGCCACCGACACGCCGGAGCCGATCAGCGCCTGCACCACCTCGGTGTCGGCGCTCAGCCGCGACAGCAGCTCGCCCACGCGGCTCTTCTCGAAGAAGCCCACGTCGAGGCGGATCACGTGCGCGTACAGCGTCTGCCGCAGCGAAGCCAGCGCGCGCTCGCTCAGCAGGGTGATGCAGAAGTAGCGCGCGGCGGTGGCGAAGGCCAGCACCAGCGCCACGCCGAACAGGGCGATGAAGGTCTGGTTGATCACCGCCTGGCTGGAGTGGCCGAAGCCCTGGTCGATGATGTGGCGGAACGCCATCGGCAGCACCAGCGAGGCGCCGGAGGACAGCGCCAGGAACAGCAGCCAGCCGAGCGCCAGCGCGCGGTGCGGTTTCAGGAACGGCCACAGTTCGCGCAGCGCGCCGATGCGGTGGGCGGGGCGGGACGTGTCGGTAGGGGCGTCGCTCATGGGTTCTCACCGGCGGATCGAAGATGGACGCGGGCCCGCACACGGGCGATCCGTTCTAAGGTGGGGCGGGTTGCCGTCGATTCAATCCGCGGCCGTGGTTTTCAAGTATTCAACCGGCCCTGACGCGCTCCTACAGGCGTTTCGCGGTGCTGCGTCCGCGGCTGATGTCGCTGACGCGCAGTTGGGCTTCGTCGACCCGGCTGTCCGGCAGGCACAGTTGCAGTTCCACGCCGTCGGCACCGAACGTTTCGTGTTCGACCTCGGCCTGCAAGTCTTTCAGGCGCGCCTTGAGCAGCGCCAGCTCGGCGAAATCGCAGCGCAGGCCCAGCCGCGCCATCGCCACGATCGGCACGCGCTCGGCGCGGCGCAGGCATTCCGCCGCGGTGCCGCCGTAGGCGCGCACCAGTCCGCCGGCGCCGAGCTTGATGCCGCCGTACCAGCGCGTCACCAGCACCGCGACGCGATCCATCTGCTGGCCCTCGATCGCCTGCAGGATCGGCCGGCCGGCGGTGCCGCCGGGTTCGCCGTCGTCGTTGAAACGGTAGTCCTGGCCGATGCGGTACGCCCAGCAGTTGTGCGTGGCGGTGGGGTCGCCCGCCTCGCGCACGAACGCCAGCGCCTGCTCGGGCGAATCCACCGGTACGGCCAGCGCGAGGAAGCGGCTCTTCCTGATCTCTTCCTGGTGACGGCACGGCTGGGCCAGCGTGGACAGCGTTCCGCTCATGGCTCGAGCGGTTTCGCGCGCAGCGCCTTGCGGCGTTCCACGGCAGCGCCGGGGCGGGCCTGTTCCGGCGCGGCCCCATCGGGCTGCCGTTCGCCCGGCATGCCGGGCTCCTGCGGCGGCCGCGGGGTGGTCATGCGGAAAGCGGACCGCGCATGCCGCGCGGCAGGAAGTGGCGCGGCGAGGTTGTCGGCCTGTATCGGCATCGTATCGGGAGTGGCCGCAGCATCCATGGGTGGCGAGGTTAAGGCAAATCGCCGGGCAGCGGGTAGCAGGCGCGCGCCGGGCCGCCGGCCGGCTTCACCGGGTACGCCGGGCCGGTGCGGTAGCATGGCGTCCCCCGCAGGACCGACCGAACCCCATGATCAACAACGACGTATTGCGCGCCATCCGCTACATGCTCGACCTCAGCGACGGCAGGGTGGTGGACATCATCCACCTGGCGGATGCGGCCTCGCCGATCGGCAAGGAAGACGTGCAGGCGTTCCTGAAGAAGGATGACGAACCCGGCTACGCCGAGTGCAGCAACAAGGTGCTGGCGCTGTTCCTCGACGGCCTGGTCTTCCACCGCCGCGGCAAGGACGAGAGCCGGCCGCCGCGCCCGCCGGAAAAGCGCGTCACCAACAACGTGGTACTGAAGAAGCTGCGCGTGGCGTTCGAGCTGAAGGACGTGGACATGCACGAGCTCCTCGAGGCCGCTGGTTTCCCGATCTCCAAGCCGGAGCTCAGCGCGCTGTTCCGCCAGAGCGACCACAAGAACTTCAGGCTGTGCGGCGACCAGCTGCTGCGCAATTTCCTGAAGGGGCTGACGATGAAGGTGCGCGGCAACGACTGAGCGGTTGGCGGAGGTGCGCCTGCCGTCACGCCCTTCCACCCGATGGGCGTGCGAGCGGAGCCGGAGGAGGGCGGGAGTTCGCCGCGGAACTCCCGCCTGCCCGCTTACTGCGCCTTCACGCTGACGTCGTCGATCACGAACGAGGTCTGGTTGGAACTGTCTTCCACGCCGTAGAAATTGATCTGGATGGTCTGGCCGATGTAGGCCGACAGATCCACGGCATGCTCGACGTAGCCACTGGCCGCGTTGAGGTTCGACCAGGTTGCCAGCGTCACGTACTTGCCGGCCGAGGTGATCACCTGCGCGCTGAGCTTATCGTAGGCCGTGCTGGTCGTGGTCTCGGCGGTGTCGATGTGCATGTAGAAGTCCAGCGTGGCCTTGGTCGCCGTCGCCGGGATGGTGATCTGCTGGCGCACGTAGTCCGTGTGCGCGCTGCCATAGCCGTCCAGCCAGGCCTTGTAGCTGCCGGTATGGGCCGCTTCGCCGCTGGCGTTGGTGATGACCCCGCTGGTCTGTGTCCACGGCGTGGTGCCGTTCTCGAAGCTGTTGTTCTTCACCAGCTCGGCGGCGGTGCCGCCGTTGGAAATGCTGAAGCTGACCGTGCTGCTGGTGCCGATGTTGCCGGCGGCGTCATAGGCCTTGGCCACCAGGTTGTGGCTGCCATTGGCCAGCGTGGTGGAATCCAGCGTGGCCTGGTAGGGCGCGGCGGTCGAGGTTGCCTTCAGCGCATTGTCGACATAGAACTCCACCTTGGTCACGCCCACGTTGTCGCTGGCATTGGCCGACAAGGTGATGGTGCCCGAGTTGCCGCTCTCCGACGCAGACACCGTCGGCGGCGTGGTGTCGACACCGGTGCTGTTGGACACGCTGAAGCTGACCGTGCTGCTGGTGCCGACGTTGCCGGCCGCGTCGTAGGCCTTGGCCACCAGGCTGTGCGTGCCGTTGCCCAGCGTGGTGGAATCCAGCGTGGCCGTGTACGGTGTGGCGGTGTCCGTGGCCACCAGCGCGTTGTCCACGTAGAACTCCACCCTGGTCACGCCCACGTTGTCGCTGGCGCTGGCCGACAGCGTGATGGTGCCCGAAGTGCCGCTCTCCGACGCGCTCACCGTCGGCGGGGTGGTGTCGCCGCCCCCCGCGCCCTGGGTGACCCATACCGGCGCCGACCACAGCTGCTTGCCGTCCTCCTGGGTGACCTTGGCGTAGTAGAAGTGGTCGCCGTTGGCCGGCGTGATGGTGGTGGTGGCGGTGCTCGAGGTGGCGGTCACCGCGCCGTTGCCGCCGGGCACGCCTTCGAAAACCTGCACGCGCTGTGCGGTGTGGCCGGCGCTGCTGGCGTAGTTGACGGCAAGCGTCAGCGGACCGCTGTTGCCGAAGCGCTCGCCCATCACATGGCCGTTCGCCGTCAGCACGATCTGGCCGGTCTTGTCCTCGGTGGCGTATGTGCGGCGCGCGCGCACCGCGTCGAGGAAGCTGGCGAGGCTGAGCGCCGTGCCGCTGGGAATCAGCACGCCGGTGCGGTTGGTGTAGCTGGCTCCCCAGTTGGCGCAGTGGTTGTCCTGGTCGGAGCTCGGCGCCACGTGGAAGCCGCGCGCGAGCAGGATGTTGAACGCCGCCTCGTAGCTGGTACGGCTGGTTTCGGTCTCGGTGGTGTTGGTGGAGAACGCCGAGCTGTTGAGCACCTCGGCCAGCGCCATCACGGTGTCGCCGTCGGCGCTGTAGGCGAGATCCGTGCCGCCGATGTTGAACTGGCCGGTGCTGGCGGGATGGTTGAACTGCCCCACCCAGCCGTTCGCCTTCATCAGCGCGTACAGCGAGCCGTAGTCGCTCTTGGCAGTGAACACGTCGCCGATCAGCTGGTTGGAGCTGTTGTATTCCCACTCCAGCAGGCTCGGCGTGTTGAAGATGTTGAGGTGGCCGCCGTTGCTGATGACGCCCCACTCCAGGCCGTAGATCGCTAGGAAATTCGCGTGCGCGGCGTTGAACGTGCTGGCCGCCTGCAGGCCGGACTGGTAGAGGTTGTGCGCCGTGGTCGGGCTGGCCGAGGTGTTGGTGCCGGTCGAGCCGTCGTACATGTGGTTGTGCTCGGACGTCATCAGGATGTCCAGGCCGTCGTTCAGGGCGTACTGGTAGGCGTCCGACGGGCCATAGGCGCCGCTCTGCGGGTTCTGCGCGCCGACACAAGTGGAGAGCACGCCGCCCCCGTCGCTGTGGTTGGTCTGGCTGTGCAGGTTGCCGAAGTAGATGGTGTACGGCAGGCCGCCGGTGCTCGTCGCCGACATCGGCGACAGGGCCGTGGTGGTGCCGTTGTGCTGGCGCAGGGCCTGGAAGTGCGGCATGACGGGTGCAGCGACGGCGCCCACCAGCACGTCGTAGCGTTGCTCCTCGACCAGCTCCGGTGCCCGCTGTTGCGCCAGCGTCAGCGCCTGGCCGGGCAGGCCGCTGCCGATGCGCGCGACCGTGGCGCCGTCCAGCGCCACGGCGCGCAGCCGTACCGTGACATAGCCGCTGGGTACGGCCTGGCCGTTGCGGCCCAGCCCGTCCCAGAGCACCTTGGCCTGCGTGCTGCCGGTGCCGAGCGCGCTGTGTCCCTGCCACGCACGCAGCTCGCTGCCATCGTGGCCGAGCAGGGCGACCTCCCACGCCACCTGTGTTCCCGGCGTCGCCCCTGGATAGGAGAAGTGCATCGTCACGGGACGCGCGCCGGCGCTGCGGAACGGCACTTGCAGCGTGGCGTCGAATTCCTCGTGGTCGGGCAGACTGCCGGCGAATGCCGGAACGGCAACGACTGCGCAGGCGAGCAGCAAGCCGCCAGCGATCCTGGTTTTCCAGTTCATTGATTAGTGTCCCCGGTTGAGTGGGTCGAGCAAGAGCCCCCCGGCCATCGTCTCGACCCGCCATTTATCCCAGCGCCAGATGACAAGCATGGGACCGCCGGGGCACCAGTTTCTGACCGGGTGCTCAGAATCACCACGAGGTGGTCGAAGATTTTGCGGAGAGGCGTTCGAGCGGGAGGGTGCCCATCCGTTTTCCGGAATGCTCCCTTGCGGATGCGGATGCGGCTGGTTGATGCAACGTGTGGGGGCCTGCCTGGCGGCGGCAATCCCGGCCTCCATGCATCACCCGCGAGCCGTGCCGCGCATTGCTGCCAGACACGATCGGCAACGGCGACGGCGAGACGATCCGCGGGGTGGGTTTCACCGGGGTCTTCGAGCATCATGGACAAGGTCTTTCGCCGGGGCTGCACGCATGTCATCACGTTCCACCGTTGCTCCGCTCGCGCTCGCGGTCGGCATGCTGCTGGTCAGCATGGTCTCGTACCAGTGCGGTGCGTCGCTGGCCAAGCACCTGTTTCCGCTGGTCGGCGCGCAAGGCGCCACCGCCTACCGGCTGGGGCTCAGCGCGCTGCTCCTGCTGCTGTGGCGGCGGCCGTGGCGCCACGCTGGCCGGCGCGACTGGCGCGTGTTGTGGGGCTACGGCCTCGCGATGGGGGCGATGAACCTGGTGTTCTACCTGTCGCTGCGCACGATCCCGCTGGGCATCGCGGTGGCGCTGGAATTCACCGGGCCGCTGGCGCTGGCGCTGTTCGGTTCGCGCCGGTGGCTCGACTTCGTCTGGATCGCGTTGGTGGTGGCCGGGCTGGCGCTGTTGCTGCCGTTGCGCGGGCAGCTGCATGCGCTCGATCCGGCGGGCGTGATGTACGCGCTGGCGGCCGGCGCGGGCTGGGCCTTGTACATCGTGCTGGGGAAGAAGGCGGGCGCCACGCATGGCGCGGACGCAGTGACGCTGGGCACCTCGATCGGTGCCCTGCTGGCGATCCCGTTCGGCATCGCGCATGCAGGCAGCGCGCTGTTGTCGCCGGCGCTGCTGCCGTATGCGCTCGGCGTGGCCGTGCTCAGCTCGGCGCTGCCGTATTCGCTGGAGATGGTGGCGCTGACCCGCCTGCCGGCGCGCACGTTCAGCACCTTGCTGAGCCTGGAGCCGGCCATCGCGGCGGTCGCCGGCGTGGCGCTGCTGGGCGAACGGCTCAGCCTGCTGCAGTGGCTGGCCATCGCGACGATCATCGTGGCGGCGGCAGGTACCGCGCTGAGCGTGCAGCGGCCGGCGTTGGCGGAGCCGCTGGCGAACTGAGTGCCGCTGCAGCCGGCTCCTTTTGGCAAATGCCGGTGTGGTGGCGCGAGAACTGGCCGACTGCCGCAGCAGCGCTACGCACCTTGGACGGCGGCGAGGATGCGCCCCGCAAACTCCGAGAACATGTTGCGCAGGCTGGTCGCCTTTGACAGTGCCCGGTGCGTGTCCTTGCCGGTAGGGGTCAGCTCCAGCGCTGCCGCGCTGTAGAGCTGGCGTTCCACCAGTCGTTCGCAAAGGATTTGATACCTACGGGCGTACGAGGCGTCGCGGAACTCCTCGAATACGGGGAAGTGCGGCTCGTCGCAGCGTACGGACCGCATGGAGGCATCGCATTCTTCAAGCAGCATCAGCCACGCCAGAAATGGCGGGCGCGGATCCGACTGGATCACCGGGTTCAACAGTGCCGACGAGTATTCGCGCACTTCGCTCCGGCTTCTGGGCAGGCCGCCATAGGCGCCATGGTGGTGCGCCACCCAAAGATCGGCTGCCGATCCGATGACCTCTTCACTTCGGTTGTTGAAGTTGTTTCCGAAAGAACCGACCTGCGACTTGAACTCGAATACGCCGAGCAATCTCTTCTCGTGAACCACCAGCACGTCCAGCTCTTGGTGGCGCGAAAGAAGCCGGGAAGTATCACCGCCGACTTGCGCACGTGCACGGCATCGCCAGCCAGACCGCAGTGCGTCACGACCGCACGCACGACTTCGATGAAGCCGTCCATGTTCTTGCCGCCAACGACCGCCGCACGACCGCCCTCATGCTCCGCGTTGAGGGAGCCGCTGTTGCGTGAATGCCAGAAAACGTGAACCGCATGGCGGGTGAGTTCGTCGAACGATGGGGGAAGCAGACTGATGGTCACTGGAGCGATCCTTTTCCCACGCGTGCGGCATCGGCGATCTGGCGCATCCGCAGCGCTTCCGCGCTGCTCAGTCCGTACAGCTCGAATATGGGGGCGTCGACTTCGTCCTGGTCCTTCGTCGCGGCTGCGGCGATCAGGCGGTCGCGCATGCGCTCATCGACGTTGCGCCAACGGGGAAGGCGGATCCTGCGCAGATACTGCGCCTGGAATCGCAGGAAACCCCCGGCCATGCGTGTGCAATAGGTCGCCACCACCATCAACGTCAACGATGAACGGAGTACGGCTTGAAGCGCTCGCAGATCCCACTCGCCTGAAGTGATGAAGTAGAGGTTGTGGTGCGGGTAATAGCGACCTTCATCCATGACGAAGACACCTTCGCCCTTGATGTCCGGCACCAGCAGTTTCGGGGTTTCCAGCAGGCCCGGCTGGATGCGGTCGATCGTCCGGTACCAGCCGCCGGGGTTGCGCTGTGCGACGTGGCGCCCTGCCACGCTGTCGCGATGCGTGTCGAGGTAGTGCTTGAAGCGCGGGAAGGATTCGAGCGGAACCAGTTGCCCCGTTTCGTCGAACGGGTTCAGTACTGCCTTGCCGCCCCAGCGGATACTGCCGTCCACCAGGTCGCGGGCCATGACCAGCGGCAATTTGCGCTCTGCTTCGACCGGCAGGGCGTCCATGGCATCGATGAACACGCGATCGCAGCCGGTCGCCACGCCGATGCCGACCTTGCAGCCGGCCTGCTCGAGCGTCGGGAGTTCGTGCTCCATGCGACGAAGCAGCACGAGCCGGGGAATGTCGTCGAGCAGCAGCGGGGCAGGGCCCATGCTGTCCAGCTTGAATTCCGCGACGTGTTCGGAACCGTGAGCGTCGAGCAGGGCATCGACCAGCACGGGCAGTGACGTGGCAGCGCCGGCGGCAACGGCGCGGGTGGCCTGTCGGCCGGTGGATTCCGGGGCGGCGCGCTGGAAAATGGTGATAGCGGGATAGGCGATGACTTCCGAATGGAAGGCATCGGTGCTTTCCATGTCGATGAAATATTTCAGCCAGTAGCCGTTCGTGACCTTCTCGCGAAGCGGGCCGCCGTAGCGGTTCTTGAGCCAGCGATTGGCGCAGATATAGCCGAGCACGCCCTCGTCGCCAAGCAGGTCGAGAGCGCGTTCGAAAAACGGCACGTACAAGTCGGCGCGGTCGTAGAGCGTGTGGAAACGACGCCGGTATTCGTTCAGCAGTGCGGCGGGAATCCGTTCCTGGCGGACGTAGGGTGGATTGCCGACGACAAAGTCGAATGGTCCGTTCAGTGGCGCCAGCAGGAAGTCGTCGCGGATCAGCCACGACGCGCACAGCGCATCCGCATCGCGTGGGCTGAGGCCTTGTTGCCGGAGCAGGGCGACAAGCCGCTGGGCAGTCAGGTCGAATGTGGCCTGATGCAGTTCCACGGCGATGATCGCATCGCGCAATTCTTCCGGGGCTGTCGCCGGCGTGCCACCGTCGCGTACGAAAGCCGACCACAGGCGATGCACGACACGGAGCAAGAAGTCGCCGGCTCCAAACGAAGGCTCCAGCAACCGCAGCCGATGCAATGGCCGATCCGAACGGTAGCCGGCAAGGTCAAGGATGGCATCGACCACTTCCGGACGGGTGAAAACGGCACCGCGATCCGTTTCATCGTGCCGGGCCATGTGTGAGATGGCAGCCTCTATCTCAGGGGCTCTTGCGGCGTGATCGAAGAGGTCGAGCGAAAGATTCATGGATGCCATGGTGCCGAGGTGGCCAGGAGGTGTCCAGCGTGAATGGCAGCCGATCCACGCCCCTTCAACGAATACCGTTCCAGCCCTTGATTGACAAGGGTTTCAGTGTCCGCTGCCATCCTGCGTATTCACCGTCGCCTTGCGCTCCTGCTTGCCCCAGCCCACCGACGGTCCCTTGATGGCGGTCCAGACCGAGCGCACCACCACGTAGTACATCAGCTGGCGGTAGCCGAAGCGCTGCAGGACCAGCCACCACAGCAGGCTCCATTTCTCCTTCTTCTCCATCACGAAGGCGAGCGCCGAGGCGCCCAGGTCGACCGCCATGAAGGCGGCGTAGAACGCCAGCATGCGCAGCAGGTTGGTGTCGTCGAACTGGGCGCGGTGCTGCAGGTAGTCCATGCCGGTGCTGACGATCTGCCAGACCAGCACCAGGTCGACCAGCGGCGACACCACCGAGAACAGGATCTGGAACAACCACACCTGCGGCAAGGCCACCATGCCGAGCGCGCCGTAGCGCGGATTGAAGGTGGTGTCGCGGTGCTTCCACAGGCATTGCAAGGTGCCGTAGGCCCAGCGGAAACGCTGGCGGGCGAGGCCGCGGGCGGTATCGGGCGCTTCGGTCCAGGCGATCGCCTCGGCATCGAACAGGGTGTGGTAGCCGGCTTTCTGCACCGCGATGGTCAGGTCCTGGTCTTCGGCCAGGGTGTCGGCGGGGAAACCGCCGAGTCGCTCCAGCGCCTCGCGCCGCCAGGCGCCGACGGCGCCCGGCACCACGGTGATGGCGCCCAGTGCGGCCAGTGCGCGGCGTTCGAGATTCTGCGCGGTGATGTACTCCAGCGCCTGCCACAGCGTGATCAGGTTGATGCGGTTGCCGACCTTGGCGTTGCCGGCCACGGCGCCGACCTTAGGGTCGGCGAACCAGCGCACCAGCCGCGAGATGGTGTGCGGCTCGAACTGGGTGTCGGCGTCCAGCGCCACCACCACCGTGCCGTTCGATTCGCGCAGCGCGGTGTTGACGGCGTGCGCCTTGCCGCCGTTGGGGATGCTGATCAGCCGCACGCGCGGCTCGGCGGCGTAGTGCTCGCGCACCACTGTGGAAGTGCCGTCGGTGGAGCCGTCGTCGACCACGATCACCTCGAGATTGGCGTAGCGGCTCTTGAGGATGCGGCGGATCGAGCTGGCGATCACCTTCGCCTCGTTGTAGGCGGGGATCAGCACCGAGACCAGCGGCGGATCGTCCGGCAGGGTCGGCGGCGCGCGCCGGCGCTCCTGCCAGCGGTTGACCAGCGCCAGCACGCCGAGTAGCAGCAGGCGGGCCACGCCCAGCGCGATCGTGGTGGTCAGCAGCCAGTTGATCAGGTGGCCGAACCAGCCCAGCGCAAGGAACACCGAGCGGTCGGCCCAGCGCGACAGCGAGCCGGGCGGCAGTGGCGGCATGCTCTGCTCGCGGGTGAGCCCGGCCAGCTCAGACACGGTGACGAAGTCGTAGCCCCGCGCGCGCAGGCCGTCGATGATGCGCGGCAGCGCCGCGATGGTCTGCGAGCGCTCGCCGCCGGCGTCGTGCAGCAGCACCACCTGGCCGGTGCGCTCGGAGTTGCTGGCGGCGACCTGGCCCAGCACGTTGTCGACGATCTTGTCGACGCCCGGGCGTTGCCAGTCCTCCGAGTCGACGTGCAGACCGACCGAGATGTAGCCCATCTTCTGGGCGATCCCGATCGGCACTAGCTCGTCGGCGGTGGTCGGCTCGGCGTCGCCGAAGTAGGGTGCGCGGAACAGCCGCATCGAGCGGCCGGTGAGCGCCTCGAACAGGCGTTGGGTGGCGTTGAGCTCCAGCGACACGATGCCGGGCGGGGTGTCGCCGAGGTTGGGGTGGGTGAAGGTGTGGTTGCCGACGTCGTGGCCTTCGGCCACCTCGCGCTGCACCAGTTTCGGCGACATCTCGGCGCTGGCGCCGATGATGAAGAACGTCGCCGGCACGTGCTTCGCCTTGAGGATGTCGAGGATCTGCGGCGTCCACTGCGCGTCCGGGCCGTCGTCGAAGGTCAGCGCGATCTTGTGCGGCAGCGTGCCGGCGCGGCGGATCACGTAGGAACTGGGCAGCGCGCTGTAGTTTTCGTCGTCGATGCTGCCGTCGTTCTTGTCCATCTCGATGCTGCGCGCGCCGGGCGACGGCTGCGCGGCGATCTCCAGCACTTCGCCCTGGCCCTGGATGTCGATGTCCTCGCCCTGGCCGATCGTGCGCAGCGCGTCGGGTGCGGCGGCGCCGTAGGGGCGGCCCAGTACCGACCACACCGACGGGTCCTCCGAACCCAGCCGCCACAGCGAGTAGCCGTAGGGCCGGTAGTCGTCGGCGGCGTGGATCTGGTTGAAGGCGGTGACGCCGTCGAGGAACCAGACCTGGTGCGTGCTGCCATCGTCCTCGCCGTAGGAGAAAGTCGGGTTCTGCGTGTCCGGGTCGAACGTGATCACCGCCTGCGCGTCGCTGGCGCGGTCCATCGCGTCCTGGAAGGTCAGCGCCTCGGCGTTCTGCCCGTGCGACCAGTCGTAGCCGTAGCTACCGATCGCCACGATCACCTGGTTGGGGTCGAGCACCTTCATGCGCTGGTCGAGCGTGTCCTCGAACCAATCCTGGGCGGCGACGCTGCCGGGGTCCTTGCCGGCCCAGTGCTGGTCGTAGGCCATCAGCAGTTCGAAATCCACGATGTCGGCGTAGCCGGCGTAATCCCAGTCGGCGTCGTCGAACGGCACCGACAGCACGATGCCCCAGCCGTGGGGATCGAACGCGTCGTTGAGCTCGCTGAGGAAGGCCTTCAGGTCCTTCTGCGAGGCGGCGGGCACGTCCTCGAAGTCGATGGTCACGCCCTGGAAGTGGTTGGCGTCGAGGAAGGCGACGATCTGCGCGATGCGCGCATGGCGCACCGCCGGGTCGGCCAGCATGCGCGCCAGGCCGGGGCCGTCCCAGGCCATGTTCACCATGTTCTGCAGCAGCGGCAGGATCGGCGTGGACGGCTTCTGCGCGCGGATCAACTTCAGTGCCTTGGCATCGATGTCGGTGTGCAGCGCCATGTCCGGGCCGGAAACATGCATCCACGAGGGAATGACCCAGTCCAGCGTGGGCAAGGCGCGTTTCAGCGAGGGGTAGCTGCTTTCGTCCCAGTTGACGTAGAAGCCGATCGCCAGCGGCCGGCCGGCCGGCTTGTCCAGCGACGGCGGCGGCACGTGCGCGGATGTCTTGCCGGCGTGGGTGCGCGGCGGATGCAGCAGCTTCTGCCGGGCGCGGACCTCGGCGGCCAGCCGCGCCGCCGGCTTCAGCAGTTCGGGCGCCGCCGCCTTCACGTTGGCCAGCGCGTGCCGGGTACGGTTGTGCTCGCCGATATGCAGGCCGCTCATGCTGGGCCACACGAACAGGCTGGCCGCGCAGGCCACCACGAACAGCGTGCTGATCACCGCGGCGGCCAGCGCCAGCCGCGAGACATGGCTGGCCCGCCGGCCGGTGGGGTCGAAGAAGATCGGTTTCTTTTGCATGCTGGGGTCGGTTCGGCGAACGCTGTGTTGCGCGGCTCTGCGTGGGTCCCGGCGCCGTCTTGGCTGGGCGCGGCGCCGGGATGCGCAGTATCGCCGATGCGGAGCCTGCCACGCGGCTGACCGGCAAGGACGGTCAGCCGGCGTTGCCCATTCGCCGGTTCAGCCGATCACCGGTCCGGCCACCGGCTTGCTGAAGTCCTGCGGCGTCAGCGTCTGCGTCAGCCGGAACACGCCTTCGTGGATCTTGCGCGGCAGCACCACGTCGAGCACGGTGCTCTGGTGCGGGCCGAGCAGGGCGAACAGGTCGTCGCCGGCGGCGCTTCGGGCTAGCGCATGGTGGACCAGGCCGGCAAGGTCCACCGGCTGCACGCTGGCGCCGTAGGGCCGGTGGCTGGCGACGGCGGCACGCAGCGTCTTGCGGCTGTTGCGCGGGTCGGCCACGCGGTCGTCGCCGGCGAGCAGGCTGTGATCGAGGAACAGCGAGATGGTGGTGCGCTGCTTCGAGTTGGCCTGGCGGTCGAGCAGGAAACCGTCCGGCAGCAGGTCGGGGCTGGCCTGGCTGCCTGCGGTGAGCAGGAAACCGGCGCCGCTCAGCGGTTCGCCGGCTTCGTCGGCGAGCCGCACGATCAGCAGGCTGCGCGGGTCGTGGATGTGCACGCGCGGGGCGAACGGTCCGGCCGGCTCCAGTTCCACCTTGTCGGCGTCGCGCGCGGCGTTCTCGCGCTCGAAAACGTCGCACAGGCTCTCGTAGTCGTCGGCGCTTCGTACCCCGAGGCAGCGCAGGATCGCCTGCACGGTGGCTGGTGCGGCGCTGGCCATGATGCCGCGCTCGTCGCCGGAATGGGCTGCGCCGGCGATCAGCTTGAACGCGCAACGCGGGCCGCGGCTGAGGGTAAGTGCCAGCATGTCGAGGCCGCCGGCGCTGGTGGCCTGCGGCGACAGCACGGCGTGATGGGCGTTGAGGTTGGCGGCGGCGATGCGCACCACGCCGTCAGAACCGTCCTCGCCGGTGTAGCTGTTGAGGTGGTCGTACAGCTGGCGGTCGGGGCGGTCGCCGGTCAGCACGAACAGGAATTGCCCGCGCTTCACCGGGTCGTCGCTGTGGATGTAGTCGAGGTTGAGCGACAGCGATGCGGCACTGCCCAGTTCCAGCCAGTCGAGGATGCGCTGCCCCGGCTCCACGCCGCCGAACCAGGCCTTTAACCGGCCGAGCAGGCCCTTGCCCAGTTGCGCCAGCGCCGAGCCGAAGTTCGCCGGCGCCAGCATCACCAGGTGGCTGAGTTTGATCGTGCTGTAGGTGGCCGGCTTGTCGCGCTGCGCGCGCAGCCATTCGCGTACCACCGGGCCGCCAGTGGAATGGGTGATGCAGGCGAAGCTGGCGTCGAGCAGGTGCAGGTCGCGCAGGGCGTGGTCGAACGCGCGCACCAGGTCGGGCATGGTCACCGCGTCGTCGAAGCTCACGTATTCGGACAGCCAGAGGTCGGCCAGGGTCAGCGTGAGGCCGGCGGCGGACGCCTGCTGCTGCAGCTGCCGTGGCAGCTGGCCGTAGGTGGAGGTGTTGGTGACGCTCCAGCCGTGGACGAAGACGAGGGTGGTCATGGCTCAGCTCCGGTGCAGTGGTCCGGTCCGACGAACGCGAGCGGCTCGTGCCCGCGCGGCGCATCGGCATAATGGCACCCGTGCCCCGTCATCTCCACCGGCCTTGCCCATGACCCTGAACGTGCTGCTGATCCTGATCGCGCTGGCCGTGGTGCTGTCGCGCCTGAAGTGGCGTCGCTGCAGCCGCGTGCTGCTGGGATCGGCGCTGATCCTGCTGCTGGCGGTCGGCTGTGGGCCGGTGCCGAGCTGGCTGCTGGCGCAGCTGCAATCGGGCCATGCGACGACCGCATCGATCGACTGGGGCCAACGCAACGCGATCGTGTTGCTGGGCGTCGGCACCGTGCGCGTGGCCGGCAGCGGCGAGGTCGAGCCCAGCCTGTTCGCCTACGGGCGCATCGGCAAGGCGGCACAGCTGTACCGCGCATGCCGGCAGGCCGGGCGCGAGTGCAGGATCGAGGTGAGTGGCGGCGACGCGCGCGGACTCGGTCGGCCCGAGGCAATCGTCTATGCCGGCGATCTGCAGCGGCTCGGCGTGGATGCCGCCGACCTGCTGCTGGAGTCGCGCAGCATGAATACCTGGCAGAACGCGCAGTTCAGCGGCCCGCTGCTGCAGGCGTACGGCGCCGACCGCGTGCTGCTGGTGTCGTCCGGCTTCCACCTGCGCCGCGGCATGCTGTACTTCGCCCACTTCGGCATCCATGCCGTGCCGGTGCCGGCCGATCACGTCGACGGCGTGCGTTCCTGGCTGCCGCTGTCGCACAACTTCGCCATGGCCGACCTGGCCCTGCACGAATACGCCGGCATCGTGCGCTACCACGTGTACGACGCGATGGGTTGGAACGTGCAGGCGACGAAACCTGGCGCGCTGTAGGGCGGGCACTGCCCGCCGGCTCTTTGGGGCGATGGATCGACGGGCATTGCCCGCCTTCGTGGCTGGTACGACGCGGCGGGCGGGGGGATGCAGCACGCTCCCGCAATCAGGACTCGCGCATCACCATCAGGCGGGTCTCGCTCATGTCCTCGATCGCGTAGCGCACGCCCTCGCGGCCCAGGCCGGACAGTTTCACGCCGCCGTACGGCATGTTGTCCACGCGGAAGCTGGGAATGTCGTTGACGATCACGCCGCCCTGTTCCAGTTCGTTCCATGCGCGCATCGCGTGGGCGAGGCTGTCGGTGAAGATGCCGGCCTGCAGGCCGTAGTCGGAATCGTTGACCATCGCGATCGCCTCGTCGAACCGCCGGAACGGGGCGAGCAGGGCGAACGGGCCGAACGCCTCCATGCGATTCGCCTTGGCGTCGGCGGGCACGTTTTCCATCAGGGTGGCGTCGAGCATGTTGCCATGGCGCTTGCCGCCGCAGAGGATCCTGCCGCCGGCCTGCTTCGCCTCCAGGATCCAGCCGTGCAGGCGCTCGGCGGCGGCCTCGTCGATCATCGGGCCGAGGAACACGCTCCTGTCTTTCGGGTCGCCGGCCTTGAGCTTCTTCGTGGCGGCGACCAGCTTGCGCTTCAGCGCATCGTAGATGTCGGCATGCGCGTAGATGCGCTGCACGCCGATGCAGCTTTGGCCGGACTGGTAGAACGCGCCGAACACCAGCCGCTGCACGACGTGGTCGAGCTTGCCGTCCTGGTCGGCGTCGACGATGCACGCCGCGTTGCCGCCCAGCTCCAGCGTCACCTTCTTGTGCCCGGCGCGCGCCTTCAGCGCCCAGCCGACCTGCCCGCCGGTGAACGAGAGCAGCTTGAAGCGCGGATCCTCCACCAGCGGTGCGGCGTGCGCGCCATCCAGGGTGAGGATCGAGAACGCGCCCTTCGGCAGGTCGGTCTCGGCCAGCACCTCGCCGATGATCAGCGCGCCGATCGGGGTCTTCTCCGACGGCTTCAGCACGAACGGACAGCCGGCGGCGATCGCTGGCGCCACCTTGTGCGCTACCAGATTCAGCGGAAAGTTGAATGGCGTGATGAACGACACCGGCCCCAGCGGCACGCGCCTGGTGTAGCCGTGATAGCCGTCCAGACGGCTGGCAAGTTCCAGGTTGATCGTCTCGCCGTTGATCCGAACTGCCTCCTCGGCGGCGATGCGGAACGTCTCGATCAGCCGCGTCACCTCGCCGGCGGCGTCCTTGATCGGCTTGCCCGCCTCGATGCACAACGCCTCGGCCAGCTCGTCGCGGCGCTCGGCGAAACGCGCCGCGCAATACTGCAGCACCGTCTGCCGCGCCCACGGCTTGAACTCGCGCATCGGCTTCGCGGCATTCACTGCGGCGGCGATGGCCTTCTCGACGGCCTTGGCATCGGGCACGGCGACTCGGGTGGCCAGCCTGCCACTGTACTTGTCGCGCACCTCTAGCATCGTCTTCGACGCCTGCGGGCGGTTGGCGAGGTAGTAGGGGTAGCTCTTGTTCAACATGGCGCTTGCCTGCGGCTGCGATCCGGCAAGCATAGGGCGTCGTGGCGTTCAGGGCTCGTGAGCTGCCGCCATCCATCATTGCGCTAACGGGCTAGACCCGTTCATTCTGACCAACGATCAAAGCGGGGTCAGGCGCACTTACCCGCGTGACTTCGCAGGCCCACGCGCTTCCACCCGCAACCCCAGCTCCCCGTCCACCAAGCGCGCCCGCAGCGCGTTGCCGGGCTCAACACCCTGCACCGAACGCAGCACCTGGCCGTCGGCGTCGAACAGGATGGCGTAGCCGCGTTCCAGCGTGGCCAGCGGGCTGACCGCGTGCAGCGCGTGGCCGGCGTGGCGCAGCGTGGTCTGCCGGCGTTCGAGGATTTGCGCGATCGCGCGGTGCAGGCGCAGCTGTTGTTCGTTCAGCCGGCGGGTAAGCAGCGGCAGTCGCGTGCGCGGGTGTTGCGCCAGCAGGCGTGCGTGCAGGCGGTCGAGGCGCGCGCGGCGTTGCTGCTGCGCTTCGCGCAGCACGCTGGCCAGGCGCAGGCGCAGGTGCTGCAGCCGTTCGCGGTCGCGTTGCAGGCGCGCCTGCGGGCGTTGCGCCTGCAAGCGCGCCAGCAGATGGTCGACGCGTTGCGACTGCGCCTGCAGCCGGCGTTGCAGCAAGGTGGCCAGGCGCTGCTGCAGCTGCCGCAGGTGGCGGCCGACCGCCACCGCGTCGGGTACCAGCAGTTCGGCGGCGGCCGAGGGCGTGGGCGCGCGCAGGTCGGCCACGAAGTCGGCGATGCTGAAGTCGATCTCGTGGCCCACCGCGCTCACCACCGGCACCGCACTGGCGTGGATCGCGCGCGCCACGGCTTCCTCGTTGAACGCCCACAGGTCTTCCAGCGAGCCGCCACCGCGGGTCAGCAGCAGTACGTCGTAGCGCGCACTGGCCGAGGCTTTCTTCAGCATGGCGACGATCGCCGGTGGTGCTTCGCGGCCCTGCACCGGCACCGGCAGCACGTCGACGTCGGCCAGCGGCCAGCGCCGCGCCAGCACGCTGAGCACGTCGCGCACTGCGGCGCCGGTGGCCGAGGTGATCACGCCGATGCGCCGCGCGTAGGCGGGCAGGGTGCGCTTGCGCGCCGGGTCGAACAGGCCCTCGGCGTCGAGCCGCGCCTTGAGCTGCTCGAACTCGCGCTGCAGAGCGCCTTCGCCGGCCGGCTCCATGTATTCGGCGACCAATTGGAACTCGCCGCGCGGTTCGTACAAACCGACCTTGGCGCGCAGCAGCACCTGCATGCCGTCGGCCGGGCGGAAGCGCAGCGCGGCCGCCTTCATCTTGAACATCGCGCAACGCACCTGGGCGCCGCTGTCCTTCAGTGTGAAGTACAGGTGGCCCGAGGCCGGCTTGGCCACGTTCGACAGTTCGCCCTCGATCCACACTTGCGGCAAGGCATCTCCCAGCAGGTCGCGCACCAGCCGGTTGAGCGAGCTGGGGGTGAGGACGTGGCGCGGTGCGGCGTGGTCGGACGGCTCTGGCATAAGGGCGTGAGCCTAGCATGCTGGCAGTATCAAGTTGTGAGAAAACATCCGCTTGACGCGGGAAGCGCATGAAACGCCTGAAGAGGCAAACCGGCTTCAGTCGTCGTCGGCGTCGCGCAGTTCGCGCCAGCGGCGCTTGCGCGCGCGCCAGCTGCGGATGCCCAGGTTCAGCGCGAACCAGGCGGCAATGGCGCCGAACGGCCAGCCGATCCATGCCGGCCATACGAAGGCGACCACCGCCAGCACGGCGAGTACCACGGTGCCGATCACCAGCGACCCGCTGCCGGTGTCGCCGAGCACGCGCCGGTTGGTGAGCACGGCGCCGACGCTATTGGCGATGCGCAGCGCGCCGGCGGCGGCACGGCCGGAGCTGCCGCCGGCGTGGCGCACGCGCGGCGGCGGCACCTCGCTGCGGCACACCCGTTCGCGGCTGCCGCCGCCGTGCCGGTGCCGGCGCGAGGCCAGCACGATCTCGGTGGCATTGTCCAGGTCCCGCTCGTATTGCGCGGCGAGCTGGCGGGCGAAGCCGGCGTCCTCGACCGCCACGTCGAGTTCGCGGTTGCCGAGCCAACTGGCGATGTTGAGGTTGGACGAACCGACCCGCGCCCACTGGCCGTCGGCCACCGCGGTCTTGGCGTGCAGCATCGAGCCGTTCCACTCGAACATGCGGATGCCGGCCTTCAGCAGCGGCCGGTAGCCCGAGCGCGACATGCCGGCCACTACCGGGATGTCGCTGCTGCCGGGCACCAGCAGACGCACATCCACGCCGTCGCGTGCGGCGGCGACCAGCGCCTGCACGTACGGCGCCAGGCCCACGAAGTAGGCGTCGGTGAGCCACAGCGTCTTGCGCGCCATCGCGGCGATCATCTGGTCGAGCCGGTACATGCCGGCGGTGGACGGCTGGGTGGCGATCAGCCGCAGCGCCACGTCGCCGGCCGGCGTGGCCGGCTCCGCCGCGGCCGGGAGCTGGCGCAGCGCGACGCCGGTCTCGCCCCAGCTCTGCGCGAACGCAGCCTCCAGCTCGGCCACCGCCGGGCCGCGCAGCGCCACGCCGGTGTCGCGCCAGGGCGGCACGCCGCGCGCCGGGTCGCCCAGCCATTTCGCGCTGATGCACACGCCGGACAGGAAGCCGAGCACGCCGTCCACCACCAGCAGCTTGCGATGGTCGCGGCTGATCCAGCCCAGCGGCTGGCCCAGTTGCAGCGGGTTGAACACGCGCACCTCGCCGCCGGCTGCGCGCAGCGGCGCCCAGAACGCGCCGCGCGACTGCCCGAGGCAGCCGAGCCAGTCGACCACCACGGCGACGAACACGCCCGCCTGGGCGCGTTCGACCAGCGCATCGCGGAAGGCGCGTCCGACCTCGTCGTCGCGGATGATGTAGTTCTCCAGCAGCACGCGCTGGCGTGCACCGCAGATGGCCGCCAGCCAGGCTTCGTAATGGGCGGCGGCATCGATCAGCAGGTCCACCGCGTTGCCATTGAGCAGCGGTGCGCCGGCGGCGCGGCTCAGCGCCTGTTCGGCCAGCAGGCGGCTCGG
Organism: Rhodanobacter denitrificans; assembly: GCF_000230695.2. Taxonomy (NCBI): domain Bacteria; kingdom Pseudomonadati; phylum Pseudomonadota; class Gammaproteobacteria; order Lysobacterales; family Rhodanobacteraceae; genus Rhodanobacter; species Rhodanobacter denitrificans. The sequence continues at coordinate 2,353,389 of NC_020541.1, read as the reverse complement.
GGTGGCGGGGATCAATGGCGTGGGCATGGCTCGAGTGTAGGCGATGGCTTGTCGGTGCGCCGATGTCGTGGGGCTTCTGGCATGATCGCGCGCATGTCAATCGAGCATCGCTACGCCGACACCGATGCCTGCGCGCGCGATCTTGCGGACGGACTCGGCCCGCACCTGCGCATCGCCGCGCCGCTGGGCCTGGGCAAGCCGCATGGCTTGCTCAACGCGCTGTATCGACTGGTCGCGGCCGACGCTGGGCGCTCGATGCGCCTGTACACTGCACTGTCGCTGACCCGGCCGCAGCCGACGCCGGGGTTGGAGCAGCGTTTCCTCGGGCCTTTCCTTGAGCGCCACTTCGGCGCCGACGCGGTCGATCCGCACTACGCGCTGGACCAGGCGCGCGACGCGCTGCCGGCGAACGTCGAGGTGCACGAGTTCTACCTGCAGTCCGGCGCGCTGCTGCGTTCGGCCAGCGCCCAGCGCAGCTACATCAGCCAGAACTACACCCACGTGGCGCGCGACCTCGCGTTGCAGGACATCAACCTGCTGGTGCAGCTGGTGGCGCGGCGCGAGGGCCCGGACGGCGTGCACTACAGCCTGTCGTGCAATCCGGACCTGACCCTGGATCTGCTGCGCCGGCTGCAGTCGAGCGGACGGCCGCGGCCGCTGTGCGTGGCGGTGGTGCATCCGGAGCTGCCGTACCTGGGCGGCGACGCCGAAGTGGCCGAAGCGTACTTCGACGTGGAGCTGCGTCCGCCCACGTCGCCGCCGCTGTTTGCGCTGCCGCGCTCGCCGGTGGGCCTGGCCGAGTACGCGCTGGGCCTGCACGCCAGCGCGCTGGTCAGGGACGGCGGTTGCCTGCAGATCGGCATCGGCGCGCTGTCCGACGCGCTGGTCAAGGCGCTGCTGTTGCGTCAGCACGACAACACCCGCTGGCGCCAGGCGCTGGCGGCGCTGGATCCGGCCGGCGCCACCCGGGTGCTGGCGGAGCAGCAGGGCGGCCTGGCGCCGTTCGAGGCCGGCTTGTACGGCGCCAGCGAGATGGTGATGGACGGCTTCATGCACCTGCAACGCGGCGGCATCCTGAAGCGGCGCAGCTGGGACAACCTGGCGCTGGAGCGCGCGGCGGCGGCAGGTCGCCTGAACCCGGCCACGCCGGGCGGGCACTATCTGCGCGGCGCGTTCTTCCTCGGTTCGCGCGAACTGTACGCGTGGCTGGCCGCCACCGAAGCGGCCGATCCGGACGCGATCGACATGTGCGCGGTCTCCAACGTCAACCAGCTGTACGGCGACCACCAGGCATTGGCGATGCTGCAGCGGCGCGGCGCGCGTTTCTTCAACACCTGCATGATGGCGACCGTGCTCGGCGCGGCGGTCTCCGACACGCTGGAGGACGGCGCCGTGGTCAGCGGCGTCGGCGGCCAGTACAACTTCGTGGCGATGGCGCACGAGCTGCCTGACGCACGCTCGGCGCTGCTGCTGCGCGCCACCCGCGAGGGCCGCGGCGGGATCGAGAGCAACATCCGCTGGAACTACGGCCAGACCACCATTGCGCGCCACCTGCGCGACATCGTCGTCACCGAGTACGGCATCGCCGACCTGCGCGGCAAGAGCGATGGCGAGTGCGTCGAGGCGATGCTGTCGATCGCCGATGCGCGCTTCCTCGACGCGCTGTGCGCGCAGGCGAAGGCGCACGGCAAGCTGGCCGCGGATTTCGCGGTGCCGGAAGCCTGGCGTCGCCATCGCCCGGAGCATCTGCACGAGGCGTTGGCGCCGCTGCGGCACGAGGGCGTACTGCCGGCGTTTCCGTTCGGCAGCGATTTCACCGAGGTCGAACAGCGCCTGTTGCCGGCACTGGAATGGCTGAAAGCCTGCAGCGGCCACTGGCGCGGCAGGTGGCGCTTGCTGGGTGCCGTCATTCGCCCGGGCGACGTCGTGGATGGCGAGAGCGAGGCGCTGGCACGGATGGGCCTGGACACGCCGGCGAGCTGGCCTGGGCGCGTGCAGCGACGCCTGCTGCAGACTGCCCTGCGCCGCCAACGGTAGAGGACCGCAGGCGGACGCCTACGGCGGTTCGGTGGGGTCGTGCTGCGGGGTTTCCGCAGGCGGCGCCGGCTCGGGCGGATCGTCCATCAACGGCAGCTGCGCGGGGCTGTCCAGGTCGTCGAACTGCTGGTGGTTGACTGCCCAGAAGAACAGCCATACCGCGACGATCACCACCAGCAGGGTGACCGGGATCAGCACCAGCAGGATGTTCATGCGCGCAGCTCGCGCGGGCGGGCTGCCGGGCCGGACGCGCCGGAGCGGCCCGCTGCCGTGTCGCCGCCGATGCGCAACGCATTGAGTATCACCACCAGCGAACTCAGCGACATGCCGATGCCGGCCAGCCACGGCGGCACCAAGCCGAATGCGGCGAATGGCACGGCACACAGGTTGTACAGCAGCGACCAGCGCCGGCTCTGCGCCATCAGCTGCCGCGACTGGCGGGCGATCGCGCGGGCGTCGGCGAGGCTGCCCAGGTGGCCGTCCAGCAGCAGCAGGTCGGCATGCGCCTGGGCCAGCTCGGTGCCCGAGGCCAGCGCGGCGGAGACGTCGGCGCCGGCCAGTACCGGGGCGTCGTTGCTGCCGTCGCCCACGGCCAGGGTGGTGTGGCCGTGCTCGCGCGCGGCCTGCAGCCGCTCGAGCTTGGCGGCGGGCGACTGCCGCGCATGCCAGTCGCCGATGTCCAGGCGGGCGGCGAGCGTGGCGACGCGGGGGGCGCTGTCGCCGCTGGCGATCGCGACGGCGATGCCGTCGACGCGCAACGCGTCGAGCATGCGGCGGGCGTCGGCACGCGGTTGTTCGTCGAGATGGAACGTGGCGATGGCACCTTGCGCATCGGCCAGCAGCAGCGTGTCGGTCACCACCGATGGCGCCGTCTGGCCGGCGAGCGCCAGTGCGAAGTCGGCGCGGCCCAGGCGCAGTTCGCGGCCGTCGATGTCGCCGCTGATGCCGGCGCCGGCATGGACCCGTACCGACTGCGCCTGCAGCGACAGCGCCTGCAGGCGCGCCGCGTCGGCGAGTGCGCGCGCCAGCGGGTGCGAGCTTTCGTGGGCCAGCGCGGCGGCCAGCTGCAGGACGCGGTCGGGCGTGTCGCCGCGCAGGGGTTCGACCGCACGGCGGTCGAGCTGCGGCACGCTGAGCGTGCCGGTCTTGTCGAACAGCGCATAGTCGACCGTGGCCAGCGTGTCCAACGCCTTGCCGTCGGTGACCAGCACGCCGCGGCCGGCCAGCACGCCGAGTGCACGGGTCAGCGTGGCCGGGCCGGCCAGCGCGAACGCGCAGGGGCAGGCCACCACCAGCACGGCGACCGCGGCCTCGAACGCGCGGCCGGGATCGAGCAGCAGCCAGCCCAGTGCGGTCAGTGCGGTGAGCACCAGCACGCGGGCGACGAAGCGGCCGACTTCGCGATCGCTGGGGGCGATCAGCGAACGCGCATGCCGCGCGCGGCTCGCCAGGGCGCCGAGTCGCGCCGCCACGGTGGTGGCGCCGCTGTGCTCCACGCGCAGCTCGGCCGGCCCGGACAGCAGCACGCTGCCGGCGACCAGCCGCTCGCCGCGCAGCCGCTGCAGCGGGCGCGACTCGCCCGACAGCAGCGCCTCGTCCACCTGCGCGCCGGCGCTTTCCAGCACGCCGTCCGCCGGCACGGTGCCGCCTTCGGCGACGTGCACGCGGTCGCCGGACAGCAGGGCGATCGCGGCCACCGTCTCCAGCTCGCCGTCGGCACGGCGCCGCTGCGCCAGCAGCGGGGTGGCGTCGATCGCGGCATCGCCGAGCGCGCCGCTGCGATGGCGCGAGCGCAGTTCCACGTAGCGCCCGCCGAGCAGCAGGAACACGAACATGGTCACCGAGTCGAAATAGATCTCGCCGCTGCCGCGCAGCGTGTTGAACGTGCTGGCCAGGAACACCAGCGCCACCGCCAGCGCCACCGGCAAGTTGATGCCGAGCCGGCGCTGGCCCAGTTCGCGCACGGCGCCGCGGAAGAACGGCAGCGCCGAATAGAACACCACCGGCAGGCTGGTCAGCAGGCCGAGCCAGCGGAACAGGTTGCGCGTGCTGAAGTCGACGAAATCGACCACGCCGATGTAGATCACGAACGCGTAGGTCATCACCTGCATCGAGCACATGCCGGCGACCAGCAGGCGCTTCAGCGCATCGTGCTGTTCCTGCGCCCGGGCGTCGTCGATGCTGTCTTGCTGCAGCGGCTGCGCCGGGCAGCCGGCGATGGCAAAGTTGTCGAGCAGGCTAGGCAGCGATGTGCGTTGCACGTCCCACACCACCCGCACGCGCTGTGCCGGCCGGTCGATGGCCACGCGCCGCACGCCGGGCAACGCGCGAATGCGCTGCTCCAGCCACAGCACCTGGCGTGCGTCGTTCAGGGGTTCGACCCGCAAGGCGACCTCGCTGCAGCCGTCGCGGCGCACGCGCAGCACCTGCGCGGCGAGTTGCGGGTGGGCCCAGGCCGCGTAGGCGTTCATCGTGGCCGATCGGTCGGCGGCCGCTGCTGCGGCGGGCTGGTGCTGCTGTGTGCGCTGACCGGCACGCCGAACACGGTGTGCGAAGTACTCAGCGGCGTGTCGGCGTGGTTCGCGCCGAGCACGATGATCCACACGCAGCCGGCCAGCGACGCTACGAAGACGAACACGCCCAGCCACAGCACCGGCTGGCGATACCAGGCGGATGCGGTGCGGGCAGTGCGGTCAGGGCTTGTCGCCATCGGGCTGGTGCGACAGGTGGTACACGTAGGCCGCGAGCACGCGGATCTGGTCGTCGGACAGGCGCGGGTTCCACGCTGGCATGCGGCCCTGGCGGCCCTCGCCGATGGTCTTCTCGATGTCGGCCACGCTGCCGCCGTGCAGCCAGATGTGGTCGGTGAGGTTTGGCGCACCGAGCGCCTGGTTGCCCTTGCCGTCGGCGCCGTGGCAGGCCGCGCAGGTGGCAAACAGCGGCTGGCCGGCGGCGGCCTTGGCCGCGTCGTGCGGCGAGCCGGACAGGCTCAGCACGTACTGCGCCAGATTCTTCACGTTGTCCGCGCCCAGGCTGGCCCACGGCGGCATCACGCCGCTGCGGCCATCGTGGATCGAGGTGGTGATGTCGTTGCCGCTGCCGCCGTACAGCCAGTCGTCGTCGCTGAGGTCGGGCGCGCCGAGCGTCATGTTGCCCTTCGCGCTGCGTTGGTGGCAGGCCGCGCAGTTGTCCTCGAACAGTACCTTGCCCATCTGCAGCGCGGCGGGGTCGTTGGCCAGTTGCTCCACCGGATACAGCTTGAAGCGCTCGGTCAGCGAGGCACGCCGGGCGTCGTTGGCGGCCACGGCGTTCGCCAGCTCGCCGTGCGAGGTCCAGCCCAGTACGCCCCTGAAATTGCCGAAGCCGGGGAACAGCGCCAGGTAGATGAAGCCGGCCACGAACATCGCGCCGGAAAGCAGCACCCACCACAGCGGCAGCGGACGCACGCCCTCGCGCAGCACGCCATGGGCCCAGACGTGGCCGCTGGTGCCGTCGGGCAGGGTGGGGATCTTCGCGCGCGGTCCCCACAGGTACAGGAAGAAGGTGGTGCCCATGTTGAGCACTACCAGGAACATCACCCAAAACGACCATCCCGTGCTCATGGGCGATCCTCCCTGTTGTCGAAAGCGGCTTCGTCTTCCATCGGCAGGTGCGCCATGCGGTCGAACGTGGACTTGTGGTATCTGCGCCAGGCCCAGATCCAGATGCCGATGAAGCTGAACATCATCAGCAGGATGAGCACGCCGGCGAGGTGGCCCCAGACCGGGTTCATCGGCGTCATGGCGTGCCTCCCGTGTCCGCCGATGCGGTGGCCGTGGCGCCCGCCGCATCGGGCTCATTCTTGATGCCCAGGCCCTGCAGGTACGCGATCAGTGCGTCCATCTCGGTCTTGCCTTCCACCGCGGCGGGCGCGCCGGCGATGTCCGCGTCGCTGTACGGATCGCCGAGCTTGCGCAGGGTGCGCATGCGCGCCTGGATGTCGGCGGCATCGAGCTTCTTGCCGGCCAGCCACGGGTAGGCCGGCATGTTCGACTGCGCCACCACGCTGCGCGGGTTCATCAGGTGCATGCGCTGCCAGTCGTCGGAGTACTTGCCGCCGACGCGGGCGAGATCCGGGCCGGTGCGCTTGGAACCCCACTGGAACGGGCGGTCGTAGACCGATTCGGCGGCGGTGGAGAAGTGGCCGTAGCGCTCGGTCTCGAAGCGCAGCGCGCGAATCATCTGCGAATGGCACAGGTAGCAGCCCTCGCGCACGTAGACGTCCTTGCCGGCCAGCCGCAGCGGGTCGTACGGATGCACGTTCGGCGGTGCCTTCAGCGCATGCGCCTCGACGAACAGCGGGGTGATTTCGGCCAGCCCGCCCAGCGACACCATGATCGCGATGCCGATGCCGAGCAGGCCGGCGTGTTTCTCGATTGCTTCGAAATGCTTGTAGGCCATGGTGTGAGCTCTACTTGAAGAGTGCGGCCATGGATGGCCGCTGTTGGATTTGCCGGGCCGGCTTGCCGCCACGCAAGAGGGATTTGATTGAAGCGGCGATCATGGACGAGCGCATCAGTCGGCTCCCTCAACCGGCGGCAGGCAGCGGTGCCGGCACCTGGTGCGGCACGGGTTCGGGTACCGGCACCGGAATCGGCTTGATCAGCCGCGCGCGCGCATCGGCCGCGGTATGCCACAGGTTCCACGCCATGACCCACATGCCGGACAGGATCAGCACGCCGCCCAGCCAGCGGATCACGTACATCGGCTTGATCGCGATCAGGCTGTCCAGGAAGCCGTAGGTGAGCGCGCCGTCGGGCTGGGTGGCGCGCCACATGTGGCCTTCCACGCCGCCGGCGGTCCACATCGCGCCCACGTACAGCAAGGTGCCCAGGATGTGCAGCCAGAAATGCACCTCCATGCCCTTGTGCGAATACATCTCCGGGCGGCCCAGCGCGCGCGGCGCCATCGCATACAGCGAGCCGATGGTGATCATCGCCACCCAGCCCAGCGAACCGGAGTGCACGTGGGCGATGGTCCAGTCGGTGTAGTGGGTGAACTGGTTCACCGTCTTGATCGCCATCATCGAGCCTTCGAAGGTCGAGGCGGCGTAGAACACCAGCGACATCACCATGAACTTGGCGGCCGGGTCGGTCTTCAGCTTGTGCCAGGAGCCGTTGAAGGTGAGCAGGCCGTTCGCCGCCGAGCCCCAGCTCGGCATCAGCAGCACCAGCGAGAACGCCATGCCGACCGATTGCACCCAGTCCGGCAGCGCGGTGTACATCAGGTGGTGCGCGCCGGCCCACATGTAGACCGAGATCAGCGCCCAGAAATTGACGATCGAGAAGCGGTAGCTCCACAGCGGCTGCTGCGCCTGGCGCGGCACGAAGTAGTACATCATGCCGAGGAAGCCGGCGGTCAGGAAGAACGCCACCGCGTTGTGGCCGTACCACCATTGCACCATCGCGTCGACCACGCCCGAATAGATCGGATAGGACTTGAACAGCGACACCGGCAGCGCGAGATTGTTGACGATGTGCAGCAGGCCCACCGCGATGATGAATGCGCCGTAGTACCAGTTCGCCACGTAGATGTGCTTGATGCGCCGGCGCGCCAACGAGCCGAAGAACACCACGCCGAAGCTGACCCAGACGATCGCGATCAGGATGTCGATGATCCATTCCGGCTCGGCGTACTCCTTGCTCTGGGTCATGCCCAGCGGCATCGAGACCATCGACAGCACGCAGACCAGTTGCCAGCCCCAGAAGGTGAAGGCGGCCAGCTTCCTGAACGCCAGTCGCGCGTGGCCGGTGCGCTGCACCACGTAATAGCAGGTGCCCATCAGCGCCGAGCCGCCGAACGCGAAGATCACGCCGAACGTGTGGTCGGGGCGGATCCGGCTGAAGGTCAGCCAGGGGATCTCGAAATTCAGTGCCGGCCACATCAGTTCGGCGGCGGCATACACGCCGACCGACATGCCGATGATGCCCCATACCGCCGCGGCCAGCAGGAACTGGCGCACGACCTTGTCGTTGTAATACTCGGTGTTCGGCATGGACGCCCCCGTGAAGATAGCTGCGTATTTTGGCGCGAAGCATGTAACGTCGTCATGACTTCGATCAAGCGCCTGCGGCAATTCGTCCTTCGCCGGCGGCCAGTATGCACCGCGCCGGCCCGGCTGACGCCTGGCCCGCTGGCGGCAGATGCGTCGGGTCGCCAAGCGTGATGCGCGGAGCGTTTTCCTGCTTGCCGGCGCCGGCGCGATCGGGCTTCCGGCGGGAAACGGTGGTCGATCGGGTATTCTTGGCGTCGTCGTCGCGGGCCATCGCGACCTTGAGAACATCCGGTTGATTCCATGAGCGAGTTCGTTCCGCAGAAACCGCATCCGGCCGCCCCGGCGCCGCGCCGGCCCAGCGTGGCCGTGCAGATCGGCAAGGTGACGGTGGGCGGCGGCGCGCCGGTGGTGGTGCAGTCGATGACCAACACCGACACCGAGGACCCGGCCAGCACCGCGAAACAGGTCGCCGAGCTGGCCCGCGCCGGTTCCGAGCTGGTGCGCATCACGGTCAACACGCCGGCCGCCGCCGCCGCAGTGCCGCGGATTGCCGAGCGGCTGGCGATGATGGGGGTGGAGGTGCCGATCGTGGGCGACTTCCACTACAACGGCCACCAGCTGCTGGAACGCGAGCCGGCCTGCGCCGAGGTGCTGGCGAAGTACCGCATCAACCCCGGCAACGTCGGCTTTGGCAAGAAGAAGGACAGCCAGTTCGGCGCGATCATCGAGAAGGCGATCCAGTACGGCAAGCCGGTGCGCATCGGCGCCAACTGGGGCTCGCTGGACCAGGGCATGCTCACCGCGCTGATGGACGAGAACGCGCGCCGCGCCGAGCCGTGGGACGCCAGCCACGTGGCGCGCGAGGCGCTGATCCGCTCGGCGCTGGATTCGGCCGCGCTGGCCGAGAAGATCGGCCTGCCGCGCGAGCGCATCATCCTGTCGTGCAAGGTGTCGGGCGTGCAGGAGCTGATCGCGGTGTACCGCGACCTGGCCGCACGCTGCGATTACGCGCTGCACCTGGGTCTGACCGAGGCCGGCATGGGTTCCAAGGGCATCACCGCCTCCAGCGCCGCGCTGGCGGTACTGCTGCAGGAAGGCATCGGCGACACCATCCGCATCTCGCTGACGCCGGAGCCGGGCGCCTCGCGCACCGGCGAGGTGATCGTGGCGCAGGAGCTGCTGCAGACCATGGGCCTGCGCTCGTTCACCCCGCTGGTCACCGCCTGCCCGGGCTGCGGGCGCACCACCAGCGAGTTCTTCCAGGAGCTGGCCAAGACCGTGCAGGAACACGTGCGCGAACAGATGCCGGTGTGGCGCATCAAGTACGACGGCGTGGAGAACCTCACCCTGGCGGTGATGGGCTGCATCGTCAACGGCCCAGGCGAGTCCAAGCACGCCAACATCGGCATCTCGCTGCCCGGCAACGGTGAGGCGCCGGCGGCGCCGGTGTTCATCGACGGCGAGAAGGCGATGACCTTGCGCGGCGACCGCATCGCCGAGGAATTCGTCGGCATCCTCGATGATTACGTCGCGCGCCGGTACGCGGCGCGAACGGGCTGAGAGCTTGTGGATTTTTCAACCTCGAAGCCCGGCCGCCGATGGCCGGACATGAAGCAGTCACGCCAGTGATTTTTCATATGAGCGAGCCCGCGTGTGTACCGGACTCGCGACCGAAGAAAACCACGGGAAGTGGTGTTCTTCACCATCGCTGAGGCTCTGGTCACACCGCCGCGCCTGATCCTGGTTCATGCTTGCGCCGGCCCGCATGATGCGCAGCCCGAGCCTGTGCGGGATGATCCTGCCAAGGGAGCTTTCGTGAGAATCAGCCCGCAGTTCCGCACGGTCCTGCTTTACGTGCTGCTGTCCGCGTTGTGGATATGGTTGTCCGATCGCGCGCTGGATGCGCTGGTGCGCAATCGGGCCGAGCTGAGCTGGTTGCAGAGCGTCAAGGGCTGGCTGTTTGTGGCCTGCACCGGCGCGCTGCTGTACTGGATGGTGGCGCGCGACCTGCGCCGACTGCAGGCCGCCAACCGCAGGCTGCTGGACGGGTACGAGCAGGCCCTGCGCGTGCTGGTGTCGGCGATGGACATCCGCCACCGCGAGACCGGCGACCATTCCGACCGGGTGATGCGCATGGCCGCCGGCCTGGCGCGGCTGGCCGGCGTGCATGGCGAGGCGCTGCGCAACCTGAGCTTCGGCGCGCTGCTGCACGACATCGGCAAGCTGGCCTTGCCGGACGCGGTGCTGATCAAGCCGGGCAAGCTGGACGACGCGGAGATGGCGGTGATGCGCCAGCACCCGCAACTGGGCCACGAGCTGCTGCAGCGGGTGGATTTCCTGCGCGACGCCGGCGAGATTCCCTACAGCCATCACGAGCGCTGGGACGGCAGCGGCTATCCGCAGGGCCTCGCCGGCGAGAACATCCCGCTGGCGGCGCGCATCTTCAGCGTGGTCGATATCTGGGATGCGCTGATCACCGCGCGCGTGTACAAGCCGGCGTGGCCCGAGGCGGACGTGCTGGCTTATTTGCGCGCCGCCGTCGGCAGCCAGCTCGATCCCGAGCTGGTGGCGCTGTTCCTGGAGCACTACGACGAGCTCAAGGCGCTGGCGCACTGAGTTTCAGTCGCCGGCGCCGGGCTGGATCAGCCGCGACGTGAAGGCGGCCCAGCTGCCGACCAGGCCGGGCAGCTGGCCGAGCCGGGCGACCTGGCGCAGGAACTCCGCGCGTGGCATCTCGACGGCGCCCAGACCCAGCGTATGCGGGTTGGCGACCTGGGCGTCGAGCAGCGGGAAATCCATCGCGTGCAGCAGCCGCGCCAGCGTGACCAGAGCGAGCTTGGAGCCGCCGCTCTCGGCGCTGAACATCGACTCGCCGCAGAACAGCCGGCCGACCGCCACGCCGTAGATGCCGCCGACCAGCCGCTCGCCATCCCACACCTCGACGCTGTGTGCGTGGCCCAGCCGATGCAGTTGCACGTAGGCGTCGATCATCGCCGGCACCAGCCAGGTGCCGGCGTCGCTGGCGCGCGGCGCGGCGCAGGCGCGGACGACCTGCTCGAACGCGTGGTCCACGGTCAGCCGCCAGGGCTTGTCCCGGAGCTGGCGGCGCAGGCTGCGGTTGATCCGCAGGTCGGCGGTATGAAACACGCAGCGCGGGTCGGGCGACCACCACAGGATCGGCTCGTGCTCGCCGAACCACGGGAAGATACCGAGGCTGTATGCGGCCAGCAGCCGGCGCGGCGACAGGTCGCCGCCGAACGCGAGCAGTCCGTTCGGCTCGGCCAGTGCGTGGCACGGGTCGGGAAAGCGGTCCCAGGCTTCGGCATCCAGCAGCGGCAACCGGTTCATCGATCGACCTCGCCGTGATCGGCATAGGGGCTGTGATCCCCCAACTCGGTGGCATAAGCGTCGACCGCTTCGGCCTCGCTGGCAAGCGCCGCGGCCACCGCGGCACGAAAATCCGGGTTTGCCAGGTAGTGGCGCGAGTGCGTGCGCGCCGGCAGGAAGCCGCGCGCCAGCTTGTGCTCGCCCTGCGCGCCGGGTTCGAAGCGGTCGAGTCGGTGCGCGATCGCGTAGTCGATGCCGCGGTAGTAGCACAGCTCGAAATGCAGGCCGGGCACGTCCACCGCAGCGCCCCAGTAGCGGCCGTACAGCACCTTGTCGCCCTGCACGAACAGCGCCATCGCCACGATGGCTGCGCCGTCGCGGGCCAGGGCGAGCTGCGCGGTCGATCCCAGCGTGCCGAGCTGGCGAAAGAACGCGACGGTCAGCGCGGCGTGGTTGCCCTTCATGTCGAAGGTGGCTTCGTACAGTGCATGCACGCGCTGCCATTCGTCGTCATGGAGCGAGTCGCCGCTGCGCCACTCGATGGCCAGTCCGCTCGCCGCCACCTGGCGGCGTTCGCGCAGGATGTTCTTGCGCTTCTTGTGGTTGAGCGCGGCGAGGAAATCCGGGAAGTGCCGGTAACCGCGGTTGTGCCAGTGGAACTGCACGTCCGAGCGCGCCAGCCAGCCGTCACCGAATGCGGCGAGCTCGGCCGGCTGCAGGAAATTCGCGTGCACCGATGACAGGCCCAGCCGCTCGGCTTCGCGGCGCATCGCCTCGACCAGTTCGCGCTGCAGCGATGGCGTGCGTGCGTCGTTGCCGGCCAGCAGGCGCGGACCGGCAACGGGCGAGTAGGGCACGCCGTTGAGCAGCTTCGGGTAGTACTCGCCGCCGGCACGTTGCCAGGCGCTGGCCCAGCTCCAGTCGAACACGAACTCGCCGTGCGAGTTGCCTTTCAGGTACAGCGGCGCGGCGGCGAGCAGGCGGCCGTCTTCGTACAGGCCAAGGTGATGGGCCTGCCAGCCCCAGTCGGGACGGATGCAGCCGCTGCGTTCCAGCGCGTCCAGCAACGCGTGCGACACGAACGGGTTCGCGTCGGCGCGCAGGGCGTCCCACGCCGCGGCAGGCAGTTCGGCGAGCGCGGTGTGGAAGCGGATTTCGTGCATGGCCGTGGAGAATGGAGGAAGCGGCAAGTTCCCGCCACCACTCGTTGCTCACTCCTCTCCACTCACTCCCGTCTCATCAGCCGGCCGGCGTCTGCTGATCCAGCCAGCGTTCCGCGTCCAGCGCCGCCATGCAGCCGAAGCCGGCCGAGGTGACGGCCTGGCGGTAGATGTGGTCGGCCACGTCGCCGGCGGCGAACACGCCCGGCACCGAGGTCATCGTGGCCATGCCGCTCTGGCCGCTGTGGATCCTGATGTAGCCGTCGTGCATGTCGAGCTGGCCCTCGAAGATGCCGGTGTTCGGCGTGTGGCCGATCGCCACGAAGAAGCCGGTGGCGGCGATGTCGCGGGTGGCGCCGGAGTTGACGTCCTTCACGCGCACGCCGGTGACGCCGGTGTCGTCGCCGAGCACCTCGTCGATGCTGTGATTCCAGACCAGCTCGATCTTGCCGGCGGCGGCCTTCTCGAACAGCTTGTCCTGCATGATCTTCTCCGCGCGCAGCTTGTCGCGGCGGTGCACCAGGTAGACCTTGCGGCCGATGTTGGCCAGGTACAGCGCTTCCTCGACCGCGGTGTTGCCGCCGCCGATCACCACCACGTCCTGGTCGCGGAAGAAGAAGCCGTCGCAGGTGGCGCAGGCCGAGACGCCCTTGCCCTTGAACTTCTCCTCGCTTTCGATGCCGAGGTACTTGGCGGTGGCGCCGGTGGCGACGATCAGCGCGTCGGCGGTGTACTCGCCGGAGTCGCCCTTGAGCCGGAACGGGCGCTGCTTCAGGTCCGCCGTGTGGATGTGGTCGAAGATCATCTCGGTGTGGAAGCGCTCGGCGTGCTCGGCCATGCGCTGCATCAGCGCCGGGCCCTGCAGGCCTTCGACGTCGCCCGGCCAGTTGTCCACGTCGGTGGTGGTCATCAGCTGGCCGCCCTGCTGCAGGCCGGTGATCAGGGTCGGCTTGAGGTTGGCGCGGGCCGCGTACACCGCAGCGGTGTAGCCGGCGGGGCCGGAGCCGAGGATCAGCAGGCGGCTGTGTTTGGGGGCGACGCTCATGGTTATAATCCTTGGGTTTTCGGGTGACTTGAGTGGCTATTCGCTCCGACCCCTGCGGCGGTTTCCTTCCGGGCCGCTGCGGGCGATGACGACGGAGCGCACGACCCCGGAAGAATGGGGAATATGCGGCACCGATTCAAGGCATCGGCAGATCGGCGGCACGACCGCGTCGACGGCGCGATGGGTTCAACCTTCCATTAGGACTCCTTCTCCATGCGCATCGGCATTCCCTGCGAAACCAAGACGATGGAAGGGCGCGTCGCGCTCATTCCCGCTGCTGCCGCCGACCTGGCGCGCCGCGGCCACGAGGTGTTCATCCAGTCCGGTGCCGGACTGCAAAGCGGCTTTGCCGACGCGGCCTACACCCGGGAAGGCGTCACGGTGGTGGCGGACGCCGCCGCGCTGTACGCGGCCGGCGAGCTGATCGTGAAGGTGAAGGAGCCGATCGCCGGCGACCTGGCCCTGCTGGAAAAGCGCCATCTGCTGTTCTGCTACCTGCACCTGGCCGCCGAGCCCGAGCTGACCCGCCGCCTGCTCGACATCGGCCTCACCGCCGTGGCGTTCGAGTCGGTGACGGAGAATGGCGTGCTGCCGCTGCTGCTGCCGATGTCGGTGATCGCCGGCCGTATCGCCACCCAGCTCGGCACCACGCTGCTGCATCGCCCGCAGGGCGGCAAGGGCAAGCTGCTTGGCGGCATGGCTTCCACCCCGCGCGGCAAGGTGGTGGTGCTCGGCGCCGGTGCCGCTGGCGGCAATGCCGCGGCGCTGGCCGCGGCCGCCGGCGCCAACGTGGTGGTGTTCGACAAGCGCCAGGACCGCCTGGCCGAGATGATGGCGCTGGGCCCGAACGTCACCGCGCTGTATGCCTACGAGTCGTCGGTGGCCGAGGAAGTGCGCGACGCCGACATCGTGGTCGGCGCGGTGCTGATCCCCAGCGCGCGGGCGCCGCACGTGGTCAGCGAGGCGATGGTCAGGACGATGGAGCCGGGCAGCGTACTGGTGGACATCGCGATCGACCAGGGCGGCTGCTTCGAGACCTCGAAGCCGACCACCTGGGAGAAGCCCACCTACGACGTGCATGGCATCACCCATTTCTGCGTGACCAACATGCCGGGTGCGGTGCCGCAGACCTCGTCGCTGGCGATTTCCGCCGCGATCCTGCCCTACGTGCAGCGCCTGGCGGCGGGCAACGCGTGGCGCCAGTTCGCCCCGCTGAATAGCGGCATCAATGTCGACGGCGGCAAGCTGGTGCATCCCGCGCTGCAAGGTATGCTCTGAGCTTGGGCAGGAAAGGGATACCAAGAGTGGCGCGCAGCACGAACGTCAGGCAACCACCGAAGGAGGGACTCAGCGAAGAGCTGAAGCGACGGCTGCGCGAAGCCGGCGCCTTGCTGCTGCTGCCGCTGGCGCTGTACCTGCTGGTGTGCCTGTTCAGCTACAACCCGCACGACCCGAGCTGGACCAATGCCGGCCAGCTGGAACATGCACGCAATTTCGGCGGCACCGTGGGCGCCTACATCGCCGACTTGCTGCGCTGGATCTTCGGCCTGGTCGCCTACTGTTTCCCGCTGTTGCTGCTGCTGCTGGGCGTGCAGGTGCTGCGCCAGCGCGGCGAGCAGGCGGTGCATCCGTGGGAGCCGGCATTGCGCCTGATCGGCTTCGTGTTCTTCTTCATCACCGGCCCGGCGCTGCTGTACCTCAATTTCCACGACGAGCCGGTACTGCCGCAGGGCGTGGGCGGCATCATCGGGGTGTGGGTGGGCGACGCCCTGCTCAGCGCGTTCGGCGACAAGGGCGCGCCGCTGCTGCTGCTGGCGCTGTTCCTGATCGCGGTGACGCTGGCCACCGGCTTGTCCTGGTTCAAGGTGATGGACTGGACCGGGCATGGCGTGCTGAAGCTGCTCGACTGGCTCAAGGGCAAGCTGCGCGAGGCACCGCAGGCACTGGCCGCGCGGCAGGCGCGCACCGAGCGCGAGGTGGTCAAGAAGGCCGATGCGGTGCGCCAGGCCAAGCGCGAACCGGTGCGCATCGAGGCGCCGCCGGCGCCGGTGACCAAGAGCGAACGCGCGAAGCTCGAAACGCAGATCCCGCTGTTCGTCGGCGCCGCCGTGCCGGGCGAGCTGCCGCCGCTGTCGCTGCTGGACGAGGCGCCGCCGCAGGGGCCGGGCTATTCCGAGGAAACCCTCGAGGTGCTCTCGCGCCAGGTCGAGTTCAAGCTGAAGGACTTCAAGATCGACGTGAAGGTGGTCGGCGCCTACCCGGGCCCGGTGATCACCCGTTTCGAGATGGAGCCGGCGCCGGGCATCCGCGGTTCGCAGGTGTCCAGCCTGGACAAGGACATCGCGCGCGGCCTGTCGGTGGTCAGCGTGCGCGTGGTCGACGTGATCCCCGGCAAGAACGTGATCGGGCTGGAGATCCCCAACACGCACAAGCAGATCGTCTACCTCTCCGAGATCCTGCGTTCGGACAAGTACGACCAGACCAAGTCGCCGCTGTCGCTGGCGCTGGGCAAGGACATCGGCGGCAAGCCGGTGGTGGTCGACCTGGGCAAGATGCCGCACTTGCTGGTGGCCGGCACCACCGGCTCGGGCAAGTCGGTGGCGGTCAACGCGATGGTGCTGAGCCTGTTGTACAAGGCCAGTCCGAAAGACGTGCGGATGATCATGATCGACCCGAAGATGCTGGAGCTCTCGGTGTACGAGGGCATCCCGCACCTGCTGGCGCCGGTGGTCACCGACATGAAGGAAGCGGCCAACGCGCTGCGCTGGTGCGTGGCCGAGATGGAGCGCCGCTACAAGTTGATGGCCGCCGTCGGCGTGCGCAACCTGGCCGGCTTCAACAAGAAGGTGAAGGACGCCGAGAACGCCGGCCAGCCGCTGCTGGACCCGCTGTTCCGGCCGAACCCGGAGATGCCGAACCTCGCCGCCGAGCCGCTGGAGCCGCTGCCGTACATCGTGGTGTTCATCGACGAATTCGCCGACATGATGATGATCGTCGGCAAGAAGGTGGAAGAACTCATTGCCCGCCTGGCGCAGAAGGCGCGCGCCGCCGGCGTGCACTTGATCCTGGCCACCCAGCGCCCGTCGGTGGACGTGATCACCGGCCTGATCAAGGCGAACATCCCCACCCGCATCGCGTTCCAGGTTTCCAGCAAGATCGACTCGCGCACGATTCTCGACCAGAGCGGCGCCGAGACTCTGCTTGGCCACGGCGACATGCTGTACCTGCCGCCGGGCACTGCCACACCGGAACGCGTGCACGGCGCCTTCGTCGACGACCATGAGGTGCACCACGTGGTCGCCTGGCTGAAATCGCAGGGTGCGCCGAACTACATCGAGGGCGTGCTGGAAGAAGTCCAGGCCACCGCCGACGGCAAGTTCATCAACGACGCCGGCCTGCCGCAGGAGGGCGAAGAAGGCGGTGACGCCGACACCCAGCTGTACGACAAGGCCGTGGCGATCGTCACGCAGACCCGGCGCGCCTCGATTTCCGGCGTGCAGCGGCACCTGCGCATCGGCTACAACCGCGCCGCGCGGCTGGTCGAACAGATGGAGCAGGACGGCGTGGTCAGCGCCCCGCAGCACAACGGCAACCGCGAAGTGCTGGCGCCGCCACCGCCGAAGAATTGAAATGAGACCCGCAGGAGCCCGCTGGCAGGCGATGCCTTTCGATGCACCGAAGGGCGTCGCGCACGGAGTGCGCTCCTACGGTTCGGTTAAGCCAGTGCTGTCCACAATTGCGGCACGTCACCACCTTCCGGGAATCCGATGAAACGCCTCACCATCGTCGCCGCCGCGTTCCTGCTGTCGCTGGCCAGCGCGGCCCAGGCCGCCACCGGCCCCGCCCGCGTGCGGCTGGATGCGTTTGCCAGCGGCCTGCATTCGCTGACCGGCCACTTCAGCCAGACCCTGACCGACATCAACGGCCACGCCAGCAAGGCCAGCTCCGGTACGCTGGCGCTGCAGGCGCCGCGCCAGTTCCGCTGGGACACGCTGGCGCCGTACAAGCAGACCATCGTGGCCGACGGCAGCCGGGTCTGGATGTACGACCCGGAACTGGAGCAGGTCACCGTGCGCATCCAGAGCAGCGAGGAGGCGCACAGCCCGCTCACTGTGCTGACCGACCTCGCGCAGATGGACAGGGACTTCAAGGTGGTCGAGCGGGGCGAGCACGACGGCCTGGCCTGGCTGCGGCTCAGTTCCACCGCGAAGGACCCGCAGTTCGACTACGCCGACCTCGGCTTCGACACGAACGGCCTGGCCCGCATGACGTTCCGCGACCAGCTCGGTTCCACCACCGAGATCCGCTTCTCCGGCTGGCAGCGCAACGTGCCGATTCCGCCGGCCACCTTCAACTTCGTGCCGCCGAAGGGCGCCGACGTGATCGGCGACGCGCCGGTGATCGACGTACAGCCGCTGAAGGACTGATGCGCCAGCCGGATGATCTGCGGACGAGCGGAGCCAGCTGGCCGTTTCCGGTGCACGAGCAGGGTATCGTCGCGCTCACCGATTACGCATGAGGCCGCTGACCGGGCAGCGCGGAGAAGTCATGCCGGCCGCTTGCTGGTTATCTGCAGCAGGCCGCGCATGATCGCCAGTGGCTCGGGCGGGCAGCCGGTGACCACGGCATCCACCGGGATGATGGCACTGACCGGCCCCCGGGTCGCATAGTTGGCGCCGAACAGGCCGCCGCAGGCCGCGCAGTCCCCCACGGCGAGCACCCACTTGGGATCGGGCATCGCTTCGTAAGTTTGCCTGAGTGCGTCTTCCATATTGACCGAGACCGGTCCGGTGACCAGCAGCAGATCGGCATGGCGCGGACTGGCCACAAACCGGATGCCGGCGCCTTGCAGGTTGTAGTACGCGTTGCTCAGCGCGTGGATTTCGAGCTCGCAACCATTGCAGGAGCCGGCGTCGACATGGCGAATGCACAAGGCGCGCCCGAACACGGCGTGCAGCTCGCGCTGGATCGCGGTTGACGCCGTCTCGTCAGTACCCGGCACCGGATACGGTTCGCTCAGGCGGCCGGTTCGACGAATGCGTGACAGGATATCGAACATGCGCGCTTACCCATCGTGTCCGCTGTAGGAAAGGTTGAAGGATTTGTTGATCAGCGGGAAGTCCGCCACGATGTTGCCCAAGATGGCGACTTCGAGCAGCGGCCAGTTCTGCCACGAGGGATCATGCGCGCGGCAGCGCCGGATGCCACCGGCGGGGCCGGTTTCCAGCGCCAGCATGACCGGACCGCGCCAGCCTTCGATCAGGCCGATGCCGAGCTGGCCGGCGGGCGCCACCGGCACGTCGCAGACCCGCTCACCGGCTGGCAGCGCCTGCAGCCATTGCCGGCACAGCCGCAGTGATTCGAGCGTCTCCTCGAAGCGCACCTGCACGCGCGCCGCCACATCGCCTTCGGTGCTCGTGGCCAACGTCGGCGACGAGTGATCGTACGGCGACCATGGCAGGTCCACGCGCAGGTCGCGGGCGACGCCGGAAGCACGCCCGGCCAGGCCGATCGCACCCAATGCGGCAGCCTGGGCGGGGGTCAATCGGCCGGCCCCGAGGAAACGATCCTGCAGGCCCGCGTGTCGAGCGTAGATTCCACGCAGGTCGCATACCGCGTGTTCCAGTGCCGCGATCTCGTCGAGCATGCCCGGCAGCGTGCGTGCCGGCAGGTCGCGGGCGACGCCGCCGGGTACCACAAAGTCAAACAGGTAGCGCTGGCCAAACAGCGCCGCGTTATGCCGCAAAAGCTGCTCTTTCAGGCTGGAAAACTGGGTCTGGCCGAAGGCAAAGCCGGCATCGTTGGCCAGTCCGCCGAGATCGCCCAGATGATTGGCGATGCGCTCGCGTTCGAGCGCCAGTGCACGCAGGACGAGGGCGCGCGGCGAAGGTGTGCTGGCGGTGATCGATTCCAGCGCGGCGCAATACGCCCAGCTGAAAGCCACCGTCGAATCGCCGCAGATATGGGCGGCCAGGCGGTGGGCGTCGCGCTGGGCCAGCGCCTCGAAGCGCTTGGCGATGCCCTTGTGCGTGTAACCGAGGCGAACCTCCAGGCGCAGCACCTTTTCGCCGACCACGGCCAGCTGGAAACGCCCCGGCTCGATGGTGCCGGCATGCACCGGACCGGCGGTCATCTCGTGCACGCCGTCGCCGCTGACCGGGACGAAGGGATACGGGCTGCTGGTCACTGGCCAGGTCTGGGTCGCCGCGACGTCGCGGCGCAGCGGGAACACATCCTCCGGCCAGCCGCCGTGGCGCAGCCACGGCCGCGTATCGCCAGCGTCGGCGCGGATGCCGAGCAGGTCGTAGGTTGCGCGCTGCAGCCGCCCGGCCACCGGAAAGCGTGTGGCCAGCGAGGGGTAGATTGCCTGGCTGGCGGGCATCGCGTGCTCCACCACGACCACCCGATCGCGCAGCAGGTAGGCCGCGTGCACGCGCAGGCACCGGTCGCGGTCACGATCATCGCTGCCCCACAGCGACAGCAGGTCCGCACCGGCTTCGCGCATCGCGTCCGCGGCCTCGCACCAGCGAGTGGCATCGACCTGTACGCGGCAGGCCGCCACGTTGGAGGGCAAGGCCGCACATTCGGTGTCGAGAAAGTCAGGCCACATGGGATTCATCCGATCAGGCTCGCGGCGAGCCGATACCATTGGGCCAGGGCGGGCGGTATGTACAGGCCGAGCATCAGCACGATCGACAGGTGCACAAACACCGGCACCAGTGCCGGCGGGTGCGGCAGGCGCTGTGCATCCGTTTCGCCGAACACCATCGGCTGCACCTTGAAGAAGATCGCGGCGAATGCCACGGCCAGCGCGACGAGCAGGAACGGTGTCGCCCACGGGTGGTCGCGCATGGCCGTGATCAAGACCATGTATTCACTGGTGAATACGCCGAACGGCGGCGTGCCGAGGATCGCCAGCGAGCCCAGCATCAATCCCCAGCCGACGGTGGGACTCACCGCCAGCAGGCCGCGGATGCCATCAATGCGCTGGGTGCCCGCGATCTGCGAGGCATGGCCGGCGGCGAAGAAGATCGCCGACTTGGTCAACGAGTGCACCGTCATATGCAGCAGTGCGGCGAAATTTGCCAGCGGCCCGCCCATGCCGAACGCAAACGTGATGATGCCCATGTGCTCGATCGAGGAGTAGCCAAACAGACGCTTGATGTCGCGTTGACGCCACAGCAGGAACGCCGCCAGCACCGTCGAGAGCAAACCGAACGCCATCAGCATGCGTCCGGGCAGCGCCGAGTGCATCGCGCCGGCCGCAAGGATCTTGCAACGGACCACAGCGTACATCGCCACGTTGAGCAGCAGCCCCGACAACACCGCCGAGACCGGCGTGGGGCCCTCCGCATGGGCATCGGGCAGCCAGTTGTGCAGGGGGGCGAGACCGACCTTGGTGCCGTAGCCGACCAGCAGAAAGACGAACGCGAGCCCGATCACCGTCGGATCGAGCTGCCCTTTCACCGCGTTGAGGTGGGTCCACAACAGCGCTTTCATGCCCTCGCCACCGAGCAGCCGCTCTGCCGCGAAGTACAACAGGATCGTGCCAAACAGCGCCAGCGCGATACCGACGCCGCACAGGATGAAATATTTCCAGGCCGCCTCGATGCTGGCGCGGGTGCGGTACAACGACACCAGCAGCACGGTCGACAGCGTCGCCGCCTCCATCGCGACCCACAGCAGCCCCATGTTGTTGGTCGACAGTGCCACCAGCATGGCAGCCATGAACAGCTGGTACATGCTGTGATAGAGCCGCAGGCGGTGCGTGTTGAGTCGACCGTGATCCTGTTCGATACGCATGTAGGGGCGCGAAAACACCGCCGTGGTGAAGCCGATCAGCGCGGTCAGCGCGATCAGGAACACGTTGAACGGATCGACGAAGAACTGCTCGTGGGCCACGGTCATCGAGCCGTGGCCGATGATCCTGAGTACCAGCGCCGCGGCGGCGATCAACGTCGCCAGGCTGATCACGACGTTGAGTTCGGCGGCGGAGCGCCGCGCACCGAGCACGGCCAGCACGATCGCACCGAACAATGGAGTACCCAGCACCCACGCAAGCTCCACGTCAGTCCTCCTTGAGTGCTTCGAGCTGATGCAGGTCGAGGCTGTCGAACTGCTCGCGAATCTGGAAGAAGAAGATGCCGAAAATGAACACGCCGACCAGCAGATCGAGCGCAATCCCCAGCTCGATCACCATCGGCATGCCGTAGGTCGTGCTGGTGGCGGCGAAGAACAAGCCGTTCTCCATCGCCAGGAAACCGATCACCTGGGTCACCGCCTTGTGTCGGGCAATCATCATCAGGAAGGCCAGCAGGATCACCGCCATCGCAATGCCAAGCGTCTGTCGGGTGACCGTGGTGGCCAGCGAACTGATCGGCTGGGCCAGCCCGAACGCGAAGATCACCAGACCCAGCCCAACCAGCATCAGGGTGGGAATGTTCACCAGCGGATCGCTGTCGCCCTCGATGCCCAGGCGACGCATCAGCCGCAGCAGGATCCACGGCATCAGCCAGACCTTTTCGATCAGGGTCAGCGCGGCGGAGTAATACAGATGCTGCAAGTGCGCTGTGACAGCGACCAGCAGCGTGGAGGCGGTCAGCACCACACCCTGCCAGGCCAGCAGCACGATCAGCCGCCGTGTCCGCCGCTGTGCGAGCATGGCGAACGAGATCATCAGCAGGCCGGCGGCGAGCACATGCAGCAGCTGGGTGGCGAGGTTGAGTGGAGGCATCATTCAGGATTGCAGCAGTAGATGAACGAGCAGGCCCAGCACGGCGAGCAGGAACGCCATGCTCAGGAACTCCGGCGCCCGGAAGATGCGCAGCTTGGCCGAGACCGTTTCAATCACCGCCAACACCGCGCCGGCGACGGCCAGCTTGGCCAGCAACCACACGATGGCAAGCAACAAACCCAATGGGCCGGTCGTGTGCGGCGCGATGCCCCAGGGCACGAACAGCGTGAAACCGATGCACGCGTAGTTGAACAGCTTCAACCAGGACGCCCATTCGATGAGGGCCAGATGGCGCGCGGAATATTCCAGCACCATGGACTCATGGATCATGGTCACTTCAAGGTGCGTGCCGGGGTTGTCGATCGGAATGCGGGCGTTCTCGGCCAGCAACACCATCACGAAAGCGACGCCGGCGAAGGCCAGACTCGGATGCAACGTCAACCCATCGGCGTCCAGCGTGCCTTTCACGATGGTCGGCAGCGCCGTGCTGCCAAACATCAGAAACGCGTTGAACAACACCATCAGCAACGCCGGCTCAGCGAGAAATCCGATCATCATTTCGCGTCGTGCGCCCATGCTGCCGAAGACTGTGCCGATATCCATCGCCGCCAGGGCGATGAACACGCGTGCCGTCGCGAACAGGCCGACCAAGGCGATGGCATCGGCCACCCTGGCGAGGGGCAGGTCGGTGGTTACCGAGGGAATGATCGCCGCCGCCGTAGCCATGGCGCCGAATACGGCGTAGGGCGCGGCGCGGAACAAGGGCGAGGCCTGCGTGGCCAGCGCCGCATCCTTGCGGAACAGCTTGCGCAAGGTGCGGTAGGGGAGCAGCAGGGGAGGGGCCGAGCGATTCTGCAGCCAGGCCCGGCATTGTGCTACCCAGCCGGCCAACAGCGGTGCCAGTGCCACGGCCAGTACCACACCGCCGAGCTGGCTGACAAGCGCGAGTGCGTTCACAGGACGAACACCAGCAATACGATCAAAGTCAGGAAGCTGTACAGCAGATAGATGGCCAGACGTCCGCGCTGCAGCACGGACAACGCATCGGCCAGCCAGCCGACGATGCGGGCCAGCGGAAGATACAGCCCATGCCAGAGGTGGTCATCGATCTGGATGCGGTAACGCGGGAGCTGATCATCCGGCGAAGGCACTTCGCGCTCGATGCGAAAAAACGGCCCGAACATGTGCCGGATCGGCTGACCAAATCCTTCGGCGGTGTCCTGCATGCGCGGGGTCAGCTCGGGGTAACCGCAATTCCATGGTGACACCCGGCGCACACGACCGTGGTACATCCGCCGTACCAGCACGAACATCACCGCGATCACGCCGGCCATGCCCAACAGCAGCCACAGGCCACTGTAAGAAGCCTGCGCCTGCGCCACCGGAGCGATCCACCATGGCGCCGGGCCGCGCTGGATCACGGTGCCGAGCAGGGTCTGGGTCACGCCAGCGATGGCATCCAGCGCGGCTTGCGGAAACACGCCAATGAGGATGCAGCCCAACGCCAACCAGGCCAGCCCCACCCGTTCGAGCCAGCCCGCATCGTGGGCCTGCATCAGTGAGGGTTCACGTGGCTGGCCGAGAAATATGACACCGTAGAATTTGACCATCACGTAGCCGGCCAGCGCGGCGGTGAGTGCCACCACGGCCGCGCCCAGTGGCACGATCATGTTGATGAACGCATGCGGGATGGACGGCGTGGACAAGAATGCCTGCAGCAGCAGCCATTCGGAAACGAAACCGTTGAGCGGTGGCAACCCGGCGAGGGACAGGGTGCCGACGAGGGCCAGCGTGGCGACCCATGGCATCCGCCGGATCAGCCCGCCGAGTTTGCCCAGGCTGCGCTCGTGGGTGGCGTGCAGAACCGAGCCGGTGGCGAGAAACAGCAGGCTCTTGAATAGGGCGTGATTGAGTGCGTGCAGCAACGCGGCGGTGAGTGCCAACGCCGCCAGCAGGCGCATGTCGAACGCGTAGCACAGCAGCGCCAGGCCAAGCGCGGCGAAGATCAGGCCGATGTTCTCGATGGAGGAATAGGCCAGCAACCGCTTCATGTCGGTCTGTACGGCAGCGAACACCGCACCGAACAGCGCCGTGGCCAGTCCCACCGCCAGCGTCAGCATGCCCCACCACCATGGGCCGGCGTGGAGCAGATCGAAACTGATGCGCAACATGCCGTAGACCGCCACCTTGAGCATCAAGCCACTCATCATCGCGGACACCGGTGAGGGCGCGGCCGGGTGGGCTTCCGGCAACCACACATGCAAGGGCACCAGGCCCGCCTTGGCACCGAAACCGAACAAGGCCAGCAGGAAGGCTGCCGCGGCCCAGGCAGGCGACAGGGTGGCCGCACGCATCGAATCAAACGTCATCAGCCAGCTGCCGCCGTGCAGCACACCGAAGCAAAGCAACAATGCCAGTGCCCCCACGTGCGCCATCAGCAGGTACAGGAAGCCGGCGCGCTGGATCTCCGGAATACGGTGTTGGGTGGTCACCAGGAAGTACGAACTGAGCGCCATGGTTTCCCACGCCACCATGAACAGATAGGCGTCATCGGCCAGCACGACCAGCGCCATGCTGGCCAGAAATACGTGGTACTGCAGGCAGAGCAGCCCCGGCGCCGTGCCTTCGCCTTGCCGGAAGTAACCGGCGGCGAAGATGGAGATGCCAGCCCCCGCACTTCCAAGCAGCAGCAAGAAGAAGCCTGACAGCGCATCCAGACGCACATGAAACGGCATGTCTGGCAGCCCGAAGGCAAGCACGCTGGTCTGCGCGGCAAAGCCCGTGGCCAGGGACATGGCGCCCATGCCGGCCATGCCCAGCGCGACCAGCGCGCCCAGTGGGAATAGCGTGCGTGCGACCCAACCGATGCGATTGGACTGGACCAGGCCGAGTGCACCAATCAGCAACCACGAAGCAACCAGAACCAGCAA
This sequence comes from Rhodanobacter denitrificans, assembly GCF_000230695.2. Taxonomy (NCBI): domain Bacteria; kingdom Pseudomonadati; phylum Pseudomonadota; class Gammaproteobacteria; order Lysobacterales; family Rhodanobacteraceae; genus Rhodanobacter; species Rhodanobacter denitrificans. The sequence continues at coordinate 2,328,122 of NC_020541.1, read as the reverse complement.
CGCCGTCAGTGCCGTGGTTGTCGTCAGTGCACTCACCCCATGCATACGGTGGACCCGAGCAGGTCGCTGGTTGAGCGGCCGTTGAGCGGCGCCGTCTGGACGTTTGTCATGATAATTTTATTATCATAGTATGATGATCTAGTGTATAGCCGATGATACTCGCATGCCAACAGAAAGCCGTACGGCCCGCCTGACTGTCCTGATCGATCCACGCAAGAAGGCGGTGTTCGAGCGCTTGTGTGCGGGGGACGACACCACGCCGTCGCAGGTGGTGCGCCAGCTGATCCGGGACTATATCGAGCAGAAGTCCGGGCACTCCTGGCAAAGCGAGTACAACCTTGCTGAAAAGACCGCGACTGCAGCCAAGAGGCCGCGGACGCGCTAGCGGCTGCCAGCGTCACGTGTCGGTGCCATAGCTGCAGGGATGGGGCGGGAAAGGACGACGGGAAACAGCGTGGCGGCGGGCCGATCGCCGCCCGGACAAACACGGGCTTCGTTGAGCGCCCGAGGTGAGCTGCATCGAACTGGACAACGCAGCCCTCATGCGGGCACGCGTACCATGTCAGGAATCAGCCGCCCGGATGGACCTGTCGCGGTGGGGACACGCTGATACGGGGCATCGACGCCGACGCGGCTTGAGCACCGCTCAGCTGGCGACGGCGCAACGGTTGCGACCGGCGCGCTTGGCCTCGTACAGCGCCTTGTCGGCGCGCGACAGCCATTGCTCGATCGACTCGCCCGGCCGCAGCGCGGCGATTCCGATGCTGGCGGTCACCGGGATCGGGCGCCCGTCGTGGTTCACCGTGGTGGCGGCCAGCGCCGCGCAGATGCGCTCGGCGATCTCCCGCGCCAGCGACAATGGCGTGTCGGGCAGGCACAGCACGAATTCCTCGCCGCCGTAGCGGCCGACCAGGTCGCCCTGGCGGCAGTGTTGCCGGATCACCTCGATCGCGCCGCGGATCACGGCGTCGCCGGCCAGGTGGCCGTGGGTGTCGTTGATCAGCTTGAAGCGGTCCAGGTCGAACAGCGCGATGCAGCTCGGGCCGGCCTGGGCGCGTTCGCGCTCGAGCCGGGCCAGCTCCAGGAAGCGGCGGCGGTTGTAGACGCCGGTCAGGCCGTCGGTGCTGGCCAGTTCGTCCAGGCGCCGGTTCGCCACGAGCAGGTCGCGCGTGCGCTCGTCGACCTGCCGCTGCAACTGTGCCGCCTGCCGCCCCAGGTACAGGGTGCGCAAATGCACCAGCGTGGCGATCAGCGCCGCCAGCAACAGGGCGGCGACCACCCGGCTGAGGGTGGTTTCGTACCAGCGCGGCTTGACCGCGAGCGCCAGGTCGGTCTCGACCGTGCGTGGCTGCAGGCCGCGGGTGGCGGCGCGCAGGCGCAGCCGGTACTGGCCGTGTGGCAGGCTGGTGTAGATCGCACTGGGCAGGCTGCCCTTGGGGATGTTCGTCCAGTCCTCGTCGAGGCCGTCCATGCGGTAGCTGTAGGCGGTTTCCATCGGTACCTGGTAGTCGAGCAGGGCGAAGTCGAGGCGCAGGTTGCGATTGCCGCGATCCAGCGTGACCTTCGCGCCGCTGGCCGGCAGTTTGCCGAACGGCATGGCCACGCCGTTGACGACGGCGTTGGTGATCGCCAGCGGCGTGGTGGCGACCGCCGACGGTTGCCAGTGCGGGCGGATCACGGTCAAGCCACCCAGCCCGCCGAACAGCAGCTCGCCGCCGGGTGCGCGTGCCGCGGCGACATTGACGTAGCTGGCGATGTGCAGGCCGTCGCGGGTGCCGAGACTGATGGCCTCGTGCGTATCGCCGTCGATCCTGGCCACGCCGTTGGACAGGCTGGCCCAGAACCGGCCGTGGTCGTCGGCCAGCACGGCAGTGACCTTGTTGCTGGACAGGCCCTGCGCCGGGCCGACCGTGCGGAAGCGCCACGATTCGCCGTCGACGGGAGGGTCGACGATGCCCAGGCCGTCGAAGGTGCTGACCCAGACCTGGCCGTGCGGGCCGCGGCTGATCGAGCCGATCAGGTCCTGCGGCAGGCTGGCGGAGTCGTCGGCGCGATGGCGCAGGTTGATGAAGCGGCGCGGCAGGCTGTCGCCGCGGGCGATGCTGAGGCCGCGGCTGGTGCCGTACCACCAGTCGTCGCCCACCTGCGCGATGTAGCGCACGGTATCGCTGGCGAGGCTGGCCGGATCGCTCGGCACGTGGCTGGCGTGTTCCAGCGTGCCGCTGCGGGTGTCGTAGCGGTAAAGGCCGTCGTAGGTGCCGATCAGCAGGTGCGTACCGTCGCGCCTGAGGCTCAGCACCGGCTTGTCGTGCAACGCCGGCAGCACCGAATCCGCGATCGCCAGCGTGTCCGGGTCGATCCGCGCCAGGCCCTGGGTGCCGACCCAGATTGAACCGTCGACTTCGGCGAGGCTGCGCACGTCGCGCTGGGTCTGGCTGCCATCCAGGTGAAGGTGGCGCATGCGGCCGGCCTTCAGGTCGATCACGTCGATGTGGCCGGCGCCGAGGCCCAGCCAGATCCGCCCGCGCGAGTCGACGAAGATGCTGTGCACGTTGGTGTCGGACAGCGCGTTGCCCTCCAGCGGCGACGGCAGCAGCGAGAACGCGATGCGCGCCTGCGGGTTGTGGTGCGCGACGCCCAGGTCGGTGGCCGCCCAGATGTTCCCGGAGCGATCGCGCAGCAGCGCGCGCACCGAGTCGCCGGGCAGCGACGAAGGCACGGCCGGGTCGTGATCGATCCGCCGCACGCCGGCGTCGCCGGGCGTGTACTCGAGCACGCCGCCACCGTCGGTGGCGATCCATACCGCGCCGCCGGCGGTCTGCAGCAAGTCGCGCACGGTCGAGTGGCGTGCGCCGTCCGGGTAGCCGCTGAAGCCCGGCACGCCGTGCCAGCGGCCGTCGGTATCGCGATACGCCGCGCCGGCCTGCACGCTGCCCGCCCACAGGCGGCCTTCGCGATCCTGCATGACGGACCAGATCTGGTTGCCGAGCACCGCAGCGGCGGGACCGTCCGGCGTCGACGGCCGCACGAAGGCGTCGCTGCCTGCGCGGTGCACGAACAGGCCGTTGTTGTTGCCCAGCCACAGGTTGCCGTGCCGGTCCTGCAGCACGCTGAAGTTGCGCGGTGAGGTATCCGGCCCAGTGTCCACCCGGCGGATCGCGTCGGTGCGCAGGTCGAGGTGGTTCAGTCCGTTCTCGGTGGCGATCCAGACACCGCCGGCATGATCTTCGCCGAGCGCGTAGATCTTGCGGTCGGAGAGGCCGCCGGCACCGACCGGATAGACGCGAAAGCTGTTGTCTGCCTGCTCGAAGCGGGCCACCCCGCCGGTATTGGTGCCGATCAGCAGGCTGCCATCGGGCAGCGCAAGCAGGCTGCGCACGTAGGCGTCGGGCAGGCCGGGCGCCTTGCCGCTGCCGGCGCCAAATACCTGCAGGCGATAGCCGTCGTAGCGGACCAGGCCGCCCATGGTGCCGATCCAGATCAGGCCGTCGCGGTCCTGGGCTATCGCGGTGGTGACCGAATGCGGCAAACCGTCGGAAATGCCGACCTGGTCGAACCAGGGGGCATCGAACGGCGCCCACGGATCGCCGCTGTCGGCGCGCGCCGCGGAGCCCAGCAAAAACAGCAGAAAGAGACCCGCCAGAGGCAGCCGGAAACGCCGGCGACGGCGATGCGCGTCGCTCATGCGTGGCGGCACCCGCCTGTCGGGCGTGCGTCGGCACGACCCGTCGTGATCCTTCCCCTGGAGGGAAGCGGCCCCCTTCTGCATCCTGCCCCCGGCGACACGCAGCGGGTCAAGCACCGCTGCGTGCCGGAATCATACCGGCAATCCGCTGCCATCAGATGAATCGGCAGGCATGGCTTATCATGCCCGGATGCCCCGTCCCGCCTCGCCATCCAGCCCCGGCCTGTTCGCCGAACCCGATGCGCTCAAGCCGCTGGCCGAACGCATGCGCCCGCGCAGCCTGGACGAGATCGTCGGCCAGCAGCGCCTGGTCGGCCCGGACAAGGCGCTGCGCCGCGCGCTGGAGGCCGGCAAGATCCACTCGATGGTGCTGTGGGGGCCGCCCGGTTGCGGCAAGACCACGCTGGCCTTGCTGGTGGCGCGTTACGCCGATGCGGATTTCCGCGCAATCTCCGCCGTGCTGTCCGGCCTGCCGGACGTGCGCAAGGCGCTGGCCGAGGCCGAACTGAACTTCGCGCAAGGCCGGCGCACCGTGCTGTTCGTCGACGAGGTGCACCGCTTCAACAAGACCCAGCAGGATGCGTTCCTGCCGCACATCGAGCGCGGCGTGATCATCTTCATCGGCGCCACCACCGAGAACCCTTCGTTCGAGCTGAACTCCGCGCTGCTGTCGCGCTGCCGCGTGCACGTGCTGGAACCGGTCTCCACCGACGACATCATCGCCGCGCTGAAGCGCGCGCTGATCGACAGCGAACGCGGCCTGGGCGAACTGCAGCTGCAAGTCTCCGACGAGTCGCTGGAGTCGATCGCCCAGGCCGCCGACGGCGACGTGCGCCGCGCGCTGACCCTGCTGGAAATCGCCGCTGAACTGGCCGAAGACCGCAGCATCGACGAAACCACCCTGAGCCAGGTGCTGGCCGACCGCACCCGCCGTTTCGACAAGCAGGGCGAGCAGTTCTACGACCAGATTTCGGCGCTGCACAAGTCGGTGCGCTCGTCCGATCCCGACGCGGCGGTGTACTGGCTGTGCCGCATGCTCGACGGCGGCGTCGACCCGCTGTACCTGGCCCGGCGCATGACCCGCATGGCGGTGGAAGACGTCGGCCTGGCCGAGCCGCGTGCCTGGCGCATGGCGCTGGACGCGTGGGATACCTACGAGCGCCTGGGCAGCCCCGAAGGCGAGCTCGGCCTCGCCCAGCTGGCGATCTGGCTGGCCATCTCGCCCAAGAGCAACGCCGCCTACATGGCCTACAACAAGGCCCGCGACGCGGTGCGCAGCGGCGGCACGCTGGAAGTGCCGATGCACCTGCGCAACGCGCCGACGAAATTGATGAAGGGCCTCGGCTACGGCAAGGGCTACCAGTACGACCACGACGCCGAAGGCGGCATCGCGCTGGACCAGCAATGCCTGCCCGATGCACTGGCTGGCAGCATCTTCTACGAGCCGGTCGAACGCGGCCTGGAACTGCAACTGCGCGAAAAGCTGCTGGCCCTGCGCGCCGCCCGCGCCAAGGCCCGCGGCAAATAACGTCGGCTGCTGCGCGCACCCTTGCCGCCGCCCCGGTGCCCGACCTAGATTCGCCGCATCGACCGGGAGGGTGAACCATGCGCGTACTCGTGGCAGGTCTGATCGGCGGCATCGTGATCTTTGCGTGGGGCGTGGCGGCGCACATGGCGCTGGGGCTGGGTAATGTCGGCATCCAGATGCCGGCCAACGAAAGCGTCGTGTTGAACAGCTTGCATGAAGGTCTCGGCGATCAGCCGGGCGTTTACATCCTGCCGTCGCTGAACCCGAAGCGGATGGGCGACGAAGCAGTGATCAAGGCTTATTCGGCCAAGGCAGCGACGTCGCCGTACGCCTGGGTGGTCTACCTGCCGCAAGGCGACGACCTGATGCAGATGGGGCCGCAGATCGGACGGCAGTGGGCATCCGATACGCTTGCCGCGCTGGCGCTGGCCTTCGTGCTGGGGCTGGCCGGGCTGGGTTTCCGGCGGCGCGTGGCGCTGGCCGCGGCCGCGGCGGTCTTTGCCTGGCTGAGCACGACGCTGCCGTACTGGAACTGGTATCGCTTCCCGCTCGATTTCACCCTGGCCGCGCTGGTCGAGCAACTCGTCGGCTGGCTGCTCGCTGGCGCCGCGATCGCCTGGTGGCTGGGTCGCAGTGAACGCAAGCTGGCCAGATGAGTCGCCTGGCTCCCTCCTCGCGGGATGCCGTTCTCCCTCCCCTGTGTGCAGAGGGGAGGAGTGAAAGCGCGCGTTGCATTGCGGCAACAGCCGCCCGACAGCGATAATTCACGGTTCAAGCCTTCACCCGGACTTCGATCATGCTGGATCCCGCCCTGCTGCGTTCGCGCCTTGCCGAAACTGCCGCTCGCCTCGCCGAAACCCGTGGCTACACGCTCGACGTGGCCGCCGTCGAGTCGCTGGAGAACGCCCGCAAGCAGCTGGCCACCGAGACCCAGGATCTGCAGAACCTGCGCAACACCCGCTCCAAGTCGATCGGCCAGGCCAAGGCCAGGGGCGAGGACACGGCATCGCTGATGGCCGAAGTCGCCGGTATCGGCGACAAGCTCAAGGCCAACGAGCAGGCGTTGACGGAGGTGCAGGCGAAGCTCGCCGACATCGCGCTGGGCATCCCGAACATCCCGCACGCGTCCGTGCCGGTCGGCAAGGACGAGAAGGACAACGTCGAGGTCAGCCGCTGGGGTACGCCGCGCAAGTTCGCCTTCGCAGTGAAGGACCACGTCGAACTGGGCGAGCGCCACGGCTGGCTCGACGGCGACGCTGGCGCCAAGCTGTCCGGCGCGCGCTTCACCGTGCTGCGCGGCCAGCTCGCCCATCTGCACCGCGCGTTGGGCCAGTTCATGCTCGACCTGCACACCGCCGAGCATGGCTACCTCGAATGCAACGTGCCGGTGCTGGTCAACGCCGACAGCATGCAGGGCACCGGCCAGCTGCCGAAGTTCGAGGAAGACCTGTTCGCCACATTTAGGCTGCCTGAGGTTCGTGACGATCAGTGGAGCATGACGATTGCTCCAGATGCCTTTTCGGCTCTTCATAAACGCTACAAAGTGCGCGCGGACGAACGAAGAAATCCTGGAGACCTTGATGCTGGTGATATGCATGCGGCATTTGAGGTCGCGCGTAGCTTTCGCGACAAATACCTGATTCCCACCGCCGAAGTCTCGCTGACCAACCTGGCGCGCGACACCATCCAGGACGCCGACGCACTGCCGCTGCGCATGACCGCGCACACGCTGTGCTTCCGCGCCGAAGCCGGCAGCTACGGCCGCGACACCCGCGGCATGATCCGCCAGCACCAGTTCGAAAAGGTCGAGATGGTGCAGATCACCCATGCTGACCAGTCGCATGCGCAACTGGAGGAAATGGTCGGCCACGCCGAGAAGGTGCTGCAGAAACTCGGCCTGCCGTACCGCAAGGTGCTGTTGTGCAGCGGCGACATGGGCTTCACCGCGGTCAAGACCTACGACCTCGAAGTGTGGCTGCCCAGCCAGCAGACCTACCGCGAAATCTCCAGCTGCTCCAACTGCGAGGATTTCCAGGCGCGCCGGCTGCAGGCCCGCGTGCGCAACCCGGACACCGGCAAACCCGAGCTGGTGCACACGCTCAACGGTTCCGGTCTCGCCATCGGCCGCACCCTGATTGCGGTGATGGAGAACTACCAGAATGCCGACGGTTCGATCGACGTGCCCAAAGTGCTGCGCCCGTACATGGCTGGTCTGGACAGCATCGCGTGAACACGCCGGCATCCGGGTACGGCCGCTGGGGCAGGGTGGAGTTCTACACCAGCTTCTTCCTGCTGGCGGTGCTGGCCACCGTGATCGGCATGCGGCTAGGTTTCGACGGCGTGTGGCGAATGCCCGTGCTCGACCTCGACCTGTCCGTGGTGGCCATGGCACTGGTGCTCGCCAGCTTCTGGTTCGCCCGCCGCAGCCGCCGCTGGCGCCTCGCCATCATCGCCTTCGCGAGTGCCACCCAACTGGTGCCGATGGTGGTACGCGAACCGGTGCTGCTGGTTCCGCTGCTCGGTGCGTTGATTCCGGTGGGGATTCTCGCGGGGTGCCTGGTGGCGTTGTCGAAGAAGGGCACCTGACTGTAGGAGCGCACTCTGTGCGCGATGCTTTTGGTCACGTGACGAAGAGCTCGCGCACAGGGTGCGCTCCTGCAGAATCGGAACCACGATCATCCGGCTTCCCCCACAGGCACCCGTCGCCGTGTTCCTGATAGCATGGCGACCCTCGCAGAAGATCGCGAACAAGTCTGGAGAGATGGCCGAGCGGTTTAAGGCAGCAGTCTTGAAAACTGCCGTAGTGGCAACACTACCGTGGGTTCGAATCCCACTCTCTCCGCCAGATATGCAACTAAGATCATGATTTCATGGGCTTTTTTGTTGTATTCGTTTGACGTATCACGCTTTGTTCCCACCTGCTGCAACGTGCCATAACCGCTAGTCTTGCCTCCATTCGAACGGGGCGTTATGACAATTACTGTTCCCCTCAAGGGACTTAAATCCCAAAGTGTCGCCAGCCTAAAGCCGGGGGCCTTCTTCTACGAAGTGTCGGTTAGGGGAGCTGTGCGCGAGTATTGCTTGCGCGTAGATCCAGATGATCAAAGGCGCCCGGCAGCGAGCATATCTCTTGCTGGTGACGAGAGGTTTTCGCTAACGCTCATGAGCATTGCCACAGCAGGATCTAAAGTGGTGCTAGCAATTCCAGTTGGCGATCTGCTCGCGAAGTTTGAGGTTCCAGCGGCAGTTAGCGAAGCTAGATACACGCCCGGCAACCTTTTGGTTACCGACGATGACGCATACATCGTGATCACTTGGAAGACCGTCGCTGGAATTAACTTGGCGGCGCTCAGCATGAATACGTGGAAGCTTGTCGAGCCCCCCGATGTCTGCGCGTGCTTCGAGAATTGGGAGCTTCTATCTCGCGGCTCAAATGGGGTCGATACATCGCTGCTGAAAGTGGGCGCGTAGCAGCAGAGCAAAAAAGCCCGCTGTAGCGGGCTTGGTGTGGGAGTGAAGCCGAACTAAGGCCAAGGTGACGGCATCATTCCATTGCTTGCCGCATAGAACTCGGACTGCTTTAGACCGGCTTGCCTGGCCATGGAATGCACGAGGTCATGAGAGAAGGGCGCCTTCGGACAGTCGACCGTGACTGTACGCATGTGGCCTCGCGCCATCATCTGATAATGCTCGTGCGAACCATCCTGACGGACTTTACTGAATCCCAGCATCTTCAGGAGTGATTTGACCGCGCGGCAATCTAGCTGCGGTTTGCCTCCCACTCAACAGAGCGCCGGCTGTCGAAACGACATCAGTTCGAACTTTCCGCGATGATCATGACGGCCGCCGTGATGGCGAGGCCGGCCGATGTTGTCGAAGGCGACCGCCGCGCGGACATACCAGTAGCGAAGCTGAATGGCGAGCGGGGCAGGTCGGAACAGCATGTCGCGCTGGTATTGCGGATCCGTTTGCTCCATGGCCAGCTTCAGGTAGCTGTTAATCATCGCTTCGAGCTTTGCTCGTACGTCAGGCAGCGTGTCGGCCTGTACTGCGAGGTTCAAGTCAATACAGAACGCCTGCCATTGCTTCCCGATCTTCTCCGCATAGCATCTGACTTTCCGTTTATTTGACGACATCTCAGACCCCCGTCCGTGACCGGAACTGCTTTCGATAACCGCCTATTCTAGGCTCCGTGCTCGGTTGAATTGTTAAATCTGCTCTAAGTCAAGCTTGACAAGGTTGATCTAACGGTTTAGCGAAGAATGTGTCAACAGCGGTCATCATCTCGCCCATCCGAGAATCGGCGCCACCATCCACCATCGCGTAGCCGACGCGGCTGAACGCCAGTCCTCCCAGTTCCCGATTCAGCGCACGCGACCAATCCCCACCTCTTGATACCGTACACCTCACGGCAGGCAGGCTGCCAGCGCGTCCAACTCAACGCCCTTGTCCAGTGATGTACCGGCCACTTCATCCAGGTCGTCGCCAAGGGCTTCGGCGCGGGCGAGGTGTTGATTGATTGACCGTTTGGTCATGCCGGATGCTTCAGCCGTTTCGGCGGCAAAGGCTTTCGGTTGCGGCCGGCCGTGTTTAGCAACAGGTGGGAAATCTTTTCCCACCTGTTCTGGATGCAGTGCTGTCCAGATTTCCGCCCTGCGCTTCACGGCCACCGACCGCTGCGCCGCCGTCAGTGGCGGTAACCATTGCCCGGTATCATCAGCCCCAGCTCCATGACCGGCTCGGCGCGGGTCGCCCCGAAGATCGCCGTGACCACGGACAGCACCAGGTCGTCGTGTGCGCCTTCGCGCGCGCCGAATTGCGCATTACCTGCCGTGCTGAAAGTCACCCGGAAGTCTTGCAGCTCACGCGCTAGCGTTGCGGCATCGGCTAGTTCCGGCTCAATGAGCAGGTCGCCCGAATGCAACAGCGCCTGTATCCGGCTCACCAGTTCCAGCTTGGCGACATGCCAGCCATCGGCGGTGCGCGTGACGGCGGTGCCGGAAGTGATCGTGACAGCGTGCATGCGCTTCGTGCGCGTTTCTTTGAACATGTCCCAGGGACCAGCGCCTACGCCGGTCTTGTCGATGTACGTCGCCGCATGATGCGATGCCAGCGGGTCACTGCACAGCAAGCCGAGCACGGTCTTGTGGCTGCCGAGGAGGCGCTCGTAGATAGGGCGGTTCCAGCCGCGCCAGTACCGGGTGAAGGGTGGCGCCATGTTGGCGCAATAGGCGGGAAGCATGAAGTAGGCAAGCTGCAGCAGGTGCGTCCACGGGTCGCTCATGAAGCCTTGCTCCTGGTCTGCTCGCCAGCTTGTTGCGCCGGTGAGGCATCGTTGGCGAAATGCATGAATCGTCGCGTGGCCGTTTCGACCGGCGGGGAGGCCATCGTCGCCGCGATCGGGAACACGGAGAAGGCAGCCGGCAGCAACGCAAGGCCGGGATCGGTCGCCAGCGGCGTCGCGGGAAGAACGACGATGCTGGCGATGTCCGGCAGCGCGCCGACGAGCGACGAGCAAGGCCTTGCTTGGTCGGCTTTGCAACGGGCCACCTGCGCCATGCGACAAGGGATATCCGCATTCGCCCTGTCCACGTTCACGATGAATCAGGCAGGACTCGATCCTTCACGCTGCCGCACGGGTTCCTCGTGAACCCGCTTCGGCACGGCCCGATTGACTGGAATCAACCAGGTTCGCGATGCAGTGTCCACTTGATCGTGGTCAACACCGCCCCCTGCGGGCGTGCGCATGCTGCGGTCGTCGATACCGAAGGCACGAGCGTGGGCAAGCTGGACGGCAGGGCAACTGATGGCGCATGGGGCAGCGGGGCGGCCTGCGCGGCTCGACTGGTGACGGTACATCGCGGCAGTGCAGGGCGGTCCACTGCAACACCGACGCGAGATCGGCGCGTTGCATCCGCCCGGCCACAGGGACGAGCCGGATGAGCTCGCCATTGACGAATCAGAATCCATGACCGGCAGCGAACTGGACATTGATGATGGCCACGCCCTGCCGCCGAGGATCCAACCCAACCGAGGAGCCAGCCATGTTCAAGCACATCCTTCTTCCCATCGACGGTTCGGAGCTCTCGTTGCGCGCGGTCAAGCTCGGCCTCGAACTGGCGCAGGCATGCAAGGCGAAGGTCTATGCGCTGCATGTGGTGCCGCCGTTCCACACCATCGCCTACATGGCCGAGATGGTGACTGCCACCGAGGCCACGTACGCGCGGGACGCCGTTGTGCGCGCCGAGCGTTATCTGGCCGAAGTGCAGCAGCTGGCCAAGGCGGCCGGTGTCGAATGCGGCAGCAGCTATGTTTTCAATGATCACCCGCATGAGGCGATCCTCGAGACCTCGCGTGCGCAGCACTGCGACCTGGTGGTCATGGCATCGCACGGCTGGCGCGGCGTGACCCGCTTGCTGCTCGGAAGCGAGACCCACAAGACGCTGCTGGAAAGCGAGATTCCAGTGTTGGTATGCCGTTGAGCGCCGGGTGCCGGCGAACCGCGGATCGAAGGGGTGCGGCTGGCTCCGGCGAGGGTCGTCCGGTCGCCGCCTGGGCTGTGCCTGGCCAGGCCTCACTTCCCCTAAATCACGAACATCACCGCCGCCATCGCGGTGGTGGTCAGCCAGCCGAACAGTTTCAGCGACCACGACGTGGTGAATTCACCCTTGACCTTGCGCTGCGAGCCCATCGGCATCAGCGCGGCCATCAGCGATACCGCGGCCAGGCCGTTGATCACGGCGCTCCAGTACCGCGCCTTTGCCGGGTCGAGTGGGGTGAGGTTGAGTGCGGTGCTGAGCAGGGCGGAGCCGATCAGCACGCCGCAGAAGTAGCGGTAATCCCCTCGCTTGTCGGCCGCAGGCCATAGGTCAATGGCAGGTTGCGGAACCAGGTCGCGACGGCGGTCAAGGCGTCGCTGTCGGCCATGGTGAAGAACAGTGCGTATACCGCTACGGTCAGCGCGAGCATTTGCGGGAATGCGGCGCATCCCTTCGCTGCATTGTGCTCGTGGACGATCAGGGTGCCGACGACGAGGCAAATGCCTGCGCACCGTTAGCGGCTGTTTCCGCCGATGACCACGTTGCCGCTGTTCATGGCGCAGACCTTGAACGGCGACGCTTCGTGCCAGGCGACGATGGATCGCGACGTCGTGGAACGGATCGCCAACGACCTGTCACCATGCAGCACGGCCACGGGCGCGTATTGCAAGGCGCGGCAGACCGTGCGCCGAACGCCCATCAGTGCGCACTTCCCTTGGCCGCAGAGGCTAAGCGTGTCAGAGCCACCTGCAATTTTTTGCGGCGATATGGCGGGCTGGATTTTCGAGTCGCCGACAGCATTGGAGTGACCGGGTCGCCCGTGCAACGGAACGCCCACAAGAACGGCAAAGCCCACTTCCTGCCTCCAACGTCCCAACTCCTGTCGTGCGAACCCGGGTGGCAAGTACATACGAAGAGACCAGTGTCGGCATGCCCAGGGTGCCGCCGGAGCCGAGCGCGGTGCGGTGACGAGTGCGCCGAGTGGCGAGGCTGTCGCCAACAGGGTGATTTCACGCACGTACTACCAATGGGGGACTTTTTTGGTGGAAAGGGTCGGAGTAGGTTGCGCTGTAGGGGATACAGGGCCAACCAGAAGGGGAGAGAAAATGCCTAACCATGCAGGGGTCAACATCGTGCTTTTGCGCGCAGTGCGCACAGCGCTTGCCGCCGCGGCGCTGGTCGCGTGTTCGGCGCAGGCGCAGGATCCGGGAGCGTCGGACAGCGGGCAGGCCACGGCCAGCCAGGCGACCACGGCGCAGGGACGCAGCAATGCGGCGAAGGCCAAATCGACCACCACCCTGCAGGAAGTCGTGGTGACCGGCACGCACCGGGCCGGCCTGTCGCCGACTGAGTCCATCTCGCCGATCGACGCGTTCAGCGGCAGCCAGATCACGAACCAGCCGTCGGCGGATTTGACCGACGCGTTGACCAACATCGTGCCGTCGCTGACTACCCAGCGCTTTCCGATCGCCGACGGCACGGCGTTCGTGCGGCCGGTGTCGTTGCGCAACCTGTCGCCGGACCAGACCCTGGTGCTGGTCGACGGCGTGCGCTTCCATCGTTCGGCGCTGGTCAACCTGCAGATCGATCCGCTCGGCACCTTCAACCAGGGCGCGCAGGCGGTCGATTTCTCGGTGTTTCCGTCCAACGCGATCGAGCGCGTCGAGGTGCTGCGCGACGGTGCCTCGGTGTTGTACGGATCGGATGCGATCGCCGGCGTGGTCAACGTTATCCTGAAGAAGGCTCCCAAGGGCGTGACGGTCGGCGCGGAGCTGGGCAAGTACGACAAGGGCGATGGCGACCTGCGGCGCTATGACGCCGACGCCGGATTCCCGCTCGGCGCCGACGGCTTCGTGCACGTGAGCGCCGAGCGCGAGACCACCGATCCCACTTCGCGCGGCATTCCGCAGCACAACGCGGCGCTCGTCGCGGCGGCGGTGGGTGCGAACCAGGTGCCGTACAACGGCCTCGGCCAGCGCTGGGGCGACCCGCAGACCAAGTCGAACAAGCTCTTCGTCAACGCCGGCCTGCCGCTGACGGGCGACGTGGAGCTGTACGGCTACGGCAACTTCATGGACAAGAAGGTCCTGTCCAGCTTCTTCTACCGCAACCCGGTATTGCCGGCGCAGTACGGCATCGCCGGCCGCTCGACGCTGGTCAACTACGCCAGCGGCACCCTGACGCCGGCGGATGCGCCGCAGTCGCTGGTGGACAGCATCGTCGCCGGCGGCGGCAATCCGGCGAACTACCTCACGGCCAACGCCGCGAGTTCGAGCGGCTGGGTGCTGCTCAACCCGATCTACACGCAGTTCCCCGGCGGCTACAGCCCGATGTTCGGCGCGGACATCGCCGATCACCAGCTGGTCGGCGGCGTGCGCGGCGGCGGGCAGAGCAACTTCCAGTGGGATGCGCACTACCGCACCGGCAGCAACGAGGTCGACTACCGGCTGCAGGGTTCGATCAACCCGAGCCTGGGCAGCCTTTCACCCACCAGCTTCCACCCCGGCAAGCTGACCCAGCGGGAGCAGGGCGCCGGCGCGGATTTCGTCCGCTCGTTCGACAACTCGCCGCTCACGCTGGCCTTCGGTGCGCAATGGCGCCAGGAGACCTACATCATCCACCAGGGCGACGCCGGTTCGATCGCGGTGGGGCCGACCGCGTCGGTGTTCGGCGTGGGCTCCGATGCCTTCCAGGGCTTTCCGACCAGCGCGGCCGGGCGGTTCACGCAAAACAGCGACTCCGCCTACTTCGACGCCGAGACGAACCTCACCGACAAGTGGTCGGGCGCCGCGGCGGTGCGCTACGAGCATGCGAACGGCTACGGTTCCAAGGTGGTGTACAAGCTTTCCAGCCGCTATGCGTTCACCGACACGTTCGCGCTGCGCGGTACCTACAACACCGGCTTCCGCACGCCGACCCCGGGCCAGGCGAACACGCTGAACGTCACCACCACCGCGAACGCCCAGGGTGGCCTGATCCCCAGCGGCACCTATCCGGTGAACAACCCGGTGGCGCGCGCGCTCGGCTCGACGCCGCTGCAGACTGAGACGTCGAAGAGCCTGTCCGTCGGCGCCGTATGGACGCCGGTCGACAACGTCACGACGAGCCTGGACTATTACCGGATCAGGATCGACAACCGCATCGGCCTGGTCAGCAAGACCGTGACCCAGGCCACCGTCGATCAGCTCGCCGCCGGCGGCTACCCGAATGCGCAACTGCTGCTCGGCAGCGACGCCAGTTACTTCGGCAATGCGTTCGGCTCCCATGTCCACGGCATCGACTTCGTGGTCGACACGTTGCACCAACTGGGCAACGGCAGGCTCAACATCGACTTCCGCTACAACCGCAATACGCAGGACGTGGTCAAGGTCAAGCCGAACACACTCAACAACGATTTCGTGTACGACCTCGAACACCAGGTGCCCAAGAGCCGGTCAGTACTCAGCTTCGACTACGGGCTGGACCGGTTCGACGTCATCGCCCGGATCAACCATTACGGCGGCTGGAGCACCACGGTCGGCCTGTTCGGCAGCAACAACCCGCCGGACGACGTGGATCACTACAGCGGCAAGACGCTGCTCGACCTGGAGGCACGCTTCAAATTCAACGACACCTTCACGGTGGCTGTCGGAGGCAACAACGTCTTCAACACCTACCCTGGCAAGGAGCAGAACGGCACGCTGCAATTTCTGGGCGTCAAGTACGCGCTCACCTCGCCGTTCGGTTTCAACGGCGCGTTCTGGTACGCGCGGGTGACGGCCAGCTTCTGACCACCCGCCGCCATGCGGGGCCGTCTCCCCGGGCGTGTCCGGGGAGACGGCCGATTCAGCCGCGGGCCTCCATCTGCAGCGTGGGGCGGTCGAGAACGAACAGGGCGGCCACCGCCACGAGTTGCATCCTGTTGACAATGCACCTGCCCGCGCCCCGGCGTAGGCCGACTACACGCCGTAGTAGCCGCGGTACCAGCTCACGAAGTTTGCGATGCCGGTGCCGATCGGAACCTTCGGGGCGTAGCCGACTGCCCGGATCAGCTCCGACACGTCCGCCTCGGTATCGGGGACGTCGCCCGCCTGCATGGGCAGCATTTCCATTTGCGCCTTGCGCCCCAGGCACTGCTCCAGCACCGCGATGTAGCGCAGCAGTTCCACCGCTTCCGCATTGCCGATGTTGTACAGCCGGTACGGCGCAACCCCGCTGCTGGCCGGATCGGGGGCGTTCCCGTTCCAGTCGCTGTCCTTGCCCGGCAACGTATCCAGTGTGCGGATCACGCCTTCCACGATGTCGTCCACGTAAGTGAAACTGCGTTTGTGCCGGCCGTGGTTGAACACCTTGATCGGCTCGCCGGCCAGGATCGCCCGGGTGAACAGGAACAGCGCCATGTCCGGGCGGCCCCACGGTCCGTAGACGGTGAAGAAGCGCAGCCCTGTGCACGGAATGCCGTACAGGTGCGCGTAACTGTGCGCCATCTGCTCGTTGGCCTTCTTGGACGCGGCGTAGAGGGTGAGCGGGTGTTCGGTGGATTGATGCTCGGAAAACGGCATGGCGGTGTCGGCGCCGTACACCGAACTGGTGGAGGCGAACACCAGATGCTCCACCTCGTGCCGGCGGCAACCTTCCAGCACGTGCAGGAAACCGGTGACGTTGCTGGCCACGTACACGTGTGGGTTTTCGGCCGCATAGCGCACGCCGGCCTGCGCCGCCAGGTTGATCACGCGCCGCGGCTTGTGCGCGGCGAAGGCATTCTCCATCGCCGTGCGGTCGGCCAGGTCGGCATGGACATGCGTATAGCCCGGGTGCGCGATGAAACGCGCCAGCCGGGCCTTCTTCAGGTTGACGTCGTAGTAGTCGTTGAGGTTGTCGAGGCCGATGACCTCATCGCCGCGTTCGAGCAGTTGCAGTGCGACATGCGAGCCGATGAAGCCGGCGGTGCCGGTGACCAGTACTTTCATGGCATGAAGTCCCGCTCAGAGGCGGCCGTCGACCGCTTCGCGCGGCAGCAGGCATTTCACGTCGTACAGCACCGAGGCGGCCTTGCCGAACGCGCGGATGCCGGCCGGGCCCATGCCGACGAACTGCTGGTGGCCGACCGCGATGATCACCGCGTCGTAGCTGCCGGTTTGCGGCTGGGCGAGGGGCGTGATGGCGTATTCGTGCTCGGCTTCGGCGGCGTTGATCCACGGATCGTGGACATCGACCTGGGCGTTGTAGCCGTGCAGCGCCAGCACGATGTCGACCACGCGGGTGTTGCGCAGGTCCGGGCAGTTCTCCTTGAACGCCAGGCCCAGGATCAGCACGCGCGCCTGCACCGGGTTGATGCCCTTGCGCACCATCAGGCGGATCACTTCGCCGGCGATGTACGGCCCCATGCCGTCGTTGGTGCGGCGGCCGGCCAGGATCACGTCCGAATGATGGCCCACCTCCTGTGCCTTGTGCGTGAGGTAGTACGGATCCACGCTGATGCAATGGCCGCCCACCAGGCCCGGGCGGAACGGCAGGAAGTTCCACTTGGTGCCGGCGGCCTCGAGCACTTCCAGCGTGTCGATGCCCAGCTTGTTGAACAGGATGGCCAGGTCGTTGACCAGCGCGATGTTCAGGTCGCGCTGGGTGTTCTCGATGACCTTGGCCGCCTCGGCCACCTTCAGCGAGCTGGCCCGGTACGTGCCGGCGGTGATCACCGAGCTGTACAGGCGATCGACGAAATCGGCCGTTTCCGGCGTGGAGCCCGACGTGACCTTGCGAATGCCGGTGACGCGATGCTGCTTGTCGCCCGGGTTGATCCGTTCGGGACTGTAGCCGGCGAAGAAATCGCGGTTGTAGACCAGACCAGAACCTTTTTCGAGGATCGGGACGCACACTTCTTCCGTGCAACCGGGATACACGGTGGATTCGTACACCACCACGTCGCCGGGCTTGAGCACCTTGGCCAGGGTTTCGCTGGCCTTGATCAGCGGCGTCAAGTCCGGGCGCTTGGCGAGATCGATCGGCGTGGGCACGGTGACGATGTAGGTGTCGCGGTCCCGCAGGTCGTCCAGCTCCGCGCTGAAGCGCAGGCGCGTGGCCGCGGCCAGTTCGGCGGTGTCCACTTCCAGCGTGTTGTCGCGACCGGCAACCAGCTCATCGATCCTGGCCTTCTTGATGTCGAAGCCGACGGTGTCGTAGTGCTTGCCGAACTCCACGGCGAGCGGCAGGCCGACGTAGCCCAGGCCCACGATGGCGAGCTTGGTGTTCTCCATGTTCCGCATTCGGTCACCTCAACATGCTTTGAGTGGACAGCCTTATGCGCGTGCAGCCCCGGCAGTCGCAGACTGCGGCCGGTCGCCTCCGCGTGTCAATGTTCGGGTGGGCTGCCGATTGCCCGGAAAGCAATGGGCATGTGCGCTGTGTGCCGGTGGCCCACGTTGCCGACCACCAGGGCATAGCTGCCGTTCTTGCCGGCGATCTGCAGCAGCGGCTGGTCCAGCAGGGTCGCGCTGCATGGGGTCCTTGATGAGGGTCATGGGGATGCTCGACTCGTAGGGATGGGAGTCACAGGTGGGGCTCCCAGCTGCTGACACCCTGCGTGATTATCTCGTGAACATGCTCGAAGACAGTCCGTTGCTGGCGATAGGGATCGGGAATGTCATTCCCGTGCAGCCATTTGTCGAGCAGGTAAACCTTGTCGCGGACCTCGGGGGCGAGCCGAATCATTGCGGCTACATGGTTCTTTTCCATGCCCAGTACCAAATCGGCCTGGCGCAGGATGGCAGGTGTCAGCTGATGCGCGCGATGCATCGTGCCGTCGATGCCGTTTTCGGCAAGCAATTGCAAGGCAGTCGCATCCATCGGGCTGCCGACGAGCGCACCGAGCCCGGCGCTGCTGAATTCGATGCCGCGCGTCGCCATGCGCTGTCGAAACAGGTATTCAGCCATAGGGCTGCGGCAAATGTTGCCCACGCAGACAATCAGTATCCGTTTGTACACGGTGCCGACTTGCTCCCGGGGTCCAAGCCAGCTGGCGTCGATCAAGGACGCAAGAGATAGCGAGATCGGCCCTCTGTCTGTTTTTGGAGAAGGTCTTTTATAGCAGGTGCCCATGGCATTTCTGCCGGAGCCAGGTCATGTAACTTGTGATGATTAAGTCAATAACCGAGCCGTGAGTGACGGTGGCTTGCCTTATCTCGATTATCCCGTTCTTGCAGTCTCGGAGGTTTTCGAGGCGTCGTTGAAATACCAAAGATTACCAGCGCTGCGAGTCATGCAAATGTGAATGTGAATGTGAAAGCGATTTTCACGCCAGTTTGCCTTGGCCGTGAAGTTGGCCGGGTGAATGTTGGCCGAGTTTGAGTCTTTGTCGAATTGACGCTGCCAGGCGGGAGTCGATCCGATCAGTGGCGGTGTGCGGGTGCGTCACGAAAAAATTTGCACATCGTGAACGCGCCGCTGGAGCGCATTGCCGGCAAGCACGCCACGTGTCCATGCTGCCGGTGCGGATACCGGACGTCTTTGCTGCAGCGCAGGCACCGTCGATCCACAAGCGCAGCGGCTGCCGGCGTGCCGTCCGGGCCGAGCGCGGGTTTCCGCGGTCCATGAAGGAGTACCGTTCATGAACAACAGCGTCCTCGTCACCGGCGGTGCCGGTTACATCGGCAGCCATGTCGTGCAGCAGCTGGTCGCACGTGGCGAGCGCGTTGTCGTCATCGACAATCTGAGTACCGGGTTTCGCGACGCGGTGCGTGGTGCCGAACTGGTGGTCGGCAATGTCGGTGATCGCGCCCTGGTTGCCCGCGTGCTGGGCAGGCATCGGGTCGATGCGGTGCTGCATTTCGCCGCGCATACGGTGGTGCCCGAATCGCTGGGCGACCCGCTCAAGTATTACGGCAACAACACCTGCAACACGCAAAGCCTGCTCGCCTGCTGCGCGGAGGCTGGCGTGGAGCGGTTCATCTTTTCCTCCACCGCTGCGGTCTACGGCGTGACCGAGAACGGCATGGCCGACGAGGACACGCCCACCCGGCCGATCAACCCGTACGGCGCGTCCAAGCTCATGTCCGAGACCATGCTGCGCGATCTTTGCGCCACCGGAGCGATGCGGCACGTGACCCTGCGCTACTTCAACGTCGCCGGTTGCGATCCGCTGGGCCGCATCGGGCATTCGACGCCGCACTCGACGCTGCTGATCAAGGTTGCCTGCGAGCATGCGGTCGGCAAGCGCGCCAGCGTATCGGTCTTCGGCAGCGACTACGACACGCCGGACGGCACCGGTATCCGCGACTACATCCATGTGGAGGATCTGGCCGCAGCCCACTTGCAGGCACTCGACCACCTGCGCGATGGCGGCGAATCACTGACTCTCAATTGCGGCTACGGCCACGGCTACAGCGTGCGCGAAGTCATCGACGCGGTGCAACGCGTCGACGGCCACCCGCTGACGGTGATCGAATTGCCGCGTCGGGCCGGCGATACGCCGATGCTGGTGGCGCACAGCGACCGGCTCAAGCAGCGACTCGATTGGCGGCCTCGGTACGACGACCTGGATGTCATCGTGGGCACGGCACTGCTGTGGGAACGAAAGCTCGCACGGGAGCCCGCAACGCTGGCTGACAGGGCATGAACCTCGGGGAGGAGGCCTTTCTCCCGTTGTTCACTCCTCTCCACTCACTCGTCGCTCCTATGCCACCGTGACCGATTTGGCCGGGTTGCCCGGCTGGTCGGCGTCGGTGCCGCGCCGCACGGCGACGTGGTCGGCGAGCAGCTGCAGCGGCACGGTGAACACGGCCGGCGCGATGAAGCTGCCGCCGGATTGCACGCGCAGCATGATGCCGTTGCCGGCCAAGTCGTCCAGTCCATGCCGACGGCAGCCTCGGCAAACACGATCAGGCGGCCGCCGCGGGCGCGCACTTCCTGCAGGTTCGACTTCAGCTTGTCCAGCAGTGGGCCGTTCGGCGACGCCGGATACTGCACGCCGCGGCCGAGGAACAGCACATGCTGGTGCTGGGTGAATTCGCCAGCCAGTTCGATGATCGCCGGCTCCATCTGCAGCGCTTCCTCGATCGCGCGGCAAGTACTGCAGCTCGGCGCACAGCGCCGCATAACGGTCATTGTTGCCGCCGTGGCACCGGCCGGCAGACAGATGCAGGATCACCGGGATGCCGGGCGCCTCGGGTTCCAACGGCGGACTGAAAGCTTCGGCGGCGTCGCCAGCGGCGAATTTCGGACGGGCCCTACTTCCCCCATGTCACGAACATCCCCACCACCGCTGCCCCCATCGCCGCCGTGGCCAGCCAACCGAACAGTTTCAACGGCCAGGGCATGGTGAAGTCGCCCATGACCTTGCGCTGCGAACCCATCAGCATCATCGCGACCATCAGTGGCACGGCGGCCACGCCGTTGATCACCGCGCTCCAGTACAGCGCCTTGATCGGGTCGAGCGGGGTGAGGTTGAGCGCGATGCCGAGCAGGGCGGAGCCGATCAGCACGCCGTAGAAGAAGCGGGCTTCGTGCGGCTTGTGTTCGAGTCCGCTGCGCCGACCGAACGCGCCCGCGGCGGCGTAGGCGGTGGCACCGGCCAGCACCGGCACGGCGAGCAGGCCGGTGCCGATGATGCCGGCGGCGAACAGCGCGAAGGCCAGATCACCGGCCAGCGGTCGCAGCGCTTCGGCGGCCTGGGCCGAGGACTGGATGTCGGTCTTGCCGTGCGCGTGCAGCACCACGGCGGCGGTGAGGATGATGAAGAACGCGATCAGGTTGGAGAAGATCATGCCCACCGTGGTATCGATGCCGATCCGGCGCAGCGCGCTTGGTGCCTGTTGCGGCGCGTCCTGCAGCGGCTTGCGCCGCTTGCTCGTCTCGATCTCCTCCACTTCCTCGGAGGCCTGCCAGCAAAACAGATAAGGGCTGATGGTGGTGCCGAGCAGGGCGACCAGGCCCATGGCGTAGGCCGCGTCCCAGCGGATCGGCGGCAGCACGATGCTCCTGAGCACCGCGCGCCAGGGCACGTCGATCACCAGCGCGGTGGCCACGTAGGCGAACAGGCTGAGCGTGAGCAACTTCAGGATCGGTGCGTAGCGGGTGAACGGGATGAACACCTGCAGCAGCAGCGACAGCCCGGCGAACAGCGCGGCGTAGAGCAGGGCCGGCCCGCCGATCAGCAGCTTCAGCGCCGCGCCCATGGCGCCGATGTCGGCCGCCAGGTTGATCACGTTGGCGACGAAGACCAGCATCAGCAGCGCGTAAACCAGCGTGCGCGGGTAATACCGGCGCATGCCGTCCATCAGGCCATGGCCGGTGACGCGGCCGATGCCGGCGCTGATCGCCTGGATCGCGATCATCAGCGGCATGGTCACCAGCGCCGCCCACAGCATGCCGTAGCCGAATGCCGCGCCCACCTGCGAGTAGGTGGCGATGCCGCTGGGGTCGTCGTCGGCCGCGCCGGTGATCAGGCCGGCGCCGAGGTCTTTCCAGGGCGGGGTTTCCGGGCCGCCGTCTTCGGTGTTTTCGCGTACGGCCATGGGGTTTCCGCTGGGTGATCCTGTCCGGCACTGCGGCAGGGTATCTGTCCGGATGATGGAACCGTCGAACCGTGTGTGTGACGAGGTGTCGCAGCGAATTTCACAAGCCGCGGTGTACATAGTGCACCGAGCCGTATCTTCGCATTCACGGGGCTGCCCGATCATGACTACCGATGCCTTCGCCCACCAGCCGCTCGACCCCGATCAGTTGCGCGGCATTGATGCCTGGTGGCGCGCCGCCAACTACCTCTCGGTCGGGCAGATCTACCTGCGCGCCAATCCGCTGCTGAAGGAGCCGCTGACGCTGGCCCACGTCAAGCACATGCTGCTGGGCCACTGGGGCACCACGCCGGGGCAGAACTTCATCTACGCGCACCTGAACCGGGCGATCCGGCAGTACGACCTGGACATGATCTACCTCTCCGGTCCCGGCCATGGCGGTCCCGTGGTGGTGGCAAACGCGTACCTGGACGGCACCTACAGCGAGGTCTACCCGGACATCAGCCAGGACGAGGTGGGGCTGCAGCGGCTGTTCAAGCAGTTCTCGTTTCCCGGTGGCATCCCCAGCCACGCCTCGCCGGAATGTCCCGGTTCGCTGCACGAGGGCGGCGAACTCGGCTACTCGCTAAGCCACGCGTTCGGCGCGGTGTTCGACAACCCCGGGCTGATCGCCGCCTGCGTGGTCGGCGACGGCGAGGCGGAAACCGGGCCGCTGGCCACGGCCTGGCATTCAAACAAGTTCCTCGACCCAGTAGGCGATGGCGCGGTGCTGCCGATCCTGCACCTGAACGGCTACAAGATCGCCAACCCCACCGTGCTGGCGCGGATCGGCCATGACGAGCTGGAGCAGTTGCTGCGTGGCTACGGCTGGACGCCGTACATCGTGTCGGGCAGCGAACCGGCGGCGATGCACCAGGCGATGGCGGCGACGCTGGACGCGGTGGTGGCGCAGATCCGGCAGATCCAGCGCGGCGCACGCGAGCAGGGTGTCGCCACGCGGCCGCGCTGGCCGATGATCGTGCTCGATTCGCCCAAGGGCTGGACCGGGCCGAAGCTGGTGGACGGCAAGCCGAACGAGGGCAGCTTCCGCGCGCACCAGGTGCCGCTGTCGATCTCCGCCAGCAGCCCGCCGGAGCACCTGCAGCAGCTCGAAGCGTGGCTGCGCAGCTACCGGCCGGACGAGTTGTTCGATGCGCACGGCCGGCTGCGGCCGGAACTCGCCGCGCTGGCGCCCGCCGGCACACGTCGGATGAGCGCGAACCCGCACAGCAACGGCGGCCTGCTGCTGCGCGACCTGCGCCTGCCGGACTTCCGCGACTACGCGCTCGCGGTGCCGCAGCCCGGCGTGCGCGGCAGCGGCGACACGCGCGTGCTGGCGCCGTTCCTGCGCGACGTGATCCGCCTGAACGAGTCGTCGCGCAACTTCCGCGTGTTCGGCCCGGACGAGACGGTGTCGAACGGCCTCGGCGCGGTGTTCGAGGCTACCAACCGCCAGTGGCAGGCCGCGCTGAAGCCGAACGACGAATTCCTCGCGGCGCACGGCCGGGTGGTCGAGATGCTCAGCGAGCACCAGTGCGAAGGCTGGCTGGAAGGCTATCTGCTGACCGGGCGGCACGGCCTGTTCAACTGCTACGAGGCGTTCATCCACATCGTCGACTCGATGTTCAACCAGCACGCCAAGTGGCTGAAGATGACCGCGGCGATCCCATGGCGGCGCCCGCTCGCCTCGCTGAACTACCTGCTGGCTTCGCACGTGTGGCGGCAGGACCACAACGGCTTCACCCATCAGGACCCCGGCTTCATCGACCACGTGGTCAACAAGAAGGCCAGCATCGTGCGGGTATACCTGCCGCCGGACGCGAACTGCCTGCTGTCGGTGATCGATCACTGCCTGCGCAGCCGGCACTACGTCAACGTGGTGGTCGCCGGCAAGCATCCGGCGCCGCAATGGCTGGCGATGGACGCGGCGCAGCGGCACTGCAGCCAGGGCATCGGCATCTGGCCGTGGGCCAGCAACGACCAGCACGGCGAGCCCGACGTGGTGATGGCCTGCGCCGGCGACGTGCCCACGCTGGAGACGCTGGCGGCGGTGTCGGTATTGCGCCGCTACCTGCCGGAGCTGAAAGTGCGCGTGGTCAACGTGGTCGACCTGATGAAGCTGCAGTCGCCCAGCGAACATCCGCACGGCCTGGACGACGACGATTTCGACCAGCTGTTCACCCGCGACAAGCCGGTGATCTTTGCGTTCCACGGCTACCCGACCCTGATCCACCGGTTGACCTACCGGCGCACCAATCACGACAACCTGCACGTGCACGGTTACAAGGAGGAGGGCACCATCACCACCGCGTTCGACATGACCGTGCTGAACGCGCTGGACCGCTTCCACCTGGTGATCGACGTGGTCAACCGCGTGCCGCAGGCGGGCGAGCGCGGCATCTACCTCAAGCAGAAGCTGCTGGACAAGCTGATCGAGCACAAGCAGTACATCGACGAGAACGGCGAGGATCTGCCGGAAATCCGGAACTGGGTGTGGGACGCGCCGGAGGCCGGCATGCTGGCCTAGCGTCAGTGGCGGGTGAGCGTCGCCGCAGCCGTCGCGGCCACCCACTCCTCGTTGGCCGCTTCCACCACCACCTTCACCCGGCTGGATGCGCTGGAGATGACCGGCGCATGGGCGGCATTCGCGGTCGGGTCGATCGCCACGCCGAGAAAACCCAGGCCGGCGCACACGCGTTCGCGGATCACCGCCTGGTGCTCGCCGATGCCGGCGGTGAAGACCAGCATGTCCAGCCCGTCCAGCGTGGCCGTCAGCGCGCCCACTTCGCGCACAATGCTGCGCACGTACAGGGCCAGCGCCTGCTGCACCGGCAACTCGCCTTCGCGCGGCAGCAGCTCGCGCGGATCGGCGGAAACTCCGGAGACGCCGAGCAGGCCGGACTCGTGGTACAGCATGCGGCCCACGCGTTCGAGCGACAACTTGCGGATCTCCATCAGGTAGATCACCGCGCCGGGATCCAGCGCACCGCAGCGCGTGCCCATCATCAGCCCGTCCAGCGCCGAGAAGCCCATCGTGGTGGCGACGCTTTGCAGGTTGCGCATCGCGCACAGGCTGGCGCCGCTGCCCAGGTGCGCCACGATGGTGCGGCCGCGTGCGGCGTCGCCGTAGCGCTCGCCCAGCACCTGCGCCTGGTACGCGTAGGACAGGCCGTGGAAACCGTAGCGACGCAGGCCCTGGTCCCAGGCCGAGCGCGGCAGCGGCAGCATCTTCTCGACGGTCGGCATGCTCTGGTGGAAGGCGGTGTCGAAACAGGCCACCTGCGGCAGTCGCGGCAGTTCGTCCAGCAGCGCGCCGATCGCTTCCAGCGCGAACGGCTGGTGCAGCGGCGCCAGCGGGATAAGGCTTTTCAGGTCGGCCAGCACCGCGGCATCGACCCGCACCGGTTCGAAATATTTGCTGCCGCCGTGCACCACGCGGTGCGCGATCGCCACGATGCGGCGGCCCTGCAACCGCGCCACGATGCGCTGGCGCAGATAAGTCAGCGCGGCATGGTAGGGGTGCTCGCAGCCCAGCGCCAGCATCTCGGCCGCCGCGCCGCTTTCGCTGAATACCGGGGCATCGCCGGTGATGCCCTCGACCTTGCCGCCCCAGGCGGGCGTGCGCGCCAGCGGCGTCGCGTCCGCGTCGAACAGCGCGAACTTGATGCTGGACGAGCCGCAGTTCAGCACCAGGATCAGCGAGTTGCCGCCGCGGTCGTTCATGGCGGGCTGAGCCGGTAATGGTGGGCCACCAGTGAGGCGAGCGCGCACGAGGCGATGCGCGATTCGCGCGAGTCGGCGCGGCTGGTCAGCACGATCGGCACGCGCGCGCCCATCACCACCGCCGCGCTGGTTGCGCCGCCCAGGTATTCCAGCTGCTTCGCCAGCATGTTGCCGCTTTCCAGGTCGGGCACCAGCAGGATGTCGGCCAGGCCGGCCACGTCCGAGACAATGCCCTTGATCCGCGCGGCGGCGACGGAAATCGCGTTGTCGAACGCCAGCGGCCCGTCCAGCACGGCGCCGGCGATCTGGCCGCGGTCGGCCATCTTGCACAGCGCGGCGGCATCGAGCGTGGTCTGCATGCGCGGGTTGACGGTCTCCACCGCGGCGAGGATCGCCACGCGCGGCAGGGCCACGCCCACGATGTGCGCCAGGTCGATCGCGTTGCACACGATGTCGGCCTTCTCCTCCAGCGTCGGTGCGATGTTGATCGCCCCGTCGGTGATGATGAACGGCCGCGGGTACGCCGGGCTGTGCATCAGGTAGCAATGCGAGATGCGCCGCGCCGTGCGCAGGCCGGCGGCGGAGGTCACTACCGCCGCCATCAGTTCGTCGGTGTGCAGGCTGCCCTTCATCAGCGCGTCGACGCGGCCACCGGCGGCGAGTTCGACCGCTTTCGCGGCGGCGGCGTGGCTGTGCGGCACGTCCTCGATGGTGATGCCGGAAAGATCAAGCCCGGCCTTGCGCGCCACTTCCGCGAGTCTTGCCTGCGGCGCCACCAGCACCGGTTCGATCAGGCCGGCCGCATGCGCATCCAGCGCGGCGGCGAGGCTGGTTTCGTCGCAGGGATGCACCACGGCCACCCGGATCGGGCCCAGCGACAGGGCGCGGGCGGCCAGTGGCCGGCCGTCGGCGTCGGGCAGGCGCACTTCCGGCAGGCGGGTGCGGGCGTATTCGATGCGCTCGTCCGGTGCGGTCACGTCGACCGTGCCGTCGATCGCCAGCACGCCGTGCTGGTTCGTGCAGCGACAGGCGAAGCGGATGCGCCTGGTCGCCGCGTCCCGCGCGATCGCCTGCACCTGCACCGCCAGCGTGTCGCCGATGCGCACCGGCGCGTGGAAACGCAGCGCCTGCTCCAGGCAGGCGGTACCGGCGCCGGGCAGGCGCGTGCCCAGCACGGCGGAGATCAGCGCCGCGCCCCACATGCCGTGGCCGATCACGCCGTGGAAGCCGGGCGAGGCGACGAACGCCGGGTCCAGCCGCTGCGGATCGCTGTCGCCGTAGAGGGTCGCCAGCAGTTGCACGTCCTCGGCGCTCAGCGAGCGCTCGATCGTCGCGCTGTCGCCGACGGCGATCTCGTCGAACGTGCGGTTGCGGATCAGCGGCGCGGCGGTGTCGGGCGTGGTCTCGTCCATGCTTGGGTTCCGGTCGGTGCCGGCGGCGCCGGTGCGGACAGCGTAGCGCCGCCGGCCCCGGTGCGTCGAAGTGGCATTCAGCCGCGCACGTCGGGTACCTCGATCTGCTTGCCGCCGGTCTTGCGCTTCAGCAGCCAGGCCAGGACCGGCGGCGTCACCATCGCGGTGAGCAGCGACATCGCCACGATGATGGCGTAGATGCGGTTGTCGAACACGCCGGCGGCGAGACCCAGGGTGGCGACCACGATGCCGACTTCGCCGCGCGGTACCATGCCGAAGCCGATGATGGTGGCGCTGCGCCGGCCCAGCGACAGCGAGCCCAGCCAGCCGCCGATGAACTTGGAGACGATCGCGATCGCGGTGACCACGGCCAGCATCCACAGTGCCTCGGCGCTGGCCAGTTCGTGCAGGTCGACCTTGCTGCCGGTGACCACGAAGAAGAACGGGGTGAGCAGGGCCAGCAATGGCTGGGTCTGTTTTTCCAGGGTGTGCTGCTGGCGGGTTTCCGAGGCGATCATGCCGGCCAAGAACGCGCCGATGATCGCGGCCAGGCCGAAGCGGGTGGACAGCCAGGCCAGCCCCAGGCACAGCGCCAGCACGATCATCAGCGGCGAATGCGGGCCCAGCGGCTTGTCCAGCCAGGCGGAGTTCCAGCGCATCACCCGCGCACCGCCCCAGCCGATCACCGCGATGAAGCCGACCGCGCCGGCCAGCACCACCAGCAGGTGCGTGGCGTCGATGCTGCCGCCGCCCTGCAGCGACACCACCACGCCGAGCAGCAGCATGGCGAGGATGTCGTCGATCACCGCGGCGCCCAGGATCACCTTGCTCTCGATGCGCTGCAGCGCGCTCAGCTCCTGCAGCACGCGCGCGGTGATGCCGGCCGAGGTGGCCACGAAGGCCGCCGCGACGAACAGCGAGCGGTCCCAGTCGAAGCCGTTGCCGTGGGCCCACACGCTGCCCATGCCGAACGGCACCAGCACGCCGACCACGCCGACCACGAACGCCACCTTGCCGACCTTCTTCAGGTCTTCCAACCGCGTTTCCAGGCCCACCGCGAACAGCAGCAGGATCACGCCGATCTCGGCCAGCACGTCGAGCGGGGTGCCGGTGGCGATCTGCTCCGGGGTGATCCAGCCCAGTAGGGACGGGCCGATCGCGCAGCCGGCGGTGATCTCGCCGACCACGCCGGGCAGCTTCAGCCGCTGTGCGATCTCGCCGCCGATCTGGGCGGCGACGAACACGACGAACAGGGTGAACAGGATCTCGCTGGCGTGGTGCATGCGACGCGTGCCCGGAACTTCGACAAAGACTGCATGCTACATGCAGCCTCCCGCGTCATGCAGCGCCGGATAGTGGGTGATGATCGCGCCGCAGCCGGCTGAACACGCGGCTGGCCACCGCGGTGATCGCCGCCAGCATGATCATCGTCCAGCGGAATGCCACCACGTAATCTTCATGGGCGTGGCCTTGCAGCATTGCTTCCATCAGCAAGGTGGACAGTGCGATGCCGAAGCTCATCGCGAGGTATTGCACGGTCGAGGCCATCGACGAGGCCATCGAGGCGTGCTTGATGTCGAGGTCGGTGTAGATCAGCGTGTTCATGGTGGTGTATTGCAGGCCGGCGAAGGCGCCGTAGGCGAACGTCAGCAACGCGATCACCCACAGCGGCGAGCCCGGGCCGAGCAGGGCGAACGCGGCCAGCAGCGCGGCCACGATCAGCGTGTTGCCCAGCAGCAGGCGGCGGTAGCCGTAGTGCACCAGGGCGCGGTTGACCGCCCACTTCGCGATGATCGAACCGAGCGCCTGCGGCACCATCATCAGGCCGGCCATCAGCGGCGACCAGCCGCAACCGACCTGCAGGAACAGCACCAGCAGCAGGAACATGCCGGAAATGCCGAGCCGGGTGAACAGCCCGCCGGCCAGCGACACCCACACGCTGCGCACTCGCAGCAGCTGCAGGTCCGCCACCGGATACGGGGTGCGCCGGCTGTGCCACACGTAGATCGTGCCCAGCAGCACGGCAACCAGCGCGTACAGGCCCATCCGCAGCCATGGCACCGGCGCGCTGCCAGCCAGCTCCGAGGCGGTGAGCAGCAGGGCCGAGGCGGCAGCGAACAACAGGAAGCCGGACAGGTCGAAGCGGTTCGCGCGATCGAGCCGGTAGTCGGGCATGTCGCGTTTGTTCATCCACACGCCGGCGATCGCCACCGGCACATTGATCAGGAAGATCAGCCGCCACGAAGTGAACTCGACGATGGCGCCGCCCAGCAGCGGCCCCAGCACCGAGCCGAGCAGGCCGAACGTGGCCACCGTGCTCATCGCCCGCACGAACTCGCGCCTGTCGATGCTGCGCACCAGCACGTAGCGGCCCACCGGCATCAGCGCGGCGCCGCCGATGCCTTGCACCACACGCGCGGCGACCAGTTGCGGCAGCGTCTGCGCCATGCCGCACAGCAGCGAGCCCAGGCCGAACACCACGATCGCCGCGCCGAATACCCGCCGCGTGCCGAAGCGGTCGCACAGCCACGGGCTGGCCGGGATCAGGATCGCCAGGGTCAGCACGTAGCTGGTCAGCGCGGTGCGCATGCCCAGCGGGGTCACCGCCAGTGCCTCGGCCATCGCCGGCACCGCGGTATTGACTACGGTGGAATCCAGCGCCTGCATGAAGAATGCGGCGGCCACCAGCCACAGCAGCCCGCGGAAGCGCTCGCGCGTGGACATCTCGCGCGAATCGGCCGCTTCCGTCGCCGGCATGCCGGCGTCGGGGGCGACTGCGTGGGGATCCGCGGCGGTATGGGGAACCATCCGCGGCATGGTAACTGCTGTGACAGCTTGCTTTTCGCCGGCGGTATACGCACAGTGGGCCTTGTTTCATCTGCCAGTCATGCCCAGATAGGCATCGAGGCCATCAACAACCACACGCGCCGGGGCGGCCTTCGTTCCGGCGTGTGCTTTTGTGCGGCAGGAGCCGCGAGTATCAGGAAAAGCCATGAGCAAGCCACCGATCACTGTTTCCCGCATCGACATGGAACGCATCGAAGCGTTGCTGGAACGCCTGCCGGCCGCCGAGGCCGACAGGCTCGATGCGCTGCGCGCGGAGCTTGATCGCGCCGACGTGGTCGAGCCGGCGGCCATGCCGGAGCACATCGTGACGATGAACTCCACCGTCACCTTCGAGGACGAGAGCAACCGCGAGAAGCTGACCCTGACCCTGGTGTATCCGGCGGCTGCCGGGACGCCCGGCACGGTGTCGATCCTGGCGCCGGTGGGCAGCGCGCTGCTCGGCCTGGCGCAGGGCCAGCAGATCGACTGGCCCACGCCGGACGGCCGCAAGCGCCGGCTGAAGGTGCTGGAGATCGCCTACCAGCCGGAAGCGGCGGGGCACTTCCACCGCTGATCCGCAGCGCGCGCCGGTGTCGTTAAACTGCGGGGAGATCCGAAGGAGACCCGCATGACCGAACGCCTGGCCCCGGCCGAGACTGTCGCCCACGCCGCCGCGCTGCGGGCGCAGATCGAGCAGGCCAACTACCGCTACCACGTGCTCGACGACCCGGAGATCACCGACGCCGAGTACGACCGGCTGATGCGCGAACTCGAGGCACTGGAGGCCGAGCATCCCGCGCTGGCCTCGCCCGATTCGCCGACCCGCAAGGTCGGCGCGCGCGCGCAGGGCGGTTTCGCCGAGGTCCGCCACGCGATCCCAATGCTGTCGCTGGGCAATGCGTTCGAGCAGGACGGCGAGTCGGATCGCGAACGCTTCCGCGAAGTGGCCGAATTCGAACGCCGCATCGAGCAGACGCTGAAGCGGCGCGAGCCGGTATTTTCGGTCGAGCCCAAGCTCGACGGCCTGGCGATCAGCCTGCGCTACGAGCACGGCGTGTTCGTGCAGGGCGCCACCCGCGGCGACGGCGAGACCGGCGAGGACGTGACCGCGAACCTGCGCACGGTGCGGGCGATCCCATTGCGCTTGCGCAATGGGAAAAATCAGGATGAATCGCTGCGCCTGCGCAGCACGGGCTGGCCCGACGTGCTGGAAGTGCGCGGCGAAGTGATCATGCTGCACAAGGATTTCGAGGCGTTCAACGCATACGCCCGCAAGCATGGCGAGAAGCCGCTGGCGAACCCGCGCAACGGCGCAGCCGGTTCGCTGCGCCAGCTCGACCCGGCGGTCACCGCGAAGCGGCGGCTGAGTTTCTTCGCCTATGCGATCGGTGCGGTCGAGGGCGGCGAGCTGCCGCCGACCCATTCGGCCACGCTGCGGCAGCTGCGCGAGTGGGGCTTTCCGGTGTCGCCGGAGGTGGACACGGCGCGCGGCTTCGACGGCCTGATCGCCTACTACCGCCGCATCGGTGCCAAGCGCGACAGCCTGCCGTACGACATCGACGGCGTGGTCTACAAGCTGGACGACTACGCCGGCCAGCGCGAGATGGGCTTCGTCTCCCGTGCGCCGCGCTGGGCGATCGCGCACAAGTTCCCGGCGCAGGAGCAGATCACCACGGTCGAGGCGATCGAGATCCAGATCGGCCGCACCGGCGCGGCCACGCCGGTGGCACGGCTGGCGCCGGTGCAGGTGGCCGGCGT
The DNA here is from genome assembly GCF_000230695.2 of Rhodanobacter denitrificans. Taxonomy (NCBI): domain Bacteria; kingdom Pseudomonadati; phylum Pseudomonadota; class Gammaproteobacteria; order Lysobacterales; family Rhodanobacteraceae; genus Rhodanobacter; species Rhodanobacter denitrificans. The sequence continues at coordinate 2,296,125 of NC_020541.1, read as the reverse complement.
CACCGTCACCAACGCCACGCTGCACAACGCCGACCAGGTCGCGCGGCTGGATGTGCGCGTGGGCGACACGGTGATCGTGCGTCGCGCCGGCGACGTGATCCCGGAAGTGGTGCGCGTGATGCCCGAACTGCGGCCGCCGCATACGCGCCCCTGGCACATGCCTGCGCACTGCCCGGTATGCGGCTCCGAACTGCTGCGCGAGGAGGGCGCCGCGGCGTGGCGCTGCTCCGGCGGGCTGATCTGTGCGGCGCAGCGCAAGGAGGCGCTGATCCACTTCGCCTCGCGCCGCGCGATGGATATCGAAGGCCTGGGCGAGCGCTTCGCCGAGGCGCTGGTGGAACTGGACATCGTGCATTCGCCAGCCGACCTGTACGGCCTGGGCGTGGACGATTTCGTCGAGATGAAGCGGCGCATCGACGAGCGTGACGGCACCACGCCGGAGACTGTCAAGGCCGGCAAGGTGGCGACCAAGTGGGCGGAAAACCTGGTGGCCGGGATCGAGGCCAGCAAGCGCACCACGCTGGCGCGCTTCCTGTTTGCGCTGGGCATCATGCACATCGGCGAAAGCACGGCGAAGACGCTGGCCGCGTGGCTGGGCCGGCTGGAGTTCGTGCGCAGCACGCCGGCGGCGGTGCTGCGCGTGCTGCCGGACATCGGCAGCGAAGTGGCCACCTCGATCGCCGGTTTCTTCGCGCAGGCGGGCAACGAGCAGGTGGTCGACGCGCTGCTCGAAGCCGGCATCACGTTCAGCGACGAGGGTGCGCCGTCGCCGCAGCTGCGTGCGCGGCTGGACTTCGGCGTATTGCTGGGCATGGCCAACATCAACAAGCTCGGCCCCAAGAGCTGCGCGCTGCTGGCGCAACACTTCTCCACGCTCGACCAGTTGCTGGCCGGCGGATCGGCGCACTGGATCACTGCCGGCGTGCCGCAGACGGCGGCGACCAGCCTGGAACATCATCTGGCCGACCCGGCCGCGCTGGCCGCGCTGCGCGAGGCCGAGGCGGCGATGCAGCGCCTGCTTGCCGCCATCCCGCACACGGCGAAAGCGGCGACGGCGCCGCTGGAAGGGCAGACCTTCGTGCTCACCGGCACGCTGGCCTCGCTCAGTCGCGACGAAGCGAAGGACCGGCTCGAAGCGCTGGGCGCCAAGGTGTCCGGCTCGGTGTCGAAGAAGACCAGCGCGGTGATCGCCGGCGAAGCCACCGGCTCCAAGCTGGACAAGGCGCAGGAGCTGGGCGTGCCGGTGTGGGACGAGGCGCAGCTGCTGGCGCTGCTGGGCAAGCACGAGGCCGGCTGATGGGCATCGGATCCTTCGCCGCGCTGCGGTTGCGTGCGCAGCTGTACGCACTGATCCGTGCGTATTTCGCCGAACGCCAGGTGCTGGAAGTGGAGACGCCGGTGCTTTCCGCGGCCGGCAATACCGAGCCGAACATCGAGAGCTTCAGCACCACGTTCAGCGGTCACGTCGACGCCGGCGCACGCGAGCGCTGGCTGCGCACCTCGCCGGAGTATCCGCTGAAGCGGCTGCTGGCCGCCGGCATCGGCGACTGCTACGAGCTGGGTCGGGTGTTCCGCAATGGCGAGGCAGGCGGTCGGCACAACCCCGAGTTCACCATGCTGGAGTGGTACCGGGTCGGCTGGGACCATCGCCGGCTGATGCAGGAAACCGTCGCCCTGGTCGAGGCCGCGCTGGCGATGGTCGGGCGGCGCGCCGAGCTGGTGGTGACGAGCTACCGGCAGTTGTTCCTGGACGAGCTGGGCATCGACCCGGTGCATGCCGCCATCGATCAGCTGCATGCGCCGCTGGCCGAGTTCGGCGTCGATCCGGCGGGCCTCGGCCACGACGACTGGCTGGACCTGCTGATCACGCACAAGCTGCAGCCGGCGTTTCCGCGCGACCGCATCACGGTGATCCACGACTATCCGGCCAGCCAGTGCGCGCTGGCCAGGATCCGCCCCGGCGAGCCGCCGCTGGCCGAGCGTTTCGAGCTGTACCTGGGCCGTTACGAGCTGGCCAACGGCTACTATGAGTTGAACGACGCGGCCGAGCAGCGTGCGCGTTTCGAGCGCGACAATGCGCGGCGGCGCGAACGCAGCCTGCGCGAGATCCCGCTCGACGAAAACCTGCTCGGCGTGCTCGACGCGCTGCCCGACTGCGCCGGCGTGGCGCTGGGCGTGGAGCGCCTGCTGATGTGCCTGGCCGACACCGATGCGATCGCCGACGTGCTGGCGTTTCCGTTCGCCGAGGCTTGAGCCTGTCGGCAGCCACCGCCGCGAGGCATGCTCCGTTCGAGCCTTGCGAAGCGCAGGCCGGCGGCGCTCCGGGATCGCGTGGCGCCGATGCTCAGGCCCGGTCGCCCTTGATCTCGGGCCGCGCAGGCCGGTCGCTCCACAGGCAGCGGTAGATCAGTCCACCCAGGATGCCGCCGACGATCGGCATCACCCAGAAAAACCACAGCTGCTCCACCGCCCAACCGCCCTGGAACAGGGCCACGGCGGTCGAGCGCGCCGGGTTCACCGAAGTGTTGGTGACCGGGATGCTGATCAGGTGGATCAGAGTCAGCGCGAGGCCGATCGCGATGCCGGCGAAGCCCACCGGCGCGCTCCGGTGGGTGGCGCCCATGATGATGAAGAGAAAGAAGCCGGTCATCACGATCTCGCACACCATGGCCGCACCCATTGCATAGCCGCCCGGCGAGTGCGCGCCGTAGCCGTTCGAGGCAAAGCCGCCGGCGGCGGCGTCGAAGCCCGGCTTGCCGGAGGCGATGGCGTACAGCACCGCGCCGGCCACCAGGCCGCCGACCACCTGCGCCACGATGTACGGGAGCACTTCCTTCAGCGGGAAGCGGCCGCCGGCGGCGAGGCCGCAGGTCACCGCCGGGTTGATGTGGCAGCCGGAGATGTGGCCGATCGCGTAGCACATCGTCAGCAGGGTGAGGCCGAAGGCCAGCGCCACGCCGGCGAAGCCGATGCCCAGCTCGGGGAATCCCGCGGCCAGCACGGCGCTGCCGCAGCCTCCAAGCACCAACCAGAACGTGCCGAAGCATTCGGCGGCCATGCGTTTGCCCAGATTCATCGAAGGCTCCTCCCCGATGGCGTGAATGGACTCGTGCGCCGCAGCAGGGCGGCACATGCCGGATCGCCGGCCGCGGGCCGGGGTCGAACGACGTTTCCCCTCCCCGTGAAGACATTGCCGGGCGGCGCGTGCAGGCTGGCCGGCGCGCCCGTGCAGCCCGGCATCCCGCTGGGCAGGGTGAAGCATGGGGTTGCGAATGTCGTCGCGAAGTGATGCGCGCTGCGCTATGTTGCCGAACCCTTTCCGCAGCGAGGCGCAATCCCCGCCATGAACGAAGCCACGGCATTGACGGCAGTGGATGTGACCGGCGCGGCGGCGCGCCCGCTGGGTCGCCGCGACGCGCGCACCCTGCTGCTGGCCGCGCTGGGCGGTGCGCTGGAGTTCTACGACTTCGTGGTGTTCGTGTTCTTCGCGATCCCGCTGAGCCATCTGTTCTTTCCGCCAGACACCGCGCCGTGGCTGGCCCAGCTGCAGGTGTTCGGCATTTTCGCGGCAGGCTACCTGGCGCGGCCGCTGGGCGGCATCGTGATGGCGCACTACGGCGACAAGCGCGGGCGCAAGCGGATGTTCACGCTCAGCGTGTTCCTGATGGCGCTGCCGACGCTGGGTATCGGCCTGCTGCCGGTGTACGCGCAGGTCGGCATGCTGGCGCCGCTGCTGTTGCTGTTGCTGCGGGTGGTGCAGGGCCTCGCGGTGGGCGGTGAAGTACCGGGCGCGTGGGTGTTCGTGGCCGAGCACGTGCCGCCGAAGCGGATCGGTTTTGCCTGCGCCAGTCTTACCTCGGGCCTCACCGTGGGCATCCTGATCGGTTCGCTGGTGGCCGCGGCAATCAACAGCCGGATGACTCCGGCCGAGGTGCTCGACCACGGCTGGCGGCTGCCGTTCCTGGCCGGCGGCGTATTCGGCTTCTTCGCGGTGTGGCTGCGCCGCTGGCTCAGCGAGACGCCGGTGTTCGAGACGATGCATGCGCGCAAGGAGCTGGCCTCGGGGCTGCCGCTGCGGCGGGTGTTCGAACGGCATCTGCCCGGCGTGCTGCTGTCGATGCTGGTGACCTGGATGCTCACCGCCGCGATCGTGGTGCTGATCCTGATGACGCCGACGCTGGGGCAGTCGGCGTTCCATGTCGTGCCGGCGCGCGCGTTCCTCGGCAACAGCGTGGCCTCGTTCGCGCTGGCGCTGGGCTGTCTCTTCTACGGCTGGCTGGCCGACCGCCTCGGCTACGCGCGGGCGCTGCTGGCCGGCGCGATCGGCTTGCTGGTGTGCGGCTACGCGTTGTATTTCGACCTGCAGGCCGGTGCCGCGCATTTCGTCGCGCTGTACGCGCTGGCGGGGTTTGCCGTGGGCGTGGTCGGCGTGGTGCCTGCGCTGATGGTGGTGGCGTTTCCGCCGGCGGTGCGTTTTTCCGGCCTGTCGTTCTCGTACAACGTCGCCTATGCGTTGTTCGGCGGATTGACGCCACCGCTGATCGGCCTGCTGATGAGGCGGTTCGGCGTGCTCGCACCGGCGCACTACGTGGCGTTCACCGCCGTGATCGGTATCGCCGTGGCGGCCTGGCTGCTGTCCGCACGGCGCGCGGCGGTTCCCGCCTAGAACTCCAGTTCCTGCGCCGCGCACAGGTAGTCGACCAGTGGCGCGACCTGCTTGAACGTGGCGACCGTCCACGGCAGCAGTTCGTTCGAGCAGGCCAGCGCCTCGCTGAGCGCGGTGGTGGCGATGAAGTCCTTGCGCTTGAGGTCCGCGATCAACTCGTGCGCGGGGTCGTAGCCGCGCGGCGGACGCACCAGCGATTCGCCACCCAGCTGCAGGTGTTCGCGGAACGCGTTGCCCCGGGTGGCGCGCTTCCACGCGGCGGGGTTGTCGACCAGAAACTCGCGGATGTGCTTCAGCGCATCGGGTTCGGGGTGCCACATGCCGCCGCCGGCGAAGCACTCGCCGGGCTCGATGTGCAGGTAGAACCCCGGCGCCTGGATCTCGTGCCGGCGCTGGTGGAAGAAGCGCGAACCCTGCCACGACTTGTACGGCAGCTTGTTGTTGGAGTAGCGCGTGTCGCGGTAGATGCGGTACAGCGAGCCGCCGTTCTTGCGCGGGTCGGCGCGGTAGTGCGCGCTGATCTGCGCCAGCGGCGCCTGCAGGTCGGCGATCAGGCGCAGGAACGGCTCGCGCACGTGGCGCTCGTAATCGTCCTTGTGCGCGTGGAACCATTCGCGGTTGTTGTTGCGTTCGACGGCGCGCAGGAAGCGGAAGGTGGCCGGGGTGAAGTAGCTCTGGGGCATGGCGGGTCTGGAGGGCGGATCGGGTGGGGGATCAGAGAGGTTTGACGCTGGCGGCGAGCTGTTCGCCCCAGGCCTGCAACTGGTCGAGCAGGGGCAGTTTGTCCTGCACCGCGGGATCGCGGCGCAGTTCGCCGAGGCGGGCGAAGTAGTCGTCGAGGGTGAGCCCGGTCAGCGGCGTGTGGCGGGTCAGACGTGCGCGGCGGAAATCTTCCCAGCGCGCGTGTTCGTCGGCATCCAGCGTCTCGGGCCAGTTGCGGGCGCGGTAGCGGAACAGCAGCTCCGGATAGCGCGGATCGCGGAACGGGAACGCGCGCGCGCCCAGTTCCTGCGGCGGGGTGGCGCGTACCTGGGCCAGCAGGCGCTTGTCCGCGTCAGGCAGGAAGCCGCCGCCGTACAGGGCCAGTTCGGGGTCCTCCGGTGGCGGCAGTTCGGCGGCGCGCTGGAAGACGCGGCGCAGTTTCTCGGCGAGTCCGTCGACGGCATGCAGCACGTCGCGATGGGCCTGGCAGCGGGCCAGGTCCAGTTGCAGGCGATCCAGGTCCACGCCCTGCAGTACCGACAGGGGCGCCAGCGCCGGCGCATGGTTCGCGCGCACGGTGCGCAACGGGATGCGCTCGATGCCCTCGGGCAGGTCGGTGCGCGCGGTGAAGATGCGGTCGGCGATCTCGTCCTCGTCCAGCGCCAGCCAAGTGGCCGGATCGGTGGCCAGGTCGTACACGATCACCTCGCCGGCGCGGCTGGGGTGCGCTGCCAGCGGCGCGATCACGGCCAGGCAATGGCGGCTGGCCGGGTAGCGCGAGGACACGTGCACCAGCGGCGTCATGTTCACCACGTCGAGCAGCTCGAACACCTTCTGCTTGCGGCGCAGGCCGTAGTACCAGTCCCATAGCCGTGGCTGGCGCACGCGGATCAGCCGGGCCAGCTCGATCAGCGCATGCACGTCCGACAGCGCGTCGTGGGCGCGCTCCTGGGTGAGCTGGTTGGCGCTGGCCAGGTGCTCCAGCTTGAAGCTGGGCGAACCGTCCTCGCGGGTCGGCCAGACGATGCCCTCGGGCCGCAGCGCCTGGCACATGCGCACCAGGTCGATCAGGTCCCAGCGCGAGTTGCCGTTCTCCCACTCGCGGCCGTACGGCTCGTAGAAGTTGCGGTACAGCATCTGCCGGGTGAATTCGTCGTCAAAGCGCAGCGAGTTGTAGCCCACGCCGCAAGTACCCGGCGCAGCCAGCTGTTCGTGTACGCGGGCGGCGAATTCGGCCTCGTTGATGCCTTCACGCTCGGCCTGCTGCGGGGTAATGCCGGTGATCAGGCAGGCATCGGGATGCGGCGGCATCTCCAGCGGCGGTTTGCCGTAGAACATCACCGGCTCGCCGACGATCTCCAGTTCCGGGGTGGTGCGGATGCCGGCGAACTGCAGTGGGCGGTCGCGCCGCGGGTCGGCGCCGGAGGTCTCGTAGTCGTGCCAGAAGAAGGTCTGCATGCGGGCATGATCGCATGGCCGAAAGCCGGGCCGGCACGAGGGCTGATAAACTGCGGCGCACAAGGAGAGCCCATGAGCCAAGCCCACGAAGACAACCTGATCTGGATCGATCTGGAGATGACCGGCCTCGACACCGACAACGACTCGATCCTCGAGATCGCCACGATTGTCACCGACAAGGAACTGAACGTGCTGGCTGAAGGGCCGGTATTCGCGATCCGCCACGAGATCGACCGGCTGGAATCGATGGACAGCTGGAACTGCAATCAGCACCACAAGTCGGGCCTGTGGCGTCAGGTGCTGATCTCGGAAACCGATCATGCGATGGCCGAGCAGGCCACCGTGGATTTCCTGCGCGCGTGGGTGCCGCCGGGCAAGTCGCCGATGTGCGGCAACTCGATCTGCCAGGACCGCCGCTTCCTGCATCGGCAGATGCCGCGGCTGGAACGCTACTTCCACTACCGCAACCTGGACGTCTCCACGCTCAAGGAACTGGCCCGCCGCTGGGCGCCGGAGATTGCCAGGAGCGTCGGCAAGGAATCGGCGCATACCGCGCTGTCGGACATCCGCGATTCCATCGCCGAACTGCGGCACTATCGCCGCTACATGGGTGAGCTTGGCGGCAGGCTCGAAGCCTGAGCGCCGCGCTGTTCCCGCACATTGACGAGGCCATGAGCATGTCGAACGATCTGTTGGCGCCGGTGCTGGATTGTGCCGGGCGTCCGTTGCGGCTCGACCGCGCGCGCGTGGTCGGCATCCTCAACGTCACCCCCGATTCGTTCTCCGACGGTGGCACGCACGACAGCGTGGAAGCGGCCGTGGCGCACGGCCTGGCGCTGGCGGAGGAGGGCGCCGACATGATCGACGTCGGCGGCGAGTCGACCCGCCCCGGTGCGGCCGAGGTGCCGGTGGAGGAAGAATTACGCCGGGTGCTGCCGGTGATCGAGCAGCTGATTGCGCGCACCACGCTGCCGATCGCGATCGACACCTCCAAGCCGGAAGTGATGCGTGCGGCGGTGGCCGCCGGCGCCGGCATGATCAACGACGTGTATGCGCTGCGCCGCGACGGCGCGATGGCGGCGGCGGCCGAGCTGGGCGTGCCGGTGTGCCTGATGCACATGCAGGGCGAGCCGCGCAGCATGCAGGCCGAGCCGCATTACGACGACGTGGTCGGCGAGGTGCACCGCTTCCTCACCGACCGGCTGTTTGCCTGCGAACTGGCCGGGATCGACCGGCGCAAGGTGATGGTCGACCCGGGTTTCGGCTTCGGCAAGACGCTGCAGCACAACCTGGCGCTGCTGTGCGCGCTGGAACGTTTTGCCGACCTCGGCAGCGGCGCGTACATCGGGCTGTCGCGCAAGGCGATGATCGGCGAGATGACCGGCAGGACGGTGCCCGCCGGGCGTGTCAGCGGCTCGGTGGCGGCGGCGCTGATCGCCGTGCAGCGCGGTGCGCGCATGGTGCGCGTGCATGACGTGGCCGCCACGGTGGACGCGCTGGCGATATGGCGGGCGGTGCACGCGGTTGACGCCGTGCCGCGACGCGCCGACCAGCCGGCCATGCCGCGCTGGCCGGACGACGATTGAGCTTCGGCTCGACCCTGGCCTCCCATTTCCCATGCCATCGGACAGCCCATGACCACACGCAAGTATTTCGGCACTGACGGCATCCGCGGCCTGGTCGGGCAATGGCCGATCAGCGCGGACTTCATGCTGAAGCTGGGCCGCGCCGTCGGCAGCGTGCTGGCGCGCGAGGGCACCAAGCGGCCGAACGTGCTGATCGGCAAGGACACCCGCATCTCCGGTTACATGTTCGAGGCCGCGCTGGAGGCGGGCCTGGTCGCAGCCGGCGCCGACGTGGACCTGCTCGGTCCGATGCCGACCCCGGCGGTGGCCTATCTGACCCGCTCGATGCGCGCGCAGACCGGCATCGTGATCAGCGCCTCGCACAACCCGCACCACGACAACGGCATCAAGTTCTTCTCCGCCGACGGCGAGAAGCTGTCCGACGAAGTCGAGTTGGCGATCGAGCGGGAGGTCGATGCCGCGTTCGTCACCGTGCCCTCCGAACAACTCGGCAAGGCACGCCGGCTCGACGATGCGGCCGCCCGTTACGCGGAATACTGCAAGTCCACGGTGGCCGAGGATTTCAGCCTGCATGGGCTGCGGCTGGTGCTGGACTGCGCGCACGGCGCGACCTACCAAGTGGCGCCGAAGGTATTCGCCGAACTCGGCGCCGAGGTGGTTGCCATCGGCGACAAGCCGGACGGCTTCAACATCAACCGCGAGGTCGGCTCGACCCATCCGCAGGCCCTGCAGCAGGCGGTGCTGGCGCACGGTGCCGATCTCGGCATCGCGTTCGACGGCGACGGCGACCGCGTGCAGCTGGTCGACCGGCTTGGCGTGCTCGCCGATGGCGACGACATCCTCTACCTGCTGGCGCGCAGCTGGCAGGCGCAGGGGAAGCTGCATGGGCCGGTGGTCGGCACGCTGATGAGCAACTACGGCCTGCAGCTGGCGCTGGCCGGGCTCGACGTGCCGCTGGTCCGCGCCAACGTCGGCGACCGTTACGTGCTGCAGCAGCTGAAGCAGCACGGCGGCGTGCTCGGCGGCGAGACCTCCGGCCACATCCTGTGCCTGGACCGGGCCACCACCGGCGACGGCATCATCGCCGCGCTGGCCGTGCTGGAGGCGCTGGTGCGTTCGGGAGAGGATCTGGCCGCGGCGCGGCAGGGCCTGCGCAAGATGCCCCAGGTGATGCTCAACGTGCGCGCGGTCGGTGCGCGCGAGGCGTTGGCCAGCGACCAGGTGCGGCAGGCACTGGCCGAAGTGGAGCAGGTCCTGCACGGTCGCGGCCGGGTGGTGCTGCGGGCCTCCGGCACCGAGCCGCTGGTGCGTGTCACCATCGAGGGAGCCGATGCGGCGGAAGTGCAGCAGTTGGCGGAAAGGCTGGCCGGGACGGTAAAATCCGCCGCCGAACGCTCGTGAACCTGTAGCCGTACCGGGTCGCCATGGATTGGCCCGACGTGCCCCGCCTCTTGCGGTGGCGGATGAATCGACCGCACGCCAACCTGATGACTACAGCCATGAAGAATGTTCCTACTCTCGACATCCGCCGTTACGACACCGACTGCGGCGCCTTCGTCGCCGAGATCGGCGCGGCCTACCGCGAATTCGGTTTCTGCTGCATCAGCGGCCACGGCATTGCGCGCGAGCTGATCGACGGCTCGTACGACGTGTTCCGGCGCTTCTTCGCGCTGCCCACCGACACCAAGATGAAGTACCACCTCGCCGGTGCCGGCGGCGCACGCGGCTATACCCCGTTCAAGGTGGAGACCGCCAAGGACAGCCGGTACGCCGACCTCAAGGAGTTCTGGCACATCGGCCGGGAGATCCCGCGCGACTCGAAATTCGCCGACGTGATGCCGCCGAACCTCTGGCCCGCCGAGGTTCCGCAGTTCAGGCAGTACGGCTACGGCTTGTACCAGGCGCTGGACCAGCTCGGCACCCGCGTGCTGCGTGCGCTGGCCCTGCACCTCGGCGAGGCGGAGAACTTCTTCGAGGACAAGACCGACGTCGGCAACTCGATCCTGCGCCCGATCCACTACCCGCCGATCACGGAAGAGAACATCCCGAACGTGCGCGCCGGCGCGCACGAGGACATCAACTTCATCACCCTGCTGGTCGGCGCCAGCGCGGAAGGGCTGGAAGTGCTCACCCGCGAAGGCAAGTGGTTGCCGATCACCACCGAGGGCGATGCGATCGTGGTGAACATCGGCGACATGCTGCAGCGGCTGTCCAACCACGTGTTCCCGTCCACCACGCACCGCGTGGTCAACCCGAAGAACGAGAACGCGCGCAAGCCGCGCTACTCGGTGCCGTTCTTCCTGCACCCGAACCCGGACGTGGTGCTGGATCCGCTCGATTCATGCGTCACGCCGGACAACCCGCGCCGCTACGACAGCTCGATCACCTCGCACGAGTACCTGCTGCAGCGCCTGCGCGAGATCAAGCTGATCTGAGCCGGGTTTCAGGAGGGCCTGGCGAGATCGGGCCGGCAGTCACGCCATCCAGAAGAACACCGCGGTCATGCGCTTGCTGGCAGCCCCTTCCAGGCCCCAGTACGCACTGGCGCTGTGGATCAGGTTGGCTTTGTAGACCAGCAGGCGGTTGCAGCGGTGCGTCACGCGCACGTCCTCGACGAAGGCGTTCGGCTGCACGAAGCGGTTGCCCAGCGCCTCGGCCAGGTTGCGGTGCGGCGGCAGCACGATGTTGCCGCCGAGCTGGCCGCCGGGCATGCGCTGGCGGAAGAAGCTGGTGCCGCAGTGATCGGGCACATCGGGGTTGAGGTACAGCACGGCGGCGTAGCGGCACAGATTCGATGAATCGGTGTGCGGCTTGACCGCACCCTCGACCGCGCCAACCACCTGCACGCAGTTGTGGTTGAGCCGGAGGCCGGCTTCGGTCTGCTCGACCCACAGTTTCTTCACACCCGTGAGCTGGCGCACCTGCGCCTCCAGCGCGGCCAGTTCGTCATCCAGCAGGGCGGGGCTGGCGCGCATGCCCGGCCAGACTTCGCCGGTGTACGGATAGCCCATTTCCCAGTCGGTTTTGGCCAGGCAGCGTGCGCGCACCTCGTCGGCGTTCGGCAGCGCCTCGTCGATCACCCAGTAGTCGCGCCCCTCGACGGGCTTGCGGTAGGGCAGTGGACGCATCTGGGTCGGGAACAGGGACATGTCGGTGAAAGCCGGTGGCGAAGATGCGGGCAACAGTAACGGAAGCGGCGACGTCGTCTGGATTCAGGTATTTCGATAGCGCTTCGATTCCCGTGCCGAAAGCCACAGGGCCAGCCGGTCCGGCAGCAACTGCACCAGCGTCTTGATGGTGCGGTTGACCCGGCCGGGGATGTACACGGCATCGCCGCGCTCGACCGCCGCGATGCCCTGACGCACCACTTCTTCCGCGCTCAGCCACATGAAGCCGGGCAGCCGGTTCATCTTGTCGCGGGTGCCGGTGACGTCGTGGAATTCCGACCAGGTGAAGCCCGGGCACAGCGCGCAGACGTTCACGCCGGCCGTGTGGTTCTCCAACGCCAGCGATTGCGACCACTTGATCAGGTAGGCCTTGCTGGCGGCGTACAACGTATGTCCGGCCGGACCTGGCACGTGCCCTGCCAGCGAGGCAACGTTGATCACGCGGCCGTGGCCGCGCTGGCGCATGCCGGGCAGCAGCCGCCAGGCCAGTTCGGTCGGCGCGGCCAGCAATACCTGCAGGAAGTGTGCGTGGGTGGTCCAGTCGTTGGCGACGAAAGTGCCGGGCACGCCGTAACCGGCATTGTTGATCAGCCAGTCCACCTGCAAGCCGCGCCGCTCCAGTTCGTCGCACAGCACCTGCGGTGCGGCCAGGGCAGCCAGGTCGTGCGGCAGCACGGTGGCCTGGGTGGCATGCCGTTCATGGAGTTCGGTAGCGAGGGCTTGCAGTCGATCGACGCGGCGCGCGGTCAGCACCAGATCGTGACCGAGTGCGGCGAGCTGCCGGGCGAAGGCGGCACCGATGCCCGAGGAGGCGCCGGTGATCAGGCTGAGCGGGCGGGCAGGCATCATGCGGCGTTCCGTGTGGTGAATCGCCATTCTTGACCGGAGATCTCCGCTGGCGCCAGTGATCGCACGGGTTTGCCCATCGTCGGGGCCATCGGTAAGCTTGCGGTTTGACCGCAACGGAAGCAGCCCATGCGCAAGAAATTCGTCGCCGGAAACTGGAAAATGCACGGCAGCCGTTCGATGGCCAAGGCCTTGGTGGACGACATTGCCAGCAGCATGCCGAACGACATAGACGTGGCGGTATTCCCTCCGTTTCCCTACGTGGCCGAACTGGCTTGGCAGCATGCCGAGTCCGGCCTGGGCATCGGCGCACAGGATGTCAGCGAGCACGAGGGGCAGGGCGCGTATACCGGTGAAGTCTCCGCCACGATGCTAGCGGACGTCGGCACGCAATGGGTGCTGGTCGGTCATTCCGAACGGCGCCAATACCATGGCGAGAGCGACGAACTGGTTGCGCGCAAGTTTGCCGCGGCCCGTGCCGGCGGCCTGACGCCGATCCTGTGCCTGGGCGAAACGCTGGAACAGCGCGAAGCCAGCGAGACCGAGGCGGTCATCGCGCGGCAATTGCGGGCGGTGCTGGCACTCAATGGCGTGGCCAGTTTCGACACCGCGGTGATTGCCTACGAGCCGGTCTGGGCGATCGGCACCGGCCGCACCGCCAGCCCGGAGCAAGCGCAGCAGGTACACGCCTTCATTCGTAGCCAACTGGAAAAAGAAGATGTTATGATTGCCCGTCTGACCCGGCTGCTTTACGGCGGTAGCGTCAAGGCGGCCAATGCCGCGGAATTGTTCGCGCAGGCGGACGTGGATGGAGGGCTGATCGGCGGGGCCTCCCTGGCCGCATCCGACTTCCTTGGAATCTGCGCCGCGGCGCATCAGGCGCCACAGGCTCAATAGAAACCTTATGTTCGTCATTTTCAGCGTGTTCTACATCCTGATCGCTGCGGCGATGATCGTGCTGATCCTGCTGCAGAACGGTGCCGGTGCCGATGCTGGCTCGGGTTTCGGCGGCGGCGCTTCGGCCACGGTGTTCGGCGCGCGTGGCTCGTCCACGTTCCTCACCCGTGCCACCGGCGTTCTCGCGGGCCTGTTCTTCCTGCTCAGCCTCGGCATGGGTATCTACCTGCACGGCAACGGCGCACCGCACGCCAGTACGCAAGACCTGGGCGTGATGGGGGCGCTGGCCGACAAGCCTGCTGTGGGCAAGGCGACTCCGGCCAAACCTGCGGCCGGCACGGAAGTGCCGTCGGCGGCTCCTGCCACAACCAACAATGCCGTTCCGGTCGCACAGCCGGCGGCAACCCCCGCTCCGACCCGCAGTCAGGGCGAGGTGCCGGCAGCCACCGAGCCGCCGGCGAAACACTGAGCAACACACCTGCCCAGGTGGCGGAACTGGTAGACGCACTACCTTGAGGTGGTAGCGACGCAAGTCGTAGGGGTTCGAGTCCCCTCTTGGGCACCACATAGAAGGCTTCGCTGAGCGTCACACTGAAGCCGCAGACGAAAAAACCGCCGTTGGCGGTTTTTTTGTTTGCGACGGATCAGGCCGTGAACGTATGCGGGCCAACGATGCGCAGCTCGACGCAAACCAGTATTGGATCGACGACCGCAGCACGCTTTCCGTACAGCGTGCGTAGGCGTCGGCCGACATATCCGCCGCGGTGGACATGACACATTGCGCCCAGACCACGAGGGTGTCGAATGGCCGGCCGGTCATGCCGTTGCCAGCTTCCTCGGGGCAAGGGGGCAGGGGTGTCCATGGTGACGATTTCGCTGAGACAGGCGGTCGCGGGTGACTGGTGCGTCCGTCGCGGCCAGATCACGTTGTTCAGCAACCTGCAACTGGGTGCGGCGATCAAGCTTGCCCGCGAGATGGCTCGTGATGAACATGAGCGACTCGGACATCGGGTCCGCGTGGAAATGCCCGGGCCGAGTTCCGCAATCGTGCTGGCCCATTACGCTGGCGATGATGATGGTGATGGAAGCAGCAGCGATGCCGCCGTGACGCTGGTGGCCTGACGTCGACATTCCCCGACGCAGCCGCCGTCGGCGAGTATGCCGTGCCGAGCGCTTCACCTGGCGAACCGCTTGCAAAGGCGCTCCGTGCGGCCTAATTTCATGCAGCCCAACCAAGGAGGGCGTCAAGTGATCAATGTGGTCCTGGTGGACGATCACGAGCTGGTTCGCACCGGCTTCCGAATGATCTTGCAGCAGCAACCGGACATTCGTGTCGGCGGCGAGGCAGGCAGCGCCGAAGAAGGCCTGCACCTGATCCGGAGCCTGGCGCCGGACATCGCCCTGGTCGACGTGCACATGCCCGGCATGAGCGGGATCGAGCTTACCGAGCGCGTCTGCCGCTCGAAAATGTCCACCCACGTCGTCATCGTGACGGTGGTCGATGACGCACGTTTTCCCAAGCGTCTGCTTGACGCTGGCGCACTCGGCTACTTGACCAAGGGTTGCAGCGCCGATGAGCTGGTGTCTGCCGTGCGCCAGGTGGCCGGTGGCCGGCGTTATCTTGCCCCGGCCGTCGCCCAGCAGCTGGCGCTGGCCACCCTCGACGGCAGCGCCTCGCCGTTCGACGTACTGTCCAGTCGCGAACTCGAAGTGGGCTATTTGTGCCCATCCCCCGATAATATAAAATAGCTTATACATCAATACTTTGACGATCAATTTTACCCTATCCCGGAATCATTGAGGTCATGTGTCGCTTGGTTCCAGTTGACCAAGTCCACCAAGCGCGCGGCTAACGCATCGAGGTCGACCCTCGTCTCGCCGGGACTGAACTCGAAGGTGCCGAACAAATTGATGTTCTGCCACGCCACCGGCGACATGCTTCTGAGTATCTCGATGGCGGCCTCGTCTCCCGCCGCGAGCTTTTGGTCATAGATGCGAGACAGCAAGGCGGTGTTGTAGTAGATGATCGCGTTGGCGATCAAGCGCGAGCAGTCGTTCCAGATCTGCTGTTCTGCTTCGGTTTGCACGCGAAATTTTCCGCTGTTGACGTAGGCGATCGCGCGGCGGAAGCGGTGGTAGGCCTCGCCTCGATTGAGCGCCTTCTGCACGCTCTGACGCAAGCCGACATCGTCGATGAAATCGAGGATGTAGAGCGTCCGGTAGATGTTGTCCAGTTCCCACAGGGCTTTCTTGGTCTGATTCCGCCGGGCATAACTGCTCAGTTTGCGAATGATCGTGGCTTGGGTCACCTCCTTCTGCCCCAATGACGCCATGATTCGTTGAATATTGGGCCACTCAGCCACGATCAGCGCCTCATTGACCTTACGTGCTGGTTTGATGAGAGCCTTGCCGTACTGATTCGGTGATTTGAAGCTGACCAAGGAATCGACCTTCGTACGCAGATCGCGGTAGCGCGGCGCGAAGCGATAACCGTACGCGTGCAGCACCCAGAAATTGACCTGGTTGGTGCCATGGGTGTCGGTCGAATGCTGTTCGGGCCTGATCTCGGAGGTATTGTTGAACAACAAGTCGAACACGTAATGACTCTCGTGCTCGTGGGCACCGATGACCTGCCCGTTGATCGGTACATGGTTGGCCACCACCGTGCAGACGCTGACACCTTTTTTCATCCCGAAATACTTCGGTGAGTGCCGCGCGTTGATCGTGTCGATCTGGGTTTCGATCCGCTGACCGTCGCTGCTCGAATGCAAGTGGTTGCCGATGTTGAAAAGATGGAACGCAGACAATTTTGCCGTGGCATTGCTGATGGCATCGTTGGCGCCGCGTATGGTCTCCTGCCGCAGGAAGCTGCGGGCGGTGGCCAACAAGGAGGCGTGGCTGAGACCGGAGACTTCGGCCATCTTCCACAATCCCATATTGGTACCCATGGCGACGATGCAGGCGAGAATCTCGCGAGGGTCCGGCGGCTGCTTGACGTAGCGCTCCAGCACGTGCGTGAACGCTCCCAGAAACTCCGTGTTCCCGGCCACAAACCACAATAGATCGGCAATGCCGATGCCCGGAATTTGCGCGTAGAACGGGCTGTTGAGGGACTCGTCAAGCGCAGGATAGATCAGGTTCCAGCGTCGTTTGTCGCCCTTGCCGCGGACCGTGATGTGTGCATTGTCGCCATCGGCGATGTGGGCGTTCACCGTTTGAAACTTCGCGTCCAGCTGAGTGCGTAGCGCGGCCAAGGTGTCCTCAATAGGGGCCTGCAGAATCGGGGCATCGAGGTCGCGCAGTACCGCCTCTTTGTCGATCCAGCGCTCATCACTGATCAGATCATCCTCGAAGCGCCGGTATTCGTTGCTGTCCTTGACGAATACATCACCGGCCTCCATCGCGTCGCACAACAAGCGATAGACGAGAAATTCGTACCGATCGACGTCGAGCCGCTTGGCTCGTCCTTTTCCTTCGGCGGTGGTGAACAGATAGCCACGCAATCGCTTGGGGATGAGATCGACCGGAAACGTGGTCGGGTCGATCTGTCGTGGCGTATGCCCCAGTCGCAGATGGCCTTGCAAGAAGTCGACAGCAGCCATGAGTGGCGCATGTTCGACCCGGCCAGCGAAATCCAGATCGGTGAATAGGTGACGCAGGTTTCGCTTGAAGGTCGACGTGAGCGTGGTGTAGTACGCCCACTGGAAACCTACCTTGTCGAAGGCGATGTTGCGCATGTAGTCGGCCACCAGCGGAATGCGCTCGGGACCAAGGTAGCTAAACGCTTTGGCTTTCACCGTCGCGAACGCGGCATCATCAGGAATCGTGTCGTCGACAAACAGTTGAAGTACCTCACCGGCGGCCTGCAGATGCTCACTCGCGTCGGTCAGTGCTTGCCGCATCGCTTCTTCACTGGCCAGCTTGGCCTGCTTGCCGTAACCCTCCACGCGAACCATGAAGGCTTCGATCAAATGGTCGTTTATCTGCCGGTAGCGGTGGTAGGCGAAACACAGCAGGTACAGCCGTATGGTGGCCGGCGCCATGCGCTGCAGCTTGTAGACGGTGTAGTACATCACCAGGGAAGCGAAATATTTGCCGCTCTCCTGCGAGATACCTGCCGCTGCCAAAAATTGCTGCGCGAACGCATGCAGCGGTTGAAAGAGCTGACGTCGTTCGACTTCTTGCTTCAGCGCCTTGTAACTGAAATCGTTCGGTTCGTGTTTGAGCGCGCTGATTCGATACATGGATTCATCGGCTTGCAGCAATGCGTCGAGCTGGCTGCGGATATCGGGCGTCAGCGCCTGTTCCAGCAAACTCGCCAACCGCACGCGCTCGTTGGTGACCACCAAACCGATGATGTCTTGGAACGTGCTGTACGCCGGTGTGACGAGGCGTTCTCGTTCCACGTAATGGAGCGCTTCGCGCAGCAGGTAGCGCGGTTGAGTCGAGCGCATGGCGATATGCTGGATGCGCTCAACCAGTGCTCCCCGTGCGGAACGGTTCCACGAGCGAACATTGAGTAGTTGAAGAACGAGCTTCTGCAGTGCGACACGCGTCGGTTGGGTGGGGGACCGAATGGCCTTCCAGGGAATATCCGGGAAATGCCGCGCGAGGATGTGCTTCACATCCTCGCGCACGGCTTCCGGTTCGATGTCGAAGAACTGTCGTTTGGCTTTGAAATAACCCAGCTGCAGCACCAGATACAAACCAGTCGTACCTCGACGCGCTGCTACTGCCGCTTGCTCGGCTGCGCTCAGGTCGAAGTACAGCAACCGTTCGTCTTCGGTGAAACGTGGCAGGCCGTAAAGGTCGTCGATTTCTTCGCCGGTGAGGATCGCCAGGCGGTGCGGGTTAGCCGTCATCGTGCCCCACGTGCAACGTGATCTTGTCGGCTAGCCCGCGTTCGATCCGAGCTTGCGCGAAGGGATCGGTTCCATCGATATAGCGCATGGCCGAATGCACGTCCTTCCAGCCAACGTACTCCATCAATGCCTTCACATCCCAGCCATTCGCGTTGGCCCATCCCGCGAAGCCCCGGCGCAGCGAATGACCGCTATATGTCTCTGGCGAAGCCAGTCCTGCCCGCGTAAACAACCTGCGCAGCAACGGCACTACGCTGTTGCTGTGCAAGGCGCCCGTCCCGAGCGCGCCCCAACGCGCAACACTGCGAAAAAGGGGGCCGGTGGTGAGGCCCGCATGACTGACCCAATCGAGCGTGGCCGTCACGGGACACCACCGACTGAGCGCCGGCACCCGATAGGTCGTACCGGCGAGTTGTCGATCGGTCTTGCTGCGCCCGAGGAAACACGTCATCCCTTGCCCAGGCACCACCACAATATGCTCGGTCTGCAGACCCACCAGCTCGTCGACACGAAACCCACGCCAGAATCCCAGGAGGAGCATTGCCCGATCGCGCCGGCACCGAAGTGCTTCGGCGCTGTCTCCGCGCAGGTCAGCGGCCGCGATGGCGGTATCGAGCCAAGCGGCCACATGGGCAACCGCCGTGAGCTGCAAGGGTTCGGCGCGTTTCTCTCGCACTGGATGGAGCGCTTGTATGCCCTTCAGCGTCTTTTTCACGATCGGTGCGGCTGTGGGATCGGAAAATCCGTGCGCTTGATGCCAGTGTGAGAGCGCCGCGAGTCGTTGCCGAAGTGTATTGGTCGACAAGGCGGTTGCATGTGCCACTAAATACTGGGCAACCGTGTCCGTCGTCGCTGGAAGCAATCCGCCCCAAGTCACTTCAAAATGGCGTACGGCAGATGCGTAACTGCGCTGGGTATTTTCACGCTGCGCCGCTTGCAGATAGGTTTCAAGTGACTGAGAAGGCATCATCAGGTTCATTAGTTATGATCTGCCACACCCGCATGAGCATCGAGCAATGCATGAACTCACTAATCACGAGTTACGCGCAGAGCAAAGCACCACAGAAACCCATCGACGCAACTGAGAAAAATTCCTGTGACCAATCTGAACGATGGCGGATTCAGTAGATTGGAAAGCGCTTTTCAGTGCTGCCAGGAAAGTCATGGGATAGATAGCAGCAAGCCTCCATGCACTGCGCAGTGGTTGGATAGCGCGATGTGATCAGCCGTTTTCCTCGATCCGGATCCAATCCTCGACAAGGCACTCGATGAACGCATTGCGAGCTTTGGTGTAGCTCGCACTGGCAGGGCCCTGTCGAATTGCGATCTGATGCAGGAGTCGATGGATCCGATCCAACTGAGTGCCCTTTGCAGCCGATGCATGGAGATAGGCATCGACTCGACAAGACGTGCGGACAAGTGTTGCGATCATTGCGGTATCGTCCATAAACATCCCCAGCCGATCTTCCCACAACAGGAACCCTGATAACGCGCCCAAGGCCGTACGGGGCACCATGGGATCGCACGCGAAACGTGAGCTTACACACCAGTCTGCTACGTGAGCACCAGACATCGGGCGCGCCAGCGCAAAGCCCTGCCCCAGATCAGCGCCAAGAATTGTTGCTGCTTCGATCAGACCCGCTGTCTCCAGTCCTTCGACCACCACTTTGACACCGAGGTCGTGGCCGAGCCGGGTCAGCTGGTATATGAAGTACAGCGTCCGCAGCGGCTGCCGCGCTATCTGGGCCACCAGCGTCTGATCGATCTTGATGCGATCAAAGGAGAGGTGGCGCAAGCGGCTCAGCGAGCTGTAGGCTGAGCCAAGATCGTCCTCCGCCAATTGGATCCCTAACGCCTTAAGCGCCAGCAGGCCACTCTCAGCATCGATAGTTTCGTCCATCCACTCCGATTCGAGGAGTTCGAGAACCAACGTCCCGGATGGACAGGGGTGTTGTTCAAGAACCTCGCGGGTAATGTCCACATAGCGCCGATCAAGTAGCGCGCTCGAAGGGAGATTGACAGCGATGCCCAGCGCAAGCCCATCCGTGGCCCACTGTTGGCGCGCGGCAAGTGCTTGGGTTAGCCCCTGTTGATACAGGAACAATAGGTCGTCCGAGCCGAGCGCTGGCAGGAACCATATGGGCAGTATCAGGTGGTCATCTTCGCGGATGCGTGCTAAGGCCTCGACCTCAACCACCTTGCCCATGCGAAGATCGACTACGGGCTGGTATTGCATCACCAGATCGTCGGTTGCTAGTTTGGCGCGCCAATGGTCACGTAGGAGTAACGGAGCTGCCTGGATGCCCTCAGTTTTCGGCAGCAACCGTGTCAAAGCGAGGCCCAGCAGGCTTTGCAAGTGCAACAGGAACGTATGTTGACTTGCGGTGGAAAAGCCGCCCGTGGCTGATGAGTAAAGGGTCAATACACTCTCAGTGGTGCCCTTAGGCAGACGCACGGGAATGGCCGCATTGGATCGAATGCCCAAACCCAACGCCACCCCACGCCACACGGTCATCTCCGGATCGGTAGCGTAGTTGAACGTGCGCTGGATTCCTCCGCTTTGCCAAGCACGACCCATCGCCATGCTGCCCCCGAGACGCTGAGCCTCGGCGCGAATATCTGGATGCTCGCCACGCTCAACCGCTCGCAAACAGCCGATAAAGGCTTCACTGCCGGCCACCGCTTCAAAATGAAATCGGCCATATGCGTCTGGTCGACCGATTGCGCACCCGACGATTTCGTCGAGGGTAAGCAGCGTAGCGGCCACCCGTTGGATAAAATCGGGGTAACAATCGGCTGACCAAGCAATCGCACTGATGCGCAGCAAAACATCGTTGCGGGCGAACTGACCCGCACGCGCTCCCTGCCGCACCGATCGCACGGTTGCCTTGCCATCCACTTTTTTCATGCAGGCAGGTCGGTTTCTGGTTCAGCTGCGCCAAGAATGGGGTGCCGCCATGCGCTATCGACTTCGTGTTCGCGCAGCATCTGAATTAGGCCCCTGATGGACGGACGCACGTAAGCATCTTTCCAAGCCCGCTCGGCCAGCTCTGTGAGTCGCTTGGAAGCGGCAAGCGAGGCATTGTCAAATTGCAGCAAGCTATCGCCCGCCGTATCCGGCGTGCCTTCGATCCGAAGGTAGCGATCATCGAGAATGTGTCGAAGGATATTGTCCGTCAGCTCGCGCTGGGCGGATGCCATCGTTGCATACAAGCGTCCGTTCTTGATCCAGCCCAGCGCGCCCAAACTGCGCTTTTCGCGTGCTAACCTGCGAGGGTTGGCGACATTGGTGCCCAGACTCAGCACGTAAATATCCGACGCTGGTACGTGGCAATAATGGGTGGCCTCGTGCAAGCCGAACATGCCGGGCGAGTTGGCGAAAATCCCCGCATCCACATAGAGCTGGCCGCGCAGATCGGCCAGCGGAAAGTAGGTCGGCGCGGCCGTCGCCGCCATGGCAACTTCGGACATCAGCATGTCCGCATAATACCAATTGCGCGCACTATGCGACGTCTTGATTACCTCCAATCGACCGGTAGACGCATTGATGACAGGTATGACCAGGCGCGTCCTTGCCATGCCCAAGGTGAATTTCTCGCCAATGATCGCGTTCACTGTCTCCGCTATGGTTTCTCCGCGATAGCGAGAGCGAAACATGTAGCGAATGCTGGCCACGTACGCGAGCGGGCGGATAGCGCGCCACCGAGAACCAGGAAAGATTCGTGCGCCGTGTTCGAGAAACCCCGCTTCGATATCGCGTGCCGGCGTGCCGGCAGCAACCGCCATGGCTGCCACGGCCCCGATCGATGATCCGCAGATCAGGTCGAAGGCTTCACCGATCGGCTTGTGCAGGGCACGCTCCAGTTCCCTCAGCAACACGGCCTCATGCAGGCCGAGATAGCCGCCACCCGACAAGGCAAGAATGGTAAATGGCATAGATGCATTTCTGTGTTATCGATACAGCGTTAAAGATCAAAGCCGAAACCTACCAGACCCATGGTTTCGCCGCGATTGGGCTCATGTAGGCCGCCGTTGGAGATGTGACGAATCTGCAGACTGAAATGCTTCCATTGCCATCCGAGTGTGCTTACAAACTGATAGGCACTGCTCAGGGCCTCAGTCCGTCCACGCGTACCCGCTACTTGAAAACTGAAGAACAGTGGGCGGTACCAGTCGCCCTCGCTGCCGTAGTGCAGACGGGCACCCGCGGCGCCGATCCACACATTCTTGGTGACGCCGGGGCTCATGGTGCGATAGCGCCCAATGTCGCGGCCTCTGAGGTATCCGATCGAGACATCGGGCGACAAGGTAAACCGCGTTTCACCTAACGGGAATGAAGGGAAGACCGACTCGATGAAAAATGAATTAGTTCCATGGCTGTCCATGTAGCTGCGACCACCTTGGACTTCCAGATGGGTCTGCGCGAAGACGGAGCCAGAAAGCAACAGACAAGCAAACGCAGCGGTAGCGCAAAGTGTGATACGGGGTGAGAGCATAAAGTAACTCCTTCGATCAGCTCACCATTAGTTGGATGCTTATGAAAATGCCATCGAGGCTGGGTGAGACAGTGCACGGAACAGTCTTTTCAGGTGTTGCTTGATAGAGCAGGCGGGTAGGCTTCAAGCGGTTGCCCGAGCAGGCATGAGAACTGCGATTCAGGACTGCAAATCTCTTGTTCAAAGACTGCACTGAACCGTTGGTTTCGCTGCCATGGTCTGTCCACAAACCTCATGGCACGACAGTCACTGGTATGCGCGTGTGGGCGAATACATCAGTCGACACGGAACCGAGCAGCCAACGAGCAAGGGCTCCTCTCTCGGTGTGTCCAATCACGATGTGATCAATCGCGTACTGCTTGACCTGCCTAAGCAGCACATCACCGGGATTTCCGGGGATCATTTCAAGATCGATCAGTTTGTCGGCGTCTGGCGCGAGTTGCTTCAATTCCGCCATCAGGTCGCCCAGGCGTTGCGCCCCCACATCGGCCATCATCAGCGCGGCGGTGTCCGCGCCACCGCCCGTGATCTGCAGCACCGACACCACCCTGACGTGACCGCCCGAGCAGCGGGCCAGCTCAAGCGCGAAGAGAAAAGCGCGTTGTGCCGTTAATGAGCCATCATACCCAACAAGAATGTTCTTCATGGATTTTCCTCCGTTATTGCAAGCAGTCGAGTGAGAGCATGGAAGTCTTCATACCTCGCATCAAACGTGGAACCCATCCGAGAGTTTTCTGCCTCAATGCCCGCCGGATAGCGCATTCGCTCTTGGTGAAAACGGTGGTTTTGTCAGCCAGATCACCGGCATCAGACCCAGAAAAATCCAGCCGAGGGAATAGAACAGTTCGTTGAAACCGATCTGGTAAGATTGCTGGGTAATCATGCCGTTGATGATATCGGCGCCTGCCTGCGCATTGCCATGCCCCAGTTGATGGATCGCCGACAGGGCCAATGGGTTATAGGGATTAAGGCTTTCCGCCAGCTGGGCGTGATGCAGGACGGCACGCCGATCCCATAGGAAGGTGGTGAGCGAGGCTGCGAAGCTTCCACCCAGCGTGCGCAGGAAGGTCGCCAGCCCCGAGCCTGCGGCAATCTCGTTCTGGTCAAGATCCGATAAAAGGATCACGGTGACCGGCATGAAGAACAATGCCACGCCAAACCCCATCAGGAACTGCATCATGGCGACGTGCGTGAAGTCGACCTCCAGATAGAAACGGGAGCGCAGGAAGCAGGTCGCCCCCATCACCACGAAGGCCACGGTCGCCAACAGGCGCAAATCGAAGCGCATCGCATAGCGGCCCACCAGGAACGTCAGCAGCAGCGGGGCGATACCGAGCGGCGATGCCGCCAAACCGGCCCATGTCGCGGTATAGCCCAGGTTGCGCTGTAACCACTGCGGCAGCAGCAGGTTGATGGAGAAGTAGGCCGAAAAGGAAAGCACCAACGCCAGCGTGCCGAACTTGAAGTTATGGTGACGAAACAGCCGCAAGTCGACGATGGGGTCGCCGTCGGTCAGTTCCCAGATCAAAAAGATCGCCAGACTGATCACGGCGACAATGCAGGTGACGATGACGAACGGCGAGTTGAACCAGTCCTCGTCGTTGCCCTTGTCCAGCATGATCTGCAGGGCGCCCACGCCGATGACCAGCGTGATGAGACCGACATAGTCCATCTTCGGCCGCTCGTTCGGTGCGGGGTAACCCTTCATTTGATTGGCTACCACCATGCTGGCCAGCATGCCGATCGGCACGTTGATGAAGAAGATCCAGGACCACGAATAATTCTCGGTGATCCAGCCGCCGAGGATGGGACCGGCGATCGGTGCCACCACAGCCACCATCGAAAGCAGCGCCAGCGCCATGCCGCGCTTTTGCGGTGGATAGATGCCGATCATCAGGCTCTGCGTGATGGGATACATCGGTCCGGCCACCGCGCCCTGGATGGTTCGGAAAAGGATCAGCATGCCCATGCTGCGAGAGACGCCGCACATGAAGGACGCCAATACGAACAGCAACGTGCACCAGACAAACAGCCTCACCTGACCGAAGCGACGGGTGAGGAATCCCGTCAATGGCAATGAGATCGCCAAACTGACGGCAAAGGAAGTGATCACCCATGTGCTCTGGCTCGAACTGACGCCCAGGTTGCCGGCGATGGTGGGCAACGACACGTTGGCGATGGTGGTATCCAGCACCTGCATGAAGGTGGCCAGCGAAAGCCCCAGCGTGGCGACCACCAGGCTGGTCGGGCGAAACTGGCCGTTCGTCATGGCACGTCAGAAATCCGAGGGATCAGCGAGGAGGGATGATCCCCATTGCATAGAGGACACCCTGCGCCGCTCCCGTCGAGGCCCGCGGTCACGGCGGCTCAGCCCCCAAGGCAACTAACAAAATTGCTTGAGCCAATCATTGAACGTACCCGGATTGCGGCTGGAGTCGTTCTGATTTTTACTGTCTAATACATAGTTGTCAAGGCAAACATTGATTTTGCACGGGTGATGCCCGCCGTTACCATCTGGGCGGACGAAGGCCAACCGGGATTAAGTGATCCATGCCCCTTAAGCACGATGCGTTCTACGCATTCACCGCCGCGCTCCAGCCGACCAAGAAGGCTTGGCACTCGGTAGCCGGTTCGGTGTTGACGGCGTCTGGTCTGTCGATCTCGCTGGCGACGCCCGTCTTGCTGGTCTCGCGTATGGGCGATGGGGTGCCGCAGCACGTGTTGGCAGACCGCATCGGCGTCCATCCAGCAGCGCTCCTGCGGACGCTTGATCAAGCGCAGAGAGTGAACTTGCTGGAGCGGCGTGAGGTCGTGGGAAACCGACGCATCCGAGCAGTCCACCTCCTCCCGGAAGGGTGTCGATTGGCGCAAGTGATGGAGACGGCACTCAAGGCGCTTCGTTGCACCCTGCTCGAAGACATCCCTCGGGAAGACATCGCGACGGCGACCCGAGTTCTTCAGGCCTTCGAAAACCGTGCGAACCTGTTTGCACAGCAGGAA
This sequence comes from Rhodanobacter denitrificans, assembly GCF_000230695.2. Taxonomy (NCBI): domain Bacteria; kingdom Pseudomonadati; phylum Pseudomonadota; class Gammaproteobacteria; order Lysobacterales; family Rhodanobacteraceae; genus Rhodanobacter; species Rhodanobacter denitrificans. Next base: position 2,270,445 of record NC_020541.1, on the reverse strand, counting down.
CGCACGAATTCCAAGTGATGAAGGAAGCCTTGGAATGGTCGCTTTTGCAGTAATTGGCCCTAAATGAATCAATCACTTAGGGGGTTGCATTGGTGGTGTTTGGCTGACCGTGTGCCAAATCGACTACCGAGCTTATGAGCACAGGCGCGGGTTAATGCGGACTTGACAGGCGACGCGAGGCGTTTACTCGGTTGCGGCCAAGGTCTTGCGAAACCGCGCCAGCGAAATCATGAACAAGATCGATCCGATCACCGCCAGGCTGATCAGCTGTGGCCAAACCACGTCCAAGCCGGCCCCTCGATAGAGAATGCCCTGGGACAACATCACGAAGTGGGTGTTGGGCGCTGCCAGCATCACGAATCGGACGATTTCTGGCATGCTTTCGCGCGGGGTGCTGCCACCGGAGAGCATCTGCAGGGGCAGCAGCACCATCAGCAGCAGCATGCCGAACTGCGGCATCGAACGAGCCAGCGTGGCCAGCAAAATCCCCAACGACGTGGTGGCGAACAGATGCAGGGTCGCACCCACAAAGAACAGCGGCAGCGAGCCTTCGATGGGCACGCCCATCAGGCCGCGTACGACGACATTGAGGGCAAAGGCCGACGCGACCAGCACCACGGCCGCCATCGCCAGCACCTTTGAGGCCATGATCTCGAACGGGGCGACCGGCATCACCAGCAGGTGCTCGAGGGTGCCGTGTTCGCGCTCGCGGATCAGGGCCGCGCCGGTCAGCACGATGGACAGCATGGTGATGTTGTTAATGATCTGCATCACCCCGCCGAACCAGGACTTGTTGAGTTCAGGGTTGAAGCGCGCGCGCAGGGCCAAGTCCACGGGCGGGCTGGACACGGCATGTTCGCGGCGAGCGAACTCGTTGACCTGGTCCAGGACGATTGTCTGGATGTAGCCGCTGCCGGTGAAGGCCTGGCCCATGCGCGTGGCATCCACGCTCAGCTGGATGGCAGGGGAGCGCCGGACCAGCATGTCGCGCTGAAAGTTGGCCGGGATGTACAGGGCGAACGTATCGAGCCCGGCATCCATGCGCGCATCCATCTCGGCCGGGGTGATCCGTGTGGGCGGCATGAAATAAGGCGGACGCAGGGCATCGACGATGCGCTCGGACAGAGGCGAGCGGTCCTCGTCGATGACCGCGATGGGGGCCTTGTGCAGCGTTTCCGGCATCGCCGTGGCGGCGGTGTAGATGGAGAAACTGAATGCGTAGACGATCAACACCAGCATGATGGGGTCGCGCAGCAGGCTGCGCAGCTCCTTCAGGCCCAGGTAGACGATGTTGCGCAAGCGTTGCCGTTTCATCGCTGTTGCTTCCTGAGCAGCACGGCGGCCAGGCCGATCAGGACGGGGATGCTGATCAGCAGCGGCACGAAGGAGGCCCGTAGATCGTGGAATTCCAGCGCCTTGGAGAAGGTGCCGCGAGAGATGGTCACGAAGTGGGTCGTCGGAAAGACATTGCCGATCAAGCGCCCTGCGCCTTCGAGCGAGCTGACCGGATCGATGAGGCCGGAGAACTGCACCGCCGGCAGAATGGTGAGCAGCGACGTGCCGAACAGGGCCGCCACCTGGCTGCGCACGAAGGTGGAAATGAGCAGGCCGAGGGCAGTGGCGCTGAGCACGTAGAGCAGCGCGCCCAGCGCGAGCGCCGCGAAGCTGCCGGTGACCGGCACGTGGAACAACACCACGGCCATCAGCACCAGCAGGAGAAAACTCACCATGGCCAGCACGACGTAGGGAATCTGCTTGCCCAGCAGGAATTCGAGCCGTGTGCTCGGTGTCACGTAGAAGTTGATGATCGAGCCCATCTCCTTCTCGCGCACCACCGAGAGCGCGGCGAGAATGGCCGGGATGAGCATCAGCAGCAGCGGAATCACCGCCGGCACCATCGCCGGCAGGCTGCGCACGTCGGGGTTGTAGCGAAAGCGCGTCTCCACGGTCGCGAGCGGCGCCACGGCGGCCTCGCCGAGCGCCTCGCGCATGCGCTGGCTCACCCAGTACTGGTGGATGCCCTGCACATAGCCGCGCACCGTCTCGGCACGGGTGGGCATGGCCCCGTCGATCCAGGCGCCGACCTGCACCGGCCGGCCGCGCAGCAGATCGCGCCCGAAGCCCGGCGGAATCTCGATGGCCAGGCTGATCTCGCCGGCGCGCATGCGCCGGTCCAGATCGGCGTAGCTGGAGAGCGGCGCATGCTCCTTGAAATACCGGGAACCGGACAGGTTCAGGCTGTAATCGCGGCTGATGCTGGTCTGGTCGTGGTCGAGCACCGCATAGGAAAGGTTCTCCACATCCAGCGTGATGCCGTAACCGAGTACGAGCATCAACAGCAGGCTGCCCAGCACGGCCAGTGTCAGGCGGATCGGGTCGCGCCTGAGCTCCAGCGACTCGCGTAGCGTGAAGCTGAACAGCCGCCGCAGGCTGAAGGCTCGGCGGCTACCGCGCGCCAACCCTGCCGGCACGACGGGCGAGCTCGTCGGGGTGGTTTGCGGGGGCGGCTCCTGCAGGTAGGCAATGAAGGCATCCTCGAGCGTCGGCACGCCACGCGCCGCCACGATGGCCTGAGGCGTGTCGGTGACCAGCACGCGTCCGGCGTGCATGAGGGCGATGCGGTCGCAACGCTCGGCCTCGTTCATGAAGTGGGTGGAGATGAAGATGGTGACGCCATCGCGGCGTGAGAGCTCAATCAGCGCGCGCCAGAAGGCGTCGCGCGCTACCGGGTCTACCCCCGAGGTGGGCTCGTCGAGGATGAGTATCTCCGGGCCATGGATCATCGCCACCGCCAGCGACAGGCGCTGACGGTCCCCCAGCGGCAGCGCGTCGGGCAGCGCATCGAGGATGTCGACCAGGTCGAAACGGTTGGCCATGGCCTGCACGCGGGGTTCGAGGTCCGCCTCCGGCAGGCCGAACAGGCGCGCGTGCAGCACCAGGTTCTGGCGCAGCGTCAGCTCGCTGTAGAGCGAAAAGCTCTGGGTCATGAAGCCGACGCGACGGCGGGTGGCCAGGTCGTGGGGGGCGAGCGGCTTTCCGAACAGCAGCGCCTCGCCCTCGCTCGCGGGGAGCAGCCCGGTGAGCATCTTCATGGTGGTGGTCTTGCCGCAGCCGTTGGAACCCAGGAAGCCGAAAATCTCGCCGCGCCGGATGCGGAAATTCACCCCATCCACCGCGGTGAAGTCGCCGAAGCGCATGGTGAGCCCGCGTGCCTCGATGGCAAGCTCCGTCTCGGCGCCGGCCACCAGCGGCACGATCTCTACCGGCCGGTAGCCGGCGCGTTGCGCTTCTGGAAGCAGCGCGATGAAGGCCTGCTCCAGCGTGGAGCAGCCAGTATGCGTCAGCAGCTCGGCGGGCGTGCCGGTGGCGAGCACGCGCCCCGCGTCCATGGCCGCCAGCCAGTCGAAGCGACCGGCCTCCTCCATGTAGCCGGTAGCCACCAGGACGCTCATGCCCGGTCGCTCGGCGCAAATGCCGTCGATCAACGCCCAGAACTGGCGGCGCGACAGCGGGTCGACGCCGGTGGTGGGCTCGTCGAGGACCAGCAGCTCGGGGTCGTGGATCAGTGCACAGCACAATCCGAGCTTTTGCTTCATGCCGCCCGAGAGCTTGCCGGCCGGGCGGTCTGCAAACGGCGCGAGCCCGGTGGCGGCCAGCAGCGTGCCAATGCGCCGCGCGCGCTCGGCACGGTCATGACCGAACAGGCGGCCAAAGAAGTCCACGTTCTCCATCACGGACAGGGTCGGGTAGAGATTCTTGCCCAGTACTTGCGGCATGTAGGCAATGCGCGGGGACACACGAGCGCGAAAGCGGGCGCTGGCCATGTCGCCGCTGAGCACCTCGATGCGTCCGTCCTGAAGGGCACGCACGCCCGAAACCAGCGCGAGCAGGCTGGACTTGCCGACCCCGTCCGGGCCGATCAGGCCGGCCATCACCCCGGCGGGGATGTCGAGGTCGATGTCCCGAAGCGCCTGCGTCTTGCCGTAGCGCAGCCCGACGCCATGCAGGCGCACCACCGGTGCGGCTGGGGTTGCACCGGTGTTCATTCCGGCAGCTTCACTTGCAATTGCGGCGGCCAAGGCGCTGCGGGGTCGAGCGTGACATAGGCCATCCCAGGCAGACCGGTCTTGACCTGGGACAGGTGCTTCTCCAGCAGTTCCTGGGGAATCTGCGCCCGCACCCGGAACATCAGCTTCTCGCGCTCGACCTGGGTTTCCACCGTCTTCGGTGTGAACTGGGCCACGTCGGCGATGAAGGAGATGCGCGCCGGAATCACATACTGCGGCACCGCATCGAGCACCAATCGCGCCTCGCTGCCCAGGGCGACGCGGCCAACGGCGCGGGTGGGAAGAAAGAAGGTCATGTAGACATCATTCAGGTCCACCAGGTTGAGTACCGGCGCACCCGCGCCCACCACCTCGCCGGGACGGGCCACGATCAACTGCACGCGACCATCGCGCGGGGACTTCAGCAGGCTGTCCTCGATGTCAGTGCGGATGCGGTCTGCCTCCGCCCGCGCCGCCTCTACCGCCGACTCGCTGCCGCGGATTTGGCTACGGGCAACGGCAATCGCGGCGTCGCTGGCCGCCACCTGCGCCCGGGCAGCGGCCAGCGCGGCCGCGGCGGTATCGACCGCTTCGGTTTGGTCGTCGAGTTGCTGCTGCGAGACGAACGCCTGTCGGCGCAGATCGGCGAAACGCTGCGTGCGCTGCTGCGCGGCCGCCAGCTCGGTCTGGCGCTGCACCACCAAAGCCTGTGCGGCGGCCTTTTCGCTGTTGCGCTGGGCGAGCTGGCTGTGTGCCGTGCCCACCGCATCTTCCGCCTGACGCATGAAGGCCTCCGCCTGTCGCAGTTGCGCCTGCAGCGATGCGGTGTCCATGTGTACCAGCACCTGGCCGCGACGGACCAGTTCGCCCTCGCGCACCTTTCGACCACGGCCTGCTGCTGTTCTCCAGCGTCTCGGCCGCAGCGGCCACCTTCTGCGCCTGCATGCTGTGGATCCAGTCGGGCTGGGAGCCGGGCGCCGGGGCGGTGATCCTGGTCGCCGTCGCCAGCTGCTTCTTCGCCGCCATCGACGACCCGCGGCCGCAGCTCAACGCCTTCCTGCAATGGGTGGTGATCGGCAGTGCCTTTGCCCTGATCTACCTGTTCGCGATCCTGCCGCAGGTCCACACGTTCCTGGGCCTTGCCGCGGTGCTCGCGCTGCCGTTGCTGTGGGCCGGCGCGTTCACTGGACGCCCGCAACACACCATGACCGTGCTGCTGTTCACCGCGCAGGCGATCACCGACCTCGGTCTGGCGGAACGCTACACGGCGCACTTCGAGAGCTTCGCCGCAGGCACGCTCAGCGCGATCCTCGGCATGGTCTTCGCCATCGTGTGGACCGCGATCACCAAACCCTTCGGCACCGAACTGATCGCCCGCAGACTGGCCCGCGCGATGTGGCGCGACCTGTCCCTGCTCGGGCACAGCGCGCGCCGCGCAGACCAGGTCGATGCCGCCTCGCGGCTGGTCGACATGACCGGCCAGCTGCTGCCGCGCATGGCGCTGATCAAGGACGAGTCGCTGGCGCGTCTGGATGTCGTTCGCGACCTGCGCATCGGCCTGCGCCTGCTCGACCTGCAGACTCACCGCGATGCCTTGCCACCCTCCATCGCCGAGACAGCGGACGCGGTCGTGCGCGAGGTCGGCAGCCACTTTGACGACTGCGTCGCCGCGGGCCACCCGCTGGAACCATCGGTCGCGTTGCGCAGCCATCTGGACGCGGTGATCCAGGCCATGACCGGCCACCCCGACGCGCCCGTCCGGCACACCACACAGGCTCTGGCCGGCCTTCGCCTGGCGCTGTTCCCGATGTCCTCGACCACGCGCACACAACCACCTGCCGACGTCTTCGCCGACGCTCCCCAACCGAACCTGAGCTGACGCCCATGCCCGGAGAATTCAGCCTGTACGGCGTGTTCGTGCCGACCCTGCTGGCCTTGATGGTGCTGGCATACGTCTTCAAGTCGATGTTGCGCCTGGGGCTCGCGCGGCTCGGCTTCTATCGCATCGTGTGGCATCCCGCCCTTTTCAACAGCGCCCTGTACGTGATCGTGCTGGGCCTGCTGTTCCTGCTCGCCCAACGGATACTGTCGTGAAAAAGATATTCAAATCCCTGGGGCCGATCATGCTGACGCTGGTCGCCGTAGTGATCGCGGCCATCGTGTTGAAGCACCTGTGGCACTACTACCACGACGAGCCATGGACACGCGACGGCCATCTGCGCGCCGATGTCGTGCAGCTGGCGCCCGATGTGTCGGGACTGGTCACCGCGGTCGAGGTCGACGACAACCAGCCGGTTCATCGCGGCCAGCCGCTTTTCGAGATCGATCGGTCCCGCTACGAGCTGGCCCTGAACCAGGCCCGGACGGCGGTGGAGAAGGCCACGGCCAGCCTGCACCAGTTCCAGCGAGAGGCGCTGCGCAATCATGCGTTGAGCGACTTGGTCTCGAAGGAAATCGTGGAAGAGGGACGCTCCAAGGTCGCGGTGGCTCAGGCTGCCCTGGACGAGGCGAAGAACGCGGTGGACCTGGCGCAACTGAACCTGCAGCGCACCACGGTCTACAGCCCGGTCGACGGCTTCGTGAACGACCGCACGGTGCGCGTCGGCGACTACGTGAATACCGGTCATCCCGTGCTGTCGGTAGTCGACAGCCGCTCGTTCCACGTGGACGGCTATTTCGAGGAAACCAAGCTGTCGCGCATCCACATCGGCCAGCCGGTGAAGATCGAGGTCATGGGCGAGTCGCAGTTGCTGCACGGCCACGTACAGAGCATCGCCGCCGGCATCGAGGATCGGGACAGGACACCCGGCTCCAACCTGCTGCCAGACATCAACCCCACCTTCAACTGGGTGCGCCTCGCGCAGCGCGTGCCGGTGCGGATCACGCTCGATGGCGATCCCGGCGACATACGGCTGATCGTCGGGCGCACCGCCACGGTCACCGTATTGCCCGACAACGACGCAACCGCCCGCCCACGGCAGCCGGCCACCCCGGCAGCGCCCGCAGCAACCTACCCGGGCGTGGCGCCGACAACGGCCCGGAGCGCGCCGTGAACACGCGCCGCCTGGGCATGCTGCTGGTCGCGCTGTGCAGCCTTGCCGCCTGCAAGACCGTCGGCCCCGACTACCATCGCCCCGACAGCGCCGTGATCAACCAGCCCGACGCGCAGAAGCCGTTTGTAGACATCGTGCTGGGCACGGCAGTGGATCCAAGCCGCAGCGGACCTGACGCCTGGTGGAAACTCTACGATGATCCACTGCTCAACCAGCTGATCCGGGATGCGTTGCGCAACAACGCCGGTCTGCGCGAAGCCACCGCCAACCTAAGCCTCGCCTCGGACATCTACGACCAGGCCATCAACGCTGGCGGCGTCACCTATGGTGCCGACGCGGAGGCCTTCCGCGGCCTGATTCCCGCCGAAAGCCTGCTCATGTCCAACCAGCTTCCCGTTTCCAACATTGCCAGCGGCAAGCTCAGCGCCAGCTACGAATTCGACCTCTTCGGCAAGCTCAAGCGTGCCAGCGAAGCGGCCAAGGCAGACAGCGAGGCGGTGCAGGACGCGCTGGACATGGCGCGCATCACCGTGGTCGCGCAGGTGGCCGGCAGCTACCTCGAAAGCTGCCACGCCAACCGCGAGATCGCCATCACGCGGCAATCGCTGGCGCTGCAGCAGCTCGGCATGGACGTTGCCCAGCGGCTGTTCGACGCCGGCCGCGGCACCCGCACCGACCTGACCCGGGCCAAGGCCCAGTTCGACCTGCTGAGTGCAAGCCTGCCGCCGCTGATCGCCCAGAAGAAGACCGCCCAGTACGCGCTCGCCGCGCTGCTGGGCCACACGCCCGGCGACCTTCCGCCCGGCGTCGATGCCTGCCAGGAAGCCCCGGCGCTCAAGCAGCCCATCCCGGTGGGCAACGGCATGGTGCTGCTGCAGCGCCGACCGGACGTGCGGGCGGCGGAGCGCCGGCTGGCAGCGGCCACTGCGCGTATCGGCGTGGCGGTGGCCGATCTCTATCCCGACGTCAAACTGGGTGGATCGGTGGGTGCCTCCGGCCTGCTCGGCGACTTCGGCGAAGCGCCGACGCGATCGTGGCAGATCGGCCCGCTGATCTCATGGACCTTCCCGTCCAAAAGAGCCCATGCGCAGGTGCGCGCAACCGAAGCCGGAGCCGATGCGCAGCTGGCTGCCTTCGACCAGACCGTGCTCAACGCCCTGCGCGACACGCAAACCGCACTCACCGGCTACGCGCAACTACTGGATCGCCAGCAGGCATTGCACGAGGCCGCTGCCGAGGCGCGCGAGGCGGCATCCCAGGATCGCCAGCTGTATCGGGGCGGCCGCGCACCTTACCTGACCAGTCTCGACGCCGAACGCACGCTGGTGTCACCTTGTTTTAGGTGCAAATAGTAACGCTTAGCCTCGTCAAGCAACTCTTTGATTTGACGGGGAATAATGTAGGCGCCCGGGAAGCAATCTTCATAAAATCAACAGTTTGCTGTTAGCCTCAGATCTTCTCCACGGAAAGGCCGGAGGTAGGCATGCAGTACTGGCAGGCGCCGTATCTTGGGCTGCGCACCATTCCCAAGGAGCTCAATCAGTTCGAGCTCCATGCCTTCTTCACTTACTCGGCCAAGGAACGGCGCGTCATTCTCGCCAAGCGCGACGCGCTGCACCGGCTGGGCCTGGCGTTGCAGATCGGCTTCATCCGGATGACTGGCAGCGTGCTTGCGGCCGTCAAAGTAGTCCCTGCCGAGCTATGGGCACATCTAGGCAAAACGCTGGAGATCACGACGCCGGATATTGCCTCGCTCCGCTCGCTATATCGCCGCCGGCCGACCTTGTTCGCGCACCAGAACGCCGCCATGGAAACGTTGGGTTTTGGTCGCATGTCCGAACACCAGCGCCGTGCCCTGGTGCGCTACCTGCGTGTCGAGGTGCTGTCCGAGTTCGATCGTCATCGTTTGAAAACACACGTCAAAACGTGGCTGTACGAGCACGGCATCCTCATTGAGGGCGAGCGCCCACTGAAGAGCGCCATCGATGTCGCGCTAAAGCTGGCCGAGGATGAACTCGGCACCGTGCTGCAGAAGGACGCCCCTTTCACTGTCCTCGATGCGTGGGTGCGGGCCTGCGACGAACCCCATCGCTCTGGTCTTTCCTTTCAGGAATGGCTTGCGCAAGCACCACGCCGGCAGTCGCTCCCCCAGATTCGCGAACAGTTCGAGCGGATCCAATACCTGACCCAACTCGGTGTGGCCGCACACCCCATGCCTTCCGTGTCGGATCACATCAAGCGCCATTACGCCCAGGCGATGGCAGATCGGCCACCCGCGGCGAGTAAGCGTATTGCGGCAACGCGCCGGACCATCGAGGTCGCCTGTTACCTGCAGACGGCGCTGTGCACCGCCACGGACCGGGTGCTGGCCATGACGCGCCAACACGTAGCCGATCTTTGGGGCAACGGGATGCGCGCCGTGGTCCAATCCGCCGAGGCGCGTGCGCGCACGCTGACCACCTTTGCGAAGGAAGTCCGCGAGCTGGCCCTCGATCGCTCCCTTCGCGAAGAGGATCTGCGTGCGGCGATTCTGCGTGCGGTGGAACAGGTCGGCGGCGGCAAGAAACTCAGCCGAGCGCACCTGACCCGTGAACAACTCCTCCTCAAAAACAACCGCCACTCGCGCTCGCTGTTGAAAATGCTGTGTGCGCTTCCCTTTGAGAGCGTGGCGCCGCACCCGGTTCGTCAGGCGCTGGACGCCTTGCGCGAGATCTATCTGCAGCGCAAACCAGCACTGCCCGAGGCGATACCGGTTCACCTCGGCAAAGTGTGGGACGACATGCTGGCAAATCCCGACCGGCAACGTGCCCTGCAGGCCTTCGAGGTGGCGACGCTGCTGGCGTTACGCCGTGCCCTGAAGAACGGCAGCGTGTATGTCGCGCACAGTTTCAGCTTCCGCAGTCGCGAAAGCATGCTGATTCCGTCCGCGGAATGGACCAAGAGCAAGACGCATCATTACGCGCGCTTGAAGCTGCCCCGCGACGCGAAGGAATTCACCGGTCCGCTGGTCGAGGAAGTGTCCAAGCAGCTCCAGCACCTGAGTGAAGCCGCGCAGGCTGGCGACGTCACCGTGGACAGAGACGGTGTGCACTTGCCCAAACTCCCGGCGGAGGACGTGCCGGAAGCCGTGATGGTGCTTCGGGATGCCCTGATGGAGCGCATGGGAGCGGAAGAGCTGCCGGGCGTCATGATGGAAGTGGACAGCCACACCCGCTTCAGCTGGACGCTGCTGGGCCGCGAGCCGCGCTCGATCGATGAGTTGCGCTTGGTGTATGCCGGTCTTCTTGCGCACGGCACGGCATTGTCCGCCGCCGATACGGCGCGCATGATGCCGGGCCTCTCCGCGGATGCCGTCAATCAGAGCATGCGTTGGATCGCCCAAGAAAAGCGCTTACGGGAAGCCAATACCGCCGTCTTCGAGTACATGCACAGCCACCCCATTGCCGAATCCTGGGGACGCGCCGATCTGGCGTCCGCGGACATGATGAGTCGTGAAACCGTCAAGAGCAGCCCCCTGGCACGTCGCGACCCGCGCACGAAGAAGAAGTCGATTGGCATCTACACGCACATCCATGACCGCTGGGGCATCTTTCACGACCAGCCCGTCGTGCTCGGCGAACGGCAACAGGGTGTGGCCTTGGAAGGGGTCCTTCGCCAAAGCACGGTCACGATCAACCAATTGGCGGTGGATACGCACGGTCAAACCGAATTCGGCATGTTCTTGGCGAAAAACGGTGGGAAAGGATATGTGCCCACGGCTGCGTGATGCCAGCGCACACAAGCTGTATGTGACCCCGGCGATGACGGTGCCCGAGGGGCTGCGCAGCGTGATCGCCAAGAACCGAGCGCATCCTGAGAAGGTGGAGCCCGTATGGGATGAATGGGTCCGCATGGCGGCCTCCACCCATGTCGGCAAAGCGAGCGCGGTCGACATCCTGTCCCGCTTCGGCTCCGCCGCGGCCGGTGAGCAGTTGTACGACGCGGGCGTCCAGATCGGCCGATTGCTACTCACGCTCTATCTGTGCCGCTGGTTCACGCTACCCGACTTCCGCCGGGAAATCCTGCGCACCCTCAATCACGGGGAACGTGTCCATGTGCTGGAGCATGCGCTGGAAACGGGCAAGGTGCCGCGGCATCAGATGAGCCACAACGCGCGCCTCCGAAGTGTCTCCTCCGCCATCACGCTGTTGAGCAACATCGTCATGGCGTGGACCACGGCGCGCATGCAGCAATCGCTCGCGACCTTGCCCGCCGACATCGCAGCCCTCGCGGTGCCCGAGAACCTGCGCCATATCGCGCCGATCCAGGAGCGTCTCGTGAATTTTCGCGGGCTGTTCCTGTTCCCGGTCGAGCGGTACATGGCGCGGTTGCTGCCCACCCTGCAGCCGGTCAGGCCGGTGCTGCGGAACATGCGTTAACGTCGTTGGAAGCCGCCACGCGTTCGCACGGAATCCCGCATGACCTCCCAACGCAAATCGCCCGCCGAAGCGGCTGCCGGATTAAAGCTGCCACCGGATGTGTCCTTTCACCGCGACCCTTTGCCGGACGGTATCGCCTACGTCTTTCGGCACGCCGAACTGGGGGAGTTGGGACGCCTGCGCGTCACAGGTACCGCGTCCGGCGAAACCTGCGTGGTCACCGACATCGCCGGCGACGAACGGGAGGCGATGTTTGCCCAGCGGCGCGCGATATTGGAACCCCTGTCGCACCAGATCGTGACGGCGCTGGAGTCCATTCGCGGTCCGAGCAGTACGCCACCACCACCCTTGGCGGCAAAGCACTCGCTGCCCGGCGGCACCATCCCCGTCGAAGAAGTGCGTTGCGACCGCTGCGGTGCATGGGTGGCTTTGCTGGTGTTTGCCGAAGGCGCCACCGATCATGGTCGGTTCGAAGACGTCGCGCGGCAGATGTACCCGCACTACGCGGTCACCACGGTGCCGACCTACATCATTGGTCCCGAGCAAGGCAGCACGCCCGCCAATTTCCGAGCCGCCATCCTGAAGGTATGGCCGCAGCGCGAACCGATCACGACGTTGACCCCTGACCAGTTTCGGTCGCGCATCACGCGGCTGCTGACGGGGCATTGCCGATAAGCCGGCGAACAGCTTGCCTTCATGTCCGGCTGATCCACCAAAGAGTGCGCCAGGCTGTCAGGCGTCGCCGGCAGGACGTCTCAACGGCCATGCAGGGAGGCGATGAGGGGGCAGGTAATGGTGCCGCGATGCGAATGACATTGCGCGACCAATCGAGCCAGTACGGTTTCCATGCGCTTGAGGTCTTTCAGGCGTCCCCGCACGTCGGCCAGGTGCTGCGCGGCGAATTGTGCCGCCTCACTGCAATGGGTGCCGTCCTCCAGGGCGAGCAACTGTGCGACTTCGTCGAGGCTGAAGCCCAAACGCTGCGCTGACTTGATGAATTTCACACGAGCGACATCGGTATCACCATAGCGGCGGATGCTGCCATAGGGTTTGTCCGGTTCCGGAAGCAGCCCCTTGCGCTGATAAAACCGGATGGTTTCCAGGTTGACCCCCGCGGCTTTGGCAAACGCACCGATGGTCAGTTGTTCCGATGGCTTCCCCATACCCATTGACTCCGTACATGACTACGGACATAGCGTACACCCACCTCACCCCCTGGGAGACGTTCGTGTTCATTCACTTCTACACGGTGCCGCTCGTGTGCGAGGCGGTGCCGCAGATCGGTTGCGGGTGCCTTGCCAAACCCGTTTTGGCACGCCTGGAGGTTCATCCTGATATTGCAGAGGTTTGGCTGCACCATCGCGGTGACGTGATCGCGATCAAATGGCTGCGTGAGCTTCGGGTCGACCAGCAGGTCGGCCTCCTGCGTGCTGCCCTCGGCGGTGACAGCCAGGTTGCTTTGGTAGCTGCCACGACGGCGTCGGCGTTGCTTGCCACATTTCCGAACCCTTCATACTGGTACCGGCGCGAGACGGTCGATCAGCTCAGTCAGGAGGAGGCGCACACCATGGCCGCCCGTCTCGTCCAGCGGCTGTCGCAAGCACGCGTTCCGTTGCCCGATGGGGCCGCGCTGCAATGCGATCTCGCGTGTGCGCTGCTAGAGGTTCTTGTGGCAGACGAGGCCTTGCCTATCGAAGCTCGACTTGCCCGGCTACTCGGGGTGGCGCGAAACACATTCCAGCAGCATCTCGGACCGAACGCGCTGCCGCAGCTGGAGGCGTGGTTGACGCCCGCTGCGCTCCTGCCCGAGGCCGCGGGTTGACGTGCCGACTTCGCGTCAGATGGTGGGTACGACTCCGTGCTTCAGGACCGACATCTGCGATCCGCCGCGTCTCAGGCTACGACAGGACGGCTCCGCCACGCGAGTTGGATCATGACTGACGTTTGCGTGTGCCACAGCGTGACCGAGGAGGACATTCGCCACGCGGTGGTGGCCGGGGTGCGCAGTTTCGAAGCATTGCAGTGGCTCACCGGCTGCTCGGGTGGCTGCGGAGGCTGCGAGCAGGAAGCACGCCAGCTGCTAAGCGACATCATCACGGAAATCGCATGCGCACATCCGACCTTCCATCTCAGGCCGAGCCACGATGGGCAGTAGGACGTCGGTCAAGGCTCCCGCGGTCTTGGCAATCCACGCTTGATGTCGTACCGAAGTACGGCAGTAGGCTCTGCGCCATGGGCGGAGATTGACCGGACACGCGGTTCGAAGATGAGGATGGCTGCTGGTCGACACGGGAAAGTTTCTGCATGGGTTACCGATTGTCATTTTCAAAGAAGGCCAGAGTGTTTCTGGCCACGTACTGGAGAGTTGAGAATGAATACCGCATCGATTCTGAAATCCGTTCTGGCGGGAGGACTCACGTTGGGTCTGACCACAGTCGCAGCGGCCGCAGGCATGCAGAGCAAACCGATGTCAATGAGTCATATGGAGAAGTGTTACGGCATCAACGCTGCGCAGAAGAACGACTGCAAAGCAGCAGGCCACTCCTGCGCCAGCCAGGACACCAAGGCCCGCGATCCAAACTCTTTCGTCGCGGTGCCCAAGGGCTTGTGCGAGAAGATCGACGGCGGCAAACTCGAACCGGCACAGAAGGGCTGAGCAACACCACGATGCACGACGCGAGCACGCTCGCGGCGCCACCGATCTCGGCTCCTTCTGGAGTCGGGATCGGTCTGCGTGCGCCACACATGCAGCGGGTGTTGAGCGAACGTCCGCGCGTGGCGTGGTTCGAGGTGCACAGTGAGAATTTGTTTGCCGACGGCGGAGCACTGCATGCGGCGATCGAGCATGTGCGCGCCGACTATCCGCTGAGCCTGCACGGTGTCGGCCTCTCGCTGGGATCAGCCGACACATTCGACGACGAGCATCTGGCGACGCTGTGTGCGCTGGTGCAACGCTTCGAACCGGGGCTGGTCTCCGATCACATTTGCTGGGGCGCGATCGGCGGCATCCACCTCAACGACCTGCTGCCGCTACCGTTCACCCGGGAGGCGCTGGACCTGATAGTGACGCGCGTGCAGCAGGTGCAGGACGCGCTGGGCCGCGAGTTCCTGGTCGAGAACGTTTCCAGCTATCTCACGTTCCAACACGCCGAGATGAGCGAGTGGGAGTTCGTCGCCGAATTGATACGTCGCAGTGGCTGCGGCCTGTTGCTCGACGTCAACAATGTCTACGTCAACAGCGTCAATCACGGCTTCGACGCGCATGCCTATCTGCGTGCGATGCCGCGCGCGGCGGTGCGCGAGATCCACTTGGGTGGATTTATTCGCAAGACCGATCTCGCGGTACCGCTATTGATCGACAGCCACAGCCGGCCGGTGGATGCCGAAGTCTGGGCGCTTTATGCCGGGGCACTGGATCTGTTCGGCCCCGTACCCACCCTGATTGAGTGGGATCAGGACATCCCCGAACTTGAGGTGTTGCTGGCGGAAGCCGGCCGCGCGGAGGCCCTGCTCAATGGTCACCGCACCCACATTGCTTGAGTTGCAACGCGGTTTCGCCAACGCCGTGCTCGATCGCGGCAGTGACCTCGCGCAGTGGGTTGTCGGTGCCGGCCTCGCCCCCGCTGCACGGTTGCAGGTGTACGGCAACGCCATCGCCAGTACGCAGATCGAAACGCTGCGCGCCACGTACCCCGCGGTGCAAGCGCTGGTCGGCGAGGCCTTCTTCGAGGCCGCAGCGACGCGCTATCGCCTGCATCATCCGTCGACGCGCGGCAACCTGCAGGCGTTCGGCGGCGCCTTCGCCGCGTTTCTGGCCACGATGCCCGAAGCGGCAGCACTTGCCTATTTGCCTGATGTGGCGCAGTTGGAGTGGCTACGCCAGCAGTCCGCACTGGCCGCTGAAGCATCGCCACTGGCTCCGGCCACGCTCGATGACACGACATCGTTGTCCTGGCGGTTGCATCCCAGCGTGCGCCTGCTGGGCAGTACGCATCCGGTGCTGACGATCTGGCGTTACGCCACCGCCCCCGAAGGCGAGCGGCTGCAGCTGGATGGTCGCGGCGAACAGGTCGTGTTGTGGCGTGACGGCGGCGAGGTGGCGATGACCGTGCTGGACGCAGCGAGCTTCGCCTGCATCGCCGCGCTGATCGATACGCGTGATCTGGAGGCCGCGTATGCGGCGGCTCGGGCCATCGACGGAGCATTCGATCTCGCGGTTTGTCTGCGCAGTCTGCTGAAGCACCAACTGATTGCAGCGGGTTGACGCTAAAAATTCTTGCGCTTGACTCTGTACCTAAGTACGCGAATAGAGTGCTCCCATAGTCGCCCCCATCCACGCAGAGCCCTCCATGAAAAATACCCAAGTCGTCAAGAAAACAGGTTCCGGCGCTCTTCTGGCCGGGGGTATCACCGCACTACTGGCGTCGACCTGTTGCCTTGGTCCCCTGGTCTTGGTCGCCCTTGGGTTCAGTGGCGCCTGGATCGGCAACCTGACTGTGCTTGAGCCGTACCGCCCGTACTTTATCGGTGCAGCGCTGATCGCGATGGTCTTCGCCTGGCGACGCATCTACCGGCCTGCTACGGCGTGCGCGCCTGGTGACGTCTGCGCTGTGCCGCAGGTCAGGACCACCTACAAAGTCTTGTTCTGGATCGTCGCAGCCCTGGTGCTCGTGGCGCTGACCTTTCCCTATCTCGCCACGCTGTTTTACTGACCCGTCGGAGGATCCACCCATGAAGAAACTTGCCGCTCTCATCGTCCTTGCCACCGCCATTTCCGCGCCTGCCTGGGCGGCTACGAAGACCGCCACCCTGTCGGTGTCCGGTATGACGTGTGCCGCATGTCCCATCACCGTCAAGAAAGCGCTGTCCCAGGTTCCCGGTGTCGAAAAGACCGAGATCCTGTTCGACAAGAAGGAAGCCGTTGTGACCTTCGATGATGCCAAGACCAGCACCCGGGCACTCGTCAGCGCCACGACGGATGCGGGCTACCCCTCCACCGTTAAGAATTGAAGCGCCCGAGGTCATTCCCATGTCTCTCACTCCACTCACACGCACCGCCGACAAAGCGGGCGTAATCGGGGCCATCGTCACAGCGATGGGATGCGCTGCTTGCTTTCCTGCACTCGCCAGCCTGGGCGCCGCGATCGGATTGGGCTTTCTGAGCCAGTACGAGGGCGTATTCATCCATTACTTGCTGCCACTGTTTGCGATGGTCGCCTTGCTTGCCAACGGGATCGCCGGCTTCCGTCATCGGCAGTGGTTACGCATGGCCCTTGGCGTGATCGGACCGGTCTTGGTGCTGATCGGGGCCTTGCGCATGGCGGCGTGGCTGCTCTATCCCGGGCTGGTCTTGATGGTCGCGGTATCCATCTGGGATCTGGTATCGCCGCCGGGAAAGGGGCACCGCGGTGCGAAGCGAGACGACGCCTGCTGTTGAACACTCACCCCACCTTCCGCGGGTGGAGATGTGGGATCAAACCCCGTGGAGTACCGGCGTTCGTTGGATCACCCTATCGGAGATGACACCCATGAAAGCATGGCTGAGTGCCAAGAAAACCGACCTCATCACGGCCGCGATCGTCATCGGCATCGTGCTTTTGTTGATCGTCGTGGTGCCCTATTGCTGCTAACGGAAGGTGCCGTCACTGCGATGGTTGATGGGGCCCTCTATTGATTCAACGGTGTGCCGCTCTGCTTCGAACCGAAGCGACACGCGTTCATTTGCCAGGAACATCATGAACGAACAAACCCTCTCTGTGATCGGCATGACGTGCGCCGATTGCGCCCGACATGTTGAAAAAGCGCTCCGGGCGTTGCCTGACGTCGTCGCCGCTGACGTCGCCTACCCGCAAAATGTGGCGCACGTCCGTAGTACCCAGCCATTGACGGTGGAGCAACTCAACGCGGGTCTGCCGCAAAACTACCGGATCGCCGCCGCCTCGGCACCGCAAGCCGACACACTCGCGCGCAAGTCCTCCATGCTCGACCAGGCCTTGGGCTCGCTGGGTGGTTGGTTCAAGCCGCGTGGCGATGTCGACCGCACGCCCACCGCTTCGGAGCAGCGACTGCACGTTGCTGTCATCGGCACGGGCGGCGGGGCCATGGCGGCAGCGCTGAAGGCCGTTGAACTCGGCGCCCGGGTGACCGTCATCGAGCGCGGAACCGTCGGTGGTACCTGCGTCAATATCGGCTGCGTGCCGTCGAAGATCATGATCCGCGCCGCGCACGTGGCCCACCTGCGTCGAAGCAGTCCGTTCGATGACGGCATCTCCAGTACGGGGCCGGTGGTTCGGCGTGACCGACTGCTCGCCCAACAGCAAGGTCGTGTCGACGAACTGCGTCACGCCAAGTACGAGGGGATTCTCGATACCAACCCCAACATCCAGCTGCTGCGTGGCGAAGCGCGTTTCAAGGACGCACACACGCTCGTCGTCACGTCGACGACGGGGCGTGGTGAATCGGAGGTGTCTTTCGATCGCTGCCTGATCGCCACGGGTGCCCACGCGGCGGTGCCGCCCATCCCCGGCTTGAAGGACACCCCGTATTGGACGTCCACCGAGGCATTAGCCAGTGACGCGATTCCGCCGCGGCTCGCCGTCATCGGCTCGTCAGTGGTTGCGGTGGAATTGGCGCAAGCCTTCGCGCGGTTGGGCAGTCACGTCACCATCTTGGCGCGCAGCAGCTTGTTCTTTCGCGAAGATCCGGCCATCGGCGAGGCGATCACGGCGGCGTTCCGTGCCGAAGGCATCGAGGTGTTGGAGCACACCCAGGCCAGCCAAGTTGCCCATGCCAACGGTGAATTCGTGCTCACCACCGGGCACGGCGAAGTGCGTGCCGATCGGTTGCTGGTGGCCACGGGCCGGACCGCCAACACGCGTGACCTCGCGCTGGAGGCGGCGGGTGTTGCGGTGAATGCTCAAAACGCCATCGTGGTCGATCGCGGTATGCGAACCAGTGCGCCGCACATCTATGCTGCGGGCGATTGCACCGACCAGCCGCAGTTCGTCTACGTGGCGGCCGCCGCCGGTACACGTGCCGCCATCAACCTGATGGGGGGCGAGGCGACCTTGGATCTCACCACCATGCCGGCGGTGGTGTTCACGGAGCCCCAAGTCGCGACCGTAGGCCTTAGCGAGGCGGAAGCGCACCTGCAGGGTATCGAGACGGATAGCCGCACACTTTCACTCGATAACGTGCCGCGGGCGCTCGTCAATTTCGACACCCATGGCTTTATCAAGCTGGTGGCCGAAGCGGGTAGCGGCCGGCTCATCGGGGTGCAGGCGGTGACGCC
Organism: Rhodanobacter denitrificans; assembly: GCF_000230695.2. NCBI lineage: Bacteria > Pseudomonadati > Pseudomonadota > Gammaproteobacteria > Lysobacterales > Rhodanobacteraceae > Rhodanobacter > Rhodanobacter denitrificans. The sequence goes on along the minus strand of NC_020541.1, from coordinate 2,251,637 downwards.
GGAAGCCGGCGAGATCATCCAGGCGGCCGCACTGGCGATCCGGGCGCGCATGACCGTGCAGGAGCTTGCCGATCAGTTGTTCCCGTACCTGACGATGGTCGAGGGCCTGAAACTGGCGGCACAGACCTTCACCAAGGACGTCAAGCAACTTTCCTGCTGTGCCGGATGAGGAGACGGGGTGTTCGATGAACGCCTACACCGTGTCACAGCTGGCTAAAGACGCCGGCGTGAGCGTGCATATCGTGCGTGACTACCTGGTGCGCGGGCTGCTGCATCCGGCCGCGCGCACCGATGGAGGTTATGGCGTGTTCGACGCGAACGCCCTGCACCGGCTTTGTTTCGTGCGGTCCGCGGTCGAGGCAGGGGTCGGCCTGGACGTCGTGACGCGACTGTGCCGGTCGCTGGATGCATCGAATGCCGATAAGACGGTGATGTGCCTGGCAGAGGTAGGCGGAATCGTCGATGAGCGGCGGCAGGCATTGGTGGGGTTGGAGGCGCAATTGAGCGCGCTGCGGGCAGAGGTTGGTCGACACGAAGAGGCACGGCGATGAACGGTCACGAGCGCAAATCCATCACGGGTTACCTGTGGGCCGGGCTGGCTGTGCTGACGTGCCCGTGTCACCTCCCGATCCTGGCCGCGCTCTTGGCGGGTACGACGGCCGGCGCCTTTTTCAGTGCGCACTGGGTCATCGCGGCACTGGGGTTGATCAGCTTGTTCGGGCTATCCGTGTGGCGGGCGATACGTGCGTTTGGAGGACGCGTATGAGCGGTTTGATGCACGGCCGGCTTGAATTCGTCGAGGGCCGATCGGACGCATCCGCATGCCCTTGAGCGCCAGGTGAAAACGATCGCCATGGATTCGCGTGAACTGAACTCACCGGAGGCCATTGCCGACTTCGTGGACGCCTTTTACGCCAAGGTGAGGGTTGATGCCGCGCTTGGACCGATCTTCAAAGACGTTGACCTGCAGCAACATATACCAAAGATTCGCGCGTATTGGCGCAAGATGCTGCTCGGTGACCATGAGGGCTATCGACGCAACATGATTGCCCAGCACATGGCGCTGCACACGCGACATTCCTTGCACCACCACCACTTTCAGCGGTGGTTGGCGTTATTTGTGGCAACCGTGGACGAGCAATTCCGCGGGCACGCCGCCATCCAGGCCAAGCGCCTTGCGTCCACGATCGCTGTCAACCTCGAAGCGCTGCTCGACGTCCGTCGGAAGTAAAGGAGCATGGCATGAACCCAAATGAGAGTTTCGACCTGATCGTGATCGGGGCCGGTACCGGCGGTACGGGCGTCGCCCGCATGGCTGCGGCGGCAGGCTGGAAGGTCGCCGTGGTCGATAGCTTGCCTTATGGCGGTACGTGCGCCTTACGCGGGTGTGACCCCAAAAAAATGCTGATCGCCGTGACCGAGGGCGTCGACTGGGCGCGCAACTTGAAAGGCAAGGGGCTTCGGGCGCAAACCGCTGTCGATTGGCCCGACATGATCGCTTTCAAGCGCAGCTTTACCGACCTCATGTCAGGTCGGATCGAAGCCGGGATGCAGCGGGCCGGTGTCGTTCCCCTGCATGGCCAGGCCCGCTTCACCGGACCAAACACGATTGAAGTGAATGGCGAACTCCTGACCGCTCGGCATTTTCACCTTGCCACCGGCGCCCGGCCGATGACCTTGAATATCCCGGGCGAAAACCTGCTGATCACCAGCACCGACTTCCTCGAATTGCCGGAGCGGCCGGACAGGGTCGTCTTCGTCGGCGGCGGATTCATCGCGATGGAATTTGCCCACATCTGCAAACGCGCCGGCTCAAGGGACGTCACGGTACTAGAAATGATGAAGCGCCCGTTGGGCAATTTCGACCCCGACATGGTCGGCATGCTTTCCGAAGCGACCGCCGATCTGGGCATCGACCTGCGGACCGAGGCCAGGGTGTTGACGATCGAGCAGGACGGCGCCGGGTTCATCGTGACCTATGAAACGCCGCAAGGCACCCAGACCATTGCCTGCGACAGGGTGGTGCATGCCACCGGGCGCGTGCCCAACATCGAGCATCTCAACCTGGACGCCGCGGGCGTGGCCTACGGCCGTAAGGGCATCCAAGTCAGTCCCTTCATGCGCACGACCAACCCGGCGATCTTCGCGGCCGGCGACTGCGCGGACAGCGGCCCCAATCTCACCCCGGTCTCGGCCAACGAGGGCCGGATCGCGGGCAAGAACCTGCTCGCCGGAAAAGACGAGCGCGCGATCCACTACCCGCCGATCCCCAGCGTCGTCTTCACGCTTCCGCCCGTGGCGTCCGTCGGGCTGTCCGAAGACGCGGCACGCGAGCAGGGGCTGGACTTTGACGCGCATTTCGAGATAACCGCGCAGTGGTATTCCTCCCTGCGCGTGGGCGCGCGACACAGCGCCTACAAGGTGTTGGTCGAGAAAGGCAGCGGGAACATCCTGGGCGCGCATCTGATCGGCCCCGGCGCCGAGGAACAGATCAATCTGCTCGCCATGGCCATGGGCGCTGGACTGACGGCGAACAAGCTCAAGGGCATCATCTTTGCCTATCCCAGCTATGCCTCGGACATCAGTTCGATGGTGTAGCAGGCGCGCCAAGCAAAAAGTCCGCACGGCGTGTAGCTTTCCTGACGTGACCTAGTGCAGCACCTCAACCCACGCGAGGCGCATAACGAACTCGTCAAGACAAGGGCAGCCTTCGCGTTTCCTCTCATGCATCGAAGAGTCCAAGCCAGCACACCCTCTGCCATGCATTTAGCGCAACCCCCATCGCCTCGTGCCGGTACCGCCCGGTTGTTTTCGGTGCTCACCCTGGATGGGGGCGGCGCCCGCGGTTATTTGACACTCAAGATTCTCGAATGCGTCGAAGCGTATTTGAATACGCTGACTGATAACGCGCTGCCGCTGGGGGCGCGTTTCGACCTCATCTGTGGTACGTCGACGGGCGGGATCATCGCACTGGCGCTGGCACTGGGCCGACCGGTGAGCGAGATATCCGCCCTGTATGAAAGACACGTGCCGCGCATCTTCGGTTCAACGATGCGGCGCTTCGGGTGGATGAGAAATTTCCGCCCCCGTTACCGCAGCGACGCCTTACGCGAGGCGATGCATGCGTTCTTCGGCGACCTCACCTTAGGCGCGGTGCAGACGGATGTCTGCGTCACCGCGGCCTCGCTGACCAATGCACGACCCCATCTCTTCCGCAGCGATTACGCGAAGCCAGGCCCATGGCGTGGCGAAGATCGTCTCGCCGATCTGGCATTAGCCACCTCGGCGGCGCCAACCTTCTTCGCCGCCCACGCGACGGAACGCCTGAGCGATCTCGTCGATGGTGGGCTCTACGCCAACAACCCCGCGCTACTCGGTGTGGTGGAGGCGTTCCAGTTCAGCCGCCCGAGTCGGCGCGGTATCGCGCCGCCTCACGACCTTGGTGCCACGTGCCTGGCACAACTGGCCGTATTGTCGATAGGCACCGGTGAGCAATGTGCCATGCCCTATACCCCAGAACGCTTGCGTAACGGCGGTTTGCTGGCCTGGGGTGCGCACTTCCACAACGTCATCGACGAAAGCCAGTCGCAGTACACCAATCTGTTGGCGGCGGGCCTGCTGGGTACCGCCTACCACCGCATCAACCCGCGTCTGGATTTTCCGATGGCCATGGATGACGTGCGTCGTTTGCCCGCACTGAAAAACCTGGCGGAATTGTCCGTGTCGGATGAGGAATTTTTACGCACCCGCATGGCCATCTTTTGAATCGGGTCATCGGATGCGCCAGGCGGGGTGATGTTTGTGCGCGGATAGCCCGCGTGGAGCACGCGCCGGCGGTCATGACGCATCGTCGCCCGAAACCGATGAGGGGGACGATGCGTGCGACGCATGCAGGATGCCATCGTCGAGCAGGCGCGCCGCGGGATTGTCGGTCACGCCACCGGCCTGGAAGTACCCGATTACGCTGCCCACCGCGCGGTGCTCGGTCATGGCCATCAACGCCGGCAGCGCGATGCCTTGGCGGCCGCCTTCGGTGACAAAGCCCGAGCGCAGACTGTGCCCGCCGAAGTCCCCCTCCAACCCAGCCATCGCGGCGCGGCGTTGCACGATGGCTGCGACCGAGGCGGGTGAGAGGCCGCCACCAATGCGGTGCCGCCACAGCCGACGGAAGATCGGGCCGTCCGTGAGCTGAGCCGCCGCCAGCCAAGCGGCCAGTGCGTCGGCCGCGGGACCCAGGATGGGCTTGTCGGGCGTGGCGGTGACGCTCGGTCCGGCCTGTTGGGTCTTACTGTGCCCCAGGTGGTACACGAACGCGCGCTCGCCGACCCGGCGCAGATCGCTCAGGTCCGCGGCGGCCACTTCACTGCGTCGGCGCCCGCCGCTGGCGAACGCGAACAGCAGCAGCGCGCGATCGCGCACCCCGGTCAGGGAGGCATCGCAGGTGGCCAGCAGCGCGGCCAGCTCGGGCTGGGTGATCGCGGTCTTCTTGGTGGGGCGGTCGCCGCGTTTGACCGCGGCGCGGCGGGCGCGGGCCAGCAGGTGACGGACGGCCGGCTGCTCGCACGGGTTGGCCACGCGACGCCACTGGTGCGCTTTGGACAGCACGGCGATCCGATGGCTGATCGTACTCAACTTCAGCGGCCCCAGGCGTTGTTTGAGGCCGGCCTCGACCAGTGCGGCATCCAGTGCGGGCGGCAGCTCCCAGGTGAGCGCCGATTCGCTCCGACGGGCCAGGTGGTCGACGATGAACTGGATCACCACCGCCTCGGGCAATGGCAGGGCAAACGGCTGGCCGTAGCGGCCCTGATACCAGGCGGCGCAGTAGCGCAGCGCGCTGGCATAACTGCGCGCGGTGTTCGCCGACGCCGCTTCGGCCAGGATGTCGCGCACGGCCGCCGCCGCTTCCGTGGCCAATTGCTCCGGCGGAGCGATAGGAGGCAGGGTGGGAAGTCGCAAATCGCTGTTTCTTTTCATATGTAGTATGTAAGATAAGTAACGATTAGAAAGGCCTACTTGCGATAACGATCTATTATCGCTTGTATAGCACCAAACCCGGTCACGCCGCACAGAGGAAAGCTTCGCCATGGCCAAAGGCATCACCGAAGCGCAGGTTCACGCCGCCGCCGACGCCCTCGTGGCCGCCGGCGAGCGCCCCACGGTGGAGCGGATCCGCGCCCACCTCGGTACCGGCTCGCCGAACACCGTCACCCGGCTACTCGATTCGTGGTGGCAGGCGCTGGGCGCCCGATTGACCGCACAGCAGGCGATGGCATCGATCCCCGACGTCCCCGCCGGAATCGCCACCCTGGCGGAACAATGGTGGGCACAGGCGTGGCAGCAGGCGCGCGAGGCCGTGCATGCCGACCTTGCCCGTGAGCGGCAACAACTCGCCGACGATCGCGTGGCGCTTGATCGTGAACGAGAGACCCTTCAACAGGCGCACGCGCAACTCCAGCAAGCGCTCGCGCAGGCGCAGCAGGCCGAAACGGCCATGGCGGCACGCTTGGCCGATATTCAACGGCTCGTCGAGCAGCAAGCCGCACAACTGGCGGATCTGACCCAGCAGCGGGAAGCGCTGGAAGCGCGTAACGGGCGACTGGAAGCGGAGTACCTCAGCGTCACAGCGCGCCTGCAGGCCCAGGAAGCCACCGCGGCCGCCGAACGCGAATCGCTGGCCCAGCAACTGCGCGCCGCGGAAGATCATGGCCACGCCGAGGTGGATCGCGCCCGCCAGGAGAGCAAGGGATGGCGCACCCGGCTGACCGCTGTGGAGAAGGAACGTGCTGCCGAGCGCGAGAAGCATCGGCACGAACTGACCACCGTCCGCGCCAGTTTGACCACGGCGCAGCAAGACGTGGCGGCGTACCGGGCGCGTGTCGAGACGCTGGAGCGCCAATGGGCCACGTTGGGCGATCTGCCCGCGATCCTTCGGGCCCAAGGTCAGGCCACGAAGGTTAAGCGCCCAGGAGCGGCCAAGAAGGCCGCAAAATCGGCCAGGCCTCGCACGCGTTCCTCCCGTTGACGATGCCGGCCCCGCCGAGTCAATCCGACCCACCGCAAGGTCGAAGTGTCACTATTTGCAGCAAAATCATCGCGGACCACCGCCGATCAGCCCGAATTAGGGTCTCAAAAAGGGGTAACAGCAACTCTTTGATTGAAATGATATTTGCTAAACTCGCAAGATCTTTTTATTAATACAATCAATGTGTTGCCGAATGGCGCGAAGCGTTACTTTTTGCACCTAAAACAAGGCAGCACCGTCACCTGATCTTGCTGTTCGGTTGCCCATGATCTGAAGCGCACCTCGCTATGGCGCAGGTGCGCTTTTTCGTATCCGGGGACAGCGCGGAGCCGACGACACCCTGATGCGCAAGCCATGGCGTAATCAGCGCCGCTACAGTTGCGCGTCGATGGCGCGCAAGGGAAAAATGGCGCCATGTCATCATCACGCGCCGAACTCGAAAGCAGCATCGCCAGCCTCGCGGCCCGGCTGCCGGCGCTCCGAGCCGAATACCCTGACAACGGCGACCTGATGATGGCCTTCGCCGGCGAGGCCGACGTCGTGCAGGACGCCGCGGGACCGGCCGACGAAGCCTGGGTGCACGAGCGACTGTCGGCCCTTTTATCCGAAGCGATCGGCGAGGCCTAGCCGGCGAACGGCCGGGATCTCGCTGTATCGGGTGGAATTTTCGCCACAAGAAAAGTGGCGCTTGTCCGATCACGTGAGCGTATTGTCGAGATGCTCAGGCAAGCTGCCGATAATCACCTTCTGTAAGTCGTCCGACCACGTGAAGTACAGACGAAAACCGCGGCGGCGATCGCGCGAGCTGGATCCACTCACGTGCTGGTCCAGGGTATAACGCCTCCCCTGATACGTGGTCTGGTACTGCCCCTTCAGCTTGGCGTTGTTCAGCGCTTCGCCTGCGGGGCTGATTTCAACGTACAACTTCTTCTGCGCCTCCACGAGATCGAGGCGCGCTTCCTCCGACCCGGTGGTCTTTACCGTCCAGTACTGGTTGCCTAGCAGGGCGATCGTCTCGGCGACGAGAGGTATGTTCTCGAACACCGACGCGCGGGCGGCGCGCATCGCGCCCGCGGTCAAGACCACCCGATCCTGGAATTGCTCCACCGTCCATCGCTCCAACGCGGCCCAAGTTTCCGGAAGCGGCACGTCGTTGACGGCGGCACGCTGCGCGGCCTGCAGCTGGTCGATCCGCTCCGAGGCGATCATCAGCTTCGCCAACGCGCTGCGCAGCTGCTCTTCGGTCTCCTCGGCGCGATTCTGTTGCTCGGCGGCGAGTTCTTCGGCGGCGGCTACGTCGCCTTCGGCCGCCGCCAGGGCCGCGCGGAGGCTCGCGATCTCGTCGACGACTTCCTCGCTGGCACTGGTCAGGCGTTCGCGTTCTTGGCGTCGCCGCTCGCGCGCGATCAGCTGCCGGATATGCGCAAAGGAGGGCACGTCAATCTCGGCGTCGTCGACCGACACCGAAACCACTGCGCAGGCGTCCTCCAGTTGGCCCACAGCGTCCCGGCCTGGCCAGCTTTCGGGCGGAAGGACGGGACAGCTCGCGCTGGCAAGATCCGCGTCGAACTGGCGACCGTAGAGGCGCACTCCGTTGCGGGGGATCACGCCTGCCGGACCGAGCGCGTGCGCGAGCCGCTGCGCTCCGCCGGTGTCGATCATCACCACGCGAGCAATGCCGGCGACCCTCTTGGCCAGGGTCGCCGCCGAGATCGCCGCCCGTGAGCGCGCGGTGGCCGTGTGAATGATGACCAGCGCGATGGTCCGGTGGCGGTCGCTAATCAACCCGACAAGATGGCGCACGTCGGCGTCGCTGGCGACGAACTCAGCCGTGCCGTTGCCCGGTGTTCCGTCCGCGAGGAACTCCAGCTTGCTGTTCATCAGGCGGACCAGGCCTGGAACAGAGGGTTTGACCTGTGGTTCCACCCCGCGCTGGACAAGCACGCTCAGACGGGTGCCGACGACAACCTCCTTCGCAGTGAGCGCCAGGACGAACTCCACGCGCCAATGGCGTCCCGGCAGCTGGCCACAAGGCTCATCCAGGCGCATCGCCACATGGCTGCCATCCGTCTCCCACCAGCACTGCTTGGCGCCGGTGTCGGTCCCGACCTCCCATGACGATCGCTCGCGCCAGTCCGCCGGCACAGCGACGCCCTTGCGACCACGCAGCCACTCGATCACCTGGTCGATCGCAACTTTGCGGACCGCGCCCGGCTTCTTGCTGCCCGAGCGCAGCGTCCCCTGGACCTGGGAGACGGCGACATAGCGGGTCGATGAGGCGACGATCGTCGTGTCGGCCACATCGAGGTGGCGCGGTGGTGGTGGCGGTGCCGCATCGTGCGGCGCCGCAGAGAGGCCATCACCACCTGGCTCCTCATCCGGCGGGATCGCCGGTAACACCGGCAGGGCGGTGGTCGAGTCGAGCTGGACCTTCGGCGGCGCCAGCGTGGCGGGCGGCGTCAATGCCTCGGCGCCATCCTCGGTAGCAGGCGCGGGGCCGCTTTCGACCCTGGCGACATGCGGGACGTCCCGTTCCCTTGCCACCGTAGGAAATGGCTCAACCAGGCTAATTTTGCCCAACCCCCAAAAATGTAAAGCGCGTCTTTCGATGTTCTAATGTTGCCGGCGTTTTCGAGGCGGTGCGGGTGTCTGAGTTAACCGAGCTTCTGCGGCTTTCGCCCGGGCTTCGAGCGACTGCACCGCCGTGCCCATCCCTTCCAATTGCCCGCGAACTGCGGCCAACTCGATGACCATCCGATCCCGCTCTGCGACAGTAGTGGCCAGTGCTTCAAGGCGGATATCACGCTCAGCCAACTCGCGACGATGGCGCCCTGCATCCAAGCGTAGCTCCGCCAAGCTGGCCTGCTGCTGTTCCAGTCGCTCTCGCGCTTTGGTCAGCTGGTTTTCCGCGCGCCGCTGGCCTTCGCGTGCGGCGTCGATCTCCTGCAGCATGCGTGCTTGCGCGATCTCCAGTCGCTCATTCGCTTTATCGCGTTCGATCTGGAAAGCCGCATCTCGGCTCGCGATCGCGGCTTGGAATTCCTCGGCCTGTTCGGTTTGAGCTTGACGGATACGTTCGATCTGTTCAGCCGTCTCGGTCTGCAAGGTGATGAACCTTTGTTGCAGCGCCTGCCCATCCTGCAGAGCTTGGTTCTTCGCACCCATCTCGGTCTCCACGCGCGCTTGCTGCGCGGCAACTTCATGTCGAAGTGTTTCGCACTGTTCGGTCAGTGCTGTCGCCATCTCCATGGCATCGGCGCGCGTTTGCAGGGCTGCATTCCGCTGCTGCTCGGCCTCCGCCAAAGCGGTCTCCAAGGCGCCCCGCTGTTCGGCAAATACCGCTTCGCCCTGCTCGACAGCGGACACCCACAGGGTGCGCATCGCATCGGCCACAGCGGCCGGGAGATCGGCGCCGAGGGCGTCCGCTTTTGTACGTTCGTCCTTCCACAGCTTCAACTCGTCATTGATCGTCGTGCGGCTGCCCTGCTGGATGGCCGTATAGATCTGGTCGACCGTGATTTCGTGGGGTCGTTTGCCGCCGACAACGAGCTGGGCAGCGGCTTCGCGGGTACGTTGGCGGGTATCACTGACACGGCTCATGGGCATTCTCAGTTGCTGGCGGGTCAATTTCGCAGGATATGAATCATGTATATCACGGTATTACGTTATATGTGTAATGATGAAATCAGGAAATTTATGATAATCCTTATAATCGAAAGTAATTCAGCAGTACGCTGGTGGTCCCGCGGCATTGGACATCGGTAAGCATGACTGAACATCCTTTGAGCCTCGCCGTACCCCAGGCCCTGCCTCCTGTCCTGTCGGGATGCGCCGGAACCAACCGTGCTCCGGCGAACGTGGCCAGACAGATTGCGGCCAATGACGACGTGGCGGCGATCGGCCTGTGGCTGGCGGAATATCACGACTCGCCCCATACCTTTCGCAGCTACCGCAAGGAGGCAGAACGGCTGCTGCTCTGGGCCACGCAAATACGTGGCAAGCCGGTGTCGAGCCTCACCCGCGAGGATGTGATCGCCTACGAAGCATTTCTCTGCCATCCGCCCGCCACTTGGTGCGACGACAGTCTGGCCCGTCGTGGTGAGCATCGGCGCCTGTTCACGGGACCATTGGCCGAGCGCAGCCGACGTCAGGCCTTGGGCATCCTCGCAGGGCTGTTCAACTATCTCGTACGCGCCGGCTATCTCGCCGGCAGTCCGTTTGTGTTGCAGCGGCGACGCGCGCGTCGCGGGATGCCCCGTGCTATCGAGCGCTATCTGGACCGATCCCTTTGGGACGACGTGCTTCACAGCATCGACGGTTGGCCACGGTCGACGAACCGGAATTGCCAACGCTACGAACGCGCTCGTTGGGTACTGCGTTTCCTGTACGAAACGGCTTTACGGGCTTCCGAGGCCGCCGCGGCCTGCGAGAGCGATTTCCAGCGCGTTCGTGGTCGGTGGTGGCTCCATGTCGTGGGCAAAGGCGACGTCGAGGGTCAGATCCCCCTCAGCGACCATCTCATGGAGGATTTCGCGCGCTATCGGGGCTTCCATGGGTTGCCGCCCGCGCCGGCCGACAATGGCAAGATACCGGCCATTCTGGGGATCGCCGGCCGCGCTTCTGCGCTCACTCCCACGGCGATCTATCAGATCGTCAAGGCCACCTTCCGGCATGTTGCGGATACGCTCCAAAAGGAAGATGCCGCCAAAGCCTCCCGAGTGCGGCGGGCGTCGACTCATTGGCTACGGCATACGGCCGCTACGCATCAGGCCGAAGACGGAACACCGATCCACCACATCCAGCAGAATCTTCGCCACAGCTCGATCGGCACGACATCGATTTACCTCCACGCAGAAGAAGATTCACGGCATGCAAGCACAACGAGAACGCGAGCCGACGCCTCGCAGCAAAGAGAAGGAGACCTGCCATGACTGACCCCGACGATCGTTTCGGCATGCCCGCCAGTGCTTTCAAGGCGGCCAGGGAAAGTCATGGGCTGGATAGCCCCGTTTTTCGGGCGGGCATGTATGTAGGCTATTTGTGCCCATCCCCCGACAGTATAAAATAAGCGGTAAAACAGCCTATATAACAACGACCTATCTTTGTCGCAGCTAACGACGCCGGACGTTCGATCGTGCCGGATTCGCACGAGGCACCGCTTCAGCCTCATGGACATCAACCTCAGTGGTACTGACGTTGCGCAGTCGAGCAAACATTTCTTCCAGTACGTCCAACCGTGCCTGGCTGGCGGCGCGCTGGGTCTCCACCTCTCGCCGGTGATCCCGTTCGGTGGTCAATTGAGTTTCGGCCGCTGCGAGCTGGGTTTGCAGATGCGCCTGCCCTTGTTCGGCTTGGGCCAACCGCATCTGCAAGGTCGGATGCTCCTTGGCCAGCGGCAGATTCGCGTCGTAGGCGTGTTGCAGTTTCTGATGCTCGGTGCGGAACTGGCGAAACTCCTTGTCGAGCTGATTGATATGCTCGGTCATCCGGGCATTATCGCGGTTGAGCTGCAGTAGCTCGTGATTCTTGCTCGTGATGGTGTCGTTGGCTTGTCGCAACTCGACCTGCAGTCCCTGCACCTGGTGTTCGTGCCGGCGCTGCTCTTGGTCGCGCTGTTCCTTGACTGCCGTCCGATAGTGCTCCAAGGCATCGCGGGCATGCTGGTGTTTGTCTTCCAGCGACTGAATGTGCGCTTCGTGCTCAGTCAGCCGAGTGGTCATGCCGGCGACCCGCTCCTCCAACTGCTGGACGAGCAACGCGCGATCACGAAGCCCTTGTTGGGCCTGTTCATGGGCAGCCTTTTCGTCTTGCAGGGCGATATCGGTACGCTGCAGCTGCGTGCTGAGCGCAGTCGCTTCTTGGCGGTGCTGTTCCACGGTGGCAGTCAGCGCTTGGCGTTCCGCCGTGAAGCGTTCTTGCGCCGCGGTGATCCGGACCTCGGCCTCCTCGTGCAGTCGTTCGGCCAGCCGGCCGACTAGATCCTGTAAGGCATCGCTGATCGCCACCGTCGCACCGACACGCGGCCCGTCCTCGGCTTCCAGTTCCTTCAGGTAGCGGTGGATGGTGGTCTTGGAGCCGGTATTACCCAAGGCCACCCGTAAGGCGTCGACCGAAGGATGCTTTCCCTGCGCCAACAGACTGTTCCGCGCCTTCTGGACCTCGGTCTTGTACAAGCCACCACGTGCCATATCGGTCTCTCGATGGATTTCATAATGCATTACATACCATGTAATTACATACCGATCAATCACACAAGACGCCACAGAAACCCGCTCTTTCTCAGGCGGGATAATGTTGGATTATCCCGCCTGACCCGGTCAGAAGGTGAATTTGGCCCTGCCGGCAGTACGAAATGGCGTTTCCGAGCGACGCGGCTGGGCGCCTACGACATGGTGGCGGCGATTCGCGCCGTAGTAAGTCCGTTATCGACGTCATCCCGCTGAGCGAACCGTCGTTCACCGAAATGCAGGTTGCGGCGCGACACGATGAGTTGGCCGGCCAATACGGCGCGGCCGCGCACACGCTGGACCAGGCCTTGAAGCTTGCCCCCGACTCATCGGACCTGCTGCAGGATCGGGCAGAGATTGCGTTGCGGCTGAAGAATTTCAGCGACGCCGAAAAGCTGGCCCGTCAGTCGTGGTCGTTGGGTCCGAAACTCGGCACCCCTGTGTACCCGCAACTGGCAGACCATGGTCGAGGTGCGCTTGCAGGCTGGCGACCGAGCCTGTGCGGAGCGCGCGCAGGTGGGTACAGCAATGCCGCAAGGCGAGGATCAATCACTTTTGAGCGAGCCACGAGCCGATCCTCGGTTGCTCCTGCGTGCCCGGCGGATGGGGCGGCGCGGTGTCACGCCATGGCCGGTGACCGCGGTCGCGGATCGGTGGTGCGCTTCGCAAGCGGTATCTAGATCGCTGCTGGTGGCGCGGCTTGCCATGCCCCGCAGGCATGCGCAAGGCACCTCGGGTTCATTTGCCTGACGCCGGCGCCGACGGGGTATCGGCATGTTATGGCGTGGGCTTGTGGCTCGCGCGTGCCCGCCCGTCCTGCCGCGCGCGCTGCGTCGTGCGGGATGACCGGTATCTGGCGCGCGCTCTGCCAGCCCCCCCCCAGGGCGAGAAACAGCCTGACCTGCGCCAGCGATACCTGCGCGTCGGCGGCCGCGGCGGCCGCCTCGGTGTTGGCCAGCGTGGTGCTGCCTTGTTTTAGGTGCAAAAAGTAACGCTTCGCGCCATTCGGCAACACATTGATTGTATTAATAAAAAGATCTTGCGAGTTTAGCAAATATCATTTCAATCAAAGAGTTGCTGTTACCCCTTTTTGAGACCCTAATTCGGGCTGATCGGCGGTGGTCCGCGATGATTTTGCTGCAAATAGTGACACTTCGACCTTGCGGTGGGTCGGATTGACTCGGCGGGGCCGGCTCGTCAACGGGAGGAACGCGTGCGAGGCCTGGCCGATTTTGCGGCCTTCTTGGCCGCTCCTGGGCGCTTAACCTTCGTGGCCTGACCTTGGGCCCGAAGGATCGCGGGCAGATCGCCCAACGTGGCCCATTGGCGCTCCAGCGTCTCGACACGCGCCCGGTACGCCGCCACGTCTTGCTGCGCCGTGGTCAAACTGGCGCGGACGGTGGTCAGTTCGTGCCGATGCTTCTCGCGCTCGGCAGCACGTTCCTTCTCCACAGCGGTCAGCCGGGTGCGCCATCCCTTGCTCTCCTGGCGGGCGCGATCCACCTCGGCGTGGCCATGATCTTCCGCGGCGCGCAGTTGCTGGGCCAGCGATTCGCGTTCGGCGGCCGCGGTGGCTTCCTGGGCCTGCAGGCGCGCTGTGACGCTGAGGTACTCCGCTTCCAGTCGCCCGTTACGCGCTTCCAGCGCTTCCCGCTGCTGGGTCAGATCCGCCAGTTGTGCGGCTTGCTGCTCGACGAGCCGTTGAATATCGGCCAAGCGTGCCGCCATGGCCGTTTCGGCCTGCTGCGCCTGCGCGAGCGCTTGCTGGAGTTGCGCGTGCGCCTGTTGAAGGGTCTCTCGTTCACGATCAAGCGCCACGCGATCGTCGGCGAGTTGTTGCCGCTCACGGGCAAGGTCGGCATGCACGGCCTCGCGCGCCTGCTGCCACGCCTGTGCCCACCATTGTTCCGCCAGGGTGGCGATTCCGGCGGGGACGTCGGGGATCGATGCCATCGCCTGCTGTGCGGTCAATCGGGCGCCCAGCGCCTGCCACCACGAATCGAGTAGCCGGGTGACGGTGTTCGGCGAGCCGGTACCGAGGTGGGCGCGGATCCGCTCCACCGTGGGGCGCTCGCCGGCGGCCACGAGGGCGTCGGCGGCGGCGTGAACCTGCGCTTCGGTGATGCCTTTGGCCATGGCGAAGCTTTCCTCTGTGCGGCGTGACCGGGTTTGGTGCTATACAAGCGATAATAGATCGTTATCGCAAGTAGGCCTTTCTAATCGTTACTTATCTTACATACTACATATGAAAAGAAACAGCGATTTGCGACTTCCCACCCTGCCTCCTATCGCTCCGCCGGAGCAATTGGCCACGGAAGCGGCGGCGGCCGTGCGCGACATCCTGGCCGAAGCGGCGTCGGCGAACACCGCGCGCAGTTATGCCAGCGCGCTGCGCTACTGCGCCGCCTGGTATCAGGGCCGCTACGGCCAGCCGTTTGCCCTGCCATTGCCCGAGGCGGTGGTGATCCAGTTCATCGTCGACCACCTGGCCCGTCGGAGCGAATCGGCGCTCACCTGGGAGCTGCCGCCCGCACTGGATGCCGCACTGGTCGAGGCCGGCCTCAAACAACGCCTGGGGCCGCTGAAGTTGAGTACGATCAGCCATCGGATCGCCGTGCTGTCCAAAGCGCACCAGTGGCGTCGCGTGGCCAACCCGTGCGAGCAGCCGGCCGTCCGTCACCTGCTGGCCCGCGCCCGCCGCGCCGCGGTCAAACGCGGCGACCGCCCCACCAAGAAGACCGCGATCACCCAGCCCGAGCTGGCCGCGCTGCTGGCCACCTGCGATGCCTCCCTGACCGGGGTGCGCGATCGCGCGCTGCTGCTGTTCGCGTTCGCCAGCGGCGGGCGCCGACGCAGTGAAGTGGCCGCCGCGGACCTGAGCGATCTGCGCCGGGTCGGCGAGCGCGCGTTCGTGTACCACCTGGGGCACAGTAAGACCCAACAGGCCGGACCGAGCGTCACCGCCACGCCCGACAAGCCCATCCTGGGTCCCGCGGCCGACGCACTGGCCGCTTGGCTGGCGGCGGCTCAGCTCACGGACGGCCCGATCTTCCGTCGGCTGTGGCGGCACCGCATTGGTGGCGGCCTCTCACCCGCCTCGGTCGCAGCCATCGTGCAACGCCGCGCCGCGATGGCTGGGTTGGAGGGGGACTTCGGCGGGCACAGTCTGCGCTCGGGCTTTGTCACCGAAGGCGGCCGCCAAGGCATCGCGCTGCCGGCGTTGATGGCCATGACCGAGCACCGCGCGGTGGGCAGCGTAATCGGGTACTTCCAGGCCGGTGGCGTGACCGACAATCCCGCGGCGCGCCTGCTCGACGATGGCATCCTGCATGCGTCGCACGCATCGTCCCCCTCATCGGTTTCGGGCGACGATGCGTCATGACCGCCGGCGCGTGCTCCACGCGGGCTATCCGCGCACAAACATCACCCCGCCTGGCGCATCCGATGACCCGATTCAAAAGATGGCCATGCGGGTGCGTAAAAATTCCTCATCCGACACGGACAATTCCGCCAGGTTTTTCAGTGCGGGCAACGACGCACGTCATCCATGGCCATCGGAAAATCCAGACGCGGGTTGATGCGGTGGTAGGCGGTACCCAGCAGGCCCGCCGCCAACAGATTGGTGTACTGCGACTGGCTTTCGTCGATGACGTTGTGGAAGTGCGCACCCCAGGCCAGCAAACCGCCGTTACGCAAGCGTTCTGGGGTATAGGGCATGGCACATTGCTCACCGGTGCCTATCGACAATACGGCCAGTTGTGCCAGGCACGTGGCACCAAGGTCGTGAGGCGGCGCGATACCGCGCCGACTCGGGCGGCTGAACTGGAACGCCTCCACCACACCGAGTAGCGCGGGGTTGTTGGCGTAGAGCCCACCATCGACGAGATCGCTCAGGCGTTCCGTCGCGTGGGCGGCGAAGAAGGTTGGCGCCGCCGAGGTGGCTAATGCCAGATCGGCGAGACGATCTTCGCCACGCCATGGGCCTGGCTTCGCGTAATCGCTGCGGAAGAGATGGGGTCGTGCATTGGTCAGCGAGGCCGCGGTGACGCAGACATCCGTCTGCACCGCGCCTAAGGTGAGGTCGCCGAAGAACGCATGCATCGCCTCGCGTAAGGCGTCGCTGCGGTAACGGGGGCGGAAATTTCTCATCCACCCGAAGCGCCGCATCGTTGAACCGAAGATGCGCGGCACGTGTCTTTCATACAGGGCGGATATCTCGCTCACCGGTCGGCCCAGTGCCAGCGCCAGTGCGATGATCCCGCCCGTCGACGTACCACAGATGAGGTCGAAACGCGCCCCCAGCGGCAGCGCGTTATCAGTCAGCGTATTCAAATACGCTTCGACGCATTCGAGAATCTTGAGTGTCAAATAACCGCGGGCGCCGCCCCCATCCAGGGTGAGCACCGAAAACAACCGGGCGGTACCGGCACGAGGCGATGGGGGTTGCGCTAAATGCATGGCAGAGGGTGTGCTGGCTTGGACTCTTCGATGCATGAGAGGAAACGCGAAGGCTGCCCTTGTCTTGACGAGTTCGTTATGCGCCTCGCGTGGGTTGAGGTGCTGCACTAGGTCACGTCAGGAAAGCTACACGCCGTGCGGACTTTTTGCTTGGCGCGCCTGCTACACCATCGAACTGATGTCCGAGGCATAGCTGGGATAGGCAAAGATGATGCCCTTGAGCTTGTTCGCCGTCAGTCCAGCGCCCATGGCCATGGCGAGCAGATTGATCTGTTCCTCGGCGCCGGGGCCGATCAGATGCGCGCCCAGGATGTTCCCGCTGCCTTTCTCGACCAACACCTTGTAGGCGCTGTGTCGCGCGCCCACGCGCAGGGAGGAATACCACTGCGCGGTTATCTCGAAATGCGCGTCAAAGTCCAGCCCCTGCTCGCGTGCCGCGTCTTCGGACAGCCCGACGGACGCCACGGGCGGAAGCGTGAAGACGACGCTGGGGATCGGCGGGTAGTGGATCGCGCGCTCGTCTTTTCCGGCGAGCAGGTTCTTGCCCGCGATCCGGCCCTCGTTGGCCGAGACCGGGGTGAGATTGGGGCCGCTGTCCGCGCAGTCGCCGGCCGCGAAGATCGCCGGGTTGGTCGTGCGCATGAAGGGACTGACTTGGATGCCCTTACGGCCGTAGGCCACGCCCGCGGCGTCCAGGTTGAGATGCTCGATGTTGGGCACGCGCCCGGTGGCATGCACCACCCTGTCGCAGGCAATGGTCTGGGTGCCTTGCGGCGTTTCATAGGTCACGATGAACCCGGCGCCGTCCTGCTCGATCGTCAACACCCTGGCCTCGGTCCGCAGGTCGATGCCCAGATCGGCGGTCGCTTCGGAAAGCATGCCGACCATGTCGGGGTCGAAATTGCCCAACGGGCGCTTCATCATTTCTAGTACCGTGACGTCCCTTGAGCCGGCGCGTTTGCAGATGTGGGCAAATTCCATCGCGATGAATCCGCCGCCGACGAAGACGACCCTGTCCGGCCGCTCCGGCAATTCGAGGAAGTCGGTGCTGGTGATCAGCAGGTTTTCGCCCGGGATATTCAAGGTCATCGGCCGGGCGCCGGTGGCAAGGTGAAAATGCCGAGCGGTCAGGAGTTCGCCATTCACTTCAATCGTGTTTGGTCCGGTGAAGCGGGCCTGGCCATGCAGGGGAACGACACCGGCCCGCTGCATCCCGGCTTCGATCCGACCTGACATGAGGTCGGTAAAGCTGCGCTTGAAAGCGATCATGTCGGGCCAATCGACAGCGGTTTGCGCCCGAAGCCCCTTGCCTTTCAAGTTGCGCGCCCAGTCGACGCCCTCGGTCACGGCGATCAGCATTTTTTTGGGGTCACACCCGCGTAAGGCGCACGTACCGCCATAAGGCAAGCTATCGACCACGGCGACCTTCCAGCCTGCCGCCGCAGCCATGCGGGCGACGCCCGTACCGCCGGTACCGGCCCCGATCACGATCAGGTCGAAACTCTCATTGGGTTCATGCCATGCTCCTTTACTTCCGACGGACGTCGAGCAGCGCTTCGAGGTTGACAGCGATCGTGGACGCAAGGCGCTTGGCCTGGATGGCGGCGTGCCCGCGGAATTGCTCGTCCACGGTTGCCACAAATAACGCCAACCACCGCTGAAAGTGGTGGTGGTGCAAGGAATGTCGCGTGTGCAGCGCCATGTGCTGGGCAATCATGTTGCGTCGATAGCCCTCATGGTCACCGAGCAGCATCTTGCGCCAATACGCGCGAATCTTTGGTATATGTTGCTGCAGGTCAACGTCTTTGAAGATCGGTCCAAGCGCGGCATCAACCCTCACCTTGGCGTAAAAGGCGTCCACGAAGTCGGCAATGGCCTCCGGTGAGTTCAGTTCACGCGAATCCATGGCGATCGTTTTCACCTGGCGCTCAAGGGCATGCGGATGCGTCCGATCGGCCCTCGACGAATTCAAGCCGGCCGTGCATCAAACCGCTCATACGCGTCCTCCAAACGCACGTATCGCCCGCCACACGGATAGCCCGAACAAGCTGATCAACCCCAGTGCCGCGATGACCCAGTGCGCACTGAAAAAGGCGCCGGCCGTCGTACCCGCCAAGAGCGCGGCCAGGATCGGGAGGTGACACGGGCACGTCAGCACAGCCAGCCCGGCCCACAGGTAACCCGTGATGGATTTGCGCTCGTGACCGTTCATCGCCGTGCCTCTTCGTGTCGACCAACCTCTGCCCGCAGCGCGCTCAATTGCGCCTCCAACCCCACCAATGCCTGCCGCCGCTCATCGACGATTCCGCCTACCTCTGCCAGGCACATCACCGTCTTATCGGCATTCGATGCATCCAGCGACCGGCACAGTCGCGTCACGACGTCCAGGCCGACCCCTGCCTCGACCGCGGACCGCACGAAACAAAGCCGGTGCAGGGCGTTCGCGTCGAACACGCCATAACCTCCATCGGTGCGCGCGGCCGGATGCAGCAGCCCGCGCACCAGGTAGTCACGCACGATATGCACGCTCACGCCGGCGTCTTTAGCCAGCTGTGACACGGTGTAGGCGTTCATCGAACACCCCGTCTCCTCATCCGGCACAGCAGGAAAGTTGCTTGACGTCCTTGGTGAAGGTCTGTGCCGCCAGTTTCAGGCCCTCGACCATCGTCAGGTACGGGAACAACTGATCGGCAAGCTCCTGCACGGTCATGCGCGCCCGGATCGCCAGTGCGGCCGCCTGGATGATCTCGCCGGCTTCCGGCGTCACCGCCTGCACCCCGATGAGCCGGCCGCTACCCGCTTCGGCCACCAGCTTGATAAAGCCATGGGTGTCGAAATTGACGAGCGCCCGCGGCACGTTATCGAGTGAAAGTGTGCGGCTATCCGTCTCGATACCCTGCAGGTGCGCTTCCGCCTCGCTAAGGCCTACGGTCGCGACTTGGGGCTCCGTGAACACCACCGCCGGCATGGTGGTGAGATCCAAGGTCGCCTCGCCCCCCATCAGGTTGATGGCGGCACGTGTACCGGCGGCGGCCGCCACGTAGACGAACTGCGGCTGGTCGGTGCAATCGCCCGCAGCATAGATGTGCGGCGCACTGGTTCGCATACCGCGATCGACCACGATGGCGTTTTGAGCATTCACCGCAACACCCGCCGCCTCCAGCGCGAGGTCACGCGTGTTGGCGGTCCGGCCCGTGGCCACCAGCAACCGATCGGCACGCACTTCGCCGTGCCCGGTGGTGAGCACGAATTCACCGTTGGCATGGGCAACTTGGCTGGCCTGGGTGTGCTCCAACACCTCGATGCCTTCGGCACGGAACGCCGCCGTGATCGCCTCGCCGATGGCCGGATCTTCGCGAAAGAACAAGCTGCTGCGCGCCAAGATGGTGACGTGACTGCCCAACCGCGCGAAGGCTTGCGCCAATTCCACCGCAACCACTGACGAGCCGATGACGGCGAGCCGCGGCGGAATCGCGTCACTGGCTAATGCCTCGGTGGACGTCCAATACGGGGTGTCCTTCAAGCCGGGGATGGGCGGCACCGCCGCGTGGGCACCCGTGGCGATCAGGCAGCGATCGAAAGACACCTCCGATTCACCACGCCCCGCCGTCGACGTGACGACGAGCGTGTGTGCGTCCTTGAAACGCGCTTCGCCACGCAGCAGCTGGATGTTGGGGTTGGTATCGAGAATCCCCTCGTACTTGGCGTGACGCAGTTCGTCGACACGACCTTGCTGTTGGGCGAGCAGTCGGTCACGCCGAACCACCGGCCCCGTACTGGAGATGCCGTCATCGAACGGACTGCTTCGACGCAGGTGGGCCACGTGCGCGGCGCGGATCATGATCTTCGACGGCACGCAGCCGATATTGACGCAGGTACCACCGACGGTTCCGCGCTCGATGACGGTCACCCGGGCGCCGAGTTCAACGGCCTTCAGCGCTGCCGCCATGGCCCCGCCGCCCGTGCCGATGACAGCAACGTGCAGTCGCTGCTCCGAAGCGGTGGGCGTGCGGTCGACATCGCCACGCGGCTTGAACCAACCACCCAGCGAGCCCAAGGCCTGGTCGAGCATGGAGGACTTGCGCGCGAGTGTGTCGGCTTGCGGTGCCGAGGCGGCGGCGATCCGGTAGTTTTGCGGCAGACCCGCGTTGAGTTGCTCCACCGTCAATGGCTGGGTACTACGGACGTGCGCCACATTTTGCGGGTAGGCGACGTCAGCGGCGACGACGTCAGGCAACGCCCGGAGCGCTTTTTCAACATGTCGGGCGCAATCGGCGCACGTCATGCCGATCACAGAGAGGGTTTGTTCGTTCATGATGTTCCTGGCAAATGAACGCGTGTCGCTTCGGTTCGAAGCAGAGCGGCACACCGTTGAATCAATAGAGGGCCCCATCAACCATCGCAGTGACGGCACCTTCCGTTAGCAGCAATAGGGCACCACGACGATCAACAAAAGCACGATGCCGATGACGATCGCGGCCGTGATGAGGTCGGTTTTCTTGGCACTCAGCCATGCTTTCATGGGTGTCATCTCCGATAGGGTGATCCAACGAACGCCGGTACTCCACGGGGTTTCGATCCCACATCTCCACCCGCGGAAGGTGGGGTGAGTGTTCAACAGCAGGCGTCGTCTCGCTTCGCACCGCGGTGCCCCTTTCCCGGCGGCGATACCAGATCCCAGATGGATACCGCGACCATCAAGACCAGCCCGGGATAGAGCAGCCACGCCGCCATGCGCAAGGCCCCGATCAGCACCAAGACCGGTCCGATCACGCCAAGGGCCATGCGTAACCACTGCCGATGACGGAAGCCGGCGATCCCGTTGGCAAGCAAGGCGACCATCGCAAACAGTGGCAGCAAGTAATGGATGAATACGCCCTCGTACTGGCTCAGAAAGCCCAATCCGATCGCGGCGCCCAGGCTGGCGAGTGCAGGAAAGCAAGCAGCGCATCCCATCGCTGTGACGATGGCCCCGATTACGCCCGCTTTGTCGGCGGTGCGTGTGAGTGGAGTGAGAGACATGGGAATGACCTCGGGCGCTTCAATTCTTAACGGTGGAGGGGTAGCCCGCATCCGTCGTGGCGCTGACGAGTGCCCGGGTGCTGGTCTTGGCATCATCGAAGGTCACAACGGCTTCCTTCTTGTCGAACAGGATCTCGGTCTTTTCGACACCGGGAACCTGGGACAGCGCTTTCTTGACGGTGATGGGACATGCGGCACACGTCATACCGGACACCGACAGGGTGGCGGTCTTCGTAGCCGCCCAGGCAGGCGCGGAAATGGCGGTGGCAAGGACGATGAGAGCGGCAAGTTTCTTCATGGGTGGATCCTCCGACGGGTCAGTAAAACAGCGTGGCGAGATAGGGAAAGGTCAGCGCCACGAGCACCAGGGCTGCGACGATCCAGAACAAGACTTTGTAGGTGGTCCTGACCTGCGGCACAGCGCAGACGTCACCAGGCGCGCACGCCGTAGCAGGCCGGTAGATGCGTCGCCAGGCGAAGACCATCGCGATCAGCGCTGCACCGATAAAGTACGGGCGGTACGGCTCAAGCACAGTCAGGTTGCCGATCCAGGCGCCACTGAACCCAAGGGCGACCAAGACCAGGGGACCAAGGCAACAGGTCGACGCCAGTAGTGCGGTGATACCCCCGGCCAGAAGAGCGCCGGAACCTGTTTTCTTGACGACTTGGGTATTTTTCATGGAGGGCTCTGCGTGGATGGGGGCGACTATGGGAGCACTCTATTCGCGTACTTAGGTACAGAGTCAAGCGCAAGAATTTTTAGCGTCAACCCGCTGCAATCAGTTGGTGCTTCAGCAGACTGCGCAGACAAACCGCGAGATCGAATGCTCCGTCGATGGCCCGAGCCGCCGCATACGCGGCCTCCAGATCACGCGTATCGATCAGCGCGGCGATGCAGGCGAAGCTCGCTGCGTCCAGCACGGTCATCGCCACCTCGCCGCCGTCACGCCACAACACGACCTGTTCGCCGCGACCATCCAGCTGCAGCCGCTCGCCTTCGGGGGCGGTGGCGTAACGCCAGATCGTCAGCACCGGATGCGTACTGCCCAGCAGGCGCACGCTGGGATGCAACCGCCAGGACAACGATGTCGTGTCATCGAGCGTGGCCGGAGCCAGTGGCGATGCTTCAGCGGCCAGTGCGGACTGCTGGCGTAGCCACTCCAACTGCGCCACATCAGGCAAATAGGCAAGTGCTGCCGCTTCGGGCATCGTGGCCAGAAACGCGGCGAAGGCGCCGCCGAACGCCTG
Organism: Rhodanobacter denitrificans; assembly: GCF_000230695.2. Classification (NCBI taxonomy): domain Bacteria; kingdom Pseudomonadati; phylum Pseudomonadota; class Gammaproteobacteria; order Lysobacterales; family Rhodanobacteraceae; genus Rhodanobacter; species Rhodanobacter denitrificans. The sequence continues at coordinate 2,228,660 of NC_020541.1, read as the reverse complement.
CAGGTTGCCGCGCGTCGACGGATGATGCAGGCGATAGCGCGTCGCTGCGGCCTCGAAGAAGGCCTCGCCGACCAGCGCTTGCACCGCGGGGTACGTGGCGCGCAGCGTTTCGATCTGCGTACTGGCGATGGCGTTGCCGTACACCTGCAACCGTGCAGCGGGGGCGAGGCCGGCACCGACAACCCACTGCGCGAGGTCACTGCCGCGATCGAGCACGGCGTTGGCGAAACCGCGTTGCAACTCAAGCAATGTGGGTGCGGTGACCATTGAGCAGGGCCTCCGCGCGGCCGGCTTCCGCCAGCAACACCTCAAGTTCGGGGATGTCCTGATCCCACTCAATCAGGGTGGGTACGGGGCCGAACAGATCCAGTGCCCCGGCATAAAGCGCCCAGACTTCGGCATCCACCGGCCGGCTGTGGCTGTCGATCAATAGCGGTACCGCGAGATCGGTCTTGCGAATAAATCCACCCAAGTGGATCTCGCGCACCGCCGCGCGCGGCATCGCACGCAGATAGGCATGCGCGTCGAAGCCGTGATTGACGCTGTTGACGTAGACATTGTTGACGTCGAGCAACAGGCCGCAGCCACTGCGACGTATCAATTCGGCGACGAACTCCCACTCGCTCATCTCGGCGTGTTGGAACGTGAGATAGCTGGAAACGTTCTCGACCAGGAACTCGCGGCCCAGCGCGTCCTGCACCTGCTGCACGCGCGTCACTATCAGGTCCAGCGCCTCCCGGGTGAACGGTAGCGGCAGCAGGTCGTTGAGGTGGATGCCGCCGATCGCGCCCCAGCAAATGTGATCGGAGACCAGCCCCGGTTCGAAGCGTTGCACCAGCGCACACAGCGTCGCCAGATGCTCGTCGTCGAATGTGTCGGCTGATCCCAGCGAGAGGCCGACACCGTGCAGGCTCAGCGGATAGTCGGCGCGCACATGCTCGATCGCCGCATGCAGTGCTCCGCCGTCGGCAAACAAATTCTCACTGTGCACCTCGAACCACGCCACGCGCGGACGTTCGCTCAACACCCGCTGCATGTGTGGCGCACGCAGACCGATCCCGACTCCAGAAGGAGCCGAGATCGGTGGCGCCGCGAGCGTGCTCGCGTCGTGCATCGTGGTGTTGCTCAGCCCTTCTGTGCCGGTTCGAGTTTGCCGCCGTCGATCTTCTCGCACAAGCCCTTGGGCACCGCGACGAAAGAGTTTGGATCGCGGGCCTTGGTGTCCTGGCTGGCGCAGGAGTGGCCTGCTGCTTTGCAGTCGTTCTTCTGCGCAGCGTTGATGCCGTAACACTTCTCCATATGACTCATTGACATCGGTTTGCTCTGCATGCCTGCGGCCGCTGCGACTGTGGTCAGACCCAACGTGAGTCCTCCCGCCAGAACGGATTTCAGAATCGATGCGGTATTCATTCTCAACTCTCCAGTACGTGGCCAGAAACACTCTGGCCTTCTTTGAAAATGACAATCGGTAACCCATGCAGAAACTTTCCCGTGTCGACCAGCAGCCATCCTCATCTTCGAACCGCGTGTCCGGTCAATCTCCGCCCATGGCGCAGAGCCTACTGCCGTACTTCGGTACGACATCAAGCGTGGATTGCCAAGACCGCGGGAGCCTTGACCGACGTCCTACTGCCCATCGTGGCTCGGCCTGAGATGGAAGGTCGGATGTGCGCATGCGATTTCCGTGATGATGTCGCTTAGCAGCTGGCGTGCTTCCTGCTCGCAGCCTCCGCAGCCACCCGAGCAGCCGGTGAGCCACTGCAATGCTTCGAAACTGCGCACCCCGGCCACCACCGCGTGGCGAATGTCCTCCTCGGTCACGCTGTGGCACACGCAAACGTCAGTCATGATCCAACTCGCGTGGCGGAGCCGTCCTGTCGTAGCCTGAGACGCGGCGGATCGCAGATGTCGGTCCTGAAGCACGGAGTCGTACCCACCATCTGACGCGAAGTCGGCACGTCAACCCGCGGCCTCGGGCAGGAGCGCAGCGGGCGTCAACCACGCCTCCAGCTGCGGCAGCGCGTTCGGTCCGAGATGCTGCTGGAATGTGTTTCGCGCCACCCCGAGTAGCCGGGCAAGTCGAGCTTCGATAGGCAAGGCCTCGTCTGCCACAAGAACCTCTAGCAGCGCACACGCGAGATCGCATTGCAGCGCGGCCCCATCGGGCAACGGAACGCGTGCTTGCGACAGCCGCTGGACGAGACGGGCGGCCATGGTGTGCGCCTCCTCCTGACTGAGCTGATCGACCGTCTCGCGCCGGTACCAGTATGAAGGGTTCGGAAATGTGGCAAGCAACGCCGACGCCGTCGTGGCAGCTACCAAAGCAACCTGGCTGTCACCGCCGAGGGCAGCACGCAGGAGGCCGACCTGCTGGTCGACCCGAAGCTCACGCAGCCATTTGATCGCGATCACGTCACCGCGATGGTGCAGCCAAACCTCTGCAATATCAGGATGAACCTCCAGGCGTGCCAAAACGGGTTTGGCAAGGCACCCGCAACCGATCTGCGGCACCGCCTCGCACACGAGCGGCACCGTGTAGAAGTGAATGAACACGAACGTCTCCCAGGGGGTGAGGTGGGTGTACGCTATGTCCGTAGTCATGTACGGAGTCAATGGGTATGGGGAAGCCATCGGAACAACTGACCATCGGTGCGTTTGCCAAAGCCGCGGGGGTCAACCTGGAAACCATCCGGTTTTATCAGCGCAAGGGGCTGCTTCCGGAACCGGACAAACCCTATGGCAGCATCCGCCGCTATGGTGATACCGATGTCGCTCGTGTGAAATTCATCAAGTCAGCGCAGCGTTTGGGCTTCAGCCTCGACGAAGTCGCACAGTTGCTCGCCCTGGAGGACGGCACCCATTGCAGTGAGGCGGCACAATTCGCCGCGCAGCACCTGGCCGACGTGCGGGGACGCCTGAAAGACCTCAAGCGCATGGAAACCGTACTGGCTCGATTGGTCGCGCAATGTCATTCGCATCGCGGCACCATTACCTGCCCCCTCATCGCCTCCCTGCATGGCCGTTGAGACGTCCTGCCGGCGACGCCTGACAGCCTGGCGCACTCTTTGGTGGATCAGCCGGACATGAAGGCAAGCTGTTCGCCGGCTTATCGGCAATGCCCCGTCAGCAGCCGCGTGATGCGCGACCGAAACTGGTCAGGGGTCAACGTCGTGATCGGTTCGCGCTGCGGCCATACCTTCAGGATGGCGGCTCGGAAATTGGCGGGCGTGCTGCCTTGCTCGGGACCAATGATGTAGGTCGGCACCGTGGTGACCGCGTAGTGCGGGTACATCTGCCGCGCGACGTCTTCGAACCGACCATGATCGGTGGCGCCTTCGGCAAACACCAGCAAAGCCACCCATGCACCGCAGCGGTCGCAACGCACTTCTTCGACGGGGATGGTGCCGCCGGGCAGCGAGTGCTTTGCCGCCAAGGGTGGTGGTGGCGTACTGCTCGGACCGCGAATGGACTCCAGCGCCGTCACGATCTGGTGCGACAGGGGTTCCAATATCGCGCGCCGCTGGGCAAACATCGCCTCCCGTTCGTCGCCGGCGATGTCGGTGACCACGCAGGTTTCGCCGGACGCGGTACCTGTGACGCGCAGGCGTCCCAACTCCCCCAGTTCGGCGTGCCGAAAGACGTAGGCGATACCGTCCGGCAAAGGGTCGCGGTGAAAGGACACATCCGGTGGCAGCTTTAATCCGGCAGCCGCTTCGGCGGGCGATTTGCGTTGGGAGGTCATGCGGGATTCCGTGCGAACGCGTGGCGGCTTCCAACGACGTTAACGCATGTTCCGCAGCACCGGCCTGACCGGCTGCAGGGTGGGCAGCAACCGCGCCATGTACCGCTCGACCGGGAACAGGAACAGCCCGCGAAAATTCACGAGACGCTCCTGGATCGGCGCGATATGGCGCAGGTTCTCGGGCACCGCGAGGGCTGCGATGTCGGCGGGCAAGGTCGCGAGCGATTGCTGCATGCGCGCCGTGGTCCACGCCATGACGATGTTGCTCAACAGCGTGATGGCGGAGGAGACACTTCGGAGGCGCGCGTTGTGGCTCATCTGATGCCGCGGCACCTTGCCCGTTTCCAGCGCATGCTCCAGCACATGGACACGTTCCCCGTGATTGAGGGTGCGCAGGATTTCCCGGCGGAAGTCGGGTAGCGTGAACCAGCGGCACAGATAGAGCGTGAGTAGCAATCGGCCGATCTGGACGCCCGCGTCGTACAACTGCTCACCGGCCGCGGCGGAGCCGAAGCGGGACAGGATGTCGACCGCGCTCGCTTTGCCGACATGGGTGGAGGCCGCCATGCGGACCCATTCATCCCATACGGGCTCCACCTTCTCAGGATGCGCTCGGTTCTTGGCGATCACGCTGCGCAGCCCCTCGGGCACCGTCATCGCCGGGGTCACATACAGCTTGTGTGCGCTGGCATCACGCAGCCGTGGGCACATATCCTTTCCCACCGTTTTCGCCAAGAACATGCCGAATTCGGTTTGACCGTGCGTATCCACCGCCAATTGGTTGATCGTGACCGTGCTTTGGCGAAGGACCCCTTCCAAGGCCACACCCTGTTGCCGTTCGCCGAGCACGACGGGCTGGTCGTGAAAGATGCCCCAGCGGTCATGGATGTGCGTGTAGATGCCAATCGACTTCTTCTTCGTGCGCGGGTCGCGACGTGCCAGGGGGCTGCTCTTGACGGTTTCACGACTCATCATGTCCGCGGACGCCAGATCGGCGCGTCCCCAGGATTCGGCAATGGGGTGGCTGTGCATGTACTCGAAGACGGCGGTATTGGCTTCCCGTAAGCGCTTTTCTTGGGCGATCCAACGCATGCTCTGATTGACGGCATCCGCGGAGAGGCCCGGCATCATGCGCGCCGTATCGGCGGCGGACAATGCCGTGCCGTGCGCAAGAAGACCGGCATACACCAAGCGCAACTCATCGATCGAGCGCGGCTCGCGGCCCAGCAGCGTCCAGCTGAAGCGGGTGTGGCTGTCCACTTCCATCATGACGCCCGGCAGCTCTTCCGCTCCCATGCGCTCCATCAGGGCATCCCGAAGCACCATCACGGCTTCCGGCACGTCCTCCGCCGGGAGTTTGGGCAAGTGCACACCGTCTCTGTCCACGGTGACGTCGCCAGCCTGCGCGGCTTCACTCAGGTGCTGGAGCTGCTTGGACACTTCCTCGACCAGCGGACCGGTGAATTCCTTCGCGTCGCGGGGCAGCTTCAAGCGCGCGTAATGATGCGTCTTGCTCTTGGTCCATTCCGCGGACGGAATCAGCATGCTTTCGCGACTGCGGAAGCTGAAACTGTGCGCGACATACACGCTGCCGTTCTTCAGGGCACGGCGTAACGCCAGCAGCGTCGCCACCTCGAAGGCCTGCAGGGCACGTTGCCGGTCGGGATTTGCCAGCATGTCGTCCCACACTTTGCCGAGGTGAACCGGTATCGCCTCGGGCAGTGCTGGTTTGCGCTGCAGATAGATCTCGCGCAAGGCGTCCAGCGCCTGACGAACCGGGTGCGGCGCCACGCTCTCAAAGGGAAGCGCACACAGCATTTTCAACAGCGAGCGCGAGTGGCGGTTGTTTTTGAGGAGGAGTTGTTCACGGGTCAGGTGCGCTCGGCTGAGTTTCTTGCCGCCGCCGACCTGTTCCACCGCACGCAGAATCGCCGCACGCAGATCCTCTTCGCGAAGGGAGCGATCGAGGGCCAGCTCGCGGACTTCCTTCGCAAAGGTGGTCAGCGTGCGCGCACGCGCCTCGGCGGATTGGACCACGGCGCGCATCCCGTTGCCCCAAAGATCGGCTACGTGTTGGCGCGTCATGGCCAGCACCCGGTCCGTGGCGGTGCACAGCGCCGTCTGCAGGTAACAGGCGACCTCGATGGTCCGGCGCGTTGCCGCAATACGCTTACTCGCCGCGGGTGGCCGATCTGCCATCGCCTGGGCGTAATGGCGCTTGATGTGATCCGACACGGAAGGCATGGGGTGTGCGGCCACACCGAGTTGGGTCAGGTATTGGATCCGCTCGAACTGTTCGCGAATCTGGGGGAGCGACTGCCGGCGTGGTGCTTGCGCAAGCCATTCCTGAAAGGAAAGACCAGAGCGATGGGGTTCGTCGCAGGCCCGCACCCACGCATCGAGGACAGTGAAAGGGGCGTCCTTCTGCAGCACGGTGCCGAGTTCATCCTCGGCCAGCTTTAGCGCGACATCGATGGCGCTCTTCAGTGGGCGCTCGCCCTCAATGAGGATGCCGTGCTCGTACAGCCACGTTTTGACGTGTGTTTTCAAACGATGACGATCGAACTCGGACAGCACCTCGACACGCAGGTAGCGCACCAGGGCACGGCGCTGGTGTTCGGACATGCGACCAAAACCCAACGTTTCCATGGCGGCGTTCTGGTGCGCGAACAAGGTCGGCCGGCGGCGATATAGCGAGCGGAGCGAGGCAATATCCGGCGTCGTGATCTCCAGCGTTTTGCCTAGATGTGCCCATAGCTCGGCAGGGACTACTTTGACGGCCGCAAGCACGCTGCCAGTCATCCGGATGAAGCCGATCTGCAACGCCAGGCCCAGCCGGTGCAGCGCGTCGCGCTTGGCGAGAATGACGCGCCGTTCCTTGGCCGAGTAAGTGAAGAAGGCATGGAGCTCGAACTGATTGAGCTCCTTGGGAATGGTGCGCAGCCCAAGATACGGCGCCTGCCAGTACTGCATGCCTACCTCCGGCCTTTCCGTGGAGAAGATCTGAGGCTAACAGCAAACTGTTGATTTTATGAAGATTGCTTCCCGGGCGCCTACATTATTCCCCGTCAAATCAAAGAGTTGCTTGACGAGGCTAAGCGTTACTATTTGCACCTAAAACAAGGTGACACCAGCGTGCGTTCGGCGTCGAGACTGGTCAGGTAAGGTGCGCGGCCGCCCCGATACAGCTGGCGATCCTGGGATGCCGCCTCGCGCGCCTCGGCAGCGGCCTCGTGCAATGCCTGCTGGCGATCCAGTAGTTGCGCGTAGCCGGTGAGTGCGGTTTGCGTGTCGCGCAGGGCGTTGAGCACGGTCTGGTCGAAGGCAGCCAGCTGCGCATCGGCTCCGGCTTCGGTTGCGCGCACCTGCGCATGGGCTCTTTTGGACGGGAAGGTCCATGAGATCAGCGGGCCGATCTGCCACGATCGCGTCGGCGCTTCGCCGAAGTCGCCGAGCAGGCCGGAGGCACCCACCGATCCACCCAGTTTGACGTCGGGATAGAGATCGGCCACCGCCACGCCGATACGCGCAGTGGCCGCTGCCAGCCGGCGCTCCGCCGCCCGCACGTCCGGTCGGCGCTGCAGCAGCACCATGCCGTTGCCCACCGGGATGGGCTGCTTGAGCGCCGGGGCTTCCTGGCAGGCATCGACGCCGGGCGGAAGGTCGCCGGGCGTGTGGCCCAGCAGCGCGGCGAGCGCGTACTGGGCGGTCTTCTTCTGGGCGATCAGCGGCGGCAGGCTTGCACTCAGCAGGTCGAACTGGGCCTTGGCCCGGGTCAGGTCGGTGCGGGTGCCGCGGCCGGCGTCGAACAGCCGCTGGGCAACGTCCATGCCGAGCTGCTGCAGCGCCAGCGATTGCCGCGTGATGGCGATCTCGCGGTTGGCGTGGCAGCTTTCGAGGTAGCTGCCGGCCACCTGCGCGACCACGGTGATGCGCGCCATGTCCAGCGCGTCCTGCACCGCCTCGCTGTCTGCCTTGGCCGCTTCGCTGGCACGCTTGAGCTTGCCGAAGAGGTCGAATTCGTAGCTGGCGCTGAGCTTGCCGCTGGCAATGTTGGAAACGGGAAGCTGGTTGGACATGAGCAGGCTTTCGGCGGGAATCAGGCCGCGGAAGGCCTCCGCGTCGGCACCATAGGTGACGCCGCCAGCGTTGATGGCCTGGTCGTAGATGTCCGAGGCGAGGCTTAGGTTGGCGGTGGCTTCGCGCAGACCGGCGTTGTTGCGCAACGCATCCCGGATCAGCTGGTTGAGCAGTGGATCATCGTAGAGTTTCCACCAGGCGTCAGGTCCGCTGCGGCTTGGATCCACTGCCGTGCCCAGCACGATGTCTACAAACGGCTTCTGCGCGTCGGGCTGGTTGATCACGGCGCTGTCGGGGCGATGGTAGTCGGGGCCGACGGTCTTGCAGGCGGCAAGGCTGCACAGCGCGACCAGCAGCATGCCCAGGCGGCGCGTGTTCACGGCGCGCTCCGGGCCGTTGTCGGCGCCACGCCCGGGTAGGTTGCTGCGGGCGCTGCCGGGGTGGCCGGCTGCCGTGGGCGGGCGGTTGCGTCGTTGTCGGGCAATACGGTGACCGTGGCGGTGCGCCCGACGATCAGCCGTATGTCGCCGGGATCGCCATCGAGCGTGATCCGCACCGGCACGCGCTGCGCGAGGCGCACCCAGTTGAAGGTGGGGTTGATGTCTGGCAGCAGGTTGGAGCCGGGTGTCCTGTCCCGATCCTCGATGCCGGCGGCGATGCTCTGTACGTGGCCGTGCAGCAACTGCGACTCGCCCATGACCTCGATCTTCACCGGCTGGCCGATGTGGATGCGCGACAGCTTGGTTTCCTCGAAATAGCCGTCCACGTGGAACGAGCGGCTGTCGACTACCGACAGCACGGGATGACCGGTATTCACGTAGTCGCCGACGCGCACCGTGCGGTCGTTCACGAAGCCGTCGACCGGGCTGTAGACCGTGGTGCGCTGCAGGTTCAGTTGCGCCAGGTCCACCGCGTTCTTCGCCTCGTCCAGGGCAGCCTGAGCCACCGCGACCTTGGAGCGTCCCTCTTCCACGATTTCCTTCGAGACCAAGTCGCTCAACGCATGATTGCGCAGCGCCTCTCGCTGGAACTGGTGCAGGCTGGCCGTGGCCTTCTCCACCGCCGTCCGGGCCTGGTTCAGGGCCAGCTCGTAGCGGGACCGATCGATCTCGAAAAGCGGCTGGCCGCGATGAACCGGCTGGTTGTCGTCGACCTCGACCGCGGTGACCAGTCCCGACACATCGGGCGCCAGCTGCACGACATCGGCGCGCAGATGGCCGTCGCGTGTCCATGGCTCGTCGTGGTAGTAGTGCCACAGGTGCTTCAACACGATGGCCGCGATCACTACGGCGACCAGCGTCAGCATGATCGGCCCCAGGGATTTGAATATCTTTTTCACGACAGTATCCGTTGGGCGAGCAGGAACAGCAGGCCCAGCACGATCACGTACAGGGCGCTGTTGAAAAGGGCGGGATGCCACACGATGCGATAGAAGCCGAGCCGCGCGAGCCCCAGGCGCAACATCGACTTGAAGACGTATGCCAGCACCATCAAGGCCAGCAGGGTCGGCACGAACACGCCGTACAGGCTGAATTCTCCGGGCATGGGCGTCAGCTCAGGTTCGGTTGGGGAGCGTCGGCGAAGACGTCGGCAGGTGGTTGTGTGCGCGTGGTCGAGGACATCGGGAACAGCGCCAGGCGAAGGCCGGCCAGAGCCTGTGTGGTGTGCCGGACGGGCGCGTCGGGGTGGCCGGTCATGGCCTGGATCACCGCGTCCAGATGGCTGCGCAACGCGACCGATGGTTCCAGCGGGTGGCCCGCGGCGACGCAGTCGTCAAAGTGGCTGCCGACCTCGCGCACGACCGCGTCCGCTGTCTCGGCGATGGAGGGTGGCAAGGCATCGCGGTGAGTCTGCAGGTCGAGCAGGCGCAGGCCGATGCGCAGGTCGCGAACGACATCCAGACGCGCCAGCGACTCGTCCTTGATCAGCGCCATGCGCGGCAGCAGCTGGCCGGTCATGTCGACCAGCCGCGAGGCGGCATCGACCTGGTCTGCGCGGCGCGCGCTGTGCCCGAGCAGGGACAGGTCGCGCCACATCGCGCGGGCCAGTCTGCGGGCGATCAGTTCGGTGCCGAAGGGTTTGGTGATCGCGGTCCACACGATGGCGAAGACCATGCCGAGGATCGCGCTGAGCGTGCCTGCGGCGAAGCTCTCGAAGTGCGCCGTGTAGCGTTCCGCCAGACCGAGGTCGGTGATCGCCTGCGCGGTGAACAGCAGCACGGTCATGGTGTGTTGCGGGCGTCCAGTGAACGCGCCGGCCCACAGCAACGGCAGCGCGAGCACCGCGGCAAGGCCCAGGAACGTGTGGACCTGCGGCAGGATCGCGAACAGGTAGATCAGGGCAAAGGCACTGCCGATCACCACCCATTGCAGGAAGGCGTTGAGCTGCGGCCGCGGGTCGTCGATGGCGGCGAAGAAGCAGCTGGCGACGGCGACCAGGATCACCGCCCCGGCGCCCGGCTCCCAGCCCGACTGGATCCACAGCATGCAGGCGCAGAAGGTGGCCGCTGCGGCCGAGACGCTGGAGAACAGCAGCAGGCCGTGGTCGAAAGGTGCGCGAGGGCGAACTGGTCCGTCGCGGCCAGGTGCTGGTACACATGGACACCGCATCGCTGCAGGCGCAACTGCGACAGGCGGAGGCCTTCATGCGTCAGGCGGAAGATGCGGTGGGCACGGCACACAGCCAGCTCGCCCAGCGCAACAGCGAAAAGGCCGCCGCACAGGCTTTGGTGGTGCAGCGCCAGACCGAGCTGGCGGCCGCGCAGCAGCGCACGCAGCGTTTCGCCGATCTGCGCCGACAGGCGTTCGTCTCGCAGCAGCAACTCGACGACCAAACCGAAGCGGTCGATACCGCCGCGGCCGCGCTGGCCGCTGCCCGGGCGCAGGTGGCGGCCAGCGACGCCGCGATTGCCGTTGCCCGTAGCCAAATCCGCGGCAGCGAGTCGGCGGTAGAGGCGGCGCGGGCGGAGGCAGACCGCATCCGCACTGACATCGAGGACAGCCTGCTGAAGTCCCCGCGCGATGGTCGCGTGCAGTTGATCGTGGCCCGTCCCGGCGAGGTGGTGGGCGCGGGTGCGCCGGTACTCAACCTGGTGGACCTGAATGATGTCTACATGACCTTCTTTCTTCCCACCCGCGCCGTTGGCCGCGTCGCCCTGGGCAGCGAGGCGCGATTGGTGCTCGATGCGGTGCCGCAGTATGTGATTCCGGCGCGCATCTCCTTCATCGCCGACGTGGCCCAGTTCACACCGAAGACGGTGGAAACCCAGGTCGAGCGCGAGAAGCTGATGTTCCGGGTGCGGGCGCAGATTCCCCAGGAACTGCTGGAGAAGCACCTGTCCCAGGTCAAGACCGGTCTGCCTGGGATGGCCTATGTCACGCTCGACCCCGCAGCGCCTTGGCCGCCGCAATTGCAAGTGAAGCTGCCGGAATGAACACCGGTGCAACCCCAGCCGCACCGGTGGTGCGCCTGCATGGCGTCGGGCTGCGCTACGGCAAGACGCAGGCGCTTCGGGACATCGACCTCGACATCCCCGCCGGGGTGATGGCCGGCCTGATCGGCCCGGACGGGGTCGGCAAGTCCAGCCTGCTCGCGCTGGTTTCGGGCGTGCGTGCCCTTCAGGACGGACGCATCGAGGTGCTCAGCGGCGACATGGCCAGCGCCCGCTTTCGCGCTCGTGTGTCCCCGCGCATTGCCTACATGCCGCAAGTACTGGGCAAGAATCTCTACCCGACCCTGTCCGTGATGGAGAACGTGGACTTCTTTGGCCGCCTGTTCGGTCATGACCGTGCCGAGCGCGCGCGGCGCATTGGCACGCTGCTGGCCGCCACCGGGCTCGCGCCGTTTGCAGACCGCCCGGCCGGCAAGCTCTCGGGCGGCATGAAGCAAAAGCTCGGATTGTGCTGTGCACTGATCCACGACCCCGAGCTGCTGGTCCTCGACGAGCCCACCACCGGCGTCGACCCGCTGTCGCGCCGCCAGTTCTGGGCGTTGATCGACGGCATTTGCGCCGAGCGACCGGGCATGAGCGTCCTGGTGGCTACCGGCTACATGGAGGAGGCCGGTCGCTTCGACTGGCTGGCGGCCATGGACGCGGGGCGCGTGCTCGCCACCGGCACGCCCGCCGAGCTGCTGACGCATACTGGCTGCTCCACGCTGGAGCAGGCCTTCATCGCGCTGCTTCCAGAAGCGCAACGCGCCGGCTACCGGCCGGTAGAGATCGTGCCGCTGGTGGCCGGCGCCGAGACGGAGCTTGCCATCGAGGCACGCGGGCTCACCATGCGCTTCGGCGACTTCACCGCGGTGGATGGGGTGAATTTCCGCATCCGGCGCGGCGAGATTTTCGGCTTCCTGGGTTCCAACGGCTGCGGCAAGACCACCACCATGAAGATGCTCACCGGGCTGCTCCCCGCGAGCGAGGGCGAGGCGCTGCTGTTCGGAAAGCCGCTCGCCCCCCACGACCTGGCCACCCGCCGTCGCGTCGGCTTCATGACCCAGAGCTTTTCGCTCTACAGCGAGCTGACGCTGCGCCAGAACCTGGTGCTGCACGCGCGCCTGTTCGGCCTGCCGGAGGCGGACCTCGAACCCCGCGTGCAGGCCATGGCCAACCGTTTCGACCTGGTCGACATCCTCGATGCGCTGCCCGACGCGCTGCCGCTGGGGGACCGTCAGCGCCTGTCGCTGGCGGTGGCGATGATCCATGGCCCGGAGATACTCATCCTCGACGAGCCCACCTCGGGGGTAGACCCGGTAGCGCGCGACGCCTTCTGGCGCGCGCTGATTGAGCTCTCACGCCGCGATGGCGTCACCATCTTCATCTCCACCCACTTCATGAACGAGGCCGAGCGTTGCGACCGCATCGCCCTCATGCACGCCGGACGCGTGCTGGTCACCGACACGCCTCAGGCCATCGTGGCGGCGCGTGGCGTGCCGACGCTCGAGGATGCCTTCATTGCCTACCTGCAGGAGCCGCCCCCGCAAACCACCCCGACGAGCTCGCCCGTCGTGCCGGCAGGGTTGGCGCGCGGTAGCCGCCGAGCCTTCAGCCTGCGGCGGCTGTTCAGCTTCACGCTACGCGAGTCGCTGGAGCTCAGGCGCGACCCGATCCGCCTGACACTGGCCGTGCTGGGCAGCCTGCTGTTGATGCTCGTACTCGGTTACGGCATCACGCTGGATGTGGAGAACCTTTCCTATGCGGTGCTCGACCACGACCAGACCAGCATCAGCCGCGATTACAGCCTGAACCTGTCCGGTTCCCGGTATTTCAAGGAGCATGCGCCGCTCTCCAGCTACGCCGATCTGGACCGGCGCATGCGCGCCGGCGAGATCAGCCTGGCCATCGAGATTCCGCCGGGCTTCGGGCGCGATCTGCTGCGCGGCCGGCCGGTGCAGGTCGGCGCCTGGATCGACGGGGCCATGCCCACCCGTGCCGAGACGGTGCGCGGCTATGTGCAGGGCATCCACCAGTACTGGGTGAGCCAGCGCATGCGCGAGGCGCTCGGCGAGGCCGCCGTGGCGCCGCTCGCGACCGTGGAGACGCGCTTTCGCTACAACCCCGACGTGCGCAGCCTGCCGGCGATGGTGCCGGCGGTGATTCCGCTGCTGCTGATGCTCATCCCGGCCATTCTCGCCGCGCTCTCGGTGGTGCGCGAGAAGGAGATGGGCTCGATCATCAACTTCTACGTGACACCGAGCACACGGCTCGAATTCCTGCTGGGCAAGCAGATTCCCTACGTCGTGCTGGCCATGGTGAGTTTTCTCCTGCTGGTGCTGATGGCCGTGGTGTTGTTCCACGTGCCGGTCACCGGCAGCTTCGCGGCGCTCGCGCTGGGCGCGCTGCTCTACGTGCTCAGCGCCACTGCCCTCGGCCTGCTCATTTCCACCTTCGTGCGCAGCCAGGTGGCGGCCCTGTTCGGCACGTCGCTGCTCACCATTCTGCCGGCGGTGCAGTTCTCCGGCCTCATCGATCCGGTCAGCTCGCTCGAAGGCGCAGGGCGCTTGATCGGCAATGTCTTTCCGACGACCCACTTCGTGACCATCTCTCGCGGCACCTTCTCCAAGGCGCTGGAATTCCACGATCTACGGGCCTCCTTCGTGCCGCTGCTGATCAGCATCCCCGTCCTGATCGGCCTGGCCGCCGTGCTGCTCAGGAAGCAACAGCGATGAAACGGCAACGCTTGCGCAACATCGTCTACCTGGGCCTGAAGGAGCTGCGCAGCCTGCTGCGCGACCCCATCATGCTGGTGTTGATCGTCTACGCATTCAGTTTCTCCATCTACACCGCCGCCACGGCGATGCCGGAAACGCTGCACAAGGCCCCCATCGCGGTCATCGACGAGGACCGCTCGCCTCTGTCCGAGCGCATCGTCGATGCCCTGCGTCCGCCTTATTTCATGCCGCCCACACGGATCACCCCGGCCGAGATGGATGCGCGCATGGATGCCGGGCTCGATACGTTCGCCCTGTACATCCCGGCCAACTTTCAGCGCGACATGCTGGTCCGGCGCTCCCCTGCCATCCAGCTGAGCGTGGATGCCACGCGCATGGGCCAGGCCTTCACCGGCAGCGGCTACATCCAGACAATCGTCCTGGACCAGGTCAACGAGTTCGCTCGCCGCGAACATGCCGTGTCCAGCCCGCCCGTGGACTTGGCCCTGCGCGCGCGCTTCAACCCTGAACTCAACAAGTCCTGGTTCGGCGGGGTGATGCAGATCATTAACAACATCACCATGCTGTCCATCGTGCTGACCGGCGCGGCCCTGATCCGCGAGCGCGAACACGGCACCCTCGAGCACCTGCTGGTGATGCCGGTCGCCCCGTTCGAGATCATGGCCTCAAAGGTGCTGGCGATGGCGGCCGTGGTGCTGGTCGCGTCGGCCTTTGCCCTCAATGTCGTCGTACGCGGCCTGATGGGCGTGCCCATCGAAGGCTCGCTGCCGCTGTTCTTTGTGGGTGCGACCCTGCATCTGTTCGCCACCACGTCGTTGGGGATTTTGCTGGCCACGCTGGCTCGTTCGATGCCGCAGTTCGGCATGCTGCTGCTGATGGTGCTGCTGCCCCTGCAGATGCTCTCCGGTGGCAGCACCCCGCGCGAAAGCATGCCAGAAATCGTCCGATTCGTGATGCTGGCAGCGCCCAACACCCACTTCGTGATGTTGTCCCAGGGCATTCTCTATCGAGGGGCCGGCTTGGACGTGGTTTGGCCACAGCTGATCAGCCTGGCGGTGATCGGATCGATCTTGTTCATGATTTCGCTGGCGCGGTTTCGCAAGACCTTGGCCGCAACCGAGTAAACGCCTCGCGTCGCCTGTCAAGTCCGCATTAACCCGCGCCTGTGCTCATAAGCTCGGTAGTCGATTTGGCACACGGTCAGCCAAACACCACCAATGCAACCCCCTAAGTGATTGATTCATTTAGGGCCAATTACTGCAAAAGCGACCATTCCAAGGCTTCCTTCATCACTTGGAATTCGTGCGTTCCTGCTGTGCAAACAGGTTCGCACGGTTTTCGAAGGCCTGAAGAACTCGGGTCGCCGTCGCGATGTCTTCCCGAGGGATGTCTTCGAGCAGGGTGCAACGAAGCGCCTTGAGTGCCGTCTCCATCACTTGCGCCAATCGACACCCTTCCGGGAGGAGGTGGACTGCTCGGATGCGTCGGTTTCCCACGACCTCACGCCGCTCCAGCAAGTTCACTCTCTGCGCTTGATCAAGCGTCCGCAGGAGCGCTGCTGGATGGACGCCGATGCGGTCTGCCAACACGTGCTGCGGCACCCCATCGCCCATACGCGAGACCAGCAAGACGGGCGTCGCCAGCGAGATCGACAGACCAGACGCCGTCAACACCGAACCGGCTACCGAGTGCCAAGCCTTCTTGGTCGGCTGGAGCGCGGCGGTGAATGCGTAGAACGCATCGTGCTTAAGGGGCATGGATCACTTAATCCCGGTTGGCCTTCGTCCGCCCAGATGGTAACGGCGGGCATCACCCGTGCAAAATCAATGTTTGCCTTGACAACTATGTATTAGACAGTAAAAATCAGAACGACTCCAGCCGCAATCCGGGTACGTTCAATGATTGGCTCAAGCAATTTTGTTAGTTGCCTTGGGGGCTGAGCCGCCGTGACCGCGGGCCTCGACGGGAGCGGCGCAGGGTGTCCTCTATGCAATGGGGATCATCCCTCCTCGCTGATCCCTCGGATTTCTGACGTGCCATGACGAACGGCCAGTTTCGCCCGACCAGCCTGGTGGTCGCCACGCTGGGGCTTTCGCTGGCCACCTTCATGCAGGTGCTGGATACCACCATCGCCAACGTGTCGTTGCCCACCATCGCCGGCAACCTGGGCGTCAGTTCGAGCCAGAGCACATGGGTGATCACTTCCTTTGCCGTCAGTTTGGCGATCTCATTGCCATTGACGGGATTCCTCACCCGTCGCTTCGGTCAGGTGAGGCTGTTTGTCTGGTGCACGTTGCTGTTCGTATTGGCGTCCTTCATGTGCGGCGTCTCTCGCAGCATGGGCATGCTGATCCTTTTCCGAACCATCCAGGGCGCGGTGGCCGGACCGATGTATCCCATCACGCAGAGCCTGATGATCGGCATCTATCCACCGCAAAAGCGCGGCATGGCGCTGGCGCTGCTTTCGATGGTGGCTGTGGTGGCACCGATCGCCGGTCCCATCCTCGGCGGCTGGATCACCGAGAATTATTCGTGGTCCTGGATCTTCTTCATCAACGTGCCGATCGGCATGCTGGCCAGCATGGTGGTAGCCAATCAAATGAAGGGTTACCCCGCACCGAACGAGCGGCCGAAGATGGACTATGTCGGTCTCATCACGCTGGTCATCGGCGTGGGCGCCCTGCAGATCATGCTGGACAAGGGCAACGACGAGGACTGGTTCAACTCGCCGTTCGTCATCGTCACCTGCATTGTCGCCGTGATCAGTCTGGCGATCTTTTTGATCTGGGAACTGACCGACGGCGACCCCATCGTCGACTTGCGGCTGTTTCGTCACCATAACTTCAAGTTCGGCACGCTGGCGTTGGTGCTTTCCTTTTCGGCCTACTTCTCCATCAACCTGCTGCTGCCGCAGTGGTTACAGCGCAACCTGGGCTATACCGCGACATGGGCCGGTTTGGCGGCATCGCCGCTCGGTATCGCCCCGCTGCTGCTGACGTTCCTGGTGGGCCGCTATGCGATGCGCTTCGATTTGCGCCTGTTGGCGACCGTGGCCTTCGTGGTGATGGGGGCGACCTGCTTCCTGCGCTCCCGTTTCTATCTGGAGGTCGACTTCACGCACGTCGCCATGATGCAGTTCCTGATGGGGTTTGGCGTGGCATTGTTCTTCATGCCGGTCACCGTGATCCTTTTATCGGATCTTGACCAGAACGAGATTGCCGCAGGCTCGGGGCTGGCGACCTTCCTGCGCACGCTGGGTGGAAGCTTCGCAGCCTCGCTCACCACCTTCCTATGGGATCGGCGTGCCGTCCTGCATCACGCCCAGCTGGCGGAAAGCCTTAATCCCTATAACCCATTGGCCCTGTCGGCGATCCATCAACTGGGGCATGGCAATGCGCAGGCAGGCGCCGATATCATCAACGGCATGATTACCCAGCAATCTTACCAGATCGGTTTCAACGAACTGTTCTATTCCCTCGGCTGGATTTTTCTGGGTCTGATGCCGGTGATCTGGCTGACAAAACCACCGTTTTCACCAAGAGCGAATGCGCTATCCGGCGGGCATTGAGGCAGAAAACTCTCGGATGGGTTCCACGTTTGATGCGAGGTATGAAGACTTCCATGCTCTCACTCGACTGCTTGCAATAACGGAGGAAAATCCATGAAGAACATTCTTGTTGGGTATGATGGCTCATTAACGGCACAACGCGCTTTTCTCTTCGCGCTTGAGCTGGCCCGCTGCTCGGGCGGTCACGTCAGGGTGGTGTCGGTGCTGCAGATCACGGGCGGTGGCGCGGACACCGCCGCGCTGATGATGGCCGATGTGGGGGCGCAACGCCTGGGCGACCTGATGGCGGAATTGAAGCAACTCGCGCCAGACGCCGACAAACTGATCGATCTTGAAATGATCCCCGGAAATCCCGGTGATGTGCTGCTTAGGCAGGTCAAGCAGTACGCGATTGATCACATCGTGATTGGACACACCGAGAGAGGAGCCCTTGCTCGTTGGCTGCTCGGTTCCGTGTCGACTGATGTATTCGCCCACACGCGCATACCAGTGACTGTCGTGCCATGAGGTTTGTGGACAGACCATGGCAGCGAAACCAACGGTTCAGTGCAGTCTTTGAACAAGAGATTTGCAGTCCTGAATCGCAGTTCTCATGCCTGCTCGGGCAACCGCTTGAAGCCTACCCGCCTGCTCTATCAAGCAACACCTGAAAAGACTGTTCCGTGCACTGTCTCACCCAGCCTCGATGGCATTTTCATAAGCATCCAACTAATGGTGAGCTGATCGAAGGAGTTACTTTATGCTCTCACCCCGTATCACACTTTGCGCTACCGCTGCGTTTGCTTGTCTGTTGCTTTCTGGCTCCGTCTTCGCGCAGACCCATCTGGAAGTCCAAGGTGGTCGCAGCTACATGGACAGCCATGGAACTAATTCATTTTTCATCGAGTCGGTCTTCCCTTCATTCCCGTTAGGTGAAACGCGGTTTACCTTGTCGCCCGATGTCTCGATCGGATACCTCAGAGGCCGCGACATTGGGCGCTATCGCACCATGAGCCCCGGCGTCACCAAGAATGTGTGGATCGGCGCCGCGGGTGCCCGTCTGCACTACGGCAGCGAGGGCGACTGGTACCGCCCACTGTTCTTCAGTTTTCAAGTAGCGGGTACGCGTGGACGGACTGAGGCCCTGAGCAGTGCCTATCAGTTTGTAAGCACACTCGGATGGCAATGGAAGCATTTCAGTCTGCAGATTCGTCACATCTCCAACGGCGGCCTACATGAGCCCAATCGCGGCGAAACCATGGGTCTGGTAGGTTTCGGCTTTGATCTTTAACGCTGTATCGATAACACAGAAATGCATCTATGCCATTTACCATTCTTGCCTTGTCGGGTGGCGGCTATCTCGGCCTGCATGAGGCCGTGTTGCTGAGGGAACTGGAGCGTGCCCTGCACAAGCCGATCGGTGAAGCCTTCGACCTGATCTGCGGATCATCGATCGGGGCCGTGGCAGCCATGGCGGTTGCTGCCGGCACGCCGGCACGCGATATCGAAGCGGGGTTTCTCGAACACGGCGCACGAATCTTTCCTGGTTCTCGGTGGCGCGCTATCCGCCCGCTCGCGTACGTGGCCAGCATTCGCTACATGTTTCGCTCTCGCTATCGCGGAGAAACCATAGCGGAGACAGTGAACGCGATCATTGGCGAGAAATTCACCTTGGGCATGGCAAGGACGCGCCTGGTCATACCTGTCATCAATGCGTCTACCGGTCGATTGGAGGTAATCAAGACGTCGCATAGTGCGCGCAATTGGTATTATGCGGACATGCTGATGTCCGAAGTTGCCATGGCGGCGACGGCCGCGCCGACCTACTTTCCGCTGGCCGATCTGCGCGGCCAGCTCTATGTGGATGCGGGGATTTTCGCCAACTCGCCCGGCATGTTCGGCTTGCACGAGGCCACCCATTATTGCCACGTACCAGCGTCGGATATTTACGTGCTGAGTCTGGGCACCAATGTCGCCAACCCTCGCAGGTTAGCACGCGAAAAGCGCAGTTTGGGCGCGCTGGGCTGGATCAAGAACGGACGCTTGTATGCAACGATGGCATCCGCCCAGCGCGAGCTGACGGACAATATCCTTCGACACATTCTCGATGATCGCTACCTTCGGATCGAAGGCACGCCGGATACGGCGGGCGATAGCTTGCTGCAATTTGACAATGCCTCGCTTGCCGCTTCCAAGCGACTCACAGAGCTGGCCGAGCGGGCTTGGAAAGATGCTTACGTGCGTCCGTCCATCAGGGGCCTAATTCAGATGCTGCGCGAACACGAAGTCGATAGCGCATGGCGGCACCCCATTCTTGGCGCAGCTGAACCAGAAACCGACCTGCCTGCATGAAAAAAGTGGATGGCAAGGCAACCGTGCGATCGGTGCGGCAGGGAGCGCGTGCGGGTCAGTTCGCCCGCAACGATGTTTTGCTGCGCATCAGTGCGATTGCTTGGTCAGCCGATTGTTACCCCGATTTTATCCAACGGGTGGCCGCTACGCTGCTTACCCTCGACGAAATCGTCGGGTGCGCAATCGGTCGACCAGACGCATATGGCCGATTTCATTTTGAAGCGGTGGCCGGCAGTGAAGCCTTTATCGGCTGTTTGCGAGCGGTTGAGCGTGGCGAGCATCCAGATATTCGCGCCGAGGCTCAGCGTCTCGGGGGCAGCATGGCGATGGGTCGTGCTTGGCAAAGCGGAGGAATCCAGCGCACGTTCAACTACGCTACCGATCCGGAGATGACCGTGTGGCGTGGGGTGGCGTTGGGTTTGGGCATTCGATCCAATGCGGCCATTCCCGTGCGTCTGCCTAAGGGCACCACTGAGAGTGTATTGACCCTTTACTCATCAGCCACGGGCGGCTTTTCCACCGCAAGTCAACATACGTTCCTGTTGCACTTGCAAAGCCTGCTGGGCCTCGCTTTGACACGGTTGCTGCCGAAAACTGAGGGCATCCAGGCAGCTCCGTTACTCCTACGTGACCATTGGCGCGCCAAACTAGCAACCGACGATCTGGTGATGCAATACCAGCCCGTAGTCGATCTTCGCATGGGCAAGGTGGTTGAGGTCGAGGCCTTAGCACGCATCCGCGAAGATGACCACCTGATACTGCCCATATGGTTCCTGCCAGCGCTCGGCTCGGACGACCTATTGTTCCTGTATCAACAGGGGCTAACCCAAGCACTTGCCGCGCGCCAACAGTGGGCCACGGATGGGCTTGCGCTGGGCATCGCTGTCAATCTCCCTTCGAGCGCGCTACTTGATCGGCGCTATGTGGACATTACCCGCGAGGTTCTTGAACAACACCCCTGTCCATCCGGGACGTTGGTTCTCGAACTCCTCGAATCGGAGTGGATGGACGAAACTATCGATGCTGAGAGTGGCCTGCTGGCGCTTAAGGCGTTAGGGATCCAATTGGCGGAGGACGATCTTGGCTCAGCCTACAGCTCGCTGAGCCGCTTGCGCCACCTCTCCTTTGATCGCATCAAGATCGATCAGACGCTGGTGGCCCAGATAGCGCGGCAGCCGCTGCGGACGCTGTACTTCATATACCAGCTGACCCGGCTCGGCCACGACCTCGGTGTCAAAGTGGTGGTCGAAGGACTGGAGACAGCGGGTCTGATCGAAGCAGCAACAATTCTTGGCGCTGATCTGGGGCAGGGCTTTGCGCTGGCGCGCCCGATGTCTGGTGCTCACGTAGCAGACTGGTGTGTAAGCTCACGTTTCGCGTGCGATCCCATGGTGCCCCGTACGGCCTTGGGCGCGTTATCAGGGTTCCTGTTGTGGGAAGATCGGCTGGGGATGTTTATGGACGATACCGCAATGATCGCAACACTTGTCCGCACGTCTTGTCGAGTCGATGCCTATCTCCATGCATCGGCTGCAAAGGGCACTCAGTTGGATCGGATCCATCGACTCCTGCATCAGATCGCAATTCGACAGGGCCCTGCCAGTGCGAGCTACACCAAAGCTCGCAATGCGTTCATCGAGTGCCTTGTCGAGGATTGGATCCGGATCGAGGAAAACGGCTGATCACATCGCGCTATCCAACCACTGCGCAGTGCATGGAGGCTTGCTGCTATCTATCCCATGACTTTCCTGGCAGCACTGAAAAGCGCTTTCCAATCTACTGAATCCGCCATCGTTCAGATTGGTCACAGGAATTTTTCTCAGTTGCGTCGATGGGTTTCTGTGGTGCTTTGCTCTGCGCGTAACTCGTGATTAGTGAGTTCATGCATTGCTCGATGCTCATGCGGGTGTGGCAGATCATAACTAATGAACCTGATGATGCCTTCTCAGTCACTTGAAACCTATCTGCAAGCGGCGCAGCGTGAAAATACCCAGCGCAGTTACGCATCTGCCGTACGCCATTTTGAAGTGACTTGGGGCGGATTGCTTCCAGCGACGACGGACACGGTTGCCCAGTATTTAGTGGCACATGCAACCGCCTTGTCGACCAATACACTTCGGCAACGACTCGCGGCGCTCTCACACTGGCATCAAGCGCACGGATTTTCCGATCCCACAGCCGCACCGATCGTGAAAAAGACGCTGAAGGGCATACAAGCGCTCCATCCAGTGCGAGAGAAACGCGCCGAACCCTTGCAGCTCACGGCGGTTGCCCATGTGGCCGCTTGGCTCGATACCGCCATCGCGGCCGCTGACCTGCGCGGAGACAGCGCCGAAGCACTTCGGTGCCGGCGCGATCGGGCAATGCTCCTCCTGGGATTCTGGCGTGGGTTTCGTGTCGACGAGCTGGTGGGTCTGCAGACCGAGCATATTGTGGTGGTGCCTGGGCAAGGGATGACGTGTTTCCTCGGG
Source organism: Rhodanobacter denitrificans (assembly GCF_000230695.2). NCBI lineage: Bacteria > Pseudomonadati > Pseudomonadota > Gammaproteobacteria > Lysobacterales > Rhodanobacteraceae > Rhodanobacter > Rhodanobacter denitrificans. Next base: position 2,206,300 of record NC_020541.1, on the reverse strand, counting down.
CGCAGCAAGACCGATCGACAACTCGCCGGTACGACCTATCGGGTGCCGGCGCTCAGTCGGTGGTGTCCCGTGACGGCCACGCTCGATTGGGTCAGTCATGCGGGCCTCACCACCGGCCCCCTTTTTCGCAGTGTTGCGCGTTGGGGCGCGCTCGGGACGGGCGCCTTGCACAGCAACAGCGTAGTGCCGTTGCTGCGCAGGTTGTTTACGCGGGCAGGACTGGCTTCGCCAGAGACATATAGCGGTCATTCGCTGCGCCGGGGCTTCGCGGGATGGGCCAACGCGAATGGCTGGGATGTGAAGGCATTGATGGAGTACGTTGGCTGGAAGGACGTGCATTCGGCCATGCGCTATATCGATGGAACCGATCCCTTCGCGCAAGCTCGGATCGAACGCGGGCTAGCCGACAAGATCACGTTGCACGTGGGGCACGATGACGGCTAACCCGCACCGCCTGGCGATCCTCACCGGCGAAGAAATCGACGACCTTTACGGCCTGCCACGTTTCACCGAAGACGAACGGTTGCTGTACTTCGACCTGAGCGCAGCCGAGCAAGCGGCAGTAGCAGCGCGTCGAGGTACGACTGGTTTGTATCTGGTGCTGCAGCTGGGTTATTTCAAAGCCAAACGACAGTTCTTCGACATCGAACCGGAAGCCGTGCGCGAGGATGTGAAGCACATCCTCGCGCGGCATTTCCCGGATATTCCCTGGAAGGCCATTCGGTCCCCCACCCAACCGACGCGTGTCGCACTGCAGAAGCTCGTTCTTCAACTACTCAATGTTCGCTCGTGGAACCGTTCCGCACGGGGAGCACTGGTTGAGCGCATCCAGCATATCGCCATGCGCTCGACTCAACCGCGCTACCTGCTGCGCGAAGCGCTCCATTACGTGGAACGAGAACGCCTCGTCACACCGGCGTACAGCACGTTCCAAGACATCATCGGTTTGGTGGTCACCAACGAGCGCGTGCGGTTGGCGAGTTTGCTGGAACAGGCGCTGACGCCCGATATCCGCAGCCAGCTCGACGCATTGCTGCAAGCCGATGAATCCATGTATCGAATCAGCGCGCTCAAACACGAACCGAACGATTTCAGTTACAAGGCGCTGAAGCAAGAAGTCGAACGACGTCAGCTCTTTCAACCGCTGCATGCGTTCGCGCAGCAATTTTTGGCAGCGGCAGGTATCTCGCAGGAGAGCGGCAAATATTTCGCTTCCCTGGTGATGTACTACACCGTCTACAAGCTGCAGCGCATGGCGCCGGCCACCATACGGCTGTACCTGCTGTGTTTCGCCTACCACCGCTACCGGCAGATAAACGACCATTTGATCGAAGCCTTCATGGTTCGCGTGGAGGGTTACGGCAAGCAGGCCAAGCTGGCCAGTGAAGAAGCGATGCGGCAAGCACTGACCGACGCGAGTGAGCATCTGCAGGCCGCCGGTGAGGTACTTCAACTGTTTGTCGACGACACGATTCCTGATGATGCCGCGTTCGCGACGGTGAAAGCCAAAGCGTTTAGCTACCTTGGTCCCGAGCGCATTCCGCTGGTGGCCGACTACATGCGCAACATCGCCTTCGACAAGGTAGGTTTCCAGTGGGCGTACTACACCACGCTCACGTCGACCTTCAAGCGAAACCTGCGTCACCTATTCACCGATCTGGATTTCGCTGGCCGGGTCGAACATGCGCCACTCATGGCTGCTGTCGACTTCTTGCAAGGCCATCTGCGACTGGGGCATACGCCACGACAGATCGACCCGACCACGTTTCCGGTCGATCTCATCCCCAAGCGATTGCGTGGCTATCTGTTCACCACCGCCGAAGGAAAAGGACGAGCCAAGCGGCTCGACGTCGATCGGTACGAATTTCTCGTCTATCGCTTGTTGTGCGACGCGATGGAGGCCGGTGATGTATTCGTCAAGGACAGCAACGAATACCGGCGCTTCGAGGATGATCTGATCAGTGATGAGCGCTGGATCGACAAAGAGGCGGTACTGCGCGACCTCGATGCCCCGATTCTGCAGGCCCCTATTGAGGACACCTTGGCCGCGCTACGCACTCAGCTGGACGCGAAGTTTCAAACGGTGAACGCCCACATCGCCGATGGCGACAATGCACACATCACGGTCCGCGGCAAGGGCGACAAACGACGCTGGAACCTGATCTATCCTGCGCTTGACGAGTCCCTCAACAGCCCGTTCTACGCGCAAATTCCGGGCATCGGCATTGCCGATCTATTGTGGTTTGTGGCCGGGAACACGGAGTTTCTGGGAGCGTTCACGCACGTGCTGGAGCGCTACGTCAAGCAGCCGCCGGACCCTCGCGAGATTCTCGCCTGCATCGTCGCCATGGGTACCAATATGGGATTGTGGAAGATGGCCGAAGTCTCCGGTCTCAGCCACGCCTCCTTGTTGGCCACCGCCCGCAGCTTCCTGCGGCAGGAGACCATACGCGGCGCCAACGATGCCATCAGCAATGCCACGGCAAAATTGTCTGCGTTCCATCTTTTCAACATCGGCAACCACTTGCATTCGAGCAGCGACGGTCAGCGGATCGAAACCCAGATCGACACGATCAACGCGCGGCACTCACCGAAGTATTTCGGGATGAAAAAAGGTGTCAGCGTCTGCACGGTGGTGGCCAACCATGTACCGATCAACGGGCAGGTCATCGGTGCCCACGAGCACGAGAGTCATTACGTGTTCGACTTGTTGTTCAACAATACCTCCGAGATCAGGCCCGAACAGCATTCGACCGACACCCATGGCACCAACCAGGTCAATTTCTGGGTGCTGCACGCGTACGGTTATCGCTTCGCGCCGCGCTACCGCGATCTGCGTACGAAGGTCGATTCCTTGGTCAGCTTCAAATCACCGAATCAGTACGGCAATGCTCTCATCAAACCAGCACGTAAGGTCAATGAGGCGCTGATCGTGGCTGAGTGGCCCAATATTCAACGAATCATGGCGTCATTGGGGCAGAAGGAGGTGACCCAAGCCACGATCATTCGCAAACTGAGCAGTTATGCCCGGCGGAATCAGACCAAGAAAGCCCTGTGGGAACTGGACAACATCTACCGGACGCTCTACATCCTCGATTTCATCGACGATGTCGGCTTGCGTCAGAGCGTGCAGAAGGCGCTCAATCGAGGCGAGGCCTACCACCGCTTCCGCCGCGCGATCGCCTACGTCAACAGCGGAAAATTTCGCGTGCAAACCGAAGCAGAACAGCAGATCTGGAACGACTGCTCGCGCTTGATCGCCAACGCGATCATCTACTACAACACCGCCTTGCTGTCTCGCATCTATGACCAAAAGCTCGCGGCGGGAGACGAGGCCGCCATCGAGATACTCAGAAGCATGTCGCCGGTGGCGTGGCAGAACATCAATTTGTTCGGCACCTTCGAGTTCAGTCCCGGCGAGACGAGGGTCGACCTCGATGCGTTAGCCGCGCGCTTGGTGGACTTGGTCAACTGGAACCAAGCGACACATGACCTCAATGATTCCGGGATAGGGTAAAATTGATCGTCAAAGTATTGATGTATAAGCTATTTTATATTATCGGGGGATGGGCACAAATAGCCATGTACCCACCCGGCATGAAGTGGCCACGTTGTCTGCCACCCAACTTTTGCCGATCGTGATCGACTGGATGTGGGAAAGTCCGTCCGAACTGATTCCAGACAATAAACAGATTGGGGAACTTCGCGCCCTGCTGGCGGCCCGTCCTGATGCGGATGAGCCGACACTGCGAGAACTCATCACCGCGTGTGATGATTATTTGAAAATTTGATAGCGTGCTCTTTTCAACCGGGTTCAGTTGGAAAATTCGTCCGAAGGGTGCGGTTGTTTAGTTCGCCTTCGGCAGGCCTTCGCGACCGGCGGCCAATTCGCTGGCTGGCCATATGGTCAACCACACGCCACGAAACGGCTGTACATAAAGAGCTATGCGTCGATCGAGAGATGTCACCGTGGCTGGGTAGCTCACGATCAATCCTTGTGGATGTGCTTTTGCCCACACCTGCACCGATTCGCCTTCGGACAGCTGCGCAATAGGTAGTGTCAATCGGCCCAGAAAGTCGAACTGACCGTCGTACGTTTCCAGATTGGCGACGGGTCGACCCTGAGCTTCGGCACGTGCCAGTAACACGGCCACAGGCTTGAGATCGAAAGCTGGCCACCAGGTGAGCGTGAATAGACCATTGGCGGCAACGGCACCCAGAAGGCCCACCAAGGCAATGCGGTGCAACTCACTCCTTCCTGGCAGAAGCAGACCACCCAGCAAGAGATAGAGCACGCCGAACGCGGTGCTGAAAGCCCCCAACGCGACGAGTTGCGTATCACGTATCAGCCCGTGCGCGATGAGCTGCGGAAGCGCCATCAGGAACAGACCGGCGCCAACGGCTAAGACAGCCAGTGGCCAGGGACTCAGCCAGCGGCTGGTCGCCAGCGACGCATGGTTCGGCTGCCATCGAGTCACGGCGGCGGCGAACAGCAATGCGAAACCTGCACATTCGGGCAACAGGTAATACGGCTGCTTGCCGCTGATCAGGGAGAACACCAATAACACCGGGACCAGCCAAGCGAACACGAAACGCAGTCCCGGTTCGAACGGACGACGCAGGGCACACAGCGCGAACCACAGCCTCGGCCAAAGCGCGAACGGAAATACCAACAACGGTAGCACCGGCAGGTACCACCAGAGCGGTTTCGCATGCGCGAACGCTTCCACGACTCGCCCTGCCGTTTGATGAAACAGCAACTGCTCGCGATAGGCCGGACCACCGATCGAGGCAGCCGTGAGCGCCCACGCTAGCAACATGGCGCATCCGGTCAGCACCGCCAGTAGTCCGCCGGCGTACCACCGTCGTGACTCACGCCGCGCCCAATCGTTCCACAGTGGCCCGAGCAACCAAGGGAAGGCGACGTGCAACAGCATCACCGGACCTTTGGTAAGCAACCCGATTCCGAGCGCCAGGGCGAACCCAATGAAACGGGGCGCTTCACGACGCGAGCTAGGGGTAAGGCTGACCAAGGCAGCAAGAACACAGGCGGCGAGCAGCACTTCGTACATCGTTTGCAGGCCGAACAAGAAGGCGTAGGTGAAGGCGCATAGCACCCACGGCGTGGCTTGCGCAACCGCCACGCGTTCAGGGAACAAGCGGCGTGCGAGCACGGTGGCAAGCACCAGCTCGGCAGCCCCCATCATGACTTCGAGTACACGGGGCCAGATGTCGCCCACTCCGGCGATGGCCCATCCCGCATGAATCAGCCAGTACAGCATCGGCGTTTTATCGCTGTAAGGTGCGCCGTTGAGCATTGGCACGATGAAACTGTGCTGATGCCACATTTCCCAGGCGACCGAGAGTGTCCGGGTGGAATACATCGGCATCGGGCCGTGCATGAAGATTGCGGCCAACGCGGCAGTGATCCACAGCGGAAGCCAAGGCCATAACAGACGCAGCGCATCGAAACGGTTTGAATGGGACTGCATAAGGCAACCGGCTAGTGGAGAAAGCGTGCGACAAAACACGCATGCCAAAGTGCTCTACATCGACCGAACGTATTCGGTCGATGCGATGACCCTGTCAATGGTTGAAGGATGACAAGGGTGGCGAAGCCGTGGGTATGCCGAAACTCAGCCACTCGGCAGTGATGGCAGCCACGTCTGAAGCACTCATGGTCTCGGTATCGATGGCCGTATTTTTTTGCCCGTATGGGCCGTATTTTCTCAAACAAGTCACCGAGAACAAGCCTAGTGTTGGGGTGCCGCTGGCGACGGCCAAATGCATCACGCCACAGTCTGCGCTGATGAAACCGTCCATGTTTGCGATCATCGAGGCAAGACGACGCAGATGACGCGTGTAGTAAGAAGCAAAGTTGCCGTCTAGCAGTGTCTGGCCATGTTCCGCGATCAGCTCGACGATCAGCACTTCGGGCTTCAAAGTTCGCAGAGCACCGACATATTGCTTCCACCAATCTTCACCGTATCGTTTGGCACCAGTGGCGTTGGCGAATATCCCGATAACCGGTCGGCTTATTCCTGACCGCTGTCCTGAGGCGTCAAGTACAGCGACGAGCGCCTGCCGGGCTTGCTGCTTCTCGCTATCTGATAGCCCCAAATTGAGTGGTGGGTAGGCTCGATCTACCTTTCCCGTGTAGGCTGTGCGAAGCAAAAAAACACTGCGATGTGCGAGGTGCTCCGGGCATGGCCAGTTGTGCCAAGCCGAGTCCCTTTTCCCGAGGGCATCCGGAAAGCCCAATTTGAAACGGGCCTTGACGAAGGCCAGCAGCAGCCGTCCGGACTGCGAACCGCTGCAGGCGTCGATGGCCAGATCGTAGGAATTGCTTCGCAGTTGCCGAAGCAGCGTGATCGTCAGCCATAGATGTCGTGCGATTTTTCGCGGCAGGCTGAATACCCGGCGAACCTGGAAGCGGTGCGCGAATAAGTCCTCCGCTGCACCACCGCCACAGACCAGGTCAATTTCCGATCCGGGATACAGCGCCTCGATTTCGGCGAGCAACGGACTGAGCAAGATGGCATTGCCGAGCCGGTGATTGGGACGACATACGAGTACACGGTGGATACCGCGAGTTGGCAGCTGGCCCGGCTCGCAAAGTCGGCTTCCGACGGCGCCAAAAAGGCGGCCAAAACATTGCGCAACGACGCGATGGCGCAAAGCCTCCCAGCGCCGAGAAGTGGAACCTGTTGGTGAGTGGGATATCTGGGATGGTGCGTCGCTATTTTTCATCGAAATTTTATCAATACTGTCAAAAGTGGGGCTGTCGCTGCAGCGGCCCTTGCTTAGCCTCCGCTTAAAATCACAAGAGGCTTCTTGAATTTAGTTTTCGTGAAACACCAGCTTTGACTGTACGACATAGGAAATCAAAGCGCCTGTGACTCCCGCGATGAGGAATATCAGGCCCCCCGACAGTCCCATTTTTGTTCCCAATGCGGTGAGCCCCGAGACGACTGCCGCATTGCCCAGCTGGAGCACCGCATAGCGCGGAAGCGCCTGTCTCTTTGGCGTATCACTTTGGAACGTGAGCCGGCGCTGCATCCAGAATGTCGGCGGGATCGGCAGTAAAGTTCCAAAGATCGCCGAAACGACCTCGCCGACGCGAAACCCATAATGCAAAACCATCGAAATGCAAAAATAGAGTAGGAATCCCGTACCACCTGCTAGAAGAAAGAAGAAGGTTCGGCGGACGCCATCATTCAAGGTGATCGATCGGAGGAACATGCTTGAATAGCTCATTGAATGTTGACGCGGAGAGGGAGCACTTGCTTTTCGCTGGCGATAGCCGATTGAATAAGCACGCTATCCATCCTTCAGATAGTTGCCGCACGCTGTGTCGGCAAGATCACCCACAACAGTACCCCGCTCACGATGGCCAGGACGCCGAACACCCCGAACGCGATGCCTGCGGTGGACTGCTGCCAAATGACGCCGAACATCAACCCGGCAGGGATGGCTCCTAACCCCGAAATCATCGTGAACCATCCGAAGGCGGTGCCGCGGTCCGCTTCCGTCGCCAATGTGCTGACCAGCGTTTTTTCCGCGCCTTCGCCGATGCCGCTGAGCAAGGCATAGACGACCACGACGATCCACAGGCCCAGGATATTTTCCACGAACGCGAACAGCAGCAAGCCCACGCCGTAGGCCAACCAGGTGGAGGCCACGACCGTGACTTTGTTGAAACGGTCGGAAACCTTCCCGGCACGCCAGGCGACCCCGGCTTGCACGGCGCACAACACGGCCCAAAGCAGGAGCACCTGGACGTTACCCATACCGATTTCGTGAGCACGTAACAGAATGAAACTCTCCGACGCACTGGCGAAGGCAAAAAGCAGGAAGACGGTCAGGAAGCGCCGCGACGGAACAGTCAACGCACGCCAACGCAAAGGCGCTGGCGTCGTTCCGGGCTTGATCGTTTTCGCCGGCACATCCTTGACGAGAGTCATCAAAACCACCAGCGCGAGGGCCGCGGGAATGGCCGACAGCATGATGACCACGCTGATGCGATGGCTGATCCACAGCAATGCCGCTGCAGCGATCAGGCTGCCGCCGACCGCACCGGCGTAATCCAGGGCGCGATTGATGCCGTACGCATGCCCTCGCAATGCCGCCGGCGTGGCATCGGCCACCAACGCATCGCGGGGGGCACCACGCACCCCCTTGCCGACGCGGTCGAGACTGCGCAGCAACATCACGACCGGCCAGTTGAGCGCGAGTCCCACGAGCGGTCGCGCGATGCTCGACAGACCATAGCCCATGACGACGAAGATCTTGCGCCGGCGCCCACGCACATCCGAGCGACGACCGGCCCAAAGACGAACTCCGCTGGCGACCGCGTCCGCCACGCCGTCGACCAGGCCCATCGCCACCGGACCCGCACCCAACGTCGTGACCAGCAACAGCGGAATCAGCGGCGCAACGATCTGCGATGACAGTTCGTTGAGGAAGCTCACGAAGCCGAGCACGATGATGGTCTTGGAAACGGTTGACCTCATCGGTCGTCTTCAGCGAACCGGATGCGGTTCCGTACGTCCCCATCTTCCGGGTTAGAAGCAGTCCGTGGCTTATCGGGTCGGCCGTCATGCATGGTTGGAGTCCGCAAGGGTGAGCGTTAGCGGCTCACCGGACTGCTGTGGCCATCGCACCGTCCATCCCAACCGTTCGCAAAGACGACTGATCAAGCTCAACCCAAAGCCATTGTCGGACCGCCGTTGGTCAATCCTCGCGTTCGTCATCTCACCAACCTGCGGCCATGGGCTCAGCTCGATGCCCGTGGATGCGATGACTATGGACACCACGGCCCCGTCCGAGAGCTCGCCCGCTCGGCGTAGCAATTGCCCAAACACCAACGTCACAGCACGTTGGGGCGCCAACACGGTGATGCTTGCATCGCCGTGCAGTTGCACGGGTGTCGATGGAGGCATCGTCTGTGCGTCGACGAGGCGCTGCCATGTGGCACGCACAGGAATGGGTTCGGCAACGATCGCCACCTCCGTCTCGTGACGGGCCAGGTAAAGCAGCGTATCGAGCAGATCCGTCAATTCGGCGGTACGTCGACGCACGCGCTGGATGGCGCGCTGACCGGAAGGACCTACCGTGGCGTCTTCTGCGAGCAGATCGACGCTGGCCTGGATCACCGACAGCGGTGAACGCAATTCATGGCTGGTGTCGGCGGTAAACTCCCGTTCGCGCGTCAGGAACGCATCCAGGCGTGCCTGGTAGTGCTCGAAGGCGACCGCCAGCGCACCGACCTCGTCATTGGCGAAGTGGGTGCGAAGGCGATCGTCGCGGCGGGGCGGCGCCGATGCTTCGACCCATTGCGCCAGTCGCTGAACCGGTGCAATCAACCGCCCGGCCAAGAGCAGGCCCAGCGCGCCGGAGACCAGCGTACCTATGAGGATGACACCGGCCATCAACCAACGCAGAAACGTTTCGCGCTGGGCGATGTCGCTCAGATCGATGACGAAGTACAACCGCTGGGTGCCGTCGTCGGAGACGGCGACATACGTCTCCCGATCCCCTTCGCGATCCAGTATGTGTGTCCCCGGTGGCAGGGCGGCCATTTCCGCGGGCACATCATGGCGGTCGCTCGCCCGACTCACATACGCATAGATCCGCTGGGAGGCTGGCAGGGGTGTACTTGGTTGAGTGTGGAGGTGCGCGATGAGGTTGCTGGTTTCGACCTGCAGCAACTCCGTCATCAGGATGCGTTCGAAGTCGGCCATGGAGGTCAACGCCACAGCGGCGAACAAGCTCGACAGCACCACCCCGAAGGCGAGGAACGCCAAGACAATCCGGGTGCGGAGCGTGAATCTAAGGCGCATCGTCATCCGCCAAACGGTAGCCGATCCCGTGCACGCTATGCAGCAGCGGCTTGTCGAACGGCTTGTCGATGGCCTGGCGCAGGGCATGCAGGTGTGTGCGCATGGCATTGGCGTCGCCCACTGCCTCGCCCCATAGTGCCCGGGCCAGGTCGGCGTGGCTGACCACGAGCGGCGAACGACGCATCAAAACCTCCAGCAAGCGCAGGCCTGCACGGGATACCGAGACGGAAACACCTTGGCGCCTGACCCGAAAACGGGCGGCATCGTATTCGAGATCGGCGACCCGCAAGGGCGCGCCAAGGGGGGGCTGCACGCGCCGATGCAGAGCATGCAGCCGCGCCACCAGTTCCTTCATGGCGAACGGTTTGACCAGATAATCGTCCGCACCCTCGGCGAAACCGCGCAGCTTGTCGTCCAGCGTCTCGCGAGCGGTCAGCATCAACACCGGCACATCGTGCTGGGCGGCGCGAAGCTGGCGGCAGACCTCCAGACCATCCAGCCGCGGTAGCCCCAGATCCAGCACGATCAGATCGTGCGTGCCCGTCAACGCCAAGCGCAGCCCGGTCATACCGTCGAAAGCATGATCCACCGCGAAGCCATGCAGCTCCAGGTAATCCCACAGAGTGGTTGCCAAGTCACGGTTATCTTCGACAAGCAGCACACGCAACATGGCCGCTAAGCCTCCGCGGGGTGGGTGTCGCCCGGCGTATCGCGCTGGAAACGACCGTAACGCAGGGCCAGCGTGGGCAGCACCAGCAGATTGAGCGCGGTGCTGGTGACCAATCCGCCGAGAATGACCAGCGCCATCGGCCCCTCGATCTCGCGACCCGGAGCGCCACTGCCGATCGCCAGCGGCAACAGCCCCAAGGCCGTGACCAGCGCGGTCATCAAGATGGGCGACAGGCGTTCTTGCGCACCGCGCAGGGCAGCCTCCGGTCCCCATGTCATGCCTTCGACATTGACCAGATGATCGTAGTGCGACAAGAGCATGATCGAGTTGCGCAGGGTAATGCCAAACAAGGTGACGAAACCCACCATCGAGCCGATGGAAAGGCCGCCGCCGGTGGCGAACACCGCCAGTACCCCACCGACCAGCGCGAACGGCAGATTGACCAGCACCAGCAACAAACTGCGCGTGCTGCCGAGCACCATGAACAACAACAAGATGATGGCAACACCGGCGATCAGCGAATTGATCAGCAGATCATGCGTGGACTGGCTCTGCGCCGCAGCCGCACCGCCAAACTCCACGTAGCTGCCGGGCGGCAGCGCGACCTTGGCGGCAATCTGCTGTTGGGCGGCGGCGACAAAAGCCGAGACGTTGCCCCCGCTCACGTTGGCGGTCACGGTCTGCACGCGCCGGGCACCATCATGCAAGACGACGTAGCGCCCCGCATCCTCATAGACGTCGGCCAGTTCTTTCAGTGGGACATACGTGCCGGCGGCGTTGCGAATCGGCAAGGCACCCACTTCGGCCACCTTGCCACGTTGTTGGGGCGCGAGGATGACCGAGACATTGAACACGCGGTTCCCGTCGTAGACCTGGCCGACCTGATCGCCTTGGTAGGCGGTGCGGATGGCGTCGAGCACCGTCACCGCATCGAATCCCCAATGCGCCAGCGCTTGCTTGCGCAAGCGTACGACCAACTGCGGCGTACCCGGCGGTGACTGCACTTGGACATCCGCCGCGCCGGGCAGCTGCGCCAGAATCTTCGCGACGTCCGCCGCCTTGGCGTCGAGCGTGTCCAGATCGTTGCCGTAGATATTGACCGCCACGGCGGCGGTAAAGCCCGACAGGGTTTCTTCGACACGCTCGGTCAGGAAGGTCTTGACCGCGAAGTTGACGCCGGGAAATGGTGCCAGCGCCTTGCGAATATCCGAGACAGCCGCTTCTGCCGCATCACCGCTGAGAGGTTTGAGATCGACGTTGAACTCGCTGTATTGCGTGCCCCACGTGTCGTCGGCCTTTTCGGCACGCCCGGCATTTTGCGACACCGAACGGACGAAGGGCAGCTTCAGCAGTGCGGCGGTCACATGGTTGCCGATGCGTATCGACTCCTGCAGCGAGGTCCCCGGCACCGCCGACATGTGCACGATGAAATGGCCTTCGCGCAATTCCGGCAGAAAGCTGCCTCCGAAGAACGGCAGCGCCGCCACCGCCATCAACGTCACCACTACGACCACCGTCATGACCACGCGATAGCTGGTCTCCACACGCAACAGCATGCCGCGATAACGATCCTTGGTCCAACGCACCAACGGCGCTTCGCTTTCCGGCAAGGGGCGGTTGGCCAGCAGCAAGTAGCACAAGGCGGGGGTGACCGTCATGGCGACCAGGAGCGAGGCCAGCGTCGCCAATACATAGGCAATGCCCAAGGGCGCGAACAGGCGCCCTGCGATGCCTGACATGGTCAGCACGGGAATGAACACCAACGCGATCGCCAGCGTCGCGTAGACCACCGCGCTGCGCACTTCCAGCGAAGCGTCCAGCAGCACCGTGAAGACGGCGCGGGGTACCTCGGCATGCCGATTCTCGCGCAGCCGGCGGTAGATGTTCTCCACCACGATCACCGCATCGTCCACCAGCAAACCGATGGCGATGGCCAGGCCGCCCAAGGTCATGGTGTTGAGGCTGAAGCCGAAATATTCCAATACCGTCACGGCGGCGAGCAACGACAACGGGATCGCCACCAGCGAGATCGCGGCCGTACGCAGGTTGTACAGGAACAGCATCAGCACGATCACGACGAGCACGCCGCCGATCATCAGCGAAGATTTGATGTTGCCTGTCGCCGTCGTGATGAAGTTGGCGGGACGAAATAGATCGGCATGCAAGGTGATGCCCTGCGCGGTCAGGCCCGGCTTCATACTGGCCAGCGCTTTTTCGACGCTCTGAGTGACCTCAAGTGTATTGGCACCGTACTGCTCGGAAATCACCAACTGGACGGCCGGATGGCCCATGATCGAGGACGCCCCGATGGGCGGCTCCGGGGCAACGACCACCTGCGCGACGTCACCCAAGGTGACATTTCCACCCGCCTGATGCCGCACGATGGTACCGGCGATTTCCTGCACGGTGAGCGCTTGCCCGGCGCTCTGCAGGACGATGCGCTGATTGGATGTGTCGATGAACCCGGCACCACGCACACCCGTGGCCCGACGCGCCGCCGTCAGGACGTCGTCGACCGCGAGATTGTATTTGAGCAATTGCTCCGGGTGGATCTGGACCTGGTATTCCTTGGTATCGCCCCCGAACACCGCAACCTTTGCGACGCCCGGTACCGCCAGCAACGCCGGTTTCAGCGTCCAGTCGGAGAGCGTGCGCAGCTCCATCAGCGATCGCTTGTCGGAAGTCAGGCCGATATCCAGCACCACACTGGTGGAGGAGGTCAGCGGCGACATCACCGGCACCTGCACGCCTTGCGGCAACTGGGTGGCAAGCGCACCGAGACGCTCCCCGAGATTCTGCCGATCCCGATAGATGTCGCTGCCCGGATTGAAGGTGATGGTGATCACCGACAAGCCCTGGATCGATTGCGATCGCAGCGCCTGCAGCCCCGGCAGGCCGTTGATCGCGTTCTCGATCGGTTGGGTCGCCAACACCTCCACCTGTTCGGGCGCCAACCCTGGCGCTTCGGTCTGAATCGACACCTGCGGCGGGGCGAATTCCGGAAACACGTCGTATTTGCTACGCGACAGTGTGAGCGTGCCATAGACAATCAGGATGCCCGCCAGCACCAGCACCACACCACGAAACCGCAACGAGAAGCGGACGATCGCCGCCAGCAGCCCCGGCGCGTCCTGCCTCATTGCTTGTCTCCGTCTTCACCTACGGCAATGCGTGACCGCTGCTCTTCCGAGAGCAACAATTGCGCGCCCGTTGCCACAATCGGTTCGCCCCGAGCAAACCCCTGGGCCACGAACCAGCCGCCGTCCACCGGGTTGTCGACCGGTAACGCATGGCGCACGAAACGGTCAGGCTGGTTGCGGCTATAAATCCACGATCGACCCTGCCACCACACAACCGCCGAGCCGGGAATCATCGTGCCTTGTAACGACGTGCCCGAGGGCAGATACGCGGTGACCGCCATGCCCGGCAAGAGACCTTCGGCCGACACGGCATAGAAGAAACTGGCCCCCTGCAGACGGGGATCGGTGCGTGGCGCGGGCGAGATCAAGGTGGCGGCGTGAAAGTCACCATTGACGCTCTGCACGCGCGCTTGGGCAGGGGGCTGGGCGAGTGCGGTGGTCGCCGGCAACACCACCTGGACCAGGACTTGCTGGCGAGTGACCAGACGCGTGAACAGCGGCATATTCGCATCCGCCGCCTTGGCCAAGACGTCGCCCCATTGCTGGCTTGCGGTCTGCTGCGCGGCGGTCAGCGCGGCTTGCGCCGCCCGCCAAGCGGCTTGGTCGGCATGCCATACCGCGGCGGCCGCCTGCAAGACCTTGTCGGAAATATTGCGTTCGTCGCGATGCAACGATTGCAGTCGCTGGTATTCGGCGTGGGAAGCCTGCAGCGCCGCCTCGGCCTTGTCCACCTGGGTTTGGGCGGCGACGTTGGCGTTGCGCAACGCGATCAGATCCGCTACATCCAGCACCGTTCCGAACGTTTGCAGCATCGGACGATGGGCCATGGCCTGTTGCGCGACCACGACGATCCCGCTCTGCTTCTGATCCGCCGTATCCAGCGTGACCGCCGTTTGATCCTGCACCTGCGACACGCGCGACGGCGCCTTCACCGGAGCCTCGCGCTGGGCCTCCGTGGCGCGCTCCTTCTGGCCAGCCAGGAATCCCCAGACCGCCAGAGCCAGCACGATGGCGCCCAGGATGGCCGCGAGAATGGATTTCTTGTTCATGGCTGGGAATCCTGCATGCGGGGCGCGTTTTCAAGGGTGTGAATGTCGGTCGCAAGTGCACCCAAGGGGTGCCGCATGGCATCTTCGAGCGCGCCCAGCGATTGCTGGGCCTGCAGGAGGGTATCGAGACGGGCCAGTTCGGCCGCGGCCAATTCCACCTGGGCGCCGATCAGACTCAACCGATCCGTTTCGCCCGCCTGATACAGCGCCTCGGCTGAGCGCGCCGCTTTGCGTTGGGCCGCCAGCAAGGTATCGGCGGTACCAAGTTTGCCGACAACCTGGCGATAGCCGGCCAGCGCTTGGTCGACTTCGCCGATCGCCTGCGCTTGCACGGCAAGAAAATTGGCGGCCGCCTGCTGGCGATGCGCCTGGGCTTCGGCGATCGGCCCCTGATTGTGGTTGAACAACGGCAGCACCAGCGATAGCCCCAACGACCACTTGGCCTGTGCGGCATCCCACAGAAAACCCGGACCGAGCGTGATGTCGGGATATTGCTTGGCCACTTCGCCTTGCAACGCGGCCTGACTGGCTTCGTAGTCGGCCAGCGCAGCGCGGACATCGGGGCGATCCCGCAGCGCTTGACGTTGCACGTCATGCGACGGCAACGCGCTCAGGGGTGGCATATGCTCGAACGTCGTCATCGACAGCGTGACGCCATGGAGCGCACTCACCGGCAGACCCAACGCCGACGCCAACTGCACCCGGTTTTCAGCAAGACGCTTCTGCGCTTCCTGCAGATTCAAGCTGAGCTGGTTGAGCGTGATGTGCGCCTGGATGAGCTCCGGCTGCGACGCTTCCCCCGTTGCAGTCCGCCGTTCGATCAACCTGACCAGCTCCGCTTGTCGCTCCTGTTGTCGACGCAGCAAGGGCACGGTGGGATACACGCCAAGCAAGCTGCTGCGCACGCGACGGCGGACTTGCCACGCGGTCTCCGCGATATTCAAGCGTGCCGCTTCGGCCAGTTGCTGCGCCTGTCGAATCCGGTCGCCGCGTTTGCCTGCCGTCTCGATCGGTACATTGATTGTTGGGCCCACCGTCCAGGGCGACACGCCAGCAGGGGCATCGACGTTGTATTGATTGGTGAAATCCAACGTCGGATTCGGACGGGCGCCGGCCGTGATCACTGCTGCCTCGGCGGCGCGCCATTTGGCGCGTGCCACATCGAGATCCGGCTGATAGTACAGAGCCACCCAAGTGAGGGAGCGCAGATCCCACGAGGATGGCCCCGTGGTCGGGTGGTACGCGGAGTCGTTTCGCTGCAGAAACGCCTGCAGACTCGGATCGTGCAACGAGCGGTGCTCGAACGCAGTGACGGTGGCGGCCGGTTCAATCGGCCGTGGCCGATAGCTTGCGCAGGCTGTCAAACCGAGTGCCAGGCCGACGACCACGATGCGTGTAACGTGCTTGTTCATGAATCTTCCGCGCAGGAGATCAATCGGTTCTTCACGGGAACGTGCCTGGTGCGACATACGCCTTCGGGCAACTGCCATCACGCATCATCGGTGTCCCCCTCATGGCATCGCCCGTGGGGGTGGTGCCGTTTCGTGTCGGCTGATAATGACACCGGTCGCTTCGCGGCCCAGCTCACGAAACGGCAGCCCCTCGCTCCGCAGTTGTCCCACCAGGTTGTCCGCGACCAGGGCGATCGCATCATTGCTGGAGCGCCAGCGCTGTTCGAACGTGGCGAGGTCGGCGATGTAGCCGTCCGGCCGCGACGCCAAGCCGGGCGTCAGATCATCGGAATTTTGGTCGACCACGGTGATGGGGCGCCCAAGGTAAAACGGCAACCCTCGTAAATACGCATTCACCGTGAATACCTCGGTGTGCGGCCCGAGCTCGGGCTGGATGAGACGAGCGACGGGTGCGGCGGAGCGCATGTCGACGAAGGGCTGCGATGCCACCAGCGAAAGCTGCCATCCGATCAGGGTGGCCAAGGCAAGCCCATGAATGGCGGTGCGGCGACGGTCACGATGCAAGGCCCACGTACCCACCATCGCGGCGACCGCCATCAGCAACAAGGCCAACGACACCCCGCTCAACACGTCCTCCAATACCTGTTTCGGAATCGCCGTGCGTGCAGCGAGCATGACCACGATGGCTATCGCAGCGCTGAGGGTCGCCAGAGTGGCGATCAACCAAAAACGGCGCGCCAGGGCCTGCAGCGGCAGAACCGTGGCCGCGCGTCCCAGCAACAGCGCCAAGGCAGGAAACACCGGCAGAATGTAGAACGGTAGCTGGGAATGCGAGGCCGAAAAGAACACGAAGACCACGCTCACCCAGACCAACAGGAAGCGTTGTGCGGGTTGGCTGGCACCGATAGCACGCCACCCGGTCCTGTTCCATGGCAACAGCAACGTCCAGGGAAACATGCCGAGGATCACGACGGGGAGAAAGAACCCAAAGACCTTGGAGCGACCGTCGGCCGAGGTCAAGAACCGCGTGAAATGCTCCCGGATGAAGAAATAGTCGAAGAAATCCGGATGCAGGCGGCATATCAAAATGAACCACGGCGCGCACAGCACCAGCAGCACCAGTACACCGGGCACGAGGGACACGCGCCGCAGTACCCCCCAGTCACGCTGCCACAGCATGAAGATGCCCAGGATCATGCCGGGAAACACCACGCCGATCAGTCCTTTGGAAAGCACCGCCAGGGCCAGCGCTGCCCACATCAGCAGGTTCAGTCGTGTGCGCAGATGCCGCGCGGTCGGATCGAACTGCGCCACCAGAAAACACGCCATGCCCACCGCGAGAAACGCCGTGACCCCCATATCCAGCGTGTTGATATGCGCGGCGAAAGCGAACAGTAACGAACTTCCGAGTATGGCGGCCGCGTAACCGCCTGCTTCACGACCGAATAGCCGCGCACCGGCCCAGCCGATCGCCACGATCGCCAGCAATCCGGTGAGCGCGCACCACAGGCGTGCGCTCCACGGATGCGCCCCGAAGAGCGCATAGGCGGTCGCGCTGGCCCAGTAATGCAAGGGCGGCTTATCGAAGAAGTTGAAACCATCCAGGCGGGGCGTGATCCAGTCGCCGCGGGTCAACATCTCGTAGGCGACTTCTGCATACCGCCCTTCATCCGGTTCGCCAAGCGAGCGGCCTGCCAGTCCGTAAAACCAGGCCGCGAGCCACCCGATCCCCAGCAACAAGGCGGCCCCGCTGAATCGCGCGTACCAGGCACCCGCGGTGCGAGCGTCATTTTGAACCGTGTGCTTGACGCTCATCGAGGATCCTTGATGGGGAGCGATGCGGCGACCACCGATGGCGGTGTGTCGGTGCCGCGTGGCGAGGGCATCGCCAGCACCTGACACGCCGCCTCGATCAGATAGATCGGCCGCTGTTTGACTTCCGCGTATACACGGCCGAGATATTCGCCGAGCACGCCCAATGCCAGCAGTTGCAGACCGCCCAGCACCAGAACCACCACCATCAGTGAGGGATAACCCTTGACCGGATCACCCCACAGCACCGCCTTGATAAAGACCCCTGCGCCATAGCTGAAGGCGCACACCGACGTCGCAACACCCACGGCCGTGGCCAGTCGCAGCGGCAGAATGGAAAACGACGTGATGCCTTCCACCGCCAGATTGAACAGCCGCCAGTAGTTCCATTTGGTGCGACCTGCTTGGCGAGGGCTGCGCTGGTACATCACCGCCGTATGGGGATAGCCGATCCAGCCGAACAGGCCCTTCATGAAACGTTGGCGCTCACGCAACTGGCGCAGCGCGGCCACCGCACGCGCCGACATCAGGCGGAAATCACCAGTATCGTGCGGCACGTTGAACGCCGCCATGCGCGCCATCAAACGGTAGAAGAGATGTGCCGTCGCTCGCTTGAACCAGCTCTCGCCTTCACGGTGTTCGCGAGTGGCGTAAACCACGTCGTAGCCAGCGCGCCAGCGCGCCAGCAGTTCAGGAATAAGTTCGGGCGGATCTTGCAGATCGGCATCAATGATGACGATGGCATCGGCCTCATCCGTCACGGCGTCGAGACCCGCGGTCAGTGCGGCTTCCTTGCCGAAGTTGCGGCTCAAGCGCAGCGCGCCGATGCGCGGGTCTTGGCCCATCAGCCGGTTGAGTACGAGCCATGTGCCATCGCGACTTCCGTCATCGACATAGATCACCCGCGCATCGAGCGCCATCCCATCGAGCACGCCGACAAGACGCGCATGAAACAGGGGGAGCACTTCCGCTTCGTTGTACGCGGGCACCACAACGGTGAGACGGACGGATGGGGCCACGAATATCCCTGCGCGCTATGACATCGTCGGCACAGTAATGAGCAACCCGCGCGTCCCCACTCAACGACTTCTCAATTATTCGTTAAGCGTGCTCTGGACAATTGAATCTGAAACGACCGGCCAGCGGGTCGTGTGGACGACGACGATTGACTGATCGCCTGGCACATTCACACCGGGTATCGTCACCACCTCGTTCTTGACTCTATGCTGGCACTGACGAAGCAGCGATAACGAAGCTCCTGGTCGCTGCAAAAGAACAAACTCTCCGGGCAATTTGAATGACGTCGGCCTCTGATTCTCACCGTCTGAACATCCTCACTTCTGAAGAGGTTGAAGACCTGTATGGACTGCCCAAATTTACCGACGACGACCGGAACCTTTACTTCGACCTAAGCCCAGCGGAAAAGGCCGCTGTCGACGCACGCACTCCTGCCGTCGGCCTGTATTTGGCATTGGAGTTGGGCTACTTCAAGGCCAAGCGACAGTTCTTCACCTTCGAGCAGGGCGCCGTGGCCAATGACCTGTGCTACCTGCTCGGGCAGTATTTTCCGGGCCAGACCGTCGAATCGATCAAGGCGCCATCCAGGCCCACGCGCGGTGCCATCCAGCAAACCGTTCTCGACCTATTTGGGTACCGCGTGTGCGACAACGTCGCCAAGACGGAGCTGGAGCAAAAAGCCCAGCGAATCGCAACACTGTCGACCCAACCGCTGTACATCCGGCGTGAGTCACTGCAGCACCTGAGCAACGAACGGATCGTGGCGCTGCAGTACACGACGATGCAGGACATGGTGGGACGGGTGGTGACGCACGAACGCCATCGCGTCACCCGCCTACTCGAACAGGCGATGACCCCAGCGGTCGAGCGAAGTCTCGACGACTTGCTGCGGGCCGACGAACAGATGTATCGGATCAGTGCGCTCAAGCGTGAACCGAAGGACTTCAGCTACAAGGAGCTCAAGCGCGAAGTCGAACGGCGAAAATTCTTCCAGCCGCTGCACGAGTTCGCCCAGAGCTTTCTCGTCGCGGCCGGCTTGTCCA
Source organism: Rhodanobacter denitrificans (assembly GCF_000230695.2). Classification (NCBI taxonomy): domain Bacteria; kingdom Pseudomonadati; phylum Pseudomonadota; class Gammaproteobacteria; order Lysobacterales; family Rhodanobacteraceae; genus Rhodanobacter; species Rhodanobacter denitrificans. The sequence goes on along the minus strand of NC_020541.1, from coordinate 2,186,315 downwards.
ACGAGAGCGGCAAGTACTATGCGTCGCTGGTCAAGTTCTACACGGTCTACAAACTGCAGCGCATGCCCAAGGGCACGACGCGCCTGTACCTGCTCTGTTTCGCTTTCCATCGCTTCCGACAGATCAACGACAACCTCATCGAGGCGTTCATTCATCTGGTCGACCAGTATGAAAAGCAGTCCAAACACGCCGCCGAGGCGGCGATGCAGCAGACGCTGGTGGACGCCAGCGAACACTTGCAGGCGGCGGGCGAGGTGCTTCGCCTGTTCATCGACAAGTCCATCGCCGTCGACAGCCCGTTCGCCACCGTCCAGAAGAAAGCCTTTGAACTGCTGAAGCCGGAGCGCTTTGCGGCAGTGGCCGACTACCTGCGCAATGTCGCTTTCGACAAGACTGCCTTCCAGTGGTCCTACTACACCACAACGCTGTCGCACCGATTCAAGCGCAACCTTCGGCACATGTTCTGCGAACTGGACTTCGCCGGCCGGGTGGAGGATGCGCCGCTACTGGATGCGGTCACGTTCCTGCAGGAGCTGTTGCGCGCGGGCAAGTCGCCGCGACAGACCCAACCGTCACTATTTCCCACGGCGATGATTCCGAAGAGCCTGCAGCGCCACCTCTTTGCCGAGACTGACGAGGCAGGCGATGCGAAGGATCAGGGCAAGCGGTTGGAAGTCGATCGTTATGAGTTCCTCGTCTATCGGCTGTTACGGAACGCGCTGGAAGCCGGAGACCTGTTCGTCAAGGACAGCAACGAATTTCGTCGCTTCGAAGATGACCTGATTAGCGACATGCGCTGGGAGCAGCGCGAAACAGTCCTACAGGAGATTGGTGTACCGCTCCTGATGGCCCCCATCGAGGACACGTTGAGCACGTTCCGTGAGGCGCTGGAAACCCGGTTTGCGCAAGTGAACCAGCGTATTATCGACTCCGCCAACAAACACATCAAAGTCACCGGCCGTGCCGAGAAACGACGGTGGAAGCTGATCTACCCGACGCCTGAAGAACCCGTCAGCGGCTCGTTCTATAGCCAGTTACCCGGCACCGGCATAGCCGACCTGTTGAGATTCGTTGCGGGAGCGACGGGCTTCCTGGGGGCCTTTACCCATGTGCTCGATCGCTATGTCAAGCATGCCCCCGATGCCCGCGAAATCCTGGCTTGCGTGGTCGCGCTTGGTACCAACATGGGCTTGTGGAAGATGGCGGAAGTTTCGGGCCTGAGCTTTTCGTCATTACAGGGCACCGCACGCAACTATCTGCGGCTGGAAACCCTACGGGCCGCCAACGATGCCATCACGAATGCCATTGCGACCTTGCCGGCGTTCCATCTGTACGACATCCGCGACGAGATGCATTCCAGCAGTGACGGGCAGCGCATCGAAACTCAGATCGATACCATCAATGCCCGATACTCGCCGAAGTATTTCGGGTTGCAGAAAGGCGTGAGCGCGTACACGCTGGTGGCCAACCACGTACCGATCAACGCCCGTATCATCGGCACGCACGAGCACGAGAGTCACTACGTTTTCGACCTGCTGTACAACAACACGTCCGATATCAAGCCGGAACGACATTCGACCGATACGCACGGTACCAACCAAGTCAATTTCTGGATCTTGCGCACCTTCGGATATGGCTTCGCGCCGCGGTACCGCGATCTGCACAAGAAGATGCAAACTCTGGTCGCCTTCGAGCATCCCAGTCATTACGCCGACATGTTTATCAAGCCGGCACGCAAGGTCTACGACGAACTCATCGTGAAGGAGTGGCCCAACATCCAGCGCATCATGGCCTCACTGGCGCAGAAGGATGTGACTCAGGCCACCATCGTCCGCAAGTTGAGCAGCTACGCCCGCCAGAACCAGACCAAGAAGGCCCTGTGGGAACTCGACAACATCTGCCGCACGCTGTACATCCTCGACTTCATCGACGACGTGGATTTGCGGCAAAGCGTGCAAAAAGCGCTGAACCGAGGGGAGGCGTATCACCGGTTCCGCAAAGCGGTCGCCTACGTCAACGGCGGCAAGTTCCGAGTTCACACCGAAGCCGAACAGCAAATCTGGAACGAGTGCTCGCGCCTGATTGCCAATGCGATCATCTTCTACAACACGGCACTACTGTCTAAGGTATATGCACAGAAGGTGGCCGCTGGCGACCAGGAGGCTATCGCCATCTTACGAGGAATCTCCCCGGTAGCTTGGCAACATATCAACTTGTTTGGCACGTTCGAATTCAACGAAACTACCACCAAGGTCGACATTGATGCGCTTGCCGCCAGATACGCCGATCCAGACTACTGGAGCAAGGCCTTGAAGGAGATGCAAGAAGTGCCTCTCGGCTGATTTTACATTTTTGGGGGTTGGGCAAAATTAGCCAACCAGAGGCGGTGGGGCCGTCTCCGATGCGCCGCGTTCTGCCGGAGGCTCGGCTCCCTTGGCAGCTGGCGCACGAACGGTCGTGAGGAGTTCGCGGGCGCGTGCGAATACGGCCTCGTTTTCCTGGTAGGCACGGTCTGATCGCTCCCGGGATGCCGGGCTAGGCTTCCAAATGGCATGGACGAACCATCGCGTCCTCCCCGGCTCGGCCGGGGCCAGGGGTACCCCGTTCTGCCAAATGCGGGTGGCGATGAGCGGGTATCTTCGCGCCGCGATGCTTGGTAGGGCGTTTGCAACGTCAAGCCACCGGCTGGATCGTGCAACGTCGTCGGGGAGGGACGCGCGAAGCGACATATCCACCGGCAGCCATGTCAAGTCGCCCTCGTTATACATCGCGACGAACGCGGCTCTCGCAGCCTCCTGGATCGCATGCGCCCTACCTTCCAGGGTGCCGTGATCGTGGGAGGACACCTCAACGAATGGAACGGACATTTTTTGGGAATCCGGATTCGAGTGTGGTCAACCACACGTCAGCGTGATAGAGATCGGTCAGCACGGCAGCCTTCCCAAATGCGCTGGCTATCTTCCGTGTCCACCTCGTCGTATCCGACGATGCGGCCTAGAAGCGGCGGGTCCCGCGCCAGAAAGCCCGCTGCTTCCTCGTCTGATACAGGTCTTTTCAGCGCAATACCCATGCACTCCTTCACCCGCTCGAACAGCTCCTGCCGGACGAAAAACCGGCCAATTCGACGCTCATCCACGGCTCAACTCCTTAAAAACTAATCAGCTGATAAACCGGATTTCATTGTGGTGAAACACAGCCAAATCCGGATGACCGATTTTGTCGTCCCATGCTCACTTGAACGTTCCGCTGACCGCGATGCAAGAGACGGGCCGTCCGCCGTCGGGTAACGCACTGCTCTTGCGTGGCGTAACGGGAGCGTGGCGGTCAGTCCAGCGAATGCGATGTGAGCGCTGCAAATTGTCGGCCCGTGACAACGACGAGGGCCGACGGATCGCGCTGCAGCGCCAGAGGTATCGAATAGAGCCGCCCGGTGAGTTCGACGTCGTCCGTCACCACGTACACGAACGCGTGTTCCTCTGCGGCGTGCGCAAGGTGCGCGCGGGCCTCTCGCACCAGGACGTCGTCCAGATAGGTCTCCCGGCGACCGGACGAGGCATCCAGGAACCGGATGACCTGACGCTGGGTGCCGGCGGTCAACCAACGACTCGCGGCCGAAGCCTTCGACTGCTGTTCGGGCGTGCCCGCCTTCCGCAGCTTCTGGATTTCCTCGCGTTGCGCGGCGCCGATGGTGATGTGGGCGCCACGTGCCGCCAACGCCTCCAGGAAGCGATCCAAGGCGCCGAGATAGCCGCTCTCCATCAGGATGTTGGTGTCGATCGCGAACATCGCGCCCTGCTGGATCCGCGCTATCAGTTCGGCCAGGGACGGCCCCGGCGGAGGCGCCGCGGTGCCGGCGGCGGACGCCTTCGCCTTCTTGCTGCCGGTCACGTCAATGCCCATCGCTGACAGAACCAATCCACCGACGAACACGGGGACGGCCGCGATGCCGGCGACAACGTAGGCCACCTGCCGCCCGGTAATGAACCCGGGTCGCTTGTTCTCACTGCTCATCGGTACCGCTCGCTATGCTGGGAGTGGGTGCGTCCGTCAAGCGGCCAAGAAGCGCGGCCAGTCGCTCGCGCTCCTCTTGTGCCGCCTGCCGTTCCGCCAAGGCGACCGCGAGAGCCTCCCGCTTCTCGTCGAATGCGGACTGCAGGGCACCCATCTTGCGGGTGACCGTATCGCACTGCAAACGAGCGCTGTCGAGGGCGTCGACGGTTTGCTGGTGGGAGGCCTGCCAGCGCGCCTCGGCGGCCGCTTGGGCCGTGGCCAGACGGCGCTCGGCAGCCTCGCGCTCGGCGGCGGCGTCGCGGCCGGCCTGGGCGAGGCGGTCGGCGAGGTCCTGGCGCGCGGCTTGGAGGCTGTCGCGTTCGCTTTCGAGACGCGCAATCGTCTGCAACTGAGCGCGCTCGCTGGCCGCCAGCGCGGCCCGCTCCTCGCGGAGCTGGTCGAGTTCGGCTGCGGTGCGTGCCGCCACGTCGGCCTGCTGCATGCGCGCCGCGGCGGCTTCCGCCTCGAGCCGATGAATGAGCGCCTCGTGGCCCGCGGCGATGTCGCGCGCCTCCTGACGCTCGCGGATGGCCTCGGCGAGTTGGGCTTCGAGGTGGCTGACGTAGCGAGTACGTTCCTTCTCGACGGTGGCCAACTCCTCGCGTTCCTTCACCAGGGCGCTCTGGTCGGCGGCGAGGGCCGCCTCGCGGGCCGCGGCGGCGGCCTCGCGCTCAGCGAGCGCGGCGCGCTGGGGCGCGAGCGCGGCTTCGGCCTCCGCGCGGACCGCAGCGCGCAGCTGATCGAGCAGGGTCAGGAACGCTGGGGGCACATCGTGCACGGGCACGGCCTCGGCCCCGGGCAGCAAGCCCTCGGACACGGCGCGGCTGTAGAAAGACTTGAGCAGCGGGTGCAGGGTCGACGCGGAGCCGCGGCCGAGCACACGGGTCAGCATCGCCACGGTCGGCTGCAGGCCGATCGCGATCGCGGCGCGGGCGATCGCGTCAACGTCCCCCTGAGTGGCCTTCGCGCCTTGGCGTGCGGCGCCGGCGGTGGCGCGGTGGCGCGCCAGCGCCTCCACGAGCGTGTCGAAGAGCGCCGGATCGTCGAGGCCTTCGGCCGTGGTGCGCGGCGGCGGTGTGCCGAGGGTCCGGCCGACCCATCGCACCAGAGCTGGGAAATCGAACCAGACTTCGTCCGGCGCCGCGAGAATGCCGGTCTCGACCGCGCTGCCGTGTTTGGCCAGCACCAGGCCGCCGGCGACCCATCGCGGGCGTTGCCCCGCGCCGTCGGCCTCCTGCAGGTAAGCGGGCGCGGGCAACTTCTGACCCGGCGGTGCGGTGACGGGGTCGGCAACGGTGAGCACGAAGACGCCGTCCGCCGGCGACGCCGGGCACGGCAGGTAGGTCAGCGCGGCGGGGGTAAGCCAGACCTGCCCACTCACGGTCGGGAAGGCCACGACGGATCGGCCGGCGGGCGTAGTCTCCGGCGTGAAGTGCACCATCCCGAAGCGCTCCACGTCCACCTGCTCCCGCGCCCGCGGAGCAGCCGACGCGGACGCGTTTAGGCGTCCTGTCAGCGCCACCACCGATTGGCCGGTGTCGCCGAATGCGCAGAGCGCCACCAGCAGTTCATCGCCAGTCCAGGTCCGTCGGGCGCCCGGCTGGCCATTGGTGAGCTGGTCGATCAACGCAAGCCACGCGGCGCGTGCCTGAGCGTCTCTGTCGGCGCCGTTGCGGCGGGAACGGGGCGAAGGGGGCATGAAATCGGCACTCGAGTGCGGCTGACGGCCGCGTTGGGCCGCATCATGCGCGCCGCGCCGATCCGCTGTCAATAACGCTGAAAAGCACTGCATTACTGGCGTACAGCTAACGCCTTCGAGAGATATGTATCATGCATAGACAATGGCCCTTGTTGCAGCATGATAAATAGGGCGTACACTCGGCGTGCCGGATGGGCCGGGCGCGGGAGGAAACCATGGAAAGTGTGCCGAGGGCGGTACGAGACCGCGTGGCGGTCGAAGCGGCAGCGCTGCACTACGTGCTCGAGTTGGCGCTGGCGCATCCGACGTTGCGGGCCGAGTACGACCGCCTCGCCGGGACGGCGCTGGCGACGCGCCGCTCGCCGCTGGAGCGCGCGATCGACGTGGCCAGCGGCCGCGACGATGCCGAACTGCAGGGTTTCCTGACGTTCGCCAAGGATGTCCTGTGGGATCGCGCCCCGGACGCTACTCGCGAGGCAATTCGTGCGCAAGTGCGCGCGGCGCTCGCCGGCGGCACCGGAGAAACCGTCGGGCCGGCTCCTGGCCGGGTGAAGGAGTCGCCCCGTGGTGCCCACTGAGCCGCGCGCCATCCTGCACACCGCGCGCACGTTTGCGCGAGACCACCTGGTGCCGTGCGCCCGCGACCTCCTCACGTGGCGGACCACCGGCGTGCTCCCCGCCGGGCGGCTGCGCGACCTCGGCGAGATCTTCCGCCCGCTCAGCGATCACGACGCCCTGCAGCTGGCTGAGCGCGCGGTCGAACGCGCCGCGCTCGAGTATGTTGTCGCTGGCGTCGCGAGCCCGCCGTCCACTCTGCCGGCGACGCCGCACCCCATCGACCCCGAGGGCGCCGGCCGGGCGGGGCGCGTAGCCGACCAGCAATTGGCGCGCTCCCGCCCCGAGCCGGGCGACCCGGCGTCGGCCCGGCTCCCCGCCCCGACCCTTCACCGCGTCGATTGGAACGTCCAGCGGATCACGCTCGCAGCCGCCACGCTGGCGCTGGTGCAGCGCCTCAGTAACGACCGCTGGCAGCTGCAGAGTCCCGAGGGTGCCGCGCTGGCCGAACCAAGCTTCGCCGCGCCGAAGGAGGCGTTGCGCTACTTCAACGGGCCGCTGGCCCTGGCCGAGGGGATCAGCGGCGCCTGGCACTACCACCTGTCGCGGGCGCCGAAGGCGGTGCTGGCCCTGTGCGGCGCCCGCACCATGGCCACCGCCGTGCCGCTGGCGGCGTGGGGCACGCGGTCGCATCTCAACGAACGCTACTGCGCGCGCTGCGCCGCGCTGGGCGGTCTGGCCGAAGCGAAGGCGTAGGACCGGAAAGACTGATCGTGAGGAGACCGCGATGGCAACCCTGAAAAATCTGCAACCCGGCCAGGTGCTCTACACCGAAGTGCGCCGCCGCCGAGGCCACACGGCGCTGCGGGAGACCGCCACCTTCCGGGTGACGGTCGTCTCGGTCGACATGGAGGCGCGCCGCGTACTGGCCAGTTGGAACGGCAACCCGCCGAAGAGCTTCCGCGAGACCGACGTCAAGCGCTGGCTGGTCAAACCCCGTTGGAGAGAGGACACCCCATGACGAAGACGCCCTTCACCCCGGTGCGCGACGAAACCACCACCTACCGGGGCCGCACCGGCCTGCTGGCCGGCCGCGGCCGTGTGGGGGAGTGCAACTGCCTCAACCAGACGCACGCCCAACGCACCGCGGAGCGCCAGCTGGCCAGCCTCACCGTGAACCCGGAGCACGCCTGAGATGGCCCACCCGAGCGGAACCCATGTCGTCGGCCCCTGCCCCTACTGCGGTCAGCGCTACACGCTGACCAACTACATGCGCCGCTTTCACGATCCGGCCAGCGACGGCGCGGGCCGCTTTCTCACGGACACCCACCTCATCGCGTGCTTCCGGAAACGTACGGTCGCCCCGACCCGGCGGTTGCGCGACGGCGGCACGGTGCCGGAGCTGACCGACCCCGTCACCCTGTCCCTCACGACTCGCGCGCCAGGCAAGTGGCTCGCCGTCGACCGCGAGACCGGCGAAGTCTGGCGCGGCGCGCCCGACGGCTGGCAGCGCGCCGAAGCCGGCGACACCGCGGCCCTGCTGAGCGTCGGCGCCACCCCGGCGAGCGACGTGCTGGCCGCCGCTGCCGCGTGGCGCGACGCCGAGCAAGCGGCATCGCCCGTGCCCTCGGACAAGCGCGCGGCCGAGGCCCGTCTGCGAGCGGCCATCGACAGCTGGAGCGCTCTCCATGACTGAGCCGCCCGAGCCGCGCCGCCGCGGGCGGCCGCCCGAACCGCGCGCCCCAAAGGAGCCGCGCTACCCGCCCTTACCCTGGGCTGCCGAGCGTGCCCAGCTCAGGGCGCGGGCACGGCATAGCCCACCCATCGCGCTGCTGCTGGGATCCCCAGAACAAGCGGCCGTGCCCGGTGGCTCCGACCTGGTGCCACGTACGGTGGACCAGCTGCGCCTGGAGCTGACCGCCGATCAGGTGAAGGCGACCCGGGCGGACCGGGATCACCGCGAGCGCTTCGACTACGAGGTCCATGCGGCCAACAGCGCGCGCGGCCTGGCCTCCGACTGGCTCAACTGGCTGGCCTTCTGCCTCCACTTCGATCGCGTGGTGCTGCCGTCGGCGTTCGACGACGTCGCCGACTTCATCGACATCCTGATCGCCGCCGGACGCCGGAAGGCCACGCTACAGCACCACCTGTGGTCGATTACCCACATGAACTGGCGCTGCCATTGCCCCGATCCAATGGACGGCAAGAACGCCCAACTGTGGTGGCGCGATCGCGTGCGGAGAAAACTCTCCGGCGAACAGAAGCAGGCCAAGCCGTTCGGCTTCGGCGCGGTCGAGCAAGCCACGGCGTGGTTACGCGATCCTGAGCGGCCGCGACCGGGCCGACGCGCGAAGGCAAAGGACCGCGAGGTGGTTGATGCCGCCCAGCGCCGCCGCGACCTGCGCGACGCCGCGCTGATCAACACCGCCTACGACCTCATGATGCGCTCGGCTGAGCTGGTGTCGGCCGAGTGGGACCGTATCACGGTGGAGCCGAACGGCAGCGGCACCTACCGCTTCGGCAAGACGAAGACCGATCAGGAGGGAATTGGCCTCATCCGCTACCTTCGCCCCGAGACCGTGCAGGACCTCGCGGCGTGGCGCGCCGTCGCTGGGCCGTCGCCGTTCGTATTCCACGCGGTGCGCGAGCACGACGCGGACCACGAGCCTCGGCCTGTACCGGATGCCATCACCGACGCCGCGGACCGCGAGCGCGTACGCTGGCCACCGCTGACCACCCAGGAAGTTGGCGTGATCTTCCGCCGCGCGGCGCGCCTGGCGGGCGTCTCCGTGGCGCACCTGAGCGGGCACTCGACGCGGGTCGGCGGTGCCCAGGACATGGTCGAGGCCGGCGCCACCGACGCCGAAGTGCAGCAGGCAGGACGGTGGAAAGACCCGCGGATGCCGGCGAAGTACGCCGCTCACCCCGAAGCACGGCGAGCCGGCGAGCGCCGCTTCCGGAAGCTGCAGCGGCTGCGGCCTGCCGAGGACCCCGATCGCTGAGGCGACCCGGCGGCAGTACCGCCATCCCGGTCCGAATACCGCAGTATCAGTACGCCCCGCGACGGGGACCAACGATTCCTAACTGGGCGTTACACACGCCGCCTCCAATGCTGTATAAGTAAGATAACATGCATCAGCATCCTAATCTCGCTGAGCACAGAACGCCGGAGCCGGAGAAAGCAGATGACGTCCACCCATGAAAACCTCGCCGTCTTGGAGGTCCGGGCGCCAGGTGGCCCTCCGACCTATGATTCCCTCTCGCTGGGCGCCTTGGAGCGGGTCACACGGGAGCACCGGCCAAGCCATGGTGCGGTGTTGCGGTTGTTCCGGGCCAACACCGCCAGCCGCGGCCTCACGAAGGAAGTGATCGCCTCTCTCGACCGTGACGCGCGCGAGCTCTTCGAGTTGGATACGCGCACGGGAGCGCTTCAGGTCCTCAAGGAGTCGTGGGAAAGCGAACCGACCCATGCGCCTCTATGGTTCGCCTTCCACAAGAACTCACGGCCCTTGACCCGCCTGTCCGCCGACGACGTGGCGGCGGCCGCGGCGCGGTTCGCCTCGGCCGAGCCTCTAGCGATCCACTCGTTCATCGTCGAATTGCAGCGCGGTGCCGGTGCAGCCTCACTCGGCGCCACCTTGGACGAGCTGAGGAAGGCGATCACCAGCAGCACCGAGGTCCTCTTCATCACGTCGCACGCGCCAACCAACGCTCTATTGGCGGCGCCGGCCACCAACCACGAGACACCCGACCCAGCGGCGGCCGCGGCCGCTCGTCGGGACGAACTGCTCAATCTGGGCTGGCCGACGTCCGAGCAGGTGAGTCGCGCCAACCACAGCACCGCAGACAACCGGTCGCAATGGGCCGCCGTCAGGCGCGCAGCCGGCGAGTTGCTGGGCGTCTGGTCCGTCCGCGACCGCACCTATCGCCATCCGACCTTCCAGTTCAAGGACGGCATGATTCGGCCGCAGGTGAAAGAGTTGCTGGCCGCGCTCGCCGCGATCCCAGGCTTCAATGCCACCGATGACGCCAAGGGTTGGCGGCGCGCGTTCTGGCTCTACGGAGCCAGGGGAGCGTTGGCCGACAAGGACGGCTGCATGCGAACGCCGGCGGAGGTATTCGAGACCGATCCGGCAGCGGTGATTGCCTTGGCCGAGTCGGATGCCAAGGTGGATCCGAATGCACATTGGTGAGGCCGACTGGCTACTCGACACGGTTGCCTTCGACCCCATGCTGCCCGGACTCTATGCCCGGGTTCATCCCGCGACCATTGGCTCCCCGCCTATCCCTGTAGACCCACGAAGCGCTAACCCGCGGTCAACGGCCCGCCTGGCACTAGGCCCCCACCTCGTGCCGGGCGCGCCTCCCCTGGGCATGGTGTTCTTGGCGACCACGCCGGCTGGCGCGCTGTTCGAGGCGTTGTTGCGCGACGCTGAATGGCATGGTGCCAAGACCCTGAGCCTGCCGCTCTACCGCTTGGCGGGCCAGCGCCTGTCTCTGCTGCGCCTGCGTGAGGAACTGGCGGTGATTCCCCTGGCGCTCCCGGACCGGGGGCGCGTTATCACGACGCCGTGGCGCGCGTCCCGGTGCGCCGAACTCACCAGCACGCCAGACCATTCCGACACGCACGTCGCGGCAGCCGCGTTGTACGAGCAGGTGACCGCCACCGGCGCCATCCACACGGGCCTGACCTGGGCGTCGGTGCAGCACGCTGGCGCGCGCGTCTACCTGCTCTATCAGCCGCCCTTCGACCGCGGCCAGTGGGACGTCGAGGAAACCGTTGCACTCGACACGCCGGAGGGCGCGCGGCGCATTGCCGCCTGGCTCGCCGGCGCGGGATACACATGGCTTGACGATCCCGGCCGGGAGTGACCGACGAGGCTCTGAGTGGCCTCAAAGCGTTCGCCAGTGGTCCGTGCGCGCTCGTGATGCAAGTGGGGACAGCAGCTGTCCCCACCTAGGTCGGTTTACATCGACCAACCGTCGTTCATGAGCACCATGGTGGCCTGCGCCTTCTGGTGCGGCTCAAGCAGTTGGTTGAGGCTGGGGAAGGCGGCGCGAACGGCCGGATCGTTGGCCCACTCCGGAACATCGACAACGGTGTAGGTGTAGGTCGCCGCGGACATGGTCTGACCCAGACCGTCGGACGGCTCGCTGAACTGCACCACCTCATCGACGCGACGGTGCCCCACGCAGAAAGATACGCTGCCGGGCCTGACCAGCGATTGCTTGCCCTTTTCGGTCAGAGCGTACGCCGTGCCAGTCTCCGGCTCATGCCCCGACGAGGGGATCTGTGCAGGCTTGGCGGTGAGTAATCCTGCCTTTGCCAGCGCGTCGAATGCTGCGCGCGCCGCGGTGTTGGGCTGTAGAGCGTAATTCGTGTCGCGGACGATCACCGGGTAGCCGTGATCGGTGCCTTTGACCCCTGTCAGCTGGCCAAAGCCGAAGCTCAACGGCGTGCAGTCTTCCGCGAAGTGCTTGTTGATGGCCCCTTCGAAGTTGCTCTTGCTTGCATCCTTGGCGGAGCCACACGCAGCCAGCACCGCGGTGGATAGAATGGCGAGAGCGAGTTTGAGTACCTTCATGTTTCGTCCTGTCGTGGTTGAGAGACACCACTACCCGGTAGCGGCTGGCGGTCCCCAAACTTAACGGCGATTCTGATGGCCAACCTACAGCGCCGGCGGCATCAGCGGTTTCAAAGCGCGCACCGTCTGGTCCGTGCATGCGCATGCGGCAAGTCGCTCCTGCCCCCTGACCTGCATCAGTGCCCGCTGCGGTCCTCACTACCACACTGCGGCCTCCCCACAACCGGAAGCCCCATGAAGCTCACTGCCCTCTTGCGCGATCAGCACGTGCGAATGCACCGCCTGCTCGCCGAAGTTCAGCAGCTGGGCATCCGCAAGGAGGCCGGCCGAGAACGGCTGCGCCAGCTGCGCGCGCTGATCGTCGAACACCTGCGCCACGAAGACGCAGAGTTCTACCCGGCGCTGCAACGCAACGCCGCCACGCAAGAGCTGGCGCACACCTACGCCAACGAAATGCGGCAACTGTCGGCAGAGATCCTCGGCTTCTTCGACACCTGGCAGCATGGTGGCGACACCTTGGCCTTTGGACGCCACTACGGACGCCTGCTGGGCCTTCTCAACCGTCGCTGGGCTGGCGAGGAAATCCGCTTGTACCCGGCCTACGACCAGCACTGTCGGCGATCCGACGCCGCGTGAACGGCCGCCCGTTGAGACACCCGGTGCCTGCACCCATGGCCTTGCCGGCCGCCAGCGACGCGCTATTCTCCGTGCAGCGTCCGCGCACGGTTGCGCTGACGCCGCACCATTAGAGGCTCGCCTCCCGGCGAGCGCCCGGTTTCACGGCCCATCTGGCGAGTCTGGTCACACGCGATGAAACCGGTTGCTTCCTACCTGCGCCAACATCCAGCCCTCGAAGAGGTGGTGGCCACGTGCCAGCCCACACGCAACCATTCGGCCTTGCTCGACCACCTCCGCCGCGAGCCCGCCCTGGCCGCTGCGCGCCTCGCCACGACGCGCGGCGACACGTGGCTGCACCGCCGCAAGGTGTTCGGCGCCGACGGTACGCTGGTCGCCGACGATCACGAGGCGTGGCTGGCCGAACAAGTGGCACGCGATGGCGGCAACGTGCGGGCGACGTGCGCTCGGCTCGACAACGCCGGCTACCGCCTCAGCCAGTGCAAGATCACGACGCTCTACGTCGTCGCCGCCGGCCACAGCGGCACACCGTCCGACTTTCTGCAGATCGAAGTGGATCTCGAGGAGGAGGTCCTCGATCGCGAACTGCGGCCCGGTGGCGCCTGGCGCATGCCGCGCACGCTCGACGAGCTCCAGCGAGAGGCCGACCAGGGCCTCGAACTCCCGCTTGCCCAACGCCTGCCGGTGCGGCCGCGCGCCTACCGGCTGCGCCGCATCGTCGACGTGGAGGCCTGGCTGCAGGTGGCCGACGCGATGGAAGACGCGAGGCGCGAGGCGATCTGTGGGCGGCGCTATCGCGTGACCTCGTCGGAAACGCCCGGCGCGACGATCCAGACCCCGGACGAGCTGTTTCCCGGATGGGACCGCTTCCCCGCCAAGCATCGGCGCTTCTTCCGAGACTGGCGGCGCTCCAGCGCGGCCCCGCACCGGCTGTGCGACCAGTGGGTGCTCAAGCTCACCGACTGGACAGATCCACGCGATGGGCGCCGCAGCCTCGACATGGTCCCCATGTGGGTCTTCAGCCGCCCGCTGGCCAAGGTCAACGCGGCCAAAGGCAGCGACTACGAGTTCTACGGCACGCTGGAAAAGCTGGATCGGCGCACGGGCGTCACCTTCGGCTGGTTCTTCTACATGCTGCACGGCAACCGGGTCGAGGCCGATGCCGGCCGGCGTGTCATCCGCGCGGCGGAAGCCGGAACGATCGTCATGCCCGAGTGCGACTACCGCGTGCTCAAGGACTGGGAAGCCGAGCCTTACGGCTTCTGAGGCTGACGCGCGCCCTCGCAAGCACTGAGACAGGCCGGTGGGAGCATCGCGCAGGTTCTCCTCTAGCTCGACTGCGCATGACAAAAACCGCTTCAAACCTGGAAGGCGACTGGGTCGTCGTGCTCTGGACGAACGGCGTGCCGGCGGAAGTTTGTCGGCGGCCGACATGGAACGCGGCAAACACGGAGCGAACCGAACGCGCCGCGTCGGCGGGCGGTCGGCTGACGATCGAGGACGCCTCCAGCTGGGCACGTTACCGTCCTACACCCGCCGGCTAAGTTGCCGCGCGGAAGCTCAGGTACCGATGTCTCGATACCTCGCCAGCGCCCGCAGCTCGTCCACTAAGTGACCGTCCGCGCCGAACTCGCCTGCTTCACTGCAGAACTCGCTGAACGCCGCCCCACACGCCTGGCACCCGCACTCACCGGCGCAGCGATCAGCGCAACGATCCGTGCATACGCACGGCAGCGCTGTATCGGGCGCCGTCTCCGGCGCGCTCAGGTCCGGGAAATACCCATCGGTGTAGGGATAGCGGCGAAGCCCCGCGGCAGTCGGCTTGGTCATGCTTCAATTCCCGTGAGAGGCGGTGAAGGGGCGATGGTATCTGGCGCGGCAGGTCGCCGCCGCGATCACGCCGCAGCGATCAGAACATGCCCGCCAATGTCTCGCCAGCCCGATCCGTGGCCGCGACCGTATTGTCGCAACTCAGCCACGGAGCAGGCGCCGCGCCACCATCCATCAAACCTCTCGCCCTCCAACGGGTGCAAGGCAAGCTTGTGCGCGGCTCTCGCGTGCGATCCCGTGACGCCACGAACAATACCTGCGTACTCAAGCTGGCGATCGAGCACCGCAGCGACGCCGTGCTTCCTTGACGGACAATTCCGCGTGGCTATTGACTCGCCGGTCAATGCCCGTGTGGATCACGCTGCACTTGAACGCAATGGTGCATCTGAGATCACTTGCCAGCGGTTCACAAAAGCGGTCGCCAAGGCAGCGTTGTCGTCCGGCGACAAACGACTCGACCACGTGTGGGCCTGGCCAAGCATGCACTCCCCGAGACGGCGCAGTCGCTCCTCGCCGTCTTCCACAGCGTGCTGGCGCCAGTCGTCTTCCAAGTAGGCGTACATGGCCTTATGCCTCGGGCTGCGGGATACGTTGTACGCCACGCACTCCTCCGTCTCGCGCGCAGGACGCTGCGCCACGCGCGTGGCCACCACCAGTTCCAAGCTCGACTCCGCGGTGATCTGAAACTTCCGCATGAGCCGGGCCACTTCCTCGGTAAAGTCCATGGAACTCAGGTAGCCGTAGAAATCATTGTGGGTCTCGCCCACTTCAAGGATTTCACCGCCGTGCAAAAACAGCAGCTGCGACTCGCTCTCCTGGATCCAGACGATCGGCCTGGTGAACTCCACTCGCTGTGTCTCACCGCCGACCAAAATGAACTGCGTGAAGGTCTCGATGCTTCGGCGAACCGCCGGGCAGGACGTATAGAACGTGCTCATGCTGTTTGGCTCCGATTCACGCATTGGGCAGTGCGACGCGCCCTGATACGGCATCGCACCTGAAATGAAAAAGCCCAAGCGGCCACGGTTGGGCCGCCTGGGTAGGCTTGGGGCCGATCAGGGGTTGCAGTTCTTCTGCGTAATGGTGACGCCCGCGGAATACGGTGCTAGCGCTCCAACTACCCAGTCCTGCTTCAGCGGCGACGTTGAATCGAAGGCGATGTTGAACGTGCCCCCTCCAACGTTGAAGTCCTGGTTGTACGAACAGTCATCGCCGATCGTTGTGTTGTCCGTGTTCAAGCGGGTGCACGTGAGCGACAGCGATTGAGTAGCCCCATTGAAAGCGATCGTGAAGTGGTAGCTTCCGGTCGCCGTACCGCGGGCGGTGGTGGTGCCCCTAAAGTAGTTGACCGCGCCACCATAAAAATTCGCAGCCCCGACGCCGGAATAGATCGCGCTGGGGGTGACGGTGTAGGGCATGCCGCCTGTCGCGTAGCAGGCCGAAGGGTCGTCCGCCTTGATGTACGGCGGCGGTGGCGGCGGCGGCGGTGGAAGCGGTGGCGCAGCCGGCGGCAGTGGCGTACTCGGATTCCAGCCAACGTAGGCGCCTGTCGGATTACCGTACGACGAAGGACCACCGATTGCGGCGCCAGTAGTTAATGCAGCCAACGACGCCGGTGCGCCTCTCGCTGGCGGCGTCTGCGCCGACGAGGGCCCCACGGCCCTAGCCACGAGAACCATGCTCCCGTTCGGAATCGCCGCCGGAACGCCGGACGCTACGACAGTGCCGGTGGCGTCGAGGATGGCCCCACTCGCCTGCTTGATGCCGGCCAGGACGTTGCGCGTGTGAGTAGCCACATCGCGCAGGCTGGCGCTGGGAGCCACCGGCCCATTCGGAGCCAGATAAACGTACGCGCTCCCCTGCGAGACATACGCGGTCAGCCCGGGCTGCGGCACGTAGTACGGCGGCGCCGACAGCGCGGCCGGGGATTCCACTCCGGTGACGGACGGATTCTTGGCAGCATAGTGGGATGCGAGATTGCCGAGCATCATGGCATTTGCGCCATATGCTTGGGTATCGGCGTTCGCGGTTACGGAGTGCTGGTTACTCAGGTATACGCCCGAAATGCCGAGCATCATCACGACGAGCAGACCCACAAGAAATTTCAGTGCCATAACGGCGCTCTCCACAACACATCAATGGGTCCTGGTGAAATTGGTGGCGCCGACCCCTGCCCGGGCCGACGCCACCGCCCAACTCCTAGAAGCGATACCGCACGCCTGCGCTCACAGCGGCCGCCTTGGTGCCGTGGCCAGCCACCTGACCGTCCACGTTGCCGAACCACGACCAGCCGTTGCCGCGATCGGCAGCGATGCCGATGCCAACCCATCCGCTGTTGCTCGGCGCGTTGACGCCCTCCAACGTGAAGGTGGCATCCGGGGCGCCCGCGTAGGCCGCGGTGAAGCCGAGGGACTGGCCACTGAACAGGTGCTTCCACAGGGCATAGCCCTGCACGCTGATCTGTCCATCGTCGGAGGACCACACGCGGCCGAGCCGGGCGCCCAGGATGCCGGCGGTTTGGTCGAAGGTGTGCGCGCCGGCAGCGATGCCGAAGCCACCCGCGCCCTGCTCGTCGATCGCGCCACGGCGCAGGCGTGCCGCGTCGATACCGACGAAGGGCGTGACATCGAATGAGCCGTGCAAGGCATAGCCAGCCTCGGCGTAGGCCGCGGTCAGGTGGTCCTGCCGGTCACTCTGGATCGCAGCACTCTGCGTACCGAGCAGGCCCCAGCGGTTGACGTCTGCCCGCACCCAGTCCCGCCCGATACGGCCGGCAAGGTACGCGGTGCCCGTGTCATAGCGACCGTAGAGCGAGACGCCCTCGCTGCGCGTGCTGCTGCTGCCAGCACCCAGCGTGTAGGTCGACGCCACGCGGTTCCAGGTCAGCGCCGCGCCCGCGGTGAACTGGTCACCGAGCGTCGTATCGTAGCCGGCGATGGCGCCACCGCCGTCGTAGCTGCCCGTCGCATACCCGCTGCGCGCGATGTCGCCGCTCACGCCAGTGCCCTGCACCCATGCCCCGCTCCCGCCGCCGTGCGCGTCCTGCAGACGATTGGCCAGGGTACGGTTGACGATGCCCGCCTGCGCGAAGGTGAGAGCCTGCGACGATGCGAGGATCTGGCCGGACAGGCTGTTGATCGAGGCGACAGCTTCGGGCGTCGAAGCCGCATGGAGGAACTCATTGGCCGCCGCAAGGAACGCCGCGTGGCCGGACGGATCGTTGACCGCCCACTCGTCCGCCTGCTGCAGCGCGCCCTCGATGTGCTGGGCGGTCTGCTGCGTGGTAGCCAGCGCCGGCATGTACTGCGTGGCGACACTGGCGATCGAGGTTCGCGACAGCGCGACATCAGCTTCCGTCGCCGTGTAGGACAGCGTGCCGCCCAGGTAGACGCTTCCGGTCAAGGCCAGCTTGCCGAACGTGCCGGTAAGCACGCTGGCCTGCACCAGCGGCTCCACGCTCTTGGGCGTGTAGGTGGACGGCACAGTGGCCGTCACCACGGACCCATTGAGCGTGGCCGTGCCCGCAACCTGTAGGGGCGTGCCGATCGTGATGGCGGTGTTGCCCGTCGCCGCCGGCGAATAGTTGCCGCCGATCGCCAGCGCGCCGCCCGCGGTGCTGACCGTTCCGCTGTTGGTGACGTTGGCATGGATGACGCCAGCACCGGCGAGAGTGCCGCCAGCGTTGACGGTCACATCCGAGGCCAGCGAGCCATCAACCGACAGCGTGCCGCCATTGATCACGGTGCCACCCGAGTAGGTGTCGGCACCGGACAAGGTGAGCGAGCCGGCGCCGTCGAGCTGCAGGCTGCCGGTGCCGCTGATCGCGTTGGAGAAGGTGGCGGACGTGCCCGAGGGCACGGTGGCGTCGAACACGCCCCAGTCGAACTTGCCCGGACCATGGACCGCCGCCGCGGCGTCGACCAGGCCGTAGCCGAACAGAGCCGGATCACCCAGTGCGGTGGCCGTACCCAGCAGGGTTTCCTGCACGTTGTTGGCCGTCATCCACGGGAACCGCTGCCACACCAGCGCGGCCACGCCCGACACGACCGCCGCGGATGCCGACGTGCCGTTGCCTGCGCCCGTCTTGAACTCCGTGTTGGCCACCGGCGTGAAAGTGTCGTAGCCAGGCGCGGCAAGGCACCAGGCGGCAGCAACGCCGCAAGCGTTGGACGCATCACCCGTGGGCGTGGCCAGGCCCGTAACGTGCCCGTTGCCGTCCAGCGCGACGTTGACCACGGCCAGCCAACCCTTTTGCAGCGTGGGCACGTAGTACGGCAGGCCCGCTTCGATGCTGGGCTGCGAATGTCCATCGTTGCCGGCGGCAAACACCATCAAGCCGCCCCCGCTGATGATCGGGCCGAGGTTCTGCGCGTCCCACTGCACGGTGCTGTCGGATGCCGTGACGCTGGTGATCGCCGTCGTCGAACCATAGGAGTTGTTGAACAGGCGCACGCCCTGGGCCATCAGGTCGTTCAGTGCGGCGGGAACGAGGGTGCTCTGGAACGTGCCGGTGGCATCGCCCACACGGGCGATGTAGAGACTGGACTGCGGCGCAACGCCGCCCTCGAACGGATACGCCGTCGTGCCAGTCGAAGCGTTGATGACACCGTTCGGGTTGGCGACGCCACCGAGGATCTCGGCGATCGACGTGCCGTGGCCGTTCGGATCGGTCGGCGTGGTGTTGCTCGGCGTCACATAGTCCTTGAACCAACTGATGCGGTTGGTCAGACCGGCGTTCGTGGCGTCCGCACCGGTATCCAGGATGCCGACCTTCACGCCCTGACCCTGATTGCTCGTCGCCGTGCCGCCGACCGCCCATGCTCTGACGACATTGGCCGGGGTGAGCTGGTTGCACTGGATGCCTGCGTAGCTCGCGCAGTCCGTCGACGGCGTCGGGCCGGGAGCGGGGGCCGGTGCGGGCGCAGGGGCCGGCGCAGGAGCCGGAGCCGGCGGCGGAGGCGGGGGGGTCGGCCGAACGTTGCTGCCGCCACCGCCACCGCCGCACGCGCTCAGCGCGGCGGACAGGGCGGTGGCCAAAGCAACGGTGAGGAGACGACGATTGGGCAGGATCGACATGAATAGCTCCATGCAGGTTGAGGTAAATCGAGGCTTACACGAACGCACATTCGCGCAAGGGGCTCGGCGGATGCCGGGAAAACAAGGTTCTGCAGCGGCTCACCGACCGTCCGCCAGCTGTTTCAGGCGGCGCCAGATGCGCCACTGGTAGTCGATGGACAAAGAGGGTGTGTGGGAGTGGTACTGGCCGATGCCCGACCACAAGGAGCCTGACGCGACCATCTCGCGCTTGAGAAGCCACGTACCGATATAGATGTTGAGGCAGCCGTCGTTGAGCAGCGCGGCGCGGGAAATGCCATACCGCGACAGCTCGCTCAGGTGCGAGGAATTGATCTGCATGGGACCGATGTCGTACGTGCCGTTGCGGTTCGTCGACACCTGACCGACTCGACCGCCTTCCTGACGCATGACCGCCAGAATCACGGCCGGATGCACGCGGTAATGCTGCGCCGCTCCCGCGACGCATTCGTTTGCGGAGTGTTGCGCATGTGCAGGCGCACCCATCAGGCACGCCAGGACCAGCACGCCGCCCATGGCAGTACGGACTCCCCATCCGGCCATTATCGAACCAATGGCCATTACTTGGCGCATACCGCGTACGCAGCCCAGCAGGAATTGCCTTCGGCACCGCCTCCGCCGTAAACCGCCCACGCATTGCCGGCGGGTCTGCTTTGCTCCGGCGCCGCCGCATCAGCACCGGTACCGCCGGGCGCCCATCTGGTCAGCCAATGACCGCCGCCCGTGATCTTGTAGCCAGCCGGACACGACGCGACGGCGTACTGGCCAGTGCCACCGCAAGAAGATGTTGGCGACGCCACCTGGGTGGTATCAACAACACCGGCAAGCATGCTCCAGACACCGCCTTTGCATTGCATCATGCCAGTGCCATCGGCAGCCTGACCCATGACGCCGTTGGGCGCGCACCCCCAACCGGCGTTGGCCTTCCCGTCGATCTGCAGATATTCCCTCGCATCGACGCGGCCATTGGCGACCACGGTGCCGGCTTGAACTTGCCCGCCTGTGTAGAAATTCTTGTCGTTGTAGATGCGAACCCACGAGGCGTCCGACATGTAGATGCCGCCGCCGTAGGACTGGCTGTACCAGCCCGAGTTGCCATTCGTGCGGTACCAGCCGTTCGCGACAAACTCGCCGGTGTTGGTGATGTAGGCACCGAGTCCGCCTCCGGAGCCGATGCCGATCGCGCCCTCGGCGTATAGATCCCATGTGTGCACACCACCCCACCAGCCGCCGGGCAGGCCCGAGTTGGGCGACATGCCGGCCGCGCCGATTTGCGCGTTGGCCTGCAGCGTATTGACGTTGGTGATGTTGTTTGCCCCCATGTTGAGGGTTGTGGACATCGTGTTGTCGCCGGGAGACCCAGCGTCCGCGACCCGGTGCAGAGCAAGGTCGACATTGGTCTGAGCGGACTGCTGCGTAAAGAAGATGGCGTCAACCACGTGGCCGGCGCCGGGATTGAGGCCGTAGTTCGCCAGCGTGACCTGCCAGCCGGCGTTGCCCTGCGCAACCCCGGGCCCGGGCGTATCGTTTGCCGCCGCGGCGATGAAGCCGCCAGCCCCGCCGTCGGCTGTGATCATCTGCGCAACCTGGCGGACGGTCCCGCCATCCATCGCCTGGCCACCCAGAGACACGATGATCGGTAGCAGATTGCCGCCCGCGTCCTTGATGACAACCAGCTGGAATGTCTGGCCGTAGTAGTTGTTCGTGCCCGTGTTCGCGGGCAGATAGGAGCTGGCGATCAGCGTAGGAATCGTCGCCACGAATGGCGTGGTTGGCCCGGTGACGGCCTTGATACTCGCCTCGTTGGCGATGGTGTAGCGCATGCCGGCATCGGCAATTGCGCGCATCTCTCGTGCGACTTGCGTCGAGATGACGGTCTTCGTTTGGTCCATCTGCCAGCGCACGAGGCCGACGACCACGATCGACATGATCACCAGCGCGATGGAGAGTTCCACCAGCGAAAAGCCGGAGACTTGGCGGTGGCGAAGGTAGCGCGTGGTCATGGGCAGCCAGCTCGGAAAGGGTGAAGACGGCTCGGTCTAGGAGAACGGTCCAAGCGCCGAAGCGCCTGGACCGGGCTGGTCAGTCGGGAACACTGAACGAGATGGTCTGCGCACCGGTGCCGCAGGCCGAGGCCGCTGCAGCCGTGGTGATGACGCCGTTGGTGTAGGCCACCGCGGTGGACCCCACCGTCACGGTCATGGAGGTGTCGCCGGCGGAGACGCCGGTCACCACCGCCTGACACGCATCGCCCGAGACGGCGTTGTCGGTCACCAGCAGCGTCGGGCCGTTGCCCACGACGGTGATGGCATTGCCCCACTGGTTGGACAGCGTGCCACCGGTGTTGTTGATGGCGCCCGGCACCTGGTTCGCGTTGATCAGGATTGGCACCAAGTTGGTGTTCGCGCCGTACGTGCCGCCCGACTTGAACTTCTTGGCATTCTGGATGATGGTCGAAACGGCCGACACCTCATTCGACGCCTTGTTCGCCGACGACGTCGAGCCGGCGGACCGCATGACGATGATGATCAGGACGGCGACGATGGCGATGACGATCGCCAGCTCGACCAGGTTGAAGCCGCCCTGCAGACGGCGCGTGATCTTGCTGTGGTTCATGGAAAATGCCTCATGTGACGATTGGATGTCCGGGATGGCCGGCGCGCTGGAGTTCATTCCGCACGCCGGGTCGATGCCTAATGGCTACGTGGTCATGGTCCGCCCTCCCCCCTCAGCTCTTGCCCATCTGGCTGACGCCGTACACCGCCCCAAAGAACAGCGTGAGCGTCAAGCCAAAGGCCAGGAACACGATGAGGCGGAGCCACATCGCAATCTGGCTAACCTTGCGGGTGTTCTGCAGCATCCAGCGCGAGGTGAAACGCTGTAGCGCCTGGCCCGTCGCATCGCTGGATTCGAGGACGCGAATGAACGCGATGGATCCCGCATCCGGAAACTCATGGCCGGCGGCGTCCAACGCATCGCCCAGAGGAAGACCGCGGTTCACGCCCCAAAGGGTGTCCTCGACGCGTTCCTGCAGCCATGGCGAAGCAAACTTCGAGACGGTGGCCAGCACGCGCGGCAGCGGGATGCCCTGGCCCTGCATCTGTGCCACGTTGTCGAGGAAGACGGAGGCGACGTAAATGCGGTAGATCGCGTACGGCGGAACGTACTTGTCCACCAGCGACCGAAACGGTTTTGCGAGGCGGTAGGTGGGATCGTGTTCCACGGCCGCGCTGATGGCATCCCAGTCGCGAGACCGGCCGCGCCACCGCGGCAGCGAGACGACGAAAGCGATCACGAACACGACAAGCGGGATGAGGATGGCCCACCACCAGTTCTGCACGAAGACCGCAAGCTGGAGCAGCTGCAGTGTCTGACCTTTGAAGCGCTCGATCGGTGCCAGCGCGAGAAGCTGCGGCGCGAAGTAGAACGCGATGAAGCCAAGCAGACCGAACTCGATGAATACCAGCAGCAGTGGCAATGCCAGCGGCTGGGTGACGCCGGCAATCAGCGCCTTACGCCGGCTGGAGCTCTCCACGCAACGCTCCAGCGCGCCAAGCAGATCACCCGTTTCCTCGCCGGCGGCAATAATCGACGCCTCATCCTCGGTGATCCACCGACGCATGACGTCGGAGAACGGCAAGCCGGCACCGATGCCGGCAATGCAGTCCTGTGCGATGACGGCCAAGGCATTGCTGGACTTCGGCTTGCCACCGCTCGCAACGAGTTGGATACGCTTCAGCGCCTCTTCAAGCTGAATGCCATTGCCATAGAGCTGGCTAATCTGCTCATAGAAGTCGATTCGGCCGTCCATACCGAACTCGAAGCGAATGCGCGCCCGATCGACGGCCTCGAAGATGTCTCGCAGCGACATCATGGCCACACTCCCAGCGTGACGAAATCCGTATCCAAGGGGTCAACGTCCTGCTCGATGTGCAGCGGATCGACGATGCCGGCACGCATTTTCTGTAATGCATGGGCCAGCCGCGTCACGCCGCCGAGGCGGGTCACCCAGTGGATGCGGGCGGCGAGCATTCCCTCCTTCTGGTAGACCTGCATGAGTTCGGCGTTGGGAACCAGCACCTCGGCCGCGACTTCGCGGTCGCCGACGCCGAATTCGCAGTGCCGGCAGCCCGGACCGGCGATGAAGATCTCGTGGCCGTGAGCCAAGCGGTCTACCTGCGCCAGCAGATGAGGTTCGAGTCGGTCGCGGTGCTCCGCCAGCGGCACCTTGCAGTGCGGGCAAAGCGTGCGGACCAGGCTCTGGTTGATCACGCCGGTAAGGAGCGCCGGGTTGGTGACCAGGCTCGCGTCCACACCCATTTCGATCAAACGCTGGATCGCTGAGAAGACGTCGAACGTGTGCAAGGTCGACCAGACCTGGTGGCCGGAAAGGGCAATGTTGAAGGCCGTTACTGCGCCGTCGCCGTCGCGCAGCTCACCGGGCATCAGCACATTCGGCGCATGGCGCAGGCAGTTCCGCAGGGCATCGCCCCACGCTTTCGCCCGCGCCACCGGGTCGTGGATGTCGTAGAGCATGGGCGTCTGGAGCGAACCGGCGCCCTCGATGTCGTACTCGACCGGATCCTCGATGGTGATGAGGTCCAGCTCCTGATGGTGGTCGCGAAGCAGCTTCTGCATGCAAGCAACCAAACTGGTGCTCTTGCCACTGCCCGTCACACCGGTGAACAGGTTGATTCCGTACTTGCGGCGCAGCATGCCGTCCAGCAATTCGAGCTGGTCAGGGGTATAGCCGAGCGAGGTGAGCGACTTGCCATTGCGATTGCTGGCGTAGAGCAGGCGGAAGGTCACCAGGAGGCCATCGTCTTTCGCTGGACGCGTGGCAATACGGGATCCGGTCAGGCCGCAGAGCTTTGCGTACTCTGGCCGTAGCTGGCCGTCCTGCATCGCCCTAGGGTTCAGGTCGCCCTGTCCCTGCGTGACCATCGAGTTGTAGAGGCTGCGGATCAGCCGGTAGCCCTCCTCGGCCGACAGCTCGCCGATCGAACGCGAGCGGCCGTGGACCTTCAACCGCACACTGCAGAAGTCGCCGACGATCTGGAACTTGAGATCCGAGGCATTGCGCGCCGCGGCCTGCCGGATGTACGCCAGCACGCGCGCCTTTTCGTGCGAGTCCACCAGCTTCGACGCCGCAGCGCTGTCCTCGCCCGCGTACTTCGAAGCGATCTGGCTGACGGTGGTCTGGATGACGCGCGCCGCAACGCCCTGGCTGCGTGCGAGGGAACGGTATTCGGTGAATCGGTCATCGGTCCCCTGCTGGTAGTGCGTCGACGACACCAGGAGCACGGCGACATTGCTGTCTACCTTGCCGCAGAGGCACATGACCTCCCTTTGCAGGGGATCATCGAGTCGCAGGGGGCCGGGCTCATTCGAAAGAATGCGCGGGAAGTCCTCCAGGACTCTGGTGACGTCCACGCCGGCGTCCCGATTCTGCGGGGCCGGCGCTGGGGCGTCCGTAGCGATGGTGTGGAGCTGAGCGCTCATCAATGGATTCCGGGACCGGGCGCCGGCATGGGCGGCGGCGGCGTCGCCACCGGGGGAGCGATCGGCATCGGCCGCGAGTTCATCGCAGGGAAAGTCGGCACATCAGCCGGTCCCGGCGCACGCGTTGAGGGGGGATTGCCAGACCGGCTGAGTACGAGGCCGGAGCCGTCGTCGACGACCTGCGCGCCTACGTTGGTCGCCTCGACCCGGTAGCCACCGGGAAGAAGCTGCCCGGCCGGCACGCTGCTGACCGAGCCGTCGCCGTAATGCAGGGTCACGTAGACCATGGCGCCAACGTGCGCGACGTCGTCGATGGACGGAGCATCGGGGCGCGCGGCCACCGACGGCGAGCTGTGGCCGGTGTTGCCGGTCTCCTCGATTCGCGAGCCGGCCGCCCGCTGGGCCTCCGCAAGGTCGGCTTGTGCGGAGTCAATCACCAGGTCGGCAGTGACGTCGGCGAGCTGGCCAAGCGTGATGACGGGTGGTGCACTCGGCGCCTCCTGGGCCATCACGATGGCGCATGGGATGGCGAGCATCAGGCCGAGCACGGCGCAGGTCTTAACGCGCATAGAGGTGGCCTCCGACGGTCCACGTCAGGAACGGCGTTTGATCCGAGCGTGCGACGGCGATGGAATCGACGCGCAGCCCGCGAAGGTCAAGGCCGGACAGGAGAAGACTCGGATGATGTTCGGTCCGGGTCGCCGTGATCGGGGTGGCATTGATTTGGAACGTGAACGTCTTCCACGGCGGCGGCGGTAGTGGATTCTTGGGATCAGGACCGACCGGGGGCGGGACGGGCGTCAGCGGCACAGACAAGCCAAGCGCCTGGAAATGGCTCACGAACACAGTGGTTGCGGTGACACTGTCCTCGAGCTTCTCGTCCGACTTGGGCGGCGCGTCAAAGCCCACCGTGATGCCGGCGCTGTTTCCGTCGGCGTTGATATTTGGCGTGAGGCCCAGGGTCGCCTTGAAGGCGTCGATCAGATCGGCCACGGTTGCCGAGTCCTGCCGGCTGTACGTCGCGCTCATGTGGCCGTATCCGCACTCGGCGCCGGCCAGCAGCCAACCGCCGACCGCGATCGGAAGCTTGGCCAGTTGCTCGCTGCAGCTGGCCTCGAGTGCAGGCGCCGTTGGCGAGGTAGACCACGGATCGGGTGGCGGCGTCTGCGCCTTCTTCATCGCGGCCAGCTGCTCGGCGGCTGCTTTGGCAGCCTCGGCGGCGCGAGCGGCCGCGGCCTGCGCCTCGTGTACCGAATGGATGTGCAGCGCGCCACCGACAGCCGCCGCGATCACCACCGCCACGGCCAGCAAAACCAGCTTGGCCCTGCCCGGTACGCCAGCCTTCGTCAGGGATACCAGCGGCTCGGGCGGCTTCTTGAGCGACCCTATCGCCTTCAGGACATCAACGTCCTCGGCGTTGTCGGCAAGCTCCGGCGGCGCAATCACCCGCCCGTATGGCTTGCCCTGCGCCAGCGCATCCTCCACGAGCTGCGCGAATTCTGCCCGGACGTCGTCCAGGGCACCTGCCATGTCCGAGCCGGACACGATGACGCCAGCGCGAACCGCAGTGAGTGCGTACAGACCCTCGCGTACCCGGAGACCAATGACGGCATCGGCGCCAGCGACCATGATCGCCGCCATGGCCAGCGACCGGCACGCACCCGTGGCCGTCTCGTCCACTCTGGCAAAGCCGCCCTGGGTCACCGAGTCGGTGCGATAGATCGCGGCAGCACGGAAGCCCAGCCGCACGCCGCGGTCGCGCACCACCCGAAGGGCGCCATGCGAGGCACCCACCCTCTCCCAGTGCAACCCGGACACATAGGCCAGGGAGCCGACGGTAACGCGCACGAGCGTCTTGTCGTTGCGCGAAGCCTCGCCGCCGATGGGTTTCCCCGCCAAGTCGCGTGCTGCCGCCATCACTTCGACCTCACTCGCACAAGGCGGACGCCACTGGTCAGGTCGAGCAGCCGCCACCGTCCGCCA
Source organism: Rhodanobacter denitrificans (assembly GCF_000230695.2). Taxonomy (NCBI): domain Bacteria; kingdom Pseudomonadati; phylum Pseudomonadota; class Gammaproteobacteria; order Lysobacterales; family Rhodanobacteraceae; genus Rhodanobacter; species Rhodanobacter denitrificans. The sequence goes on along the minus strand of NC_020541.1, from coordinate 2,159,381 downwards.
GGAAGCAAGCCAGGCGTGGCACTCACAGTGGTGCCATCGGGCATGCGGATACGGGCATAGGTATGGCCGGTCGGTCCGAACACGCCAAGCACCACCGGCGCGTCCGATGCGACGTCAGCAAACGGCAGAGGTTGCGCGCCAGGCCCCGCCGCAGGAGTACCGGCGGCGGTTGCCGCCGCCTCGGCCGGCAGGCCTTGAGCCAGTCGCTTCGCGGCATTGTTCGCGGCCTGCGCCTTCAACAGCGCCGTGTCGCTCTGGATGGCGGACAGGGTTTGCTTCGGTGCGTCCTGGGCGGCCGCGAACAGCGGCAGGGACAACAGGCCGAGCATGATTAGCGTCGAGCGCATCGGCATGTCCTCAGTCGGTCACGATGGGAGTGATCATCACGACCAGCACCACCCGCTGGTCAGCACGGCGCATGCCGCCGCCGAGGATCCAGAAGGACGGCGAACCGATGCCCTGGCGGGTACCGTTGTTGCTGGTCTGTTCGAACCCGGAAAGAATCAGCGTCTCGCCGCTGCGCAGACGCACCTTGTGGCTGAGGACCTTGGCGTCCATGGTCGGCAGCTCGACCGAGGAATTGCCACTGGTGACCGTCCGCAGCGTCGGGTCCGAAGACAGCGACATGTTGTACTGGAGGAGGATCGTCTTCCCGTCCTCCAGTACGTCAGGCACCAGGTCCATATTGAAGCCCGACGTGATAAGCCCGGGCTGCAACGCCGTACTGCTGCCGACCGAGGCGACATTGCTGGTTTGCGAGCTGGCCAGGTAGCTCGTCTGGTGGGCCACCTGCACGATCACGGGTTGCATGTTCAGCGTCGTCGCCGACGGCGAGGTAACCACGCCCACCTTCCCCTGCTCTGCCAGCGCGCTGATGACGGCCTGCGAACCGGCGAACTGCGCGGTATGGCCGGTGGCCGATTGCAGGATGCTGATTGCCCCCGTCACGGAGTCCGGATTCGCGGCGAACGTGTTGGCGAGGTTGAAGCCGTACTTGCCGGCGACGTCCTTGAAGACCAGGCCCCAGTTGATCCCGTAGTTGTCGGTCTTGGTCAGCGTGACGCTGATGACCTTCACGTTGAACAGCACCTGCTTGGTCAGAATGGCGTTCTGGGCGTGGATGTAGGAGGCGATGGCGTCCAGTACCTCCGGCGTATCGGTCACCGTGATCGTGCCGGTAGCGGTCAGCGGGCCCATGCGTCCGTTCTTGGAGAGCATCGACTTGATGGTGGTCTCGAAGTCGCTGCGCGGGTCGTTCTTGAGAGTGACGTCGGTGGACTGATTCGTGCCCGACTTGCCGGACACCCCGCCGGTGCTGCCACCGCCACTCCCACCGCCGCCCGACCCGCTGATGCCGGCCGACGTGGTGGTGCCGGCCTCGACGGTGGTATTCATCGTCGTCGAGGTCGGAATCATGTTGAAGCGGAACGTGCGCGACTCGGTGTAGAAAATCACCACCTGCCCTTCCTGCACTTTCCAACCCAGGCCCAGCTGCGAGGTCGCCGCATCGAGGAGCCCGGAAAGCGGCCCCGAGTACTTGAGGTCGATGGACCGCTGCGGCGTCTCGATACCCATGGCGTCGATACCCGCACCGCGAACACCGGGGAGCGTGACGCCAGAGGCGCCGTACTGGGACGCGGGAACCGGAGCTGTGCCCGCGCCGGGTGTGCTGGGGGCGTCGCTGAGATGCGCGAGGGCATCGGGCGTCACCTGGACGGGGATGTTGCAGTCGCGGCTGATGATCTGCGCGAACTCCTGCAGGCCAATCAGCCGATGCGGGTTGAAGTTCTCGTTGCAGGACAGCTGCGGCGCGGTGCGGCTTGCATCGAGCGCAATGGGGTTCGGGTCAACCCACTGGCCATCGTGGGTGGCATAGACCGACTGGTCATTCGACGTCGAGCGCATGCTCGAGATCTGGGTGCTTGCGTCACGGTCGATCTGGTCGACTTGCCGCATGGACTGCTTGACCGGATTGGCGCACCCGGCCAGACCGAGAACGATCGCCGAGATCGCTGCGGCAAGTAGCTTCCTGGACATGGCAGACAACTCCTGGGTCATTTAGCGGTCCTCCGACACCACCACGAGGGGCGGGCGCTGATCGGGATAGGTGTCGACGCGAAGCGGATTGCTGGTCTTGGCGTACAGGCCAAAGACGCCGCGCAGGGCCGCCTGGAACGAGCCGTCGAACGTGAGGGGTGCCTCGATTCGCCGATCGCTGCTCGCTCGCCACAGCACGCGCCAGCCGGCGCGATGGGCCCAGCTGTAAACGACGGCATGCAGCGTCAGGTCGCGGCCAGATGACCACTGCTCCGCGATCGGCGGCTCGGGCTGCGGGCGCGTCGTGACCGCACGCCCGAGGGGAACCGTCTGAGCAGGGGTGACCGACGCCGAACGGGGCAGCGGTGGCGCTCCCACCAGCGCCTGGCGTGCATTCATCACGGTCGTGCGGGACATCGCGATGCTGGGCGCGGCGGGCTGCACAGGGACAGCAATGGTCTGTCGTCCCGTGACGTCGTCGATGGGGGAGGCCCAGGACGGGCTACTGCCCGTTGATTGGGCGTGGAGCGTCGGGGTGACGGCGCCGATGAACACGGCAGCGCAGGCCACGCCTGCTGTTGCCATGCGTCCGAAGGGTTTCGCGATGTGCATCGTCGGTAGGTCCTGCTGAGGCCAGTCGGAGAGGCACCGCGAGCTCGTGGCACCGTAGCGCCTATGCTGCGCGATGAAGACCTGACCGCTGGGCCGCCGCCGGGGCTTTCAGCCGGGCAGCGGCGGCACGGCGAACCCGGCGCGATCGCCGCCGCATGGGCGATCCGCCGACGGGCGAACGTCTGCTACCGGATGGAACAAGTAGTTGGGGCGCAAGGCCTCACGCCAGCTTCCTCGGGACGCTGGAGTCAAACCTCGCTGATTGCCGGCAGCCGCCGGCGAAGTACAGGGATTGGGGTCGCACCGCATCGTGTGGCAGCGCCTGGTACGTCTGGAGCCCACAGGGGGCGGCGTTAAGCCACCCCCTGCAATGCCTACAACATCATCGCCCTACTAATGCCGACATGAACCGCCAGCGGGTCGGGCCTCTGCGAACGCAAGGCCAGCACGTCCGCGTGCCGAATGGCCGTCCTGGCATAGCGGAGAACCGCGCTATCGAGCACCGCCGCCGAAGCATCGTCGTGGATGTCGACCTTGACCGCCTTTGGCACAGGAGCGTCCCAATCCGCTCCGCCACGGAAGCCTGGGAACGCGACAACCTCAGCTGCTCCGATGGCGACCAGTCCCATCACAGCATTGGTCACCGCGCCATTGGGCGGAAATGCCTTCGTGGTGTTCGGCCCGAAGGTTTCGAGCCAGCCATCCGACTCAACGTCGTACAGGAGAAGGAACCGCCCGTCGCCGTCCTGCCGGACCCCGATAGAACCTCCTCGTCCGTTATCGGCCTCCCACCGCGCGATTCCAGCCCGGCGGCATGCGTTGGCGAACTGATACGCCACGTCGCTGTGAAACCGGACCACCATCAAAGATGGATCCAGGAACTCCAGATGAAACGAGTCATCCTGCCTTTGCAGCGCGAAGCCCGCCTGACGCTTCCTCTCGACGAGGTGTTCCCCCCACACGCCGACCGTCCCCGCGGACATCTTGGTGCCATCGCTGGTAAGCCGCATCTTCGGCGCCAGCCCCGTCTTCGAGGACCCGCTTCGAACTTCGACCGACGTCGCACCCACGGACACCGAACACCAAAGCGTCTTGTCCCCCTTGCCTTTCTTGTTCAGGACTATATGCATTGCCTCCTCCTCAGCCGCATGGGCCCATGTGCCCCAGCGACCATCGCCACGGAAAATGCCGGCATCGCTCCTGTAGCGCTCGGTGCACGGCACCGAGAACGGAACCGACCGCAGCTAAGAACTCCTTCGCACCAGCACACGGCCGAAGGGAGTGGGTCAGGCTCGCCAGCGAGCCGGCGCGTCCTCGGGGGACGGCCAGCGCTGCTGCGAGAATCAACTTGATCCGCTCGTGGCCGGCAGGCCCGCCTTGACGGCGACTTCCCAGGCGGCATCGAGATCGCTCCAGTCGACCGAACCGCCCGCTTCCTCGCCCCCGCGATAAGCCTGCAGGAACAACTCCGCCACGCGGCGATAGGCCGCGACTTCCCTGACCTGGCGCACGGTACCGTCGGCGTTTGGGTAGTCATCACCCTTCACGGCCTCGGCGCTGAAGATCAGGACGTTGTCCTCCCGCTCCCTGTAGGCGTCCTCCAGCATCGGAACGGCAGGTGTGTCGTCCCAAAGAGTGCCGGAGTCCGAGAGCGCTTGGGCCATCGCACAGGCCTCTTCCGCGCAACTCGCCTCGATGCCCACTCTCACGACGTGATCGTAGGCAAGCGAATACCTCACGATGAACTTTGCCATGGTGAAATTGGTTCCTTGAAAGACCGGAAACGCTCCGGTAGCGGTTGGAGGCAAACTGCCTCGAACAACCGGCTGCCTTCCATGGCCTCACGTGAAACGCCTCGTCGAGGTGGCTCACGTGGGGGCATGGCGCTGGCACTACAGATCGGCACGTGCCGGCAACACCCGAAGGTGTCGCCGGCATGGCCGCTACTTCCATCATTGGCCAGCATGCTGGCCTCCTCCTCGCCCAAAGGACTCAGCCACCTTGCGAGGTAGCTGAACCCTTTGGGTTTGGTCCGTCACGCCGCGACAGCGATCGCCGGCACGGTTTCCTCCACGACCTCCGGGCGCGGCTCGATCTCGCCGTGGACCAGGGCCAGCACATCCCCATACGGGGAGGAGTAGCCCTCGGCGTCCCCTTCGAGGCAGAGTCTGCGGAAATCGCATTCGCTGCAGGGGCTTTCAAACGCTGCACCTGACCGCTTCGGGAAATACCCTTTGCGGATCAGGGCCGCGGTCATCTTCAACTTCTCCACGTAGGCACCGAGCGCGCGATCGTCACGTGCCCCGGCCATCTGCACTTTCCACGACGGCGACTTGTTCTTGACGCCCTCGATGAAGCCGAGGCCGACCACCGATCGACTGTCCAAACCCAGCTTGTCTGCGTTGAACCGCACAAGGAGCTGATAGGCCGTCAGCTGATCGCTGGTCTTGGCGAAGCCGTCGAATGATGTGCCGGAGACGAACTTGGCATCCGGGATGTGAAGCCCGCCGTCCGCGTCGCCCGTGCGATGGGCCACGATGTCTGGCTCGCCTGACAGGATCAGGCCGGGTTCGATCGTGAGGCGCAGCCGGTTCTCGACCAGTACCGTGCCCCGACCCACTGTGGCGGTCAGGTTGGTGGAGCGCCATACCGCGGGGAACTCCTCCATGAGCTTGCGGCCGATCGCGCCCAGTTCTTCCGCGGAATGCTTCGTGAAGCGGACGATCTGGGTGTCCAGCTGTTCCTGCCACGCGGCGTTGAACAACGGAACAGGGTCAACCGACTCTCCCATCGCGTGTGCAGTCACGAAGGGCAGCATGCCCTTGTGGCCCGCCTTTCCCATCGCCAGCGCGTGGCCGACGCCGGTACTGCGGATCTTCAGCTGGTGGCCAAGCCGCCAGGCCTCACCACACCGCTCGTATTGCAGGACGCCAGTTGGGCGAAGTACCAAGGGTTCCATCTTGCTCTCCTCAAGAAAAAGGGAGAGCGCCACCCCGGAGGGGTGGACACCCTCCAGGGGAAAAAACACAGCACCAACTCAACGCGTGAGCTGGCCCTGCAACTCGGTCATGCGCTCGCGCGCCAACTCCAGGGTTTTCGCGGGGCTCGACTTGACGCCCAGCTGCCTCGAAAGGGCAGCGATCTGGCGGTTCATCGCCGCGAGCAATTGAGCATCGCTCGGACGGTGGCCTTCCACATGGTTGGCCGCCTGCACGCGAGGTCGATGGGCCGAGGCCTCCACAACCCGTTTCTGGCCAGACTCGACAGGGACGGGTGCAGACGTCGGACCTTCCGATGGCGCCTCCTCCGCCCCCGCATCGCGCACCGCCGAGTGGCCCTCGAGCGAAGCCAAGGCCGCGAGAGGCGAACCGACATCCGGCAGTCCGTCGGTAACCGCACCGACGATGGAATCGGCCACGGCCGAGAGTCGCTGCGCTGTCTGTTCCCGCCGTTCCGCCGGGCTGGTGGCCTGCTGGCCCGTGCCGTCTGCGGCAGTCACCAGCTCAAGACGCGAGCCCATGGCCTGCGTCGTGCGAGCTTCGTCCTCATTGAAGACCTCACCGCCGATACCCACGCTTGCCAGCAGACGCTGGAAAGCCGCGGTTTCTGCCGCCTCATAGTCCTTACGGACGGTGGCTGCAGGGCAGAAGAGATCCAGCGCCGGGGACGTGGCCGAGCCCGATGAAACCTCGTTGCCGTTCGGGTCGAACAGCCGCGAAGTGAACACCAGGCCCTGCGGCAGCGCAGGCAAGCCGAGATCCGCAGGCTTCTTGCCGGCGGTGACCGCCGCCAGATGCATGGCGGCCAGCTGCGGGGCCAGCGAACAGGCCTCCGCGACCTCGCGGACGTGCCTCCAGCCTTGGGCGATCGGAAACCGCTCCAGGAACTCCGGAAGCCGCGCCGCGTGCAACTTGTAGGGCTTGATTTCACCTTCCTTGGTGAAGATGTTTACCACTGATGGGGAAGCCTTCATTGCGCACCTCGTTTGATAATTTCGTCCATCTCATCGAAGCAGTCGCCTTCGGTCGAGACAGCGGGTGGTTGACGGACAGCCTCCTTGGCGGGAGCTGCGGATGGGGCCACGCGGCGGCTTGGCGTCGTTGGGGGCGTCGCCTCCTGAGGGGTGGCGGGCCGCTTGGACGATGGTGCCGCCGCCAGGGGGCGCCCGACGGTTTTCGCGACGAGCTGACGCTCGACGCGCTGAACGCCACTGGCGTCCGTGTACTCGTGGTCTTCCGCAAAGCCGATGACGAAGATGCCGTCGCCGACTCGCAGGGACTCCACCAGGCTGACGAGATCACCACGCACGATGACGTTGTGACCGGTGTCGCGCTGCTGCCAGTTGTTGTCGCGGTCCTGGTAGCGATAGCTGGTGACGACCCGTAGTCGTGCGATCGCCCCTCGCTCGTTGCGCAGAACCCGCGGTACCGCAGCGAGGCGGCCCTGGATTGTGTGCGTATTGATGTCCATCGGACTCTCCTGCTTGCATCACAGCACGCATTGCGTACCGGGCAAGACCTCCTCAACGACCGTGTAACGGACACGGCACCGAAGTCCGCAGCTGCGGACGAAAAGCGCTCGGCGGTGCATGCAGTGCACGGCGAAGCGCTTTCTCGGTGGTAGGAAGCTCGGGAGGAAGGCGCGAGGAAAGCACACTCGCGAGTCGGGATATGACTCTGACAGCTAGTCCGCCAAACGTGGGCGGGTCACGGCGGCCGTACCGCGTTGACAGTTTGTTCCCGGCCGTGGCCCGGCGTCAAGCCACTGTCGGTGCCCGGGGTTCTGGCACGTGATCCGCGCGGATTTGGCCCCGCGAGCCGCGCAAGGCGGCTTGAAGCCATGGGCGGCGGCCCGGCGGTTGGTCGGTGACAGCGCACTCTGGACCAACCGCAACCACGCCTTGGGAAGGCCAACATGAACGAGATCGCAGTCGTGCCACACGAGGGTCCGGACTCCACGCCGGCACCCGGCCACACCTTCATCGAACCCGCGATGCCGTCGCGTCGCTTCGACACGAATCGCTCCACCATCGCCGGCCGCCGGCCCGACGACTTCGTGTTCGAGCCGCGAGATTCCACGTTCTACTTCCGCGACAAGCTCGTCCTGTCGAGTCGCCCGATCCAGATCGCCTACGACCGAACCTTCCAGCGGTGCCAGCTGGCCCTGTTCGAGACCGAGATGATCGCCCCGATCGTGGCGCGCAACGACGACGGCGTCCGCGCGGTCAACGCGGCGCTGGATACCAAGATCCGCCGCTTCGCCGAGTACATGGACGGCGAGATGAATCGCATCAACAAGATGCTCGCGGACAACGGCAAGTCGCTGGACCGCGGCGAGTACACCTCCCCGGTCGAGCTGGAGGTCAAGGTCTACACGCCCAGGGCGCGCCGTTACATGGAAATGCTGCAGCTGGCCGACGACGCGATCACCACGTACGCGCGTGCGTGGCTTGAAGGCTTCATGGACGAAATCAACTTCAAGCGCAGCGTCTTCGCCGTTCGCATGCGCACCATTTACCTGGCGCGAGAGATCTGGGAACTGCACACCCGTTCCTACATCTCCCTGCGCAAGGCCAGGCAGGCGGCCGAAGCCGAGCGGGCACGCCTCATCGAAGCGCGCCACGCAGCCCGGCAGGCCGCCGCCGAAGGCCGTGCCGAAGGTGCAACGGACTCGCCCGACGCGTCCGACGAGCACATCCAGAGGCTCACCGCGACAGTCGAACAGGCCGGGAGGATCATCAGCGAGGTCGAGGGGCGCGGCGGTATGGAAGCGCAGACGCCCGACTTTGGCACCTCGGAGCTGGCCAGCGACAGCCCGCAGTTGCTGGCCGATGCCGAACGCGCCAAGGCCAAGGCAGCCAGCCGGCCGAGCCGCGCCAAGGGCAGCAAAGCATCGGACGACGACTCGTCCGGCCACGACGAACTGGCCACCGGCTCGGCCAGCGCTACCGCGTGAGCCTGAACCCCGGCCAGCAGGCCGCCGTCGATGAACCGGGACATTGCCTCATTGTGGCGTGTCCCGGTTCGGGCAAGACCCATACGCTGGTCGCGCGCGCCGAACGTCTGCTCGCCGAAGCGGAAAACACGCGTCTCGCGATTGTCACCTTCACCCGCGCTGCGGCGGAAGAGCTGAAGGAGCGACTGGTCGGCAAACTCGGGCCAGGGGTGATGCCGCGGGTCGACGCAGGCACCTTTCACAGCCTGTGCCTTCAGCAGCTGGACGCAATCTCTGGCCGTGGCAATCGTCCCTTCACGATTGCAACCGAAGGGACGACACACACTCTGGTCATGAAAGCTTGGGAGCTCGCCGCCAAACGCTTCGGCCAGGCGATGCTCCCACGCGATGCCGTCAAGCGCGGCATCGAGTTCCTGAAGGCAAATCGAGACCTCGCACCGCCGACCGGCGACCCGCAGATCATCCAGTTTGCATTCGAGCGCTACCAAGAGCTACTCGGCGCCCAGAAGCTGCTGGACTTCGCCGACATCATGGAGCTGACGGTTGGTGGCATGGAGGCGGGGACGCTTCCGCCATTGCGGGTTAACGACCTGCTCGTGGATGAGTTCCAGGACGCGGACAAGCTCCAGCTCGACTGGGTGATTGCCCACGTGCGTCATGGCGTGAGAGTCACCTGCGTGGGTGACGACGACCAGGCGATCTACGGGTTTCGCCATGCCAAGGGCTACGACGGCATGATGCATTTCGCCCAGGTCGCCCGCGCACGCACTATTACCCTCGATACCACCTATCGCTGCGCCTCGGTCGTGGTCGCCCACGCCTCCCGCCTGATCTCCTGCAATACGAACCGGGTCCCCAAGACGATCAGGACCGCCAGCCGGGCCACCGGGTCCGTCGACCGGATGGACTTCCCGACCTTCGACCTCGAGGTCGCTGCCGCGTGCGATGCCATGTCGGCGTGCCTGCCGGCGGAAACCTCGGCGATCCTGGCGCGGACTAAGAGCGTACTTCGGGTCGTCGAGACAGCGCTTGTGGCCGACGGCATCCCCTACTACGGTGGCGTCGACGGCGGCATCTGGAGTGGCGGCGCGCCAGGCCTGGTCCGGGGCCTCATCGGCGCCAGCCTGGGCAAGAACCCGACCGGCGCGACCCTCGCACTCTCCGCACGCGGCATGCCCAGCTCTGTCATCGAGAACGCTCGGCGGCACCTGATGGCGGCGAACGGCAGGATGGCATCACTGCTGCAATCCAATACGTGGCTCGCCGGCGCCAGCGACGTCCACGTACAGGCTTGGGAGGAAATGCGCGAAGGGTTCGAACGAATCGTCCGTGCAACCAACCGCCAGCCGTCGGAGTTCGCCGAAGCCTGCACCACGTTCATCGCTCCGGGCATCGACGGCTTCACCAACCCTGGGATCTTGCGCGCGATCTTGTCGATCATCGCACGGATGCCGGGCGCGCTCCCGGACGTCTACCAGCGCATCGAGCAGGCGGCGCGCCGGTCCGAACGGGACAAGACCACGCGCCAGCGCGACGGTGTTGCTCTCCTGACATTGCACGCAAGCAAGGGACTGGAGTTCGATCGCGTCTGGATGCCGGCGGTCCGCCAAGGCGTGCTGCCGCACGGCAACAGCGACATCGCTGAGGAGCGCCGCCTGTGCTACGTGGGTATGACGCGAGCCAGGTGCCACCTGACGCTTTCCTACTCCCGAACGCAGGACGCTCCAGAGAGCGTCTTCCTCAAGGAATCAGGGCTGGGTGGGCTCAGCGCCTGAGCAAGCGCACACCGCTCTATACCCGCGCGGGCAGCACGGCGATGTGGGCAACGAAGTCAGGCACCCCGCGCAGGGCAGATCAGCGCCCACTCTTTCCGCGCTTTTCCGTAGTGCCTGCATACAGTGCTACCCATTAGCTGGGTTTCTGTCGATTAGCCATTGCCATTGCCATACCAGCGAAGGTCAGCAGCACGCAAGCCGGCACCGTTACCGGCGGCAGCGCTCCCGGCATGAACAACATGCCGACGCCAATGCCCGCCATCCAGTTCGCCAGCCGAATCCCCGCCCGGTAGCGAAACGGGTTTACGCCGCCGAAACTGTGCCACTTGAGCCGGCGGACCGTGTTGCCCGTGGTCATGATGGCCATGCACAGGGGGATGAGCATTGGGATCCAGTACAGCAGCGTGCTCAGGCGCAGCAGTGCGAAGTAGCAAAGCGCAAAGGCGGCGGTTACCCACCAGTACCAAATGCGGCGAGCCGACGATGGCGAGCTCCCACCAGCCTGGGGGGAAATGGTGCCGAAGCGCCCGGCCGAGTCGTGGATGACGATGGCCCCTGGGGCACCGGCTACGGCGGCGGCGGGCGGGGCCGTCTTCGCATCGGTTGAATGAATTGCGCGGTTCATCAAGCCGGACTGGATGGCCCAAAGCCGAAACCACCCATCGGCCCGCGCGTTGACGTACGTGCCCTGATCATCGCCGTACAGCGACATCTCGAGGCGCTGTTCTTTCTCGATCTGGCTGTTGATGAAACGCGAGCCGATGAATGGAAGGAGCAGCGCCATGAAGAATGCCGCGATAATGAGTTGTCCGGCCAACGGCGCCGGCTGCTTTGCGGCTTTCATCGAACTGGCTCCAGTGGGGCAAAGAGTTCTTCGTAGCGGCGGCCGAGGCTTCTCTCGCACTGGCTGCAGTAGACGTGCTCTGCCAGGAGCGCGTGCATGCCTGCCGTGGCCTCGGTTAGATCGCCTTCGCGTGCATATGTCGACACGTGGGCGTCGGGAGCAGCCAGAATGAACGATCCCAGCGGCCCGTCCGTTCCAGGACGCCATTCATGGTCGCCCACCATCACGACCACCGATGCCGCGTCGGCTGCCCTGGTGCACAATACCGCCATCGCCTCGGTGACCAGGCTGCGCGTGCTGTCAGCCTCCGTCCAGCGCTCGATGACGCGCGCCGCCTCCACGTAGGCCTGGCCAAGCAGAGGTCCACGCCGCTGCCGGTCCGGGATGGCGGTGGTGAGGCAGTCGGCGAGCCGGTAGGCGACCGTGGGCATCAGGCGCCAGATATAGGACCAGTGGCAATACTGCGACCAGACGCCGCGACGCTTCAGGACTCGCCGCGCAACCTCGTCGGGCGCCTCGATACTTCCTCGACGAACGCGCGAACCGGGTCTGTGTGGTGAGTCGCTCATTCAGCGGCATCCGCGACGATGACGGGGATCCGACCCTTCACGAAGCGTGAGCCGAGCAGCGCGAAGAAGTGCAGCTGCGGCAGACAACCCAGCGTTGGCGGTTCGATCGGGGGCTCCATCTCCACCCTGAGGGTTTCACCCTGGGATGCCGAAAAGTCCAGGGGGTCACTGGTAGGGCTGGTCACGGACCGGCTGAGGCCCAGCGACTTGATCGGGACGCGTGGAAGGCGACTGCAGAAGTACTCCTGGGATTCCGCAGCGGTGACGCGGCCGAAGATCAAGTTCGCGATGTTACCGAGCACCTTCTCCGCCGTGGCCTTGTCGCCAAGTCGCGCCACGATGTCGGAAACCGTCTGGGTCGCCAGGGTGAGCCGGAAGCCAGCGCCGCCGCCCTTGTTCAACAGCTTGATGAGGTTGTTGTTCAAAATCTCGGGGGCTTCGTCCACCAGCACCGACACGACCTTCTTGTCCTTTGCGTAGTTGTATCGCGTGCCGCATACCGCTGCGATGTCGGCCATCAGGATCTCACCGATGGCGTTCGCCACGTCCTCGTTGCCCAAGGCGTTCAGGCCGATGTATATCGCCTGGCGCTGCTCCACGATACGCGCCGTGTCTGTGATCAGGCGAGCGTCGCCGGGGTCGGTCGCGTCCGTCGACATGAGCTTCGCCATGGCTCCGCTCGTCAGTTTCGTAAGGACCGGCATGAGCGACGTAAGCATCTTCGAGCGATGCTCCGCCGGATGCTCGACTGTCGCGATCAGTCCCTCGATCTCGGGGCTACCTTTCGACTCAAGAACCTGTTCACGGTAGAACGCCGTGTAGGCCGCAGCATCCTCCTCAGGCGTCAACAGCATCGGTCCGTCGGATTCGTCCGGCCGCCTTTTGCGCCGCCCAAGAACGCTCCGCCTGTAGCCCTCCAGATGCCGTTCCCAGCCGGGGGCCAGGACGCGGTCGCAGTAGGCCTTGATCGCATCAATCAGAAGCGATTCCAGGTGCCCGTCCATATAGCGCTTGATGGCTACCAGCGTCGGGCGCTTTCCCGCCAGAAGCATGCCGTTGACGACGTTGACGAGCTGCATGTGGGCAAACGCGGTGAATGTGTTGTCACGCGAGCCGTGGCCAAGCAGGCCAGAGATTCGAGAAGCAACTTCCGACGAGTCCGTGAAGTTCTTCAGCGGATCCAGCCGCACGGACGTTGCGGGGAAGCCGGGATGGAAAACCAGCAGCTTCTTCCCCATGTCCCGGCACGCCTGTTCGCAGGCCGCCTGCAGGCCCTTGTCACCCTTCGGGTCTATGACGAATACGGCCTCCTTGCGTGCGATCGCCTGGGTAATGAGGCTGCGATATAGGACCGTCTTGCCCCATCGCGTCATCGCAATGATCAGCGTGTGCTCATCCACGACAGGTAGATAGATCTTCTCCTCCGTGGCTCCGATTCCGTGCATCCACGACTGGCCCGGCGCCTCAGGGGAATCGGCAGGCGTCAGTTTGCTCGGGTCGCTGATGGCGACTTCCCGCGCCAGCTGCGACTCCTCGCTCGTCCATGGGAATCCCCACCCGATCCAGATGCGTTCGCCGCCGGGATCGAACTCCTTACGGGCCTCGCTGATCGGCATGATAGTCACGTCGCGCGTGTTCATCCGGTCCCGGATCAACATCAGGCCAAGCCATTTGCTGATCCACGGTGCCGCACAGGCAGCGCACACACCAGCCAGGACGAACAACACGCGCGGTGAAGCGTGCGGAAGGAACATCTCCGCAACCATCAGTGCCGCCGCAACCATCCACGCGAGGCCAGCTGCGCGCTCGAAATGTGGGCGAAATGGGTTGAGGTAGGTCTGCCGAATCAGGGGCTCGCTCATGGCATGTCCTGGGGTACCGGCGCCGCATTCCGTCGCGCCAAAAGGTTGAAGGCCGCGGAAAGCTCCGCGTTGAGGGGTACCACGTTCCACGCACTGCCCCGGATTCGCACGCTGGTCGTTATGCCGTTCTCCTGGGGCGTTACCGGCTGTCCAGCAACACGAGTTGCCAGCCACTCAGGGTGCTGACCAATTTCATCCGCGAGGACACGAATTTCCTTGATTTCGCCGCGCACTGCGTCTGGCCATCGAATCAGGACGACGCCTTGCTTCATGGTCAGACGCTCGCGGGATGGGTAGCTGTCTGGCTCCAGCGCAATCTTGTCCGCGATGCGTTCCAGGACCGAGCCAAGCGCCCCTGCGCCTTGCAGCGCAGTTCGCGCGTCGGCGTGCTCGGCTTGGGGCACAGAATCGAGCGGGAGGCCGGCTTGCGCTGGGGAGTGCTCAGGAGCCGCCGGCTGCGCGGGCCGTGGGGCCTCGTCTGCAGCCTCGGCGACGGATGGGGCTGTCTGCGATGGCGCGGCCTCGCTGCCGCCCGACATCGTGCCCTGTTCCAACGGGGGGACGCTTGGCGCTTCGGCAGCATGTGGCTGATCCGTTGGCGCCGGCGTCTCCGGTACGGCGGCGGCACCAGGTCCGGGTTCGCCGCTCGGCGGTGCCTGTGCCCCATCCTCGTCAGGGACAACTGCCTCCGGAAGCGTCGGGTCGCGCGCAATGCGTACGTCGGTCGCCTCACTGACCGGCAAGCCCTGAATCAGGGGGCCCGGGTCCGGCAAAAAGAGAGCCTTCGTCGTCCCGCCGAGTCGAGATCGAAGGGCGGCGAAGGCCGCATCTTCACCTTCGGCCGCAGGTTCGGAACCGGGCAGATGGAGTCGCCAAAGCGTTTCCTTCTGCCCGTTGCTCAGCTCACGCACCTTGGCCACCCGGCCGCGCACGAAGATTTCGGCTACTTCCACTTCGTCGTTCGGAATACCAACCGCCTTCTGCTGGGCGACAAGCTCCTGGCGCATGCTGTTGAAGGCCTGCGGCCACACCAGGTACGCGCCGTCGCCGGTGACCCAAACCGGGTGACCTGGCGTGTTGAACTTCCATGCCCGCCGGCGGATCAGAGCGATTGCCGCGTCCAGCAGGCGTCCAATAACGGGATCAACATTGGAGCTTCCCTCGCTCCAGTAGGCCGTCCCCGAGTCGCGGTCGGACCGAGATGAAGCCTGATCGGCCAAATGGACCATCTCGCGCAAGCCGCTGGCTTCTTCGCGCTCGCCACTGATCGCAAGCACGATTGCTTCCAGCATGTCCCTGCCAAGGGATGACAGCGCCCCCATCACATCAGGCCCTGCAATGGCGCCCATGAGGAGCAAGCCGAAGGACTCGTGGCGGTGTAGCCGATCGCCAGGCCGCCAACGAATGGCGTACCGCTCCACCTGATGCTCTCGGGCCCATGACGTCAGGTCGCAGACGAACGGGTTCCAAACGTCACCCGTAGCCGCGCAGGTGACAATCTGGTCGATCAGCACTTTCCCGAGGTCGTGGTGCAACCCTGCGGTGGCCGCGGCCAAGGGCCACAGCAGGCCGCGATTCGCCTTCAGCTCAAGGTCTCGCGTATAGACCGGATCGTAATCCAGCACGGCGTTGTGCACGTTGCGAGCCGCCAGCGCGGCGACGTCGAGCCCATGCAATGCCAGGCCGCCGAGCCGCGCGTGGTGATGATTTGCACTGGCCGGCAACAGGTGCACCCAGCGCAAGTAGCGAACGAGCATGGGCATGACGAGGCGGTCGAACGTCGGCCCATCCAAACCGATCTCGTGGCGGAGCATGTCGATGGGACCGCTCAGCAGATGCAGGTAGCTCTCGGGGTCGACCATCTCGACCGTCTGGTCCGGCCCGCCGAAGGTGGCAAAGGAATCGACGATCCGCTCGGGTGCCGTGCCGCGCTCGGCGCGCGCGGCCAGAACACGGTCAGCCGCCAAGGGTGGCTTCTTGCTTCGTAGGAACATAGTGAGCCCTCGTGGATTCACTCTATCCGTGCAGAGCATGTCCCACGGGCGACTCAAGGCGGCTTCAAAGGGCGGCGCGTGGCTCGGTGACTTCGGTGCTGCGTGACAGACTCGTCCCCATGACGCCTACCCAACGCAGGGCGCTGATCCGGCGCATTGATGACGACGTGGCGCGGGTGCAAACCCGCCTGCTCGAGTGCCACAACCAGCTACTTGCCATCGAGGCGCAGTTCAAGGCTGACCGGCGCGCCCTCCTCCGCGATATTCGACGCAAGACCAAGCGCCCTCAGGTCACCTTCCTCCTACTCAAGGTCACGCTGCGCGAACGTCGCGTCCTCCGCGTCCCGATCGCCGAGTGGCGTCATATCCAGTCGCGCGGGAAACGAGTTGCGCGTGCTCAGATCACGCTGGCCCAGCGCCGGTCGACCCGACAGGTACAACTCGCGGCCGGGCAAACCGGCGTCTTTTCGCGCTCGATTCCGATGAACCGCAAAGGTGGGTGGCGCATCAAGGATCTTCGAGCGTACGGACATCCCGACGAAGGCGACTTGGTCAAAGCTGCCGAGGTCGCACTGCAGCCGATCCGCGCGCGCATTGCGACGCTCACGGCTACCGCGACCAAGCTCATGCAGAGCCGCTATCAACACGCACGAGTTCTCGAGCTGGCACCCGCCGAGCGCACTACCGCCCCGGCAAAGAATCGCCGCGGGGTGCCGGCATGGGCGCTTGCAGAGAACCAGATGGAACTGGCGCTGGGTGCCCCTGAAGCACCGGGCATCCCCGACCGTCCCCAGCTGCGCAACCCGGACGGTTGATCCACGCCGGCGCCTGCCGATGGCGCATCACGATCCTGGCGCTACCGTCCCCAGCGACGGTTGCTCCTCGCGGGTCAATCACGGAAACGACCAGCTGCCCGGCAGTGCCTGCGCCCGAGATGGGCACGGTGAGGGTCTTGGCACCGACCTCGCCGGGCCACCAGGCAAGCTGGCCTTGCGTCAGCACGGTACCGACGCCGTCGCGCACGACGTACCGAACACTGACCGGTCCCGCGCCACCGATCAACGTGGCCCGCAGAGCCACTGGGCGATCGTCCGCGACGATGGAGACGGCAGGTGCGAGAACAACCTCAGGCCCGCTCCGCGGCTGCCATGCGGCGTCCGGCGCCGGCGCTACAGCACTGGCGAAGCCGGGCTGCGTAGCACTGCTGTTGCCAACGTACTGGCGCGCGGGCAGCGGCGCATTCTCCCTCGTAGTCGCGACGATGCGTCCAGCCGCGTTCACGATTACGCCGCGATTCGCGTCGTACACGGGCAAGGTGGCACGCACGCGCCCAGAGATCGCCGCGGCGCCCGGAGGCGCCGTGCTACTCGAAGCGGGCCCGCCGGCGCCGTAGCCAGGAAGCTCGATTGATACCTGCTGGGCAGCGCCCAAGGACGGCACCGATGCCATCACGACTGTCAGCACGGCTGTCGCGGCAAATAAGCCGGGGCGAAAAGGCGCAAACATGATATACATCAATGCTTTATTAGTAAACGCAACAGTTCACAAATTGCCATCCTAGCTGTACAAAATCCTCCCCGACATAGGGTCGATAGCGGAACTCCCCCCATAGATTCGGGTCTTGGCCGATCCAGTGGTCGCCAGTCAGTTCCGGTACCGGCCACAGCTGCTCGAGCTTGAACATCGACTTGATCAGCATGGGTTCCGGATAGGCGTTGCATATCGCGTCCGGCCCCATCGTCTTGTTGATCAGCAGCCGGCGCTGGAGCATGGCGATCGCATGCGCGGCCGTGAATGCGGCCTGGCGCGGTACATCGGTGGGACCCGTGGCACCGTTCTGCGGGTAGGAGGAACCCCACGAACCCATGCACCAGAACATCGCATCGTTCGGCTGATAGACATTGGACGCCGCAGCGTCAGCCATGCAGGCGAGCTGGGCAGGCTTCGTGGCAAAAACCGCCGCTTCGGGCGTCAGGAACAGCGACAGGGAATCCTTGGACCAGCTGGGGTCAATTTCGGATACATAGGCCAGGTCAGCGCCGCCAGACGTGTTCGACAGGCAGGCCGCCGCGAGCATCTGACCGTAAATCTCGCCCACTGGGTATCGGAACACATGCATGTTCGAGAAACCCTGCTCGATAGCCGTCGTCGAGTCATCCGCGCTGCCGCCTCGGAGCATGGCGCTAGTCGCGGCTGAGCCGCCGCCGAGCGTCCCACCGAAAATCGGCGAGTCGTAGGGCGCCCGCACGGTCTCGATCAGGCGCTCCGGCACCCAGCCACCGTAGGGAATCCCGGGAATCGGGATGCCCATGACGTGTTTGCACCAGCAGAGCGGCGCACGGTACGCCCCCGCCGGCACACCGGCGGAGTTCCCTATCGGAGCACCAGCGATGGTGATCGGATAGAGGCAATTCGGACACTGCTCGGACACCAGCGCGGCCATGCCGGGACCGTGACTGTGGCCCTGGCCGCCACCGTCGCCGCCTGAGGACGCTGCAGCGCCCGCTGAGCCGGCCGTCGCGAACAGCGCCAGGCCAGCGAACAACGAAAGCAGTCGACTACCCATGGCGGATTTTCTCCTCGGGCTTGCCGGCACGGCGCTTGACCGATGCCAGTCCGAGACGAACCTCCTTGCGATCCACCGCGATATGAGAGGGGGCAAGGATGTCGACGTAGACCACGCCACCGCGCACGGCCGCGACGCGGACTTCAATGTCCGATCCGATCAGAATGGATTCACCTTGCCGGCGGCGAAGGGACAACATCAGGGTGCCTCCTTTCTCGGCAGCGCGATCTGCTGCACGGTCAACAACCGACCCTCTTGGCGAACGATGGACGGCGAACCGGTCAGGTTCAGCCGCTTGGCCATCGCGGGAAGGTAGGCGAACAAGTGGGTGCCGACTTCGGCCTGCCATGCGCGCCAGGTGGCCCAGCCGTCGCCGGCGGTAGCCGGCACAGTCGTGCTCATCGCAACAATGGGCTTGCCTGCCGCGAGTTGAACCTGGTGGCGGGCGAAAGCGCGCTCGTCAGCGTCGGACGCATCGAACACCAGCAGCGTCTCCGCGATCGGCGCGGTGTCGAGCGGGTTGACCTTCTGGCCAGCACGCGCGAGGACAATGCCGTCGGGCGTCCGAATGTCATGGGTCACCGTGATCGTCGGGTCGATCTGATAGGTCTCGCTGGTGGAGGCGTGCGGAACGCTGGGCATCGCGAGACCTCGCCAGAATCCGGCCACGGCTCGCTGTGTGTAGCCAGACCAGTCGAAGTGCTTCACGCGATCCGCGAGGTAGGCCGTCATGTTCTCCTCGATGACCGAGCTCATGCGGCCATAGGTGCCGAGATCACCATCACGGGTGGCAAGCTGCGAGTCGATCCACTTCGGCGAAACGACGCCGCCCACCCGGGCAACGGCCGCGCCATCTCGCACCACGACGGCGTACGGCACCTCGGCGACGTGGTATTTCTCAAAGTCCGGCGGATTGATCGCGATCGCCGGCCTTTCTTTCATCCCTTGGGCAATGTCATTGAGCCAGTGCATCAGCGCACCGACGCCACCGTCACGCGGGCCGCCGATGAACTCGATCGTCACCCGTGGATCGGCAAGGGCCGCCTCCATCATGCCGTGCATGTCCGTACGGGTCATCGACATCGAGGCGAACATCAGAATCCGCGTGCCAGGCTTCTGCTCGGCGGCCTTGACGTTGGCCGGCAGATGGTCCCGATACATCGCCTGGAGCTGCGCATCTCGCTTTGCGTTTGCCGTCGAGATCGTCTCTGTCAGCGCGGCACGGTCCCGTTGCAGCACGCGCTGCTTCGCCGCCGTGCCATCCCGCAGCGCCGCGGCGGCTTGCGCCTGCACATCGGCACGCACGTCCTGCGCGGCCAACGGCCAGGCCAAAGCTGCCCAGAGCGCCGCGGCGAGCAGCCAGCAAGCAACGGGCCTCACAGCAGGGTGGCCTGGCCAATGAACTGGCCTGCGCGAACAGGTCCCCAGTAGCGGCTGTCGTAGGAATGGGGGCGCGTGCCGACGGCGAAGTATTCGCCGCGCCCGAGGATCAGGGTCCGCTCAAAGGCGGTGGCCTGCTGATGGAGCACGGGCAGGATGTCGAGAGGGCCAGCCACGAGCTGTCCATTGACCCAGGTGCCAGTGGCCTTCACTTCGACCAGGTCACCCGGACCGCCGACGATCTTCTTGACGAACCGCGTCCCCGCAGAGAACCGGCTAACCCGTCCATCAACGACAAACACCCCATAGGCGCCGACAGGTACCGGACCCGTCTTCAAGCGCACGAGGGTCCACGCTGAGCCGATGGACTGCTCCGATTCCTGGCTGTACCCGACGCGATAGTGCCGCAGCGCGTACTGGGCGGCGCACACCAGCGCCGCGATGCCCACCAGCAGCATCACGAGGAATCTCGGGCTCCGGGCGCGCGGGTGTACTCGCAGGCTGGGAATGGGCACCGCATGTCTCATGGTTGATCCCTCGGCGGAACCACGTTCAGTCGGACGCTATCCGGGCTGCCTCGGACCGCCGTGCTGTCGATGACGAGTGCACCGCGGCCGGTCAGCTGTTGCACGGCACCCTGCAGGCGCTTTGCCCCGTCGCGATACCGCGCTTCCGGCGTATCCCCCTGCCCGCCGCTCTTGATCCACTCGAAGGGATCCACGACGACGATGGGTGGCCGCAAGGCGAGGGCCGCCTCCAGCCGCTGATTGCCGATGTGCAGCGCAACGGCAGCGCTTAGGGCGCTAAGCCCCAGGGACCACAGGGCAAGGCCGACCACTAGGCTGCGAGGCCACGCCGCGGCAGGCGCCGGCGCAGCGACCACCGCGGCGCCATCGGGGTTCGATGTCTCGGCGTTCACTGGGAACCTCCCGTCGCATCAGCCACGATGCCGTCTTCACGCGCCAGGCGCTGTATCGCGGCCATCAACGGCATGCCGTGCGCCCGCATCTCGGTAATGCGCCCGACGTCGGTTGCCGTCGTGGAGAAGAGCTTGCGGAACACCGGCGGCACGATCAGACGTCCGACGCCGTAACCAAACGGCGTATGCATGAAGATTTCGGAGTACTCGCCCTTGACGGTGTGCACACCCCTCAGCAGGCGGAACCCGTGTTCGCCAACTTCCAGTTGCCCCTCGCGCTTGGCTGATTCGATGGCCTCGGGGCGCTGCCCCAACAGCCACTTGTGCGCACTGTTCTGCCAGATCGTCCGGGTTACCTCGTTCTGGAAGTAGTCGCTAATGGATTGAGTGATCGTCACCGCGCCGCCGTTGTGCTTGCGGAACTGGCGATAGGCCTTGCCCACGAAATCCGCGACTGGATCGGTGCCGCCTGCCACGCCATTGCCGGCGAGCAGTTCCCAGGCCTCGTCAATCAGCAGGTACTTGCGCAGCGTGCGAGGCAGACGGCCCATCTCGCGCCGGATCTGGAACATGAGCTGCAGCAATACGACGCGCTGGAGGTGCGCACGTCCCTCGAGATCGTCTAGCTCGAGGAGAATGACCGGGTTGTCGACCTCATAGTTGTTGCGCCCGTGGAAGAGACGCCCGTAACCGCCGTGACGCGTGAACGGATGGAGCTGCGTGCCGACGTCGCGAATGCGGCGATCCTCCTGCTCGAGCAGTACCTCGGCAAGGTGGTCGATCGTCATCGCTTCACGGCCGACCGCCTGGAAGGTCAGACGCATGAGGCGCTTCACCTCGGCCGCCTGCACGTCGCTCAATGGATCGTTCAGGGCGGCCATCGCACTGATGAGGCTGTAGAGCAGGTCCTCGTCCGCCTCGTAGTCCTCGACGATCGTCCACGGGTTCAGGCAGAGCGTTGAGTCTGCCCCGAACGTCAGGCGCTGGCCGCCCATCATCTCCACGATGTTCCGGTAACTCTTGCCCTTGTCGACGATCCAGAACCGGTCGCCGGTCATACGGGCGTTCTGCAGCAGCGTCTGGGCCAGGAAGCTCTTGCCGCTACCCGATTCGGCGGCCACTGCCACATTGAAGTTGGTCTCCGAATCCCAGTTGGAGAGCGACATCAGTTGGCCGTTGCGCGAGACCAGCAGCAGCGACGGCGTGCCGGTTCCGCGCCACTCGGCCATGACCGGCAGCAGCGGCGCCACACCGCGCGCCGTCGTCCGCTTCCAGCGGCGCATCGCCGAATGCGAGACCACGTCCGTCCCGAACGGCATGAAGTTGCCGAACATGGGGCCGCAGAAGTACTTGTCCTCCATCATCTTGAAGCCGAACGTCCGCATGTAGGCTTGGGCATTGGCTACCGACGCGAGCGAGGTCTTGTCGTCAGGCGTGATCACTACCATGCCGAAGCACATGCGGATGATGCGATCACCATCGCCGATCTGCTTGCTGGCCAGGTCGAAGCTACGCTTTTGATCGAGAATCTCGGGACGGAACCGCGTGATGGCCTGGCCGGCCTGATTCGTGACCCACATCGTTTCCTTGCCGATTGCCGCCGCCTCGCTTTCGCGGTCGCGGAACCAGAGGTTCATGCACAGCAGGGTCGGGTCCCGGAGACCATTGGCCCCGGTCATGACTTCGCCCAGATACGCGTAGGCCTGCCCGAACGCTGCCTGGGATGGGTAGCCCTTGGGCGACAGCACGCGAGCGCGGTGGTCCCCCAACCAGAGCCCGTTCTCGTCGACCCGCACTTCGTTGTTGAAGTCGAGGATCTGCTCGGTGAGCGCCGCTTCGTCGTCATAGTCGGTGACGGGCGACTGGCGCCATGCGGCATCGCCGCGCCAGTTGAAAATGGTCTGCATGAATCGCAGGTAGGCCGCGGGCTTCATCATCTCCAGATGGAACCCGCAGGCTCGCAAGCCCGCACTCACGACGTCCCGGACCTCCATGACCTTGCGAACGTCCTCCAGCGTGGGCTCTTTGCCCACGGGAACCTTGCCGGTGATGACGAGGCGCACGTCGCGCAGTCGAATGTCGTTGCCTTTCACGACGCTGTTGGTCGCGCCGTCCCGGTAGTACGCGGCGAACTCCTTGCAGGTCTGCTGGAGGAAGTCGCCTTCCGCTCGCAGCCGGTCGAGCGTGTAGCGGGTGAGCGTCGCCTCCATGTCCGGACTCGTCCAGAGCATGAACTGCATGACGGTATCTGCCGGCAGCTGCCCCTGTAGGAGGCCGGCCAGTTTCTCGAAGGTCGCACCTTGCACACCGGACATGGGTGGGCCGGTAAAGGCGAAGCCCAGCGAGTGATTGTCCAGCTGGTAGAGCGCCTCGCGATCGAGGTAGCCGATGGCCTGGAGCCATCCGGGCATCACCTCCGTCTCAAACGTCGGCCACGGGTCGCCACCGAACAGCAGCCGAATCAGCTTGATGAGCAGCTGCGTGAAAAGGTGAAGTGGCCTGCTCAGGAAGGTGCCCATTGATGTGTGCTCCTGGGTGAAAGGCAGGGAGCCGGTCCATCCGGCTCCCTGTGCGGCCTTACAGCAAGGCCACGGTGACGTAGTGCGGCGCGAGTACCGTGGCGCCGAAGATCCCCTGGAGGATGTCCGGGCCCCAGTACGCGGCGATCGCCACACCGACGCAGCTCAGTGCGCCGCCGATCGAGCCCCGGCTCACGCCGGCGACCAGGCCAACGCCAAGCGCCAGCAGGGCGATCAACATGCCCAAGCCTCCCTTCAGCCAGCCCGTAAGCAGCTGCACCATCGAGGTGAACGGGCTGCTACCACCGGACGTCGTGCCGGCGAACACCGGCTCGGCCACCAGCAGCGCCAACACGACGGCGACGAGGAGATAGCCGACGAGGCGCTCCTGTCGTTTGCTCATGGTCACTTTCATAACGCACTCCTTGATCAAGTAATGGTCCTGGTCGCCGCGCGTATCGGTCCTCCGATACGGATCGCCTCAGCCAGTGCTTAGGGCAGCTGGCTGTCCGTGCCGGGCGTCGCAGCGGGCAGCCCAGGCGTGGAGGCGGATGTCTGTGCAGGGGTCGCCGGCGCGGGCGACTGGACCTGTAGGGGGTAGAAGTTTGTCGACGTCGACTCAGCTTCCGTGCCGACCGACCAGCGCTTCGGCTCGATCTCGGTGTAGACGCGCGAAGCCATCGTCAGATTGCCGTTCGTGTCCACCCAGGGCGCAATCCACACGCGCATGACGCGTGCTTGCTCGCGGATCGGGATCACGTCGCCTGCCTTCGGCAGGGGCACAACCTCGGCCGCCGGCGCCGCGGCCGGCTGCGCGGCCGCAGGTACAGCGGCGTGGCGCCCCTTCTTTGGAACGAAGACCCCGCTGGCGGCAGACATCCCCGCGCGGCCTGGGGCATCGGTCATGTGATAGACGTCCGGCGCCGACGAACACGCCACGCCCGTAGGCGTCGGGCACTGGTACTTGGTCGTGGCGCATCCCGTCAGGGTCGCGCCAACCGCAAACGCCGCCACGAATCGAATGATCGCCTTCACTTCGAACCCTCCAGTTTGGCCAGCTCCGCGCCGCGCTCGACGATGAAGGTCACCGGGCGGCCCGCACTGATTTCGATGACGGGGAACTCGGCGTCGGCGAGCTGCAGGTAGTAACTCGCCACCTGGTCAGCCGCGCTCGAGACACCACTCATGCCCGCCATGCGGCCGGCCGTGCCCATCGGGATCGTTGGATAGGGATTCCCGTTCGTCGTGATCGTGGTGGCCTGCGTAGGCTTGAACGCCTGCCCAATGCCGGAGGCGAAACCAGCCAACATCGCCTTGGCCAAGATGCTGCCCTGCTTGCTCACCAGCGTGCCGCGCATGCCGGCCTTGCCGTCTTCTCCGGTCCCCCACATCTGCAGAGGCGCCTGGATGACGCCACCGTTGCGGGCCACGCAGCTCAACGTCTCGCCTCGCATGTAGGCTCGCTCGGAACTGAGATCCCCCATGGCCGAGCCGACGATGAAGCACTCGCGATAATCCGCGCGGTACTCATTCGGCAAGATGGCGTCCTCTTTGACGCGGATCAGCAGGGGAATCGGGTGCGAGGACGCGTCGCGCCCGGTCGGCGCGTCTACGCCGGTGAGCAGCACACCCGTCAGCATGGTGCCTGCGGGCACGAAAACCTTCGGGGCGGACGCTTGAGCTGGGGTACCAGTAGTCGACGCCTGTGCGGGTTCCGGCGCGGGCGCTGGTGCCGACGACTGGCCGACCGTCATCGGCTGAGGTCCGTTGGAGGTCCGCACCGTGGATGGAGCGACGTTTTCGCCCCACGTCTGGATGTCCGGTGCGCCGCCCTGGCTTGCGCCATCCCCTGCCCCACCATAGCCCTGCGGAGCGTTCAGACCATTGGGACTGACCGTCGGTACCGGCGGTGGCGGGAGGCCGGTCGGAGCCGGCTGCGTGGCGGCCACGGGCGTGCTCTGCGCAGGGAGCGGCGTGCTGCCGCCTCCGTCGCGTTGCGCTTTCAGTTCGGCTTTGAGCGCGTCGATCTGGCTCTTCATCGCGGCGTTGTCTGACTGCGCCGACTGCACCTGGCGGTCGATCGACGCGATGCCCATTGCATGGGAGTCGGCGTTCCCGAGAAGGTCCTTCGCATTCACCGGGGGCGCCGTGTTGGTCAGAACACCCGGGCGGCTAAGCTGCCATGCAGCCACGACGAACAGCGCGACAGCGCCGTAGATGACGATGTTGCGGCGCTGTTTTGCATTGAGGTTCTTGAGGCCCTTCACTGGACGCCCTCCACGCTCAGGGCAGAGGGACGCACTTGAGTACCGTCCACAAGGCTGGCGCGGCGCACAACGACATACACCTCACTGCTCTGATGCGGCTGCAGGAGCGGGCCTGGCCAACTCGCAACGGCGAGAACACCGCGCACGCCGCATGTCTGCTCCTGGAACTCAATCGGCGTGGACGTGGTGTTGGTCAGCTCGCCAACGAATGCCACCATGTCGTGCCCGGAGATGACTTGGCGTGGTGTGACCCGCAATCCCGCTTGTTCGCAGGGGGGCATGGCGTCTGAAGCTGCGTAGGTGCGGAAGTCGTAGCCCGGTGGCACCTTGTGTTGCGCAAGGGTCCGCATCAGGTTGGTCAGCGTTTCCGCGAAAGGAGCACTTTGCTCCCACGAACTCGCCTTGCTGTCGTCATAGCGCAGTGCCGGATTGGTGCCGCCAGGCACGCCCGGGCGCCGCAGGTCGATCTCGACGGGGCCGACATCCTTCGGATAGAGCATCAGCGAGACCGCGTCGAGCTCATCGCCCTTGTCCATCACATAGAGCACCACCGGCTCCTGCTGGGCGGGATCGACGGAGACGAAGATGCTCGAACCGGCGGTCTGGACCTTGATCGGAGAGATGGACTTGACGATCGGGGAGACGAAAGGCGTGACGATCCGGTTGAGAAACCCACGGGCCAACTCGGACCGCAGCATCGCGCCAGGTCGGACATCGAACGTGTACTGCTTGGGCTGTAGGTCGGCGGCCTTGGGCGGTGTAGCCCGGATACCTGCCACGACCGAACTGGGAACGCCCGAAAAAGTTGCGTCGCCCGCTGTCCGAACCGGCGTCGCCGCCATCGTGACGCTCGATGCGAGCGCCAGAAGGGACGTTGCCCACCACGGACTCCTGATCCTCATGTTGCCGTTCTCCTGTGTCTTACTGTCCGAAGTGGGGCTTACCGAGATAGCTGGTGAGGCCCACTACGCGAGGTTGGTAGTTCACGACGTCGAAGTAGATTTCGTAGGTACGCTCCTCGCGCTGCGACGTTCCGTGTGCGTCCGTCGTCGACAACCAGCCATCGACATAAACGACGCTCTTGGTGACGTCGAACTTCACGGCTGCCGGCTCGAACTGGAGCGTGAGCTGGCCGGTCTTGATCTTCGCGACCTGATCGGAGATGCCGCTCATCACGTCCTTGTAGATGCCCGGTGCCAGCAGATGGCCGACGCTGTCGGCGGTGAAATCCGCATTGGCTGGCGTGACGTTGCCCAGCAGCGTGGCGAGGTACAGGCCCCATGAACTGAGGGCGCCCTCGTCGGCCGAGTTCGCGGTGTAGGTTGCCTTCGTCATGACGTTGGACGGTACGATCGTCACGATCTGGGTCCGGAAGACGAACCCGATCACCAGAACGACGTTGACCAGGAGCGAGGCGACCACGGCCAGGCGAAGTGCCCGATTGTCCTGGTGGAGGCCGGAGAAGCGACGTGCGGCGGCTTCCTGGTTCATCCGATGAACCTCCGCGCATACGGATTGATCAGGGAATGGCCACTGCCGATCGGCACGCCGTGCCAATACAGGATGTGCTGAAGCCTGCCTTCGGGGACCGCACCACGGAAGCGCGATGACAGGTAGGAAACACCGAACCCAATCAGCATCAGGTATCCCAGTGCGTGCAACAGCACGCCGAGACCCATGGCGCCGATAAACAGCATGGCGTCTTCGATGGTGAAGACCAGAAAGTATTTCGGATCGTCCAGGTGGACGGGCAACTCAACCGTTTCCATCAAAGGCCCTCCAAAGTAAGGGCCAGTCTGGAGGACGAGGAGTGGATCGTCGGGCGACCCGTAGCGCCTTCAAGCCGGCAACGGAGGCCCGTCGAGCAGTCGGTCGTGATTCAACATGTCTCCATCGACCCGCCTAGGCTCTCCCATGCATCGTTCGATCGTCCTTGCCGCCACGTTCGGCCTCGCCGCCGTCGCCCTCGCGGGTTGCAGCACCGTCCAGCGAGCCACGAAACCGATTGCCGCCGCCTCAACGGCGTTGACGAGCTGCGAACAGGTCAAGGTGACGCCACCGGCTCTGGTAGGGGCCGCTCGGACCGGCGCCAATGACCAACCGGTGCTCATCGTGGGCTGCCCAGCTCAATAACGGCTGACGCCCTTCGCAACGCATGAGTCGCCACGCGGGTGGCACTCGAGGCGCCCCTTGCGCAACAATGGCGGCGCGCTAGGCTGGATCTCAGTAGATGGGATGCACGCGCAAGGAGCGACCGATGTTTGAGTTCATTGGTATTACCGTCATCATTTTCGCGGTGTTCATCGCGCTCGGCCGCCTGCTGCATGCGGTCGCCCCATCGGCTGTCGATCGTGGCCGGCGTCGTCGCACCCCGATGATTCGCGATGAGGGCTTCGAGGGGATGAACGTTGACGGCACGCCGATGCATGACGGCGTCGATATGAACGGCAATGTCTTCGGCATTACCAGCGCCGGCCACGGCATCAACGCCTCCACGTCAGGTCCTTTCGGCGACTGATTGCCGACCTATGGTGCTGGAGGTCCTGGTTCCCCAGGACTTCCAGCAACATTATCGACTGTGGTCTGGCGGCGCTTGAACGCCAACCTTGGGGTCGACCGAAGTTACCTGACCTTGAAGCGGCTTCAGGCCCGGCGTCTCCGGCCGAGCCCTGTCGTCCTCCCCGATGGATTTCATCGCCCCGATTTCCGTCGTGGTCGAGGGAAGCGTCGTGACCTGTTTCAGGTTATCCCATACCGAGTCGTTGCTGCGCTGGTGTGCCGCGATTTGCTCTGTCGGGCGCTCGAATGCGCTGGACGCGGCCGCCGCGCCAGAACCCCACAAAGCGTCCTGGCCAGAGCTGCGATGCATTGCGCTGGGATGGCCCAGCTGCACATCCTGCTCCAGCGGCTCCCGGTGCCCGTCCATCACGCGATCGACCTTCTCGGTAATACCGCCCGCACCCGCGTGGATCTGGGCACGGTCCGCCGCCGCGCCAGCGCCCAGCATCGACATGGCGGAGGAGCCAAGCTCCGACGGGAGGCCGGGGTTCACCGCCTTCATGCCATCCATGAGAGCGTGCATCGCGCCGATCTTCACGGCAGACGAACCTTGGGTGCCACCGGTGTCCGAGAGGTACTGGAGCGTCTCCATCGCAGCCACGGCGCGCGCCTCCCGCTCCGTGGGGAATACCGACGCGAGCTGCCCGCTAAGCGTCTCGAAATGTTCGCCACCACCGAGGTCGTGAACCGCCCCCATGACGGACTGATAGGCCTCTTCATTACGCGGCAGGGCGGAACCAATCTGTGCGCCGCTTACCGATGCCTTGGCCTCAATGCTCGCGTGCTGGCTGAGGGTCTGGTCGTACTCACGCATCTGAGAGATGGTCTGATCCAGGCGATGGTTCCATGCCTGATCGTGCCCATGGTTGTAGATCAAGCCATTGGTTGTGGAGTTTGCGAGAGACTGGTCGACGCTTGACGATCGGGAGTCCGTCGCGCTGTACCCGGAGGTGGTGGTACTCGAATGCTCCTTCCCGACAGAACTGGTTTGCGCGTGCTGTGCCCCCGTCTGTCCGGTGACTCCGGCCTTGACATTGAGAGTCGCGCCAACGTCTTCTGCACCGAGGCCGGCAGCGCCATGCGCCGTAACCGTGATCCCTCCGTTGACGCCGCGCGAAACAGCGTCCGCGGTTTTCAATGCATCCGAGGACTTGTCGCCCTGCTCGTGGGTCACGCCTCCCGTTTCATTCGCGCGTCGCGCAACGGTGTTCGCCCATTGGACCGCATCCTGCCACGTGGCCTTCTGCGCATCAGCTCGACTCATGCCGAATCCTTCCATGGCAGACACAAGCTCCTTGTGCTTGACGCTTTCCTGCGCGCTCAGACCGCCGCCGAGCGATACCGTGAAGTCGGCCGCGCCGCTGCGCATCATGGCCGTGCCACCGGAAGAGGCGAACATGTTGCCCTGGTGTACCAGCGGCGCCGAATCCATCACGTTCGGCGCCAGACCGCTCGGGTCCACTGCGTCCGGCCCATGAGCAGCACTCGCGATGCTCTGGAAAGCGGCCACGCTACCGAACACCACCATGCCGCTGAAGCCGATCACGCTGGTGGTGAACCACCCACCCAGCGCTACCCAATCGGCTGCGGAGTTCTGTACCTCCATGATGCCGACCATCGAATACAACGAGCCACCGCCGCGCGCCGGTGACAGCGCATTCATCTCGCGAGTGACGGCCATGATCTCGTACAGGTTCACGAAGCTCATGAGCGGCAGCCACAGGAACAGCCACAGCAGCAGCTGCAGGTAGCGCACCAGGAACTTGATACCGACCGCTCCCAGCGGGATCAGGAAGGCCACGAATGGCGCCATACCGTAAATGACGCCCTCGAAAAGCGTAATCGTCGCCACCAGCGTGCGGCCGAACATGGACTGCTCGGCCGCGTAGCGCACGTCACGCGCCATGGCCCCGCTCGCGATCAGGGCGGCGTTTGCAACATCGCCACTGCCGGCGAGTCGCCCCCTTTCCAGGCTGGCGTGCATCGCATCAGCGGCAACCGCGTTCAGCATGGTGCTTGACGCCGCGCCTTGTGCATCACCGATGGCCGACGTGATCGCGGTGTAGGAATTGTTGAGCATATCCTGCGCCTTCGCCGTGGCCGTGCCCGGCGGTGCGCCGACCGGCACGGCCTGATGCGCGGAGGCCAGCGCCTGGGCCGCCATCGCGTCGGAGACGCGCGTCGTCGCCGACGCCTTCACGAGGTCGCTGTAGGTGGTCGTGCAGGTCTGTGCCGTGGGAGCGCTGCCGGAGTCGTGCAGGCTATCCGTTGTCGAGAGAAAATCATTGGTGACGGCCATGGCCGACAGTGCGTTGTCAGCCGTGGACGGGTCACCAGCCCACCAGCCCGTCTGCCCGTTCCGACCAATGCCGTTGTAGGTCGGTAGAACGCAGTCGTGGATATACGCCACCAGCGTGTGCGTGAACGGGCACAGCGTTGCATTGCCGTCGCACAGGTTGCCGGTGGTCAGGCCGCGCAGGGATGACAAGGCCTCCAATGCATAGTTCTCGTGCATGACTTCGTGCCCGGGAACCGTCGTACCCTGCTGGAAGATGTCGATAAGCGATGCGCCGGACTGCGAGACCATGGTTCCAACGAACGCCGTGCCAAGGGGCACACCGCTCACGATGTCCGTTCGCCCCGTGTGGTAATCCTCCAGCGTCACATTCGTGGACGTCCCGAAGAAGACCGTGAACATCACCACCCCGATAAGGAGTGCCCCCACGTTGAACTGGCGGCCCGCCGAGCTGACCGCCTGGAACAGCAACAGCATCAGTCCGACCATGCCGCCGAGCAGGCCCAACTTGGTGTAAAGGTCCGTACCCGGCGAGTTCAGCATCGACAGGAACTGGAAGATTTTGAAAAGAAAGGCTTCGTCGCCAATGGAAATGATGTGCCAGTTCATCAAACTCTCCGATCAGCGAAGGCCAGGGGACACTGACGGATCGGCGTGAGCATTATTTGGCGCGGTCGAGACGTAGACCTTGTAGAGCGCGAACGTGTCGACGTCGAACTGATGGTCTTGGCGTAGGGCGTTGTATTCCCGGTCAATCTCGGCGCGACGGGCGCTGATCTGCGCCTGGTAGTCCGCGGCCGCGGGATTCTGCATGCCGGCGAGCGAAGCACTGGCTGTGTCGATCATCTGGTAAACGAGCTTTCGCGCCATCTCCAAGGCCAAGGGCGCGGCGATCTGGCGGGCAAAACCTGCCATGGCCGGGGGATTCGACCGTCCGAGGTTCACCAGCAGCGGACCTGCGCTGCCGGCGTTGGCCATGAAGTTGATTTGCTGTGGGGTCAAGCTGCTACCCGACAGCAGGGAGCCGACGACGCCACTGGTCCCGTCGGCGCCGAGCTCCTGGCTGACCATCGTGAGGAAGCCGGGATTCGTCCACGGACCGGCCGTCGGGTTCATGCACCGCTGCGAGTCTCCTCCGCAAGAAAGGACCTGACGGCTGCTACTGGCCGAGCCGTACATCACATCCTCCAGCTGCAGAGTCGGCCGGACGTAGGTCAGGCCAATCCCGTCATCGCCACCCGAAGCCGGACAGTTGTGGTCGGTCCGCGGATTGCAGACGATCACGGTGCCGGTGAGACTCATGATTTCTTCCTGAAGAGCATTGCCGCCACCGAAAAGCTGACCAAGGTTGTGGCTGGAGAGTCCCATCCAGACCATGTTCCCGTAGACCAGCTTGTTCATGATCGTGGGGTTCGAGGCCGCCACGGCATTGGCGACGGAATTGCCCGGCGTATTGGCGTCATTTGCCGCCGCCGCGTCCGAGAACATGCCGGTAGCGGTACCGAGCTTCTGGCCGACCTGAGTGCCGAACGAGTTGATGGCGGAGGCGGCGCCGCTCTTGACCAATGCGCTCTGCGCCAACTGACAGCTGCTCTGCAGATGGGTTGAGAGGTCCTTCTGCACGTTGCTGAACCACGAAATCTGGTGGCTCAGCTGATCGGACATTGCCTGCAGGGCCATCTGGAACGCTAGGCCTTCTGCGTTGCTGGCGATCGTCCGGAACTCCTGAACGATCTGCTGCCCGCTGATGTAGCTAAGCGACCCTCCATAGAGAGAGATGCCGCCGCAGCCCGCGCTGACTTCAGGAGGAGCGAAGTTCAGGGCGGTGGCCC
This sequence comes from Rhodanobacter denitrificans, assembly GCF_000230695.2. Classification (NCBI taxonomy): domain Bacteria; kingdom Pseudomonadati; phylum Pseudomonadota; class Gammaproteobacteria; order Lysobacterales; family Rhodanobacteraceae; genus Rhodanobacter; species Rhodanobacter denitrificans. Next base: position 2,127,395 of record NC_020541.1, on the reverse strand, counting down.
CCGGGGGTGCCACCGGCGAGCGGATCTCCAATGAGCCACCACTGATAACGCCACGGCGCGCGTCATTGATGACCTGCGGCGGTGCCGCCGTACTCATCTGGCCGAACATCTGGTCCATCTGACCTTGCAGTCCGCCCTGTTGAGCGAACGATGCGGTGGACATCCCGGCGAGGAGCGCCAGGCCGCAGACCGACGTGATGCACCTTTTCATGGCACGTGCCTCTGGGAGTAGTTACTGGGCCGATGGCTGGCCCGCAGAGGTGGACGCAGCGCGCTCCTCCGCGGTTCGATGATCTGGCGGGAGCGTCGCGACGGCGGCTTGGATCACGGCGATGTCGTCGCCGTCCAGCCCAGGTGGCGCACTCGCATTGCCTGATTGCGCCTGAAGCGGCGCGGCGATGCGGGACCGCTGGAAGTCTTCGGCGCCAAGCCAGTGCCGGTAATAGGCTTGCTCGACGATTCGCGTCTCCAGCTCGTCCAGGCTCAAATATCCCTGCCCGATTTCAACAACATCGTCGAGATTCGGCGGGCGCACGAGGAAGAACGCCGGGGTTGCTCGGACGCCGAGGCGCGCTCCCTGGCCGTTGTCGATGAGGAAGTTCGGAAACAGCTGATCGTCGATGCCCTGCCCATCGAGGCTCACCGCCGTCACATGCATGCCGGTGACGAGTTCAAGTGTGCGAAGGACGCTCAGGTCGCGATGGCAGTAAGGGCAGTCGCTGCGGAAGAAAAAGAACAGCCCCGCCGATTTGGCGAGCGTCTGGATGCCGCCGATCAGGCCACCTTGTGCGCGCGAAACCGCTTCCTGTGCCGCGGCACTGGCCGACGGAAACCGCGCGTTCTCATCCAGGCCGGCGTTTCCTTGGGTGACCATCATCGCCATCTGGGCGTAGGCCTGGGCGCGATTGACCGAGACCTTCTGCAGCGCCAGGTAGGCGCGAACATTCTCGGGAGTCGGCTTTTCAACCGCCTGGTCCATCAGCCTCGGCAGAGTGTCCCGGATCCACGCGGTCGACCACATGGCGGGACCGGATGGCGCGGCCGCCGTCGCTGCAGGCTTCGGAGCCTGCGGCTCGGCCGGCTTCTGAACCGGCTGCTCGCGATACCACAGCCACCCTTCCGGCGCTGGTGAATGAGACTGCGCCGGCGCCGCAATCGGGGTAAGCGCAAGAATGGCCGCGATGAGGAGGTATTGGTAGCGCATAGTCCCAAGGTAGTGGGTCCATGCGCTACCGATGGGCCGCCAATCCTCCTTTCAACTCCCGGTCAGCGGCATGTCGCCGACCAGGCCCAAGCGCACCAGTGATGGGGTTGTGGATGTAGCGAGGGTAATAGGCGCTACGACGCCGGCATTTCGCGCTCGACGAAGGATCGTTGTTCCCCACTCGCAACAGAGACAAGGTCGCAGCAGGCGCGACCAGTTGCTCTTGTCGGGACCGTCGATAGTCAGCAGCGGCATCCCGCACGACGAACACTGGGACAACGAGATCATGTTGTCGATCATGGCGCGGACCGTGATCCACAGATCGCGGAGGTCCATCGCGGTGTGCCCCTGCAGGGCTGACGGGTTCGCGGGCATGGCGCCAGGTGGCGTGATTCCCACAAGTGTGAGTTCGAACAGATTCCACGCTTCCAGCAGATGGTACGCATCGACCGTTCCGGACCGGCGCCAGTCCCGATCGAGCATGTCGTAAAGCGAGGCGGCGTAGGGAACGTGTATGGCCGCCGCTGGCCGACGGAGCAAGCGGTCGCTCGGCGCCGGCGGCATGGCTGCCATGTACTCGGGGAGTGCCGCCCCCGGCTCGGCCATTTTGAGGTGCGCACGCGTGACTGGGTGACCTCGCACCGACATCCCGGACAGGACTGACCATGGCAAACCGTGCGCTTTGAGCTCGCGAAGTACCTGGATCTCCTCGCCGCCAAGCGAGCGCACGTCCTGGACAGTGATGCGGGCATTTCGACGTCCCATCATCGCAGCGCCTCCCGCGGGCGGCGCGCGGTGCCGAGCCCGACGATCCGCGCCGCCAAGGAGAGGATGCCGTGCTTGTCCTTACTCGGCTGGTTGCGGAAGGTCGCGTACTTGAGCATCACGTCCCGATAGTGGCCTGACCGGAACTCGGCCCGAACGTAGTTCGCGGCTTCCATCAAACCCAAGTCGTGCGCGTCGACCAGGGCATCCATCTCAGCGTCCGTCAGGTCGAAGGCCATGCGGCAATAGATGCGGTTCGTCATCGCCATGCGCTTGGCCAGCAGCAGTGCTTGGGCCATGAACATGAGGGAACGCCCGTACGGGCCCGACCCATTGCGAGGTCGCGCCTCCGGGGCCGCCATCACCAGCCGCTCGCCCTTGCGCAGTGCTGGGATCAGTTCCGTCAGGGCAAACGGAAATCGCAGGCCGCCGGCAATGCGCCTGACCGCGTCCGAATAGCCTTCGTCCGCCAGGAAGGCAGCGTCGTCGTCACATACCCGGAACGGCCCATCGTCTGTCAGCTGCCGCGAACGGCGAAGCCCGATCAGCTCGTCGAGCAAGCCAGTTGCAACCGCCACCGAGTCTCGGAAGAGCCGGCAACCTTGTGTCGTAAATCTCGCGTCCATTGACACCTACTCCATCCCCAGTTCTGTCTGCCACCACGAATCGTCTACCCAGAAACAAGCCTACCTTTGATCGCCCACGTCGCTAGTCAGGCACCGCTCTCTCGGTACTGGCCAACTCGCTGGACGGCAAGCGCCCAAGGGCGCGCTGCAGGCGGTGGTAGACCGTATAAACGGCACGGCCGTAATAGCTTGCCCGTGTCGCGTCGTAGCTGTGGTAGTGGCCCAGCGCCGTCACCGGATCCACCGAGCTTGCCAGCGCGCCGCGCAGGATCTCGGCGCCGACGTTGATGTTGGTCGTTGGGTCCAGCAGAGCAACCGGGTCCGGCGCCAAGTCGCGGTGGGACGGCCAAAAGACCTGCATGATCCCAACGTCCCTGATGTCGCGATGCTCCGTGCGCGCCGAATGGATCATGTCGACTATCTCGGCACGCGTCCCATATCGCACCACGTTGTCGATGTTGACCACATAGGCACGAGGCGCGACCGTTCCGTCGGCCATTTGGTTTCGTGACTCGACCAATGCGATGGCGTAGAGCAGCAGCGGGTCGATCCCGTGGTCCGCTCCAGCCCTATACCAGACGCTGTGCGGGTCCGTAATGTCTAGGTTTGCGTGAGCGGCGGCGCCGCCGCCATTGGCGCTAGCCGCGCGATCGGACCCATCGAGCTGGGGGCCTTCGTCCGCGAAGACAACAAGAGTCGGTAGGCTGGAAGCCGCTGCTCCGCCATTGATGGTGCGTGCGGTCGCAGAACCCTGCGGACGCCGTGCCACCTCCACCGGAACTGGGGCCTGGACGGATGCTCGGCCACGCGACGAAGCAAGGCCATGTTGGGGCGTGGCGGAAGGTGAATGTTCCACTTCAGTGTGCGTAATCTTTGGCAGGTAGAGAGTGACCACCACCGCTACCAGAGCCGAGGCTCCGTTCATTGCATAACGCGCGCCAAGCTGCCTGACCCGTGGTGTCACGTCGAGGCGACGGCCCCACCGGATTGCTGTCCGCTGCCCATCCTGGAGAACCTTGCGCAGGCGCATCCATGCACCGGCGAAGCCGCGAGGCCGCCACAGAACAGGCAGTGCAGGATCCATAAGAACAGGCCGAACAGGCATTCCTGGCCGCGCGATCAGCGCGGCTCGTGGCCGGATGCTGAAATGGACGCACTGCGTAAAAGACCGACGCAGTAGCGCACAACAACGTTTCGACGCGGCAGCTATCTGGGCTCGCGTAAGACCCTGGCGAACCGTCCGAACCGTGAGCACTACGACCGCACGCCACTGAATGAGGGTACGCCAGCAGTTGGCGGGGACTGTAGCGGCGCTTTGTCGCGTGACCGCCCGCGCCGAGCGCCAGTGGACGGGCGCGAGCGGAGCAACCGGGTACCCACAGCGCTGCAGCCGGGCGCGGAAGGCGGCAGGGCTGGACATAATCGTCTTGGCGCGAGATCGCGATGCCGTATTCATGCGATGGCTACCTGAAGATCGAACGCCGAGTAGCCTTCCTCACCGTGGTCACCATGCGACTCCTCCAGCGTGATCGCGCGGCTCCAGCTGCTTACGCCGGCTTGGCGGGCCGCCGCCGACGGTGCAGCTGCCGGGGGTGGGGAGGCACCGTCCGCGCGACTCACGACCAAGCCGCCCGCAGGTTCCTCGCGCAGCACCACCGCGTCGTGGCGAATGCCACGACTCGCCACAGCGAAGCCGTTCTCAGCCAGCTGCCTGAGCGTCGCAATGCGGTGGGCACACTCGAGCGGCGTCGAGCAGGGCATCGCGCGGAACATTTCGTCGAGGGGTGAGTCGCCGACAAACGTCACGCGTACGCCGATCGGTGCGTGGCCCGGGCCATCGGGCTCAATCGGGCCATTGCCCGCTGAGGGCTCCAGGTTGACTGGAAAGACGTAGTGAGCGCGCTGGAGGGCGAGGAAGTCGCCCGCGAGCTGTTTGATGAGCGGCGCCCTCTGCTTCTGGGCGACCGCGCGGACGTGCCGATCGAGCGGCGAAGAGCCGCGAAAGAAGATGCGGATCTGTGCGTTTGAAGTCGATGGCTGATTACTCACGATATGCTCCTATCTATATGCCTACGTCGAGCCTCAGCCGCTCTTCTTGGCAAACAAACGGAAGCCGATCGCGTTTGCGAGTACCGGCATGGGCGCCAACTCGTACACGGCCTTGGGGAAGGCATCCCGCATCGCCGCCTCGAAGAACGGCGTACTGCCGCCGCACAGGAGCACCCGGTTAACGTCGGTGGACTGGTCGCGCAGTGAGGCGCGGATCTGCCCGACCACTGTCGGAGCGACCTCGGCCGCCGCAGCGTGCCCGATGGCATGCAGGTCCACTTCTTCGGTGCCCAGATGGACTGCCTTCAGGCCTTCCCGAACGTAGCCGTAGATTCGTTCCCGTCCGACCGCGATACCGTGCTTGGCCTTGATCAGGCTGACCATCCGGTCGATGACATAGCTGCCGCCCTGAGCGCAGCTGTTCGATGAGGAGTCGCGGAACGAGCGACCACTGATGAGCACCCAGTCCACGCTGAAGTGCCCGAAGTCCACCACCAGCAAGGTATCGTGCTGGGGCTGGGCCGCTATGCGGCGGTCCTGGAAAGCGTAGTAGGCGCCCACGGCCTGGGGAACGATGGTGACCTGGTTGACCGAGACGGAGAAGCCTTCGCGCACATTGTGCCGACCCAAGAGAAGGCTCTTGACGTATCGCGCCCTCTCCTTGTCTTTGCACTGTGCAACGGGCAGTCCCGTCACGAGGTGGTCGATCACATTGGACCCGACCCGGGCGAGCGCGCCGTAATACAACGCCATGTACTCGGGCGTCCCGGCGTAGTCCTGATGCAAGACCTGCATGCCGTTCTGGATTCGGTCCGGGTCGATCAGCGAGCCAAAGCGTCGGTTGCCGACGATGACCTCTTCGCCGTAGCCAAGGGCCGTATCACCAACCTGCCCTCCAGCCATCCGGTCACACCGCTCGATGGGCGCCGCGCCCGAAGGATGCACTTCCGCGACGGGTTGGGCGTAGTTGCTGCTCCACGCGAGTTTGGTTTGGCCGTAGCCGATGTCGAGTCCCAAATGCACCATGATTGAATCGCTCCCTGGAATGAGTCTCCAGTCTGCGACCCTCCCACACTCCGGCCGGGCCGCAAGTCGAGCTTTCAAAACGCGAGTGCGTGCACGTCGGCAGGGAACGGCAGGAAATGGCAGCGATGGCTGACGCGGCACGAAGTGGCACGAATTGGCAGTGTCCGGCACACGCAAAGCCAGCTCCTCCCGGCGTTGGCAGGAAGCGGCTCGAACAGGCACGCAGCGGCAGGGAGTGGCAGCGTCTGGCACGGTTCGTCACGGGTGTAGCCGGCGCTGGCAGACAACGGCAGCGTCTGGCACGGATAGGCAGATAGCGGCAGCAACCCCAAAAAGCTTTAGCTCGACGCTTCACCGGACAATCTGATCGGCCCACCGACGTTACGCAGACGCCTGCCCACTCGCCCGTTGATCCCGGGCCATGGTCCGCCGCGAACCCAGGCCTTCCATGCGCGCCAGCCGCGGGTGAAGCGTCGACGGCCACCACCCCGCAAAGGCCCGAGCAGGGAAAGACTCTCGGCGGCCAGGGAGATGCCGGTGGCGCCGGTGGCGCCCCTCCTGGACATAGGTGCGCGAGTGGGAGGGCGGCGGCCAGTCGCGCACCTATCTATGTAGATAATAGGTGCGCGACTGAGCACTCAAACCGGCCCGAACGGTTGCAGGGAGGCCCATGGGGAGGGCCTTGCGGTATCCCTCACCAGTGGTACACGAGAGCTACCACCCAGGACATGGAGTCCGCTATGAACACCGAGATCCGCCGCGTTGTTGATTACGTCTACGAGGCCTCGCACCTCGCCGAGCTGGGCGTCACGCTCGACGAGTTCGAGGCCGATCCCCAGGCCGCGCTCGACAGTGTGGGCCAGTACGACGCGCTCGATCTGATCCGCGCCGGCCTGCGTCCGCTGCTGCCGGCGCAGGTGCATCTGCGCGCGAAGCTCGATCGCGCGTGGCATAAGGAGGGCCACCAGGTGGTCGTACACCCTCGTACGTACGGCGACAGCCGCGCGCTGTTGGGCCTCGCGAGTGAGGCCGCCAGCGCGTGAGCGATCTCAGTGCCGAAACCATCGCGGGAATCCGGTCGTGGCTCGACGAACTGGCCGCGCACAAGCCAGGGTTCAGAAGGCGGAAAGAGCAGGACCGAGCGATACTCGCGATAGCGCGTACGCTCGAGTCCGCCGACGACGAGGCACAGCGTACGATCGCGGTTGAAGGCCCCACCGGCATCGGCAAGTCCATCGCGTACGTCGTAGCAGGACTGGTCGCCGCAAAGCGGCACGGCAAGACGCTGGTCATCTCCACGGCGACGGTGGCGCTGCAGCAGCAGCTCGCGGCTGACCTCGCCGTCATCGCCAGTGTGACCTCGACGCCCGTACGCACGGCCGTCCTCAAGGGACGCTCGCGCTACCTCTGTGATCGCAACCTCGCGCAACTGTCCGGCGAGGACCCGGACCAGCTGGGCCTCGACCTTGGCGGCGACGCCGGCGGTGGTCACTGGCCATTCCGCCCAACAGCGGAGGAGCGAGAAGCCGTTCAAGAGCTTCGTGCGGCCAGATCACGCCGTGAGTTCGACGGCGACCTGGACGGCTGGGCGCGCCCTATCCCCCCGAGAGTCCGCCCGCTACTGACGACGACGGCGAAAGGCTGTGCCGGCGCGTCGTGCCCGTTCGCGGCATCGTGCGCGTTTCTCCGCTCCCGTCGGTCTGTGCGCGACGCTGACGTCGTGGTGGTGAACCACGCGCTGCTGCTGGCCGACCAGCGGGAGACGGGCGGCGGCACGCTGCTCCCTCCGCTGGAGGAGTCGATCCTGGTCGTGGATGAGGCGCACCACCTGCCGGAGGTCGCGGTGGAGGCCTCGTCCGCAACGATGGTCTTGGGTGGACACGCCAAACGCATACGCGGTGCCATCGAGTCGTCGCAGCAGGCGGCCAGGATGCGGGCGAAGGCGTACTCCGCGTCCGTCTTGGACAAACTCGCCGACGCCGAGCGCGACCTCTCGTCCGCGCTGGACCATCTCGGCGCAGGCATGGCCTCGCTGCTGGACGGCAACGCTTCTTCCGTGCCCAGTCGCCGGTACGGCCGCACCTTTGGTCACGCTGCCCAGGTGCGCGTCCTCCCTGCCCAGCTCAGCCCCCTGCGCGACGAGCTGGAGGTCGCGTCTGGCCAGGCGAAGTGGCTGCTGGATCAGGTGGGGCGGGAAAAGGAAAAGCTGTCGAAGGAGCCGCCGGCAGGTGTTACGCCGGGCGTGGTGTCTCGCATGGTGCACGAGCTGGGTGCGTCGGGAGACTGGCTGCAGTCGGCCCACGACACACTCGCGCTTCTGGCAGCCGAGGACGCGGATCACGAGTCGCCGGTGGCTCGCTGGGTAAGCCGCGACGGGAAGGGCACCGTCGAGGTGCACGCCTCCCCCGTGGACGCTTCCGGCTGGCTTGCCCAGGCGGTGTGGCGCAAGGCGTTCGGTTCGGTGGCGACGTCGGCGACCCTGAGGGCGATGGGCGACTTCCGCCACTTTGCGGAGCGCTCCGGCCTGTCGCGGGTGCCAGGCGTGGCCTACGTGGCCCTGCCCTCGCCGTTCGACCTCGAGCGGTCGGCGGTGCTGCGCGTGCCGGCGATGGTGGCAGAGCCGTCCGAGGAGGACCGATTCCTCGCCGAAGTCCTGATCGAGTTGGAGTCGACGGTTGACCCTGCCGAGGGAACGCTGATTCTCTGCGCCTCGCGAGCGCTGATGGAAGCACTGGTGGAGCGGGTGCCGGCGTCGTGGCGCGACCGTCTGCGGGTGCAGGGGACGCGCGCCATCGGTCCGCTGCTGGAGTCGCACCGCGCGGCGATTGCGGCGGGTGAAGGATCCATCCTGGTGGGGCTGGCGACGCTGGCCGAGGGGGTGGACCTGCCCGGACGCCAGTGCAGCCATGTGGTGATCGTGAAGCTGCCCTTCATGTCCCCTACCGATCCGGTGGGTGAGACCCGTGCGGAGTGGATCGAGGCGCGTGGCCGTTCGCCGTTCGCCGAGCTGCTGCTGCCGGAGGCGCACCGACGCCTGGTGCAGGCGTGCGGTCGCCTCATCCGCACGGAGAGCGACACCGGGCGGATCACGGTCCTCGACCGTCGCCTCACGACGAAGGCATACGGGCGCCGGATGTTGGACACCCTGCCGCCGTACCGCCGCGACATTGGAGCCATCCGTGCTGGCGCGGAGGCGCGGCCACCCGCCGACGCCTTGGGACAGGGGCGGGCTTGCGCCTCCCGGGCGCGCCGGTAGCTTCCGGCCACACCTGGCACCGAACGAACGCCGGGCCGGTAACGGCGCTATCCTCACCCGCGGTCCACATCACAGGTCCACGGCGATGGCAACTCGAAAGCGCACCAGCCAGTCCCCGCCTCAGCCCGGTTCCGTCTCGACCACCTGGATCGTCATGCTCTTCGGTGACGGCCCCCGCCCTCACGTGACGTGCTCGCAAGACCTCGCGCTGGCCTATTCCGATTTTCTCGGCCTCCTGAATATCCTGATCACGCTGGGGCGAGACGCATCCTTCCGGATCGCTGGCAACGACGACGACGCAGCGCTGATGGGCTTCAGCGTCTACATGGACGACGCGTTAGTGCTGGTGCTGCAGCCGGCGGGAACGATCCTGCCGGACGGTGACTCATCCTCCTGCCAAGCGCCCTTCGACTCGTTCGAACGCATGGCGCCGGTATTGCTCGAGGCCATGGCCAAACGGTCGGGCTTCACCGCCAAGGATGCAGAGGCCTTTCAATACTCGATCGTCGCCCTTGCATTCTCACGGGACGTCGACGAAGCCATCATCGAGGAGGCGTACTCCGAGGACCTGGTGAAGGGCCAATACGCCCCCAACCTTGTTGCCAAAGCCTGGAAGCACCTGACCTCCGCGCGCACGATGGTGGAAATGACCGCGACGGTCAGCGGCCGCTGAGCATCCGGCCGCCGCCGCGCGGGCTGCATCCGCGCGCGACGGCTGCCGCACCATCCCACGCCGCGGCTACCGGGTTGCGCAATACCATGCCGGTGGTCTCCTGCCGTCATGAAGCGCAGCGAGCTGAAGCGGCGGACCCCACTCAAGACCCATCACGCCCTCAAGGGCGGTGGACGTCTTGCGTGCAACACCACCCTGAAGCCTTCGACCAAGCGCATGCGCCCATCGCGCTCCACCGACACGCCGACAGCGGAAGAGTCGGAGCGAATGCTGTTGGTCAAACGGTTGGGGTGCCTCTGCTGCCGACGCAACGCTGCCATGGGCATGGCACTGCCTTACTCGGGGCCGTGCGAGGCGCACCACCTCCTGAGTGGCGGACGCCGCATCGGCCACGATCACACCATCGGCCTGTGCCCGTGGCACCACCGGGGCGTACCGCCGACGTCGATGCTGGAGCGCGACGCGATCGCACGGTATGGCCCGTCCGTTGCCACGGGCAGCAAACCATTTCATGCCATGTACGGCAGCGACGCAGAACTGTTGGCGACGCAGAACGCGCTGCTGGCTCTGGATGCGCTGCAGTCCCGGGAATGAATGTCACGCAGGGACACGCGGCGCTGACCACAGGACCATGCGCGTCCAGTGGTGACCAACCCGCCGGCTGCCTCCGAGGGGCTTGCCAGCCTCGGCCGCCCGGACTTGCGCGCCCCGTCGTCGATGCGATCGTGCATGGGTCTCTCCACGGAGCCTCTGCCATGCACCACGTCCGTCACGTCCTCGCCATCCCTGCCCTGCACGCCGTCGTCGCTGCGACGCTGGACCGGGGCATCCACTACCAGGACGACTTCGCCGAGGCCTGCCACGGGGCGTGGATAGCCGCGCTGCCGCTCGTGGACGAGGAGCTGGAGGCAGTGGTGGTGCGAACGGACTTGGGCGAAACGTTCGAGAGCCGTCGGGATCGTGGCCGTGCCCTGAAAGAGCGGCTGGCCGGCGCCCCCCGCGGCACCTGGGCCGTGATCGAGGAGCACATGGCCGGTCACAAGGTGCACTTCAATGCGCTGATGAGCGTCGGCGATGGCCAGGTCGAATGTCGCGGCGACGGCTGGGGGTCCAGGCCGACGTTCAAGGCGATGTGCACGCGCCTCGTGGGCATGGAGGTCTACCTCGCACGCTGCAAGGTCGAGGAGGAACGCCGTCAGGAGTCGGGCCGGACGATCATCCAGACCCGTGGCCTGGCCGAGGGCGGGCGCCTGCGGGCGATCCGGCTGGAGGGCGTGGTCTACAGCTCGGCGACCATCGAGAGCGTCGCGATGGACAAGGGCCGCGTCACGTTGACGTGCGCGCGGCGCGGATCGGCCAAGCGCCGGGTGATCAGCGCGTACGCATCCGCCATCACGTTCCTTGAGACCAAGGCATCGGCGGCGAAGGCGGCGCGTCCCTCGTCGGTCGCGTAGCGTTGTCGGCCCGCGACGCTCACGCGAATCCACGGCAGACCCTTGCCGGCATCACGTTCGGCGGCACGATGGTGGCTCACCACGTCCACTCACCTGCCGGAGCTTCCGCCATGCTGAAACTGACCCTCAACGAACCCCAGCGCGATGCGGTAATGGCCGGCCTGCGCCTCCTGCAACGGGCGCTGGACCTCGGCGAAGTGGCGCCCAACGACGGCAACGTCGGCGACATCCTGACGTGCAGCGGTCGCCATGAGGGTATGACGTCGGACCAGATCGACAGCTTCATCGAGAACACGCTCAGCAGCTGATGCGTAGAGCGGCGCAGAGGGAGCGGTACCGCTGGCGTGGGTAGGTCCTGGGATGTACCCCCGTCGCAGCGCGACCGCGTCAACCGAGCATTGGCGTACGGCATGGAGAAAGAGTGCGCTCCTCGGCCTAGGCGGTGATCGGCACATCGCCGTACCATGCTGGGGCGGCCGCCGAGAAGACCGGCCAAGACGCGGCCGAGCGATCACGCATCCTCGAAAGCCTTCGAGCGGATCAACCGCCGGGCGCTGGCGCGGTCGACGCCCCGTCGGCTCACTGACCCCGGTCCTGGCTGGACGCTGCATACCGTCGGGCCGCGGATCCTGCGCGACGAGCCTTGCACGTCTTGCGCCACGGGTCGTTCGGCGCATGCTGATCGACATCCCGGGAATCTCGCGCGAGGTCGTATGAGCAAGGTCGAGTACTTCGTCTCCAACGAAAACACGCTGTGCTGCCTGCGCGAGGGTCAGCCGTCCTACACGATTCTCGCCGGCTCGGTGATCCGCGGCGGCCGCAGCTGGCTCGACGGTACCTTCATCCGGACGGCAGCCGACACCTTCCGCACTGCCACGCGCGAAGACTTCAAGGCCTACCGCGTGCAGCCGCCGCGCGGCCTCTTCGAGGGCGACGACGCTCCCGTGCACTCGCTCTGCGATGACGGCTGCTCGTGCGCCTGCCACGCGGCCTGAGGCCGCCGGGAATCCATTGCATGGCCGATTACCTCTACCGTTACGACTCTCTGGCGGACCTGCGGAAACAGGGCGCGGACAACGTCCTGCGTGCGCGCCGCATCCGGACCCAGACCAACAATCCGTTCGCGCACCACCAGCTGGAGCATGCGCTCGCCGCGGCGCCGCCCGGCCATGGGGTGTTTCGCATCTCGATGTGGCGCACGCTGGCCGACGCCCGCTGCGACCTTCAGCTGCCCGTTGCATTGGGGTGGTCCGAGGCGATCTCGACGCCCGTCTTGCAGCGGGTGCGCGCCGATCACCCTTTCCTCGCGAGCATGCAACGTGGCGACGACGAATACCTGCCGGGAAGCGCCTGGCTCTACTGGCGCACCGACCCGCTGGACGGCGATGCCGATTGGTCGGCGACCGGCATCCCTCACGCTGACATCGAGGTACTGGACCCGGACGGCACCTGGCACCCCTTCCCATGTGCGTCCTTCCAGGAAAACGACATTCCACCCGGATGGGATGAGCACGAACTCGATCTCACCGACATCGGGCGCCGCCGCTTCCACTTCGTCGCCCGCACGCTACAGGCGGCGCAGAGCAACGGGGGCGATGACGACTGGCTGCTGGTGCGCCAGCGGGCCGGCGGCGAGGCGCGCCCGGACTTCCAGCTGCTGAATGAGGACTTCCACGTACCACTGGTGGCGAGCCTGCTGCAGTCACGGCCGCATCTGCGCACCACAGGCCGACTGGTCGTCGCCGTCGAGTCAGGCAGCTCGGTCCATGCGGTGGAACTGGTGCTGCACCGCTTGGCCGCCCCGCCGCGCCTCGCCAGCCGCCTTCGCGCCTGGCTGCAGGGATCGTTGCCGTCGGCGCGCCAACACATCGCCCTTGCCGACGCGCGCGTGGTGGAAGCGGCGCTGGTGGAGCGGCTCTACACCGCGGCCGGCTGCGCTTCGGCCCTGGCCGGCGACCGACGGTGGGAATACAGCCAGAGCATGTTGGACGCCTTGCCTGCGTAGCCGCGGCACCGGCGCCAGCCATGGCCCTCACCGGGCGCACAGCACCGCTCAGCGTCCCGGTCCGACGACGATCGTACGCACGTTCGGACGTACGGCTGAACATGCCGACCGGATACAGCAAATTTGGATCGTACGATCCAAAAATGAGAGTGGTGGGTGTCGTCGCGGGACATACGGTGCAACGGAGCGTGGCTCAACGATGCTGGCCAGAACGATAGTGCGACATCGCGCGCTCCGTCAAGAATCTCGATCGTCGCCATCTTGCCGCAGTCATCGCGCGCCCGATGATGGCCTGGCCGCACCTCTGCCAAGGGAGTCACCATGCCTTCGAACCACGCCCGACGTTCACCGCCACCTACCCCGCATCTGTCGATCGGCGGCAAGAGCTACCTGATCGGCCGTGCGGCGTTCACGCGTGCCGTGCAAGCCGGTTCGCGGTCGCTGCAGAACGCGCCGGACGGATACGCGCAGCGCATGAAGCGGGGTGTGCGGTTGCACGGCGCCGACGGCGAGCCCTTCGCCTTCGTGGTGCTGGATCGCTCATCGCAGTGGTTGGTGACCGCCTCACGCCGCGGCTCGCAGTGCTGGTACATGTTCGCTCTGTGCGGCGCCGATGCGCGCCGCCTGGGGCTCGATCCCGACAGCGAGACCTTCTTCCGTGAAGAGCACGAGCTGGCCAGCGACATCCGCCGGCAATTGGCGGGCATCGACGCGGCGCCACCCGTCCGCGCCGGCGTGGACATCGCCGCCCGGGCCGCCGTCGCCGTCCCCCGCGAACTGACCACGTGCGCGAACGCATGAGCCGCACGGTGCGGGCTACCGCTGCCATCGAGGTTGGCCAGAGGTACGTGCTGGCCTACCCGGACAGACAGGTCACCGTGGATGTCCGGGCCGTCGTGCCGGCCGGTCGCGGCGAAACCGTGCATTTCGTCCCGGCGTCGGGCGGCTACTACCCAGGCCGCATGGCCGGGAGCGAGTTCGGGCGGATCGCACACCGAGCGGTGCCCTAAGCCCCGCGAGAGCCGTTGATCGCCCGTCTCGTTGCCCGCGAGGGCGGCCTGCAGGTCGCTGTCGTGCGCGTCGACGCCGGCTACGGCGACGCTGGGGACCGATCGGCACGGCAATGACCACGGCCGACCACGTGGCCGTCCGGCCAGGACCGTGCAGCCTCCAGTGGCGAGCCGGTCGCGCGCTGCAGCCCACAGGCGTTGCGCGGTTTCAGGCTCGGGGCACCATGGGTCATCCACGAGCCGCCCGGAGTGCCCATGCTGCCAACCACCTCGAATCTCCCCGAGAGCCCTGCCGGCGATGCTGGCGCACACGTACGCAAGGTGTGCCCCCACTGCGGCAGCGACGACGTGATGCGCACCGCAACCATGGTGTGGGACGTCGCCACGCAAGACTGGATCGTCTCCAGCCTCCACGACGACGGCGCCGCGTGCAACGCCTGCAATCGCGAGGAAATCGAGTTGGCCGTCGAGACGGTCGACGTTGGCGCGACGTCGCCCGCGGGCTCTGCGCAGGACAAGCCGCAGGACACACCGGACACCGTCCCCTACACAGCCGAGAGCTACACCGCCTTCCCCGCCGGCGGGCGGCACGAGTCGGGCTGGTGCGTGAAGTGTGGCGACGACACGGTGTGCGACGTGGTCGGCGGCCAGGGTGATGCAGAGCGCATCGCCGCCTTGCTCAACGCTGCGGCATTGACTACGGCCGCCGGCGGCGACGCCGCGGCGCACCTCCCAGACCTCAACCGCGAGGCGCAGGCGATCGCGCTCGGAACGCTGCGTCTCATTGACCTGCAGCTGCGCGAACCGCCCTCCCCGAAGATGCTTGTCGTCATGCGGCAGATGGTGCGCTGCGCACTCGGCGACTACACGGTGGATCGCGAACTCGCTTGCGAGCAGCTGGCTTCCGCCGCCTACCGGCGCACCTATGACAATCATTGAGGCGCCGCGATCAGCCTCGCGGAAGCCATGAAGCGCGTTGGCGGCGAGGCGGTCGCCCTTCCGGTTCGTCCAGCCGCGACAACGCACGACCCCTGCCTCCGCCGCTTGCGCCGCGAGCGACCTGGCACACCATGGGTCACCACCCCGTCAACGGCCATCCCATGCAGCCATCCACCCTTCCCTCACCCATCCTCTTCGGATGCGAGCGCGCTTTCGATGTCGAGCACCTGCTGGCGATGGCTCCGGCCACGCATCTGCGGGAGGGCGAGCGCAGCCTGCTCGGCCTGGTCCTGCCCGTGTGGCAGCGCCCGGCAGTCTGGACGCGCCAGCAGCAGGTGCGTTTCGTGGAGGGCATCTTCCTGGGCCTGGGCACGGGGTACTACGTCACCACCGAGTGGGACTGGGACCACGATGGCGTGCGCCAGCCGTGGGCCGGGCTGCTCCTCGACGGCCAGCAACGGCTGAGTGCGCTGCGCGCCTTCGCGGCGGGCGAGTTCGCCGTGTTCGGTAGCACTCGCTTTGCGGACCTCTCGCTCGCGGAGCGCCGGCGGCGGTTCTACCGGGTGTCGTTCCCGTCGATCGAAATGGGGGCGACCGACGAAGCGACTTTGCGGGAGATCTACGATCGGCTGAACTACGGTGGTACCCCGCACGCGGCCAACCAGCGAGCCACCGGCGGTCGCGGCGGGGCGGCAACCTCCAGCGACGCCGCAATCTCGCTCGAACGCGCCATGGCCATGGCCGACCACGCCAGCCCCCTGCCCGCCGAGGCGACCGCTGCCCTCCGCACGCTGCGCGGTCGCATCCTCGAACTGGAGGACGCCAGCAGGCATGACTCCCTCGCCGAGCGCGCGGCATGAAAGAGCTGACCGTCACCCACCACAGTGCCGCCGGCAGCGCGACCGTCGAGCGCATCGCCGGCCCCGCCCCGGGCCAGTACTGGCGTGCTCGCCACGATGTCGAAGGTCGGGATGACACCCGCGGCAAGTACAACGGCGTGGACGCCGGCGAGGTGCTGCTGCTGCAGGACATCGAGCAGGCTGACGGCGACGATCACGTGATCGTGCTCGCGCCACACCCCGGTTGGGAGCGCTGCTACCAGATCCCGCTGCGCATCCACGCCGACGACTTCGAGAAGGACTGGGAGCTGGCCCACGACGGCGACGCCGTGCGCAGCCGCGAAATGGCGGCGCTTATCGACGCGATGCGCCTCACCCAGGAGGCGATGAGCCAGCCCCCGCCCGTGGATGCCGAGGCCCTGCGGCTAGGCCAGGAGCCACGCCTGAACGCCGGCGGCGCGACTGGGCAGGAGCTGGCCACCGAAGACGGGTTGAAGGCCATGACCCGACATGCCGACGCGCTCAAGGCGTCCGCCGATGCCCAGGTGGCGTGGATCAAGGAACACAGCGACGAGCTCGGGGACCAGGCCCGCGCGCTGGCGCGCTTTCACCAGGAGAAAGCCAGCGCGCTGCTGGCCAATGCCAAGAACCAGCTGTCCGACCTCGACCGCCTTCGAGGCATGGTTACGAATCTGGAGATCTACACCGGCCAGGGCGTCGAGGTGCTGCCGCTGGCCACCGGCGAGCCGGCGGCGCGCGATGAACCGCTGGTGATCTACCAGGACCTGCTGAGTTTCGACGAAGAGCTCCTGCTGTGCCTCGACCAGGGCGGCCTCGATCACACGATGGTCGACCAGGTCGCCAAAGCGCTGGAAGACCCGGCCCTCGTGCGCCAGATGATCCCGTCGCCGCGGGGCGTCGTGCTGGTGCGCTTCCGCGGCGGCTACAAGGAGTTCATCAGGGAGCGTGACGGTGACAGCGCGGAGCGGTCGGCGGCCGTCGGGCGCTACAACGAAGCCATGACCAAGGAGTCGATGCGCCACCACTTGCTGTATCGCGACGGCGCCTGCATCACCCTGATCTCCTGCGATGATGTGCTGCCCAACGTCAAGCAGCTCCTGCCGAGCGCCGCCGAACAGGCCGAGCACTTCACCCGCCGCAGCTTCAACTGGGACCGGCGCGCCTACGACGAAGTGCCGATCACGCGCGAAGACATCGACTACGCGAAAGCCCAGCGCTCTCAGCTTGGCAGGCTCACCGATTTCGCGCGCGTGCTGGTGATCCTCTGGGGCCTCCACGATCGCACCGAGCTGCTCGCCGCCAGCGGCATCCCGCGCTTCTCCAACTGGCTCGATCCGGGATTCCAACGGTCGCACCTGCGACTGGTCAGCCTGGACAGCCTCATCGCCGAGGAGCGTCCGTCTTTCGCCGACTACCGCGCGGACCGAAACCGCTTCCTCGGTGCGGGGGTGACGGTAGTCGTCAACCTCAGAGCTGCGATGACAGAGTCCGCTGCACCCGGCGCCTACAACCGCAACAAGTATCAGGCATGGGTTCCGCAGCAGGCTTGCCAGGTGGCTCGCGTGACCTACGTCCGCGGGCGACCGACCATCTCCGTGGCTACCCATGAGGCCTTCAACGGCGGACGCACGCGCAATGTCAACGTCGTGCTCGAGGAGCCGAATGCCTACTTGGTACTCGACCGCGCCGACGCCGACGAGCTGCGCTACTACCTGCAGAGCCGGCGCAGCCGCCGCGCCTATGCCGACTACGTGGCAGTGTTCCGGCAGGCACTGGCCCATGTGGCTGCACGGGACGCGGCCGAAGCTCCATGGCAGCGGTGGATCACCGCGTCGCTGCACGAAGGCGGGCTGGCGTGCGATGAGATCGAGGCTGCCCGAGCCGCCCGCCTCGCGCGAGCGGTGATCCGCGCGAGTCAGCGCGACGGCGCCCTGCCGGCGGACCCAGCCGACGCGTCGGCAGCGCTACGCAACGCGGCACTGAACGCGGCGCACTCAGCGCTCGCCGACCACGGCGCGCGCGTGGCGACCATCGAGGACTGGTGTGCCGCGCAAGGGTGGACGCCCGTGGCGCTGACTCACGATGGACGTGATCGGTGGCATCTGTACCGCGAGGCGACCGAAGCCGAGCGCGACCCGCGCATCGCCCAGTTCCCGTGGTGCACGCGCAGCAGGCTGGCCTTCGGCCGGGACGGCGTGCCACGCGCCGACAAGGTGGCCATGGCGCTGTACCAGCGTCGCGCGGGCGAGGAGATCATCTTCGCCTGGACATCGGCCGAGCGCTGGGCGGCAGCGGCCGCACCGGCCGGGCTGACGCACGAGCGCATGTTGTCGCTGCTGGACCTCCCGGCAGCCACGTCGCTGGCGTTCGATGACCCCCATGCCTTAGTGGACGCCATGATCGCCTCGGCTACCCACTACAACCGCACGCATTCCAAGCGCTTCGTCTCGCGCGAGCCGTGCCTCTTCCCGATCGGAACGGTGATCGAAAAGGACAAGACTGCACTGCTGGTGATCTTCGTGGACGCGTGGGAGGCCGCCCATGCCTGGGGTGACGACGCGCAAAAGAAGCGCGTGCGCGAATGGACCGAGCGGACCTACGTGAACCCTGCCGGTGCGCTGTCCAAGTTGGACAGACCATTCGCGCCGACCGTCGGCATGGTCGAACTCGAGGACATCACCATGCGCACGGGAACGCCGTGGTTAGACGCACTCTACCGAACTCGCTCGGACAAGGACGGATGGGAGAACGGACGGCGCGCCGGTACCCGCCGCCTGACGACGCTCTCTCCTGCCGGTGCCCGCCTGGTCCCCTGGCTGGTCCCGCTGTGCGACACCCCTACCCCCATCATTAACGCACCGAAGGAAACAACCCATGGGACCTGAAAACCCGATTCTCGCCATCGCCTCGGCCCTGCACGCGGCGCGCCTACGCGACCTGCCGGTGATCGTCTACGACGAAAGAGACTGGGAGCGCTACAGCGCATGGTCCAGTGGGCTGACGCGGGAGGAGCGCGCCAAGGTGGCTCAGGAGGAACGCGCTACTGGCCAGCCGCAGGGGCCGACGGTAAGGAGCTTCCGCCGGGCCGCCGAGCAAGAGTGCCTGGTCACGGTGTTTCCTCAGCTGTGGGGCAGCACCGCGCTGGGCTATGGCGGCATCGGCGGCGCTGCGATGACGACGGCCTACACGGTCGTCGTGGAAGCACAGGCCTGCGGACAGCGCGCGGTCTACTTCGGGAGCTCCGGCCGGCTGGCCTACCTGGTGCCGATCGACGGACCCAACGAAGAGGCTTTCCGTCGCGCACTCGAGAGCCGGCGGCTGCCGTCAGTCCAGGAAGCCCAAGCGCTGGGATGGCCTCCGGAACCACCGTCGGAGAGGGCGGCTGCTCCGGGCGAGATGGGCAGCGCAGCGGGCGGCGCGGCGAGCTGACGCGATCGGCGTACCGTGTCCCACAGCGACTCGCGGCCGGCAAGCGCGATCGACTTGCCGAACCGCTGACCTGCTCAATGATCAAGGCCTCCACGTCACGAGGCCTCTCCCATGCGCGTTGTCGCCGCCACCACGCTCGACCTGTGGTCCCTTCCGCCCGCCGGCCAGCCGACGAGCATGGCGCAGTCCACGCCGACCGAGCAGCAGAAGGTGCACGGCCAGTTCATGACGCCGGAGTGGGCGGCGAGCGAACTGGTGGCGCATTACTTCGGCGACCTCACCTCCAGCGACGCGGTTATCGAGCCGAGCTGCGGCGAGGGAGCCTTCCTGCGTGCTCTGCCGGAGCACATCCCCGCCATCGGCGTCGAAATCGACCCGGCGCTGGCCGAGCGCGCACGCGCGTCCTCGGGTCGGCAGGTGATCGTCGGCGACTTCGCCGCGGTGGACCTGCCACTGCGGCCGACGGCGCTGATCGGCAACCCGCCGTTCCAGCTGGCCAAGGTCCAGGCGTTCCTCGAACGCGCGTGGGAACTCCTGCCGAACGAAGGAAGGTTCGGAATGATCTTGCCTTGCTACACCTTCCAGACCAGTGAGACGGTGGTCAAGATCAACCAGCGCTGGGCGATCCGCCAGGACATGATCCCGCGCAACCTCTTCCCGGGTCTATCGCTGCCGCTGTGCTTCGCCATGTTGACCAAAGCGCAGGGCGGCAAGCTCTTCGGGTTTGCGCTGTACCACGAGCACGCGGCCGTGAGCCGCCTGCAGGCGCGCTACCGCGCGCTGCTGGCGCAGGGACAGAAGAGCGTCTGGGCTGCGGTGACGCTGGCAGCCCTGCAGGCACTAGGCGGCGAGGCCGACCTCTCGGCGATCTACGCCGAGGTCGCCGGCGCCAAGCCGACGCCCAACCCGTTCTGGCGGGAGAAGATCAGGCAGCAGCTGCAGCGCCTTGCCGAGCGCTGCGGTCCCGGCCGCTGGCGGCTGCCGGCCGCCGCGGCGCTGGCCGCCTGACATCCACCGATCCCGCTTCACCGAGGCAACCGCATGGCCACTCCCGCTGCCCTGTCCGTCCACGACATCCAATCGACCTCGCGCGCGCCGGCCGACGACGTGCACCTCGCCGCGCTGCTCGCCACCCACACCTATGCCGAGGTCCAGGCGATCACCGGCCTCTCGAAGGGAGCGATCTACCGTGCAGCCCTGCGTACCGGCGCGCGCAAGACCGAGGCGCGCATCGCCGAACGCCACGCCGAGCGCAGGGAGCGCCAGCTGGCCATGCTGCGGGACATGATGAACTCGACGGTGAAGGCCGACGTGCTGGACTTCCTGGCCGGCCTGCCCGACGACAGCGTGGCCTGCCACTTCACGAGCCCGCCATACAACGTGGGCAAGCGCTACGGCGACGCGGCTGGCGCGGATGCGCTGCGCTTCACGTTCTTTCACGGCTGGTTGATGCAGGTGGTCAGCGAGCTGGCGCGCACCACCAAGCCGGGCGGTGTGGTGTGCCTCAACGTGGGCAAGACGCGCGACTGGACGGATGCGCTGTACCCCATGGACATCATGCTGTTCGAGGACATGCGGCGCGCCGGCCTGACCTTCCAGAATCGCGTGGTATGGACGCAGCCGCACGGCCTGACTCCATCTCACCGCCTGGCCGATCGGTATGAGACCGTGCTGATCTTCAGCAAGGGTCCGACACCGACATTCAACCCCAATGCGGCCCGCCACCCGCAGAAGCAGCCGGGCAAGCGCGCGTTCAAGGGACCGAACAAGGGCGAGCTGTCGGGTCACCCGCTCGGAGCCTGGCCGACGGACGTGTGGGACGACGTGCCGACCGTTCGCGCGAATCATCCCGATCGCCGCCACGGTGCCCACCCGGCACAGTTCCCGGTGAAGCTGGCCAAGCGGGCCATAGTGCTCTACACGAAACCGGGAGACCTGGTGTGCGACGCGTTCATGGGCTCGGGGTCCGTGGCGGTGGCGGCGATCGAGGCGGGGCGTGCCTTCGTCGGCGCCGACCTGTTCTACGAGGACTTGCGCGCCGACCGCATCGCCGCGGCCACGCCCGACACCGTGTCCATGCTGGACGGGGTGACCGACGAGAGCGCGGCGGTGTGGCAGGCGGAAGCGCGGCGCGTCGATCACCCAGCGGAAGCGCGCTCGGCGGCAGCCGAGGCTGCTCAATGCTTGGACCTATTCGGCTGATCCGCCATAACCCGAGCCGTCGCACCAGGACACGGCCGCCACCCTCGCCGCGGCCCCCGGGCGAATCGGTCAGGCAGCGCATGGCTGGGCCCATGACATCCGCCAAGCCAGGCGTTTTGTTCAACCTCACGGCGTGGCCAACCGAAGGCGCCGTTGCCAGATCCAGGCGCTGCTATAGCGTGGACGTCATCCACGGCTCACGGGTATTTCCATGCACATCAAGGTCGAATTCGTTTTCGCCGCCCAGGTCGTTCCGCCGCGGTGCCGCAAGCCACGCAGCGTCACGATGGCCAGCGACATCGTCGTCGAGGTCCGCGAACTCACCGCCGGCCAGGCACCGGTCGCACTGATCGCCAGGAGTGACTCACAGCTCAATGAGCATCCGGACATCGCATACCGATGGTTCGACGGCAAGCTCTGGACGGCCTTGGCCACCAGCTCCGCGGAACCGTGCGCGAGGACAAGCCGGGGCACGGACTGGGACTACTCCCTTCCCACGACGGAGTGCCGCGAAGGTGAGGCCTGGCCGGTCGTCCGTCTCTACGGCGACCTCGGCCGGAATCTCGTCGGGGCCAGCAACTCCTGGGCGATTTTGGATCACTACATCGGCACCAACGAGCTTGCCAGCCGCGAAGATGCCGAGGCTGCAATCACTCGCTGGGCGGCTGATGGCCTGCTCATCGACGGCGTCTACCACCGGGTGGCGCCCGAACCGCGCTACGTGGTGATGACGTTCGGTCTCGGGGGCAACCACGGCGGAACGTACCTGTCGGTGACCGACTACAACAATAGCAACATCAGACCAGAGGCCTACTTCGGCGCGACCGACTTGGCGGCGGCACAGGCATATACGCGTGCGACCGCTGCCGCGAGGGGAGACACCACCGCCGTTGGCGTTGACCCATTGCCCTTTCTCGACGTACGGCTGCCGGAAGCATTCGGCGCCCCGTCCACGGCGCCGAAGATGGCGGAGAGCGCACTGCTCGGCGTACATCAACGCGCCGCTGCCGCACTGCTCACGAAACAGCTGCGGTCGGCCGGCACGGCGCTTCTCCTTTAACCCCACCCAGAGGACGCACCATGGAAACTTCGGTCACGATCTTCTTCGAGCTGAATGACGAGAAGGCCTTCCGCCAAGCCGCCTGCGATCGGGCGCGGGCCGACGACTTGGGCGAGGAGGAGGCGCGGTCCTACTTGGACGCCGAGGAGACCACCATCGGCGCCTGCGCGATCATGCTCTTCGATCCTGGCATGTCGCCGCCGGGTTGCTCGATCGTGGACAGCAGCGCCGGCTGATGGCCGGCCCGGTCGCCCCACCCATGAACACGTCACCGATCACCGCCCGGGATCGTGAGCTGATGGCCATGCCGACCATGGCCGATCAGCTTCCGGTCGCGTTCGAGGACGGGACCTGCTGGCAGGGCATCTGCGGCAGCTGCAATGGGTGCGGCTGCCCGATTCCCGAGGCGGACACCCACGGGGCCCTTTGGCGGCCGCTGCCGCATGTCGTCGAGCTGGATTGCGTGGGCATCTGCCGGGCGTGCCGCCTGCTCACCCGCTTTCGCCTGCGACTTCATCCGGGACGGCGCCTCAGCTGGTTGACCGCCCATGGCTGGATGCATGCACAGGCGCCTCTTCCTTTGCGTGCCAGGCTGCGAGGCCTCGCCAAAGCCATCCTGCGCTTCTTCCATCAGCGCCACCGCCCCAAGGATCTGCCGTGAAACGAGCGCACTGCACGAATGACGACGCCTCCTGCGTCGGATTCATCCGCCTGGTCTTCTTCGACGCCGCCGCCAATGAGGTGGTCACGCTCGGCGGGGCCGGATTCGTCACTCCGGAAGAGGACGCTTCTGCGTGGCGCAACGTCCCACGATTTCCAGGCATGACGTGCTTCCAGGCAGACCGGCTCAATGCCGCACGAGACATCATTGATGAGCGCCCTGTCTCGGCGGAGACCTGCGAGCGCCTGATGGGGCGCACGATCGCGGCGATGATCCGCGAGGGTCGCGCCGCCCTCGCCGTCTGCTGACCGCCCACCGGGCCCACTGCATTTCGTTGGCTCGACTTGCTCCAGGTCCAGTGATACTTTTCCTGAGGCGCCAGGCAGGCGCCAGCCACCCGCCGTGCGAAGCCGTTGACGGCTCTGCCCTTTGAGTACCGGTTCCTTCCGACATGTCCCCCTTGTCGGGCGGCTCAGCGGTGGCGGGTGACGTGAGGCAGCCCGGAGGCCATGTCCATGTCCCAGGTAACGATCCATCCATCCACGATCGAAGGCATTAAGCGTCTGGCCACGACGCTCAAGCGCGAAAAGTCAATCACGCATACGCGCGCACTCGACGCCGCGGCCAGAGTCGCCGGATTCGAGAACTTTCGTCATGCCCAGCACAGCCTGCCTGCCACCCTCGCGGGACGCGGCGGGCGACCGGACCAGGCTGTCTTCATCTCCACGTACTGGCGTGACGGCGATGCCTCGGGACGCGAGACGATGGCGCTGCAGCTGCGACGTCCGATGCCGAACTTCCTTCGGGCGAGCCATCTTGTCGGGGAGCTGCGCCACTTCCGGTGGGATGCCGACGATCACCTGGAGTGCCGCCACGACATCCGCGGCCAGCTGACGGCTCGCAACCTGGCGAACAAGGTCGCACGCACGCTCGTCTTCATGGAGGCCACTGGGCTGGTGCCGGCGGGCACGCGCGAAGCCGGGACATTGCGCCGGCTGGTGAGCCGCATGCCCGGCCGTGACCACTCCAGCATGTGGGTGGACCCGTCGGACGGCTTTACTGTGGCCGTGGACGAACCCTATCAGGACCCGACTGCCGAATTCCTCGCCGAGCGGGTGTCCTGGCTTGGCGGGCGCGGCCTCGCGCTGCAAGTGACGCGGTGGGGAGGGCTTTACGCGCCACCCTACTCGACGATGTGCCTGGTCGCCGAGGATGGGGTCCGGCTGGATCGGATCGTGCGCTGCCTCGATGGCCTCCGCTTCGAAGCACCGGCAGGAACGTGGGCAGGCGACTCCGGAGCTTATGCGCCGCCTTTTGTGAGCCCCGCCCGGAAGGCCTCGGGCAAACCAAAGCGCGGGCGCCCGGCCCCACCGCGCGCCGGCGAGGTACGTCGCGGCGCGACTCCGTACCACATCATGTTCTCTGCCGTCGTAAGCTGGCGCCCAGCCCAGCCGATACCTGTCGCCGCCCACCGTGAAGCGGGCAAGCTGTTGCTCGCGCTGCTGCGCGTGGAAGGTCTTCCCGCACGCATCCGTGACAGCCTAGGCATCATTCAAAGCGAGCTGGACGAATGGCTGCAACGTGAGGCGACGGCGAACGCCTGGTCGAGGCGGAATCTCTCGGGGGTGTACTACGGCGATCGACACCGTCGCCACCTTCCGCGGGGTCTGTTGCCGACGGCGGCCGTTGCGCGTGTCGCAGAGATCCTCGACGGCTATCCCGACTGCAGCCCCGCCCGCGCGATGAAACGTCGGCTCGCGACCATCGGCCGGTGGTTGACGGCCATGCCGGCGTAGCTGCTCACCTCGGCGCCTGGCGACGGTGTGATGGCTGCACTGTCGTCAGGCGACACCGGCGGTGGTTGCGTCACCTGGGAACGCCCTGCAGGCCAATGACAAGCGGGCCCGCTGCGGGGCGCTGAATCGGCTTTCCGTGGCCCGCCCGGCCATTCTGACCATCCCATAATCGACTGGGAGTGCCGCCGCGCAGGCGGCCCGGTGGCGGAATCCCGCGTTGGCCACATCCACGAACTCCCGTCGAGCACGTGCCCGTCGAGGGTGGCCACTCACCTCCGGCCATCAAGGCGCTTTTCCCATCGAACCCAAGGAGCACCGAACGATGTTCAGTCACCAATGCCTCAGTGCCACCGACGCCACCGCTGCCCGCGCTCGAGAGTTGAGCGAGTTGCAGCGCGGGGACGGCACCCGCTCGGCGACGCGGCTCGCGGAGATCTCGCCCACGCTATTGAACGAACTGTCTCTTGTCGCGGGTGCTGTAGTTATCGGCAGCCTGTCGGTGTGGTTTCTCCATCCATCGGCCGGCCTCCTGTGGCTGTCTGGACTGTCGACTGTGGTCGCGGTGGTCGTCATGGTCGTGACATTGGCTGCGGCCGACCGCCGCGCTGCCTTGGCGAACGCGAAGGCTGCGATCTTTGCGACTTACAAGCCAGCGAGTACCGAGGACCTGCAGTGGCTTGTCAGGCTCTGCGAGGCCCATGCCGACGTGGGCGCGGCCGTCGCGCAATGGCTGCGCGAGGACAAGACCATCCTGGAGCGGGACCTGCGCGCCGTTCGGGCATACGCATGCGATGCGGACCCCAGGGCTGCTCGAGCCAAGGTGCTTGCTGAGCTCAGTGCTGCCGCCGGTAAGAGCGCGTCTAACGAAGACAAGTAGCGGAATTCGTGCCGCCTTCGCTGGCATGCGCAGTCCTTGCCGGATCACGCTCTGGTTGAAGAATGCGGGAACCAAACCGCCTGGAGGTTTCCATGACTGCGCAGCTCATGAACTTTGCGTCCAGCAACGCCAGTCATGTGATCGCCGCGGACGACGCGCCTGTGGCGGCCGGCCGTCCTGGCATGACCCTTACGGGCGTCGACTACCGCACCGACGTTTCCGCGCTGCAGGATCTCGTGGCGACCAACCCGGGACTGGAGTTCGGCCTCCTCTACAGCGCCACCCCTGAAGCGCGGCGCCGGTACCCCGAGCTTTCGTGGCTGGTGGCCACCGCCAACGCACTCGCCGGAAGGTGCGCGATCCACGTCTGCGGCCGTCTGGCACGCGCCCTGCTCATTGCTGGCGAGCTGGAGGAACTGGTCGCGCCAGCGGCGCGGGTGCAGGTCAACGGCGATGTCACTCCCGAGGAACTGCCGCTGCTGGCACGGCGCGTCCAGACGCTCATTACCCAGTTCAATCCGCGGGTCCACGACCTCTCTCAGGAGGGGGGCGTCAGCAATCACCAGCTGCTGGTGGATGCGTCCGGCGGCCGTGGCATCTCGCCGTCCGCCTGGCACCGGCCCAACACCGGCAAGGTGGTCGGCTTCGCCGGCGGTTTGGGTCCACACAACTTGGAGGCCGAAGCGAGTCGCTTGGCGATGGTCGCGCGGACGGGTTGGTGGCTCGATATGGAAGAGTCGCTGCGCACGGATGACTGGTTCGACGTGGGCCGGTGCCGCGGGGTTCTCGCCGCCTGGTCTGCCCTGCCCTACTCATCCACCGCGCCTTGAGCATCCCGCGTGCTCGCCGCGGGGCCTTTAAGGCGGCAACGCCGGCACTCTGAAGCCTTACAGTAACGTCACAATGCCGGCACCGCGCCCGCCTGCCTGGTGGGGCGATGTCGAGCGAAGCTCAGGGGATGCAGTTGGATCGGGTTTCGCATCGTTTTATGGTCGCACGTCGAAAACAGTGCGAGCGGAAAACCGCTCGCGATGAAAAGGCGTTGCAAACCTATCCGCGTGTTCGTACTATCCGGGCAAACTGACCGGAGAAGTGGGCAATGGGCCGTGATGCGTCGCCAACGTTTGTGAGCCTCGCCGCAGGCACCAAGGACTTCCTCCGCTGGGCCAGTCACGGCCAGGGTCGCTTGGCCGCGCTGCAGGCCGCAATGAACGAACCCCTGGAAGCGCGTCAGATGCGCCTCTTCCGGCAGAAGGAGGTTCTGGAGCTGTCGGGCCTCAAGCCGCACCACTGGCGCACGTGGGTGGCGTCCCACCGGGCCGGCGAAGTCGGCGAGGTTCGCCTCACGATCGAGGAAGTGCACCAGTTCATGGAAGCATTCAAGGTCAGGCCGTCTAAGCCGGCCGGCGCCAAGACGCTGCGCCTGGTCATCGCGCAGTTGAAGGGTGGCGCGGGCAAGACCATGACCACGCTGCACCTGGCGCACAACCTTGCCTGCCGCGGGTACCGCGTGCTGCTGATCGACGGCGACCCTCAGGGAACGTTGACGACACTCTGCGGGTGGCGGTCGGAGGCCGTCCGGCCCGAGCAGACCATGGCGGCCGTTTTCGAACGCATTGACTCGCCGGAGCTCATCGAAGAGATGCCGGTGCAGCCGCAAAAGACCCATATCGACGGCCTGGACTTCATTCCGGCCTCGCTGGAGATGATCGGCAGCGACTTCCTGGTCGCCTCCGCCTTCATGTCCTCGCCGGCCAGCGCGCGGCGCTTTTACACGTTCATCGACGAGGACCTCAAGCGCATTGAGGGAGCCTACGACCTGGTCCTGATTGACACCTCGCCGTCCTTCAGCTTCACCGCGCTCGCGATGATGTGGGCGGCCGACGGCCTGCTGGTGCCGATGCCGCCGAACCTCCCCGACTACCGGGCGACGTTGGACTTCTCGCAGATGATGGGCGAGAACGTCGCCAAGCTGGAGAAGGCGGCCAACATCACGAAGACGTGGGATCCGGTGATCTTCGCCCACGTCCGCTCGGACCTGACCCAGACCACTGCCCTAGTGCGCAGCCTGAGTGCCGACACCTTTGGCACCCATCGGGTCGAGGAGTCCGTGCCCAGCTCGAGTGCCTTCGTCAACGCCGCCTCGCGTTTCCGTTCCGTCTACGAAGTGACGGGCGCCGAGGTTGACGCAAGGTCGTCTCGCCGCGCCAGGGAGGCCTACGACGCCCTCGCCCAACGTGTGCTGCAGTCGGTGGGCAGCGTGTGGGCACGCCAAGTGGCCGAGGGCCAGAAGCGGCCGGTGGTGGACTCCGAACCGGCGGCCGAACCAACTGAATCAGCATCCCTGGTCGGGGTGGCGTGATGTCGTCCAAGCGCCGCAGCCTCCTGGACATCGGTCTGGACGTGATGGCCTCCGACAGCGCCGCGCAGGACGCACGCGCGCCAGCGGCAGCACCCTCCGCTCCCGTCCCCGAGGCCTCCGCGCGCTCCTTCGTCGGGAAAATGCTCGAGGGGCGCCAGACGACGCTGGAGGCCCAGGCGGCCGAAGCGACTTCGCTCAGGGAGAAGGTAGCCTCCCTCGAGGGCAAGATTCGTGAGGGCGAACTGGTGGTGAAGGTCGACGCCCGGCGCGTCCGGCCGAGCCCGTACGCCGATCGGCATCAGCGGGCCTTCATGGACGCCGAGTTCGACACGCTGTGCGACGAGATTCGCGAAGCCGGGCGGAACACGGAGCCGGCGGTCCTTCGCCCTGTTTCCGGCGAGCCCGACTTCGACTTCGAGATCGCCAGCGGCCACCGCCGCCACGCGGCGTGCCTGCGGCTGGGTTTCCCGCTCTACGCGATCGTTCGAACAATGTCCGTGCTGGACCTGCTGCGGCAGATGCACGCGGAGAACTCCGGCCGGGTCAACCTCTCCGCCTTCGAGCGTGGTCGCCAGTACGCCATGCTTCTTCGCAGCGGCGACTACAGCTCGGGCCGCGACTTGGCCGCGAAGCTTATGGTGGCGCAGACGAATGTGGTGCGTCTGCTCAAGTACGGCGAGCTCTCGGACGATCTGATCGCCGCGTTCGTGGATCCACGGGAGATCCGCTTCCACTGGATCGAGGCGATGCTGGCGGCCCAGGCCAAGGAGCCCGAACGGGTCGCCGCGGTTTGCCGGGAGCTGGCCGCCTCCCCCGAGCCAAAGGCTGGCGAGGTCTTCCGGCGCATCACGCGCTCCACGCCGCGGACCAAGGTCATTTCCGATGGCGAGCAGGTGCTCGGCCGGATCCGCACGATCAACGGCTGTCCGGCGGTCGTGCTGTTCAAGAGTGCGCCAGACGCGTTGGTCATGGAGATCAGCGACGTCGTCAAGCGGTGGGCAGCGGAACATGGGGGGAAGTCGTGACAACACCACCGCCCTTCCCCCGCCGGCTCCGCCGCGCAGCAGTCAGAGGCCCAGGACTTCCTGGGCCTTTTCTTTTGGTGGACAGATCGGGTCTAAGCGGATTGCGGGAGACCGGCCAGCCTGACCCCGGGGTGGCGGTCTATCCAGCCCCGTCAGGCGCAATCGCCACTGGCGCCGAGAGACCGATGGCGGCGAGCCCGTGCTCACTCCAGCCCGACGGCGGCGAACCAACTGAATCGCGTGCCAGGCGCCCTGCCCGGTCGCGCCCCGCGGGGACGGCGTTCCATGGCGCGAACCAACTGAATCACCCGATCGCTCGTGCCTGCCATGGAAGCACCCCTGAACCCGTCGCGGTCCGCGCCAACGCCGCAAACCCTGATGTCCGGCGGCGGCGGACTGTGGTGGGCGGGGTCGTCATCAAGGGACCGGCCCCGGCACGAGGTCGGCTGAACCAACTGACTCACCGGGCCGCGCCAAACGCCGGGACGCGATGTGCCTGCGCGGCTGGCCTGGTACCGAACCAACTGACTCAGCGCGCCGACGGAGCCACGAGCAATGCCGCGTCGGCGCGGGACACGGGCCGGGTGACCCAACTGGCTCACCGGGCGCCGACCGCGCGCATAGGCGCCGACTTCGCACCCTGCCGATGGGTAGCTGTCAGCGGGGTCCGATCGAGCCCACCGCAGGGCACATCAAGCGACCCCGACGGGACGCTGCCGGCGTCCGTTCACCCTGGCTGCGGTCGGTGCTCCCGTCACGCGCGCCGGATCTCTGCGCCGGCACCACCGCCACAGCTTGGCCGTGAACCAACTGGTTCACGGCATCCCGTTCATTCCAAGCCGGAGTTCGCCATGACCTAAGGACGCCGCGACACCACAACGCGCGTACCCAGAAACGAAAAACCCCCCAGCGGCAACTGGAGGGCTTTCGTGGAGGCGGCACCCAGGGAACTCGGAGTACGAGTACCGACCCGCGACAGGCGGAAACGTACTCCGAACCACCCGGACCGTCAACCGGTGCGCTTTGCCTGCAATCCTGAGGAGAGCACCATGATGCCGTCCACATTCGGGCGCGAGCCCGTGCACCCGATTCACCTGACTCGCTACGACGCCGAAGATCAATCAGCGCCGGACGTTCCCACCGCTGCCGACCAGCTCGCGTCGGTTCTTGAGCGCCTTGTGGGCGCCAATCTCAGCGCCAGCGCCATGCGCGTCGGCCTGGATACGCTCGCGCGCCTTCTCAGGCAGCGGCGAACCAATGAGGCAGTTCCTGCTCAGTGGATGGCCGACCGGCTCGGCCTCCACCGAAACGCTGTCGGGCTCGCCTATGGCAGTCTCGTTGACGCCGGCGTGTTTCGAAGGATCCCTGTGGCTGAACGCGGTGCCCCAACCCGGACCGCCGCAGCAGGGCCGGCGCTGATGCTTCTGGCAGCGGTGCGAGCCGCCAGCATCAGCAGGGCAGACCCAGCTGGGCAGACGATGGCCTCGAGCTGCGGTGAACCAACTGAATCACATCACCGCTGGCGCGGCGTCCGACCGGCGGCCAAGAAGCTCAAACAACCGCCACCGACGACACCTGCGGCAAATGATGCGCCTCGCACCGAGAGCGAAACGCTCACCACCAGGTCCGGCAAAGAAGCCCACGGCATCGACAAAACTGCGGGGCAGGGGAGCACCGACGCCGAACCGACCGCCACGGTCATCGAAACGGCCCAGGCCGCGCCAAGGGAAGACCGGCACCTCGACCCACCTTTCCGATTCGATCCAAGCGTCAACGCCAGCATGACGGCCAAAATCGGGAAGGACGCGCTGTACCTGGTCATGCGGCATACGCCCGGCATGCCGTTCCAAGTCGATCCGGCATGGCGTCTCACGGAATCCGAGACTGAACACCTTCTTGCCATGCTCCCGAAACGGGAAAATCGGCCACAGCGCGCCGCAACGCCTCCACAGACGCGCGTCGCTCCGCCAGCCATCGCCAAAGCAGCCATGGCAGCGATTCCGCGGCTCGCGGCAGCGCTCGGCGCCGAGCGTGCCGGGCAGCTGGTCGATGAAATCGCGTACCAGGTGGTCGAGAAGGGCCTCGGCAAGGGTGACCTTGCCGGCGGAGTCAGGGCAGGCGTGGCCATCGCCCTGGCAAAGCGCTGGACCACGCCACGCGGCTTCAGTAACGACTGGAAAGGTGCCGTTGTACGTGGCGCGCAGCAGGAGGAGGGCGATGCCCGCCAAACCGTGCACTAAACCTAGGCTCTTGCTTCGGAACCTATATCTAAAAAACCAACTACCCGCGCGCGCGAGCCGTTTACGTTACGCCGCAGAGGGTTCCTAGTTGGTTGATTGATAAAGGTTTTAACGCTAACAGCTGCGAAGCGATCGTGTTCCACGTGTTCCACGAGGAACCATCCGCCCAGGACATAGACCCATGCACACGGCTGATTTGACGGGCTTTTTTCGGGAAAACCACCGCATCAGCGTATCCGACGTCCTCCACCGACCAATGGCCGTCGCACCTAGACAATGTTCGAAGATCAGACCAAACTCCCACCCGTATCCGACCAAGGTATGACCATGGACCCTCGACCAACCGACGCCAAGCGGCGCAGTTTCTACATCGGGGAACACCTCGCCCGGCTGCTGGCCAGCGGGCGGGTCAGGGCACGAAGTGAATCGGCGCGTCTGGATGATCTCGCAGCGCGCTACGACATCCTGATTCGGGAGCTGTCGCCACGCCGCCTGGAGCTGACGCCAGCGGAGCTGGTGCTGGTGGCGAACATCGTTCGCGAAGAGACCTTGACCGGACCGGACTTGGCCTTGCTCCTTCCCGCCAAGATCCAGCTCCTTGGCACAGACTCGCCAACCATCGCAGGCGTCGACACCAGCGCGTTAGGCTATCGCCTTCGCACCGCGAAGCACGGGGAGGTGTTGGCCTTGATCGACTTGGCTGAAAGGCTGCTCGCCGAGCATCCCGACCCAACACGGGAGGAAGCCGCGGCGTTCCTCGACGCGCTGCGAGCTCCCGTTACGCACCGGAGCCAGAGCGCTGGACACTCCTGAGCACCAGCAGCGTGCGGCAAGTATCCGTTGGTTCGCCGGCGTCACAGCCGACGCCTCGCCCGCTGCACTCGCCCAAACGGCGGGGATGGAGTGTGTCAAGGTCGGACACGATGGCTGGCCCGATGGGCTGCTGGTAGACCACGAGGGCAGGGCGTGGCGGGTCGAGCGCTCTTCCGAAAGCGGTGTGCGCCTGGTCCTGACGGGCCGCGACGACGTCATGGCCGAGCTGCGCCGCCTGTTGGGTGCCTGGGTCCAGGATGTGGACGAAGGTTGCGGACAGCTCGAAGGGCTGGATGTCGACCACGTGACGACGGTCGAACTTCCTGGTGCTCGCCTACGCCTCTCGCTCGCTCAGGCAAAAGCTGTCGCCGTGCTGGCCACGTTGACCTGCGGGGCGTGCGAACACGCAGATCTCGGCGCGGTTATGCGTCGCCTGGAGAAGGGTGGGGCGCTGCTGCGCGCCGACGCCGCTCCGCCACCAGGGCGGTAACGAACGGTTGCCAACGGCGAGCGACGTTCTACGCTTCAGGCAACGAATGAGGAAACCGATACAATGAAGACCCACGTGCTGATCGCCTCCGTGCTGGCTGTCCTGCTCCCGCTGACGCCGACGCCCGCGGCCGCCTGGGGCCGCGAAGGCCACCGCATCGTCGCTGCGATCGCGGACGCCCACCTGAACCCACAGGCCCGGCAAGAAGTCGCGCGCATGCTGAGCGAGATCGAGCCAGGCGCCAGCATGGAATCGGTCGCGGACTGGGCCGACACGGTGCGCACGCGCGGTACCTCGCACTGGCACTTCATGAACTATCCGAAGGGCGATTGCCGTTACCAGCCTCCCGTGGAGTGCGCGGATGGGAACTGCCTGGTGGCCGCGTTCGATCGCGAGCTAGCCGTCTTCCGCGACCACAGCCGGCCGCTGGCCGAACGGGAAGTCGCGCTGAAGTACCTGATCCACCTCGCCGGCGATGCCGAGATGCCGCTCCATGATTGGGCGCCCGACCGCGGTGGGAACGGCTACCAGGTCCAGTTCGACGGCCGCGGCACGAACCTCCACCACGTCTGGGACACCGAGCTGATCCGTCGTTATGCCACAGCGACGCCGGACGGCAAAAGCGAGGAAGCATCGGCAGGCGCTCGACTGGCAGCATTCTTTGGTCGTCGCGACGCTTCGGCCGCCGAGGCCGCCGCACGGCCGCACTACCAGGCCTACACGAAGCAGCTCATCAGCGAGTCGTTTCAGCTTCCCTTCGAGCCAACCACCGACCCGATTGTCTGGACGCAATCGGCCTGCCGGGTGGCGAACCGACCGGGGATTTACCCGGACCGGCGCGTCATCTCCGACGGCTACGTCGACAACTGGCGCCCCACCGTGGAACTGGCCATGATCGAGGCGGGCCTGCAGCTGGCCCAGGTGATCAACGAATCGTATGGCACGCCCCACGACAGCACCCTCGATCGAGGAGCCCCGGCCACCACGCCCAATGAGCGGCGCCTTCGCGATCGGATCGACAAAGTGTTCGACCACAACAGCGGCACGAGCGATGGCTCCTGAAACAGCCCCATCCACCTGGGACGAAGTGACATTCACCTCGTCGCTGCGGGACAACCTCTTCGAGGTTGCTCTGGCACTGCTGCGGGACGGCGGAGTCACCTCCATCGGCCTCGTGCGTCAGCCGAACAACGCCAACGAAGCGGTCCGGTGCCTGATCAATTTCGAGGGTCCGGACATCGAGGAGCGCCTGCGGCGCTTTTCGGCGTTTCGGGGGCGGCAGGATTTCGTTTGGCCGCGGGTCTCGGCCGAGACCTGGACAAGGATCCGGCAACTCTGGGTGAGCGTGGCGTGGATGCGCAAGCCAGTGGCTGATCTGCCGAACGGCGGCCTGGATGCCCATGGACTGCGCTTGAAGGTGGAGGCTCACTGCAAGCTCCATAGCTCGGTGGCCACGGAAACGCGAGCGCTCGAGAAAGCGGCCGCCGCGTGTACGCATCAACATCACGTGCCACGCATGCCGTGGTTGCACGCGATGGCCAGTCAGGCGCCGCGCGGCTACGGCTGCAGCTTCCTGATCACGCCGACGGACATCAAGGAACGCGTGACGCAGCCCGACTCACCCTACTGGTGGGCGTAACTCCAATCACTTTCAAAGCCGAGGCTAGGACGCCAGAATGCAATCCACCATGGAAGCCAATGTCATTCCCCGACTCGCGACGCGCACCTGGGCGGTGCTGCCCTGTCAGCACGAGCGGGCGTTCGGTGCCCCGCTCCTCTACGTGTTCGGGGAAGACGGCGAGCCGATCGAGACGGCAGTATCGCCGGTCGATCGCCTGAATGAGACCGCACCGCACGCGGCCGAGCTGGTGGGTTCCTTCGTCGAGCGCGTCGACCTGTCGGCGATGATTGCGGCAGTGACGGAGGGCATCGAGCCGGGCCTGGCACTCGCCCTGGAAGCATTCATCACGCACAAGCGCCTGCAGCCGCCCCATGGCGAAGCGGTGACGGTGATGGATCCGACGCCAGGGATCTGGAATGCCTTTCGCGGGACCTCGCCCGCCTTCGCGGTCGCGCGCACGCGGAACCATATTGGTGTGCTGGTCCTGCACCGCTCGAGCAACGCCGCGCGACTGGAGGCGGCGTGGATCGACCCCGTGACGTTCCGTGCGGATGCCGCGGCGTTCGTGACCCAGTGCGCAGGGATTGGCCACGATGAGCTCCTGGCTGGCCTGGCGACTGAGGCACCGTCGCTCGCCGTCGCCGGCGTCGAACTGCTGACCCAGGACGGTCGACGCGCGCTCCCCAACGCAGTGCTCGGCGCGATGCTCACCGCCATCGGCGATCGCCTTCCACAACACCATCAGCTTCAAGCGCGCATCGACCGACTACTGGATCGGATCGCAGCTGTGGAAGCACCCGTATCCCGGGACGAGTACCAGCGCTACGCGACCTCACTGGCGTCCATCCGCCAGATTCTGGCCGTGATCGCCGAACGTAGTGCCGTCGACGGCGTACTGGCGCTGGACCGCTACGCCAACTTGCCTAGCTGGGCCGCGATGCTCCAGTCCCTGGTCGAGAATGTCGGTGCGGCTTGTTCCGTCGTTGAGGGTCGAGAGATCGCCCCCGAGGTCGTGCTGGACGCCATCGCGAGCGCGGCCGCGAACGGTGCGAGCGCAGAGGCAGCACAACTGGCGACGCCGGCGGGTCGGCTCGTGGCAGGCATTGCGTGCCTGGCCATGCACTGCGCGGACGTCTCGCTGGTCGATTCCACCATCGCCGGCCGCTTCCGCGTGCTGGCTCAGCTGCTCGGCACCTCAAACTGGGTCCTCGCACGTCCATATGACCACGGCGTGCTCGCCTGCGTCATGGCTGGCTGGTAAGCGGCAGGCCAATCATCCACAGAAATTGTGGATAACTGGTAGAAGACGGTCCGGAGGCGGCGGCTCTGTGCGGCCTGGCACGGAGCGGCGAAAAAATCATCAGCCGGCAGATGCAGCCTATTGGGCGGCGATGCGCTCGTGGATCTCCTCGCGATGGACGGGGATGTCCTTCGGGGCCTCGATACCGATGCGGACCTGGTTGCCGCGCACGCTCAGCACGGTCACCTTGATGTCCTGTCCGATGACGACGGACTCGTTGGCGTGGCGGGTCAGAATCAGCATGGCACTCTCCTTGCGCAGTGACGTCATCGAAGCGACGACGAATCCATTATTCGCCGTGGCGCGCCCGCGGGGTGGCGGCGCGAAGCGCCTTCAAACCGATGTGCGCGGCCCGCTCGCCATGCCGCCTTGGCCCGAGCGGCAAGCGCAAGACGACGCCGACGCCGGTACCGAATCCGTAGGCGGCGACCAGCCCGCACGCCGTGGCGAGGCCGAAGCACGGCCAGGCCAGCGAGCGAATCCACACGCCCGTCGACTCATACCCTGGCAACACGGGCCACCACGCGAGCGAAACACCGGCGAGCACGAAGGCCAGAGCTTCGACCAACCAACCGCACGCCCGCGGCATGAAGGCGATGCCTGTCGCGGCGACGAGGTAGGAGGCGAACCAGGTCAAGGAGAGGAGCGTAGCGGTCGACATGGCGAGTTCCCGAGTGGGGAACTCAACGATTCCATGGAGCGCCGATCGCGCAAGGCCACCGAGGCGCATGCGCAGCGGCCGGCAACGTCCCGCGCCGACGGTCAGCGCCAGTCGATCAGGGCAGTTGCGTAGCCCAGCATCAAAGGATGCACAGGATCACCGGACTGGGTCAGACCGAACACCTTGACCGGCTTCCCGGACGCCCGAAGTCGAAAGGCCAGATCATCGAGCGCCGGCCGCAGCCGCGGCGGGATCTTGGTGCGACGTCCCCAGCAGGGGATGAGAAGGTCGGCGTCGGCAATGATGGAAGCGAGGTGGGCATCGTTTTCCGGACCGACCGGATCGGCGACGTTGGCCAGCTCGGCGACATCGGTGGCGCGGAAGGCGAATGGATTCCCTGCGAGGTAGCGCCTTGCGCCCAGGATGCGGGCGAAGCCTGCCCATCTGCGCGTGGTCGCGTCTTCTGCCTGCGCATCCGCAGTGGACGGATTGATACCGAAGAACGCGATCACGATGCCGATCATCCCGACATCCCGCTCGAGGCGATACCGGTAGCGCCCGCATGGCGAAATGACGGCGGTCACCGAGAGAAATCCGGAAAGAGCAGCGCGTGGAGGCGTTCGTACGTGCGCGGGCAGGGCGTCGTGCCGCCGGTGGCCCAGTCTGCGCACTCCTCATCCATGAGGCCGCACAGCTCATCCCAATGCGCGACCAGCGCCGCCCACGTGGGAGACACACTCGCCATCACGGCCGGGAACCTGGCGGCGACGTCCGGAGCGGCCTCCAGTAGCAGACGGCAGCGCCGGAAGTCGGCCGGGTCTAGCGGAAACTCGCACGGCGTGTCGCCGTGCTGGTGCGTGTAGGGGTGGTCCACGCCGGTGACGCGCTGCAGGATCGTGGCGGATGACGCTCCGTGTTCGCCGGCGAGGAACCAGTCGTTGGCGCCGCGGCTCCAGCCAGGCAAAACGTCGTACGGCGAGGCCAGGCGTTCCCTCCGCAAACGCGCCACGAGCGCATCGACATCCTTCGGCGCGCCGAACGCGAGGGACGCTCCCGTCAGGGACGCCAAGTCGACCGCAAGCACCGTGTCAGCAGGCGTACCCGCAGCCATCTCGGCCACCCTTCTGGCGGGGATGCTGCCAAAAATCAGCGTACAGCCATCGCGCGTCTCGACGCGATATTCCGCCGACCCACCCAGCTGTATGCGCGTCACATCGCTCATGGTCGTCCTCCTGGGAGTGGAGCTTCCACGCGGCATCAGGATCCGCAAGATTCGGTCCCGTCGTCAGGCCAGGCGCGTGCCAGCGCGCGCATCCAGTCATATCGAGTACCAAGCCAACGTGCCACATCAACGAAGGCGGAATCCGGACGGTCATGGTTCGACATGCTGTGCTGGCGCGCCACTCGCGCAAGGTGGGCGGCGTGAAAGGTGGTGAAGGCGTTGGACAGGGCGCCGTGCAGGAAGGGGGAGGGGGTGAAGACGTCCGACATGGCGCCGAGTACGGCCGCGGCACGAAGCGCGATGTCCGCATTCGCGGCCGCCACAGCACCAGGCAGTGGCGCCATCGAGGCAGCCTCTAGAGCGGCTGCGAGCTGCGCCAGGTCATCGGCATCCAGCGGCCGGTGCGAAAGACGCATCTGCGCCCGCGCGAGGAGCCAGGCTTGGTCCTCGGTTGAAAGAGCACGGGACCGACCGACGGCCCATGCGGCCGCTTGGTTCTCCTCCAAGGCGAGGCATCTGACCAGGATAGGGGCGAGCGATTCGCGCGTAAGTGGCAGCCCGCGCGGGCGCCCGTCGATGTCGTACCACCGCAAGTACTCGGGTGTAAGCCCATCGAAGCTGCCGCGCCGAGGCCGGCAGAACAGCGCCGCCTGCTCGCGCGCCCCTAGACCCGCGTGAACGGCCCGAAGGCCGAGCCGGTGCGCGCGCAATGCTCGATCGAACAATCCCTCGGCATTGACCAAAGCCTCGTGGTAGTGCGCCACATCGCCTTCATCCGCCTCGACCGTGTAAAAGACGAACCGAACCCGGCGTAGCGGACGCGGTGCCACCGATTGCCGTCGTGGCATCGCCGGAGTCCCGCGTGAAAGCAGAGGACGCACGTCACGGCGGGACGACGGGCCAATCGACAGCGCGTCGGCCGCCGTCGGCGCCGATGCCAGCAGATCGGCCACCTCGACGGCAGAAGCACCATCGGAGCCGACATCGCCTCCGGGCACCCGCGCCAAATCGGTTGTCATGAGTGGCCCCGATGCAGCATGGCTTCCTCGGCGGCTTCCATGACCGCCAGCATTTCCTCGAAGCTCGGTGGCGCTGCGGTGGGCGAGGAAACCGGGCGAATCGGCGCCTCGCCTTCCTCTGGCGAGGCGCGATTGGCCCGGGCGTGCGCCAACGCCATCGCCGCTACGGTCCTCAGCGCATCCCATCGAGGCGGGCAGCCAAGAAGCGACACCACATCCTCCAGCGCTGCCTGTTCGGAGGCGGCGCCAGGTGCGGGTGCAGCAACAAAGATGGGCACGTCCAACGGAACAAGGCCGCCTGAAGCAACATCGAGCGCCAAGTCAGCCAGCGACACTGGCTCAGCCGGTTCGGCCGTGCATACGATGCCCGTCACCTCGGGTGCAACGTCGAGGAGAACGGGGGGCGGGTTGAAGATCTCGATCACGGGGAAGCGGTCCGAAGGGAAATGGGGGTCTGGCATTTGGAATCGCGGCGGTTGGCTTGCCGCCTGAGGCGCCGCTGCAGATGCTGCAGGGCCAGATACGCCTCGACGCGAGCTACGGCGTCAGGCGGCCACGGCAGGCGCAGGTAGTCGCAGAGCACCTGGCCCGCGGCGACCCCCCCGTGGCAGAGTTCGGCGCGGTAGCCCCGGCGCCGCAGGCGGACCAGGCGTGCCGATTGCTCCTTGCTGGCGCGGCCGCTGTCGATGGGCTTGAGCTCGATCACGAGGCCGTGCTGGCCGGCGATCGGGATCAGTGCCTCAATGTCAGGTACGCCGCGTTTCTGGCCGGCCGCTTTCAGCTTGCCGGCCGTCGCGCGATCACGGCGACCGCCGCTGGACGTCGACCACACATCCTCCAGTTCCTCGGCGGAGGAGGGGTGGATCTCGGCCAGACAAGCCACCAGTGGAAAGAAGCGCACCGGCTCGTGGTACTCGGGCTCTCCGCGGCGATGCGGTTTTGGCACAACGGCCGAGGCAAGACCGCCTCCGGACGCGCCGGCAACCAGCGCGCGATAAGTGGCGACGTCCATGCGCTCGGTCACGACAGCACAACCACGTCGGGCACAAGTGGCGCGTCGTCGTCGATGCGCACATACGCGATCTTCTGGCGCGCCGCGAAGGCAAACAGGTTGGCCAGGCCAGGGCCAAGCGGGGCATTCGGGCCTGTCACCGTCGGGACGTGGAGGAGCCAGCCGTGGTCACAGGCCATGATGAGAAGGAAGGGATCCGGGGGCGCGCCGTCAGCCAACATCGCGCGCTCGCTTTCATCCAGATGCGTGCTGCTCGCCTCGAGCACCGCAACCCACGGCAAACGAAGCAGCCTGCGCGCGCACGCCTGCGCTTCACGCACGCGCTGGAGGTCCACCCGTACGCTGCTGGACGCATCGCGCGGCAGGTGCACGAAGGGAAGCACCGCATCCAGTGCGATCAAGAGTTCCCGCAAGGACTGCGGTGGGTCGAACGCGCCATACCGGGACCGCACAGGGGCAGCCGGCAACGGCACTGGCGCATCCATGCCTAGAGCGCACTCGATCATCAGGGCCAGTCCAGCTCCGGCGCCGGGGATGAGGCGGCGTTCCGCTCCGCGATTTCAGCGCGCAGCAAGCGCTCCAGCTCCGCGAGAATCAGCGAGCCAGCCTTGGTCAGCTCACGGATGCGTCCGTCGTAGCTGCCATCGCCGGGCTTCCACCATTCGCGAGCCCAAGGCCATAGCTCCGGCGCCACCGTATCGCCACCGCGCGATCGCAGATCAGGCGGCGTGGCATAGCAGGCTGCGGCCAGGGCCAGATGGCCGTCACGATGTTCGTCATCGTGTTCCGGTGTCCAGCCCTCGACACTCGTATGCCTGCGCCGCTCGCCAACCAGCAATGCCACGGCTGTCGCGAGCGTGCCGTCCTTGTCTTCGCTGAGCCAATGGAGCTGTGTAGCAACATTGTCGGGAGGAGTCATGTCACATTCCTGAGCGTGATCGGTCATGCATCGGCCGGGCGCGGGAGCCCAAACCACTCTTCAAGCTTGGCCAGCAGCCGCTCCAGCTCCAGCGTCAGCAGCGCGAAGCTGGCGTCGGCCTCGGCAGCGGCATCCCCGTGGCTGTCGCCCAGTTCGTCGGTCACCACGTCGAGGAACTTGAGCTTGCGGATGGAGAGGTCTTCGCCGAGCACGAAGCTGATCCGGTCGTCGAATGTCAGCCCGAGACGGAAGACGGCCTTCCCGTTGCGCAGGTGTTCCTTGACCTCCTCGGCGTCGAGGTCCTGTCGTCGGGTGATCGCGACGGCTCCGGTGGCTGTGGCCGGGTCGCGCAGCTCGCACTCGTCGCCCAGGGCGAGCCCGGCCGGCAGGTTGCCGTTGGCCAGCCAGTCGGTCATCAGCACGCGCGGACCCTGCTCGGGCGCCAGCGGCACCGCGGGGAAGCTGCCCAGCGCCTCGCGCACCTGGCTCAGCGCGTTCTCGGCCGACTTGCGGCTGGAGGTGTCCAGCACTACCCAGCCGTTCTTTCGGTCGACATAGGCCGACATCCTCGACTCGCGCACGAAGGCCCGGGGCAGCAGCTCGGTGAGCAGGT
This sequence comes from Rhodanobacter denitrificans, assembly GCF_000230695.2. NCBI lineage: Bacteria > Pseudomonadati > Pseudomonadota > Gammaproteobacteria > Lysobacterales > Rhodanobacteraceae > Rhodanobacter > Rhodanobacter denitrificans. The sequence continues at coordinate 2,086,206 of NC_020541.1, read as the reverse complement.
CTTCCTTGATCCGTTTGCGCTCGCGGCCGCCGACCTTGCGGCCTTCCTCCTCGGCGATCTTCTGGACCTTGCGCTGCAGCTCGGCGTTGACCACTGCGGCCGGCAGCAGCTTGTCCTCGCCGCCCACGGTGAACAGGGTGTACGCCTGCACGGCATGCGTGAGCGGTGCGTCGGGGCCACGGCCTACCGGTGGCACGAAGCCCTTGGTGAACATCTCCAGTGGCCCGCAAGGGCGCAGCCGGTGCTCGGCCAGTGCCTCATCAAGGCGGCTCAGGTCGTCGGCGACAGCCGGTGAGAAGCGAAACAGGGTGAGGTTGCGCATCAGCATGCGGCATGGCTCCGAGCAGAGGGGGAAGGGAAGCCGGCGTCGCCGCTGGCGTGAGCGTTCTCGGTGCCGTAGGCGCCGAGGGCGAGCTGCGCCGCGAAGCAACCGGAGATGTCCAGTTCGTGCTGCGCGCGGGTGACAGCGACGTACAACAAGTTGCCCTCCTCCGGATCCCAATGCGCCTGGCGCTCTTTCGGGTCAGGCGGAGGAGCGTGGAAGTCGTCGCAAAGGCGGACCGTCGGAAACTCGCGGCCTTTGGCTTTGTGCGTCGTCGAAAACACCTGGTCACAGGAAGCCTCGTCGGCTTCATTGCCGCGGCACCGGCCAAGAATCGCCAGTAGGCTCGCCGGCCCGTGCGCGGTGATCAGCTCGACCAGCGAGGCCAGGTGCTGGTACCCGTCGTCGTCGACGGCAGACACCACTTCCGCCCAGTGGCTGAACTCAGCCAGGTCGGGGACCCACGTACGTTCGCCGCGCATCAGCGACTCCGCACCTCTGACCAGGTTCTCCAGATCTTCCACGCCGCCGACCACGGCAAGCTTGGCCGTGGGCTCCGTGACCGCGCGCTGCACCAGCTCGCCGAAAAGCGCCGCATTGGTGCGGGACAGGACACAGAATGGCTTGTCGACCGGGCCTACGCGGGACTGCAGCGACGGCAGGCCGCGAACGCGGGTGGAGCTTTGCAGGAAGCTCGACAGGACCGCATTGGCTACGACGGCGATGTCGTGGCCGAAGCGGAAGGACTGGCTCAGGGTCGCGTGTTCGTCCGTGACGAAACGCTCCATCGCGTTGTGCGCGCCGCGAAAGCCGTAGATCGACTGGTACCGATCGCCGACCAGGACCAGCGCACAGTTCTCCTGCGCCTCGAGCAAGCCGATCATGAGCTCGCTCGTGTCCTGGGCCTCGTCCAGCAGCACGTGGGCATAGCCAAGCTGCGGGCGGGTCAGAGCCCATGCCTTGAGGTACGCGTCATGCGTGCACGGCATGGTGTCGCCGCGGGCCATGATTCGCTCCCACACCGAGCGGGCCAGCTCGGCGACGCGGCCCGCCAGCTGCAGAGCCGAAGCGCGGCTCATCGTGCGAGCGGCCACAGTGGGGAGTGCATGCTCGGCACCGATCGCCGGTGCGCTCGATTGCATGAAACGGTCGAGGGTGGCCAGCACGTAATACGCGCCTGTGCGAACGGGCGCGTAGGGCGCAAACGTAGCGTCCTGCCAGCCCATCAGCATGGCCAGCTTGCCGGGCGACGGGCGGGCGCCTAGGCGACCCTCCGCTCGCCAACGTGAGCCACAGGGACCAAACGCCAGCGAGTGGTTAGTGCGAACGTCGATGCGTCGGGCGGGAAAGCGGCCCTTCGCTTCTTCGATGTTCTTGCGGCCAAACGTCGTGTAGAGGGCGCGGCCGTAGAACGTGCCACGATGGACGATGTAGCGCAGCGTGGTGGTTTTGCCAGAGCCGGCCGTCGCCTCGATCTTGAGGCTCCCGCCTTCGTTGAACGCCTCCAGGCAACGCTGCTGTTCAACGGTCGCTTTCATGTCGGCCACCCGCAGCCAGCCGCAGCCACGCGGCGCGCGCTACGATGCCGTGGCGCGTACGCTCCAGGTGCCACAGCACGGCCAGCGCCAGCACGGCGCCGGCAATTACGACCGGCGCTGACTGTGTCGCGGCGATCAGCACGGCCGCAACGGCCGTACCGACGGCGGTAGCCAGCACGAGGATCGTCTCCAAGGCGAGTCGCCGCGCCATGCACCGGACGGTGGGAGAGGGGGTGCCTTCCATGGGCAGGTGTGCTCCGTGACGCTGAGGAATGGGAAACGGCGAAGCCGCCGACGCGAGGCGAAGGTATCGCCTCGCGTCTGACCTGCAGTGCTCGCGATCCAGCGCGCATGCCAGCTCAGTAGTACCCGCGCGGATTCAGGGACCGGAACGGGATGTCATCGAAGTTCGGCGCGTCGCCGAAGCTGGGGTCGGCATGGCGCTGGGTGTTGCCGCGTTGCGCGGCGTCGCGACCGAAGGATTGCGAGGCCCGCCCATCGCGGCGGTTGTCGCCGGCGCCGGCGTTCTGGCCGCCAGGCCGCTGACCGTCGCCGCCGATCATCTGCATGTCACTGGCGACAATGTCGGTGGAGTACTTCTCCACGCCAGCTTTGTCCGTGTACTTCTCGGTGCGCAGGGAACCCTCGATGTAGACCTGGCGACCCTTCTTGAGGTACTCGCCCGCAATCTCGGCAAGCTTGCCGAAGAGCTTCACGCGGTGCCACTCGGTGCGCTCCTGCTTCTCGCCGCTCTGCTTGTCGACCCACGATTCGTTCGTGGCAACGCTGAGCGTTGTGATGGCCGAACCGCTGCCGGAGTAGTGCACGGACGGGTCGCCACCCAGCGTGCCGAGCAGAATCATTTTGTTGATGCCGCGCATGGTGCGTTCCTCGTTGATAGTTGCTCAGGGGAAGGTGTCATCGACCCTAGGACAGCTCTCAATTCGCGCAAGCCCTCGCTGGCACCTGCGCTACGCGGCTGCGTTCCAGGAGTTCAGTCACGCTCGCCGGGTGCCGTGCGATCGCCGCACGGAACGCATCGGCACCTGGCACGATGGCATCCGAGCGCAACCGCACGCGGTATGCCTCCCAAGCGTGGCACCACGTCAGGATCAGACACTCGACTTGCGTCTCGCACATCGCCAGGGCAACCACCGGCGGATCGCTGATCTTGTCGCGCGCGGCACCCACCACCGAGTCGGCGGTGAGGATCGTGCGTTCGTCCAGGTCGCTGAGTCGCGGTCCCCGCCGCTCGGGCAGCGCCGACGGAACAAGGCTTACGGCCACCGCGGCGAAAGCACCGTGGCCAAGCACCGCCCGAACACGAGCGTGCACTGCGCGCTCCTGCCCGGACAATGGCACGCCATCGTGGTGCAGAAGGTCGATCAACTGCTCTGTTGCTGCGCTGGCGGGAAGGCGCCGCAGCAAACGCCCCGTGCGGTATCCCGACGACTCGAGGCACGTGCCGGTGTCCAGCACTATGGACGAATCGTCACCGCATTCCCGATCGACGCGCCAACGCGCCTCGGGCAGCAGAGTAGGGGCGTGGGGTAGCACGGCCATCGGCGTTACCAGTGAGTGATGCGTCCGGGCAGGACGGTGACCCCGAAGGTCGGGAGAAGATCGCCGGCTACCTTGCCGCCGATGGCGACGTTCGCTGGCAGGTTTGGAAGGTCAGCTTGGACGGCGGCGAAGACTTCCGCGGATACCTCCAGGCCGACCAACTGTGCCGTCGTGGCCGCGCCCGATTCGGCGTCGATGACGGGCAGTCCAACCGGCGCGCCGGTCGTGGAGTCCACCACCTTGACCAGCAGGTAGTACCGCTTCGGAGCGCTGGTGCCTGCCAGTTGCCGGACGGCGCCGGGATGCTGTCCGGCGCCGTTCAGAAGGTGAAACTCATAGCTCACGGGAACCTGCGCGCGCAGCGCATCCCATCGGGCCAGCAGGGTCAAAGCGCCCTCCTGGTCGCCCGCGGCGATCATGCCGTTGAGGGGCGCCAGAAGCGAAGCCGCCTGGGACGCGGCGACTCCCGGTAACGCACGCACCTGGTCAGCGACGGTGGTCTCCTGCTCGCCGCCCTTAATGAGCAAGTCGAGGTGCTTGTCGGCCCGGGACAGTGCTGTGACGTCGCCGGCAGCAAGGGCGGAGGACATCTGCGCCGCAGCAGACGCCCACGCGACGGCCAGATCCGATGGCATGGTCGGCGGCGTGGCCAGCGTGGACCACTTCTGCCCGTAGGCCTTCACCTCGTGCGCCAGGGTCAGCTCGCTTCGCGCGGCCTGCAAGTGCTGGCGGGCCGAGGCAACGAGTGGTCCATCGTGGGCGACCACGGCGCCGGCATCCGGGTGCCCGGCAGCGACGTCGTGCAGAAGGATGGGATCAGCCGAGCTGGCGAACAGGCCAGAGAGCGCGCTTTGCGCCGCCGATATGTCGCGCAGAGACGCTTGCGCATGCGCGTAGCTTCCGGCGGGAAAGGCGGCTACCGATCCCGCGCTGGTGGCGACGAGATTCAAGTTCTGCTCGATGTCCGTCGCCTCCGCGGCGACCGGCCCAACCGTGGCCGTCCAGGCGGCGAAATCGTGCCCGCGGCGGACCACGGCCAGAGAGACGATCAGTACCAGTGCCAAAGCGATCGCCGCGCCACCGCGCGTGATGACGCGGGAGAACCGTGCGGAATCGGCAAGTAGTCGCCGCAGGCCTTGCCACGCGGGCAACGCGCGCGGAATTACCAGTCCTTTGGCGTGCGCCATGACGGCCATGGCTGCACGAACGTCCTGCGTAGGCATGCCGCCGTCGGCGTAGCCGGCCCTGCTCAAAAGGTCGGCCTGGGCCGTCGCTTCATCGGCATCCAATGGCAATGCCGACAGCTCGACTTCGCGTTCGATGGCGGCGCAGATAAGCGCGACGATGCGGTGTGCCCGCTGCAAACCCGTGCCTGCGGCACGCGCCGGAGCGCCTTGGCCCGACACAGTGGACGTCAGTTCACCCACGGTGGCGGTCACGCGGGAGTGGATCAAAGCCCGGAAGCGCGCGGTGCCGGTGCGGGCCGTCCGGGACGGAGCGAACCGCAACATCGTGCGCGGAGCGCCGGTACAGCGGCGGTGAAGCTACTTGGCGGATCAGCTGCAGCCGAGCGGTTCGGGCAGCCGGGGATAGGTCGGACGATGACATGAGGCGTTCCGGGTCGGGAGACGCCGCTCATGCTGACAGGACGGCCCGACGTCGCCGTGCCGCCGACTCGCCATTCAAGGCTGCACGGCCGGCACGCCGACGCACAGCGAGGATAGTGCGCTGCCGTAGCGGCGCCGCAGCCGGGCACGACGAAGGCCCCTCGCGGGGCCTTCGGCAGCACGACGCCGCGACGCGAATCAGCGCGCGGTGAAGCTCATGTTGCGCTTCCCAAGGCTGATGCACAGCTGCGTGGCGCCGGGCTTCCTCGCGATGGCAGTGCGCAGCATCGCGGTCGGCACGTCGAAACCGAAATCGTCGCCGCCACAGCGTGAGGTCACTTCGTCCCACCAGTCCGGGTTCTTGTTCGGGTCACAGCCATCGGCATAGGCGACGACGCTGCGGGTGTCGTGACCGGGGACGAGCTGACGCGGGTTGCCAGCGCTCATGAGATAGGCACCTTCGTCCTTCACGAAGAACACCTGCGGCGCGATCTTCGACTGGTCGATGTCGTCGCTGGTGCAGTACCCACCGGGCTGGGCGACGGTGCCGGGCTTCCACAGCGACTTGTCGCAAAGCTGGGCGAAGGACACCTGCTGCGCCGGCGCGGCCTCCGCGTGGGCGAGAATCGGCAGGAGGTCTGCGAGGAGGAAATACAGCTTGCTGGCCATTGGTGATCGCTCCGGTGGTGGGTGCGAGAACCATCGCACCGGCGCGATTTCTGGCAAGGGGCCGCGCGGTCGGCGGCTCGCAGTGCGGACTCAGGGCTGATAGCCGAGCAGCTTCCACTGCTCGGGATCAATCGGCAGGGAGGTCACGCTCAACGGGTCGAGCCTGACATAGGCGCCATGCACGTCGAGACCACCGCGATGGAGAAGATCATCGAGCATGGTGAGGGCTACCTGCGCGACCAGTGGATTGATGGACCAACGCTGCCGCGTCAGAGCTTCGGCAAGGCTGCAGCTTGGCAGGTCGCCGTCGTCGCCGGTCAGCAGCCCATCACCATAGAGGTCGTAGATGTTGGGCAAGCGCAGGCCGCTCTGCGGCTGGCCGAGATGGCCCAAAAATACTTGCCCTCGGGAGGCACCGTTGCCCAGGTCAAGGTAAAGCGCGTCGGTTTGTCGCTTGGCGTTCGCCTTTCCCAGCGCGTGGCGATACCAGCCGAGGTCAACGCACCCGATCACCAGGTCCGCACGCGGCGGACTCTCGGGCAGGCGCTGGACTTCGGCCTCCCACGAAACCCCGTAGAATCCGTTCAGGCGATGCACCAGCAGCGTCGCTTTGGGGTGTCCCACATCGACATGGGTGAAGCGCTGCCTGCCGATGTTGGCCTCTCGAACGAGAGCATCGTCGTATACCGTCACGGCCATGCCGGGATGCCCCTGCGCGCGCAACGCGCAGTCCAAGCGAGCCAAGCCGTCGGCCAACATGGATCCGTTCCCGCCGGCACCGGCCAAGAGCACACGGATCGGACGGTCGCCGAGGAAGGCCTCGGGGGTCGGGAAACGTTGGGCACTCATGCGAACAGCTCCTCGAACGTCGCTTCGGGAATCGGAAGGAGGTAGTCGCCGACGCACAAGCGAACGGCGTATTCGAATTGGCCTCCCGGATTGCACCGACCGAACACGACACTCAGATGCGGCCCGAACCGGGAGCGATCCGAGTCGTCGTCCATACGGGAAAAAATGGCAGGGAACTGGCCGTGGCTGTGCGCGTCGATAACCAGCGCGTCCTCTGCATAGTCCGCGTCCGAGTAGGACACGCTGGCGCCGGTGGCTTGGGAGGGTGGAAAGCGCAGCGAGTAGGCACCGTCGGAGTCGGCAAGCACGAGAGCTGCCATTTCCCGTGGGTGTGCTTCGCGTGCCGCCTTCCCAAGCTGGTGCGCAAAGGAGAGTGGGATCGGGCCGTGCCGCAGCCTGATCGCGTCGGTGACTGGACCCCACGGCGTGACGCACGCGGCGATGCGCCAGCGCACGTACAGGCTCGCATTGGCGGCCTCGATATAGAACCCGTCGCGCGCGGCCAGCAGCCGCCTTCCGGTTTCCAGCGCGACGAATCGCCCGTCCAGGGGCACGGCGGCGAGCGGCATGGCAGCGAGCACGGCCATGTCCAATGGACCCGGCTGATTGGTGGCGATCGCGGTCACGAGTCGTCCTCCGTCAGGGACGTGAGCCAATCGGAAAGGGTGGGGGCCAATGGCCGCAGGAGCTTCGCAGCCGGTGGCGTGGCGTAGCGCTGACGGCGCGTCCAGAACGCCACCAGTTGCTCGGTGGTGGCGCCATCACGAAGGGTGTGCGTATGGTTGATGTGCGCGTAATTGGTCCCGAGCAATACGCGCTCCCATGCGGCCATGCTGGCGTGATCGACGGTCTCGGGGAGCGTCGCATTCCCGGTGCAGATGCGGCCGTCCGCGTACACGTTGCCGAGTGGTGCGTGGAACAGCTCCGTGCCACGGTGAGGGCGTTCGCCGCCCGCGTAGGCGGCTACGAACAGCACACGGCTCTCGACGTGGAAGACCAGTCCAGGCAGGACAGCATTGATGGTGGTTCGCCCGTCCTTGGTCCGCCAGTACTGCGTCGAACGTTGCGGCGGGCGGAACCACGTCAGGCTGGTCGGGGTTTCGCGCAGCAGCGTGGCCGGGATGAACTCGCCGCGCTGGGAGGCGCGCCCATCAGCAAGGAGCAGCGCGCTCCCAATTTCGGCGGCCTCCGCCTCGGTCAGCAATCGGCCCGCGTCCAGGCTTGCGCGCTGGTCCGCATCGTGGCGAATCGCATGCAGCGAGAGGACGCACGGAAATCGGCCCATTTCGGAGAGTCCACCGGGAGAACCGTGAACGATCAGGGCGAGCTGGGGTTCCAGGGGCGTGGTCATTGATGGGCGCTCACATAGCGGGACAGGAGGAGGTCGAGCACCGTGATACGACACACGTCAGATACCGCAAGACGCAGCGCCAGCATGGGATCGCGGTGCGAGACGGTGAACGCACCTTCCGCGCCGACTTGCATGTTGAGATCCGACCAATCCTCGATCACCGCATCCTCGAAGCCGGAGAGGTCCGCCGAAATCACATGCGTCAGGACCAGCTGGGCCTCCTCGTCCAAGGCGTGAAGTTCGGTCTTCTGTGACGCGAGCCGGTCCGCGCGAGTCGGTTGCGAAAGCGTCAGCAGTCGCCTCATCGCGCGCAGCGGCCCTGCATCGCGGGGGGCGGCCTCCGCCATCTGTTCAAGTAGAGACTCGGCCTGCTCCACGGAGGAAGCGGCCCGGACTCGGGTACGCGCATGGTGCTGCACGCGCAGCAGTCGGGTCAGGGCATCGCGCCGCTCGGGATCATCGACCTCGTAATCGAACTCCTCCGACAGGTGGTCGAGGAAGTCCTGGCTCAGCGTGACCTCGCCGTCGTCCGCGACCAACTCAGCGGCGTAGCCTCCGGTCGCCTCGAGAAACATATCCGGGAAATCGGAGCACGTGAGGTCGTTGGGCCAGACCAGGGCGAGGAACGAAAGGTGGAGGAAGTGCAGCGCATCCAGCACAGGCTCGAAGCCGGCAACCGCCGATGTATCGCCGAGACGCAGCAGAGAGAAGCCGGCCGGTTCATCGTCAGGCACCAGCACGAGCGTCCCGGCGGGACGATCCGGGTCCTCTCGGTCGAGCACGGCGCAGGCCGGGTAGATGTGCCACTTCATCCGCAGCTCGTCCGCGCTGGCCTGCACACCGACTGCACCGAGCAGGGCAGCCAGTTGCCGTTGGAGTTCCCCATCAATCCAGCGGGTGATGAGGTCAGCCACGGCCGCGCCGCCATCGCGAAGCGCGCCGTGGACGTCGTCACCGGTCAGCGCACCTGCCTGCACGAGACGACGCAACCACAGCCGCATGTCCTGGCGTTTGCCCTGAGACTCAAAGCGAGGATCGAACGGGCAGCGCAGATCGTCGGGTAGTGACGGGCGGGGGCCGAGCCGCCGGACCTGTTGGCGCGCTCGGCGCTCAGCGAGCGCGATCACCGGCGCGTCTGCGCCGTCGGGGCCGCCACCGAGGGCCGCAAGTACAGCGGAAGGCCGTAGGCGGCCCGCCAGCACGGCGGTGCGCATCGCTGCAGCAACCCGCGAGCGGGCCAGCGGTTCCATCCGGGGCACCGCTGCGTGTGCCATCGCGCCGACCGTGGCGAGCGCACTGGTCGGTAGGTGGACGAACCGGATCGGCGTCATGCCATGGGAATCCGGAAGGGGTCCACGCAACTGGCTCGGCGACGGGACAGTCGCAGCAGTACCGAAGCCACGCCGCGATGCAAGTCCTCGTTGTAAGTGGCAGTGGACGATGCGTTGCCCCAGGCGTCGATGGCCCGCAGCGCTGCTCTCGTCTTGGCAGCGGCGGAGCGTTGTTCGGTGCACGCGCGGGGCGTGCGCTGGGCGGCCATGGTTCAGGCGTGCTCGGCGGGTAGCGCCATGCGTAGGGTCTGGCGGCCCTTCGTCTGTGCTGGCGGCTTGATGCCGGCGTACACCAGGTTCTCGCCCTCGACCACCGGCGCGTCGAGCGTGTAGTGAGCGACGGCGGGCCAAGCGACAGCGAGCATCGCGAAGGCTTCCTCCGGGCTGCGATCCGGCGCCGGGTCAGGAACGAGGTTGGTTCCGATGCGGAACATGCGAGTGAGGCTGCGGGACGTGGCCATGGATACATCCGGGGATGTGGGGATCAGTCGAACAAGGTCGGGACGCCAGCAGGCGCTGTGGGCGTGTCGGGCGACGCGGCGGGTGTCGCAGCGGGTGCCTCCTCGTTGGCGTCGCCCTCGACGACCGGCGCGACCGGGACGCTGGTCGCCGCTGCCGCCTTGGCCTTCGGCGACTTGGCCGGAACGGCGCTCGACTTCGCGCCGACCGTTGCGTCCTGCAAGGCGATCACGCGCTCCTCCAGCGCCTTCCGGGCGGCGCCGCGAGCCGGCGCGATGCCTTCCAGCGCCGCGCCAAGGGCGTCGCCTAGCGACTCACCCTGCGGGACGGTGACCAGTAGCGGGGCGGTCAGGGCGACCACCAGCTGACGCACCGCAGCGTCGTCGTGGTCGATGGTCTGCCCCTTGATGGCAGCGGTAAGGAGCACGTCGGTCGCTGCGCCGTGGCGCGTGATGTGCAGGGTCAGGGAGTCGCCGTCGCGCAGGGGCGAGGCCAAACGATCGAGCAGGGTCATGGGAATCTCCGGTCGGGATTGATGGCGACGCTACTGCGCATCGCCATTCGGGCAAGTTCGGGCGCGGCGAGCGAACGGCTCGTCACACCCCGACGAGGCTGCGCGGTGTGACGTTCTGCACCGAGGCCGGCACGAAGCCCGCCCACTCGAAGCCCTTCTCCATCACAGCGGCGGGGAGTTCGGACTTCTTCAACGACATGAGGGCTTTCCACTTGGCCGCGCCGTCCTCCTGTTCCTTGAGCCACTTCTCGAACCCGCTCTCGGCCAGCAGGGCGCTGATGCCCTCACGGGTGTGCGCCGCGAGAAACTCTGCGGTGACCTTGAAGTGCGATCCCGGCCCGCCTTGCAACGCCTGGGTCACGCGCGCCGCAATAACTATCGGGAAGACGTCGTTGCGGCTGTATGCGCTGCGCAGGTCGCCGCTGACAAGCTGCTCGCAGACCTCGCGGTACTTCGCCGCCAGCGCGTTCGCATCGAGTTTCAGCAGAGTCGCAACGCTCTCCTCCGGCGTGGGCCGTGGGGCGGTCGCTGGGTCCAGACCAGCCTCGCGCGCGACCTTGGACAAGGCCATCACAGCGAGGGCCAATCCCACGCGCGGATCAGTGGTAAGCAGCTCGCGCGCGGCAGCGACAAAGGCCGGCTTCATGGCCGTGCGTGCGCCGGAGGGAGAGGCGGCGGGCGCGGCCTTCTTCGGGGCCGGCTTGACCTTGGGTTTCGCCTTGGCCTTGCCAGCCGGAGCGGTGCCAGGCGACGGGTTTCCCGCCGCGACGGGACTGCTCCCGGACGCCTCCTCCGCTAGTGCGGCCAGTTCGGCGGCGTGTGCCGCGACCTTCTGGCTGTGGCAGGTGCGCTCGAAGCACATCGGGCGCTCGACCTGGCCTAGCCGACCATCGGCCTTTGCGTGAATGAGTGCGCCGAAGTGCTGACAGGTGCGGCACTGCTCGAACTGCGCGCGCCCCACGCCGCCTTCGCCGTTGACCACCAGCGGGACGTAGCTGTCGGGGTCCTTCTCGGTGGACAGCGCGACCGTGCCGACTTCCTCGGCCAGTGCCGCGCGCTTTGCCTCGATAGCCTCGTTGGTCTTGGCGGTGAAGCACGCGCGATTCTTGCAGTGGGCGCCGGCCACGGCATCGCCGAACAGGGAACCCTGCAGCTGGGTGTTGAACGGACACTTCGCGCAGGCGGTTGTGTCGAAGATCGCCGTGCTGAGCGGAATCACGATGCCTTTGACCTGCTCGCGCAAGTCGGCCACGGACACCTGACCTTCGATGATGCGACCGAGCGCCTTGTCTTGCGACGCCTCCGGCAAGCCGGCCAGCAGCTCGGCATGGCCAACGTGGATCGCGCCGTCCGCAAGCGCCTGCAGCACGGCAGCGGAGGCGGTCAGCAGCAACAGTCGCGCCTCCAGCTTCGTTGCGGACCAGCCAAGCTGGGAGGCGGTGGCCGCCTTGTCGCCGCCGGCGAGGTCGAGCGCATGTCGCGCGGCAATGGCCTCCTCGGCGGCGGATAAGTCCTTTCGGTCCATGTTCTCGCACAGCGCCGCAAGTCGCGCCTGGGCGTCGTCCATTTCGCGCACCAGCACGGGAAGTTCCGCCTTGTTCAACAGGGTGCATGCGCGGAAGCGCCGCTCACCCGCGACCAGCCAGAACCCCTCCTCGCCGTCGTGGCGCGGGCGCACCAGCGGCGGCTGGATCACGCCCTGCTCGCGGATCGAGGCAACCAGCCGGTCCATGTCGGCGGGCCGGAAGGCGCGCCGGGGATTGAAGCCGGGCTGCACGCTGATGCTTGACAGCGGGACTACCCGCGTCTCGCCGGTGCTGTGTTCGTAATCGTGTTCGGAGGTCGTCATCGTTGGTGCCCGTGGAGAGGGGAGGTCAGGAATACCGCGACCGCCTATTTCGGCAAGCGACCCGACCTGACCTGGGCGTGCCGACGACCAGCCGGCATCAGCAGCACGCGACGAATGACCACTTCACCGTTGCAGAGGAACTGCCGCCCGCACCGGCGTCCGGTCAGGACCGGGCTGAGGTCGGCGGCGGTGATCCCGTGCGCGCGCATGGCCGGGGTGAGCTGATTCGTTTCGGTTAGCAGCCCCAGCGAGTGGCCGTCAACGATGACGGAGGCGCCGAAGCGCCTGCGCCGAGTCGGGGGCGTGGAGAAGGGAAGGTCGGCTTGCATGGTGGCCTCAGGACAGGGGTGCACGGTGTACGTGCACCACCGTTCCACGGGCGCGGTCTAGCGCAAGCGTCACGCTGCTTGGGCTACAGGCACCGTCCCATCGTTCGACGACTTGGGGGCCGTCGATACACGGCCACGCTCCACGAGCAGTCCGGTCACGACCCGCAGCCTCGCTTCGGCGGCCGCCAGTTCTGCAGCCTGTCGGAATGGCTGGGAAACCAGTTCGCCAAGGTCGGCGAGGCGCGCTTGCTGATGCCGGTGTTCCGCCCTCGCGTTCTCCCGGCGCTCGGCCAAGTTACGGAACAAGTTGTCGAGCCGGGCCATGAGTCCGGAGGCGCTGAGGCGTCCTTGGGTGTCGATCGGCACTTCCGTCTGCCCGAAGCTGCTCCCATCATCCCGCGCCACCAGGCTGACCACGCCGACGCCGCGACAGCCATCGACCTCGACGGCGGCGCCACGGTAGACGCCAACGACGCGGTGCCTGCTGATCCTTTCACGCATGACCGATGCAACGGCTTCCCCGAGCGCATTGGCGCCAGCGCGGAAGTCATTGAAGTGCTGTGCCCCAACCGTCACCGTGAACGGATCGCGCGGATAGCTCGATGCATGCGCTTCCAGCGCGTCGAGCCGCGACAAAGTATCGGCGAGACGGCTGTCGGGGGTAGTGCCGTGCGTCAACCGTCGAATGGTCGCCTCGGCATCGTAGACGTGGGAGCGATACAGCCTTTCGAGCGAGCGCAGGCGCTTGACCGTAACCTCCAACTCGACCTGTTCGATGATAAGGGGATTGCCCGTCGCCGCCGCTTTCAGCTCGGCAGCCGATGCCGCCTGACTCAGAACGTCGTCAACCTCGCGCCAGCCGCCTTCCGCCGTGCGCATCTGCTCGATGATCGCGCTTTTTCGCTCCTGCAGCTGCCACATGCGTGAGTCGAAGGTCCGCTCGGTGACATAACGGATGATGGTCACGGCAAAGTTTTTTGGATCGGCCAAATAGAACAGGTTGCCCTGCCGCAGCAGGCGGCCTTCGCGTTGGGTGACGTCGCCCGGCCGCCACGGCGTGTCCAGGTGGTGCAGGGCGACGAGTCGGGACTGGACATTCATGCCGGCGCCCATCTTCGAGGTACTGCCCATCAGGATGCGAACTTCGCCGCGGTTGACCCGGTCAAACAGGGCGCGCCGCTGTAGATCGGTGTGAGCATCGTGGATGAAGGCAATCTCGCGGGGGGCCACGCCCATCCCGATCAGCTTTGCGCGAAGATCGTCATACACGCTGAATCGGGAGGACACCGCGAGCGCCACATCCGGGCTCATCGCGTCGATGGCGCGCTGCGCGGTCTCGTCGCCAGCGTCGGCGCGAGCCACCAGGGCGAGGTAGGTCGCCCGCTCCCGCCCCACCGCCGCCTGCGGCGTGGAGAGGTCGCAGAAGACCAGTTGCGTGCCGCGACGTTCGACCCACTGCTGGTGGATCGCGAAGATGCGACCGCAAGCGACGTTGACCTTCGAGGCCGGATCGTCTTCGGCGTCCGGCACGCGCAGGCGCAAGTCCAGCGCCGCCAGTCGCGCGTCATTGGTGACTTTCAGCGCGTTGTCCTCGCGCGGGTCGGGGCGATCGCCTTTCTCGCCGGAGATGGCCTGCATGCGCGGGATGATGGTGTCCTGGATGTAGCGCTCCAACGCCTCACCGCAGGGAACGACGACATTCTCCGGCCGACCGTTCTCCATCTTTGGCACAGGCCACGGCTGCCCGGCGGCCTCCATATGGATTCGCTTGAGCTGTGCCAAGGTGATCGTATCGGCGAAACGACGATAGATCGCCATCATCTCCGGCAGATTGTGGAACCGCTTGAGGACGGTCTTCGGCTTGAGCCCGCAACCGGAGGAGTCAATCTCGAAGGAGACCGATTCTTCGGCGTAGCAGTTGGCCCACAAGTCGAACGCCAGAATGCCGCGCTGCTGCAGGGCATCGGTGGCGAGGAATCGCTGCATAACGTGCATTTCGACCAGCGAATTGACAATCGGCGTGCCGGTGAGGAAGAACACCGACGGCTTCGCCTTTTCGTGCTGCAGGAACCTCACTTTGAGGTAGAGGTCTTCCGCGCGCTGGCTGCCAGCGGGATTGCCGAGCCCGGCCACGTTGCGGCGCCGCGTGGCGAACGCAAGATTCTTGAACAGGTGCGCCTCGTCTACCGCCAGGGCGTCGATTCCCATGTCCTCGAACGACGCCGTGTCATCGTCGTGTTTCACGGCGTCAACCTTGTCCTTGAGGCGGTCGCGGTAGGCCTCGCGAGCCTTCTCTGCCTGCTTGACCGTGCGCCGTCCCGCGCCCTCGGCCTGCAGCGTCGCCAGGACTGCGGTCAGTTCGTTGACTCGTTCTTGCAGGTAGAACTTTTGGAAGGACGACGGGACGCGGATGCGCGTGAACTGGCTATGGGCAACAATGACCATATCCCAGTCACCGGTTGCGATGCGGGCGAACAGCAGCTTGCGGCGGTCCTTCTGGAAGTCGCGGTCGCTTACCGCCAGGACTTTCGCCGCCGGGTACAGGCGCAATGCCTCCTGAGCCCACTGGTCTACGAGTGCGTTAGGAACCGTCAACAGCGGCTTGCGCACCAGTCCCATGCGGCGCATTTCCATGAAGGCCGCAATCGTGGTGTACGTCTTGCCGCTGCCGACCTCATGGTCAAGCAGAACCACGCCATCGCAGATCATCCGCCAGGCCGCGTTGACCTGATGGCGGCGAAGGCAGATGACGTTGTCGCTGACCTTGCCGGGGAACGTCAGGTGCGAGCCGTCGTAGACGCGGGGGACGTCGGTGTTGAAGGTGTCGTTGTAGACCCTCGCCAGCCGCTCCCGGCGTTCAGCGTCGGCGAAGATCCATTCCGCGAAGGCATCCTGCATCATCAGCGCCTGCTGCCGGGCCGCTTCCGAGGCTTCGTGGTCGATCACGGTGCGGCCGTCCGGTTTGAGGACGCTGACGACGATAGTTTCGCGAGACAGCGCCTTCTCGAAAATCTCGCGGGCAGACCACTTCTCGGTGCCGAAGCGGGCGTGACCGGCTTCGTGTGACACGAGGACGAAGCGCCCGAGCGCTTGCTGCAGCGAAATTTTCGCGTCGGTCAAGCCGATCGCCTCGGCGGCAAAGGCAGCGTAGTCCGATGCGGGCACCCAAGGTGAGCCAAGGGCAACGTGAATGTCCGCAGGTGACAGGTCGGCCGGCTGCACCGCTTCGAGTGCCTTGACGTTTCGATCCATCGTCGGATCGCTCGCTGCGGCCTTCCGCGCGGCAGCCAGAGCGGCCTTGACGTTGCCGCTGAGATACTTGTTGGCTTCCTGCCACTCGCCTTCGGGCGTCCGGAACACTCGGTCGCCCAGCTCCGCGATCACCTGGGCGGCTGGAATCCCGAGCGTACCGGCCATCCACGCGAGGTCGATGCGTCCGCAGCGATTGAGGCTCGCCGCCAGCGCGTCGGCGGCGGTACTGGGGTTCGGCTCTACCGCCGGGTGCAGAACGCGCTCACGGAGGATCGGGGCTTTGGTCGCCAGTTCGAGCGTCTGCCGTCCACGGGGCAGGGCGAGGCCACGGCGTTCCGCTTCAACGGCGTCGAGGCGCTGGTAGTCAATTTCGAGGGCGCGCACGAGGTACGCCGCCGCGTCATCCTCGAAGGCGCTGATGTTGGACTGCGAATTGAGGTACCCGAACTGCCGCTGGAAGCGGTCATATGCGCGCTCAAGGCCGCAGCGCATCTGCGTCAAGGTCGCGGGAGCGGCATCGTCCAGCTCGGCGGCGATCTGCGCGCGCAGCCGTGCCGCGAGGTCGATCAGGCCGCGCAAGCGCTCGTCCGCCCGGCCTTCCGCATGGACCGGCGTCGCGGTGCGACGACCAAGCACATCCGGCTGGCGATGCCAGATCGAACCGTTCTCTGCGATGAAGTGCCCCAGCACGGGAATGTCGTCGGGGATCGGCGGTGTCGTCGCCGCGGGCTTGCGCGAGACAACCGTACGCGCCACGTCGCGGGGCAGGCGAGCCATCGCACCGGCCAACAGGTCGGCGAGCACGGCGCCATCGTGCGGGATCAGGGCCTGTTCGGGACCGTAGGGGCCGCTGACCATCGCCATGGTGCCCAGTAGCATCTCCGGGTGATCGGAGAAGTACCGGTTGATGGCCACCGCACCCTCGGCAGCCGGCACGTTGACCACGTCGGTCCACGCCGCCGCGTCCGGCGTCTCACCCGGTAGCGCGCGCCGCAGAAAGATAATGTCGGTGGTAACAGTCGTGCCGGCGTTGGCCGTGAACGTGTTGTTCGGGAGGCGGATCGCCCCCAGCAGGTGCGCCCGTGCGGCGAGCCATGCCCGTTCGCGCCCGGAGGCTTTGTCCATCAGCGATTGGGATACCACCATCGCGAGCAGGCCGCCCGGAGCCAGCGCCCGAAGGCTCTTGGCGACGAAGTAGTTATGCAGTGTGAATCCGGCCAGGTCGCGATTGCTGGCGTCGTGCGGCTTCGATGAGCCGAACGGCGGATTGCCCAGCGCCAGGTCGAAGTGCTCGGCGGGCAGCGCCACGTCTTGAAAGCCGGCATGCAGGTGAGTTGCGTCGGGGTACAGCCGGCGGGTAATGCCAGCGCTGATCGCGTCCAGCTCGACCGTCGTCCAGACCGTCATCTGGCTGAGCGAAGGCGGCATGAGCCCGAGAAAGTACCCGACCCCGCAACCCGGTTCGAGCACCAGCCCACCGCGAAAGCCGAGGCGCTGCAGGCCGGCGTAGATCGCTTCGACCACCACGCGGGGCGTGTAATGGGCATCCGTCGTCGAGCGCCGCGCGTCGGCCAGCTCGGCCGCCGACAACAGGTCTTCAAGGTTCTCTACCACCGCGTGCCAGCCGGCGCTCACGGACCCGTCGGGCAGCCGGAAAGCCTGCGGCAGACCGCCCCAGCCGACGTAGGCGGCCAGAGCGCGCTGCTCGGCCGCCGTTGGTGCGCGGCCATCCTCCTCGACCGCGTGCAAAGTCTGGATCGCCACGATGTTCCGCAAGGCGCGTGCTTTCGGACCGCCCTGGCCGAAGGCGAGGTCCGCGGGAATCCGGTAGTTGGGCGAATTGACAACAGGCGTCGGCTCAACCGCCTCGTCCGGGATGGCCGTCGGGCTCGCGCTTTCCCCCGGCCACGACAGCAGCGCGAGAAGACGGGACGCAAAGGGATCACAAGCGGGCAGCGCCGCTGCGGTATCGTGGTCGAGCATGAGGGAACTCCGTGGAGAGTCATTCCGTTTTGCCACGGAGCCGGATTCCGGCAACCGGCATCCAGCGCGCTTCCGATCGGCCGATGGCGCGTCATGGCCGGACGCGGGCGGCACGCTTGTCTGCGCCGGCCGCGCGTCCCAGCGCGACCAGCGGACGGACGACCAGCGCGGTTGCCGCAGCACCGGCGTGTGGCACCGTTGAAGGCATGAATAGCGCCTTGCAAGAAACCACCGCTTCGAGAGCCACCCGTCCATGGGCCGCACGCCCGCTCGCCGACGCCGTGTACGAGGCCGCCGTGGCGGAGGGTCGTTCGCACCTCCAGGCGACCGTGATTGCCGGTCGTCTGAATCGCCTTCCCGATGGGCGCCTGGCCGATCTGATCAACCCGCGGGCCGCGGACCTTCCGCGTGCGAGCGCGCTGCCGGACATTGCCCTGGCGACGGCATGCCTCGCCGATGCCATCGAGCAGGGGCAAGTCATTGCTGCCGTGCTCGACCATGACGCCGACGGCCAGAACTCTGGACTGGTGATCTGGCGCGCGATGACCGAGGCCTTCGCGGTGCCCCCGGAGCGCTTGCACGTGGTCACCAGCCATCGCCTCAAGGAAGGCTATGGTGTGTCCTCCCAGCTGGTGGAACGCATCCTTGCGCTCGACCCCAGGCCGACGTGCGTGCTTACTGCGGACCAAGGTTCGACCGATGAGCCGCGCGTCGCCGAGCTAGCGCGCCATGGGGTCAAGACCGTCGTCACGGACCACCATCACTTGCCGGAGGAAGGGCCGCCGCCATCGGCCGTTGCGTGCGTCAATCCTGCGCGCGACGACGCCACCGCATTTGGCGATCCAACGATCTGCGGCGCCATGGTGGCGTGGTACGTCATGGTGGCGCTGCAGCGTGAGCTGGCCCGCCGCGGTTTGCCTCACGGCACACCAGCGCAGCTGGTGGATCTCCTCAGCTTCGTCGCGGTCGCAACGTGCGGCGACTGCGTGGACCTTGGCATGAGCCACGCGAACCGCTGGGCCGTGCAGCAGGGCTTGGAGCGCATCGAGCGAGGCGGCCAGGCCATCTGGGAAGCCTTCGCGCCCTTCGTGCGCAACGAGTGGACTTCAACTTCGCTGTCCTTCCAGATCGTGCCGCGCCTGAACTCCGTCGGGCGCCTTGGCGATGCCAAGCGCGGCATCGAGGCGATGTGTTCGAGCAACCTGCGCGAGGCCTATGCCTGGGTGCAAACGCTCGATGACGCGAACCTCGAACGCAAGCGCGTCCAGGCCGAGCTGACCGAACGCGCCATGGAGATGGCGCAGCCGCAGATGGATCAGGGCGCTCCCGCCTTATGCCTGCCGTTCTACACGGGTGGGCACGCCGGCGTGCATGGCATTACCGCGAGTCGGATCGTGGACACCTTCGGTGTACCAACGGTCTGCTTGAGCCCGGTTGAAGGTGACCCGGACTGGATGACCGGGTCCATTCGCTCCGTGAAGGGGGCGCACGTCAAGCACCTCCTCGACGGCATCGCGCGCGAATACCCGCAACTGAACCTTCGGTACGGCGGTCATGCGATGGCTGGTGGCGTCAAAGTCCCCCGGGCGTTGGTATCCCAGTTCGCGATCGCCTGGGAGCTGGCGGTACAGGACGCTCTGGCGGATAGGCCGCCGCCGCCGCGCGAACACGATGGCAAGTTGCCGGTGCGCCCGTCGCGGCAGGCCGCCGCGGAGCTGGCAGAGCTGGCGCCGTACGGCCGTGGCTTTCCCGAGCCCGTCTTTGTCGTGGCCGGCGAAGTTAGTCGCATCCGCCCTCTCGGCAGGGACAACAAGCACCTGCAGATGGACGTGGCATTCCCTGATGGGCAGCGGGAGCGCATGGTCTGGTTCAATGCAGTGGGCGAGGATGGACAGCTGCCCATTGGGCCTGGCCACCACCGCTTCGCCTACCAGCTGACCGGAAGCACCTTCGCGCGCGGCCCAGGTTACGACCTCAAGATCGTCGCTTGCCTGGACGGTACAGGGGAATCAGATTGAGCTTGTCCAAGCACGACAGCATCTCCGCCACCGAACTGGCCACGCTGGGTCTGTGCGAGCAGCAGGCTGCCCTGGACCGGACGAACGGGAAGGGTCGCGCAACGGCGGACCAGCGCCGCTGGTTGGATGCCGGCACCGCTTCCCATGAACGGGCCCGCTTGGCTGCGCTGCGCGGAGCGGCAACCGATCGGCGATGCTTCATCGCCTCAGCGGTTTATGGCCCGGATGCGCCGCAGACGGACATCTTGCGGCGCTGGCGGGACCGCTCACTTCTCCCGACCCGCGCCGGCCGAGCCGTCGTTCGCTGCTATTACGCCCTGTCACCTCGCCTGGTTCCGGTGCTGCAGCGTTGCCCGCGTCTCGGCGCGGCGGCGCGCTGGGTGCTGAATCGCCTCGTCACGCGTATCGAGAGCCGGCCATGATGCTGCTCTGGGTATGTGTGCTGATCGTGGCGGCGACCGTGCTGGCCATGGCCTTGCGGTCTGCAGGCGACCCTTATGCGAGGGCCGAGGGTCGGCGCCCAGCCGACCTGGCCAACGCGCGGGTGGTCGAATCCAATGTGGCGCTGGCCATGACGTCGCCATTCAAGCTTCATGGAAGGCCGGATGTCGTCTACCTCACGGCGCGCGGCACGCTGGTGGTTCGAGAGGACAAGTCTGGGCTCCGTTTTCCCCACCCGGCCGCCGAAAGGATCCAGCTGTCCGTCTATGCCGCCATTCTGCGGCACAACCCGCCAGCGTCGCTGCGGGGCGTGCCGGTAGAGCCGTTCGGCTACGTTCGCTATGGCACACCAGGGCGAACGCGCATCCGCTGGCAGCGTGTCGCCCTCCTCACGGATGGCCAGCTGGCGGCGCTGGTGTTGCGCTATCACGCCCTGGCCCGCGGGGAAGCACCGCGCCGCACCCGCGACCGGGGCTATTGCGAGAAGGTCTGCCGGCACTTCAACCGTGGGTGCTCCGGCGCATGAGGCAAGTCGCCGCACCGACGGGCCGCGAGCATGGCGTTCAGGCGGGCGTGGCGCGCACGCCCGATGTCGGGGGCGCCCGTAGACTGGCCGTGCACCTGAGGCCACGGCAACGATTTCGCCCGCACGATGAAGACCGTCCATCTCGTATTCCTGATCCACGAAAAGACCGGCGTTCCAACGGCGGACGTGTCGCGCGTGCTGCGCGAGCTGGGCATTCTGACCAGCAACGAATTGCAGGCCAACGAAACGGTCTCGCTGCCGCTCCTCGGTCGACTCGTGCCGCTGGAGCAAACAGCCTTCGGCGAGAAGCGTCGGCGCGTCGTCACCTTCGAGCCGAGTCCCGCCTTGCGAAAGAAGCTGGCCAACCCATTCCGACGCCTTCGCAGCGTCACCAGCTGACGCAAGGGATCCCTCAATACGTGCGTCCGGCTGCAGGCGGATTACGATGTATAGCACGCCCGCCAGAATGCCGGAGGCGACGTGCAGCCGGTAGCTGCCTAACTAGAGGAATCTTCCATGATCGCGCTGCTCGAACTGATCCTTGTGATGTTCCTTTCCCCGGTCATCGTCCTCGGCGCTCTCTTGGCCGGCTTCGCCAATGCAATCCGGGAAATCTTCAATGTTCCATTGCTGGGTGTCGCAACCAGCGCGCTTGCGACGTCGGTCTTCTTGTGGAGTCAGCCCTCGCCGGATCCCCGCGTGCCATGGGTCACGCTTACGGAGGTCATCGCGCAAGTAAGCGTGCTCGGCGTGCCGTTGTGGGCGCTGATTGGCATAGCCGGCTGCGCGATCTTGGGCCTTTCCTTGTATGTCGGCGCTAGCGCACGCCACAGTGCGGTATCGAACTGACGAGGCTACGCCCTGACCACCACGACCGAGCGCGAGATTCTCAGCTACGCCACGGGCGACGGCCACACGACCGTCGCCGGTGGTGCGCCGCGGGTCGCCGTCGTGCTCTACCTGGCCGCTTGCGACGCGCATGCCCGGTCCAAGGAGGGAACGCCCATGGTGGCGGGCAAGCGCTTCACCGCGCCGAACGGGCATCCGGCGCTGGCTTGGGGTTGCGGTCCGCTGTACGGAATCAATCCGAAGGCGCCACGCTGGTTGATCTTGGAGGCCGAGCGTGTCGAAACGAGCGACCACGGCGCGCTGGTGTTCGATGCCACGGTAGTCTGCGACGGTGCGCGCGCCGACGCGCTGCGGTACCTCCATCATCACGGAGCTGCGGGCATGCCTTACCTGGGACGACGGCGCCGCGGTGGTGCGTTTGCGGTCCTGAGTTCGGGCAGCGCCGGCGAAGTCGAGGCAGGCCCCCATGCCACCGTGGCGGTTGCGGACGGGGCGGAGCTTCACCTGGATGCCGGCGCCACCGTCGCGACCGGGCGCGACAGCAAAGTGCAGGCGAACGAGTTCGCTCGCCTGTCGGTAGGCGACGGCTCGAAAGTGTTGACCGATCGCTATGCCACGATCGCCTCTGGCATGAATGCCGAGATCCAGGCCGGCGATGGCGCCATCATAGCGGCCGGCAGTATGACCAGGATCAAGGTCGGTGCCGGCGCCAGGGTGATGGTGGAGAGCGCCGGCTTCCTCGACCTCGGCCAGCGCAGCGTCGGTATCGGGCGCGCCGGTACGCGCTATCGCGGCGCGGACGGGGCCCAGTTTGTCGCCCTGGATGTCGTGGCGGACGGCGCCGTGACGGTCCTGACGGCGCGCGTCGGCGAGGCTGGCGTCGTCGCCGATCAGTGGTATCAGGTCAAGGACGGCCACTTCGAAGCAACCGATTAGTGAACGCCAGCGTATCTCCCAGCGCAGCCACAAGCACCTCGCCGCCGCAGGCGGCCGAGGCGCTGGGCCGCCTCGTCGAGGTCGGCCTCACTGAACCGTGGCACGTGGCTTTCCTGCTTCCCGAATCCTTCGCAGACTTCCGCAACGTGCAAGACGACGCGTTCGGCTTCGATGTAGGCATTTCGGTCGTCTTGGAAGGACAGGTCAGGCGCACGCCGGAGAGCCACTTTGGCAGCGGCTCACCGCGCACCACCGTGCCGATCGCGCTGGCCGACGGCACCGTGGTGACGTTGACGTGGTTCGGTGATGCGCGGGAGGTTGCCGCAACCCTGACGCCCGGTCGCCTGGTCGCGGTCCAAGGCCAGCTGAGCCAGTTCAACGGGCACTGGCAGATCAGCGGCCCCACGCTGGTGGAGCGGCGCTGGCGCGACCGGTGCCGTCCGAACTACGGCGGTCTCGGCAAGCGCATGCGCTCGGACACGCTTCGGGACCGGGTCGTCTCGCTACTGCGCGACCACTTGCCGGATGCTGAACACCGCTGTGGGTCGCTGCTACAGGGGCTGGCCACGGTGCCCGAGATGCTTGCGGCGATCCGGGTTCCCGCCGGTGTCGACGGGTTCGCACGGTTGATCGTGCGAGCACACTTTCCGCACGATCCGATCACCGGTCGATTGGCTATCGAGGCCATGGAGCGCTTTGCGGCGCTGGTGACACTCAAGCAGCTGGTGGACTCGCATGAGCGGGAAGCAAGGCCCCGCCGCGCCATGGCGCTGGCCCCGGATGCACGCCTGACCCAGTGGAAGTTCACGCCGAGCCCATCCCAACGCGCGGCGGTAGCCAAGCTCGCCGCCGTGTTCAGTCGCGGCACGGTGAGCACCGCGTTCCTGAGCGGCGATACCGGCACCGGCAAGAGCCTCACCTACCTCACCATTGCCGCCGCGGTCATTGATCAGCGAGGACGCGTCGCAGTGCTGGTACCGAATGAAGTGCTGGCGCGCCAGGTAGTGGATGTCGCCGGTTCCGTGTTCACGGATCTTTCGGTAGCGCTGGTCACGGGTGAGGCGAATGCGCCGGCGCGGGATGCCGCGCTCGTGGTGGGCACCACTGCCATGCTCAATCGCGACGTGGGTGTGTTCGACCTCGTGATTTGCGACGAACAGCAGAAGCTGGGCGCGGCCCAGCGCCGCCAGCTCGCGAGCGGGGAAGCCCATCAGCTGGAAGTGACGGCCACCGCGATTCCGCGCACGATGGCGCTGGCCAAGTTCGGCCTCATTGACACTGTTCACCTGCGCGAGGGCCACACGCGCAAGCGCATCTCCACGAAGCTGTGGGAGAAGGACGCTATGCGGGGGCTCTTCCAGGGCGTGCGCGAGACCATCGACCGCGGCGGTCGGGTGCTCGTCGTGTATCCCGCCATCAGCAGCAAGGGCGGTGGCGAGCTGCGCAGCATCGAAGCGGCACGCGACAAGTGGGAGCAAGCGTTTCCCGGCCAGGTGCGGGTCCTCACGGGGCGGACGAAAGGCACGCTCGTGGCGAGCCATATTTCGGACCTGCGCGACGGCACTGCTCGCATTGGCATCTGCACGAGTGTCATCGAGGTCGGTATCGACATCCCTGACATGCGACGCGTCGTGGTCGTGCACCCAGAACGATTCGGACTGACCACGTTGCATCAGTTCCGCGGCCGCCTCGCCCGGGAGGGCGGCGTCGGGAACTTCGACATGCTGCTCATGAAGCCCGCTTCCGACGATGTGCGTGAGCGCCTCGGCGTCATGGTCCGGACAAACGACGGCTATGAGCTGGCGGAGGCCGACCTTCGCCTACGCGGCCCTGGCGAAATGAAGGCAGGTGGGAAAAAGCAATCGGGAGGCGCGCTCTCGATTCTGTTTGGCCGCGAAATCAATCCGGACTACATCGAGGAGATGGAGCCGGTTCTACGGTCCTGGCTGCAACGCCGGACCGCCTCGACACGGAAAGACGACAGTGCCTGACCAACAGCTCCCGCCGAACCCGATTCCCACACCGCCATCGCCGAGCGAGCGGCTTGCCGTGGTCATGGAATCTCTGGAGCCGGCGCTCCTAAAGTTCATTACGACCGTCACGCGCGAACGGCGCAGCGGAGGCTTGTGGTCCCTCGTCAAGCGTGGCGGCCTCGTGCTGATGTTTCTCCTGGGTTTGATGATCTGGGCGCTGATCTATGGAACCGCCTTCGGGGTTCATCCGACCGTGATCGAACCGACGGTGGCGCAGCTGGAAATCGACGGGCAGATCGGCGCGGGCAACGTGACCAGTGCGGACACCGTCGTGCCGATGCTCCAGAGCCTCTGCAAGCAGCCCAACGTCAAGGGCCTCGTGCTGCACATCAACTCGCCCGGGGGCAGTCCTGGTGACGCTGAGCGAATCGGTGCCGCTGTGGATGCGTGCAAGCTGATGCCGCCCGGGAAGGATGCAAAGGCGAACCGGCAGCGACGGCGGGTGGTGGCGGTCATCGACGGCCTGGGCGCTAGCGCCGGCTACATGATCGCGTTGCACGGCGACGAGATCGTGGCCAACGCGACCGGCATGGTCGGATCTATCGGCGTCATCATCGAGGGGCTGAAATACGACGGACTCATGAAAAAGGTTGGCGTTTCCTCGTACGCCTACGCCTCCGGTCCGCTCAAGACCATGCTGTCGCCCTACGCCCTCGACACGCCGGCGCAGCAGGCCGTTGCCCAGCAACTGGCCGAATCGGCGATGCGGGTGTTTCAGTCGGAGGTGATCGCCAGGCGCCCGCAGCTGAATCGAGACACCCCCGACCTGTGGTCGGGCCGGGTCTGGGTGGCCGACGATGCCAGGGCGATCGGCCTCATTGACCGCGTGGGGCTGCTGGAGCCCACCGAGGCCCGCGAGTTTCCCTCCTTGCCAGTGCAATCGTTCCGCCCGACGCGCGACGTGCGCGGGCTGGTCAACCTGGATTCGTGGGTAGGGGCGATCCGCTCCAGCCTGATGGCTCGCCCGGTGCAGCTGCAGTGACGCCTGCCGGCCGTTGACAACGCCACGGGCGCGCGGCTAGGCTGTATTCGCGCCTAGTTTCATCAGGCGCCGGTCCACACCCCCGATGCGGTGTCGCGGCAAGAGTCAGCGGCGAACAGCGCCGCGACCGAGCCGCCGAAACAAGCGCTACTCCAGCGCCACGGCTTTGCTGCCGTATTCCGAATCTTCGAATCACCTCTCCTCTCTTGCCGTTGCGCGTTTCGCGCCGGCTTGCCTATGCGCGCTTTCCAGCGCGCGCATCAGCAAGGCGGTGCCGCCAACAGAGCAAATGGTCGCCTCGTGCGACTCGCTTGGACCAGCGATTGGGTCCGTATTTGAGAAGGAGAAGTTCCATGGTTATCCAGTTCGTCGGACTGTTGTCGATCGTTTTCATCGGCATGATGTTCGTGGGCAGGGCGATGATGTTTCTCGGCATCGCACCGACCCATAAGGCAAAGGAGATGATGTCCAAGAAGGACGATTCCACGATCAAAGCGTCGGCCAATGCCGCTGCCCCGACCGATGTCGACATGACGCCCCCTGTTCTGTCGCCGGAATCCGTCCTTGCAGTTCGTCCTTCGGCCAAAGAGCCGATCCTCGACCTGAAAGCCTTGGACCTCCCGTTCGAAGTGACCGCTGCCAGCGATCATCGCGATACGAAGTCCAGCAAGAAAGCCGGCCAGCAGCAGAAGACGCTGACCGCCAACGACGCCGCCTCCTGGTGGATGTCGATCAGCAGTGCGAAGCTCCGCAAGGCCGGCGAACCCATGGCGGTTCGTTCGACCGATCCGCAGCGCCGTGCCGAGTCCGTTCGTCGCCAGTCCCTGGCGATCGAGCAGGCAGCGCGCCAGCGCAAGGAAGAGATGGCCCAGGAGCGCAAGTTCCGCGCTCGCCTCAAGAAGTTCCGTCTGGGACTCCTGGAAGCGGCGCAGCGGGCCAGTGAGGATGCGCTCCTCGAGCGTCACCTGCAGGTGGAAGGCAGCATCTAAGCCTTTCATATCATCGACCCCGACGGGCACGCCCCGTCAGGGTCGTGCTCTGTCGGACCTTCTCTCAGGTACGGGAGCACACATCATGCGCAATGGCACCATTCGCCTCGATCTGTACGAGCGCAACGCTCGCGAGGCCGTAGCAAACGCGATTCGTCGCCAGGAAGAGCAAAACGTCCGGCGCGAGCTGGAACGTCACCTTCGTGATCCTCACTGCGGCGAGTTCCTCGCCAGCTTCGAGATGTCGCGTCGGTTCACCGAGCACTGATTTCCGCCGCATTTGCGGCATTCCACGTCCGAGCGGGACACCAACCCGCCAGGGTGGGGTGCGCTCTCAATCAAAGGAGTAAGGCAAATGTTGAGCAACGTCGAAAGGCTCGAGAGTGTCCTGAGTCAGCTGGGCCGTCCCGGCACCTGCGAAGCCACGATCGCCATCCTCAAAGGGATGTCGGCGGGCGAGCAGGCCAAGGTGGCCACGCAGTTCTCCACGCAGATGCGTGGTCTGACCCTGCAATACCCGCGTTTCGCTGCGGATGCCCCGATCGCCGCACAGGCGGCCGCGGACGCCGTGGCGCTGGGTCTCTGATCTCACAACGGATCGTCGACGGGAGTTCGCTCCCGTCCGACCCATTCATTCCTCTCCCCGCGCGGGTCTCTCCCCGCCGGGGCGAGCCGTCTGCCCGGGGCTTACCGAAGCCATGCTTCAGGAGTTCGTATGGGCATTCAGGCAAAGGAGCGGCAGGACGAGTTGTTCGACTTGAGGGTCGAACGTCGCCGCCTGCTGCTGGCATTGGCACTCGCCATCTGTGGTTCGGCGCAGGAGCAGAAGGAGGCTCGCACGATCCTTCTCGATCTCGCGGCCGAGCCGGCCATGGGGAAGATCCTCGTCGACGCGATCGGCGGGGCTCCCGAAAAGTTCGTGGACTACGCGGATGTCTTGGAGATGGCCAAGCGCAATACGGCGCCGGCGATCCACCTGGCACCCTCGCAGGTTCACGTGCGTGCATGACGTACTGCCCCACACGCGCTCGCGTTGGGGCACACCGCAGCGACTGGATTCCGGTCGCTGCGGTGTGCCCCAACCGGGCGTCTACGAGGAGCAACACCATGTCGCAGCAGCAGAACAGCCAGGCCACGCCGACCGAGTATCGCTTCGGCGCCGAGGTTTTCTCGATGGACACGGTGAGCTACCCCGATCGCGCTGCGAAATGGGTGCGTATGTGTTCTCAGACCCCGGCGTTGGCGGACCGCTTTGTCGACGTCTTCCTTGCCGCCCAGCTGACCATGCTGGCCCACGGGCTCCAGCCGGAGTTCCACTGAGCCGGGATGCGGGCGGATTCGGGATGGCCCCGCGCGGTTCGCCGCGCGGGGCGCCTCTCATCAGGTGATTGGGGCGTGCGCCGTCACGCAGTCCCCAGGCACTTGCCTGTCGCGTTTCCATGGCCACGCGCCATGCCCTGCTGGAGGGCTTCCAGACTTTTAACCCTGCGAGGGATGTCCGTCCCTCACCGGGCTGGCATGCCGTCGCTGCCTACGGGCGAGGAGGCAACATGCTGGACCGTGACGAAGTACGAGGCTTTCTCACGTTCCTCGATACCGCAAATCACCGCGAGTTGAGGGAACGCAGGAAGGCGCTGGAAGACATGGAGGGCGTTCTGCAGTGCGGCTCTGACTCGCGGAAAGACGTCCAATTCATGCTGCGCATGCTCCGTGAGGAGCAGGCCGCCAGGATCAACGTGGAGTGGTCGTCGGCTCGCCGGCGCTCGGGACAGGCGTGAGCTTGCCCCGTGGCATCAGCCGATCCACGGCCGCTCTCAGCTCGGCGTTGCTGCCGAGTGCCGCAAGTCGCACAGCCTGACGCTCAAGGGCGTCACGGCTGCCGTCAATCAGTTTCAACGTCGTAGGGCGGCTGTCCGTGGTCATGCATCAAGGATAGCTCTGCCAGCCTTTCACACAACCCCGCCGGGGACGCAGTCCCCGTGCCAAGGGGGCTCCGTCTCTGGTCGCTACCAAGCGCCCTCGCCGGGGCACACCCATGCCCCTGCGTCTGCGGGCGGTATCGGTGTGCCCCGGCGCGGGGTGTACCAGGAGAGAGTCATGAACGCAGTTAGCTTGCAACCCGCCCCGATCTCGCTGGGGCTTCAGCCGGCATCGCTGGACATCTGGGACAAGAAGTACCGTCTCAAGGATCTGGACGGCGAGCCGGTGGACATGACGGTGCAGAACACGCTCGAACGTGTCGCGACCGCCCTGGCGTCGGTGGAAAGGCCGGAAGTGCGCGAGCACTTCGCCCGGCAGTTCCTCTGGGCGCTGGAGAACGGTGCGATCCCGGCCGGGCGCATCATGTCCAACGTCGGCGCGTCGGCCTACAAGCCGGCGACCTCGACGATCAACTGCACGGTGTCGCAGACCATCCACGATTCGATGGACTCGATCATGGCCCGTGCACACGAAGCGGCAATGACGTTGAAAGCCGGCTGCGGTATCGGCTACGACTTCACGACGCTTCGGCCGAAGGGAGCGGTGGTCGCTGGCGCCGGAGCATCGACGTCGGGGCCGCTACCCTTCATGGACATCTTCGACAAGGTGTGCCAGACGGTCGCCTCCTCGGGTAACCGACGCGGTGCCCAGATGGGCGTGATGGACGTCGGGCATCCTGACGTCGAAGCCTTCATCCGCGCAAAGCGGGAGGCAGGGCGGCTGCGGCAGTTCAACCTGTCGTTGCTGATCACCTCGGCCTTCCTCGAGGCGGTGGAGAAGGATCTCGAGTGGCCCCTGGCATTCCCGGTCATGGCGATGGAGAAGTCGAAGCTCGATCTCGACGATCCGACGCAGGTGATCTGGCGTGAGTGGCCGGCGCAGTACGAGGGCTATACCGTCCGCGAGGATGGTCTGGTCGCGTGTCGCGTCTACCGCCGCATTCGCGCGCGGCAGCTCTGGAACCTGATCATGTCCAGCACGTACGATTTCGCCGAGCCGGGGTTCATCCTGATCGACAAGGTCAATGCGATGAACAACAACTGGTGGTGCGAGTCGATTCGTTCGACCAATCCGTAGACCATGCGGCCACGGGCAACAGCCCGCGGAAAACCCTCTCTGATCGACGTGGAAGCCCGGACGCGGGCGACACGGCCCAAGCAGGCGAAAGCCGTGCAGGGTGATCGACTGAGCGAGAGGGGCCGGCTCCGGCCGGCATGCGACAGTCAGAACTCCCCCATGACGTGCGGCGGCAACGCCGTGGAAAGGGGAGAGGGGATGCCGAAGAGCTCCCCCGCCGGCGACAGCCGGTCAGTAGGCCGCGAGGCCGAAAGTAACAGCACTGGTGGCGAGCAGCCGCTTCCCCCTGCGGGAGCCTGCTTGTTGGGAAGCGTCAACCTGACGTGCTTCGTGCGGCAGCCCTTCGGGACAGCGGCGACGTTCGACTGGGAGATGTACGCGAAGGTCATCCGCATCTTCACGCGGATGTTGGACAACGTGGTGGAACTGAACGGGCTTCCTCTGGAGGTCCAACGCCACGAGATCATGCGCAAACGTCGTCACGGCATGGGCTACCTCGGCCTGGGTTCGGTGATGACGATGCTGGGCCTGCGGTATGGGTCGCCCGAAAGCGTCGAGTTCACCTCGAAGGTCACCAGGACACTGGCGATCGAGGGGTGGCGCGAGGCGCTGACGCTCGCCGAAGAGAAAGGCCCCGCCCCGATCATGGGCGAGACTTTCACGGTGACGGGCGAAATGCTGCGAAAGCAGCCGGACATGGTGCGCGACGGGTACAAGGTTGGGGACTCCATCCCTGGCCGCCTGCTCCACGCCAGGTACAGCCGCTACATGCAGCGAATCGCCCTGTGCGAACCGGAACTGGTCGAGCGACTGGCAGAGGTCGGTGCACGCTTCACGCACCACAGCTCCATCGCCCCGACCGGCACGATCGCACTGTCGATGGCCAACAATGCCAGCAATGGCATCGAGCCAAGCTTCGCCCATCACTACTCGCGCAATGTGATCCGTGAGGGGAAGAAGTCGAAGGAGAAGGTCGAGGTGTTCAGCTTCGAGCTTCTGGCCTACCGGGCGTTCGTTGATTCGCAGGCCAGTCCGGATGCGACCAGCGAGTTGCATCGGCTGCCGGCGTACTTCGTCGCAGCCGACAGCGTATTGCCGAAGGAGCACGTGGACGTGCAGGCGGCGGCGCAGTACTGGGTCGACTCGTCGATCTCCAAGACGGTCAATGTACCGACCGATATCCCGTTCGAGGCATTCAAGGACGTCTACCGCTACGCCGCTTCCCAAGGGCTGAAAGGGTGCACGACGTTCCGCTTCAACCCGGAGGCCTTCCAAGGCGTCCTGGTGCGGGAGTCCGACCTCGCCGCCACGGAGTACGTCTTCAAGCTCGAAGACGGATCCGAGGTGCGGGTGAAGGGCAACGAGGAGATCGAATACGACGGCGAGATGCATACGGCCGCCAATCTGTTCGACGCTCTGAAGGACGGCTACTACGGCAAGCTCTGAGCCGGCGCAGCCATTAAACCAACTAACCAGGGCGGGGCACTTCGGTGCCCCGCCAGGGAGGAGTCATGTCGAAAACCATCAGCAAGAGGATCACGGGATATGCCGTGGTCAGCAACGAGCCACCCCAGGGATCGTCCAAGGGCGGCTTCACGAATGAGCCCGACCGTCGCCTGCAGATCAGCGCAGGTGCCTTCGACCCAAAGAGCGTGCTCTACCTGGAACGCCGGCCCCATGCGGATGCCGGTCACCCGGCCAGAGTCTTCATGGTGGCATCGCCAACGGGCAAGTTCCCGGTGGTCGTCACCGAGACCGAGGACGATGCACCCTGGATGTTCGAAGTTTGGGTGCCGGGTGAAGCGCCTCGCGATCTGCGGGCGCTGGCCAAGAATCTCAGCATGGACATGCGGGCGCGGGATCGCGCCTGGCTGAAGCTGAAGCTGGAGGCGCTGCTGGATGCCGAAGGCACGCCGTTCGCACTGACGCTTCCCGACGGAACGATTGAACGGGTGGCGTCGGATGCGGCCGCAATGGCGAGGCTGCTGCTCTGGCACGGCACGGCCATGGGAGCGTTCGATGGGTCGGCGGCGACGCCGCTGATCGACGCCATGCTGTCCCGCAAGGAGCCCAAGACCACGGCCGAGGGAGCGGCCTCCTGGAGCTTCGACGTCAAGAACGCCGTCGTACGCGACGACTTCTACATGACGCTCAAGGAGGTCAGCCTGCCTGACGGCACCATTCGCCCAATCAGCGTTTGGACGGCCGGCAAGTACCCACGGTCGCTCGATGGCCTGTGCAAGGCGCTGTCGCTAGACATGCGCGTGTACTCGCCGGCGTGGATCCTGCGAAAGCTCGACCAGCTGGTGGACATCGAGGAACCCAACGGTGGTTTCCTCGGCCCAGTCCCTGGCTCGGAGAAGCAACAGTGGTATCCGTCCACGGTGGCCTACATCGCCACGCTGATCAGGCACAGGCTGGAAACGCTGGGCCTGACGTCGGCGGAAGGCAAGGGAGCGAGCGGTCCGACACTTCGCTTGGTGCCTTCTCCGAACGCTGCATCATCGCCGGTTGCGGAACAGCCGCGGGGGGAACTCTGCGGTGAGTGCGGTGTGCATGCGGTCGTGAAGGAATCGGGCTGCAAGGTCTGCAGGAACTGCTCCTGGTCGGCCTGCGGGTAGTTGTAGGAAGTCGGAGATGTCCCGGGCGACGCAAGTCGCCCGGGCTGTTTGCCCTGACCCATGGCGCCTCAGGGAGGCGGTATCGGTGAAGGCAACGCATTCGGTGCACCTCGCACCAGTCGCTACCCGAAGCGCATTCGGGATTATTGAGAGGGAGGTGGCCATGTCGGAGTTACTGGAAGGTAACGCGATGGCGCAGGCGGGTCGTCGTCAGAGGTTCAGCGAGGCGCTGCAGCGTCTGTGTCTGATCACGGTAGAAGATGCTGGTATGTCCGACGCCGACGTCGACAACTATATCGGCGACGCCCAATCGGCCCAGGACTATCAGCAGGCGGCCATCGCGTACGCCGACGATTACGACCTGGACGTGGTGGGCCGCGGGTGGTTCGGGATATGAGCCTGCCACCGGAAGGCTACGACCCGAAGGACACGGCAGCCGAGGCATTGCTCAAGCTGCGCCTTGTGGCCGGAATGGACGAGACCGTTGGCGTCATCGAGGCGTACGGGCTTGCCGCTCGGCTGCATGGGGCAGATCAAGCCGCCTGCGATGCGGCGGTGCATTGCGGTCGCGCAGACCGCGCCGCCTGCATGGCTGCAACAGCATCGACGCTGTTTACGATCGACGAGCTGCTGGCCGACTGGCAATCCGGCCTGGTTTGCGCGTGGAGGCGAGATCACCCGGCCACCCGCCCAAGCGCCGTCATGGAAGGCGGAAGCTTCGGCTGAGCTCCCGATCCGGTTCCCTGCAGGGACCGCTACACCCAACCCTAGTCGGGCCGATTGCCCGACAGGGGCAATTTGCGCCGCGTGGGAACCCTCGCGGCGTGCACGCGCGGGGCTTGTTTCAACCGCGGCGTGCACGGCCGCAGAGGAGTGTTGTATGAAGAAAGCGAAGAGCGATGCAATGCATCGCGTACGTTCGGTGCGCGCCGCGTGGCGGGAAATGGGTCGTCTCCTGGCCCACCTGCTGATCGGTGCCGTGCTGCTGCTGTGCCTGGTGGCCATGGAGTCGATCGTCATCGTGGCGGTCCGCACCATGGTCCACATGGTTGGGGAGCACTGGTTCACCAGTCTCATGGAGGGGCTGGACGCGGTGTTCGTGCTGATTGACGTGGCGCTGTCGCTGTGGTGGGTGGTAAAATCCGCCAAACGGGCAGCACAGGAGTCGAGCCATGAATGACAATGTGAAAGCCTTCATCGAAGGCTTTGTGCAGGGCGTAAAGGAGACCCCACGGGGTTTCTTCGCTCCCGTCACGGCCTTCTTCCGCTGGCTCAACCGCGTAACCGACGAGGCCATGGCCACGCCGCCCCACGGGAACCAGCGGGCGAGCACCCACCGCTAACGTACCGATGTAGAACGACGAGGCGCCCCACCAGGGCGCCTCGCTCTTTTTTGGGGCTCCGGAAAGCAGAGGGTGCGAGGCGCGGCGCTAGGATCCCTGCAGCGATCCGTCGGGAGCGAACCACGGAAGCCGTCCGGCCCCCACCAGATGGGACGCCCCTAAGCTGTAGCCGTACCGCTCGCGCAGGTCCGCGCAGAGCGTTGCGAGCGCGACGCCGTCGGCACGCCGCGCGCGGAGTTCGGGTGCGAGGCGGCGCACCAGGTAGTCATCCAGCTGCTCGGCCAGCAGGTCGGAACCGATCTTCAGCCCGTGGTCGGCGAGCACGCGCTCTGCCAGCGAGTCGATCGAGATACCTTGGCCACGCAGGGTGCTCAACTCGACCTCGTGTACGGCGATCACGTAGTTCGGTGAAGACGGCTCGTGGCCACGCCGAATTCGTGCGGGCATGCGATAGCGTTTCTCGATCCATTTGTCCACGCCGAGCGCCAGTTTGATGAGGGCCAACACACCTACGAGCTGCAGGACGAAAGTGAGGACGATCCACGCCGCCCAGATGATGGGAGTCGCGGAACAATGGATTATGGTCAGAATGGCGACGCACGCGACGATTGCGGCCATCAACGCCAACTCCGTCATCGCGGCGACGCCGGCGGCAGTTGCAGCGCATCCAGACTGCTTCGCAGACGTGCCGGGTCGACCAGCCCGCCCAGCACGGTGCCATCCGGGGCGATCAGCGCGGGCGTGCCGGGAACTTGGAGGGCGATGGCCAGCTCGTACTCCTTAGCCACCGGGTTGGCGCAGTGGCGCACCGGGAGCTCCCGTTTGGCGTAGGCGTTACGAAGGGCCTCCGCCCGGTTCGGTGCGCACCACACATTGACCGCCTCCTGATAGGAAGCGGTGTCGTTGATGCCGGCACGCGGGTAGGCCACGAAGTCGAAGGCGATTCCCTGCCTCAGGTAGTCATCAACGTGCGTCACAAGTCGCTCGCAGAAGCCACAGTCGATGTCCACGAAAGCGGTCACGCGATAGCGCGCATGGGGCGGGGCGATGCTGATCTTGTCGTGCGGCGCCAGACCCGCGAGCGCCTTGGCCCGCGAGGCCGCCTTGATGCGTTCCGAGACATCCACGCCATGTGCCATGTCGTACAGGTGCCCCTGCAGGACGAATCGGCCATCGTCGCTCACGTACAGCGGTTGGCCATCGACGATGG
This sequence comes from Rhodanobacter denitrificans, assembly GCF_000230695.2. Taxonomy (NCBI): domain Bacteria; kingdom Pseudomonadati; phylum Pseudomonadota; class Gammaproteobacteria; order Lysobacterales; family Rhodanobacteraceae; genus Rhodanobacter; species Rhodanobacter denitrificans. The sequence goes on along the minus strand of NC_020541.1, from coordinate 2,051,585 downwards.
CTGTCAGGAAGTGAGGCATTGGCGCTGCGGTAACCGCGGTGATCTGGCCCGTCGGCGAAAGACGATGGATGGCCGCGGCGACCGGCGCGGGCGCCTGGGCGGCGTGCGCTAGCGGCGCCAGAATCAGGCCGAGAAGGATGGCAGGGAGAGTTCGCACCGGTGGACCTTCGCGCGTGGTGGGGGGACTTCCACTCTAGGCGACTGCCCTCCAATGCCCGGGCGCAATCCACCCGGTTGAAGGCGTGTCGGCCGGCCCGTTGACCCCGCCGAAGCGCCGTGGCAGCATGATTCCTGCCTTCCAGGCCGGTTCCCTCCCCGATGCGAGGTGCTCATCGCTTCCGGTGAGCCCGCGGCGCCGATTCACGATCGCCGCAATTTCCATATCCGATTTGAACGAGAGCGATTCGCCGCGCGCGTGCTTGCGCGTGCCGCCAATCGCTTTCCTGCGTGCCGTCGTGCACGTCGCTGTCCGGGGTGTTCCCGGTCGTTCAAAACGGTGTGCAGATCGCGGCCACGCCGCAGCACGCCATCGGAGGTCAAGATGATCCCTTGGTACCTGATCGCACGCGCGATCCGCCTCACAGCCTTCCTGGTGACCAACCAGGTGAGCTGGTCCGAGTTCCGCCGGGCCGTGTCCCGCCCGACGAAGCTGGTGTTCTTCCTCAAGCGCGGTGGCGTGTGCTTCTGCGACCGCGATCTCGAGCGGTCCTTCTTCGGCTACTAGACCGAAGCTGCCGCTCCCCAAGCCGGATTCGTTCCGGCTTCCTCCTCCCGCCGCGGGTCCACATCCCGCACGGGATGCGTGTCCGTGGCCTCGCCGATCTGGAGATTCCCATGAACACGGTTACCCACCGCCCAACCTACTTGGTACACGGCTACTACGCCATCGCGATCGACGCATCGCGTGCGGCCCACGCCATGCGAGAAGTGCTGCCCCACTGGAATCCTTGGATCAATCCAGGTTTCCAGGGCCGCCAGCTGATCGTTCTTTCGGATCGCTCAAGGCTCGCCTTGGGGCGTCCGACGAAAGACCGCACGCGCGCGATCTTCGCCGTCGGCACCGACGGCGAGGTCCGGCAGTCCTTCAACGGGCTGCGGGCCGACGTCGATGCCGGCCACATCGCGATCACCGATGCGAGTCGTCCTGCGACCGTCGAGACGTTCGACGCGGTGATGGACCTGGCGCTCGCCCACGCGATGCCGCTGAGCTACATCGAAGGCATCGAGCGCGGCATCGCCTTCCAGCCGACACGGGACGTCTGCCCGCGGAGTGCCAACGGAAAGCGCTTGGCTGACTACGTGCAAGCCGGGATCGCACCCGCCGGCGCCGACGATGGGAGGGCTCGACCGTGGCACGTGTCCCTGGCACTGACTCCGATCGACCGCCTCTACGCCATGTGCGAGGTCTACGGCGGGCTCGGCATCGACCGACCCTCCGTGAGCCTCGCTGGCGGTGACGCGGCGTTCCTGATCGACGGCTATGCCCACTGGTTCCGGGAGCATCTGGTCCACGCGGCGTGATGGTCGCCCTACGAAGACCTGGCCACCTCGGTGGCCGGGCCCTCATCCCTTTCACTCATCTGGAACTCCCATGCAGACCACTGAAGAGCGCATCTACCGTACGCATGTCGACAGCGAGGACACCGAGTCGGAATTGCCCGGAGAGGCGCGCGTTGTCATCTCCCTGGCGCTGGCCAAGCGCATCCGACTGCTGTCGGACACGGTGAAGACGGTCCAGGCGATGTCGATCCGCGATCGCAGCGACGGCGATTGCGCCGCCTTCGGCGACGAGCTCGACGGCGACGGCGAACCGTGGGAGGCCGCGAGGACCGAAATGGTCGTCTCGGCCGAGTACGTATGGTTCGAAGCCACCATCCCCGAGATCAGTGACCACGTGTTGGCCAACGACCCGCTGGCGATCGACGCGATCATGCAGGACTTCGGGATCTGACCGACATCCGACAGCACGCCGTCAGGGCGTGCTGTCGGGTTGGCACCTTAGATCAGGCGCAACCGTGGCTTGACGTGAACCGCCGTGCGCGGCGGCTCACGTCAGGGCATGGAGACCCTGCCGGTTGTTCGAGGCGTCTGCCTCCGACCGCTACCGGAGCGATTCCGGCCTTTCAAGGAGCATCCCATGTCGTACGAAATCGAATATCGCTACGCAGTCTTCGCCTACGACGCCCAGCAGGCGCACTCGGCGATGAATGCCCTCGTCAAGGACACGAGTGCCAGGCCCAGCCGCTTCCCGGACTACGCGGCCGAGAGGTGTGTGGTCACGTTCGTGGAAGAGGGCGCCAGCAACACCTTCGAAGCCGACACGAATCGGCGGTCGCGGTCCTGGCAGCTCCAGCACTGCGGAGCGGTCTCGGAATGCCTCGAACGGGTGATCACCATGTCGACCTACGTCGAACGTGGCCTGACCAAGCCATTCGGGCGCGAGCAGCGGGCGGAGACGTATATCGCCGCCTACCGCAACCGCATGGCGGCGTCCGCCCTGCCGTTGGAAAACTTCTTCAGCATGAACAGGGGCGGGGTCCTCGATGTGAAGCTGCATCTGTTCGATGCCGAGAAGGCCAGCGTGCACCCCTGGTGGCGCTTTGCTGTCGCGCAAGGGTGGACCTACAAGCCCCAGTACTCGGAGGGTGGCATCCGACTCCCGCTCGAGAACCAGCTGCAACTGGAATGCTTGCTGCAGACGATCCCGGCAATCGCCACGGGTCTGTGTGCGACGTTCGGCTCGCTGGATAAGTACAGCGGCATCTGCAGCTCGCTGAACCGCCTGAGCGGTGGTCAGCAGCTGTCGTTGATCGCTTGATCGAAAAGGGCCGCATGCCAGACCTCTGGCCTGGCATGCGGTGGCAGGGTTTCGCTTTTCCACGTGGCGGCCGCGCCGGCTTCAACCCGGCGCGGCCGGCACACCGCGCCGACTGGCGCAACCCAGAATGACCATCATCAGCCCCTTCTCCGAGGGGCGTTCCCATCCATCGTCGCGGGCCAAAGGCGCGCGGCATCGACCATCGAGGATTTGGCGATGATCCACACCCGAAACATGCATACAACCGAGGGCAAGCTTCGACAGTTCCTGGCCGCGAACCCCAAAGCGGACCACGCCGACACAGCGCTCGCCACGGCCGTACTGGATGCTGTGCGCAAGCTGTCCACGCTGCCGCTGGACGATGGGATCGTCACGATCTCCTTGGGCCGCCGCGGTGTGCCGATGACGATCGAGCTGGACCGTGTCGGAATCGAGTTGTCCACCTGGATTACTGCCGGCGAGGAGATCGCTGGCTTCATGCGCCCCTGTGGGGGCGAGGAAAGTCTCGTCCGGATCGGCAGCCTCCTGATGCGGCTGTCGCAGCGCCCGCTGAAAGACGCCGAGGCTACCGCACGCCTGGTCCTGCGGATCATCCGTTTGGACGATCCGGCCGCGATGGTGAGGTGGACCAAACGGTGGACCAAGGCGATCCACGACGACGTAGCGTCGAGCTACGTGTCGGCGCTGCCGGTCCAGCTGAGCACACGAGCCATGGTTCGTGCCTTGGCAAGCCGAGGCCCGCAGGGCGCATGCCGGGAGCGGCGCCAGCCCTCTCGCAACTAGCGTTACCACCGCGGTGCGGCACGCCGCGGAATCTTTTCCACCCTTCACGGGCTTGACCGCCCACAAGGGCGGGGAGGTTGTTGTGCACTATGTAATGCGAAACACGCAGAACGGATCGGACAAGGACTACGTCGTCACCACTGGCGCGGGTTTGGTCGAATGCCGAAACGGACGCCATGGCCGAACGATGGTGCTCGCGAAGAGCCATCCCATCTCCGGCGACGTGGGTGACGAAAATGCCCTTGCCATGAAGATCGTCGAAAGGAAGCGCAAGGAGGGCTACATACTCGACCGGAGCAGTGGTTTATCCTTGCTGACGTTGGATCCAGCGTGGATCACGGTTCGCCCATTGGCGATGACGCGGGATGACATCATCAGGGCCAGCGAGGCCATCTCGCAGGGTCGCAGCCAACTACACGGCCTCACGAAATGGAAAGTGAACCGAGCTAGGCTGGGATGCTCCGCCATCCTCCTTCACGAAGATGGTCGCGTGAGCATCGAAGGTAATCAGGGAGTGATGCCGGGCGTTGGCCTTACCGGGCCGGCCTTGGTCATGGCCCGATACGGAGGTCCAATGGCGAATATCGCCATTGCCATGATGCACGCGCAAAAGGCCGTGATGGTCACCCACCCGGGCTACGCCATCGGGAAATCATGGCCGGACAGCGAGCCACAGTCCCTGCTGAGGACCTTGGACGACGCGAGGGCGCTAAAAGAGAGCAGGAAGGCTTTCGATGCGTTCGAGGCGAACCCCAGCTGGATGGCATTTGCCGATGCTCTCGCAAGGGATGAACCGGCATCGGAGCCCATGGGCGAGGTCGCAAGCTGGCTTGAGGACATTAGAAGTCAAGCCGTCGTGCTGTTGTAAGTGAACGTGAATCCCGGGCGGCGCAAGCCGCCCGGGGATTGGCTTGACACGGCCGGCCGGATTGCTCCAGCATGCAGCTGCCGATCTCGGCCGTGACCCGCCCACGCTTGGCGGCCTTCCTCCGCTGCGCACCGCCGTAGCAATCGTGTCCCGCTTTCGTGGTGACGCCGACCAAAGCCTTCCGATGACTGCGTGAGGTTTCACGCGAGCGCCCGCGCGGGTGTTCGCGTGAGGCCTCCCCGCGTTCGGTGTGGGCCAGCGTTTCCGTGGTGCTTTTGCACCGCACGCTATCCGGAGCGATTCCGGAATTTTTGCCCACTGGGCGCGCACAGCCGCCCACTCGGGCCTCTGTGCGTCTTTTGCACGGAGGTTCGTCATGTTGAAGCAAATATTCGGGCAACTCAGCTTGCCCGTGCTCGATCCCCTTGGGATCGTGACCGCTCTGGCGGACCGGCGCGAAAAGCGTCGTGATGCCAGGCGTCTGCGTACGGGTGCTATCGCGCAGCTGCGCCGGGATCTCCTGGCGTTCGGTGCGTCCGAGCAGTTGGACCTGTTCGCTGCGGTGTTGCCGAGTGCAGACCGCGAGCTCCTGGTGCCGACTCACGACTTCTGTCGTACGGTCGCCAGCGAGTGGACGGATCAGCAGATTGTCGCGCTCTGCGATGGGATCATCCGCGCCAGCCTCGAAGGCCTGCGCGGGTTCAAGGACCCCGCCCGGCGGCGCGAGTTGCTGACGTGGTTCGCCCCGTCCAGCGATCCGGACGAGACGTTGTCGTTCGCGTTCTGCTGTCGCATCGCTGGCCTCGACCCCGAGCCGATCTACACCTCGGTGTGGCATCAGTTCAAGGCCGAGATTCGCGGCTACCTGGAAGAAGATCGGGCTCCTGCGGACACGCACGAGCACCAGGACGACTTCCTGTTCGCATAACCCACCCCGCGGGGACACTCCCGTCGGGGGTGTCCCCTTTTTGCTATCTGAGCGAAGGAGAGACACATGCAATTCACCACCGTCAGTGCGAAGGTTTTCGGCGACGAAAGCCCCGACGTGCAGATCCCCGCCATGGTGCGCGAGGTCGGCCAGGAGTCGGAGGCCTACATTCCGGCGATCGACGCGACGTACACGTTCGACAGGAACAACCTGTCGGTCGTGAACAACTTCCTCAACTCGGCCTGGACCGAAGGGACCAAGGAAGGCCTGCAGCTGATCGGCCCGACCGGCTCCGGCAAGACCTCGCTCATCGAGCAGGTCTGCGCCAGGCTCAACGTACCGGTGGTTTCGGTCACGGCCCACGAGCGCATGGAGGTGCCCGAGCTGATTAGCAGCATCGTGGCGTTCGAGGGATCGACCATGACGGTCGACGGCCCCCTGACCATGGCCATCCGCAATGGGTGGCCGTTCGTGCTCAACGAAAGCGATCTGCTGGAGTCGGGCACGGCCACCGGTCTGAACGACATCATCGAGCGTGGCTTCCTGGTCATTCCATCGACCAACGAGCTCGTTCGTGCGGCGCAGGGCTTCGCGTTCATTGCCACCAGCAACACCGGTGGCGCCGGCGACGATCTGGGCGCGTACGTGGGCACGAAGGTGCAGAACCTCGCGTTCCGCGATCGCTTCCTCAAGGTCGTCGTGGACTACATGGACGAGCCCACGGAACTGAAGCTCCTCGAGCGGAAGTTCCCGAGCACGTCCGTACAGGTCCTGAAGGGCTTCATCGCCGTCGCCAACATGATCCGGGAGGGCTTCAAAGCCGGCACCGGATTGGACGTGACGATGTCCACCCGCACGCTGGTCCGTTGGGTTCGCCTGACGGGACAGTTCGCGGGCATCGAGCGCAGGGGTCACCAGCCCATCCATTACGCGATGGACCTGGCCCTCGCCAACGGCACGTCGGCGGCGGTGTCCGAGTCGCTGCACAGCATGATCCAGCAACACATCGGCGTGGATCGCTTCGTGACCGCCAACACGGGGGACTGACATGAAGCGCCATTTCCGATTGGCCCACCCCGGCGGCTTGGATGAGGTAGCAACCATCTCGACCGAGCCGGAGGCCGTCACGGTAACGCGACGGGTCGAGTCAACGCGCAGCAAGGGGAGGCCGGTCCGGATCCCCATCAAGCTGTGCCAAGGAGGATCGGTCGAGCTCGAGGCGCGCGTCCAGCAGCACAAGCTGGTGGGCGAAGGCTTCACGTTCGACCGTGACGACGAAACTGCGCTGGACGGACGGGAGTCCTACCTGTACGTGGTGGTGCATCGCCAACACACCGGCGATGTCATCGACCACGTGACCGGATCCACCATGCCTCCGGGCATCCTGGTGGGTTCATACGCGGCCGGCAGGGTGGACGTCTCCGATTCACGGGGCACGCGCATCGCGCTGGACGTCACGCGGGACGCATCGGCGGTGTCGGCCTCCGACTCGCCGCTGGTGGCCCTCGCGCTGATCTGGTGTCACGAAGGGTGGGCGGAACTCGCACTCGAGGTCTATCCCACTCCCGGTGGCACCAGGGCGGTCGACCACCGTCAGCTCTACGAACTTGCACAGGCCCTGCCGGAGGAGCTCCGGGACTTCGTTCTGGAGTCAGGTGTCGCCCGTCCGGGATTGATCGGATCCGGTGCGGTCGCCGAGGCAATCCTGCTGTAATTCATCACCATCCCCACGGGGGCGCATCGCCCCCACGGGGGAGGTGCGTCGATCCCTGGGGTTCCTACCAGGAGAACGACATGAGCAACTACAACCCTGCCACCGTGCTTGACGCGGTGGTGCTGGTGCAGCTGGACGTGCGAGCGTCGGAGCTGTCCAGCAAGGTGGAGCGCACCCGCGACCTGCCTTCCGACCAGATGCCACCGGCGCACCTCATCAGTGCCGGCGTGAAGCACTACGCCGATCCGAAACTGAAAGCGCCTTTCAACGCGCTGAAGAAACGGGCCGAGCGAGCCTGTGCCGAAGTCGGTTTCCCCCTGCTGAAAGGCTGGGCGGTGCCGAAAGCGGCGGCGCGCAAACTCGACGACGTGCTGAAGCAGCTGGCCATCTCCTATGTCCGGGAGGCGGACAACCTCGAAGCTGCGCTGCCGCAGAAGTTCAAGGAATGGGAACAGTCCAACCCGGGCTGGGAGAATCTCTTGACGAGGGATCGGCCGACGCCGGCGAACATCCGGAGCCGCTACCGGTTCCGGCACATGATGTACCGCATGCGGCCGGCGGCCGACGCCGATGACGATCCGTTGAACGACGGCATGGGCATCGCGCGGGGCTCGCTGCTCGAAGCGATCCTGGACGACGTGGCCGACAACGCCACTGACATCCTCAAGAAGACGTTCGAGGGCAAGGCCCAGGTCTCGGGCCGCATCATGACCTCGATCGGCGTGCTGGCGAACAAGCTCCGCTCCTTCGCAATGGTCGATCCGCTGGTGGTACCGGTGGCGTCGATGATCGGCGAGGTGCTGGGCTCGATCGGCAGCACGTGCGCGACGCTCAGCGTGACGCACACCAGTGCGTTGCGTGGCCTGCTGGAACTGCTGACCGATCCGGTCAAGGTCCGCACGCACGGCTCCCTGCAGGTGCAAGAGGGGGTCATCACGGTGGACGAGGCCCAAACGGACCTGTTCCACGAACCCGAACCGGAAGCGGTGGTCGTTGCACCTCCGCCGCCGGCGCAGGTGTCGCCACTGGCTACCGCCACGATGCTCTAGCGAGCGAAGGAGGAAGTCATGGGAAAGCGCGTACAAGGGATCTTCGGATCCCTTCCAATCCTGGCGGCGGCATTCGGCCGTCGCCAGGGTGTGAAGGTCTTCGTCGGGGGCAATATCGCATGCACGGACGGCCGGGTCATCCGGCTGCCCGATCTGCCGCTGGACTGCGACGAGACACTGGAAGTGAAAGCGATGGGCTATCTGTTTCACGAGACCGGCCATATCGAGTTCACTGACTTCACGACCTACGCCACAGCGGGTGACGCCTTCGAGGCCAACCTGCTCAACGTGGTCGAGGACATCCGCATGGAGTCGATGCGCAATGCGACGTATCCCGGCTCGGCCGCATCGCTCTCGAAACTGGTGGGAGTGGTGGCGGCCGAAGGGGACTTCGGCACGGAGGAGATGGCGAAGACGGCCGAGCCTCAGAACGTGCTGATGATGGGCGTTCTGACCCGGCTGCGCAGCCAGTACCTCGGGCAGCCATGCGATGTCGCGGCTGCCATCTGGTGGCCGAAGCTGCAGGCGCTGCTAGGGCGGGCGGCGAGCATCAAGCTCGAAGCACTCCTCGGGTGCGTGGACGATCTGGATACCACGGCCGATGCACTGGCTCTGGCACGCCGGATCAAAACGCTGGTCGAGGAGGCGGCAAAGGACGAGCCGCAGGAGCCCTCGGATCCCTCGCAACCCGGTGACCCCCAGCAAAGAGAGGGCGATGCGTCCGGTCAGGGCGGACAGCCCGACGCCGGCGGCGATCAAAGCGCCCGGTCCAACCCCGATGCCGATGCGGCGTCGTCGTCGGACGCACAGGGATCGACGGGTGATGCGCAAGCTGGACCGGACCGACAGGCGCTTTCACAGGCCTTGGGTGCCGGGGCCAGCGACTTCGTCCCGACGGACTTGGGCAAAGTGCTCGGCGCCTCCCTTGAGCAGGAAGCTCGAAAGGGTGTCGAGGCCGAAGCCCGTCAGCTGGCAAAGGAGGGCGTTCGTGCTCGACCGGTGACCGATCCGCTGGCAGTGTCGAAGCGGAGGGCGCAGGGACAGGGCGAGCTGCAACAAGTGTTGGGGCAATCCCAGCAGTTGCGCACTCGTCTGGCGGCGGCCATGGAGGCCCAGGCCCGCGCAAAGGTCGATTACCGTCGGCAGGGAGCTCGCCTGGACGGGCGGGTGCTCCACCGGTTGTTCACCGGCGACATGCGCGTCTTCGCCCGAAAGGAGGTGGCGCGCAAGGTGAACACGGCGGTGCAAATCCTGCTTGATCGGTCGGGGTCGATGAATGGAACGCCGATCGAGATCGCCAGGAAGGCGACGCTGGCAACGGCCGTTGGCATCAGCCAGATCGTTGGCTGCAAAGCGGCCGCGGCCGCGTTTCCCGCCATCGAAGTCCTCAAGGAGTTCGACGAGGCAGCGCGGGGAGTGGCCGGTCGCTTCGACTTGTCTGCCGCAGGTGGCACACCGATGGGTCGCGCCATGATCTGGGCGGCCTCGCAGCTGGTGTCACGCCGAGAGGAGCGCAAGCTGTTGGTGGTGATCACCGATGGCGAGCCGGAGGATGTTCCGATGGTCAAGCGGCTGGCCGGCAAGTTCGCCCAGTCCGGGGTCGAGGTCATCGGCGTCGGTATCGGGAGTGGCCGTCAAGCTGTGGAAAGGCTTTTCCCCAGCGCGGTCGGTATCGACGCGGTGGACGAACTGGCCGGGGCGTTGTTCGGGGTCATTCACAAGAAGATGAGGAGAGTCGCGTGAGCAACTTCAAGCTGGAGGCAAGAGAGGTGGCGTCCTACGCCCGCGGGCGTTGGGACAACATCTATGCATCGCTTGCCCCGACGCTTGGGGCGGCGATCGCCAAGAAGGGCAGGCACGTCGCCTGTCCAGTGCACGGCGGGACCAATGGGTTCCGCCTGCACAAGACCGCGGACGGTGGGCAGGGCATCTGCAATTCCTGCGACGCCTTCGTGCGCAATGGTGAACGGCAGTGGCTCGATGGTTTCGGCATCCTGATGTGGGCAACGGGGGGATCGTTCCCCCAAGTCCTCGAAGATGTGGCGAGCATCGTGGCACCGCATTTGCTGCAGAGTCACGGCAAGGCGGAACATCGCCGCGCCGCGCCACCGCCGCCTGCACCTCCGGCTCGCACTCGCGAAATGGAGGAGCAGGACCGGGCGTTGGTACAGCGGATGCGCGAGACCTGGCAAAAGGCCATCCCGTTGACGGATGCCCGCGCCAGGCTCGCGTGGCGTTACCTGGAATCCCGCGGGCTGCCTGTGCCGGGGGAAATGCCGGGAGTGTGGGATTCGGTTCGATTCCTCCCATCGCTGTTCTATCGGGACGACGATCGGGACGACGAGAACGATGAATCCGGGTACTTCCCGGCCATGGTGGCACTGCTGCAGAACCCGCAAGGCGGCGTTCGGGGTGTTCATCGGACTTACCTCGCCCGTGATGGGTGGGGCAAGGCGCCGGTGAGCTACCCGAAGAAGCTGATGGGCAAGCCGGAGATCGTGAGCTTGGCCGGTTGTGCCATTCGCCTGGGTCCGCCTGGGCGGGTGATCGGAGCCGCGGAGGGTATGGAAACCGCGCTGGCAGTCGGCGCATTCACCGGCTTCTCCGTGTGGTCGACAGTGAACGCGACGCTTCTGCGTCAGTTCCGACCGCCGGAGGGGACGTTGGGCGTGCATCTGTTCGGTGATCTGGATCGCAGCGAGGAAGGCCAGAAGGCGATGAGCGACGAGGAAGGGACCCTAAAGGGCCTCGGGTACCAGGTGCGGGCGGACCTACCGCCCGGCCCCATTCCCGTAGGTTCCAAGGGTGTCGACTGGCTCAACATCTACAACCAGCATGGAAAGGAGGCGATTCGCTTCGTCGAGAGTTTGCAGAAGGCTGTTAGTCAGCGAGTGGTCATTCCGTTTCACGACGCCAGCCGGCGCCGCGCAGGATGACCAAGAGAGCAACAGCACCGGCGTCCCTCACGGGGCGCCGGTTTTTTTTTACCTGCTGTGCAGCCGAAGCCGGATGCCAAGGAGAGCGTGGCGGCTACGGCGCCCGCATGCCGGGCGCCACGCGCTGGCGCACGAAGGCGAGCAGCTCGGTCGGCCCGAACTGGTGGAACGTCTTGCAGGCCTGCTGCAGGGCAAGCACCGTGAAGTCGGCCAGCGCATCCACCTCGGTCACCGGAAGGACCAGCATCGGTGCGCCCTTGTCGGACATTTTCATGAACAGCTTGCCGCCGTCCTGGTTCTCGAGCGAAAGCGACTTGACCTTCGACTCGCCGTGGTTCTTGAACTCCGCAGCGCCGGCCCAGCCATACAAGACGGCCAGCAGATACAGAAGCTCCTTGCGCATCAGTTGGAAGCGGATCTTGGAGTGCTTCCAGTCGTAGGTCTTTTCCTTGTCCGGTACCGCGGCGGCCATCTCGACCATGAGGGTGGGCCCTTGGCTCCCGCTGTCGGAGGGCTCGACGCACAGTGCCGCCCGCTTGCCGTATGCGCGCGCCTGAGGCCGATCATGGTTGGCGTCCGCGGTCTGCGGCGACGGCGTGCTTGCTCGAGCGGCAGGCGCCGGCGGGCGATGCTGGGGCCGCTCCGCCGGCGCCGCAGGTGGCGCGGGCGCACGTGCCGGCGCGTCGGTGCCGGCGAAGCCATCGTCGTCGTCTGAGATCGGCGGCAGTTCGCTTGCGGCGGACGGCCGGAGCTGGCCGCGGGCCGCCCGCACCACGGCATCCGCGAGCACCCGGCGCAACATCGTTTCAGCCTCCGCGCGGGCGGGGCCACCTTGGTGCACGTCGCGCAAGGCGGCAATGAGGTCGGTACGTCCGACCTGCTGGAGCAGGACGTCCATCTCCGCCACGGCGAGCGGCCGATGCAGGCGCGTCGCCTCCAGCTGTGCGTTGAATTCGCCGAGATTTTTCGGCTCGGCGAAAGGGGCAGGCGCCGCGGCAGTGGGCGCCTGGCGGACCTGGTTGATCGAACGCAGCAGGAACGCGCGGGCGCCGTCGCTGTTGCGGGCGCGGTTGTGCAAGGACGTGAGCGCGCGGATGACATCGGCACGGTCGAACTGCTCGACGAGCCGTTTGTGCTCCTCGGGCGTCAGCGGCCCTGGCAACGCATGGGCATGGAGCCGTTCATTGAAGTCAGCGAGGCTCCTGGGGGCAACAAAGCCAGCGACCGACGGGTCGCGCGCCTGCGCGTGAGCATTGGGTGGTGCCATGCGGAAATCTCCAGCGAGAGTTCCACTTGTACGGCTAACCGGGTTTCCCGCAAGGCCCGCGGGACGGTTATGGAGTAAGCCCGCGAATTTCCACCATCTCGATCAGCAGCAACACGATGATGAGGATCACGGCGGCGAGCACGGCCCGACGCCAGCGGGACAGCTTGGGGTGCCCATACCTGATCCAGGCACGGCGCGCAGCGTCATCTTCCACCATGGCTTCTCGATCTCGCAGCAAGCTCTCTACGTCGTCCTTGGACGCGCCTTGCTTGTGATCGTCGCGCATGACCCGTCGCAGCACAGCGAGGTCGCGAGCGGTCACCGCGCGGTCCACCTGCCACAGGCGATCGAATTTGGACCGCCGGCTGAGGTAGAGCGCCATGGCGGCCTCATTGGAGCCCGCTGCCAAGGATAGAAACGTCGTACCGAGGGCGTGGTCTTCGTATAGCGCGGGGTTGAAGGGCATGCCGGCGAAGAACGCCGCCGCGTCGACGTCCGCCAACGTCTCTAGCTCGTCGTCGCTGGACACATTGGCCAACGCCATCGAAGCGGCGCGGGCAGACGCAAAGGCATTGCGCGCCGGCAGTTCTACGCGACTGCCAAAGAGGATGGCAAGAAGCATCTGCACCCGAAACGCTGAGCTGCCGGAGGCGTCGCTGCTGACGTCGGGGTGCCAGTGAAGGACCGTCGCCGCGACATCTCCCGGTGGGAAGGTGGTCCCGGGCGCGCGATCGTCGTGCAGGGCCGTCAGGAAACCCGCCAAGGCGGTTGCCAGCGGCTCGGCTGGTGGCAACCAGCGGACGCATTCGAGGAGTGCCGAAGGCAGGGACTGGCGCGCGGCGGCGTTCGGGAGGCGCCGACTCGTATCAAAAAGGTCGCCCAGCGACGGGTTCTCGGCTAACCCCTGGAAGATCGCCGGCCACGACGGATGGTCGGGAGACAGGCTCGACGCCGGTCCGCGTCGAAGTAGGACATCCAGCAGGCCATCCGGGGACAACCGCGGGTTAGCCATGAAGACCTGGAGGTCCGCCGGGTCGCCGGAACATAGCAGGGCCGTGGCTTGGTCGAGGTCCAGCACGCTCGCGCCCCAGCCGGTGGCCTTGTAGTAGGGGTTGGCCAGGACGGCAAAGCGGGCCAGAGGATCCTCAGTGCGGTTGTAGATGCTGCGCACCGCCCGCGCGTCGCGGCCAAACGCCGCCACCGCCTGATCACATAGGGCGTCGGCTCGGGCCGCCAGCTCGCGCTCGGCTTCGGCAATCTCAGGGCTTTCTGGCTGTAAGGCGGCGTCCCGCAGCGCCTGCATGGCGTAGGCCCCGTCGCGAATGCGCAGCTGCGCTGCAATCCAGCGGGGGTGAACCGTAACGTCACGCATAGGTAGATGGCCGCGCCAGCAGATGGAGGAACCGACCATGGTAGCTAAACGCCATGCCCGGAGGTCGTGAGCCAGATCGCATGCGGCGTGGGTCGATGTGCCGCCAGTCCCCAGTTGAAGGCCACGACCGCGACCCGCTCAGCCGAGGGGCAAGCCCTAGCATGGAGGTGCCTCTCGAGGACCCACGAACCATGCGAGCGCTCCCCCACGCCCTAGTGTTCATCGCCGTGCTGCAGATCGTGGCAGGTGTTGCGGCGTCACTCAAGCCTGCTTTGGCGCTGCCGCTGATCGGCGTCGACGCCGCCACCGCCATTCTGTGCCTCGTAGTCCTGTGGCTGGCTCCTCCCACCCGGCGTCCGTCCGCTCCGCGGCGGCTTGCCATCCACCAGAGTCGTCCCTTGCTGCGGCACGGGGCGCCGAAGGAAGCGACTCGATGAAATGCTTTTCCGCGCCGGCGTGCGCGCTCCTCGCAACCGCGATGCTGCTGCCGCTGGGAGCGGCAGCCGAGGATCCCCACGTGATGGTGGTGCTGGACCGAGCAAGCATCCAGGTCTCGGCATCCGGCGCCACGGTGGTGGATCGGACGCAGATCATGAAGGCCATGGATGCCGAAGGGGTGCGGATGCTCGGCACGCTGACCATTCCGTTCAATCTCGCGCGCCAATCGGTCGACATCAAAGGCGCGTCAGTGGTCATGCCGGACCAGACCATGCGCGAAGTCGGCGCCGGCGACATCGCTACTCACCCGTGGCCGACTCCCGTGGCGGCTCCGTCCTACCGCGACGTACAGCGAAAGGAAATCCGATTCGCCGGCCTTCAGCCAGGTGCGGTGGTGTCGGCGCACTACGTCATCCGCACTGACCGACCCCTGCTGCAAGGGCAAGGGGGCTATTTCCAGGTCGTTTCCCGCGCCTTTCCCATCAAGGAACTGCGCTTCGATGTGAGCGCCCCGGCCGCGATGCACCTCAATGTGCGCGTGAATAACATGCGAACCGACCACCAGAGGATTGGAGGCACCGAGCACTGGACCATGACCGCCGACAAGGTCGCGCCACTGGTCAACGTCGCGTCGACCTCGACCCTGCTGGCCAAGAGCCCGTTCGTGGCGATCGGTCGGTCCGCGGACCCTCGCGCAGTCGGCGTGGCCTACCTCGGCCGGATCGCACCGGCGGAACGGGTGACCCTCGAGCTGCAGCAGCTCGCCGACTCGATCGGCGAGAACGCGATTGATCCGAGCGTGCTGGTGCGGCGCTATTACGCCTGGATAAACGCGCACATCGCATTGGTGCCCGTTCCCCTGGGGCTGGCCAACGACAGGCCGCGCGCCGCGCAGGACATCCTGCTTTCAAAGTACGGCACGGCAGAGGACCGCGTGATCCTCCTTCAGGCGCTGATGCACGCCAAGGAGCTGCCGAGCGACCTCGTGTTCGTACCGAGCCTGCCGGTGATGTGGGGCGATCAGCTACCTCTCGTGCCGGAGTTTCAGGACAAGCTGTTGCTGACGGTCGACAACGGCCAGCACGTTCTCGACATCGGCAATCCCGTGCTCGCGCTCGGTGAATACGACCCCGAGGACCACGGCAAATTCGGCATTCGGATCGGGCCGGGCGGCGGCGTGGCTCCGCTGCAGATTCCCGATGCCACCGCGACCACCAGCAACGGCGGTACGGCGACACAGCTCGTGATGCTGGCCGATGGCAGTCTGCAGGGATCCACCACCGTGGCCGCCTACGGCGACATGGCCGCCAGCGCCAGGCACGACGTGTTCGCCAATGACCCGATTGCTCTGCGTGGCCTGGTCAGTCGGAATGCGCCCGTCGGGACGCAACTAGCCATCGTGCATACGGATGATCCGCTGCAGCCGTCCAATCGGTTCGTCATCAACACCACCTTCACCGTGCCCGCTTACCACGGGCTCACGGCGTACCGAATGCCGATTCCGCGCGTGGTCACCGGAACCAGGCCCATGGATGCCTTCGCCGCCCAGCGTGGCCCAGGGCTCTGCCAGCGCACCGTGCGCAGCGAGGAAACGCAGCTCCATTGGGTGCTTCCGGTAAGGGTCGACGTGCCCAGGAATGTCGACCTTTCGGTGGGCGCCGGCCTCGGTAGGTACCAGGCGACGTACATCTACGACGACGCGAGCCGGACGCTCCGCGTGCAGCGCTCGGTCACCCTCCAAGCAAATCCGGTCCAATGCGACCCAGCGCAGCAGGCGCAGTTGGCCAAGCTCGCGGAGGCGGTCCGCGCTGACATCGGTGCGACCTTGACCGTCACTCCAGTCGCCGTCGCGGCGCGCTGAGCCCTCCCATGGATCGCTCGCGGACGCCGACTGAGCAGGCACATGAGGAGCTGGCACATGCCTTCGAGGTCCTCAACGATCGACTGTTCGATGCCGAACTCCCGCCGTGCCTGATCACGCTGCAACGCAGTCGTGGCTTTCGGGGATTCTTCTCCGCCCACCGGTTCATTCGGGCGGACGCCACGACCACGCACGAGATCGCGATGAATCCGCAGATCTTTGCGCTGGCCACGCTCCCGGAGGTCCTCAGCGAGCTGGCACACAACATGGTTCACCTGTGGGCGCACATGCGTGGCGTGCAGGGACGGCGCGGCTACCACTCGAAGGCGTGGGCCGACCGCATGGAGGCGTTGGGTTTGATGCCCAGCAGCACCGGTCGGCCGGGAGGCAAGCGCACCGGCGAGAAGGTCGAGCACTACATCATCGAGGGTGGGCCATTCGACGAGGCGGTGCGCGATCTGGTCGCCAGCGGCTTCGGCATCACCTGGCTGGACCGCGTGGCGTCGCCGTGGCTGGAGGGCGAGGACGCTGGCTCATCGGAACGAGAGCACCAGCTGCTCGGCAGCCAGCTGCTTGGCCGCATGGGTCTGCTGGTGAGCCAGGTGCAAGACGACGAGCCAGAGCTCGACGCCATCGACGGACGGCACACGCCGGCCGACGCCGCCGCGCAGGTGGCACTTGACCAGCGCCAGGAGCCTGCGCCAGAGGACGCGTTCGACTGGGGCGCACCTGGTCCTGCAGCGACTGAGTCGTATGTGCTCCCGCAGGACGACGATCGGGGAGCCGAAGCGCTTTCGCCAGCCGACGGCCGCCCGCGGCCCGCGCAGGAAGGTGGTGCCGTCATCTTGGATTCGGGCAGCAAGGCGCGGGCGGGGGAGGAGCCGAAGCCGGTACCCCTGATCAGCGTAGGTGGTCAGCCGGAGCCGGGCAGCAAGCCGCGGCGGGACAAGGTGAGGTTCACGTGCCCGTCCTGCGGGCAGAAGGCATGGGCGAAAGGCACGGCTTGCCTCGACTGCGGTACCTGCAAGGTCGCGATGACGTCGAGCGCGTAGGAGGAAACCATGCTCCACATCCACAATCGCCAGACTCGCACAGCGCCGGCGCCACAATCCACCGTGGAAGCACTGCGCCGGGCGTTTTTCACGGATGACCGCACACAGGACCAGTTGGCCGTTGCGCGCGCTGCGCTGGCTGACCTGCACCGCCAGCGGCTATGGCTCGCCTGCGACTGCGCTCAAGGGCCGGACGACACGTGGCCGATGATCGGCCCTCGCGATGGCCGTGGCGGCATGCACCCATTCCGGTTCGGCCATGTCGCCCACCGAGGGGATTGTCCGTTCGCCGGCGCGATCCGCCCGGTGGACCTCGCCGAGTCTGGGTCGGACGAAGACGGTCAGCTCGAGGGAAGGTGGGATCTCGCGGCCCTGTTTCCCATTGGACAGGACGCTGAGGAGCGCCAGAGCGTGATGTCACGCCTGTTGCGCACGGCACTCGCGCAACTGGGTTACGACCGCCTGCATGTCTCCTCGTTTGCGAGCCAGGTGCCGGCCGGGCAGCTGCGCATGCTGGAGACGCCATTTGCGAGGCTGCGCCATCTCGGCGGCCAGGAAATCGACGGGTCGCATCTGTTTCGCGACGTCGGGACTACCTACCTGCCGGCGATTCCTCGCCTGCTCTCGACGCTGGGTCGAACAAGCGAACCAGCGGGCACGGTGTGCGGACTTTTCGTCGGCATCACCGAGGAAATTACGCTCGCTCAGAGCAGCTACGGTGCCGGATTCGTAGTGAGCAAGGATCAGCGCGGCGGCCGCTGTGCCGTGCCGGTGCAGGGCGGCATCCGGCTGCCGGTGGGCGACGACGGTCGCCACGGCCCATACTGGACATTGGCGCTCTGCGTAGCTGATGGCGACGGCCGCTGCCGCCTGGGTGATGTACTGCTGCTGCATGCCCTCGATCGGCGCACGCTGCTGCCGGTGCCGAGCGAGGACCACCGCGCGCTGGCGCGCCTGCTCCTGGAGCAGATGCACTTCTGGCGCGGATGGAAGCGGCTGGAGTTGGAGGTCGAGCTGGCCGCGCCACTGTTCCCGTCGCCATACCCGCGTGCACCGGCGTTCGAGTTGGTGCTACCGGATGCCAGGCGATTGGCGGTCGACCTTTCGTCTCACGTCGCCGAGATGTCGGACCACGACCAAGGCGTCGTCCTGGTGGATGCGGCACTCCCGCAGGAGAAAGCGCGGCGCCTTCTGACCGGCGCCGTGGCCAAGACCGCTGCGACGTGACTCGGGTGGCAAGGGGACTTGCGAGATCGGCGGCATGTGATGGGATCACTTCGTCGCAACGAGTGAGACGCGACGCCGGCCAGCGAGGGATCGTGCGGACCGTCACTGAAACAGGACTTGCGCGATCACGGAGGTGTGCTCACATCGGTCTCAAGGAGCGAGACGGTCGCCAGGAGGATGGCATCGGGGCAGGGAGCCCAGACAGGCGGCACGGACGCCGCCAGCGCCAGGAAGGCAGCGCACGGGCAGGACGCCGAGGAGGAGGTAGGAGTCGGGCAGGAACGCCCAGGCAGGACGCCAGGCAAGGAAAGCGAGCGACGGCAAGGGAATGCCAGATTTTGGAGTTGGTGGTCAGGCCGCCGGGTGAGGATACCCAAGGCCGTGGAGACCCGGCCTGACCGCCACGCAGCACGCCGCCATTGGCGGCGGAGGTTGGGAGCCGAATCTCCAGTGACGGAGATGCCCAGCCTCGAAGCATCAGGCAGCTCCCCCCTGTGCTGCCTGAACACCCGCCACGCCGCTAGGTGTCGCGTTCCGAAATCCACGCGGAGTCGTGGTGACCAGGCCCAAGGATGGGCCTATCGGTTCTGTCGGGGACGCAATGCGGATTGATCGGGCGATGGTCGCCTACGATTGTCGCGCATGCACCAGATCCGAGTGGTGGAATGAGCACGGACCAGGTGGTCGCGATGGAATACCGGAAACTCCGAGGCGACTGTCGCGAGCAGGACGACTAAGGGCAATACTCAGGCCGATGGACGAGTATCGACTCCGAGAATTGACGACGGTCGACGGGAACACGCACCAAGTGCCGGTCGGTATCTCGTATATGCGCGCCGCGCACTTGTGGCGCGTGACCTTCGCAAGCCGGCGGTTTGGCCAGCAATATTTCCCGGCCAGTGACACGGTAGTCGGGCTGGCCAAGGCTGTCACCGAGCTGGAGCGCCGCCGCAGAGCGATGCGCCGCGCAGGGGAGCTCAAGCACACCGACAAGGTCGAACGCGACCACAAGTCCGTCCGCACGGGGCGGCCAGGTGTGATGTTCAGCTGGTCCTCGCGCAACCGGGCGTTCTTCGAAGCGAAGGCCTCCTCGCTGCCATACGGAAGGACGCTCAGATTCCCGCTGCGTGGCGAGGATTGCGACGATCCGGAGGCGATCTGTCGCCTGTGGGCACTTGCCGTGGCCACGCGGGATTACCTGGTCTTCGAGTTGTCGCAGGGCCGCGGTGAGGCAGTGACGAAACTGACCGTCAACACCTTGCCCGAGAAGGTCCGGCGCAGGGCCCGCATGCTCGAGTTCACACCGACAGCGCACCGGCGGATTCTCGCCGACATCCGGCGGATGCGGCCGCGGTAGAGAGGCGTCCCGCAGCCGGTGCTACGCTCCCGCCCATGTGCGGCCGCTTCGTCCAGCTCCCTCTACGCTTTCCCGGCGACCTTCCGGCGCCGACGCTGGCCGACGAGCTGGCGAACCTCACGCCGCGCTACAACCTGGCGCCTACCCAGCGCGCGGCGGTGGTTCTCGACGCCGACGATCAGCTCGCGGTTCGCCGGTTGCGGTGGGGGCTGCTCCCGTTCTGGGTCAAGGACCTCAAGCAGTCCTACTCGACGTTCAATGCCCGCATTGAGACGGTGGCCACGAAGCCCGCGTTCCGCGCGGCGTTCAAGGCACGCCGGTGCGTCATCCCCATGGCCGGCTACTACGAGTGGCGACTGGAAGGGAAGGTGAAGCAGCCCTACTACCTGACCAGGGCAGACGGCCATGATCTGTTCGCGGCTGGGCTCTGGGAGCCTCGGCACCCGCTCCAGGATGAGGATGAGGCCGGCTCCTGCACGATCATCGTCACGGCATCCGACGGCGCCGCCGCGACGATCCACGACCGCATGCCGGTGTGCATCCCGGCCGAGCTGGTGGAGGAATACCTGCGCGCAACGCCGGACGACGCGATGGCCCTGATGCTGGCGGTGCCCGTTCCGGATCTGGTGGTGCGGCCGGTTTCCCGCAGGGTCAATGCGTCGCGTGACGACGATCCGCAGCTGCTCGACCCGTTCACGCCGCCAGAGTAGGGCTTGGCAGTCCTGACCGGACCGAGTAGGCTTGAACGTCCGTTCAAGTTGACCCGCCGTCATGCCCGCCGCGCGCCGCACCATCCCGTTTGCGCAATCCGCCCCAGCGGTCGAGGAAGCGCTGCGCGCCTACTACGCCAAGCACGGCATCCTGCCGAGCCTCAGCGAACTGCTCGAGGCGCTGCAGTCCCACAAGATCACCAGCAAGGGCACCCTGGCTTGGATCATCGACCGGCTGGAGAAGGCCGGTATTGTCGGCCGCGCCCCAGGTGGTCGGCTCAAGCCCGGCTGGAACTTCGCCGGCTTCCCGATCGGCCGGCCCGTGCCCGCCGGCGTGCCGGATACCGGGGACACCATGCCGGAGGAGCGCCGCTCGATCGACGCCTGGCTGGCACCCAATCCCCTCATCACCCGTCTTGCGCCCATCCGCGGCGACTCGATGGTCGACATGGGGCTCCTGGACGGCGACACCGCCGTGTATGAGGTGCGCCAGCATGCGGATGTGGGCGAGATCGTGTACGCGCTGATCGACGGCGAGGAGACGTTCAAGCTGCTCGCATGCGATGACAAGGGCCGCTACCTGCAGCCGGCCAATGCGGACCCGCGCTACCAGCCGCTGCGGCCGAAGCAGTCGCTGGACATCCTCGGGGTGGTAATCGGCACCTTCGGCCGCCGGCGGGGCCGCGCGGCGTCGCGCAGGTGAAGGTGGAGCATGTCTGCCGTCGTCCACCATCTGCCGTGGGAAGGCGAGCTTCGCGTCGCCGGGGTCCGCCGCGCCGGCGAGGTGGCGGCGCAGCCGCGGGGCACGGTACCCAGCGGGTATGCACCCCTCGATGCAGTGCTGCCCGGTGGCGGCTGGCCGCGCGGCGCACTGGTGGAGCTGCAGCTGGCCAACGCCGGCATCGGTGAGCTGAGGCTGCTGGCCAGCGCGCTGGCGTCGCCGGAGCGTGCCGGGCGGGTGGCCTTCCTCGCGCCACCGGCGGAGCCTGGCCTCGCTGCCCTGCATGGCCTGGGCCTCTCGCCGCGAGCCATCACAGTTGCCCGTCCGCGCGAGGCCCGCGATCAACGCTGGGTGGCCGAGCAGGTGTTGCGCAGCGGCGCCTTCGCCGCGGCGCTGCTGTGGTGGCCGTCGCCGCTGGACGATCGCATCGCGCGCCGGCTCAGCCTGGCGATCGCCGCCGGCGGTGGCCTCGGATTCGTCTTCTGCCGGCCATCCAGTGTCGCCAACGGCGTGCCGTTGCGTCTGGGCTTGCGCAGCGTCGGCACCGGCGCGCTGCAGGTCGACGTCATGAAACGCCGCGGCCCGCCGGTGGGACCGGTGCACCTGGAGTGGGGCGATGCTGTGGCTCGCCTGCCAGTTTCCCTCGCTCGCGGTTGAGGTGCCGCCCGGGGCGACCGGCGTGGGCCGAGTCGCCGTTGACGGCGTGGTGCGGCAGGCCTGTCCGCTCGCGCAGGCGGCAGGCATCCAGCCGGGTATGCGCGTGGCCACCGCGCGGGCGCTCCTGTCGCCGCTGGAGGTGCGCCATACCGATGCCGCCTCGCGGGGCAGAGCGCTGGCCGACCTTGCGCCGAGGCTGGCGACGATCACATCGCAGGTGATGCTGGCGCCGGAAACGGACACGCTGCTGGGTGAGGTGGGCGGGAGCCGGAGGATGCTCGGCGGGCTGGCCGGCGTGCGCCGGGCGGCACGGGGCGCCTTCGAGGATGCCGCGGTGACTTGGCGCGCCGCGATTGCGCCGACGCCGGCGGCGGCCGCCATGCTGGCCGGGTATCGGCCGGGTACCACGGTGGCCAACCTCCAGGAGCTGCGCTCCGCGCTGACCGACCTGCCGGCGTCGGCGCTTCCGCTGCCGCCGGCCGCGCACCAGCTGCTGCGCCGGATAGGCGCCAGGCGAGTCAGCGACGTGCTGGCCCTGCCGCGTGCGGGCCTTGCGCGCCGGCTCGGCGTGCCGGCGGTGACGCTGCTGGCGCGCCTGCTGGGCGAGCGTCCCGATCCGCGCGAGAGCTGGGTCCCGCCGGCGAGGTTCGTGCGCGAAGCCGACTGGGACGATGCGCTGGCCAGCGTGGAGATCCTGCAGTTCCCTCTGCGCCGACTGCTGGGTGATATGGCCGCCCACGTTGCGTGCCGTGGCGAGCGCGCGACGGCTTGGTCGCTGGTGCTGCGTACCGACGCTCGCGCCGACGCCGCGATCGCCGTTGCGGCCGCCGCCGGCACGGCTGATGCCCGGCAGCTGCTGGACCTCACGGTCGCGCGGCTGGCCAGTGCACCGTGGCCAGGGCCCGTAGTCGCCATGCAGCTCCGTCTTGATGCGGCCCGGGAAGCGCTCGGAGCGGCGCAGCTTTTCGGTGACGATGGCGATGAGCAACTGGTCGCGCTGCTCGACCGCCTGCGCGCACGCCTGGGGGATGCCGCTGTCTACGGCCTGGCCGCCGTCGCCGATCCGCGGCCGGAGCGCGCGCAGCGCCGCGTGCTGCTCGCCGGCGAGGACACTGCGGCGGTGTCGCCGCGGCGGCGACCGGCCTGGCTGCTGCCGGCGCCGGTGCCGTGGCGGTGCGATCCGGCGCGGCTGCTGGCCGGGCCGGAGCGCATGGAGTCGGGCTGGTGGGACGGCGGCGACAGCCGGCGCGACTACTACGTGGCGCGCGGCGACGCCGGCGCCACGTGGTGGGTCTACCAGGACCTGCGCACGGACGCCTGGTTCGTGCACGGCTGGTTCGGGTGACGCCGTGTCGTCCTTAGAACTTCGGCTCCTGCATCGACGGAAAGAGAATTCCGTTCCGCGTGGGCGAGTAGAGGGCGCCCTGGCGTGCTGCTGCGGTGAGCTGTTCCGCCTGCCAACCCTCATGCTCCAACTGCCGAATCAAGTCGGGCGTGAGGGGCACAGCATCGTCCTGGCCAAACACCTGGCCGATCGACTCCTCGGCCGGCTGCGCCGGGAGCAGGAACTCCCGCAGCCCGTCAATCGGATACCCCCCAATGGCGCGGTGGCCGATCAGAGGATGGTCCAGGTCGACCTCGAAGAACGCGCCGCGCAACTCGTAGTGCCCTTCCCAGAGGATTTCCAGTCGCTCAGGCTCGTCGCGGATCGTGGGCGATCGCCGCTCACCGCGCCACATGAGGCAACAGGCCTTGTGCCCGATCGGGTCCAGCAGCCACGCGTCGCCGAGGCCGGTGGAAAAGAGGAGGAAGGGCTGCGTGGTCGAGGTTTCCGATCCGGTACCGACGATGCCGACCTGGCCGCGCTCCTCGAGGGTGAGGATCTTCGCGATGGTGGACCGAAGCGACCGGTCCTCCTTGACGCCTTCTGTCTCGCGCTGACACAGCGTGACGTGGTGCCAGTGCTCATACCCGGCGGTGCGCGCAACGCGATTCAGCAGGTCGGCGTGCCTGCCGCCACCATTGCGCTGAATGCGTTTGGCTTGCTTCTTGAGGGATTCGACCTTCGCGGTCGTGGTGGGGATGAAACGCATGACGCTGACTCCTCGCTGGAGGCGAACGCCCGGTGCTCACTGCCAAGATTCGCCTGCAGAGGGGAATCAGGGATTGAAGGGTGGAAACCGTGCCGCGAGGCTTTGCCATCGGTGAGCAGCTGGCGCCGGTCGACGCCGAGGCTGAGCGTACCACGATGGCAGGAGCGCGGCAGCGGTACCGGTATGGCCCACGCCGTGTCAGATGCTGCGGAAGGGCGACCAGCAGAAGCTGTAATCCAGCTCGCCATGGACATAGACCACCGTCACGGACTCGCGGACTTTGCGCCCACGGCCAGCATGCAGCGGAGCGTACGAGGCGCGGAGCGCGTCTTGAGTGATCGGCGCCGGCGCCAGGTCGATGAGCAGCAGGATGCGCGCGGCGGCCTGGGACCTGGGGATCTTCGAGAGTTTGATCAACTCGCTGTGGTTCGTGGGTCCGTACAGCTCCGACATGCCAGTGGGTTTGCGGACCGCCAGCTCGAGCACGGTGGGGGAGGTGCTACCGATCCGGAAGTCGATGCGGCTGGGTTTGGCTACACGGTGGAAGTGCACATGTTTTTGCCGCGACACCGGTACCCCAGGATGGGCGCCAGTCAGGTACGCGTAGAAGATTGGGTCCAGACCACGTTCCGTGGTTTGGGGGTTGGAGTAGTGCATGCGCATCGTGATGAGCGCATGCCCCGCAGCTCTCGCGTGATCCGGTCCGAACCCCATCTCGATTTCCCCTTCCTGCCGGTGCAAAGTGTACTCCCGCGTCCATCAGCGACGCTGCCGGCCGGGGGCACCAGCCGGAGCGTCGTGCCGTGACTTACGCCGAACTCCACTGCCTCTCGAGCCTCTCCTTCTTACGCGGCGTGGCCAGCGCGCGCGTGCTGTTCGAGCGCGCGGCGGCGCTGGGCTACCACGCCCTCGCGATCACTGACGAATGCAGTTTCGCCGGCATCGTCCGCGCGCTGGAGGCATCCCGCGCGACGGGCCTGCCGCTGATCGTCGGTACCGAGCTGGCGCTCGAGGATGGCGCGCGCCTGGTGCTGCTCGCCGAGGACCGCGCCGGCTACGCGACCCTGTGCCGCCTCATCACCGCCGCGCGTGCCCGCGCGCCGAAGGGCCGGTACGAGGCACGCTGGAGTGATCTTGAGGGCGACCACGTTGGCGTGCTGGCCCTCCTGTGTGCGGTCGATCGTCATGGCGCGGTGCCGGCGGCGTGCCGCGGCTGGGCCGCGCGCCTGGCCACCATGCTGCCGGGTGGCGCGTGGCTCGGCGTGGAGCTTCACCGCGGCGACCGAGACGCGGAGGCGCTGGCCACGTGTACCGGTATCGGCGCTGCCACCGGCCTGCCGCTGGTCGCCGCCGGCGACGTGCACATGGCCACGCGCAGCCAACGTGCGCTGCAGGACACCGTGACCACGATCCGCCTGGGCAAATCCGTCACTGCCGCCGCCGGCGAGCTGTTCCCGAACGGCGAGCGCCACCTGCGCGCGCCAACGGATCTCGCGGCGCTGTATCCGCCGGCGCTGATCGCCGAGACACTGCGCATCGCCGCACGCTGCCGGCTGGATCTCGGCACGCTCGGGTGCCGGCCGCCGCTGGACAGCGTGCCGGCCGGTGTTGCGCCGGCGGCGTGGCTGCGCGCGCTGGTGGCCGAGGGCGCGGCGCGGCGCTGGCCCAACGGGGTGCCGGCGCCGCAGGCGGCACAGATCGACCACGAGCTGGCGCTGATCGCCGACCTTGGATACGAGGCGTTCTTCCTCACCGTCCACGACATCGTCGCCTTTGCGCGATCGCGCCAGATCCTCTGCCAGGGCCGCGGCTCGGCCGCGAACTCCGTAGTCTGCTACGCCCTGGGTATAACCGAGGTCGACCCCGAACGCGGGCATCTACTGTTCGAGCGCTTCCTATCAAAAGAGCGCCATGAACCACCAGACATCGACGTCGATTTCGAGCACGAACGGCGCGAGGAAGTCATTCAGTTCATCTATGCGCGGTACGGCCGCGACCGCGCGGCGCTGACCGCAGCGATCACCACCTACCGGCCACGCAGCGCGGTGCGCGACGTGGGCCGTGCGCTCGACCTCGATCCTGATCTGATCGACCGGCTGGCCCGTGCGATGGACGGATGGGGCGACGCCGCGACGATGCCGACGCGCCTGGCCGAGACGGGTATCGACACCGACACGCCGGCGATGCGCCGCCTGCTGGTGCTGGCCATGCAGCTGGTCGGCACGCCGCGGCATCTTTCGCAACACGTCGGCGGTTTCGTCATCAGCGCGGCGCCGCTCGCCGAACTGGTGCCGGTCGAGCCGGCAACGATGGAAGGGCGCACGATCATCCAGTACGACAAGAACGATTTGTCGACCTTGGGCCTGCTCAAGGTCGACATCCTGGCACTGGGCATGCTGTCTGCCTTACGTCGGACGTTCGACCTCATCCGACGCCACCACGGCGTCTCCCTGTCGATGGCGGACATTCCGGCCGAGGACCCGGCCACCTACGCGATGCTCCGGCGCGCCGACACGGTAGGTGTGTTTCAAGTCGAGAGCAGGGCGCAGATGGCGATGCTGCCGCGCATGCGGCCACAGTGCTTTTATGACCTGGTGGTTCAGACGGCCATCATCAGGCCCGGACCGATCCAGGGCGGCATGGTTCACCCGTATCTGCGCCGTCGACAGGGCAGGGAAGCGCCGAGTTACCCGTCGGAGGCGGTCAAGGGCGTGCTGGAGCGCACGCTCGGCGTGCCGATCTTCCAGGAGCAGGTGATGCAGCTTGCGGTGGTCGCCGCCGGCTTCTCGGCGGGCGAGGCTGACCAGTTGCGCCGCTCGATGGGCGCCTGGGAGCGGCACGGCACCATGGAGCACTTCCGCACGCGCCTGCTCGCCGGTATGGCCGAGCGCGGCTACACCGAGGGCTTCGCGGAGCAGGTGTTCGAAATGATCCTCGGCTTCGGCGCCTACGGATTTCCCGAGAGCCACGCAGCCTCCTTCGCGCTGCTCGCGTACGCTTCTGCGTGGCTCCGCGCCCATTACCCGGCCGCGTTCCTCGCCGCGCTGCTCAACGCCCAGCCAGCCGGGTTCTACACCAGGGATCAGTTATTGCAGGACGCCCGTCGCCACGGCATCGCCACGCGCCCGCCGGACGTGAACGTGAGCGGATGGGATTCGCACCTGGAGGGGCCTGGCGGCCGCCCACTGCAGCCAGGCGATGTGAGGGGCGCGCCGGTGGTGCGGCTGGGCCTGCGCGAGATCAGCGGGTTCCGTGTCGACAGCGCGGCGAGGCTCCTGGCTGCGCGCAGCGAGATGCGGTTCAACGACGTTGCGGATCTGGCGCGCCGCGCCGCGCTCGACCAGCGCGATCTGCCGCTGCTCGCCGACGCCGGCGCGCTTGCCGGCCTGGCCGGTCACCGTCACGTGTCCCGCTGGGTGGCCAGCGGCATCGAGGCGACCTTGCCGCTCTTCGGCAGTACCGTGGAAGCGGCGCCAATGCTGCGCCCACCGACCCCCGGCGAAGACATGGCCGCCAACTATGCAGCGATGGGCCTCACCCCTGCCGGCCACCCGATGGCACTGGTCAGGCCAGCGCTCGCGGGACGTGGCGTGGCGACTCTGGATGAGGCACGTCGAGCACCGCACCAGCGGCGAATGCGCGTCGTTGGCCTGATCGGTTTGCGCCAGCGGCCGCCGGCGGCACGCGGCGTGACCTTTCTCACGCTCGAGGACGAAACAGCGTGGCTGAACGTCGTGGTATGGCCGGATCTGGCGGAGGAATGCGCGATCGCGCTGCGGTCCGGTGGGCCTGTGCGCGTGGACGGTCGGATCGAGCACGTGGACGGTGTGACACACCTCATCGCTGCGCACGTCGCGCGCCTCGATCGAGACTGAGATGGGCAGAGCGTCAGACTCGGACGGAAGGGCGGGTGGTGGGCAGAAGCGATGGCCCACCGAGGTCACACCGCCGCAGCACCCCCGTCGCGCGGGCCGGTGACCGAGGCGGCCCTTTGCGGGATCGACTCTAGGTCCCCCACGCGCGCTTCGAAAACACTCGAACGCGATCCGTACGCCCACGGCTTTGGCAACGCGTCCGGACGAATCCTCGCGAACCAATCCGTGACGGGAAGCGCGACTCGCGTCCCGAGCCGAAAGGCGCGCCGGACGTTCTCGACGACGCCATCGCACGGGCCGACAACCAGGTTGCCAGGAAAATGCACCTGGTCACCGATCACCGGAAGCGTATCCATGAACTAGCCCTCCTCGTTGGAGATGGTGTTCTACCACGCTGATAACTCCATGCAACGGCGGGCCGCCAGGTGCCGGGTAGACGATGACGCCGGCTGCCCCGCGGTCGCCACACCGATGACATCGAGCGGGTAGGATGGACAGTTAGGCGACATACGAGGAAGCGGTTATGTGCTACTCGGCCGAGGTGTGGGCGGGCTTCAGGGACTACGAACGGGAGTTTGGCGCGGAGCTGAGCATCCGGCGCTACGCAGCGTTGTTCTGGCAGAAGAACGCCGACGGCGGATGGCAAAAGATTCCCAAGGCCATGCGTGCCAGTTTTCGGCATCCGCGCGGGCCAGAGGAGATGGGGCTGGCCAAGCTCGTCGCCGAAGGTGATCGCACCCGTGCCGACCAACTGCGCAAGGAGATCACCGAGCAATCCGAGCGCCTTGCTGATGCACAGGTTGTGCTCGACTCGCCGCGCCCGACGAAGAAGGCGGCGAACGAGGCGCGCATCGCGACCAACAAGGTACAAGCGGCCCAGCGCGCTCTTCGGGTGTTGGAGCGCAAGACCTTGGAGCCGAACGATGCGCGAATCTACCCCGGCAGCTACGCGCCCGTTCTGATTGCCCACGAAGGCCGGCGCATCCTCGTGCCCATGCGATACCAATGCCGCATGCCTGGATGGACGGAGGCCGTCGAGCGCAAATACCCGGGGTCCTACAACGCCCGCCGCGATCGCCTCGAAGCGTCGTGGGGGCGGCTCTTTGGCCACCAGCACGGCGTCATCGTTGCCGACGCGGTGTACGAGAACGTGTGGCGGCACGCCGCCGAAGGTCGCGAGCTAGTGCCTGGGGAGGCGCCAGAAAACGTGGTGCTGGAGTTCCGCCCGGAGCCGCGACAGTACATGATGATTGCGTGCCTGTGGTCCTGCACGAAGGGACGCGCAGGGGAGCAGGACCTCTACTCGTTCGCCGCCATCACCGATGACCCGCCGCCGGAGGTGGCCGCGGCAGGACACGACCGCTTCGTCATCCAGATCAAGCCCGAAAATCTCGACGCGTGGTTGCAGCCCGACCCGACGAACCTGTCGGCGCAATACGCCATCCTCGACGATCGCCCGCGCCCGTACTACGAGCACCGTCTCGCGGCCTAGCACCGCGGAGCGCTGGTCAGTTCTTCAACTCAGCGGTACGTCGGGCGCCGTAGGCGTGGACGTCCGTTTCGACCTCGTACTGACGGCCGCCACAATGTCCACAGCGAATGTCCAACTTGGGCTTGCCCCAGACTTGCGCCTTGCAACCAGGGCACTTGTATTTTGTGCGACGGGAGCCGTTGCGCGCATCCGAGGGCCACTTGATGAGTTGCGCGGTACCGCGGTACGCCACCTCGGGCATGTCTCGGGGGTCGATTTCATCCAAAAGCTCGGAGGCGGCCAAGGAAGTGAGTTGCGAAGAAGCCTGCAATGGGCCCACATCTCCATCGTTCGCTGGGTCGGGAATTTGAGGGGCCGTCGTGTTGGGAATTTCCTTCGCTCGATAGTTCTCCGGCACCCGCATGCCGACTGGGACGGCAGTGGCATAGCGGTCGATCCACGACAGCACGAACTGGTCGTTGAGAAGATCGTCGGCGGCCACGTCGAATAAGCCACCATCGACGATGTAGTGCGATACGCGCTCGCCGGTCTCCCGACCACCAGGAGCGCCCGTGTCGGATGGCATGAGCCCGATGCACTTCATGAAAGTCGCCCACTCGGCATTGTGATAGCCGCGGCGGCCAGGCGTTCCACAGATTTCCTGTTGCAGATGCACGAGCTCGTGGCACAGGGTGCTTAGCGTGGCCTTGAGGGTGCGCGCGACAAAGTAGCTGGGATTGAGTGCCAGCTCGTGCGTAAACGCCCGACCATCGGCGCTCACAAAGCGTTTCGCGTGGAAGTAACCGAAGGTGGCCCGTTCGCGCTGGAGCGTGATCAAGCAAGGCGGCAGCACGCCGTGGAATAGTCGCTCATTGAAGTAGTCGAAAGCCTGCTGCAGCTCGTCGGCCATCTTAGGCGTCGGGAGCGGAGCCGAAAGCGGTCGGACCATATATGAACCCCTCCGTTTGCCATTGGATTGTGCAATCCAAGGCCGGATGTTGTCCAGCACATGCGCGCGTTGCGGGGTCCGGAACGTCTGCGCTGGACGGAGTAACTTACCTGCGCCGGCCGCTGCGGGATCTGGGCAGGCTGGAGCAAGAGGAGTTGCCGCATCGGCGGCTGGTGGTGCCATGGAACGGTCGCAATCCGCGACGCCAGCCCGAAGGACGTTCCGATGAAGCTCAAGCAGACCCTCGTGATCGCCGCCGCCCTGGTCGCCATGGCCGGTACCGCCAGCGCCGTCCAGGCGCCGCCGGCAAGGCCCGCGCCGACCCCGACCACGACTCCGGCCGGTGCCTTCTCCACGCCCCAGGCCCAGCAGGTCGAGTGCAGTCCCAGCGGCGAGTGCACGATCACGCTCCCGGACGGCACGGTGATCGTGGTCACGGTGTCACCTTGTTTTAGGTGCAAATAGTAACGCTTAGCCTCGTCAAGCAACTCTTTGATTTGACGGGGAATAATGTAGGCGCCCGGGAAGCAATCTTCATAAAATCAACAGTTTGCTGTTAGCCTCAGATCTTCTCCACGGAAAGGCCGGAGGTAGGCATGCAGTACTGGCAGGCGCCGTATCTTGGGCTGCGCACCATTCCCAAGGAGCTCAATCAGTTCGAGCTCCATGCCTTCTTCACTTACTCGGCCAAGGAACGGCGCGTCATTCTCGCCAAGCGCGACGCGCTGCACCGGCTGGGCCTGGCGTTGCAGATCGGCTTCATCCGGATGACTGGCAGCGTGCTTGCGGCCGTCAAAGTAGTCCCTGCCGAGCTATGGGCACATCTAGGCAAAACGCTGGAGATCACGACGCCGGATATTGCCTCGCTCCGCTCGCTATATCGCCGCCGGCCGACCTTGTTCGCGCACCAGAACGCCGCCATGGAAACGTTGGGTTTTGGTCGCATGTCCGAACACCAGCGCCGTGCCCTGGTGCGCTACCTGCGTGTCGAGGTGCTGTCCGAGTTCGATCGTCATCGTTTGAAAACACACGTCAAAACGTGGCTGTACGAGCACGGCATCCTCATTGAGGGCGAGCGCCCACTGAAGAGCGCCATCGATGTCGCGCTAAAGCTGGCCGAGGATGAACTCGGCACCGTGCTGCAGAAGGACGCCCCTTTCACTGTCCTCGATGCGTGGGTGCGGGCCTGCGACGAACCCCATCGCTCTGGTCTTTCCTTTCAGGAATGGCTTGCGCAAGCACCACGCCGGCAGTCGCTCCCCCAGATTCGCGAACAGTTCGAGCGGATCCAATACCTGACCCAACTCGGTGTGGCCGCACACCCCATGCCTTCCGTGTCGGATCACATCAAGCGCCATTACGCCCAGGCGATGGCAGATCGGCCACCCGCGGCGAGTAAGCGTATTGCGGCAACGCGCCGGACCATCGAGGTCGCCTGTTACCTGCAGACGGCGCTGTGCACCGCCACGGACCGGGTGCTGGCCATGACGCGCCAACACGTAGCCGATCTTTGGGGCAACGGGATGCGCGCCGTGGTCCAATCCGCCGAGGCGCGTGCGCGCACGCTGACCACCTTTGCGAAGGAAGTCCGCGAGCTGGCCCTCGATCGCTCCCTTCGCGAAGAGGATCTGCGTGCGGCGATTCTGCGTGCGGTGGAACAGGTCGGCGGCGGCAAGAAACTCAGCCGAGCGCACCTGACCCGTGAACAACTCCTCCTCAAAAACAACCGCCACTCGCGCTCGCTGTTGAAAATGCTGTGTGCGCTTCCCTTTGAGAGCGTGGCGCCGCACCCGGTTCGTCAGGCGCTGGACGCC
Organism: Rhodanobacter denitrificans; assembly: GCF_000230695.2. Taxonomy (NCBI): domain Bacteria; kingdom Pseudomonadati; phylum Pseudomonadota; class Gammaproteobacteria; order Lysobacterales; family Rhodanobacteraceae; genus Rhodanobacter; species Rhodanobacter denitrificans. The sequence continues at coordinate 2,019,625 of NC_020541.1, read as the reverse complement.
TTGCGCGAGATCTATCTGCAGCGCAAACCAGCACTGCCCGAGGCGATACCGGTTCACCTCGGCAAAGTGTGGGACGACATGCTGGCAAATCCCGACCGGCAACGTGCCCTGCAGGCCTTCGAGGTGGCGACGCTGCTGGCGTTACGCCGTGCCCTGAAGAACGGCAGCGTGTATGTCGCGCACAGTTTCAGCTTCCGCAGTCGCGAAAGCATGCTGATTCCGTCCGCGGAATGGACCAAGAGCAAGACGCATCATTACGCGCGCTTGAAGCTGCCCCGCGACGCGAAGGAATTCACCGGTCCGCTGGTCGAGGAAGTGTCCAAGCAGCTCCAGCACCTGAGTGAAGCCGCGCAGGCTGGCGACGTCACCGTGGACAGAGACGGTGTGCACTTGCCCAAACTCCCGGCGGAGGACGTGCCGGAAGCCGTGATGGTGCTTCGGGATGCCCTGATGGAGCGCATGGGAGCGGAAGAGCTGCCGGGCGTCATGATGGAAGTGGACAGCCACACCCGCTTCAGCTGGACGCTGCTGGGCCGCGAGCCGCGCTCGATCGATGAGTTGCGCTTGGTGTATGCCGGTCTTCTTGCGCACGGCACGGCATTGTCCGCCGCCGATACGGCGCGCATGATGCCGGGCCTCTCCGCGGATGCCGTCAATCAGAGCATGCGTTGGATCGCCCAAGAAAAGCGCTTACGGGAAGCCAATACCGCCGTCTTCGAGTACATGCACAGCCACCCCATTGCCGAATCCTGGGGACGCGCCGATCTGGCGTCCGCGGACATGATGAGTCGTGAAACCGTCAAGAGCAGCCCCCTGGCACGTCGCGACCCGCGCACGAAGAAGAAGTCGATTGGCATCTACACGCACATCCATGACCGCTGGGGCATCTTTCACGACCAGCCCGTCGTGCTCGGCGAACGGCAACAGGGTGTGGCCTTGGAAGGGGTCCTTCGCCAAAGCACGGTCACGATCAACCAATTGGCGGTGGATACGCACGGTCAAACCGAATTCGGCATGTTCTTGGCGAAAACGGTGGGAAAGGATATGTGCCCACGGCTGCGTGATGCCAGCGCACACAAGCTGTATGTGACCCCGGCGATGACGGTGCCCGAGGGGCTGCGCAGCGTGATCGCCAAGAACCGAGCGCATCCTGAGAAGGTGGAGCCCGTATGGGATGAATGGGTCCGCATGGCGGCCTCCACCCATGTCGGCAAAGCGAGCGCGGTCGACATCCTGTCCCGCTTCGGCTCCGCCGCGGCCGGTGAGCAGTTGTACGACGCGGGCGTCCAGATCGGCCGATTGCTACTCACGCTCTATCTGTGCCGCTGGTTCACGCTACCCGACTTCCGCCGGGAAATCCTGCGCACCCTCAATCACGGGGAACGTGTCCATGTGCTGGAGCATGCGCTGGAAACGGGCAAGGTGCCGCGGCATCAGATGAGCCACAACGCGCGCCTCCGAAGTGTCTCCTCCGCCATCACGCTGTTGAGCAACATCGTCATGGCGTGGACCACGGCGCGCATGCAGCAATCGCTCGCGACCTTGCCCGCCGACATCGCAGCCCTCGCGGTGCCCGAGAACCTGCGCCATATCGCGCCGATCCAGGAGCGTCTCGTGAATTTTCGCGGGCTGTTCCTGTTCCCGGTCGAGCGGTACATGGCGCGGTTGCTGCCCACCCTGCAGCCGGTCAGGCCGGTGCTGCGGAACATGCGTTAACGTCGTTGGAAGCCGCCACGCGTTCGCACGGAATCCCGCATGACCTCCCAACGCAAATCGCCCGCCGAAGCGGCTGCCGGATTAAAGCTGCCACCGGATGTGTCCTTTCACCGCGACCCTTTGCCGGACGGTATCGCCTACGTCTTTCGGCACGCCGAACTGGGGGAGTTGGGACGCCTGCGCGTCACAGGTACCGCGTCCGGCGAAACCTGCGTGGTCACCGACATCGCCGGCGACGAACGGGAGGCGATGTTTGCCCAGCGGCGCGCGATATTGGAACCCCTGTCGCACCAGATCGTGACGGCGCTGGAGTCCATTCGCGGTCCGAGCAGTACGCCACCACCACCCTTGGCGGCAAAGCACTCGCTGCCCGGCGGCACCATCCCCGTCGAAGAAGTGCGTTGCGACCGCTGCGGTGCATGGGTGGCTTTGCTGGTGTTTGCCGAAGGCGCCACCGATCATGGTCGGTTCGAAGACGTCGCGCGGCAGATGTACCCGCACTACGCGGTCACCACGGTGCCGACCTACATCATTGGTCCCGAGCAAGGCAGCACGCCCGCCAATTTCCGAGCCGCCATCCTGAAGGTATGGCCGCAGCGCGAACCGATCACGACGTTGACCCCTGACCAGTTTCGGTCGCGCATCACGCGGCTGCTGACGGGGCATTGCCGATAAGCCGGCGAACAGCTTGCCTTCATGTCCGGCTGATCCACCAAAGAGTGCGCCAGGCTGTCAGGCGTCGCCGGCAGGACGTCTCAACGGCCATGCAGGGAGGCGATGAGGGGGCAGGTAATGGTGCCGCGATGCGAATGACATTGCGCGACCAATCGAGCCAGTACGGTTTCCATGCGCTTGAGGTCTTTCAGGCGTCCCCGCACGTCGGCCAGGTGCTGCGCGGCGAATTGTGCCGCCTCACTGCAATGGGTGCCGTCCTCCAGGGCGAGCAACTGTGCGACTTCGTCGAGGCTGAAGCCCAAACGCTGCGCTGACTTGATGAATTTCACACGAGCGACATCGGTATCACCATAGCGGCGGATGCTGCCATAGGGTTTGTCCGGTTCCGGAAGCAGCCCCTTGCGCTGATAAAACCGGATGGTTTCCAGGTTGACCCCCGCGGCTTTGGCAAACGCACCGATGGTCAGTTGTTCCGATGGCTTCCCCATACCCATTGACTCCGTACATGACTACGGACATAGCGTACACCCACCTCACCCCCTGGGAGACGTTCGTGTTCATTCACTTCTACACGGTGCCGCTCGTGTGCGAGGCGGTGCCGCAGATCGGTTGCGGGTGCCTTGCCAAACCCGTTTTGGCACGCCTGGAGGTTCATCCTGATATTGCAGAGGTTTGGCTGCACCATCGCGGTGACGTGATCGCGATCAAATGGCTGCGTGAGCTTCGGGTCGACCAGCAGGTCGGCCTCCTGCGTGCTGCCCTCGGCGGTGACAGCCAGGTTGCTTTGGTAGCTGCCACGACGGCGTCGGCGTTGCTTGCCACATTTCCGAACCCTTCATACTGGTACCGGCGCGAGACGGTCGATCAGCTCAGTCAGGAGGAGGCGCACACCATGGCCGCCCGTCTCGTCCAGCGGCTGTCGCAAGCACGCGTTCCGTTGCCCGATGGGGCCGCGCTGCAATGCGATCTCGCGTGTGCGCTGCTAGAGGTTCTTGTGGCAGACGAGGCCTTGCCTATCGAAGCTCGACTTGCCCGGCTACTCGGGGTGGCGCGAAACACATTCCAGCAGCATCTCGGACCGAACGCGCTGCCGCAGCTGGAGGCGTGGTTGACGCCCGCTGCGCTCCTGCCCGAGGCCGCGGGTTGACGTGCCGACTTCGCGTCAGATGGTGGGTACGACTCCGTGCTTCAGGACCGACATCTGCGATCCGCCGCGTCTCAGGCTACGACAGGACGGCTCCGCCACGCGAGTTGGATCATGACTGACGTTTGCGTGTGCCACAGCGTGACCGAGGAGGACATTCGCCACGCGGTGGTGGCCGGGGTGCGCAGTTTCGAAGCATTGCAGTGGCTCACCGGCTGCTCGGGTGGCTGCGGAGGCTGCGAGCAGGAAGCACGCCAGCTGCTAAGCGACATCATCACGGAAATCGCATGCGCACATCCGACCTTCCATCTCAGGCCGAGCCACGATGGGCAGTAGGACGTCGGTCAAGGCTCCCGCGGTCTTGGCAATCCACGCTTGATGTCGTACCGAAGTACGGCAGTAGGCTCTGCGCCATGGGCGGAGATTGACCGGACACGCGGTTCGAAGATGAGGATGGCTGCTGGTCGACACGGGAAAGTTTCTGCATGGGTTACCGATTGTCATTTTCAAAGAAGGCCAGAGTGTTTCTGGCCACGTACTGGAGAGTTGAGAATGAATACCGCATCGATTCTGAAATCCGTTCTGGCGGGAGGACTCACGTTGGGTCTGACCACAGTCGCAGCGGCCGCAGGCATGCAGAGCAAACCGATGTCAATGAGTCATATGGAGAAGTGTTACGGCATCAACGCTGCGCAGAAGAACGACTGCAAAGCAGCAGGCCACTCCTGCGCCAGCCAGGACACCAAGGCCCGCGATCCAAACTCTTTCGTCGCGGTGCCCAAGGGCTTGTGCGAGAAGATCGACGGCGGCAAACTCGAACCGGCACAGAAGGGCTGAGCAACACCACGATGCACGACGCGAGCACGCTCGCGGCGCCACCGATCTCGGCTCCTTCTGGAGTCGGGATCGGTCTGCGTGCGCCACACATGCAGCGGGTGTTGAGCGAACGTCCGCGCGTGGCGTGGTTCGAGGTGCACAGTGAGAATTTGTTTGCCGACGGCGGAGCACTGCATGCGGCGATCGAGCATGTGCGCGCCGACTATCCGCTGAGCCTGCACGGTGTCGGCCTCTCGCTGGGATCAGCCGACACATTCGACGACGAGCATCTGGCGACGCTGTGTGCGCTGGTGCAACGCTTCGAACCGGGGCTGGTCTCCGATCACATTTGCTGGGGCGCGATCGGCGGCATCCACCTCAACGACCTGCTGCCGCTACCGTTCACCCGGGAGGCGCTGGACCTGATAGTGACGCGCGTGCAGCAGGTGCAGGACGCGCTGGGCCGCGAGTTCCTGGTCGAGAACGTTTCCAGCTATCTCACGTTCCAACACGCCGAGATGAGCGAGTGGGAGTTCGTCGCCGAATTGATACGTCGCAGTGGCTGCGGCCTGTTGCTCGACGTCAACAATGTCTACGTCAACAGCGTCAATCACGGCTTCGACGCGCATGCCTATCTGCGTGCGATGCCGCGCGCGGCGGTGCGCGAGATCCACTTGGGTGGATTTATTCGCAAGACCGATCTCGCGGTACCGCTATTGATCGACAGCCACAGCCGGCCGGTGGATGCCGAAGTCTGGGCGCTTTATGCCGGGGCACTGGATCTGTTCGGCCCCGTACCCACCCTGATTGAGTGGGATCAGGACATCCCCGAACTTGAGGTGTTGCTGGCGGAAGCCGGCCGCGCGGAGGCCCTGCTCAATGGTCACCGCACCCACATTGCTTGAGTTGCAACGCGGTTTCGCCAACGCCGTGCTCGATCGCGGCAGTGACCTCGCGCAGTGGGTTGTCGGTGCCGGCCTCGCCCCCGCTGCACGGTTGCAGGTGTACGGCAACGCCATCGCCAGTACGCAGATCGAAACGCTGCGCGCCACGTACCCCGCGGTGCAAGCGCTGGTCGGCGAGGCCTTCTTCGAGGCCGCAGCGACGCGCTATCGCCTGCATCATCCGTCGACGCGCGGCAACCTGCAGGCGTTCGGCGGCGCCTTCGCCGCGTTTCTGGCCACGATGCCCGAAGCGGCAGCACTTGCCTATTTGCCTGATGTGGCGCAGTTGGAGTGGCTACGCCAGCAGTCCGCACTGGCCGCTGAAGCATCGCCACTGGCTCCGGCCACGCTCGATGACACGACATCGTTGTCCTGGCGGTTGCATCCCAGCGTGCGCCTGCTGGGCAGTACGCATCCGGTGCTGACGATCTGGCGTTACGCCACCGCCCCCGAAGGCGAGCGGCTGCAGCTGGATGGTCGCGGCGAACAGGTCGTGTTGTGGCGTGACGGCGGCGAGGTGGCGATGACCGTGCTGGACGCAGCGAGCTTCGCCTGCATCGCCGCGCTGATCGATACGCGTGATCTGGAGGCCGCGTATGCGGCGGCTCGGGCCATCGACGGAGCATTCGATCTCGCGGTTTGTCTGCGCAGTCTGCTGAAGCACCAACTGATTGCAGCGGGTTGACGCTAAAAATTCTTGCGCTTGACTCTGTACCTAAGTACGCGAATAGAGTGCTCCCATAGTCGCCCCCATCCACGCAGAGCCCTCCATGAAAAATACCCAAGTCGTCAAGAAAACAGGTTCCGGCGCTCTTCTGGCCGGGGGTATCACCGCACTACTGGCGTCGACCTGTTGCCTTGGTCCCCTGGTCTTGGTCGCCCTTGGGTTCAGTGGCGCCTGGATCGGCAACCTGACTGTGCTTGAGCCGTACCGCCCGTACTTTATCGGTGCAGCGCTGATCGCGATGGTCTTCGCCTGGCGACGCATCTACCGGCCTGCTACGGCGTGCGCGCCTGGTGACGTCTGCGCTGTGCCGCAGGTCAGGACCACCTACAAAGTCTTGTTCTGGATCGTCGCAGCCCTGGTGCTCGTGGCGCTGACCTTTCCCTATCTCGCCACGCTGTTTTACTGACCCGTCGGAGGATCCACCCATGAAGAAACTTGCCGCTCTCATCGTCCTTGCCACCGCCATTTCCGCGCCTGCCTGGGCGGCTACGAAGACCGCCACCCTGTCGGTGTCCGGTATGACGTGTGCCGCATGTCCCATCACCGTCAAGAAAGCGCTGTCCCAGGTTCCCGGTGTCGAAAAGACCGAGATCCTGTTCGACAAGAAGGAAGCCGTTGTGACCTTCGATGATGCCAAGACCAGCACCCGGGCACTCGTCAGCGCCACGACGGATGCGGGCTACCCCTCCACCGTTAAGAATTGAAGCGCCCGAGGTCATTCCCATGTCTCTCACTCCACTCACACGCACCGCCGACAAAGCGGGCGTAATCGGGGCCATCGTCACAGCGATGGGATGCGCTGCTTGCTTTCCTGCACTCGCCAGCCTGGGCGCCGCGATCGGATTGGGCTTTCTGAGCCAGTACGAGGGCGTATTCATCCATTACTTGCTGCCACTGTTTGCGATGGTCGCCTTGCTTGCCAACGGGATCGCCGGCTTCCGTCATCGGCAGTGGTTACGCATGGCCCTTGGCGTGATCGGACCGGTCTTGGTGCTGATCGGGGCCTTGCGCATGGCGGCGTGGCTGCTCTATCCCGGGCTGGTCTTGATGGTCGCGGTATCCATCTGGGATCTGGTATCGCCGCCGGGAAAGGGGCACCGCGGTGCGAAGCGAGACGACGCCTGCTGTTGAACACTCACCCCACCTTCCGCGGGTGGAGATGTGGGATCAAACCCCGTGGAGTACCGGCGTTCGTTGGATCACCCTATCGGAGATGACACCCATGAAAGCATGGCTGAGTGCCAAGAAAACCGACCTCATCACGGCCGCGATCGTCATCGGCATCGTGCTTTTGTTGATCGTCGTGGTGCCCTATTGCTGCTAACGGAAGGTGCCGTCACTGCGATGGTTGATGGGGCCCTCTATTGATTCAACGGTGTGCCGCTCTGCTTCGAACCGAAGCGACACGCGTTCATTTGCCAGGAACATCATGAACGAACAAACCCTCTCTGTGATCGGCATGACGTGCGCCGATTGCGCCCGACATGTTGAAAAAGCGCTCCGGGCGTTGCCTGACGTCGTCGCCGCTGACGTCGCCTACCCGCAAAATGTGGCGCACGTCCGTAGTACCCAGCCATTGACGGTGGAGCAACTCAACGCGGGTCTGCCGCAAAACTACCGGATCGCCGCCGCCTCGGCACCGCAAGCCGACACACTCGCGCGCAAGTCCTCCATGCTCGACCAGGCCTTGGGCTCGCTGGGTGGTTGGTTCAAGCCGCGTGGCGATGTCGACCGCACGCCCACCGCTTCGGAGCAGCGACTGCACGTTGCTGTCATCGGCACGGGCGGCGGGGCCATGGCGGCAGCGCTGAAGGCCGTTGAACTCGGCGCCCGGGTGACCGTCATCGAGCGCGGAACCGTCGGTGGTACCTGCGTCAATATCGGCTGCGTGCCGTCGAAGATCATGATCCGCGCCGCGCACGTGGCCCACCTGCGTCGAAGCAGTCCGTTCGATGACGGCATCTCCAGTACGGGGCCGGTGGTTCGGCGTGACCGACTGCTCGCCCAACAGCAAGGTCGTGTCGACGAACTGCGTCACGCCAAGTACGAGGGGATTCTCGATACCAACCCCAACATCCAGCTGCTGCGTGGCGAAGCGCGTTTCAAGGACGCACACACGCTCGTCGTCACGTCGACGACGGGGCGTGGTGAATCGGAGGTGTCTTTCGATCGCTGCCTGATCGCCACGGGTGCCCACGCGGCGGTGCCGCCCATCCCCGGCTTGAAGGACACCCCGTATTGGACGTCCACCGAGGCATTAGCCAGTGACGCGATTCCGCCGCGGCTCGCCGTCATCGGCTCGTCAGTGGTTGCGGTGGAATTGGCGCAAGCCTTCGCGCGGTTGGGCAGTCACGTCACCATCTTGGCGCGCAGCAGCTTGTTCTTTCGCGAAGATCCGGCCATCGGCGAGGCGATCACGGCGGCGTTCCGTGCCGAAGGCATCGAGGTGTTGGAGCACACCCAGGCCAGCCAAGTTGCCCATGCCAACGGTGAATTCGTGCTCACCACCGGGCACGGCGAAGTGCGTGCCGATCGGTTGCTGGTGGCCACGGGCCGGACCGCCAACACGCGTGACCTCGCGCTGGAGGCGGCGGGTGTTGCGGTGAATGCTCAAAACGCCATCGTGGTCGATCGCGGTATGCGAACCAGTGCGCCGCACATCTATGCTGCGGGCGATTGCACCGACCAGCCGCAGTTCGTCTACGTGGCGGCCGCCGCCGGTACACGTGCCGCCATCAACCTGATGGGGGGCGAGGCGACCTTGGATCTCACCACCATGCCGGCGGTGGTGTTCACGGAGCCCCAAGTCGCGACCGTAGGCCTTAGCGAGGCGGAAGCGCACCTGCAGGGTATCGAGACGGATAGCCGCACACTTTCACTCGATAACGTGCCGCGGGCGCTCGTCAATTTCGACACCCATGGCTTTATCAAGCTGGTGGCCGAAGCGGGTAGCGGCCGGCTCATCGGGGTGCAGGCGGTGACGCCGGAAGCCGGCGAGATCATCCAGGCGGCCGCACTGGCGATCCGGGCGCGCATGACCGTGCAGGAGCTTGCCGATCAGTTGTTCCCGTACCTGACGATGGTCGAGGGCCTGAAACTGGCGGCACAGACCTTCACCAAGGACGTCAAGCAACTTTCCTGCTGTGCCGGATGAGGAGACGGGGTGTTCGATGAACGCCTACACCGTGTCACAGCTGGCTAAAGACGCCGGCGTGAGCGTGCATATCGTGCGTGACTACCTGGTGCGCGGGCTGCTGCATCCGGCCGCGCGCACCGATGGAGGTTATGGCGTGTTCGACGCGAACGCCCTGCACCGGCTTTGTTTCGTGCGGTCCGCGGTCGAGGCAGGGGTCGGCCTGGACGTCGTGACGCGACTGTGCCGGTCGCTGGATGCATCGAATGCCGATAAGACGGTGATGTGCCTGGCAGAGGTAGGCGGAATCGTCGATGAGCGGCGGCAGGCATTGGTGGGGTTGGAGGCGCAATTGAGCGCGCTGCGGGCAGAGGTTGGTCGACACGAAGAGGCACGGCGATGAACGGTCACGAGCGCAAATCCATCACGGGTTACCTGTGGGCCGGGCTGGCTGTGCTGACGTGCCCGTGTCACCTCCCGATCCTGGCCGCGCTCTTGGCGGGTACGACGGCCGGCGCCTTTTTCAGTGCGCACTGGGTCATCGCGGCACTGGGGTTGATCAGCTTGTTCGGGCTATCCGTGTGGCGGGCGATACGTGCGTTTGGAGGACGCGTATGAGCGGTTTGATGCACGGCCGGCTTGAATTCGTCGAGGGCCGATCGGACGCATCCGCATGCCCTTGAGCGCCAGGTGAAAACGATCGCCATGGATTCGCGTGAACTGAACTCACCGGAGGCCATTGCCGACTTCGTGGACGCCTTTTACGCCAAGGTGAGGGTTGATGCCGCGCTTGGACCGATCTTCAAAGACGTTGACCTGCAGCAACATATACCAAAGATTCGCGCGTATTGGCGCAAGATGCTGCTCGGTGACCATGAGGGCTATCGACGCAACATGATTGCCCAGCACATGGCGCTGCACACGCGACATTCCTTGCACCACCACCACTTTCAGCGGTGGTTGGCGTTATTTGTGGCAACCGTGGACGAGCAATTCCGCGGGCACGCCGCCATCCAGGCCAAGCGCCTTGCGTCCACGATCGCTGTCAACCTCGAAGCGCTGCTCGACGTCCGTCGGAAGTAAAGGAGCATGGCATGAACCCAAATGAGAGTTTCGACCTGATCGTGATCGGGGCCGGTACCGGCGGTACGGGCGTCGCCCGCATGGCTGCGGCGGCAGGCTGGAAGGTCGCCGTGGTCGATAGCTTGCCTTATGGCGGTACGTGCGCCTTACGCGGGTGTGACCCCAAAAAAATGCTGATCGCCGTGACCGAGGGCGTCGACTGGGCGCGCAACTTGAAAGGCAAGGGGCTTCGGGCGCAAACCGCTGTCGATTGGCCCGACATGATCGCTTTCAAGCGCAGCTTTACCGACCTCATGTCAGGTCGGATCGAAGCCGGGATGCAGCGGGCCGGTGTCGTTCCCCTGCATGGCCAGGCCCGCTTCACCGGACCAAACACGATTGAAGTGAATGGCGAACTCCTGACCGCTCGGCATTTTCACCTTGCCACCGGCGCCCGGCCGATGACCTTGAATATCCCGGGCGAAAACCTGCTGATCACCAGCACCGACTTCCTCGAATTGCCGGAGCGGCCGGACAGGGTCGTCTTCGTCGGCGGCGGATTCATCGCGATGGAATTTGCCCACATCTGCAAACGCGCCGGCTCAAGGGACGTCACGGTACTAGAAATGATGAAGCGCCCGTTGGGCAATTTCGACCCCGACATGGTCGGCATGCTTTCCGAAGCGACCGCCGATCTGGGCATCGACCTGCGGACCGAGGCCAGGGTGTTGACGATCGAGCAGGACGGCGCCGGGTTCATCGTGACCTATGAAACGCCGCAAGGCACCCAGACCATTGCCTGCGACAGGGTGGTGCATGCCACCGGGCGCGTGCCCAACATCGAGCATCTCAACCTGGACGCCGCGGGCGTGGCCTACGGCCGTAAGGGCATCCAAGTCAGTCCCTTCATGCGCACGACCAACCCGGCGATCTTCGCGGCCGGCGACTGCGCGGACAGCGGCCCCAATCTCACCCCGGTCTCGGCCAACGAGGGCCGGATCGCGGGCAAGAACCTGCTCGCCGGAAAAGACGAGCGCGCGATCCACTACCCGCCGATCCCCAGCGTCGTCTTCACGCTTCCGCCCGTGGCGTCCGTCGGGCTGTCCGAAGACGCGGCACGCGAGCAGGGGCTGGACTTTGACGCGCATTTCGAGATAACCGCGCAGTGGTATTCCTCCCTGCGCGTGGGCGCGCGACACAGCGCCTACAAGGTGTTGGTCGAGAAAGGCAGCGGGAACATCCTGGGCGCGCATCTGATCGGCCCCGGCGCCGAGGAACAGATCAATCTGCTCGCCATGGCCATGGGCGCTGGACTGACGGCGAACAAGCTCAAGGGCATCATCTTTGCCTATCCCAGCTATGCCTCGGACATCAGTTCGATGGTGTAGCAGGCGCGCCAAGCAAAAAGTCCGCACGGCGTGTAGCTTTCCTGACGTGACCTAGTGCAGCACCTCAACCCACGCGAGGCGCATAACGAACTCGTCAAGACAAGGGCAGCCTTCGCGTTTCCTCTCATGCATCGAAGAGTCCAAGCCAGCACACCCTCTGCCATGCATTTAGCGCAACCCCCATCGCCTCGTGCCGGTACCGCCCGGTTGTTTTCGGTGCTCACCCTGGATGGGGGCGGCGCCCGCGGTTATTTGACACTCAAGATTCTCGAATGCGTCGAAGCGTATTTGAATACGCTGACTGATAACGCGCTGCCGCTGGGGGCGCGTTTCGACCTCATCTGTGGTACGTCGACGGGCGGGATCATCGCACTGGCGCTGGCACTGGGCCGACCGGTGAGCGAGATATCCGCCCTGTATGAAAGACACGTGCCGCGCATCTTCGGTTCAACGATGCGGCGCTTCGGGTGGATGAGAAATTTCCGCCCCCGTTACCGCAGCGACGCCTTACGCGAGGCGATGCATGCGTTCTTCGGCGACCTCACCTTAGGCGCGGTGCAGACGGATGTCTGCGTCACCGCGGCCTCGCTGACCAATGCACGACCCCATCTCTTCCGCAGCGATTACGCGAAGCCAGGCCCATGGCGTGGCGAAGATCGTCTCGCCGATCTGGCATTAGCCACCTCGGCGGCGCCAACCTTCTTCGCCGCCCACGCGACGGAACGCCTGAGCGATCTCGTCGATGGTGGGCTCTACGCCAACAACCCCGCGCTACTCGGTGTGGTGGAGGCGTTCCAGTTCAGCCGCCCGAGTCGGCGCGGTATCGCGCCGCCTCACGACCTTGGTGCCACGTGCCTGGCACAACTGGCCGTATTGTCGATAGGCACCGGTGAGCAATGTGCCATGCCCTATACCCCAGAACGCTTGCGTAACGGCGGTTTGCTGGCCTGGGGTGCGCACTTCCACAACGTCATCGACGAAAGCCAGTCGCAGTACACCAATCTGTTGGCGGCGGGCCTGCTGGGTACCGCCTACCACCGCATCAACCCGCGTCTGGATTTTCCGATGGCCATGGATGACGTGCGTCGTTTGCCCGCACTGAAAAACCTGGCGGAATTGTCCGTGTCGGATGAGGAATTTTTACGCACCCGCATGGCCATCTTTTGAATCGGGTCATCGGATGCGCCAGGCGGGGTGATGTTTGTGCGCGGATAGCCCGCGTGGAGCACGCGCCGGCGGTCATGACGCATCGTCGCCCGAAACCGATGAGGGGGACGATGCGTGCGACGCATGCAGGATGCCATCGTCGAGCAGGCGCGCCGCGGGATTGTCGGTCACGCCACCGGCCTGGAAGTACCCGATTACGCTGCCCACCGCGCGGTGCTCGGTCATGGCCATCAACGCCGGCAGCGCGATGCCTTGGCGGCCGCCTTCGGTGACAAAGCCCGAGCGCAGACTGTGCCCGCCGAAGTCCCCCTCCAACCCAGCCATCGCGGCGCGGCGTTGCACGATGGCTGCGACCGAGGCGGGTGAGAGGCCGCCACCAATGCGGTGCCGCCACAGCCGACGGAAGATCGGGCCGTCCGTGAGCTGAGCCGCCGCCAGCCAAGCGGCCAGTGCGTCGGCCGCGGGACCCAGGATGGGCTTGTCGGGCGTGGCGGTGACGCTCGGTCCGGCCTGTTGGGTCTTACTGTGCCCCAGGTGGTACACGAACGCGCGCTCGCCGACCCGGCGCAGATCGCTCAGGTCCGCGGCGGCCACTTCACTGCGTCGGCGCCCGCCGCTGGCGAACGCGAACAGCAGCAGCGCGCGATCGCGCACCCCGGTCAGGGAGGCATCGCAGGTGGCCAGCAGCGCGGCCAGCTCGGGCTGGGTGATCGCGGTCTTCTTGGTGGGGCGGTCGCCGCGTTTGACCGCGGCGCGGCGGGCGCGGGCCAGCAGGTGACGGACGGCCGGCTGCTCGCACGGGTTGGCCACGCGACGCCACTGGTGCGCTTTGGACAGCACGGCGATCCGATGGCTGATCGTACTCAACTTCAGCGGCCCCAGGCGTTGTTTGAGGCCGGCCTCGACCAGTGCGGCATCCAGTGCGGGCGGCAGCTCCCAGGTGAGCGCCGATTCGCTCCGACGGGCCAGGTGGTCGACGATGAACTGGATCACCACCGCCTCGGGCAATGGCAGGGCAAACGGCTGGCCGTAGCGGCCCTGATACCAGGCGGCGCAGTAGCGCAGCGCGCTGGCATAACTGCGCGCGGTGTTCGCCGACGCCGCTTCGGCCAGGATGTCGCGCACGGCCGCCGCCGCTTCCGTGGCCAATTGCTCCGGCGGAGCGATAGGAGGCAGGGTGGGAAGTCGCAAATCGCTGTTTCTTTTCATATGTAGTATGTAAGATAAGTAACGATTAGAAAGGCCTACTTGCGATAACGATCTATTATCGCTTGTATAGCACCAAACCCGGTCACGCCGCACAGAGGAAAGCTTCGCCATGGCCAAAGGCATCACCGAAGCGCAGGTTCACGCCGCCGCCGACGCCCTCGTGGCCGCCGGCGAGCGCCCCACGGTGGAGCGGATCCGCGCCCACCTCGGTACCGGCTCGCCGAACACCGTCACCCGGCTACTCGATTCGTGGTGGCAGGCGCTGGGCGCCCGATTGACCGCACAGCAGGCGATGGCATCGATCCCCGACGTCCCCGCCGGAATCGCCACCCTGGCGGAACAATGGTGGGCACAGGCGTGGCAGCAGGCGCGCGAGGCCGTGCATGCCGACCTTGCCCGTGAGCGGCAACAACTCGCCGACGATCGCGTGGCGCTTGATCGTGAACGAGAGACCCTTCAACAGGCGCACGCGCAACTCCAGCAAGCGCTCGCGCAGGCGCAGCAGGCCGAAACGGCCATGGCGGCACGCTTGGCCGATATTCAACGGCTCGTCGAGCAGCAAGCCGCACAACTGGCGGATCTGACCCAGCAGCGGGAAGCGCTGGAAGCGCGTAACGGGCGACTGGAAGCGGAGTACCTCAGCGTCACAGCGCGCCTGCAGGCCCAGGAAGCCACCGCGGCCGCCGAACGCGAATCGCTGGCCCAGCAACTGCGCGCCGCGGAAGATCATGGCCACGCCGAGGTGGATCGCGCCCGCCAGGAGAGCAAGGGATGGCGCACCCGGCTGACCGCTGTGGAGAAGGAACGTGCTGCCGAGCGCGAGAAGCATCGGCACGAACTGACCACCGTCCGCGCCAGTTTGACCACGGCGCAGCAAGACGTGGCGGCGTACCGGGCGCGTGTCGAGACGCTGGAGCGCCAATGGGCCACGTTGGGCGATCTGCCCGCGATCCTTCGGGCCCAAGGTCAGGCCACGAAGGTTAAGCGCCCAGGAGCGGCCAAGAAGGCCGCAAAATCGGCCAGGCCTCGCACGCGTTCCTCCCGTTGACGATGCCGGCCCCGCCGAGTCAATCCGACCCACCGCAAGGTCGAAGTGTCACTATTTGCAGCAAAATCATCGCGGACCACCGCCGATCAGCCCGAATTAGGGTCTCAAAAAGGGGTAACAGCAACTCTTTGATTGAAATGATATTTGCTAAACTCGCAAGATCTTTTTATTAATACAATCAATGTGTTGCCGAATGGCGCGAAGCGTTACTTTTTGCACCTAAAACAAGGCAGCACCACGCTGGCCAACACCGAGGCGGCCGCCGCGGCCGCCGACGCGCAGGTATCGCTGGCGCAGGTCAGGCTGTTTCTCGCCCTGGGGGGGGGCTGGCAGAGCGCGCGCCAGATACCGGTCATCCCGCACGACGCAGCGCGCGCGCGGCAGGACGGGCGGGCACGCGCGAGCCACAAGCCCACGCCATAACATGCCGATACCCCGTCGGCGCCGGCGTCAGGCAAATGAACCCGAGGTGCCTTGCGCATGCCTGCGGGGCATGGCAAGCCGCGCCACCAGCAGCGATCTAGATACCGCTTGCGAAGCGCACCACCGATCCGCGACCGCGGTCACCGGCCATGGCGTGACACCGCGCCGCCCCATCCGCCGGGCACGCAGGAGCAACCGAGGATCGGCTCGTGGCTCGCTCAAAAGTGATTGATCCTCGCCTTGCGGCATTGCTGTACCCACCTGCGCGCGCTCCGCACAGGCTCGGTCGCCAGCCTGCAAGCGCACCTCGACCATGGTCTGCCAGTTGCGGGTACACAGGGGTGCCGAGTTTCGGACCCAACGACCACGACTGACGGGCCAGCTTTTCGGCGTCGCTGAAATTCTTCAGCCGCAACGCAATCTCTGCCCGATCCTGCAGCAGGTCCGATGAGTCGGGGGCAAGCTTCAAGGCCTGGTCCAGCGTGTGCGCGGCCGCGCCGTATTGGCCGGCCAACTCATCGTGTCGCGCCGCAACCTGCATTTCGGTGAACGACGGTTCGCTCAGCGGGATGACGTCGATAACGGACTTACTACGGCGCGAATCGCCGCCACCATGTCGTAGGCGCCCAGCCGCGTCGCTCGGAAACGCCATTTCGTACTGCCGGCAGGGCCAAATTCACCTTCTGACCGGGTCAGGCGGGATAATCCAACATTATCCCGCCTGAGAAAGAGCGGGTTTCTGTGGCGTCTTGTGTGATTGATCGGTATGTAATTACATGGTATGTAATGCATTATGAAATCCATCGAGAGACCGATATGGCACGTGGTGGCTTGTACAAGACCGAGGTCCAGAAGGCGCGGAACAGTCTGTTGGCGCAGGGAAAGCATCCTTCGGTCGACGCCTTACGGGTGGCCTTGGGTAATACCGGCTCCAAGACCACCATCCACCGCTACCTGAAGGAACTGGAAGCCGAGGACGGGCCGCGTGTCGGTGCGACGGTGGCGATCAGCGATGCCTTACAGGATCTAGTCGGCCGGCTGGCCGAACGACTGCACGAGGAGGCCGAGGTCCGGATCACCGCGGCGCAAGAACGCTTCACGGCGGAACGCCAAGCGCTGACTGCCACCGTGGAACAGCACCGCCAAGAAGCGACTGCGCTCAGCACGCAGCTGCAGCGTACCGATATCGCCCTGCAAGACGAAAAGGCTGCCCATGAACAGGCCCAACAAGGGCTTCGTGATCGCGCGTTGCTCGTCCAGCAGTTGGAGGAGCGGGTCGCCGGCATGACCACTCGGCTGACTGAGCACGAAGCGCACATTCAGTCGCTGGAAGACAAACACCAGCATGCCCGCGATGCCTTGGAGCACTATCGGACGGCAGTCAAGGAACAGCGCGACCAAGAGCAGCGCCGGCACGAACACCAGGTGCAGGGACTGCAGGTCGAGTTGCGACAAGCCAACGACACCATCACGAGCAAGAATCACGAGCTACTGCAGCTCAACCGCGATAATGCCCGGATGACCGAGCATATCAATCAGCTCGACAAGGAGTTTCGCCAGTTCCGCACCGAGCATCAGAAACTGCAACACGCCTACGACGCGAATCTGCCGCTGGCCAAGGAGCATCCGACCTTGCAGATGCGGTTGGCCCAAGCCGAACAAGGGCAGGCGCATCTGCAAACCCAGCTCGCAGCGGCCGAAACTCAATTGACCACCGAACGGGATCACCGGCGAGAGGTGGAGACCCAGCGCGCCGCCAGCCAGGCACGGTTGGACGTACTGGAAGAAATGTTTGCTCGACTGCGCAACGTCAGTACCACTGAGGTTGATGTCCATGAGGCTGAAGCGGTGCCTCGTGCGAATCCGGCACGATCGAACGTCCGGCGTCGTTAGCTGCGACAAAGATAGGTCGTTGTTATATAGGCTGTTTTACCGCTTATTTTATACTGTCGGGGGATGGGCACAAATAGCCAAGTGGCGATGATGCTGGTGCGCGGCAAACCGCTGACCATCATTGGCGAACAGCTCAACCTGAGTCCCAAGACCGTGTCCACCTACAAACAGCGCCTGATGGAGAAACTGCACGTGGACCACGTGCTCAGCCTGGCCCATCTGATGACCGTACATGGACTGATCGATACTCCGAATCACCACGTCGGCAATTGATGCAACAGGCCAGGCATCCGGGTGATCGGAAGCGGTAAAAAAAAACCGGACGTGAGGTCCGGTTTTTTTCGTCGTGCTGCACGGTGGCGTGACCACTCAGCTGTTCGTGTCGCCCTTGTGCGCGTCGGACTCGTCGTGCGAGCGCGGCGAGGCAGGTTCGCTTTCCTCGCTGAGCGACGGCAGCGGCCTTGCCGGGTGATTCGGCTGGGCCAGCAAATCGCCTTGCGTGGGTTGCTGCAGCGAAGTCACGGGATCGGTTGCCGATTCAGGCTTGTCGGTGGCAACCGCCGGTACCGCCACGCTCATCGAAGGGTCGACCTCTTGCGCAAACGGCGCGGTCGGTGCCGAAGCTGTAGCCGACCCGGGAATCACGACCGTCGGGCTTGCCGCAGTCACTGCTGCCAGCGCCGGCTGCGTGCTCGACGATGCCACGACCGTCGATGACACCGTGTCGGAAGCCGGCCGACTGATCGTCGTCGGTGTGGTGGCGGCTATGGTGACGGCCATCGGAAGAGGATCCGCCTTCGTCGCATGGCTATCCCCGGCGCTCATCGCGACTGCGGCAGGTTGCGGTTCTGGCGCAGGCGTGCTCGCCGGGGTAATCCGGACAAGATCGTGTTCGTCAGCCGCGGCCGTTGCCACTGCGGATTTCACCGGGTCGGGAATCGGCGGCAGGGTTGGCAGGTTGAATGCCGTGGCGGCAGGCACCGTGGCACTGATCTCCGCGTCAATGGAAGGCGTGGTGCCCGTTTCGATCGGCCGGGCAGGCATCGGTGGGCGAGCCGGCACGATGGCCGGTGCGGTGTCGCCATCGCTTGCGGCGACCACGGGCGACGATTCACGCGGCGACGGCGCACTGTGCGAAACCGGGGTCGCTGCAGTGGCGTCTGCAATGGCTTCCTCGCGATCCTCGTCGTCAAGCGCCAGGGCGCTGTCGATGTCCGTGCCGTTCGTGGCGGTTTCGTCGTGACGTCGGCGCCGGCGGCCACCACGACGACCGCGGCGGCGGCGCGCCTGGCTGCCTTCGGCATCCAGGGGGCTGTCGGCAGATTCGGGCACCGACGAGGCGGCCAGCGGTGCGAGCAACGGCTCGGCTTCCTTCACGGCATCATCCGGTGGTGCCGCGGTGGGGCGCTCGTCGACGGTGATGCGCGGCTGGCGTTCGACCTTGGGCGACTGCGGCGGATTCGGCTTGCGCTCTGCACGCGCAGGGGTGTTCTCGGTTGCTGCGGCCGGTTTGGGCTGGCGATCCGCCCTGGCGGCCTGGGCCTGGGATTGCTGCGCCGGGCGCGGCTGGGTCTCGTTGCCGCGCTGACGGTTGCCGCGGGCCGGCTGCTGGGCAGAGGGCTTCGACGAGCCTTGCTGGGCGGCCTCGCGCCGCGGCTGGCGCGGGGATGGTGCGCCCGAGCTGGCGCCGGGACGATTGCCACGCTCGTCACGACGGCTGCGGCTGCTGCCGTCGCCGCCGTTGTCGACGCGTTTCGGTATCGGCGCGGGTGCTGCCGCTTCCGCGCTGCGGAACCAGCCAAACAGGCGCGAGATGATGCCGCCGCTTGGCGCTGCGGCGGCGGGTGCTGCCGCCGCTTGACGGCGTGCGGCCGGCGGAGCCGCCGCAGCGACCGGTGCGGCGACTTCTTCGCGCACCGGTGCCGGACTGGCCGGCACGATGCCGCTTACGGCAGGCTGCTCGCCGCTGCCCAGGGTCTGGCCCATCTTCGGCAGTTCGCTGGCCTCGACCGCGGTGAGGCGTTCGTAGCTGGGCTTGCTGTGCTCGCCCATCTCCGCCTCGCGGATGCGCTGGATCTCGATGTGCGGGGTTTCCAGCTTCTCGTCGGCGACAATCACCACGTGCGCCTTGTGGCGCAGCTCGATCTCGACCACGCTGGCGCGCTTCTCGTTGAGCAGGAAGTTGGCGACGCTGGTGGGCGCCTGCACCAGCACCTGGCCGGTGTTGTCCTTCATCGCGTGCTCTTCGATCAGGCGCAGGGTGGACAGCGACAGCGATTCCACACCGCGGATGTGGCCGTGGCCTTCGCAGCGCGGGCAGGTGATCTGGGTGGCTTCGCCCAGGCTCGGGCGCAGCCGCTGGCGCGACATCTCGAGCAGGCCGAAGCGCGAGATGCGGCCAATCTGTACGCGCGCGCGATCCAGCTTCAATGCATCCTTCAGGCGATCTTCCACTTCACGCTGGTGCTTGGGGCTGTCCATGTCGATGAAGTCGATCACCAGCAGGCCGCCGGCATCGCGGATGCGCGCCTGGCGGGCGATTTCCACCGCGGCCTCGCAATTGGTGTTGAACGCCGTTTCCTCGATGTCGCTGCCCTTGGTGGCCTTGGACGAATTGACGTCGATCGCGGTCAGCGCCTCGGTTTGATCGATCACGATCGAACCGCCCGACGGCAGGCGTACCTGGCGGTCGAACGCGCTCTCGATCTGCGTCTCGATCTGGTAGCGGGTGAACAGCGGGGTGTCGTCGCGATACAGCTTGAGCTTGCGCAGGGCGTTGGGCATCACCTGCTGCATGAAATCGCGGGCGTCGTTGTACAGCGGTTCGTCGTCGATCAGGATCTCGCCGATGTCGCTGCGCAGGTAGTCGCGCAGGGCACGGATGAACAGCTTCGATTCCTGGTAGATCAGGAACGGCGCCTTCTGCTTGCTGGCCGCTTCGGAGATCGACTTCCACAGGGTCAGCAGGTAGTCCAGATCCCACTGCAGCTCTTCGGCATCGCGGCCGAGGCCGGCGGTGCGCACGATCAGGCCGACATCGTCAGGCACCGTGACGTGATCCAGCGCCTCCTTCAGCGCCTGCCGGTCCTCGCCCTCGATCCGGCGCGAGACGCCGCCGGCCTTCGGGTTGTTCGGCATCAGCACCATGTAGCGGCCGGCCAGGCTGATGAACGTGGTCAGGGCAGCGCCCTTGTTGCCGCGCTCCTCCTTTTCCACCTGCACGACGACTTCCTGGCCTTCCTTGATCAGCTCGCGGATGTTCGCCTTGTGCGGGTCCAGACCCGGGGTGAAATACTCGCGGGAGATTTCCTTCAGCGGCAGGAAGCCATGACGTTCGGCGCCGTACTCGACGAAGCAGGCTTCGAGTGAAGCCTCAACCCGAGTGATTCGACCCTTGTAAATATTGGACTTTTTCTGCTCCCGCGAAGGGATTTCGATGTCCAGGTCGTAGAGGTTCTGGCCATCGACAATGGCCACGCGCAACTCTTCACGCTGAGTCGCGTTGATCAACATGCGTTTCATGGTGGTAATCCTCGGCTTGGCCGCGCGTCGCGTGCCACGGTGGCGCCACAATGGCGGCCTGCCGGGGATCGCGCCGCTGCGGTTAAGCGGCAAAAAAAACGGCACCGTTTCCGGCGTCGGGATGATTCGGTCAGCTGCGCCTGCCGCCCCGACACCGCAATGGCATCGGACAAACGACGGCCCAAACCGTTACGATGAAAGGGAGTCGCGACCGGCCGCCCGAAGGCAACTGGAGCAATCCTCGCCGACGTTACGGGCGGGCACTCGGCCCAGTCCGGACTTCGGCGGGCAGAATGTAGCGCCCGCCGAGTATCCTATTTCAGCAGGTTTTTTTCAATGCAGACGGCAACTTCCCATGATGCACCTCACGGTGTACGTCAAGTCGAGATCGGCCCCGAGCGGGACGGGCAACGCATCGACAACGCACTCGTGACGCTGCTCAAGGGCGTGCCCAAGAGCATGATTTACCGGCTTTTGCGCACTGGCCAGGTGCGCGTGAACGGCAAGCGAGCCAAGCCGGACACGCGTCTCGCCGACGGCGATACGCTGCGAATCCCCCCGGTGCGGGTGGCGGAACGGCCGGAGGAACGGGCCCCGGCCAGCGGCTTGGTGGCCTCGGTGGCCGACGCGATCATTTTCGAGGACAAGCACTTCCTGGTGATCGACAAGCCGGCCGGCGTGGCCAGCCATGGCGGCAGCGGGGTGAGCCACGGTGCGATCGAACTGCTGCGCGCCACTCGCCCGCAGGAGCACCTGGAACTGGTGCACCGGCTCGACCGCGACACCAGCGGCGTGCTGGTGTTCGCCCGTACCCGGGCGGGACTGACCGGTCTGCAGGCGGCGATCCGGGCCGGCGAGGTGACCAAGCAGTACCTGTGCCTGATGCTCGGCCACCCGTCCAAGGCGAAATTTGACGTGAACGCGCCGCTGCTGAAATCCGTGCTGCAGGGCGGCGAGCGGATGGTGCGGGTGGCCGACAACGGCAAGCCGTCGCTGACCTTTTTCCGCGAAATGGAGCAATACCCCAGCGCCCGCCTGATGCAGGCCACGCTGGGTACCGGCCGCACCCACCAGATCCGCGTGCACGCGGCACACATCGGCCATCCGCTGGCCGGCGACCCGAAATACGGCGATCGCGAGATGAACAAGCGCTACCGCGAGATGGGCCTGAACCGGATGTTCCTGCACGCCTCGCACATGAGTTTCGACCTGGACGGGCGTGCCTACAGCTTTTCCGCACCACTGCCGCAAGACCTCAAGGATTTTCTCGACGTGCTGGCGGTGAAGGGCAAGAGACTGGTGTGGATGCAGGAAAAATCACGCATCGACTTCTGATCAGCGCGCCAGCAGGGCATCGACCCGCGCCGCGCAGATGAAATCGTTCAGCGACAGGCCGCCCACGTCGTGGGTCGACCACAACACTTGGCAATGGCCGTAGCCGGCCTCGAGATCCGGGTGGTGGTCTTCCTGGTTGGCCATGAAGCCCACCGCGTTGATGAAGCCCAATGTGTGGTGGAAGTCGCTAAAACGGAAATCCTTGGCGATGGCCATGCCGTCCCCACGCAGCTGCCAGTCCGGCAGTTGCTGCAGCAGTTCGACCACCTGCGCGGCGTCCAGCGCATGTTCCTTGCCCTTGCGTGGTTGGCAATGCCGGCTGGCCAGGTCGTTGGCGTTCATGGAGGTCTCCATCGGGTTTGAGATTCTGGAAGGGTGAAGCGTCGAAGTTGCCTGCGCAAATGTCAAAGCACGCACCCGGACGCGAAACCGGACTAAAATGGTGCTGTTTCGCCGGTGTGGCCCGCCGGCATCGATTTGGCGACCCTGGAGCAGGCATGATCGAAATCTCGGAACGCGCGCAGCAGCATTTCCTGCGGCTTCTTTCGCAGCAAGGCATCGACGGGCTGGGCATCCGCCTGCGGGTGACCTCGCCGGGCACGCCGGCGGCCAACTGCGAGCTGGAGTTCTGCGAGCCCGCGGACCTGGCCGGTGGGGAGTGGACGATCGAATGCGCCGGCTTCGACTTCCATATCGACGGCGACAGCGCCAGCTGGCTGGACCAGGCCAGCATCGACTTCGAGCCGAACGCCACCGGTGGTCAGCTCAACATCCGCGCGCCGAAGATCAAGGGCGACGTACCCGGCGTGGAAGCGGGCCTGATCGAACGCGTGCGCTATGTGCTGGAAGCGGAGATCAATCCGAAACTGGCTTCGCACGGCGGCCGGGTCAGCCTGCTGGAGATCGATGCCAGCGGTGCCGTGCTGCTGCAGTTCGGCGGCGGCTGTCATGGCTGCGGCATGGTCGACGTGACATTGAAGCAGGGCGTGGAAAAGACTCTGCGCGAGCGGGTGCCGGAAGTGACCTCGGTGCGCGACGCCACCGACCATGCCTCCGGCGAAAAGCCGTACTACGGCAAAGCCGGGGGCAAGTCGGCACTCGCCTGAGTGGCGGCGCGGCCGCCAAAACAAAGGGCCCGCCAGATGCGGACCCTTTGTTCTTCGTACGACGCCGCGGCGGATTTACCTGTTGCCGCTGATGTGGCCTTTGAGGGTGTCGAGCTTGCTCGGCAGGCTGGAGAAGTACGCCGAAACGTCTTCGATGTCCTGGTCGGACAGGGTGGCCACCATGCCCTTCATGATCGGGTTGTCGCGCTGGCCTTCCTTGTATTCATGCAGCACGCGTTGCAGATAGAGGTTGTACTGGCCGGCGAGGCGCGGGTACTGCGGATCCACCGCATTACCGTCGGTGCCGTGACAGGCGAAGCAGGTGGCCGCCTTCTGCTTGCCGTTTTCGGCGTTGCCGGCGGCCAGCAATTGGGAGGAAGCGAACGCCAGGATGGCGCCGAATGAAAGCAGGGTGATCGCACGTTTCATGCGGGAAGTCCTTGGCTACTTACTTGGCGAGGCTGGAAAGATAGGCGGCGATGTTCTGGATGTCGGTGGCCGACAGGCTTTGCGCCTGCGCATCCATGGTCGGATGCTTGCGGCCCCCGCTCTGGTAGCCCTGCAGCGCATTGATGATGTATTGCTCGTTCTGTCCGGCAATTTTCGGCACCGGGTACTGCGGATAGGCATTGGTGTAGCCGGGCACGCCGTGACAACCGGCGCAGGTATAGACCAGTGCACGCCCGGCGGCCTTGTCGCCCTCGGCGTGAAGGCTGGTGGCAAAGAGGGCTGCGGCCACGGTCAGGCCAAGCAATGGCAATCGAGTCATCGAGATCATTCCCACGAGTGCGACGGATACGGAAGTACGCCAGTCACCAAGTATAGACGTTGCGTTAACACCCTAACAACACTCGACTTGACGTTGGTCAATGTTTGCGCAGCACATATCCGATATGGCCGGCTTCATCGCGCGGTATTGGTGTTGCGATGCATGCCCCCATATACTGTCGCAGTCGGATCGTTTTCCCCGGGGGTGTCCTGGCTTCGACGGGGGTAGTGAGATGACTTGGTGCATGCCGAGGGGGCAGCTTTCCTCGTTAATCCAGCAGCAAACTCATAGTTGCCAACGACGACAACTACGCTCTCGCCGCTTAAGGCGTAAGCCCCGAACCCACTTGTGCTCATGCTCGTCGGTGTAGGGTCATTATCATGAGATCGCCGAACGCTGCCGCCTGGCGGTTCTAGGCTAGATCAATCAGGCTGGTTCCGCGGTGCGCCTCGCCCATCGTGCTTGTCGCGGAACGAGATCGAACGGTGAGCTAAGCATGTAGATCCAGGCGTTGAACGCCTTCGGACGCGGGTTCGACTCCCGCCACCTCCACCAACACGAAACCCCCGAGCGATCGGGGGTTTTTTATGGTTCGAAGGTGGTGGCGTCAGGCGGCACGATTGTGCGAGCGCATGGTTCGCTGTTTTTCGATCTGCCAGTCGCGCTGCTTCTCAGTGTCGCGCTTGTCGTGCTCCTGCTTGCCGCGGGCAAGCCCGATCTCGACCTTCACCTTGTTGCCTTTCCAGTACATCGCGGTGGGCACCAGGGTATAGCCCTTGCGCTCGACCGCGCCGACCAGCTGATCGATCTCCTTGCGGTGCAGCAGCAGCTTGCGGGTGCGTCGGTCCTCGGCGACCACGTGGGTGGACGCGCTGATCAACGGCGGAATCGAGGCACCGACCAGGAAAAGCTCGTTCTTCAACACGACCGCGTAGCTGTCGCCGAAGTTGATCCGGCCCGCGCGCAGCGCCTTCAGCTCCCAGCCCTGCAAGGCGACGCCGGCCTCGAAGCGCTGGTCGATGTGGTATTCGAAGCGTGCGCGCTTGTTGAGCGCGATGGTGCCGCCGCCCTTGTTGTCCTTTTCCTTCGTTTTCGCCATGTCCGTTAAACTCGGGCGCGTCGCCCTGTGGTCGGCCCTGTCCCGTGGGGAACGGACTCGTTGAAAGGTGCAGCCATGGATAGCCGCTTCCTGATTCCCGCATTCAAGGACGAATGCAAGAACCATCGAGGATCGCCGTGATCGAAATTCGTCGCAGTGCACTGGTGAAATATTCACCAGCGCAGATGTTCAACCTGGTCAATGAGGTTGAAGCATACCCAAAGCGCTTCTCCTGGTGTGCCGGGGCCGAGATCCTCGGGCGCAACGGCGATGCCCTGGTGGCGCGGCTGGATCTCACGTTTGCCGGGTTTCACCAGAGTTTCACCACGCGCAACACGATCGACCCACCGCGGCGCCTGCGCATGGATCTGGTCGACGGCCCGTTTCGCAGCCTGGAAGGCACGTGGGATTTCATCGCGCTGGGCAACGCCGGCTGCAAGGTCGCGTTCGCGCTGGATTTCGATTACGCCGGCCGGCTCGGTGGAGGCGCCTTGAAACTGGGCTTCCAGGGATTGGCCGGTCGCATGGTGGACGACTTCTGCCGCGAGGCGGAGCGGGTCTATGGCTGAGCCTACCATTCGCGTCGAGGTGGTTTACGCCGGAGCGGGGCAACCGATCCGGCGTCGCGTCGAACTGGCCGATGGCAGCACCGTGATGCAGGCGATTGCTGCTTCGGGAATCGCCGCCTTGCTTCCGGGCGACGCGATTGATCCAGCTCGCCTCGGCATGTTTGCGCGAAGGGTGACACCAGAGCGGCTGCTGCGCGAAGGAGACCGGATCGAGATCTGCCGGCCACTGGTACTTGATCCGATGGAGGCGCGCCGTCGACGCGCTCGTTGAGGATCGGCCCGCCAGGCTCAGCTCAATGACCGTCGTTGCCGCCCGGATTGCCGCCCTGGCCGAAGCCGCCGTCGTTCTTCTTGTCGTCCGGTGACGTGCTCTTGTCGCCCTGGGTCTCGTTGACCGGGTAGCCGGCGTTGTATTTCTTGCTGTCCTTGATCAACTGCTGGGCATCCTGTGCAAAGAAATCGCCCTCGGTGCGCACCAGGGTGTCGTTGTTGAAGGTCAGGGTGAAGGTACGCACTTTCATCGCGCCGCCGCGGTGCGCCAAGGTCGATACGTAATCCCAGCGGCTCTGGTCGAACGGCGTATTCACCGAAGGCGTGCCCATCAGCACCAGAACCTGGTGCTTGGTCATGCCGGGCTTGAGCTGATCCACGGTTTTCTTGTCGAGCAGGTTGCCTTGCTGCACGTCGGGCTTGTAGACGATATGGCAGCCGGCGACGGAGAGCGCCAGCATGGCGAAAACCAGCAGGGTGATCAGCTTTTGCATGCGTGTTGCGTCCGGATCGTGAAGGTGTCGGATGATACACTACCGGCTCGGAAACGCCGTGTGCGGGGTGAGTCATGGAACAGGAAACCAAAGAGCTGCGCAGGGTTGGCCTCAAGGTGACTCATCCGCGCATGCGCATCCTGCAAATCTTCGACGAGGAGGGCACACAGCACCTCACCGCCGAGGATGTCTACAAGAAACTGCTGGCCCACCAGGAAGACATCGGCCTGGCCACGGTGTATCGCGTGCTGACCCAGTTCGAGGCAGCGGGCATCATCGTCAAGCACAATTTCGAAGGTGGCCAGGCTGTCTACGAGCTCGACCGCGGCAAGCACCACGACCACATGATCGATGTGGACAGCGGAAAAGTGATCGAGTTCATCAGCGAAGAGATCGAACGACTGCAGCACGAGATAGCCGCGAAGCACGGTTACGTGATCGAGGATCACAGCCTGGTGCTGTACGTGCGGCCGAAGCAGCGCGCGCACAAAAGCTGAGGGGCGTGCCGACCGCGGAGCATCGGCCCGGGCGTAAGGGCGCAGGCAGACGGACATAAAAAAGCCGCGGGGAGGACTCCTGTCCACCCGCGGCGGCTCCGCTACCTGCCGGTCGGCGACGCGAATGGCTCGCCATCGCCTTTTGACTCTCGCCAGGTAGCGGCGAAACGGCATCCTGCCGTTGTTTCAGAGCCTCCGTCCCCACGGCGACCCTGATCCACCATCTCGCGATGGTGGCTCCCCCACATCGATGGAAGGATGCTAACGAGGGCTTCACGTTTCCGGTATCGGAAAAATTCCTAGTTTCACCGGCTGTTTTCGGAGAAATGGTTGTTGCCCCGCAGCAAAATCCGCAGGTGGACACCGGCCGGCGTGGGACGCAGGCGGAACTGCCCACCCAGCGAAGTGACCCGGTCGCGCATGCCCTGCAGGCCGCGACCGCCCCGGGGCAGTCGACTGGGCAGGCCGGTGCCGTCATCGCGCAGATCGAGCAGGGCCACTGCGATGCCCTGGCGTTCGCCGATGCGCAGACGCAGACGGAACTCGCTGGCCTTGGCATGCTTGACGGCGTTGGTCGCGCTCTCCTGCACCAGCCGGTAGATCGCGGTGCGCGTGTCGTCGTCCAGCAGGCGCGGATCGCCGTGCAGTTCGGTACAGTAGGCCATCCCGGCGGCGTTCAACAGGTCGCGGATCGGACCCTCGTCGAGTGCGCGCAGCAATCCGAATTCGTCCAGCACGGCAGGGCGCAGGTCGTCCAACAGGCGGTGCAGGGCACGCCGCATATGGGCCAGGATGGTGTTGATCGAGGTACTGATGTCCTCCATGCCGGCCTGCAGCAGGCGTGCCTGGGCCAGTTTCACGTGGGTCTGGATCGCGGTGATGTTCTGGCCCAGTTCGTCGTGCAGTTCGGCGGCCAGGTGCCGGCGCTGGTTCTCGTCCGCCTGCAGGTTGCCGCGGGCGGCATCGCGCAATTGATGGGCCAACTGATCCAGGCGGCGATTGACCGCGCCCAGGTAGACGTTCTGCTCGGCGACTCGCTCGCTGCTCCGGCGCAATGCATCGGTGGCCGAACCCAGCATCAGCGCACCGGTCCCGGCCACGGCCAGGAACAGATAGGCCGCGGCGTTCGAGGGGGCGTGGCCCAGGTGCTGGTCGGCCAGGGTCATGCCGAGGCTGGTGATCAGCATGGCCAGGCTGGCGCCGCGCCAGCCATGGCGGAATGCGAAGAACAGCACCGGCGCCAGCGACAGCACGCGGGCGAATTGCGGCTGGGGAGCGGCTTGCTCGGACAGCACCAGCAGGATCGTCATGGAAGGCAGCATCACCAGCAGCCCATCCATGAACAGGCTGACCAGGGCGCGCTGCTCGATCCGGGTACGCAGCAGCATGATCATCAGCGGCACGATCAGCAGGATGCCCAGGTAGTGGCTGAGCAGTTCCTCGCCGAGTACGCCGATGATCAATTCCGGCGAGCCCGGCGTGCTGACCAGTGCCAGCAGGGCGGCGTCGACGGCGGTGGTGGCGGTCACCACCAGCACCACGGAAAGCAGCAGGCGGGTCACTTCCTGCGGACTGTGCAGGCTGGCGTGCAGGTTGAATCGCCGCAGCAGCCACAAGCCGGCGGCCATCACCAGCGGCTCGGGCAGCTCGTCGATGGCAAAGCCGAGCCAGCCCTGCGGCAGGCCATGGGCCAGGCCGATGCCGGCGGTGGCGACCAGTTCGCCACCCAGCAGCCAGCCCCAGTAACGGACCGGGGTCAGCAGCAGGGCGCCGAAACGCAGGCCGTACGGCAGCATCCAGTACGGCTGCACCGTCAGCCACAGCAGCAGCCACAGCAACAGGTAGCCGGCGGCAAGCAGCGGGCCGGAGTCGGGCAGGCGTAGGGGTTTCAGGCGCATGCGCGGATGTTACATGTGCGCCGCGGCGCGGTGGCCGGCCCGGCTGTCGGCGAGCCGGATGTGCATGACCGGGGAGTCCCTGTGTAAAGTAGTGGGATGTACAGCATCGTTCTGGTTGATGACCATGCCATCGTTCGCGAGGGTTTCAAGCGGCTGATCGAGATGGAGCCCGATCTCGACGTGGTGGCCGAGTGCCGCAGCGCCGACGACGCGGTCGAGGCGGTGGGACACTGGCACCCCGACCTGGTCGCCCTCGATCTTTCGCTGCCGGATGGCAGCGGGTTGCCGCTGATCGAACATTTGCTCAGCGTGCATGCGCAAACCCATGTGGTGGTGCTGAGCATGCACGACGGCGAGCCTTACGTGTCCGAAGCGCTGCGTCGCGGCGCCAGTGGCTACGTCACCAAGGGCGTGGCACCGGAGGAACTGGTGGCAGGCCTGCGTGCAGTGATGCAGGGCGAGTGCTTCCTCAGCTCCGACTTGCGCCAGCGCCGGGCCGACCGGCCGGATGCGGCGCTGGACCCGATCAACCGGCTGACCGCACGCGAGCGCGAGGTCTTCCTGCTGCTGGCCGGTGGTCGCGCGCCGAAGCAGGTAGCGGCGGAACTGGGTATCGGCCAGAAGACGGTCTACATCCATCGTGCCAGCCTGATGGGCAAGCTGGGCGCCGGTTCGGAACTGGACCTGTACCGGATGGCCACCGAGCGCGGGATGTTGCCGCCGGCCGGGTGAGCGGTCGCCGGATCAGACGGTCTGCGCGCGCTCCAGCATCTGCTTCGCATGGGCCCGCGTCTCGCGGGTGATCTCGACGCCGCCCAGCATGCGGGCCAGCTCGTCGCGCCGGCCGGCAGCGTCGAGCCGTTCGATCTGGGTACGGGTGGCGTCGCCATCGCTGGACTTGCTGACCCTGAGATGCGCATGGCCCTGGGCGGCCACCTGCGGCAGGTGAGTGACGCACAGCACCTGGCGCTGGACGCCCAGCGCACGCAGTTTCTGCCCGACCACTTCAGCGACCGCGCCGCCGATGCCGCTGTCGACCTCATCGAAGATCATGCTGCCGATGGTGTCCTTGCCCAGAGTGGCCACTTCGATCGCCAGGCTGATGCGCGCCAGCTCGCCGCCGGAGGCCACCTTGCGCAGCGGCCGCGGCGGCTGCCCGGGGTTCGCGCTCACCAGCAATTCGCAGCGCTCCTCGCCCTGCGGGTCCGGCTCGCTGCCGGCGGATGGCTCCAGCTCGACGCGCAGCAGCCCGCCGGCCATGCCCAGTTCAGCCATCAACGTGCTGACCTCGTCGCCAAGCCGGTCGCCGGCCGCCGCGCGCGCCGCGCTGAGCCTGGCCGCCGCACCGACGTAATCGTCCTGCAGTCGCCGGCGTTGCTCCGCCAGCCGTTCCAATGCGTCGCCGGCGCCTTCGAGCTCGGCCAGTTCGGCCTGCAGGGCGGCCAGCCGGTCGTGCAACTCGGCCACCGGCAGTCGGTGCCGGCGCGAGAGCTCGTGCAGGCGGGCCAGATGGTTGTCGACTTCGGTGAATCGCTGCGGGTCGAGGTCGACATCCTGCGCATAGCGCGCCAGGCCGTCGGCGGATTCGCCGAGCTGGATGCCGGCATTGTCGAGCAGTTCCAGCAGCGGGTTCAGCCTGTCGTCGAGCGCAGCCAGCTTGCCGAGTTCGGCGTGGGCCCGGCCGAGGGCGCGGCGCAATGCGAATTCGCTGTCGCCATCGAGCAGCTCGACCACACCCGCAGAGCCTTCGGCCAGACGGCCGGCGTTGGCGAGGCGTCGGTGGTCCGCCTCCAGTTCGGCCAGTTCGGCAGGAGGCAGCGCCCATTTCTCCAGTTCGCCGATTTCATGGCGCAGCAGTTCGATGCGCTGGCCGCGATCGTCGCCGCCGCTGAGCTTGCGCATGCGCGCACCCAGCTCGCGCCACTGCGCGGCGCTGTCGCGCACTTGCGCCAGCAGCTCATCGTGGCCGGCGTAAGCATCCAGCAGGGCGAGCTGGTGTGGGCGCGACAGCAGCGCCTGGTGCTCGTGCTGTCCGTGGATCTCGACCAGCAGCGCGGCCAGCTCGCCGAGCTGGCGGGCGTTCGCGGGGCGGCCGTTGATCCAGGCCCTGGAACTACCCTCGGCGCGGATCACCCGGCGCAGCTGGCAGCCGCCGTCCTCATCCAGTTCCTCGCGCTGCAGCCAGTTGCGCGCGGCGGGCAGTCCGGTCAGATCGAATTCGGCCGCCAGTTCGGCGCGATCGCTGCCGGCGCGTACCATGCCGCTGTCGGCACGGGCGCCGGCCAGCAGCATCAGCGCATCGACCAGCAGCGATTTGCCGGCACCGGTCTCGCCGCTGACCACGGTCAGGCCCGGGCCGAACGCGACCTCGGCGGCTTCGACGACGGCGAAATGGCGGACGTAGAGCGAAGTGAGCATGGGCAGGCTGGTGGTGGAATGGCGGGATTGTAGCGGCAGCCCGGCGGCACAAGACACCGTTCCACTTGCAAGCTGCGCGCGCAGACCTTATTTCTGTAGCGTCTCAAGGATTGCTACGACAGCATGATCAAGCCGCATGGCCACGACCTCGACGCGCGCGCGCGCCGCTTGTTGCGCACGCTGATTGCCCAGTACCTGGTCGATGGCGAGCCCGTCGGTTCGCGCACGCTGTCGCGTTCGTCCGGCCTGGACGTGAGCCCGGCGACGATCCGCAACATCATGGCCGACCTCGAGGATGCCGGGCTGGTCGCCTCGCCGCACACCTCGGCGGGGCGGGTGCCCACGCCGCGCGGCTTGCGCCTGTTCGTCGACAGCCTGATCGAACTGCAGCCGCTGCCGCGCGCGGAGATGGCCCGCCTGCAGCGTGAACTGCCGCCGGGGCCGACTACCACGCGCGACCTGCTCGGCAACGTGTCGACCCTGTTGTCGGCGATGACCCATTTCGCCGGTGTGGTCACCGTGCCGCGCCAGGCCGATTTCCCGCTGCGGCACATCGATTTCGTGGCGCTGCCGGACGCACGGGTGCTGGTGATCTTGGTGTTCAGCGACAACCAGGTGCAGAACCGCATCGTGCAACTGGCCCGGCCGCTCGGCAGCCGCGAGCTGGAGCAGGCGGCGAACTATCTGAACAGCCATTTCGCTGGTCTGCGCGTGGACGATATTCGCGCCCACCTGCTGGCCGAAGTGCGCAAGACCGGCAGCGAACTCAACCAGCTGCTGGCCAGCACGGTGGAGCTGGCCACCGCCTCGTTCGCACCGCCGGCGAGCGGCCCGGCTGGCCCGGACGTGCTGGTCAGCGGCCAGACCAATCTGATGGGCTACTCCGAGCTGGCCGACCTGCAGCGCCTGCGCGAATTGTTCGAGGCGTTCCAGCAAAAGAACGAATTGCTGCAGTTGATGGAAGTCTGTGCGCGGGCGCCAGGCGTACGCCTGTTCATCGGCGAGGAATCCGGCTTCACCGCACTCGACGGCTGCAGCGTGGTCACCGCCAGTTACGGCGCGCAGGGGCGCGTGCTCGGCGCGGTCGGCGTGATCGGCCCCACCCGGATGGCCTACGAGCGGGTGATCCCGGTGGTACAAGCCACCGCCGGATTGCTCAGCGACGCCTTGAATCGCGCCGCCACGACCTTATAACCGCTGCGGGAGCGGGGTTTCTCGCCAATTTTCCAGGGCGGTCGGCATGCATGCCGGCCATTGACAATCGTTTGGAGTGAGCATGCAGAACAACGATCCGCAGTCGCCTGGCGATACGCCAGTCCAGGGCCAGCCGGGTGAATCGTCGAACACGGAACTGGAGAACCTGCAGGCGCGCGTGGCTGGGCTGGAGGCAAGCAATGCCGAGTTGCACGAGACCGTGCTGCGCGAAAAGGCCGAACTCGAAAACCAGCGACGCCGACTGCATCGCGACCTCGAACAGGCGCGCCGCTTCGCCAACGAGAAGCTGCTGAGCGAACTGCTGCCGGTCTACGACGGCCTGGAAAGCGGCCTTGCCGTGGAGGGCGGCGACGTCGCCTCGATGCGCGAAGGCCTCGGCCTGACCCTGAAGGCGCTGCTCAAGGTGGCAGAGAACCACGGCATGGCGCAGGTCGACCCGCTGGGCCAGCCGCTCGATCCGGAACGCCACCATGCGGTGAGCATGGTCGAGGCGCCGGGCCAGGCGCCGGGCACCGTGGTCAGCGTGCTGCAGAAAGGCTATGTACTGAACGATCGCCTGTTGCGTCCCGCGCTGGTCGCGGTCGCAAAGGACTGAGCGGCGCCGCTGCTGGCGCCCGCCTGAACGGCGCGGTGGCGGACATCGCCAAATCGCATCCGGGGCCTTGCCGGCATTGAATCGCCAAGGCAGGCCCCCATCTGGAAACCATCGCGGCCGCGGGGGCCGCAAGCAAAATTCGGAGAGCAATCACATGGGCAAGATCATCGGTATCGACCTGGGCACGACCAACTCCTGCGTGTCCGTGATGGACGGCAGCACGACCAAGGTCATCGAGAACTCGGAAGGCGATCGCACCACCCCCTCCATCGTCGCCTTCACCAAGGATGGCGAGGTGCTGGTGGGCGCCTCGGCCAAGCGCCAGAGCGTGACCAATCCGAAGAACACCTTCTACGCGGTGAAGCGCCTGATCGGCCGCAAGTTCACCGACAAGGAAGTGCAGAAAGATCTGCACATCGTGCCCTACGGCATCCTCGCCCACGACAACGGCGATGCCTGGGTGCAGACCTCCGACGGCAAGAAGATGGCGCCGCAGGAAATCGCCGCGAAAGTGCTGATGAAGATGAAGAAGACCGCCGAGGACTATCTCGGCGAGACGATCACCGAAGCGGTGATCACGGTGCCGGCCTACTTCAACGACAGCCAGCGCCAGGCGACCAAGGATGCGGGCAAGATCGCTGGCCTCGACGTGAAGCGCATCATCAACGAGCCGACCGCGGCCGCGCTGGCCTATGGCCTGGACAAGAAGGGCGGCGACCGCAAGATCGCGGTGTACGACCTCGGCGGCGGCACCTTCGACGTGTCGATCATCGAGATCGCCGAAGTCGACGGCGAGAAGCAGTTCGAAGTGCTGGCCACCAACGGCGACACCTTCCTCGGCGGCGAGGACTTCGACATGCGCGTCATCGACTATCTGGTCGAGGAGTTCCAGAAAGAGCAGGGCATCGACCTGCGCAAGGATCCGCTGGCGCTGCAGCGTCTGAAGGACGCGGCCGAGCGCGCCAAGATCGAGCTGTCCTCCAACCACCAGACCGACGTGAACCTGCCGTACGTGACGGCCGACGCGTCCGGCCCGAAGCACCTCAACATCAAGCTGACCCGGGCCAAGCTGGAAGCGCTGGTGGAAGACCTGGTCAAGCGCACCATCGAGCCGTGCCGCACCGCGTTGAACGACGCCGGCCTGCGCGTGGCCGACATCGACGACGTGATCCTGGTCGGCGGCCAGACCCGCATGCCGAAGGTGCAGGAAGCGGTGAAGGACTTCTTCGGCAAGGAGCCGCGCAAGGACGTCAACCCGGACGAGGCCGTCGCCGTGGGCGCGGCGATCCAGGGCGGCGTGCTGGGCGGTTCGGTCAAGGACGTGCTGCTGCTCGACGTCACCCCGCTGTCGCTGGGTATCGAGACGATGGGCGGCGTGATGACCAAACTGATCGAGAAGAACACCACGGTGCCGACCAAGGCCTCGCAGACCTTCTCCACCGCCGACGACAACCAGACCGCGGTGACCGTGCACGTGCTGCAGGGCGAGCGCGAGCGCGCCAGCGCGAACAAGTCGCTGGGCAAGTTCGACCTGCAGGGCATCGAGCCGGCGCCGCGCGGCATGCCGCAGATCGAGGTCACCTTCGACATCGACGCGAACGGCATCCTGCACGTGTCGGCCAAGGACAAGAAGACCGGCAAGGAGCAGAAGATCGAGATCAAGGCCGGTTCGGGCCTGTCCGAGGAAGAGATCGCGCGGATGGTCGCCGACGCCGAGGCG
This sequence comes from Rhodanobacter denitrificans, assembly GCF_000230695.2. Lineage (NCBI taxonomy): Bacteria > Pseudomonadati > Pseudomonadota > Gammaproteobacteria > Lysobacterales > Rhodanobacteraceae > Rhodanobacter > Rhodanobacter denitrificans. Next base: position 1,984,773 of record NC_020541.1, on the reverse strand, counting down.
AACAAGGAAGAGGACAAGAAGTTCCACGAGCTGGTCGCCACGCGCAACAAGGCCGATCAGCTGGTGCACGCGACCCGCAGTGCGCTGAAGGAACACGGCGGCAAGGTGCCGGCCGACCAGCTCAGCAGCATCGAGGGCGCATTGTCCGATCTGGAGAAGGTCAAGGATGGCGACGACAAGGCGGCGATCGAGGCCAAGGTGGAGAAGCTGGAGCAGGTCGCCCAAGCGCTCCATGCCGCTGCGCAGGGGGGTGGCACGGCCGATGCCGGTGCACAATCCGCACCGGGCGGCTCGGCCCAGCCCGACGATGTGGTCGACGCCGAGTTCACCGAAGTGAAGGACGACAAGAAGTAATCGGCAAGCATTGTCGGCACGGCCGATGAATCAGCCCGTGCCGGGAAACCCCGGCACGGGCTGTCTGTTGATTGGGTATGCGGGACCGTCGACCTCGCCGGCCGGAGTGGTGACAAGCAGTGTGGATGCATGAATGAACAAGCGTGACTACTACGAGGTGCTGGGCGTCGAGCGCAGCGTTGGCGAAGCCGAACTGAAGAAATCCTTCCGCCGGCTGGCAATGAAATACCACCCGGACCGCTGCCCGGACGACCCGACCGCGCAGGACAAGTTCAAGGAGGCCAAGGAGGCCTACGAAGTCCTGTCCGACGCGTCGAAGCGCGCGATGTACGACCAGCACGGCCACGCCGCCTTCGAGAACGGCATGGGCGGCGGTCGCGGCGGCGCCGGCTTCGGCGACATGGGCGACATCTTCGGTGACATCTTCGGCGACATCTTCGGCCGCAGCGGCGGCGGGCGTGGTCGGCCTCGACGCGGCGCCGACCTGCGCTACATCATCGAGCTGGACCTGGAGGAGGCCGTGTTCGGCGTCAGCCGGCAGATCGAGGTGCCGACCCAGGTCAACTGCCACCATTGCAACGGCAGCGGCTCGGAGGACGGCAAGATCAGCAAGTGCAAGACCTGCCACGGCCACGGCCAGGTACGCATGCAGAACGGCATCTTCTCGATCCAGCAGGCCTGCCCGCATTGCGGCGGCAGCGGCCAGGCGATTGAAAAGCCGTGCAAGAAGTGCCACGGCGAAGGCCGTCTGGAGGAAAACCGCACGCTGTCGGTGCAGATCCCCGAAGGCGTCGACAACGGCGACCGCATTCGCCTTTCCGGGCAGGGCGAGGCCGGCCCGGCCGGCGCACCGGCCGGTGACCTGTACGTGGAGGTGCGCGTGCGCGAGCACGACATCTTCCAGCGCGACGGCAACGACCTGTACTGCGAATTGCCGATCCGTTTCTCGCAGGCGGCTCTGGGGGCCGAACTGCCGGTGCCGACGTTGGAGGGCGAAGTACCGGTCAGCATTCCGCCGGAAACCCAGACTGGCACCCAGTTCCGCCTGCGCGGTCGCGGTGTCAAGTCGGTGCGCAGCAGCCGCCACGGCGACCTGATCTGCCGCGTGGTGGTGGAGACGCCGGTGCGGCTGACCAAGCAACAGCGCGAATTGCTGGAGTCGCTGGAAGCCACCTTCGAGAGCAGCGACGCCGGCAAGCATACGCCGCGTGCCAAGGGCTGGGTCGACGGCGTGAAGAAATTCTGGTCCAAGGTCACCGCGTAAATCCCGTTGCGCGGTTAGCATGTACGCCCCGACTCTGCGAGCGCGCCGCCCATGACCCGTCCCCTTCGCCTTGCCTTGAGCGGCGCCTCTGGTCGCATGGGTCGCGCGCTGCTCGGCCTGCTCGTCGGGGACGAGCACATCGAACTGGTGCATGCCGTGGTGGCGCCCGGTTCGGTTCACGACGGCCAGCCGGTGCCCGGCTCCGCGGCGGGTTTCCTGCGTTATGCACATGACTGGCTGCACGCGCCGCCGATCGATGTCGTCATCGACTTCAGCAGTCCCGCCGCGCTGGCACATGCGCTCGATCATTGCCTCGCGCAAGGTGCGGCGCTGGTCAGCGGCACTACCGGCATCGACGCCGCGCTCGAGGCACGGCTGGCCGATGCCGCCCGGCGCATCGCGATCCTGCGCGCTGCCAATTTCAGCCTGGGCGTGGCGGTGTTGACGCGCCTGCTGCGCGAGGCAGCGGCGGCCCTGCCGGACTGGGATCTGGAAATCGTCGAGGCGCACCACGGCCGCAAGCAGGATGCGCCGTCCGGTACCGCGTTGGCGCTCGGCCGGGCGGCGGCGGTGGCACGCGATACCACGCTGGAAGCAGCGGCGGTCTGCAGCCGTGAAGGCCGTACCGGCGAGCGGAACGAAGGCAGCATCGGTTTCGCCGTGGTACGCGGCGGCGACATCGTGGGCGAACACACCGCCATGCTGATCGGGCAGGGCGAACGACTGGAGCTGATCCATCGCGCCACCGACCGCACGATCTTCGCGCGTGGCGCCTTGCACGCGGCGCACTGGCTGGCGGGGCGTGCAGCGGGGTCATGGCAATTGGACGACATGATCGCCGCGCCGCGCTGAGCCGCCAGCGCCAGCATGGTGCGCCCACGGCGTGATCGGATTCAGTCGCGATGCGAAGCGTTGCGATCGCGGCCTGCGCCCAGCCGGGTATCGAAGCTGCCGAACAATTTCTTGAAAGCGCGAGAGAACTTGCCGCGTTTCGTCTTGCGCCGCTTCTCTTCTTCGCTGGTCAGCCAGGCCACCTGGATCACCCGCCGCTCGCCTTCGTAAGGCAAGTGGCCGTGGAAGGAGTTCTCGCAGCGCTTGAACACGGCGAACTCGCCGTAGAGCGGCGCCAGCTCCGGTGCCACGATACTGTCGATGTCGTCGATCTTGCGCAGAAAGCGCAAGCAGCCGTCGCTGGTGTCCGGCCATTGCGGGTTCAGATAGATCAGCGCGGTGACCACCTTGGACTTGCTGTCGGTATGGATGGTGCCGTGGCGCTTGTTGAGCAGGCGGCACAGTGTCACCAGGGTCGGGTACTGGTCGAGATGCTCGACGCCCAGGCGCGCGCCGATGGCGCGGGCAAACGCCGGCGCGGTCATGCTCTCGATCAGCGCGTTGACGCTCGGGCCGCAGTCGGCCGGGTCGTAGGGGAAAAAACCGGCGCTGGCGTATCGCGGAAAGTCGCGATCCAGGTCGTCGCGCACTTCGTCGGGCAACTGACCGTGCGCCATCATGAACGGGAAAGGCTGGTGCTGAACCGTGGTATCCGGACGATCGAGACGGGCGGGATCGAGCAGTACGGCAGCACTCATGGGGCATCGGACTCCGGCAAAACAGTGGCCTAGTGTAGCGCCGACCGCTCGGCGCAAAAGAGCCAGGGAAGGCCCGGATTCACGTTCTGTGAGGTGGACAGAAACGACCTCGCCGCTTATCATTTCCACCCGCCCGAATTTCTTTCCCCACCAAAGCTCCACAAGCCAGCAATACTGCGGCTTGCGGATTTTGCTGCATCCAAAAGGCGGTTACCCCGATGCCTATTCCTGCCCTGCTGGCCCTCGAAGACGGTAGCCTGTTTCATGGTCACGCCGTCGGCGCTGTCGGCGACACCGTCGGCGAGGTGGTTTTCAACACGGCGATGACCGGCTACCAGGAAATCCTCACCGATCCTTCCTACGCACGCCAGATCGTCACGCTGACCTATCCGCACATCGGCAACACCGGCGTCAACGCCGAGGACGTCGAGTCCACCGCGGTGCATGCGGCCGGACTGATCGTGCGCGACGTGCCGCGCCGCGCCAGCAGCTGGCGCAGCACCGAGAGCTTGCCCGATTACCTGCGGCGCCACGGCACGGTCGCGATCGCCGGCATCGACACCCGTCGACTGACCCGCATCCTGCGCGACAAGGGCGCGCTCGCCGGCTGCATCGTGGCGGGCGAGCAGGTTGACGCGGAAACGGCGCTGGCCAAGGCGCGCGCGTTCCCCGGCCTGAACGGCATGGATCTGGCCAAGGTGGTCAGTACCGCCAGGCCGTACGTGTGGAAGCAGGGCGTGTACGACCTCGACCGCACCGCGTTCAACCAGCCCGCGACGCGCTTCAAGGTGGTCGCCTACGACTTCGGCACCAAGCTCAACATCCTGCGCCTGCTGGCCGAGCAGGGTTGCGAGGTCACCGTGGTGCCGGCGCAGACGCCCGCCGCCGAAGTGCTCGCCATGCAGCCCGACGGCGTGTTCCTGTCCAACGGCCCCGGCGATCCGGCGGCGTGCGATTACGCCATCGCGGCGACCCGGCAATTCCTCGACGCGAAGATTCCGCTCTTCGGCATCTGCCTCGGCCATCAGCTGATGGGCCTGGCGCTGGGTGGCAAGACGCTGAAGATGAAGTTCGGCCATCACGGCGCGAATCACCCGGTGAAGGATCTGGATGATGGCCGCGTGCTGATCACCAGCCAGAACCACGGCTTCGCGGTGGACCCGACCACGCTGCCGGCGAACGTACGGGTTACCCACACCTCGCTGTTCGACGGCTCGCTGCAGGGCTTCGCGTTGACCGACCGGCCGGCGTTCTGCTTCCAGGGTCATCCCGAAGCGAGCCCGGGCCCGCTCGACATCGGCTATCTGTTCAAACGTTTCGCCGCACTGATGCAGGAGGCCCGCACGCATGCCTAAGCGCACCGATATCAAGAGCATCCTCATCATCGGCGCCGGCCCGATCGTGATCGGCCAGGCCTGCGAGTTCGACTACTCCGGCGCGCAGGCCTGCAAGGCGCTGAAGGAAGAGGGTTTCCGGGTGATCCTGGTGAACTCCAACCCGGCCACGATCATGACCGATCCGGAGACCGCCGACGCGGTGTACATCGAGCCGATCAACTGGCAGACGGTGGAGCGCATCATCGCCAAGGAGCGCCCGGATGCGGTGCTGCCGACGATGGGCGGCCAGACCGCGCTGAATTGCGCGCTGGACCTGGCCGACCACGGCGTGCTGGAGAAGTACCAGGTCGAACTGATCGGCGCCAGGCGCGAAGCCATCCGCATGGCCGAGGATCGCGAACTGTTCAAGCAGGCGATGACCGAGATCGGGCTGGAAAGCCCCAAATCCGACGTGGCCAAGAGCTTCGAGCACGCGGTGGAGATCCAGGCCAGGCTCGGCTTTCCGGTGATCATCCGGCCCAGCTTCACGCTGGGCGGCACCGGCGGCGGCATCGCCTACAACAAGGAAGAGTTCGAGCTCATCGTCAAGCGCGGCCTGGAAATGTCGCCCACCCACGAAGTGCTGATCGACGAATCGGTGCTGGGCTGGAAGGAGTTCGAGATGGAAGTTGTCCGCGACACCGCGGACAACTGCATCATCATCTGCGCCATCGAGAACCTCGACCCGATGGGCGTGCACACCGGCGACTCGATCACCGTGGCGCCGGCGCAGACGCTCACCGACAAGGAGTACCAGCGCCTGCGCGACGCGAGCATCGCGGTGCTGCGCAAGATCGGCGTGGACACCGGCGGCTCCAACGTGCAGTTCGGCGTCAACCCCGTCGACGGCCGCGTGGTGGTGATCGAGATGAACCCGCGCGTGTCGCGCTCGTCCGCGCTGGCGTCGAAGGCGACCGGCTTCCCGATCGCCAAGGTCGCCGCCAAGCTGGCGGTGGGCTACACGCTGGACGAACTGAAGAACGACATCACCGGCGGCCTGACGCCGGCCTCGTTCGAGCCGTCGATCGACTACGTGGTCACCAAGATCCCGCGTTTCGCCTTCGAGAAGTTCCCGGCGGCCGATGCGCGCCTGACCACGCAGATGAAGTCGGTCGGCGAGGTGATGGCGATCGGCCGCAGCTTCCACGAGTCGTTGCAGAAGGCCTTGCGCGGGCTGGAGATCGGCAAGACCGGCCTCAATCCCACCGGCCTGGACCTCGGCACCGACGACGGGCTGGCCGTGCTCAAGCGGGAATTGCGCGAGCCGCGCCCCGATCGCGTGTTCCATCTGGCCGATGCGTTCCGCGCCGGGCTGTCGCTGGAGGAAGTGTTCAACCTCAGCCGGGTCGATCCGTGGTTCCTTGCCGCGTTCGAGGACATCGTGCTGACTGAAGCGGAGATCACCCGGCAGGGCATCACCGCGCTCGATGCGTCGCGCCTGCGCGAGCTCAAGCGGCTCGGCTTCGCCGACGCGCGCATTGCCGAGCTGATCGGCACCGACGAGGCCGCCGTGCGTCACCTGCGCCACACCCTGGGCGTGCGCCCAGTGTACAAGCGGGTGGATTCCTGCGCGGCCGAGTTCGCCACCAGCACCGCCTACATGTATTCGACCTACGAGGAAGAATGCGAAGCGGCGCCGACCGGCCGTGACAAGATCATCGTGCTCGGCGGCGGCCCGAACCGGATCGGACAGGGCATCGAGTTCGACTATTGCTGCGTGCATGCCTCGCTGGCGCTGCGCGAGGATGGCTACGAAACCATCATGGTCAACTGCAACCCGGAGACGGTGTCGACCGATTACGACACCTCCGACCGCCTGTACTTCGAGCCGCTGACGCTGGAGGACGTGCTGGAGATCGTCCACGTCGAGAAACCGAAGGGCGTGATCGTGCAGTACGGCGGGCAAACCCCGCTGAAGCTGGCGCGCGCGCTGGAAGCCGCCGGCGTGCCGATCATTGGCACCAGCCCCGACTCGATCGACCTGGCCGAGGACCGCGAGCGTTTCCAGCACATGATCGAGAAGATCGGCCTGAAGCAGCCGCCGAACCGCACCGCGCGCAATGCCGACGAGGCGCTGGCGCTGGCCCGCGAGATCGGCTATCCGCTGGTGGTGCGGCCGAGCTACGTGCTCGGCGGCCGCGCGATGGAAGTGGTGCATGACGACGCCGACCTGTCGCGCTACATCCGCGATGCGGTGAAGGTATCGAACGATTCGCCGGTGCTGCTGGACCGCTTCCTCGACCACGCGGTCGAGGTCGACGTGGACGTGATCGCCGATGCCGAAGGCACCGTGCTGATCGGCGGCATCATGGAACACATCGAGGAGGCCGGCGTGCATTCGGGCGATTCGTCCTGCTCGCTGCCGCCGTATTCGCTGAGCGCATCGATCCAGAACGAGATGCGCCGCCAGGTCAGCGCGATGGCGAAAGAGCTGAAGGTCATCGGCCTGATGAACACGCAGTTCGCGATCCAGGGCGACACCGTCTATATCCTGGAAGTGAATCCGCGCGCATCGCGCACGGTGCCGTTCGTGTCCAAGGCCACCGGCGTGCCGCTGGCCAAGATCGCCGCCCGTGTGATGGCCGGGCGTTCGCTGATCAGCCTGGGCGCGACGCGCGAGGTGATCCCGGCGTACTACTCGGTGAAGGAGGCGATCTTCCCGTTCCTGAAGTTCCAGAACGTCGACCCGATCCTTGGCCCGGAGATGCGTTCGACCGGCGAGGTGATGGGCGTGGGGCGCAGTTTCGGCGCGGCGTTCGCGCGTGGCCACGAAGCGGCCGGGATCAAGGCGCCGACGGTCGGCAAGGCGTTCCTGTCGGTGCGCGACGGCGACAAGGATCGCTTGTTGCCGGTGGCTCGCGAGATCATTGCACGCGGCTTCAACCTGGTGGCAACCGCCGGCACCGCCAGCTACCTGACCGGGCACGGCGTGGCCTGCGAGCGGATCAACAAGGTGCTCGAGGGGCGTCCGCACATCGTTGACCTGATCAAGAACGGCGAGATCGTCTATATCGTCAACACGACCGAGGGCAAGCAGGCGATCGCCGATTCGTTCTCGATCCGGCGCGAGGCGCTGCAGCATCGCGTCACCTATTCCACCACGGTGGCGGGCGCCCGCGCGCTCGTGCATTCGCTGGACTTTCACGTCGACGGTGAAGTACACAGCCTGCAGGAACTGCACAAGGAGCTCAGCGCATGAGTCGCGCTCCCATCACCAAGACCGGCTCCGAGCGCCTGCGCGCGGAACTGGAGCGGCTGAAATCGGTCGAGCGTCCGCGCATCATCGCGGCGATTGCCGAGGCCCGCGCCCATGGCGACCTCAAGGAGAACGCGGAGTACCACGCCGCGCGCGAACTGCAGAGCTTCACCGAGGGCCGCATCGCCCAACTGGAGGCCTTGCTGTCGACCGCCGAGGTCATCGACGTCGCCCGACTCAACCCGGGCAACCGCGTGGTGTTTGGCGCCACCGTGGATCTGGAGGACGAGGACTCCGGTACCCTGGTGACCTACCAGATCGTCGGCGACCTGGAGGCGGACATCAAGCAACGGCTGATTGCGGTGTCCTCCCCGATCGCCCGCGCGCTGATCGGCAAGAGCGCCGGCGACAGCTTCGAGTTCACCGCACCGAACGGCGTCAAGCACTACGAGATCATCGACGTCCGTTACGAGTGACGGCTTGCGCCGCCGCAGGCCGCAGGAACACCCACGAAAAAGGCCGCTTGCGCGGCCTTTTTCGTGGCGTCGTCAGGCTGCACTCAGCGCTGGCGAGCCTTGAAACGGGGGTTGCTCTTGCAGATTACGAATACCTTGCCGCGACGGCGCACAACCTTGCAGTCGCGATGCCGCGCCTTGGCGGACTTCAAAGAGTTAAGCACCTTCACGGCCAGCTCCTGACACTAGACTAAAATGTAAGCGGGCAAGTATAGCGAGCCACATGGTTTGTCACAAGTCCGACGCGACGGCCGTCTGCGCCACCGTGGCCAGGAATTGCTGCAGGGCGGGGGACTGATCGCTGGCCCGACAGGCCACGGCCAGCAACAGAAAGGCATCGGGGTCCTCCAGTGGCACGTAGCAGATCCCGGCCAGGCGCACGGTGCGCATGCTGGCCGGCACCAGCGCCAGCCCCAGCCCGGCGGCAACCAGGGCCAGCAGGCCGTTGATCTGCTGGGCATGCTGGGTGATCGACGGCTGGAAACCGGCCCGCGTCGCCAGTTTCACCAGCCGGTCGTAAAGCGTGGCAGCGAGCTCACGCGGTTGCGACACGAACGCATCGCCGGCCACTTCGGCTAGACGCAGGCTGCTGCGGCCAGCCAGCGGATGGCCGGCAGGCAACGCAAGCAGCAGGGGTTCGCGATCGATCACGCTGCAGCGCAAGTCGCGGGCGTACTGCGCCTGCATCGGCTCGTCACGGACAAAGCCGACGTCGATCTTGCCGGCGAGCAGGGCCGCGAACTGCGGCTCGGTGTACATCTCGCTGAGTTGCAGGCGCACGTCGGGAGCGATCTGGCCAAAACGCAGCAAGGTTTGCGGCATAGCCGGATGGAACGAGACCGAGACGGTATAGGCCAGCCGCAACTGGCCGCTGTAACCCGCGGCGGCGGCCACCGTCTGGCTGCGCGCCTCGTCCACCTTGGCCAGGATCTGTCGTGCCTGCCCCAGGAACACCCGACCGGGCTCGGTCAGCGTCACACTGCGTTTGGTGCGCTCCAGCAGGCGCACGCCCAGATCCCGTTCCAGCGACTGGATCTGTTGCGACAGGGGCGGCTGGGAGAGATGCAGGCGCAGCGCAGCGCGGGTGAAACTCAGCTCTTCCGCGACGGCGATGAAGTAGCGCAGCTGGCGAAGGTCAAACATATAGCGATTCGAAATCAATAACGGCCTAAATATATATTAGATACTTTATTCCGTCGATCATAAAATCACCTCCGTCCCGCCACTTCCCCTCCCCCCTGGTGGCGGCGGCCCTCGCCCCGCAGCGACGCTAAATACGACATCTGGTTCAACTCCCCCCCTGAGCCCATGTCGATGCGTCTTCCCTGCGGGGCGCTTTCTTTTGGATGACCGACACCGCTGCCATCGGGCAGCGGTGTCGGCGTACCGGCGCCTAGATTGCGCTGGCCACGCGGGTGCCCTGGGCGATGGCGCGCTTGGCATCCAGCTCGGCGGCCACGTCGGCGCCGCCGATCACGTGCACCTTCATGCCGGCGGCGATCAGTTCCTCGGCCAGCCGGCGGTTCGGCAGCTGGCCGGCGCAGACCACCACGTGCTCGACCGGCAGGATCTGTGGCTTGCCGTCGACGGTGATGTGCAGGCCCAGGTCATCGAAACGTTCATAGCCGACATTGCCCAGCATGGTCACCCGTTTCGCCTTGAGCGTGGCCCGATGTACCCAGCCGGTCGTCTTGTTGAGCCTCGCGCCGGGGCGACCCTCGCTGCGCTGGAGCAGCCAGACTTGCCGCGCCGGCGCTTCCGGCTGTGGCGGCTGCAGGCCGCTGCGCTGCCGCAGCTGCATGTCCACTCCCCATTCGCGGGTCCAGCGGGCCACGTCGGTGGTGGGCGAGGGTGCGTGTTCGACCAGGAACTCGGCCACGTCGAAACCGATGCCGCCGGCGCCGATGATCGCCACCCTGGCGCCCACCGGCTGATGCCGGGCCAGCACATCGAGATAGCCCAGCACGCGCGGGTCGTCGCTGCCGGGAAAGCTCGCCTGGCGCGGCGTGATGCCGGTGGCGATCACCACTTCGTCATAGCCGCCGGCGCGCAGCGAGGCGGCATCCGCAACCTGGCCGAGGTGGACGTCGACGCCGGTGTCGTCCAGTTGGTGGCGGAAATAGCGCAGCGTTTCGTGGAACTCTTCCTTGCCCGGAATCTGCTTGGCGTAGTTGAACTGGCCGCCGATCTCGCTGGCCTGGTCGATCAGGACCACGGCATGGCCGCGCTCGCCCAGCGTGGCGGCGCAGGCCATGCCGGCCGGGCCTGCACCGACCACGGCGATGCGCTTGCGCACGCTGGCCGGTTCGACCTTCAGCTCGGTCTCGTGGCAGGCGCGCGGGTTGACCAGGCAGCTGGCGCGCTTGTTCTGAAACACGTGGTCGAGGCAGGCCTGGTTGCAGGCGATGCAGGTGTTGATGCGTTCGCTGCGCCCGGCCTTCGCCTTGTTCGCCCATGCCGGGTCGGCCAGCAGCGGGCGCGCCATCGAGACCATGTCGGCTTCGCCATCGGCGAGGATGCGCTCGGCGACGTCCGGCATGTTGATCCGGTTGGTGGCGACCAGCGGGATCGACACCTCGCCCTTGAGCTTCTGCGTGACCCAGGCGAAGCCGGCGCGCGGCACGCTGGTGACGATGGTCGGCACGCGCGCCTCGTGCCAGCCGATGCCGGTGTTGATGATGCTGGCGCCGGCGGCCTCGATCGCCCTGGCCAGGGTGGCGACCTCGCTCCAGTCCTGGCCGCCCTCGACCAGGTCGAGCATCGACAGCCGGTAGATGATGATGAAGTCGCGGCCCACCGCCGCGCGCGTGCGGCGCACGATCTCGACCGGAAAGCGCATGCGCCGCGTCGCGTCGCCGCCCCAGGCATCGTCGCGCCGGTTGGTACGCGCGGCAATGAACTCGTTGATCAGGTAGCCTTCCGAGCCCATCACCTCGACGCCGTCGTAGCCGGCATCCTGCGCCAGCCGCGCACAGTGCACGAAGTCGCCGATGGTGCGCTCCACGCCGCGTGCGGTGAGCGCCCGTGGCGTGAATGGAGTGATCGGCGACTTGATCCTCGATGGCGCCACCGACAACGGGTGGTAGCCGTAGCGGCCGGCATGCAGGATCTGCAGGCAGATGCGCCCGCCCGCAGCGTGCACGGCGCGGGTCAGCTTGCGATGGCGTGGCTTGTGCCAAGGCAGGGTGAGCCGGCCGCCGAACGGCTTCAGCCAGCCTTCGATGCTGGGCGAGATGCCGCCGGTGACCATCAGCCCGACGCCGCCGCGGGCGCGCTCGGCGAAGTACGCAGCCAGCTTGTCGTAGTCGCTGGCCTTGTCTTCCAGCCCGGTGTGCATCGAGCCCATCAGGATACGGTTGGGCAGGGTGACATGGCCCAGATCGAGCGGGGCGAACAGGTTCGGGTAATGCATGCGATCCACACGAGGCTCAAACGATCGTATGAATGTGCCGGTGTTCGGCGTTTGAAAGCAAGCCTCTCGTGAGTACGGCAGCCCGGATCAGGCCAGCAATTGGTAAACCAGCGCAATGTAGCGGCGCATGGCTTCTTCTTCGGAGACGCCGTTCAGCTGCGCCCAGGCCTCGTGCTTGGCTGTGCCGACGAAGTCGAAGAAACCGGGCTGGACGCGCTTGAGGTCACCCTCCGAGCCCTGCTTGTAGAGCGCGTAGAGCTTCAGCAAGGTGTCGTTGTCGGGGCGCCGGGCCAATTGCCGGATGTCCTTGGCAGCCTGCTCGAACTCGCGGCGAAGGTCGGTCATAAGGCGGTTCGGACAGGGCTGCAGACAAGGAGATCGGCTAGATAGCACGCGTCCCCGGTGGGGTCAACGCGGTAAACTTCCGGCCTTAGCCATTCAGCCAGGGTCCTTCCATGAGCCATGCTCCCGTCGTACCCGTACTCACGATCGACGGGCCGTCGGGGTCGGGCAAGGGCACCGTCAGCGCCTTGGTGGCCGAACGGCTGGGCTGGCGGCTGCTGGATTCCGGCGCGCTGTACCGCGCCGTGGGCTACGCCGCCGGCATGGCCGGGCTGGACTTGTCGGACGTGGAGGCGGTGACCCGCTGCGCGCAGGGCACGAAGATCCAGTTCCGCGCTGCCAGCGACGGCGGCGAGACCCGGGTGATCGTCAACGGACACGACGCCACTGACGAGCTGCGCACCGAGACCGCCGGGGCGGCGGCCTCGGCGATCGCCTCGATGCCGTCGGTGCGCGAGGCGCTGGTGGCGCTGCAACTGGGCTTCCGCAAGGCGCCCGGCCTGGTCGCCGACGGGCGCGACATGGGCACGGTGATCTTCCCGGATGCCGTGCACAAGGTTTTCCTCACCGCGAGCGCCGCCGAGCGGGCGAAAAGGCGCTATAAGCAGTTGAAGGAAAAGGGACTCAGCGTTACACTTGCCGGCCTTCAGCGAGAAATTGAGGCGCGTGACAGCCGCGATGCATCGCGGGCGGTTGCGCCGCTCAAGCCTGCCGAGGATGCCGTGCTGGTGGATACCACCGGGATGGGCATCGACGAGGTCGTCGCGAAAGTACTTGCCGTCGTGCAGTCCTGAGCGGGTTGCGCGGCGGTTTCTGTGCCCCTGCCGCGGCAGGGGGTTTTGGCCAATGGTGACGACGGTCGGTTCTGTGCAACCACCCGAAGGCACCCTCAACCGGTGGACCGGAAAGTTCGTGCGCAACACCCAACCAGGCGCAACGGATCACGGTCTTTTCCCACTATGGAATCAACATGACTGAAAGTTTTGCCGAACTGTTTGAACAGAGCCAACAGGCCATCTCCAAGCTGAAGCCCGGCGCCATCGTCACCGGCATCGTTGTGGAAATCCGCAACGACGTCGTCGTGATCAATGCTGGCCTGAAGAGCGAAGGCATCGTCCCGATCGAGCAGTTCAAGAGCGAGGACGGCGTGCTGGAGGTGCAGGTAGGCGACGAGGTGAAGGTAGCCCTCGAAGCTTTGGAAGACGGTTTCGGCGAGACCAAGCTGTCGCGCGAGAAGGCCAAGCGCTCGATGGTGTGGGACGACCTGGAACAGGCGTTCGACAAGGAAGAGACGATCAAGGGCATGATCTCCGGCAAGGTCAAGGGTGGTTTCACCGTCGACATCAAGGACGTCCGCGCGTTCCTGCCGGGTTCGCTGGTCGACGTGCGCCCGGTGCGCGAGCCGACCTACCTCGAGGGCAAGGAACTCGAGTTCAAGATCATCAAGCTGGACCGCAAGCGCAACAACGTGGTAGTCAGCCGCCGCGCCGTCGTCGAGACCGAGTTCTCCGAGGAGCGCGAGAAGCTGCTGGAGCGCCTGACCGAGGGCGCGGTGGTCAAGGGCACGGTCAAGAACCTCACCGACTACGGCGCGTTCGTGGACCTGGGCGGCATCGACGGCCTGCTGCACATCACCGACATGGCGTGGAAGCGTGTGCGTCATCCGTCCGAGGTGGTCAACGTCGGCGACGAGCTGGACGTGCGCGTGCTGAAATACGACAAGGAGCGCAACCGCGTTTCGCTTGGCCTGAAGCAGCTTGGCGACGACCCGTGGGTCGCCATCGCCCGTCGCTACCCGGTCGGCAGCCGCCTGTTCGGCAAGGTCTCCAACGTCACCGACTACGGCTGCTTCGTCGAGATCGAGCCGGGCGTGGAAGGCCTGGTGCACGTGTCCGAGATGGACTGGACCAACAAGAACGTCAACCCGGCCAAGGTGGTGCAGGTCGGCGACGAGACCGAAGTGATGGTGCTGGACGTGGATGAAGAGCGTCGCCGCATCTCGCTGGGCATCAAGCAGACGCGTTCCAACCCGTGGGAAGCGTTCGCCGCCATGCACAAGAAGGGCGACAAGGTCTCCGGCCAGATCAAGTCGATCACCGACTTCGGCGTGTTCATCGGCCTGGACGGCGGCATCGACGGCCTGGTGCACCTGTCCGACATCTCCTGGCAGATGTCCGGCGAAGACCTCGTGCGCAACTTCAAGAAGGGCGACGAGATCGAGGCCGTGGTGCTGGCGGTGGATCCGGAGCGCGAGCGCATCTCGCTCGGCATCAAGCAGATGGAGCAGGATCCGTTCGGCCAGTTCATGGCGGCGAATCCGCGCGGCAGCATCGTCAACGGCACCGTCAAGGAAGTCGATGCGAAGGGCGCGGTGATCGACCTGGGCGAGGGCGTGGAGGGCTACCTGCGCGCCAACGACATCGCCAAGGAGCGTATCGACGACGCCACCCAGCACCTGAAGGTGGGCGACAAGGTCGAGGCCAAGTTCACCGGTATGGATCGCAAGGGTCGCCAGCTGGCGCTCTCGATCCGCGCCAAGGACGAGGAAGACGCGCCCGACACGTCGGTGGATTACTCGTCCGCGGCCAGCGGCACGACCAAGCTTGGTGCGCTGCTCAAGGAGCAGTTCAACAAGGCCGACTGATCGCCTGCAGCAGCCTGACACGGGGCGGCAGTTTGTCGCCGCCGCCCCGTCGTTTCATGTCACGGACATTGGGGCCCATGACTAAATCCGAATTGATCGAGGCGCTCGCCAGGCGCCAGACCCATCTTGCGTTTGCGGACGTCGAGATGGCCGTCAAGAGCGTCATCGAGCAGATGAGCCACGCCCTGGCCCATGGCGAACGCATCGAGGTGCGTGGCTTCGGCAGCTTCGCATTGCACTACCGGCCGCCGCGGATGGGGCGCAACCCCAAGACGGGCGAGGCCGTGGCGCTGCCCGGCAAGCACGTTCCGCACTTCAAGCCGGGCAAGGAATTGCGCGAGCGCGTCAACCAGGATCTGGAGCAGAAAATCGCCTGACATCCCGGCCACCACTCAGGAAAGATCGACCGAAGGCAGGCGATGCAGGGCGGTCCTGCCTTTTTTGCTGCGCGCCGTCGTGCGGCCACCGGGCCGCCATGAATCGTTGCCGCTTGGACCACCCACGCTGCCTGTGCCTGTCACGAGCAATCGGGTAAAGTCTCGGCCATGCGACTGCTCGCCATCATCGTCCTCGTGATCTTCATCGCCGCCGGCATCGTGCTTGGCGCACTCAATGCCGACCTGGTCGGCTACGACCTCGCGTTCGTCCGGATGCAACTGCCCAAGGGCGCGGCCTTGCTGGGCGCGCTGGTGATCGGCTGGCTGCTGGGCGGGCTCACCGCCTGGCTCGGCGTGAGCATGCGCCGGCATCGCCGGCAACCGCGTGCCGACAAGAAGCAGCCGGCCCGGCCATGAATTTCCTGTATGTGCTGGTTCCGCTGGTGCCAGCTGCATTCGTGCTGGGCTGGTGGGCCTCCCGCCAGGCCGGTGCACGCCGTTCCGGCGCCGAGGTCAGCGAGCTGTCCTCGGACTATTTCCGCGGCCTGAACTACCTGCTCAACGAGGAGCAGGACAAGGCGATCGAGGTCTTCCTCAAGTTGGCCGAGTACAACCGCGACACGGTCGAGACCCACCTGGCACTGGGTAACCTGTTTCGCCGCCGCGGCGAGGTGGACCGGGCCATCCGGCTGCATCAGCACCTGGTCTCGCGACCGGGCCTGACCGACGCGATGAAGACGGTGGCCTTGCTGGAACTGGGCGAGGACTACATGCGTGCCGGCCTGCTGGATCGCGCCGAGGCACTGTTCTCCGACCTGGTGGCGATGGATGCGCATGCACCGTCGGCGCTGCGCCACCTGATCGCGATCTACCAGCACGAACGCGACTGGCACAAGGCGATCGAGCACGCGCGCCGGCTGGAGGTGATGACCGGCGAGGACGAGGCACCGATGATCGCCCAGTTCTACTGCGAGCTGGCCGACCGCTCGCGCCAGCACGGCGCCCGCGCCGAAGCGCGCGACTACCTGCGCCAGGCGTTCGAGTGCCAGCCCGGCTGCGTGCGTGCCTTCATGCTGACCGGCCGCATGCTGTCCGAGGACGGCCAGCATGCGGAGGCGGTAACGGCCTACGAGGCGGCGATCAAGGCCGATATCGCCTTCACTCCGGACATTCTGCCGCCGCTGCTCAACAGCTATGCCCGCTCGCAGCAGATGGAGCGCGCCGAACATTTCCTGCACGACATGCTCGGGCGCTACCACGGCGTCTCGCCGGTGTTGGCGCTGACCCACCTGTATCGGCAGCGCGACGGCGAGCGGGCAGCGGTCGACTTCTTGACCGCCCAATTGCGCCAGCGGCCGTCGGTGCGCGGGTTGATGGCGCTGATCGACGCCACCATGGACAAGATCGAAGGCGAGGCGCGCGAGAATTTCCTGATCCTGCGCGACCTGACCCGCAAGCTGCTGGAAGGCCAGGCGATGTATCGCTGCAGCCGCTGCGGCTTCGGCGCCAAGGCCCATCACTGGCAGTGCCCCAGCTGCAAGAGCTGGAGCACGATCCGGCCGATCCACGGTGTCGCCAGCGAGTGAGCGGAGCATGTACCTGACCACCGGATGGTTGCTGGCCAGCTTGTCGATCACCTTGCTGCTGGTGCGCGGCGCGATTGGCTATGCGCAGCGGCGCGGCATGCTGGACCAGCCCGGGCAACGCCGTTCGCATCGGCTGCCGACCCCGCGCGGCGGCGGCATCGGCATCGTCGTGGCGATGCTGGCCTGCCTGCCGGGCGTGCTGTGGCATGCGCCGGCGGATTGGCCAGCAAGCGTGACCGCGAGCCTGCTCGCCGCACTGGTGCTGGTGGCGCTGGCCGGCTGGTGGGACGACCACCGCTCGCTGCCGATACTGCCGCGGCTGGGCGCCCAACTGCTCGCGGCCGGCCTGTTCTCGCTGGGGCTGCTGGCCACCGGCTTGTCAGGATGGTGGATACCGCTGTTGCTGGTCGGCGGTGTCTGGAGCATCAACCTGCACAATTTCATGGATGGCATCGACGGGCTGCTGGCACAGCAGGCGGTCTTCGTGGGCGCAGGCCTGGCCTGGCTGGCGGGGGCAGCGGAGCAACCTGCGCTGGCCGCCGCGGCGGCGGTCTTCGCGGCATCGGCACTGGGCTTCTGGTGCTTCAACCGGCCACCCGCACGAATCTTCATGGGCGACGTCGGCAGCGGCAGCACAGGCCTGCTGGTCTTTGCGTTCAGCGCGATGCTGTGGCGGGTCGCGCCGGGGGCGCTGTGGCCGGCGCTGATCCTGTCGTCCGCCTTCGTGGTGGATGCCAGCCTGACCCTGCTGACCCGCATGTGGCGCGGGCGGCGCTGGTACACTGCCCATCGCGAACACCTCTACCAGTGGCTGGTGCGCCGCGGAGGAACGCATGCACGGACGGACATGGCCTATATGGGCTGGAACCTGCTGGTCGCGGCACCCTCGGCCTGGTTGGCCTGGAGTCATCTGCGCATGGCGCTGCCGATTACCATAGCCGTCTATCTTGGAGCGGCGGCCACTTGGCTGGCGCTGAAACGTCGCTGCCTGCGACGCCATCTGCCCAAGGCCTCCCATGTCGCTGCGTAAGCTCGTCGGCTTCATCCACCCGCGTATCGCCGTCGTGTTGCACGACCTGGCCATGGCCGTGCTCGCATGGTGGATCGCCAAACTGCTGAGGTATGCGCTGAAACCGGACGAGGTCGTCAGTTTCGGGATACTCGAGTTTCCGATCGTGCTGCTGGTGCAGGGGCTGATCTTCCGCTGGACCGGGTTGTACAAGAGCGTCTGGCGTTTCGCCAGCCTGCCGGACCTGTGGAACATCGCGCGCGCGGTCGTGATCGGTTCGCTGTTCGTCGGCGTGTCGCTGTTCCTGTATGACCGGCTGGAGGGCGTACCGCGTTCGGTGCTGGCGCTTTACCCGCTGCTGCTCGCCGCGTTGCTCGGCGTACCGCGTCTGGCCTACCGCTACTGGAAAGACAGCCGCAACGACCTGCTGCAGAACCAGGTTGCGAAGCGCGTGCTGATCGTCGGCGCCGATCGCGCCGGTGAAGTGCTTTCGCGCGACCTGCACCGCGACAACCGCTATGCCGTGGTCGGCTTCGTCGACGACAAGCCCAGCCTGCGCGGCGCCAGCATCAACGGCCACCCGATGCTGGGGCAACTCGACCAGTTGCCCGAGGTAGCCCGCGAAGTGGCGATCGACATGCTGCTGATCGCGCTGCCCGGTGCGTCGACGAGCGAGATGCGGCGGGTGGTTTCGCTGTGCGACGCCACCGGCCTGCCGTACCGGACGGTGCCGCGGCTGGAGGACGTGGTGGCTGGCCGCGCCCAGTTCAACCAGATCAAGGAAGTGGCGATCGAGGACCTGCTCGGTCGCGACACGGTGGAGCTGGACTGGACCGCGATCCGCGAAACGCTGAGCGGCAAGTGCGTGCTGGTCACCGGCGGCGGCGGCTCGATCGGCTCGGAACTGTGCCGCCAGGTCGCCCGGCTGGGCGCGCAGTCGCTTACCGTGATCGAGCAGAGCGAATACAACCTGTACCGGATCAGCCAGGAGCTGCGCGCGGATTTTCCCGAACTGATCTTCGACGGCATCCTGGCCAACTGCGGCGACCAGGTCGCCATGCGCAAGGCATTTGCGGACGTCCGGCCGCAGGTGGTGTTCCATGCCGCCGCCTACAAGCATGTGCCGCTGTTGCAGAACCAGCTTCGCGCGGCGTTTCGCAACAATGCGCTGGGCACGCGCACGGTGGCCGATGCAGCCTGCGAAGCCGGGGTCGAGTGTTTCGTGCTGATTTCCACCGACAAGGCGGTCAACCCGACCAGCGTGATGGGCGCCTGCAAGCGCATTGCCGAGATCTACTGCCAGAACCTCGACGCACATGCCGCCACCCGCTTCATGACGGTGCGTTTCGGCAACGTGCTGGATTCAGCCGGCTCCGTGGTGCCGCTGTTCCGCCGGCAGATCCGCGACGGCGGCCCGGTCACCGTGACGCACCCGGAAATATCGCGCTACTTCATGACGATCCCCGAAGCCTGCCAGCTGATCCTGCAGACCGCCAGCATCGGCAAGGGCGGCGAGATCTTCGCGCTCGACATGGGCGAGCCGGTGAAGATCCGCGATCTGGCCGAGCAGATGATCCGCCTCGCCGGCAAGAAGCCCGGCAGCGAGATTCCGATCGTGTACACCGGCCTGCGCGCGGGCGAAAAGCTGTTCGAGGAACTTTTCCATCCGCTGGAAAACTACAGCGCCACCGCGCACGCCAAGATATTCCTGGCGCAACATCGCGAGGTGTCGTGGGAGTTGCTGCAGGCCCTGCTGCACAAGGCTGCCGAGGCGGCCGAGGTTTTCAATGAGGAAGAACTTCGGCGCTGCGTGTCCAGCCTGCTGCCTTCGTTCCGCTGGAGCGAAACGGTGCAACCGGACAACGTGGTGTCGATCCGCCGTGCCAACCCGGAGATCAATGAGTGAGCAAGCCCCTGCGCAAAGTGGTGTTTCCCGTGGCCGGACTCGGCACGCGTTTCCTGCCGGCGACCAAGGTGGTCGCCAAGGAAATGCTGCCGGTGCTCGACAAGCCGCTGATCCAGTACGCCGTCGACGAGGCGGTGGATGCGGGTGCCGACACCCTGGTCTTCGTCACCAACCGCTACAAGCACGCGATCGCCGACTATTTCGACAAGGCCTACGAGCTGGAATCGAAGCTGCAGGAGAAGGGCAAGGCCGAACTGCTGGCGCTGGTGCAGGGCACCCTGCCGCGGCACGTGCGGGCGATCTTCGTGACCCAGCCCGAGGCGCTCGGCCTGGGCCACGCCGTGCTGTGCGCCAAGCCGGTGGTCGGCGACGAGCCGTTCGGCGTGATCCTGCCGGACGACCTGATCTGGAACGGCGCCGGCAAGGGTGCGCTGCGGCAGATGGCGGAGCTCGCCGATGCGCAAGCCGCCGGCGTGATCGCGGTGGAGGAAGTCCCCCACGACCAGACCGACAAGTACGGCATCGTCGACGCCGTGCCGGTCGACGAGCGCAGCGCGCGGATCCGCAGCATGGTGGAGAAACCCAAGCCGGCCGACGCACCGTCGAACCTGGCCGTGGTCGGCCGCTACGTGTTGCCCGGCCGCATCTTCCAGTTGCTGGAGCAGACCACGCCCGGCGCCGGCGGCGAGATCCAGCTCACCGACGCGATCGACGCGCTGCTGAAGGAGCAGGGCAAGGTGCTGGCCTACCGCTTCGAAGGCACCCGTTTCGATTGCGGCAACAAGGCCGGACTGGTGCGCGCCACCATGCACATGGCCATGCAGGACCCGAAACTCGCGCCCACCGTGCGAGAGTTCCTCGGCCAGCTTTGAACCACGGCTGCCACGACGTCCTGGCATGAAGGATATGCTTGCCCAGTCACGGACACCGGTGCCGCCTGTCGCTGCAGCATGAAATCCCCCTCGCCTACGTCCTACTACCGCGCCACCGCCACGCCGTACCCGGCCTGGGAACCGCTTCAGGGCAGCACGCACGCACGTGTTGCCGTGATCGGCGGCGGCTTTGCCGGCTTGAACACCGCGCTGGGCCTGGCCGAGCGCGGCGTGCGCGACGTGGTGCTGCTGGAGCGCGAGCAGGTCGGTTTCGGCGCATCCGGTCGCAATGGCGGTTTCGTCTTCGCCGGCTATTCGCTGGGTGAGCAGGCACTGCTCGACCAGTTGGGCGAGGCGCGTGCGCAGGCCTTGTTCCAGCTGACCACCGCGGCGGTCGGGCGCATCCGCCGGCGTGTCGCCGAATACGCCATCCCCTGCGACGCGGTCGACGAAGGTGTGATCTGGGCCAACTGGTTCCGTGACCCCGCGGTGCTGCGCCGGCGCCAGCAACTGCTGGCCGAACACTACCACGTGAACTGGCAGTGGTTGCCCGAAGCGGAGTTGCGCGCACGCATCCGCAGCGAGCGTTATCACGACGGCCTGTACGAGCGTGACGCGCTGCACCTGCATCCGCTCAATTATGCGATCGGTTTGGCCGCGGCGGCGGCCGGGCAGGGCGTGCGCATCCACGAGCACAGCGGTGTGCGCAGCCTCGCGCGCGAAGGCCGGCAGTGGCGCCTGCGTACGGCGCAGGGCGAGCTGCTGGCCGACCAGGTCGTGCTGGCCTGCGGCGGTTATCTGGCCGGCCTGCGCAAACCGATCGACCGGGCGATCCTGCCGATCGCCACCTACGTGATGGTCACCGAAGCGCTCGGCGATCGGCTGGACGAATGCCTGCACACCCGCGCGGCGATCTACGACAGCCGCTTCGCGTTCGACTACTACCGCGCGCTGCCGGATACGCGGCTGCTGTGGGGCGGGCGCATCTCGGTGCTCAACCGCTCGCCGCGCGGCGTGCAGCGCCTGCTGACGCGGGACCTGCTGCGGGTGTTCCCGCAACTGGCCGGCGTGCGGATCGAGCACGCCTGGTCGGGCCTGATGAGCTACGCACGGCACCAGATGCCGCAGATCGGCGGCAGCGACGACGGCCTCTGGTGGGCGCAGGCGTTCGGCGGCCACGGCCTGGCCCCGACCTGTGCGGCCGGCGAACTGCTGGCGGCGGCGATCGCCGATGGTGACGATGGTTGGAAACGTTTTGCCGACTATGGCCTGGGCAACACGCACCGTCCGTTCGGTTATCTGGCGGCGCAGGCCAGCTACTGGTGGCAGCAAAGCCGCGACTGTCTGAAGACGAGGTTGGAAGGATGAGTGCAGCGAATCACCCCGAGATCAGCTGGGCCGATTTCGAGAAAGTGTTGGTCGTCGCCGGCACGGTGACCCGGGTCGAACCGTTTCCCGAAGCGCGCAAGCCGGCGTGGAAAGTGTGGGTGGACTTCGGCCCTTATGGCGAGAAGAAGACCAGCGCGCAGATCGCCGCGTTGTACCAGGCCGGGGATCTGCTCGGCCGGCAGGTCGTGGGCGTGATCAACTTCCCCGAAAAGCAGATCGGCCCGTTCCGCTCGCAGTTCCTGCTCACCGGCTTTCCCACCGACGAGGGTGTGGTGCTCACCGCGGTCGAACGCCCGGTACCGAACGGCACGCGGCTGGCCTGAGCGGCGTCGCGCCCGCAATTTGCCCGAGCGGTGCCCGCACCAGTGCCGCGCCGCCCGCCAGCATGGCGGCTTCGTCCCCACGGAGTCCCACGCATGAATCCATTTTTACGCGCGCTATGGTTGCTTACCTTTTTGACCGCGGCGGGTGTCGCGCAGGCAGATGAGGCGCACTGGAGCGCGCCGCAGCAGCCGTTCCGCATCTACGGCAACAGCTGGTACGTGGGCACGCAGGGACTGAGCGCGATCCTGATCACCTCGCCGCAGGGCCACGTGCTGATCGACGGCACGCTGGAAGGCAATGCGGCGCAGATCGAGGCGAACATCCATACGCTCGGCTTCCGCCTGCATGACGTCAAGCTGATCCTCAACTCGCACGCCCACTCCGACCATGCCGGAGCGATCGCCAGGCTGGCGCACGACAGCGGCGCCACGGTGGCGGCGAGCGTGGCCGGAGCGAAGGAGTTGCGTTCGGGCGGCAATGATCCCGACGACCCGCAATACGGCATGACGCCACGCTATCCGGCGGTCACGCCGGTCGAGGTGGTCGCCGATGGTGCCGCCGTGCGGGTGGGGCCGATCGCCATCACGGCGCACTACACGCCAGGCCACACCCCGGGCAGCACGTCATGGACCTGGCGTTCCTGCGAAAAGGAACACTGCCTCGCGCTGGCCTACGTCGACAGCCTCACCGCGCTCGGCCGCGATGGCTTCCGCTACAGCGACGACCCGGCGCGGGTCGCCAGCTTCCGCCGGTCCTTCGCCACCGTCGCCGGCTTGCCGTGCGACATCCTGATCACCCCGCATCCCGAGGCCAGCGGCTTCATGCAGAAGATCGCCGCGCGCGATCGCGAGCATTCGTCCGCCCCCTTGATCGACACCGGCGCTTGTCGCGCCTATGCCGCGGCGGCGCAGCCGCGCTTCGAGGCGCGGCTGGCGAAGGAGCGGCAGGACGCGCGCGCGGCAGGCAAGTGAGCCGGCTCCGGCCGGCATGATGGATCAGCGATCCAGCCAGACCTCCAGCCCTTGCGCATTCAACTCGATGTCCATGCCCAGCAGCTGGCGCAAGGCGTCGCGTCCCTGGCCCCAGCCGTGGGCCGCGGCACGAGTCGCGTAGAGATCGGTCAGCGACTCCATCAGCACGGCATGCCGGTCGGGCCTGCCGTGCGCGGCGCGGGCCAGCGCGACCATCGCGTCTATCTGCAAATGCAGGTCGGCAGCCAGCCGCTCCACCGGCTCGACCCGGCCGTAGTGGGTGAGGTACATCGCGGCAGGTTCCAGGGCGACCAGTCGCCCGATCGACGCATGCAACGCCTCCGGATCGAACTGCACCGGCGACGTGGTAGGCAGGATGAACGGGCCGTTCGCGGTATCGAAATCGCGATACGACAGGCCGAACACGTCGCCGGTGAAACACACGTTGGCGCGCTCGTCGTACACGGTGAGATGGTGCCTCGCGTGGCCGGGCGTGTCGATGCACAGCAACCGCCGGCCGGCCAGTTCCACCACGTGCCCGTCCGGCGCCTCGACGACGCGTTCGGCGGGGACCGGGCGCAGCCGGCCATAGGTCTGCTCCATCACCGCCTCGCCGTACACCGAGCTGGCGCCCGCCCACAGCACCGAGGGATCGATCATGTGGCGGGCGCCGCGCGGATGCACCACCAGCTTCGCGTTCGGCAGCCGCGCGATCAGCTCGCCGGCGCCGCCGGCATGGTCCAGGTGGACGTGGGTGAGGATCAGCCAGTCCACCGCGGCAACGGAGATTCCCGCCTCGTCCAGTGCCACCAGCAGGCGCGACACCGAGAAGTTGGTGCCGCAGTCGATGAACGCGCCGCGGCCGTTCTCGACGACCAGGTAGGCCGCGTCGAACCGCGGCCGCACGAAGCCGGTGTCGATGGTGTGGATGCCGTGGGTATTTGCCATGCCTGCCTCGCGAACCGGACGATCCGGCGAGGGTAGCAAGCCGCCGCAGGATGGGCACTTGCACCATGGTCGAGCGCGGGTTGCCCGAAAAGCGCGTCCTGCAGAGGCTGCCGTCATGGCGCGGGAACCTTTGGAGGGGCTGCCGCATCCGATCGGCAGCGACCCACTCATCAACGCGCTACCCGGGGGAAACGACATGCTGCTCTATGCGATTCTGGTTTTTGCGGTGGCCGCCATCGGCGGTCTGGTGCTGGCCTCCAGCGTGTTGCGCGGCAAGCTGGCGCCGTGGGCAATTTCCATGCTGCACGCGCTGCTCGGCGCCAGCGGCCTGGTGTTGCTGATTCTCGTGGTGCTGCAGGGCGCGGCCCCGGGGCGGCTCACCGCGGCGCTGGCCCTGCTGGTGCTGGCCGCGCTGGGCGGCTTCTTCCTCGCCTCGTTCCACCTGCGCCAGCAGGTCGCACCGAAGGCCGTGGTGTTCGTGCACGCCGGCGTCGCGGTGGTGGGTTTCCTGACCCTGCTCAGCCTGCTGCTGGCCTGAGCCGCTGTCATGCGCCATCCGCTGCATCCGGCCCTGGTGCATTTCCCGATCGCCTGCTGGTCGCTGGCCACCGCGGCGGATCTGGCCAGCCTGGCCTGGGGCGAACCGGCATGGCGCTTTGCCGGCATCCTGCTGCTGGCGGGGATCGGCTTCTCGATCCCCGCCATGCTGGCCGGCTTGCTCGAGCTGGCCAAGGTCGCCGAAGACAACCCGGCGCTCAAGGACGTCAACCGGCACATGCTCATGGTGATGGGCGCGCTGAGCTGCTACGTGGCCAGCCTGTTCCTGCGCCTGCACGGCACGCACTTCATCGAGCCGGGCCTGCTGGCGATCGGGTTGAGCGTGCTGGGCTTCCTGTGTCTGGGCGTGGCCGGCTGGCTCGGCGGCAAGCTGGTGTACGGACACCGGCTCGGCGTCAGCCCACTGCCGCCTGCTTAGCCTTCGCCTTCGACGGCCGCGGCACGCGCCACAGATACCAGGCAGCGGCAGTACGATACGGACTCCAGGCCGCACCGATCGCCGCCAGCGCCTTCGGTGTGGGCGCCGTTTCCAGCGACTTCAGCAGACGGTAGCCCTCGCGCACGCCGAAGTCGTCTGCCGGCAGGATGTCGGGCCGGTCCAGGCTGTAGATCAGGAACATCTCCACCGTCCAGCGGCCGATCCCTTTCAGCACGCTGAGCCGGGCGATCAGTTCCTCGTCCGGCAGCGCCAGGGCCGCGGACAGGTCCGGCACCACACCTTTCAGCGTGGCCGCGGCGATGCCGCGGATCGTTTCGATCTTGCGCGCCGAAAAGCCGCAGGCGCGCATGCTGTCGAAGTCGGCATCGCGCAATTGCGCCGGCGACGGAAACGCCCGCCGCGGATGCAAAGCCAACAGCCGCGCCAGGATCGCGTCGCCGGCCTTCACATGCAGTTGCTGGTAGGCCACCGCGCGCACCAGCGCCTCGTACGGCTCGCGCGCCGGTTTCGGCTCGTGACCGCAGGGGCCGACCTGCGCAACCAGGCCTGCCCAATCGGCGTCGATCGAGGCCAGGAATGTGGACGCATCGACAGTCCGCTTCATCTAACCGGCCCGCCGGAACGTGAGATTGATGCGGCAGTCGCCCAGCACGGCGTGATGGTTCGGCTTCAGCGGCAGCACGCCGTGATAGCGCAGCCGCGCGGGGCCGCCCCACACGACCACGTCGCCATGCGCCAGCGGCACGCGTTGCGGGTAGTCCGAGCGCTGCAAGCCGCCGAACAGGAACACCGCCGGGATGCCCAGCGAGACCGACACGATCGGCTGGCCCAGGTCGTGCTCGTCGCGGTCCTGATGCAGGCTCAGCCGGGTACCCGCCTCGTAGCGGTTGACCAGGCAGGCATCCGGCACGAAACCGGCAAAGCCCGCACGCGCGGCGGCGGTAGCTGCCAGCTGCAGGAAGACCGGCGGCAGCGGCGGCCATGGCTTGCCGCTGTCCGGGTCGATCGGGTCGTAGCGGTAACCGCGGCGATCGCTGACCCAGCCCAGCGATCCCGCGTTGGTCATCGCCACCGACATGCGGAAGCCGCCGGGCGTGACCAGGTGGCGGAACGGTGCCTGCGTCACGATCGCATCGAGCGCCTGCAGCAACGCCGCCTCGCTGGCCAAGGCAAACCCACGCAGCACCATCGCGCCTTCGCACAGCGGCTCGTCCTGACGAACAGGGGCGGGTGCAGCGGCGAACAGGTCGGTGGTGATCATGTGGCGTCGTGAAAGATGATGCCGAGCGTGTGGCGGTGGCCATTGCGCACGCGGCTGACGCCGTGGCGCATGTTCACCCGGTAGCTGCCGCGCGTGCCTTGCACCGGCCGCTGGTGCACCGCGAACAGCACCGCGTCGCCCTGGCGCAGCGGCACCACGTCGGCACGCGACTGCATGCGCGGACGCTGCTCGGTCAGCACGAACTCGCCGCCACTGAAATCGCGTCCCGGCTCGGACAGCAGGATCGCCAGCTGCAGCGGAAACACGTGCTCGCCGTACAGGTCCTGGTGCAGGCAGTTGTAGTCGCCGGTGCCGTACTGCAGCAGCAACGGGGTAGGGCGGCGCTGGCCGGCGGCGTGGCAGCGTTCGATGAACTCGGCATGCGCGGCGGGGTAGCGCACGGCCAATCCCATCGACGTGTTCCAGCGGTTCGCGATCGGTGCCAACCGCGGATAAACCGCACCGCGCAGCCCGGCCACCAGCTCGGGCAGGGGGTAATCGAAATAGCGGTATTCACCGCGGCCGAAACCGTGGCGGGCCATCAGCACGCGGTTGCGGAAGCGTCCGTCGTCCGCGTACATGCTTGCCAGCTTCGCGCACTCCGGCGGCGACAGCAGGGCTTCCAGCATCGCACAGCCGTGCGCATCGAGTTCATCGCCGATGCGGACCCAGTCGTATGCCTGCAGCCGCGCACCGGTGTCGGGGCCAGGGCGCAGTTGCGCGTTCATGCCTGCGCCTCGCGCTCCAGCAGCGCGCGTTTGCGCGGCACGCCCCAGCGGTAGCCGGACAGGTCGCCGTCGTTGCGCACCACGCGATGGCAGGGGATCGCCACCGCCAGCATGTTGCCGGCACATGCCTGCGCCACCGCCCGCGCGGCCTTGGGCGCGCCGATGCGCCGCGCGATCTCGCTGTAGCTGGCCATGCTGCCGACCGGGATCTCGCGCAACGCCTGCCACACGCGCTGCTGGAACGCGGTGCCGCGCACGTCCAAGGGCAGATCCAGTCCCAGCGCAGGGGCTTCGACAAA
Source organism: Rhodanobacter denitrificans (assembly GCF_000230695.2). Lineage (NCBI taxonomy): Bacteria > Pseudomonadati > Pseudomonadota > Gammaproteobacteria > Lysobacterales > Rhodanobacteraceae > Rhodanobacter > Rhodanobacter denitrificans. The sequence continues at coordinate 1,957,414 of NC_020541.1, read as the reverse complement.
GCCGACCACCTGCGCCACCAGGCGCTCGTAGTCGCGGTCGCCGCCGATCAGCCTGGCCCTGGGGAAGCGATCCTGCAGCTCGCGCGCGAGCGCGTCGGGGTCGTCGCCGAGCAGGATCGCGCAGACGCCGCGCGCGCTCTGCGCCACCAGGATCGCGCCGAGCGAGCAGGCGCCGATGGCGAAGCGGATCTCGCTGTCGGCACCGCCGGCGCGATAGCGCGAGGGCGTCATGCCCAGCACCTCGTTCGCCGTTTCGTAGAAGCGGCTGCTGGCGTTGTAGCCCGCATCGAAGATCGCCTCGGTCACCGTGTGGCTGCGCTCCAGGCCGCTGCGCACGCGGCGGTTGCGATGCGCCGTGGCGTACTGCTTCGGGGTCACCCCGGCAACCGCCTTGAACACGCGGTGGAAGTGGAAGGGGCTGAGTCCGCTCGGTTGCGCCAACTGTTCGAGCGTGGGTACGGTCTCGGCCTGCTCGATCAGCCGGCAGGCAGCGGTGACCATCGCCGCCTGCTGCTGCGCCAGCGATGGCTGGTCGGGCCGGCAGCGCCTGCACGGGCGAAAGCCGGCGCGCTCCGCCTCGGCGGCGGTGGCGTGGAACGCCACATTTTCCGGCCGCGCGGCGCGCGCGGCGCAGGAGGGACGGCAGTACACGCCGGTGCTGCGCACCGAATAGAAGAAGCTGCCGTCGGCATGCGCGTCGCGCGCCTGCACGGCGGCCCAGCGCGGGTCGGCGAGGGTGGCGGCACGTGCGGCCTGTTTTTCCGGAGTTTTCATGGCTGTTCCTTCCGTCGGATTATCGCTCAAGGCGCAATCTACGGACCGGCGCCCGCCGCGGCACTCCGGGTCTTGCGGTCGAATTGGAGCCGCACCGGGCCGGCTCCCGCCGGGGCGCCCGCGCCTGGCGCCGCACGCGCCCGCATGCGCGCAGCTCAGGGCGCGGTATCGACCAGCACCAGCTCGGCGTCTTCCAGCGCGGTGACCTTCAGCGTCGACTCCTGGCGGATCGCGGCGCCGTCGCGGGCGTCCAGTTGCACGCCATTGAGGTCCACCTTGCCGGTGGCCGGCACCAGGTAGGCGTAGCGGCCGGGGGCCAGCATGTACTCGGTGCTTTCGCCGGCCTTCAGCGTGGCGCCCAGCACGCGCGCATCGGTGCGCAGCGGCAGCGCCTCGACGTCGTCCTTGAAGCCGCTGGCCAGCGCCACGAAACGCCCGGAACGATCGCCCCTGGGAAACGGCCGCGCACCCCACGACGGCGGCTGGCCGTTCTCGTCGGGGATGATCCAGATCTGGAAGATGCGCGTGGTCACGTCCTCCCGGTTGTACTCGCTGTGGGTGATGCCGCTGCCGGCGCTCATCACCTGCACGTCGCCGGCCTCGGTGCGGCCGGCGTTGCCCAGGCTGTCCTGGTGGCTGATCGCGCCTTCGCGCACGTAGGTGATGATCTCCATGTCCGCGTGCGGGTGCGGCGGGAAGCCGGTCTGCGGCGCGATGGTGTCGTCGTTCCACACGCGCAACGCGCCCCAGCCCATGCGATTCGCGTCGTGGTAGCCGGCGAAGGAGAAATGGTGTTTGGCCTTGAGCCAGCCGTGGTCGGCTCCGCCCAGGCGGTCGAAGGGTCTGCGTTCAATCACGGCGTTGCTCCTCATGCTTGATCGCGCCGGATGGCGCCTGTCCGCAAGATAAGGCTACGCAGCGGCGTCTGAAACCGGCGCGAAGGAAACGGATTGTCGTCGCTCTGGCACCAGTGGATCACCAGTCGGTGGGGCGGTAGTCCTTCAGGAACTGGCCCCACACGTGCTCGCCGGTATTGATGCCGTGGATGATCGGGTCGACGATGCGCGCGGCGCCGTCGACGATATCCAGCGGCGGGTGGAAGCGTTCCTCGCGCACCTTCTTCGCGGCCAGTTCGGCGGGGTCCTCGTCGGTGACCCAGCCGGTGTCCACGCTGTTCATGTGGATGCCGTCGTTGTGGTAATCGGTGGCCGAAGTGCGCGTCATCATGTTCAGCGCGGCCTTGGCCATGTTGGTATGCGGGTGGCGGGTGGTCTTGAAGCTGCGGTAGAACTGGCCCTCCATCGCCGACACGTTGACGATGTGCTTGTCGCGCTCGCCGGTGCGCAGCATCAGCGGCTTCAGCCGCGCGTTGATGATGAACGGCGCGATCGCGTTGACCAGCTGCACCTCCAGCAATTCCACCGACGGCACCTCGGCCATCAGCAGCCGCCACGAGTTGCGCTGGCGCAGGTCGACCTGCTGCAGGTCCTGATCCAGTCGACCCTCGGGGAACAGGTGGCTCCGCGCCAGCAGTTCTTCCGGCAGCAGCGGCAGCTGCGACAGCTCGGCGGCGCGGCTCAGCCCGGGCAGGTCGGCGCCGCGGCTGGCCAGCGCGCTGCTGCCTGGCAGGATCTCCGCGCCGCGCAGGCCCTCGTAATGGCCGACCAGCCGGCGCACGTGCTCGGGCAGCTGGTGCAGCGCGGCGGTCTCGCCCTCCATCATGTGCGCGTAGAAATCCGGCGGGCGGCGCACGGTCTGGCAGGCGTTGTTGATGATGAAGTCCAGCCGCGGCCGGGTCGCCACCAGTTCCTGGCAGAACGCCTCGACGCTGGGCGTGTGGCGCAGGTCCAGGCCGTAGACCTGCAGGCGGTGACCCCAGTCGGCGAAGTCCGGCTCGGCCGCATAGCGCGCCGCCGAGTCGCGCGGGAAGCGCGTGGTGACGATCAGCTCGGCGCCGGCGCGCAGCAGCTTCAGGCCGGCCTGGTAACCGATCTTCACCCGGCCGCCGGTGAGCAGTGCCACGCGCCCGCGCAGGTCGGCCAGTTCACCGCGCTTGGCATAGTTGAACGCGGCACACTCCGGGCACAGCTGGTCGTAGAAGAAGTGGATGGCCGTGTATTTCCGCTTGCACACGTAGCAGTGCTTCGGCTCGACCGACTCGCGCGGCTGCGCGGCGTCGGCCGCGGGCGGCACGTCGTGCGGCAGGAAGCCTTCCGGCGCGAACGCGTTCGGCGTGGTGAACACCGGCTTGCGGCGCAAGGCGCGGATACCGGTCTGGTTCAGCACGGTGTCCTCGGCCTCGATCTTCGAGGCATGGCGCGCCTTCTCGGCCGCCTTCAGCTTGATCCGGCGGGCCGCCGGGTCGGGATGGTAGAGCTGCGCCACCGCCCGGTGCAGGCGCTGGCGCTCCTCGGCCGGAAGCCGGTCCAGCAGCTGGCGATCGGCCGCCACCGCTTCCAGCAGTGCGGAGGTGGCGCGCAGGCGCTCCAGCAGGGCGGCGTCCGCAGGGTCGGGCAGAGGCGTGGGGGCGGGCGTGATCGTCAAGAGGTCATCCGTAGTCGAACAGGGGGCGGGCGGGGCGTCGCCAGCCGCCCATTCTGCCTGCTTTCCGGCTGGCCCCGGGAAATGCCGGCGGAACACCCCCCGCTGCGCGGCGCGCACCCAAGCAGAGTCGAAGTTCGATTATTGCGCGATAGCGCACATTTTCGCGGCACGCATGATGCAAGAGTGGTGTCGTGGCCGTCCAGGCTGGACGGCGTGAGCGGTACCCAGGCAGGTGCGGTGCTGGCAGAGTCGAGCGTCGTGACTGCCTTCCAGCGACGAAGGCTTTTTGTGAGTGTGCCGATCCCCGCAAGTGTGCATGTGAAAGAGGCCGCCAAGGCCAGATCCGTCGCTGTTCCTGTGCCCTCCGTCGATACCCTGCTGGGTGACCTGCCTACTGCGCATCGCGCGCTGCCGATCGGCCACCGGATCGCCGGGCAGGGCTGTCACGGCACCAAAGCCACCGTTCGGCCCGGCAGCACCCCGCCAGCGGCTCGCGTGCGTTTCGTCTACTTCGCGCGGGCCGAGCGCGATCATCGGGCCAGCTGCCATCGGCATCTGGTCGTCGCCGAAATCCTGCTTGGCCGAGTGCTCGCCGCCCGCGCTGCCGGCTTGCGACCGATGGCCCCTTCGCTCGATTACGCCGCGGAGGCGCGCGTCACGCTGCGACCGCCGCAAGGCCTGTTCCATCCAGCGACGCTGGAGCACCGCCGCTGGTACCGCACCGACGGCACACCGCGTGCGCAGCCGCTGACCCGGGAAGCGCTTTCGCTGCGACTGGCGGCCGACGGCGACCTGTCGATGAAGGAAGCACGCTCGCGCGTCGCACGCCGCTCGCACGCGCTGCCGGCCGCTGACCAGGCGTGGCTGATCGCTCGTCGCGACACCCCGCTGGCCCGGCGCCCGCTCAACCAGGCCGAATACCTTGCCCTGGCCGAAGCCCTCGATGGTGTCTGGCAGGCCTCGGCCGGTGCTTCACGCGTGGAGCGTGCGAACCGGCGGATCGCGTTGCGGGTGGCCGCGGCGCTGGGCGGCCTGCTCGACGAATACGTCGCCTCGCCGTTCAAGTCCGCTGCCTTGAGCGAGGCCTTCAGCGCACACCACCTCGCCCACCTGCGCCAGACCATCGAGAACTCGCGCCAGGCGGAGTCCGACTCGGGCATCTTGCTGGCCGGCCCGAAAGCCTGGTTTGCCGCCAAGACCGCCCGGATGCGCGCCGAACACCAGATCGGCCTGGCCAAGTCGCCCGCGGCATTCCCTGCGATGCAGCTGTCCGGTCGCCCGATGGTGGCCGTGGTCGGCGGCCACCTGTACATGTTCGTGGACGGCCGGCGCCCCGGTGCCCGCCCGGTTCCGGCCGTGCCGGTCTTCGCCACGTTCGGCTGAACGTGCGGTCGACCCATTCCTGAACCAGCCGGTTGTCGATGCAACTGCCGGATGCGTGGCGGCGTCCGCGTCCTCTGAATCCCGCGCTCGCATCTCCGGCAGCTTGATCCGCCCGGCGACGGCAGACACAGCGCGCTCCTTCCGCTCATCCTTCGACAGGCTCAGGACGAACGGGAGTGTCCGCATTCACGGAGTGCGAAAGACGGCCAGCTTGCCGCGCAGGAAGGTGGCGGCGTCGATGCTTTGGCCATCGGCGAAGCGGATGACGTAACGGGTTCCGGATACCGACGAGCCGGTGGCGCAATACACGATGAAGTCGTCCACGGTCTTCACCCGGCTGCCGGCGAAGCGCAGCTTCAGGCGCATGTGCGCGGCGGCCTGCTCCGCGTCGTAGGCGCTGCCGTTGCGGATGAAACTGGCGCCATGCAGCGTGGCGACGATGCTGATCAGGTAGTCGATTTTCTGTTGCTCGGTCGGCGGCGCCGACATGGGCTGTCGGGCGAGTGCGGGCGTCAGCAGCAGGGCGAACAGCAGCCACGCCAGCAGCGCCTTGGACAGGCGTGCGGGAAGCTGGCGTATTGAAGGAAGCATGGGACAGGGTCCTCTCACGCGGCGGCCCTAGAGCAGGCTTTCCAGCGGCAGCAGCTTGAGCATCTGCACTTCGATGCGACGCTGGGTGGTGGCGCCAGGGTCGCGGTCGTAGCTCACCGGCTTGCCGTTGTCGCTGGCCTGCCATTGCATGGCGCCGCCGTCCGTCTTCAGCGTCACGTGCCAGGCGCTGGCGGGCAAGGTGGCGGTGTCGAAGAACTGGGTCACCGCCGCCGCCAGCGGCGGGCAATCGACGATGAGGCCCATCTCGGTGTTCAGCAGCTTCGAACGGGCGTCCATGTTCATCGAACCGATGAACACCTGCTGCCGGTCCACCACGATCGCCTTCGCATGCAGGCTCACCCCGGACGAGGTGCCGTGCGCGGTGGCGGGTTGGGCGGCTCCGGCGGCGGGACGCAGTTCGTACAGCTGCACGCCGCCTTCGAGCAGCGCACGGCGGTAGCGCGAATAGCCCGAGAACACTGCCGGCTCGTCGTTGGAGGCGAGCGAATTGGTCAGCACCTTCACCGTGACGCCGCGCGCCGCGAGCGCCGCGAGATACTGCGTGCCATTGTCGCCGGGGATGAAGTACGGCGAAATCAGCAGCAGCTCGCGCTGCGCGCCATCGGTGAGCGCCTTGACGTCCGGGCCGATGCGCAACTGCGGCTGATCGTGCCCGGTCTCGATCTTTTCCGGCTGGTCGGTGACCAGGGTGGCCGGTCCCCAGAACCACTTGCCCGGACGATCGGCGGAGGCGCCGTTGGGCAGTTCGTCCAGCGTCGCCTGCGCATAATCCGACTGGGCGAACACGCGCGCGTCATGCGCCAGGTCCACCCGCAGCCTGGCCAGGTCGTAATGGCCGGCATGCTTGCCGCTGAAGGCCTTCACCGGGTAGGCGGCGTCGCAGTTCCAGTACTCGTCGAAGGCTTGCGACGCCTGCTTCACCACCGGGCCGATCGCGATCAGGTCGAGGTCGCGGAAATTGGTGTCGCCGGCATCGAAATAGGCGTCGCCGATATTGCGGCCGCCGACGATGGCGACGTTGCCGTCCATGATGAACGACTTGTTGTGCATGCGGCGGTTGAGCCGGTGCGCATCCAGCAGGAACTGGGTGGCCCGGGAGAACAGGGAGGGTTTTTTCGTGGCGAACGGGTTGAACAGCCGCACCTCGATGTTCGGGTGGGTATCCAGCGCGTCGAACATGTCGATCGCCTCGCCCGCGTTGATGTCGTCCACCAGCAGGCGCACGCGCACGCCGCGATCCGCCGCCGCCAGCAGCCGCTGTGCCACCAGCCGCCCGGTCGCGTCGTTGTCGAAGATGTAGTACTGCAGGTCGAGCGCGTGCTGCGCATGGTCGGCCAGCGCCACCCGGCTCATCAGGGCGTTGGTGCTGCGCGTGAGCAGACGGAAGCCGGACTTGTCCTGGTGCTGCTTCACTTCGGCGTGGACGTAGCGCGCGCCCGCCGTGGCCGTGGTCGGCGGCAACGCCTTCGACGGCGGCTTGACCACCGCCGCCGGCGGCGAGCAGGCACCCAGCGCCAGGCCCAGCACCGCCAGTGCAACTGCCGTCATCAAACGCCGCATGTCCACACCGCCTGTCTGCTGTAACCCGCGAGCCACCTCGGTCCGACCTCGACGCCGGCAGACTCGCCCCACTCTGCGCAGGCTGCCGTGAACGCGACGCGACCGGCCCGCGACGCCGGCCCAACACCTCACGCTCCACCCATCCGTCCTTCGACCAGCTGAGGACGAACGCAGGGAAATCCCGCTCGCCGACGCCAGCCAGCGCACGCCGGAGCCGTACGCGCGGCGCGTCACCCCATCAGTCTGCCACTCCGGACAGGAGTCGCCCTCACAACGCCACGGCAACCTTCACCATGACCTGGCCCCGCCTTGTAGCTGCGATTGAACTGGCAGCGGTGGGCGCCGGCCAGCGACCAGCGGTTGCCGCCGGCGATCAGCAGGCCCGCGCCCAGCTCGGCCAGATCGCGGCCCGGCTTGACTCCGGTGGCGGTGAACGACGGCCCGCCGCTGGCGAACTGCGCGGTCTCGCTCACGCTGCGGCCGCTGAACGAATGCAGCCAGTTGGCGTGCATCTCGGGGCGTACGGTCAGGTCGCCGGAGGTGGCCAAGTCGCGGGAGAACTTCACGCCCAGGCCGGACTGCAGGAAACGGTACGTCTGCGCATCGACCGCCAGATTGACCGAGTTGCCGCCGAACTCGCGGTAGCCGGGCATCTTCATGCGGGTGTACTGCACGGTGGCCGTCGGCGTGATCACGCTGCGTCCATCGCCTACGTAGAAGTGATACCCGGTCGCACCGAACGCGGTGTACTGGCGACCGCTGTAGTCGGCGCGCGCCGTCTCGTCGATCCCCGGGAACGCGACCCGGCGCGAACTGGAATAGTCATCCAGCCCATAGACCAGCGCCCCGTTGACGAACCACGATCCCGGCGCATAACCCAGATAGGCGGTGGCCTGGTAGGAACGGATATGGCCGCGGCTGGCCGAAGGGTCCGTCCTGATGCATTCATCGCGATCATGGGGGAGGGATGTGGGTGCAGCGGAGGGCAGTACGCACGAGACGGCGTGATGCAGGCGCGCATGGGCAAAATCGCACCGCCGTTTTTCTTCGGCGCGCCGCGCCGCCGCGCACCGCCCGACCGCCGAAGCAGTTCAAGGACCGCTGCAAGACCGTTCGCCCCGAGTCTGGCGAAGGATGGACGGCCGACGCCGATACCGTCCATGGTTCGACCGGCTCACCACGAACGGTATCCGGGAACGTGTTCGCTTCCACCGTGTCGACAAGGGCGGATAGCGAGCGATGCAGGCCTCAGTGCACGTAGTTGAAGGCCACCGCCGGCGTGATCGTGGTCGCGGTGTTGTGCCCGCCGGTGATCACGCGGGTGCCGAACAGCACGCCGAGCCGCGGACTCCAGCTGTACTCGATGGCCGGGGCAAAGCCGAACGCCTCGCTGGAGCGGCCGTCCAGACGCAAGGCAGGCACGCCATTGAGGTCGTCGCCGCGCACGCGGGCACCGTGGCTGCGCCGGTAGGTGAGGTCGAGCGCCAGCACCCAGCGCTGGCTGAGGCTGTACTCCCAGGCCGCATTGACGAAGAACGAACGCCCCGGCCGGGCGTGCCCGCGAAAGCCGTCCGGGGTGCCGTAGACGCTGATGTCCTCGACCCGTGCCCGCGTCGAGAATGATTGCGCCACGTTGAAGCGCATGCGCAGGATGCGGCCGTTGGACAACCAGAAATACGTCTGCGTGTTGACCTGCAGCGTAGTGGTGGTGGCGCCGCTGCCCAGGCCGTTGCCGGGTCGCCGGCCCAGCCGGTCGTACTTGCCGGTCGGCAGGGTTTCCTGCAGTTGCAGCGAGACCGTGGGCCGCGAACTGCCCGCCGGCACATCGGTCAGCCGGTACTGCGCCTGCACGCTGACGTCGCCCAGCCCGATCCCGCTGCTGTCGCCCGGGCCATCCATGCGGTTGTAGCCCAGCACCGGCATCAGGCCGACCGTCAGCCGGTCGGTGAGGCCGTAGAGCATGTAGGTGAGCGAACCGTAGCCGTCGGCATGCGGCGAGGACACGTCATAGACATAAGGCTCGATCAGGACGTGGCCGCGCGGCAGGGTGGCGGCGGAGTTCGCCAGCATCGGCCCGGTCCACCAGGCATCGTCCTGCGACTGGCGCGGCGGCGATGCCGCGGACACCGGCGTGACGGCGCGGGACGGCACGTCCTGCGCCAGTGCAGCGAGCGGCAACAGGGCAGCGCAGGACAGGCTCCATGCCAGCCGGCGCAAGCAGCGCCGGTGCGGAGTTCGGGGTGCTGCCGGGCGCATCGTCATGGGCGGTCTCGCTTCGCAGTCTGAAAACGGTTCGGTACCGGCCACGGTCCGTGCCTTCCGCGGAGTCGCCTGCCGGCTGTGCATCACACGCCATTGCGCCTTCCGGCGCCTGTGCCGGAAGGCGTGCCAACAATAGGGTGGAGTCATCAGGATCGGCCTTTCGTGGCCGGCCGCGCACTCCGTTTCTTGCGCCGCGATGGCAGCGGAAGCATCGCGCAGGGCCGGCAAAGCATGCCATCACCTTTTCGCTGAGCTATGCTCGGCCGGTATTCCGGGGGGGGAATGGATGTCCATGCAGCGCTGGCTGATCGCCGCCGCCATCACCTGTGTCGCCGCGACCGGCTGCAGCAAGGCAGACGGGGAAGCGACCACCGCTACACGCCGACCGCAACAGGCCGGCCAGGACATGAACCCGCTGATCACCGCCGGCCATCTCGCCGGCGTCGAGGTGGCGGGCCTGAGCGGCGACCAGCGCGCCATGCAGGCGCACATCAACGCGATGCACAAGAACCTGATGCGCGACATGCATCTGGCCGACGCGTCCCGCCGCATCGACCACGAAGCCGCCCGCGCCGCCGTGCGCCCGTTGCAAGGCGTGCAGTCCGCCGTCTGGATCGACAACGCCAACCTGCTGGTGCTGGTCGGCGGTAGTCAGTACCGCAGCATGGCCACCATCGACACCATCTGCCTCGCGCTGGAACCGCTGGGCGACACGCTGAGCGTGGTCGTCAACGTGCAGGACCTCCTGGCTACCACTTCGGAAGGCGCAGACACGTTGTCGCGGAATTGCCAGCTCGGGGCAGGGGAGCGGGCGATGTTTCAGCAGAAGCGGCAGGTGGATGTGCTGGAACCGGAGGTCAGGCGGGTGTTTCGGGCGCAGCAACGCGAGCGGTAAGTAGTACTAGTGTTGTTGCGGTTCTTGAAGTTACAACGAAGACAGGGGAGCAAGGAAACATGAAGACACTTCTTGCTGTATTTGCAGCGGCTTTGCTGCTGTCCGGATGTTCGATCAGACACGATGTGGCAAAGGACTATTCGCAATACCTGATCAACAATCAGGGCGCGTCACAGCTTCCATCAACCAAGGCGGCATCGGAATACACGATCTCGCCAGCAACTGTCGCGAATCATTATGAGTTCCGCTCCGCGATGGCTGGCTATGCAAACGTGTGGGTCGTGCAGTTTGGCCAGGTGCTGGACGATACCTTGCAGTCACATGATGTGCAGGCCGCATTCGGCAAACTCGCGAAATCTGAGGGCGGCACCGCCAATGATGGCCTGCTCGTTTTCGACCTGCAGAGTTACACCTACGTCGAGCTTGGAGCACACGTCTCACTCAAAGTCACCTATCGGCGCGGCAACCAAGATGTCTTCAGCAAGGTATACCAGGCCGATGGCACTACGCAGGGCGGCAAGATGTTCTGGGGCGGCGCGTTTGCCATGAAGAACGCTGTGCAACAGTCGACCAAGCTCGCAGTCGACAACATCCTGCGTCAGCTCATTGCCGATCTGAATGTCAACTTGACGTCACACCACGGCTCGTAACTGGGGCAGAGCTACTTCCTGATACGAGAACGGCGCCGCATCACAACGGCGTCGTTCCCGTTTCCGGGGCAGCGCCACTTAATCCAGCAGCCGCGTCGTGATCCTGTAGCGTTCGTCAATCGGCCCAACTACCCCCGCACCACTGACTTTCGCAAGGCTTCCCATCGCCGTCGCCGTCCATCTGCGTGCCCGGGCACTGCTTGATGAAAAAGGTGGCCTCGGCGCATGAGGTCATCTGGGAACACTGGGTGCGGCCGTCGCAGGTAAAGGCTTGCGCGGGCGCGATAGGCAGTGTCTGGATCGCGCGTGCTGCCGGAGCAGGTGGCTGAGTGCGGTCCGTGGCGAACCGCGAGTAGCCGTACCAGCTGCTGGCAGCAAGCATCAGCAGGCCGGCAATCATGGCAAATGTGCCTTGGCGGGTTGTCGTTGATTGCATCCGGCGTGCGGGACGCGATCTTGTTCTGCTGCCGGGGCGCATGATGCGTACCGCCCGCTTCTTGCCATCGCCGCGCAGGTCGATCTCGAAGGAGACGAGTTCGCCAATGCGGGGGCGGATACCGTCCCGCGGAAAGGCGGAAACATGCACGAAAATCTCCTCGGTGCCCTGCGCCGGCGCGATGAAACCGAATCCGCGATCGTCATTCCATTGGGTCAACGTGCCATGGGTGCGCATGAGCGGAGCTTCCTGGCTGTGGGGTACGCGGCGAGCCGTCGGCCGGAAATGTTCCGGCTCCACGTTGGTGTCGTCAAGCTGGCTGGGCCACAAACTGACCTGACCGACCGCAGATGTCGGTAAGCGTCTTGGCGTGTCTCGGCCGTTGCGCAGTGGCAGACTCGCGGTGTTCTCCCGGCTATCCTCGGATACATCGCCGAGGAGGCCAGCTGTGAACGAGACCAGCAACGAGATCCTGCTTTATCAGTCTGCCGACGGCCAGCGCGTCGAAGTGCAGCTGCGCGGCGATACGCTGTGGCTGGCCTTGAACCAGATTGCGGAACTGTTTGGCCGCGACAAATCGGTGATTTCTCGCCATCTTCGCAATGTATTCAAGGATGGCGAGTTGGAGCGATTTTCAGTTGTTGCAAAAAATGCAACAACTGCCGCCGATGGCAAGACCTATCAGGTCGAGTATTTCAACCTCGATGCGATCCTGTCGGTGGGTTATCGGGTCAACTCGGTGCAAGGTACGCGCTTTCGTCAGTGGGCCACCAAGGTGCTGCGCGAGCATCTGAACGCCCGCCACAATGACGAGCGGTTCGAGGCCAATGCGCGCGAGTTGACGGCCATGCTGCAGCTGGTGGGCAGGGCCGCACAGAGCCCGGAGCTGCGGCTGGATACCAGTCGCGGACTGCTGAATATCGTCAGCCGCTACGCGCAGACCTTTCTGCTATTGCAGCGCTACGACGAGGGCTTGCTGGCCGAGCCGGCCGCACAACCCGGTGGCACGTTGCCATCCATGGCCGAAGCACGTGCTGCGCTGGCCGACCTCAAGGCCAATCTCATAGCTCGCGGCGAAGCCACCGCACTGTTCGCACAGGAGCGCGGAGACGCGTTCGACGCGCTGATGGGCAACTTGGACCAGAGCGTGTTTGGTGAGCCAGCCTATCCCACGGTGGAGGCCAAGGCGGCGCACCTTCTGTACTTCGTGATCAAGAATCACCCGTTCAGCGATGGCAACAAGCGTAGCGGCGCATTTCTGTTCGTGGACTTTCTCAACCGCAATGGCCGCCTGCTGGATGCGGTCGGTATACCGGTGATCAACGACATCGGTCTGGCTGCACTGGCCTTGCTGGTCGCCGAATCCGACCCGGCACAGAAGGACACCATGATCCGGTTGGTGATGAACATGCTGGCAATGCCGCGAGTGGTCTGAAACCGGCCAGACTTTTCAGATCCTGCGCATCGTGCTGCGCTGCCCGCCGCGAGTTTCGGCATGCACGACACCCGCGTTTGTGAACCACCCGCAGAACGCACAAACTCGAAGCATTCCATTCCGGGAGGCAGACCATGACGACAGGGCAGCTTGCGCCACCGTGGCAGGTGTCGCGCTGGTTCAACAGCGCGCCGCTGACCCTGGCCGATTTGCGCGGCCGCGTGGTCGTCGCGCACGCTTTCCAGATGCTGTGTCCGGGTTGCGCCGTGCACGCGCTGCCGCAGATGCAGCGCGTGCGGCAGACCTTTCCTGCCGACCGCGTGGCGGTGATCGGGCTGCATACGGTGTTCGAGCATCACGAGGCGCAAGGGCCGCTGGCGTTGGAAGCGTTTCTGTACGAATACCGCTATGCGTTCCCCGTCGGCGTGGACGCGTACGCCGATGGCGACCCGTTGCCGCTGACGATGCGCGCCTACGCCATGCAAGACACGCCCACGCTGATGCTGATCGATGCGCAGGGAAGGTTGCGCGAGCAGCATTTCGGGGTGCTGGATGATCTTGCGCTGGGTGCAGCGCTGGGCAGGCTGCTGGGGGAGGCCGATGATGCGGCAGCGGGGACGATCGGGGCGAACCCGTGAACCCGACACGGGCGGCGCTTGCCTGGGCGCCTCGCGGTAACGACGAGAGCCGCGATCCCGTGTTCACCTGTAGGACATCTTGAGCCCCTAAAACTCCATCGTTTGAAGCGCGGGAGCAGTAGTGCGATACGGCAAATCCGAAAACACCGCCTGCTGGAGCAGGGCGCGTACCCACATGGCATGTCGGGGTTTGTTGTTGCTCATCGCGGGTCTGGCGGGCACAGTGCCTGCCCACGGCACCACGGCACGTGGCAGCGGGAACGCAACCCCGCCGCGGATGGTCATCCAGGTCAACGACGACCGCATGACGGTAATGATCGCCGGGGCGCCGCAGATCTATCTGTATGGCGTGATCGACGCCGACGCGCCGCAGCGGTTCGAGACGTTGGTGAAGTCGGGGAAGATTTCGCCCGGGTCCGATGTCTACCTGAATTCCGTGCAGGGCGACCTGGCTGCCGGCATGGCGCTGGGACGGCTGTTTCGCGCCGGCGCGATGACGACGCATCTGGGAACACCGCGGCACAAAGGCCGTGCCGGGTATCGAGGCATCAAGGCGGCCGTCTGCAGCGGAGCCTGTACCTATGCCTATTTCGGCGGCCTTTACCGGTGGGCTCCCACGGGCAGCGACCGCATCAGCCTGATCCGTCACCAGGCGGCGGGCGCCGCACCGAACCAGTCGGAGAGCGGCGAGGCGGATGCATACCTGAAGAGCATGGGCATCGATCTCGACGGGCTCGCTTTGGCGCCGACGCCACCGGGCGACTCGCCGACCTGGCTGACCGCGGATCAGATGACCGTCGCCGGCCTGGCCAACAATGGCCGACTTCCCCTCAAGACGAAAAGCTGGCTTCTGCCGCCGGCGCCTTTCCTGGACCTCCAGCAGGATGACCGCGACGGCAGCCATCGGCTCGTCCTGCAATGCCGGCCGGGCAGCGTGACGCTGACCGCGTACGATCTGGTGGGCGCACCCCGTGCCAGGCAGATCGTGGCGCACGAAACGCGATCGTATTTCGAGGTCGATCGCCAGGAAGTGCTGGTCGAGCCGCGCGGTGCAGCCCGCGCCGTCGATGACGCCGTCGTGATAACCCGGCCCTATCCGCCGGCCGAGCTGGGGCACCTGCTTTCGTCACACTCCCTCGGCGCCTGGGTCGGCGGCAGGCGCAGCGCGTTCCGCTACGGCGCCACCTTCGTGCTCTATCCCGCCCGGCACGCCATCAAGGACTTCTACAACGCCTGCTGGCGCGCAGCGCCCTGGCCGGTCAAGCCGTCGCCGAAGAAGGGCTGAACCTGTTCGCCTGGTTCTGCGGGAAGAAGCATGTGCACTGTCGCCGGCTTTCATGGGGCCGTGACTTCCGGCCTCCAATGACCTCTGACCCTTCAACGGTCACCTGACGCCGGCGTAGGCTGCGCCCGGCCATCCGGTTTGTGGCGTCGGTCATTTACCGGGTGGCCGAGGACGGAGAGCGAAGCGATGCCTGCCGTCAGCCATCCCCAGGCCCGGCGGGCGGACAAAACCGTCCCGAACTTCCCCATGAGCGGACTGCCAAACGGTCTGGCGGGCTCATGTCCCCACAGTCAAACGGAATCAGGAAAATCCCATGAGCAACAACAGCTCCCTCTCAAGCAACCGTCCACGGCATCGCCGCGGCTTCTCGCTCCGGAGTCTGGCGATGGCGACTGTCATCGGCATGTGTGGTGCGGCGGGATCGGCCTCGGTCTACGCACAAGCCACCGCGGGCAATGTCTTCGGAAAGGCGCCGGCGGGCGACACCATCACGGCGCACAACACGGCGACCGGAGTCCAGCGCCAGGCCCAGGTGGATGCCAAAGGCCGCTACCGCATCGGCCCGCTGCCGGTCGGTGTTTACACGGTGACGCTGGAAGAGGACGGCCGTCCCGTCGTCAAGCATGTGAACGTGCCGGTCGTCGTGGGCCGCGGCATCAAGGTCGACTTCGATTGCGCCCAGGGACAATGCGCGGAGCCTGCAAGCAAGCCGTGATTCACGCGATCGCAGCCCGTTAGGTTGGGGCCAGCGAAGCGAATCCCGGCGAGGCGCCGGGTTGGCCGGGTTGTTGGGTTCGCGATGCCCCCAACCTGCGTGACCTCGCCTTGCTGAAAGAGCAACGGCGCCGTAGCGATACGGCGCCGTTGTTGTTTCAGCGAAAGGCGCTGGATGCCGGCCTTCGCCGACATGACGAGCGAAAAATCAGAGCGCTTCGAAGATGCCCGCCGCGCCCATGCCCGTGCCGATGCACATGGTCACCATGCCGTACTTCTGCTTGCGCCGGCGCATGCCGTGCACCAGCGTGGCGATGCGCACGGCGCCAGTGGCGCCGAGCGGGTGGCCCAGCGCGATGGCGCCGCCAAGCGGGTTGACCTTGTTCGGGTCGAGACCGAGGTCGCCCATCACGGCGAGCGCCTGGGCGGCGAACGCTTCGTTGAGCTCGATCCAGTCGAGCTGGTCGCGGTTGAGGCCGGCCTGCTTGAGTGCCTTGGGAATCGCTTCCTTCGGACCGATGCCCATCACTTCCGGCGGCACGCCGGCGACGGAGAAGCCGACGAAGCGGGCCAGTGGCTGCAGGTTGTATTCCTTGACCGCTCTTTCGCTGGCCAGCAGCACGGCGCCGGCGCCGTCGGACATCTGCGAGGAGTTGCCGGCGGTGACGGTGCCACCGAACTGGCCGTTGCGGAACACGGTCTTCAGCTTGGCCAGCACTTCCATGGTGGTGCCGGCGCGCGGGCCTTCGTCACTGTCGATGCGGCGGCTGTCGGTGACGATACCGCGGGTGGCGAGGTTCGGGTAGTGGTCATCCAGCGCGAACGGGCTGATCTCGTCGTTGAACTCGCCGGCAGCCTGCGCGGCCAGTGCCCGGCGATGACTCTCCACCGAGAACGCATCCTGCTGTTCGCGGCTGACCTTCCACTGCTTGGCCACGTTTTCGGCGGTGATGCCCATGCCGTAGGCGATGCCGATGTTCTCGTCGTTGAAGATCGCCGGATTCATCGCGATCTTGTGGCCCATCATCGGCACCATGCTCATGCTCTCGGTGCCGCCGGCGAGCATCAGGTCGTCCAGGCCCAGGCGGATGCGGTCGGCGGCCATCGCCACCGACTGCAGGCCGGAGGAGCAAAAACGGTTGACAGTGACGCCGGGCACGGTGTCGGGCAAGCCGGCCAAGAGCAGGCCGATGCGCGCCACGTTCATGCCTTGCTCGGCCTCGGGCATGGCGCAGCCGATGATGACGTCGCCGATCTGGTGCGGGTCGATGCCGGGTGCCTGCGCCATCACGGCGCGGATCACGTGGGCGAGCATGTCGTCGGGGCGGGTGTTGCGGAATACGCCGCGCGGCGCCTTGCCGACCGGGGTGCGGGTGGCGGCGACGATGTAGGCTTCTTGCACTTGCTTGGTCATGGGATTTGATCCTTGGGAATGACGAAGTGGTTCGGGATGGATGTCTAGCCGTCCGTCTCCGTCAATTCCTCAGCGGTTTGCCGGTGGTCATGGTGTGCGCAATGCGGGCCTGGGTTTTTTCGGTCTGCGCCAGCTCCACGAAATGCTTGCGTTCCAGCGCCAGCAGCCACTCTTCGTCGACCGCCGAGCCACGTTCGATCACGCCGCCGCACAGGGTGTCGGCGATGCGGGTGGCGATGTTCACGTCATGTTCCGAGGCGAAGTAGCCGGCCTGCAGGTTGGCCAGCGAGGCCTTGAAGGTGGCGGTGCCGACGTCGCCGGCCACCGGGATGGCGCGGGCATACAGCGGCGGACGATAGCCGGATTCGGCCAGGGCATTGGCGACCTGCTTGGCCACGTAGAGCAGCTCGTAGGCGTTGAACACGACCACGTCGCTGTTGCGCAGCAGGCCCAGGTTCTTTGCCTCGAATGCGCTGGCGGAGACCTTGGCCATCGCCACGGTTTCGAACACCTTCTTCAGTTCCTCGAACGGATCGGCCGGGTTCGCCTTCGCGGCGCGCACGGCCAGTTCATGCAGGCCGCCGCCGGCGGGCAGCAAGCCGACGCCGGCCTCGACCAGGCCGATGTAGCTTTCCAGTGCCGCGACGGTGCGCGCCGAATGCATCTGGAACTCGCAGCCGCCGCCCAGCGCCAAGCCGCGCACGGCGGCGACCACCGGTACCAGCGAGTGCTTGATGCGCATGCTGGTGCGCTGGAAGTTGGCGACCATCTTCTCGAAGTCGTCGAACTTGCCGGCCTGCAGCAGGCCGAGCGCGCCCTTCAAGTCGGCGCCGGCGGAGAACGGCTCGGAGTCTTGCCAGATCACCACCGCCTTGAGCTTCTCCTCGGCGATGCCGAGGGCGTGCTGGATGCCGTCGAGCACGTGGTCGTTGACCGTGTGCATCTTGGTCTTGAACGAGATGATGCCGATGCCGTCGTCGCCCAGCGTCCACAGGCGCACGCCGTCGTTCTCCCACACCGTGCTTCCGGTATCGAACTTCTCGCCGAGGATCGGATCGGGGAACAGCTGGCGCCGATAGACCGGATGCGGCGAGCGCGGCTTGTCGGCGTTGGCGCTGGCCGACCACGAGCCGGCCTTGCCATGCACGCCGCTGCGACCGTCGGTGACCCAGGCGGGCAGCGGCGCCTTGCTCATCGCCTTGCCGGCGGCGATGTCCTCGGCGATCCAGCCGGCGACCTGCTGCCAGCCGGCAGCCTGCCAGGTCTCGAACGGGCCGAGCTTCCAGCCGTAGCCCCAGCGGATCGCGAAGTCCACGTCGCGCGCGGTGTCGGCGATGTCGGCCAGGTGGTAGGCGGTGTAATGGAATAGATCGCGGAAGGTGGCCCACAGGAACTGTGCCTGCGGATCGTTTGATGCGCGCAGCTTGCCGAACTTCTCGGCCGGATCCTTGATCGCCAGGAGCGCGGCGACTTCATCCGACGGCTTCTGCTCGGACGGGCGATAGTCCTGCTTCGCCACGTCCAGCACCACGATGTCCTTGCCGGCCTTCCTGTAGAAGCCGGCGCCGTTCTTCTGGCCCAGTGCGCCCTTTTCAATGAGCCCGGCCAGCCACACCGGCGCCTTGAAGTATGCGTGCCACGGATCGTCGGGCAGGGTGTCGGCCATGGTCTTGATGACGTGGGCCATGGTGTCCAGACCGACCACGTCGGCGGTGCGGTAGGTGGCGCTCTTGGGGCGGCCCACGGCCGGGCCGGTCAGCGCATCGACGGTGTCGAAGCCGAGCTTGAACTGCTCGGTGTGGTGCATGGTGGCCAGCATCGAGAACACGCCGATGCGGTTGCCGATGAAGTTGGGGGTGTCGCGGGCGATCACCACACCCTTGCCGACGGTGGTGACGAGGAAGGCTTCGAGGCCGTCGATCACGTTCTGGTCGGTGAGCCGGGTCGGGATCAGTTCGACCAGGTGCATGTAGCGCGGCGGGTTGAAGAAGTGCACGCCGGAGAAGCGATGGCGCATTTCTTCCGGCAGCGCCTCGGCCAGCGTGTTGATCGACAGGCCGGAGGTGTTGGAGGCGATGATCGCGGTCTTCGACAGGTGGCCGGCGATCTTCTTGTAGAGATCCAGCTTCCAGTCCATCCGCTCGGCGATCGCCTCGATCACCAGGTCGACGTCCTTCAGGTGGTCGAGATCGTCGTCGTAGTTGGCCGGGATGATCGCGCCGGCGAGGTTCTTGTCGGCCAGCGGGGCAGGCGACAGCTTGGCCAGGTTGGCGATCGCCTTCAGCGCGATGCCGCTCTTCGGGCCGTCCTTCGCCGGCAGGTCGAACAGCACGGTTTCGACGCCGGCGTTGGTCAGGTGCGCGGCGATCTGCGCGCCCATGACACCGGCGCCCAGCACGGCGGCCTTGCGGATGCGCAGCGCTGAAGTGGGTGAGGATGCAGCGGTCATTGGCTTCTCCGAGGATGCAAAAGAGGTGGGGCAAGTGGATCAGGGATGGCTGAGGCCAGCGATGGCGAAGCGGATCAGGTGCTGCGCGGTCTGTTCGCGATGGACGTGTTCGCTGACGTCACTCTTGCGCTGGATCATGCCGAAGCCGGACATCGCGTGGGTCAGTGCACCGGTGACCAGGTCGATGCGCCAGTACAGCTCTTCCTTGCTCAGCTGCGGCAGCAGGCGCGCGAACTCGGCGGTGAACTGGCGCATCACGTGGCCGTAGTTCGCGGAAAGGAACTGGCGCAGGGTGTCGTCGTGCTCGGCGAACGCGCGTGCCAGCACGCGCATGAACAAGGCGCCGCTGTCGTCGTGCGACAGGTCCAGGGCGGGGCGGATGAACGCTTCCAGCACGTCCTCGAGGGTGCTGTCTTCGGCACCGGCGATCTTGGCGAGTGCCGTCAGTCGGCGTTCGTTCAACGCGTCCAGCCGGCGCCGGAACACTTCCTCGACCAGCTTGTCCTTGGAACCGAAGTGGTAATTGACCGCGGCCAGATTGACCCCGGCCGCGGCAGTGAGCTGGCGCAGCGAGGCCCCGTCGAAGCCGCGCTGGGCGAACAGGAGCTCGGCGGCGCCGAGTATCCGTTCCTTGGTTGAGCCGGAGCTGTTCACGGGCGGAATCATCCATCGGCCACGGGCCGGTTCAAACGATCGTTTGAGCATACGCGGACAGCTCGGCAGCCGTCAAACGAGCGTTTGTTGCAAACGTCCGCCGACTTGCGTATGAGTTAGAATCTGTCAAACTTTCCTGAGCTAAATCCGCAATCCATGTCGGAATTAGCCGATTTTGCCGGCCCGAGCGGCCACGCCTTTTTCCCCATCCATCCGTTTTTCCGGAGCAGACCCGTATGGCGCTGGAGCGCACTCTTTCCATCATCAAGCCCGATGCCGTCGCCAAGAACGTCATCGGCGAAATCTATGCCCGCTTTGAAAAGGCCGGCCTGAAGATCGTCGCCGCGCGCATGAAGCAGCTGTCGCGCGCCGAGGCCGAAGGCTTCTATGCCGTGCATCGCGAGCGGCCGTTCTTCAAGGCCCTGGTCGAGTTCATGATCTCCGGCCCGGTGATGATCAGCGTGCTGGAAGGCGAGAACGCCGTGCTCGCCCACCGCGACCTGATGGGCGCCACCAACCCGAAGGAAGCGGCCAAGGGCACGATCCGCGCCGACTTCGCCGAGTCGATCGACGCCAATGCCGTGCACGGTTCCGACGCGGTCGAGACCGCCAAGGTGGAGATCGCCTATTTCTTCGCGGCGACGGATGTGGTTTCAAGGTAACCATGCAACAAGTCGTCGCCAGCTCGAACAAGGTCAACCTGCTCGACTTCGATCGCCAGGGGCTGCGTGATTTCTTCACGCAGCTCGGCGAGAAGCCGTATCGCGCCGAGCAGGTGATGAAGTGGATCTACCACGACCTGGAAGACGACTTCGAGAACATGACCGACGTGGGCAAGGCGCTGCGCGCCAAGCTCACCGAGGCCTGCTACATCGGCGCGCCGAAGACGCTGCTGGACAAGGTGGCCACCGACGGCACGCACAAGTGGCTGCTGGGCATGGACAGCGGCAATGCGATCGAGACGGTGTACATCCCCGAGCCGACCCGCGGCACGCTGTGCGTCTCCTCGCAGATCGGTTGCGCGCTGAACTGCCAGTTCTGCTCGACCGGCGCGCAGGGCTTCAACCGCAACCTGTCCACCGCCGAGATCATCGGCCAGGTGTGGGTGGCGGCGAAGTACCTAGGCAACGTCACCCACCAGAACCGGCGCATCACCAATGTGGTGATGATGGGCATGGGTGAGCCGCTGGCCAATTTCGACAACGTGCTGAAGGCGATGAAGTTGATGCGCGACGACCTGGGCTTCGGTCTGGCGGCCAAGCGCGTCACGCTGTCCACCGCCGGCCTGGTACCGCTGATCGACCAGTTGTCGGAGGCCATCGACGTGTCGCTGGCGGTGTCGCTGCACGCCGCCAACGACGAGCTGCGCACCGAGCTGATGCCGATCAACAAGCGCTATCCGATCGCCGAGCTGCTGGCAGCCTGCCAGCGCTGGATTGCGCGCAAGCCGCGCACCTCGATCACTTTCGAGTACACCTTGATGCAGGGCGTCAACGACCAGCCCGAGCACGCCCGCCAGCTGATCAAGCTGATGCGCAAGCTGCCGACGTGCAAGGTCAACCTGATCCCGTTCAATCCTTTCCCGGGCACCCAGTTCAAGCGCTCTGACGCCGCCGACATCCACGCGTTCCAGACGCAGCTGCTGAATGCCGGCGTGCTGACCATGCTGCGGCGCACCCGCGGCGACGACATCGATGCTGCCTGCGGCCAGCTGGCCGGACAGGTCACCGACCGCACCCGGCGCAGCGCCGATATCCGCAAACGGCAGGACGAGGGGGCAACGCATGCGATTTGACCGGGTCGTGATCTTCAGCCTGCTGTTGCCGCTGGCCGGCTGCATCACCACACATACGGACAGCAGCTCGCTGGGCAAGAGCATGCCGCAGACCAGCAAGGCGGAGCAGGCCGAGGACGCCGCCCGGATCCATACCGAGCTGGGCCAGCGCTACATGACCAACGGCGACCTGCAGACCGCGCTGGAAAAGCTGACCAAGGCGCTGCAATTCGACCCCAATTACGCACCGGCGCACACCGTGATCGCGGTGCTGTACGAGCGCATCAACAAGCTGCCCGAAGCCGAGCAGCATTACCGCAAGGCCGTGGCGCTGGAACCGGCCAGGGGTGCACCGAACAACAACCTCGGCGTCTTCCTTTGCCATACCGGGAAAATCGCCGAGGCAAAGCAGTATTTCCAGAAAGCCGTCGCCGATCCGTTCTACCAGACCCCCGACGTGGCGCTGACCAACGCCGGCGTCTGCCAGTTGCGCGCCGACGACGCCAGCGGGGCCGAAGCGAGTTTTCGTGACGCCATCGCAAGAAATCCCAAGAATGCGGAGGCACTCTTCCAGCTTGCAAACACGCTTTATCTGAACAAGGATGCATTTCGCGCCAGGGCTTTCCTCCAGCGGTTCGATGCGCTGGGCCAGCCGACGGCCGCGTCGCTCAAGCTCGGCCACGACATCGAAATCCGTCTGGGCAACCCGGAAGGTGCCCGTACCTACAGCAAGCGATTGCTCAGCCAGTTCCCGGATTCGGAGCAGGCGCACACCCTAGACACCACTGCCAGCCCATGACCTCCATGCAGTCTCCATCGACCGACCAGCGTCCAGACGAGCCCGGGCTGTTCGGTATCAATTTGCTCAACATGGATGTGTCCTCGACAGGCCCCCACACGGTGAGTTTCGGCAGTCGTCTGCATGCGGCACGTGAAGCCCAGGGTCTGGATCTGGAAGCCTGCGCCCACGGGCTGAAGTTGCCGGCCCGGGTACTGCGCCAGCTCGAGCGCGACCAGTACGACGGCATCGACTCCAAGATCTATCTGGCCAGCTATATCCGCAAGTACGGCCACCACCTGGGTATCAACGAGGCGTCGATCCAGGTCGAGCTCGATCGCATCAAGCAGATCGAACCGCCGCTGGTGGCCACCGGCGGCATCTCTCATTCGCGCTTCCTGCTGGATCGCTACGCCACGGCCGCCACCTACGTCGTGCTGACCGCGGTGATCGTGGTGCCGATGATCTGGCTGGGCGTACGCGGCACGCTGGATCGTGACCTCAGCCACCTTGCGCCACTCGATGCTGCACCGGTCGCCCAGATGGAAACACGCGCCACGGATGCCGTGGCGACCGACGCGCCGGCCAGCACGCCGATTCCGCAGGCATCGCCCAGGACGCCGCCGCCGCCGGAACAGGAGCAACCGCTGCTGGCCTCGATGGCACCGTTCCCGAACCTGGAAAGCGCCAGCCTGCCGCCGCCGGCGCGGCAGGTCGCGCCGGTCGCGAACAGCGGTGCCGACGGCCACAGCCTGAGCCTCAGCCTGTCTTCGGCCAGTTGGGTGGAAGTGACACAGGCCGACGGCACACGGCTGGAGTACGGCCTGCTCGCCGCCGGCAGCAGCAAGACCTGGCACAGCGATCAGCCGCTGGACGTGCGCATCGGCAACGCCAGCGGTGCGCAGGTCAGCATCGATGGCAACTCGATCGGCTTGGACGATTTCCGGCGCGCCAACGTTGCCCATTTCCGCCTGCAGATGCAGGACGGCAAGGCCTCAGCCACCAGCCTTTGATCACCGCTCGGGCCGCTGCGTGCGGCCCATTTCGGTTATGCTTGCCCACTCGGTTCGCTCGGCAACGAGCGGGCGCAAGCGGCTTTTTCCCTTGGTTACCGCACCGGCCCGTGCCCGCGTCTGCGTGTGGGCGGCCTCTTGAATGGTGATTGCATGGCATTTGAAGAATACGACAAGTACGAACAGAGCGAGCTGGTTCAGAAGTGGCTGCGCGACAATGGCATGTCGATCGTCGTCGGCATCGCGATCGGCCTGGTCGGCATCTTCGGTTGGCAGCAATTGCGCAACCATCAGGCGCGCAACGAGGGGCAGGCTTCGCAGCTCTATCAGCAGATCCAGATTGCGCAGGCGTCCGGCAAGGCGGACACCGCCTCGCAGCTGACCGATCAACTGATGAAGGATTACGCGAAGTCGCCATTTGCCGTATTTGCGGTCAGCGAGCGCGCCAAGCAGCAGGTCCAGGCCGGCCAGCTGGACAAGGCCGAGTCGTCGCTGGAGTGGGCTGAGAGCCATGCCGGTGCATCCCCGCTGAAGTCGCTGACGCTGCTGCGTATCGCGCAGGTGGAACTGGCCCGCGACCACGGCAAGCAGGCGCTGGCCACGCTGGACCGCATCCCGGCCGACAGCTACCAGGGGCTGGTGCAGGAACTCCGCGGTGATGTGCTGGTCAAGCTTGGACGCTCGGACGAAGCACGCAAGGCCTACCAGACGGCCCTGACGGCACTGGGCGAGGAAGCGCCGCAACGCGGCGCCTTGCAGATGAAACTCGATGATTTGGCCACGGCCGGGAAGCAGGGTGCATGAAACCTGAAATGATCAAACGTGCCTTGCTGATCGCGCTGGCTTCGCTGGTAACCCTCGCCGGGTGCCATTCGTTCAAGAAGGAAAACGTCCAGCCGCCGACTCCGCTGGCCAAGGACTTCAAGCCGACCTTGCAGGTCACCCGCCTGTGGCGAACCAGCGTGGGTGACGGTGCCGGCACGAGCGGCGCACGCCTGCGCCCGACCGTGGTCGACGGCGTGCTCTACGCCGCCAGCACGAACGGCAAGCTGGTCGCGATCGATGCCACCAGCGGCAAGAGCCTGTGGTCGAAGAGCTCGCGCACCCACGGCTGGTTCGGCTGGGGCGACAAGAAGCGCAAGGACGCCCAGTACGCCGGCGGGCCTGCCGTCAATGGCGACCTGCTCGCCGTCGGCACGCTGGACGGCCACGTCTACGCGGTGAATGCGAAAGACGGCAGTCCGCGCTGGGACGTCGAGGTGAGCAGCGAAGTGCTGGCGTCGCCGGTGATCGTCGGCGACATGGTCGTGGTGCGTACCGGCGACGGCCGCGTCTACGCGCTGGACGCCGCGACCGGCCAGCGCCGCTGGGTCTACGACCAGGGCACCGTGCCGCTGCTCAGCCTGCGCGGCAACGGCGCGCTGCTGGCAGCCAACGGCGTGCTGTTCTTCGGCAGCGACGACGGCAAGCTCGTCGCCCTGCGCCAGGACAATGGCGCGAAGCTGTGGGAACAGAAACTGGCCAGCGGCGAAGGCCGTACCGAAATCGACCGCCTGAACGATGCGGACGGTGCGATCCTGCTGGACGGCAGCACGCTCTACGGCACCGCCTATCACGGCAACGTGGCGGCGGTCGACGGCCCCAGCGGCCGCCCGTTGTGGACGCATCCGTTCTCCAGCTTCGAGTCGCTGGCGGTCAACGACCATGCGGTCTTTGGCGTCAACGACGCCTCGGTGGTGTGGGCATTCGACAAGAATGGCGGCGCCGACATATGGAAGAACGATGCACTGAAATACCGCTGGCTCAGCGGCCCGGCGGTGCAGGGCAACTACGTCGTGGTCGGCGACCTGGAAGGCTACGTGCACTGGCTGCAGACCGGCGACGGCGCGCTGGCCGCACGCGAGCGCCTGTCGAAGAAGGCGATCCGCGCACAACCGCTGGTGGTGGGCGACATCGTGTACGTCGAGGACGTCGAGGGCCGCATCGGCGCCTACCGTCTGTCCGCGCACTGATCGCCGGAACGAAGCGCTCCTCATGCTGCCCGTCGTCGCACTGGTTGGTCGCCCGAATGTCGGCAAGTCGACCCTTTTCAACGTGCTGACGCGCAGCCGCGACGCCCTGGTGGCCGACATGCCGGGCGTCACCCGCGACCGCCACTACGGCATCTGCCGTACCGGTGAACGGCCCTTCGTGGTGGTCGACACCGGTGGTCTGTCCGGCATCGACGAGGCCATGGACGTGCTGACCGCCAGGCAGGTGCGCCTGGCGATCGCCGAAGCGGACGTGCTGGTGTTTGTGGTCGACGCCCGCGACGGCCTGCTGCCGCAGGACGACGCGATCCTGGCCGAACTGCGGCGCAGCGGCAAACCGATCGTGGCGGCGGTCAACAAGACCGACGGCCTCGACGAACAGGCCGTCATGGCCGAGTTCTTCGCGTTCGGCATCGGTGCCACCTTGCCGCTGTCGGCAGCGCACAACCGCGGTACCGACGATTTTCTGCGGGTACTGCTGCCGCTGCTGCCGGCCGACCGGGAAGCCGCGGCGGAAGCCGAGGGCGAGGACGGCAGCATCCGCGTGGCCATCGTTGGCCGTCCGAACGCCGGCAAGTCGACCCTGATCAATCGCCTGCTGGGCGAGGAGCGGCTGATCGTCTCCGACGTCGCCGGCACCACCCGCGATCCGATCCGGGTGCCGCTGGAGCGCGACGGCAAGCGCTACACGCTGATCGACACCGCCGGCATCCGGCGCAAGGCGCGGGTCGAGGAGGCGGTGGAGAAGTTCAGCGTCATCAAGACGCTGCAATCGATCGCCGCCGCCCAGGTCGTGGTGGTGATGATCGATGCCCGCGAGAACCTTGCCGACCAGGATCTCACCCTGATCGGCTACGCGATCGACGAGGGTAGGGCGCTGGTCATCGCGATCAACAAGTGGGACGACATGGACTCGTACCAGCGCGACGAATGCCGCCGCGCGCTGGACCGGCGACTGGTGTTCGTCGACTGGGCCAAGCAGGTGCAGATCTCCGCACTGCACGGCTCCGGCCTGCGCGAACTGATGCGTGCAGTGGTGCGCGCACATGCGTCGGCGACCAAAGAGCTGGTCTCCTCCGACCTCACCAAGGCACTGGAAAAAGCCTACGAGAGCTACCAGCCGCCACTGGTGAACGGTCATGCGCCGAAGCTGCGTTTCGCGCACCCGGGCGGCACCAATCCGCCGACCATCGTCATCCACGGCAGCCGCACCAAGCACATCGCACCGGCCTACCAGCGTTACCTCGAGAACTTCTTCCGCAAGCGCTACAAGCTGGAAGGCACGCCGATCCGGATCGTGTTCCGCGAAGGTGAGAACCCGTATGCCGGACGCAAGAAGGTGCTGACCAAGGAACAGCAGCACAAGGCAAGGCGGCGGCTCAGCGAGCTGATCAAGCGCACGCGCTAAGAGCTTCCCACTGACCTTCGGGTGCATGCGCCGTTTGTGCGCACCGGGCTGAGCCCGGATAATGGCGGACTTCGCAGCCAGGCCTCTCCCATGAACGCACGCATCCTCGACGGCAAGCGCATCGCGCAGGAACTGCTGGAGCGTGTCGGCCTGCGCGTCGCTGCCAGGACCGCGCAGGGACTGCCCCCGCCGGGACTGGCGGTGGTGCTGGTGGGCAACGACGCAGCCTCCGCGGTCTATGTCCGCAACAAGCGCAGGGCCTGCCAGCAGGTGGGCTTCCGTTCGTTCGGCTACGACCTGCCGTCGACTACCAGCCAGGACGAACTGTTCGCCCTGATCGACCGGCTCAATGCCGACCCGGACGTGCACGGCATCCTGGTGCAGTCGCCGCTGCCGCAACACATCGACGAGGATGCGCTGGTCGATCGCATCGACCCCAACAAGGACGTCGACGGCTTCCAGGCGATCAATGTGGGTCGGCTGGCCTTGCGCCGTTTCGGCCTGCGCCCGTGCACGCCGAAGGGCGTGATGACCCTGCTCGGCCACACCGATCGCCCGGTGCGCGGCCAGCACGCGGTGGTGATCGGCGTGTCCAACCACGTGGGCCGCCCGCTGGTGCTGGAGCTGCTGATCGCCGGCTGCACCACCACCTGCTGCCACAAGTTCACCCGTGACCTGGAAAGCCACGTGCGCCAGGCCGACATCATGATCGTCGCCGCGGGCAAGCCGGGGCTGGTGAAGGGCGAATGGATCAAGCCTGGCGCCGTGGTGATCGACGTGGGCATCAACCGGCTCGACGACGGCCGCCTGGTCGGCGACGTGGAATTCGCGCCGGCCGCCGAGCGTGCCAGCTGGATCACCCCGGTGCCCGGCGGCGTCGGCCCGATGACGGTGGCCACGCTGATGGAGAACACGCTGGAGGCGGCGGAAGCGCGCACGACACCGCGTCGGGTCGCCTGACGCGTCGGTTGTTGCTGCATTAAGCAGCACGTCTGGCGAGCCCACCGGCAGGGCGCGTATAATTCCCTCTTTGCAGCGGGACTTTTCGCATGCGCATCCTCGCCGAGGCCCTGACCTACGACGACGTTTACCTCGTTCCGGGCCATTCCGTCGTGCTTCCCCGCGACGTCGACACCTCCACCCGCTTCACCCGCAACCTGCGTTTGAACATTCCGATCGTGTCGGCCGCGATGGACACCGTCACCGAGGCGCGGCTGGCCATCACCATGGCACAGAACGGCGGCATCGGCATCATCCACAAGAACATGACCGCCGAGCAGCAGGCCGCCGAAGTGCGCCTGGTGAAGAAGTTCGAGGCCGGCGTGATCCGCAGCCCGATCACCGTGGGCCCGGACACCTCGATCCGCGAAGTGCTGCGGCTCACCCACGCGCACAACATCTCCGGCGTGCCGGTGGTCGAGGGCAGCAAGCTGGTCGGCATCGTCACCAGCCGCGACATGCGCTTCGAGCGCAAGCCCGACGACCCGGTGCGCAACATCATGACCCGCCAGGACAAGCTGGTCACGGTGAAGGAAGGCGCCAGCCAGGACGAGGTGCTGCAGCTGCTGCACCGGCACCGCATCGAGAAGGTGCTGGTGGTCAACGACGCGTTCCAGTTGCGCGGGCTGATCACCGTGAAGGACATCCAGAAGGCGCGCGACAACCCGTATGCCGCCAAGGACAGCCACGAGGCGCTGCTGGTCGGTGCCGCGGTCGGCGTGGGTGGCGACACCGAGCAGCGCGTGGCCGCGCTGGTCGACGCCGGCGTCGACGTGCTGGTGGTGGACACCGCGCACGGCCATTCGCAGGGCGTGATCGAACGCGCCGGCTGGGTCAAGAAGCACTACCCGCAGGTGCAGGTGATCGCCGGCAACATCGTCACCGGCGAGGCGGCGCGCGCGCTGCTCGACGTGGGCGTGGACGCGGTCAAGGTCGGCGTGGGCCCCGGCTCGATCTGCACCACCCGCGTGGTCGCCGGCGTCGGCGTGCCGCAGATCACCGCGATCGACCTGGTCGCCACCGCGCTGAAGGACGAGATCCCGCTGATCGCCGATGGCGGCATCCGTTACTCGGGCGATATCCCCAAGGCGCTGGCCGCCGGCGCGTCCACCGTGATGCTCGGCTCGATGTTCGCCGGCACCGAGGAATCTCCCGGTGAAGTCGAACTGTTCCAGGGCCGCTCCTACAAGAGCTACCGCGGCATGGGCTCGATCGGCGCGATGCAGCTCGGCTCCAAGGACCGCTACTTCCAGGACGAAGCCGACGCCGACAAGCTGGTGCCCGAGGGCATCGAAGGCCGCGTGCCGTACCGCGGCCCGCTGCGCAACATCATCCACCAGCTGATCGGTGGCCTGCGCGCCTCGATGGGTTACCTGGGCGCGGCCACCGTCGAGGACGTGCGGCACAAGGCGCAGTTCGTCAAGGTGACCTCCGCCGGCGTTACCGAGGCGCACCCGCACGATATCCAGATCACCAAGGAAGCGCCGAATTACCGGCTGAATTCCTGAGTATCCGGGAGCCGGGAATGGAGAATGGGAAATGGGTAAAGCGGTCCACCTATCCGATCGCACTTTCGCTCCGAAGCTCGTGGTTCTTTCTATTTCCCATTTCCCATTCTCCATTCCCGCGTGCAGCCAGCCATGACTGAGTCCCGAACCCCGAATCCCCAATCCCGGCTCCACGACGACAAGATCCTCATCCTCGACTTCGGTGCGCAATACACCCAGCTGATCGCGCGGCGCGTGCGTGAGCTGGGCGTGTACTGCGAGATCTGGGCGTGGGACCACGATCCCGCCGAGATCGCCGCGTTTGGCGCGAAAGGCTTCATCCTGTCCGGCGGCCCGGAATCCACTACGCTGGAAGGCGCACCGAAAGCACCGCCGCAGGTGTTCGACGCCGGCCTGCCGATCCTCGGCATCTGCTATGGCATGCAGACCCTGGCCGCCCAGCTTGGCGGCGCCACGGAAGCGGCGGATGCCCGCGAGTTCGGTCACGCCAGCGTGGATATCGTGGCGCCCAGCCGCCTGTTCGACGGCCTCACCGATCACCCAGGCGAGCACAAGCTGGATGTATGGATGAGCCACGGCGACCACGTGTCGAAAGCGCCGCCGGGCTTCGTCGTCACCGGCAGCACCGACCGCATCCCGGTCGCGGTGATGGAGAACGATGCCAAGCGCTGGTACGGCGTGCAGTTCCACCCCGAAGTGACGCATACGAAGCAGGGCGGGGCACTGCTGAAGCGTTTCATCACCGGGATCTGCGGCTGCGCGACGCTGTGGACCGCGGCCAACATCATCGGCGACCAGATCGAGCGCGTGCGCGCCCAGGTCGGCGACGATCACGTGCTGCTGGGCCTGTCCGGCGGCGTCGACTCTTCGGTGGTCGCCGCCTTGCTGCACAAGGCGATCGGCGACCGGCTGACCTGCGTGTTCGTCGACACCGGGCTGCTGCGCTGGCAGGAAGGCGATCAGGTGATGGCCACCATGGCCGAGCACATGGGCGTCAAGGTGATTCGCGTCGATGCAGCCGATCGCTACTTCCAGGCGCTCGAAGGCGTGACCGACCCGGAAACCAAGCGCAAGATCATTGGCGGCCTGTTCGTGGAGATCTTCGACGAGGAGTCAAGCAAGATCACCGCCGACGGCAGCAAGGTGAAATGGCTGGCGCAGGGCACGATCTACCCCGACGTGATTGAGTCGGCCGGCAGCAAGACCGGCAAGGCCCATGTCATCAAGAGCCATCACAACGTCGGTGGCTTGCCGGCGCACATGAAGCTGAAGCTGGTCGAGCCGCTGCGCGAGCTGTTCAAGGACGAGGTGCGCCGGATCGGCGTGGAACTTGGCCTGCCGCGCGCCATGGTCTACCGCCACCCGTTCCCCGGCCCCGGCCTCGGCGTGCGCATCCTGGGCGAAGTGAAGCGCGAATACGCCGAATTGCTGGCCAAGGCCGACGCGATCTTCATCGACGAGCTGCGCAAGGCCGACCTTTACGACAAAACCAGCCAGGCGTTCGCGGTGTTCCTGCCGGTGAAGTCGGTCGGTGTGGTGGGCGATGCACGCGCCTACGAGTGGGTGATAGCGCTGCGCGCGGTGGAAACCGTCGATTTCATGACCGCACACTGGGCGCATCTGCCCTACGAGTTTCTTGGCAAGGTTTCAAACCGTATTATCAATGAGTTGCGTGGTGTTTCTCGTGTCGTTTATGACATCAGTGGCAAGCCACCGGCCACGATCGAGTGGGAGTAGGGAAATCAACCACTTGAACGCACCCGAGAAGGCCGGCAACTTGCCGGCTTTCTCATGTTCAAGCCACAATGCATTGAAATGACTGACGAAGTAATTGGAAGCTCAGGCGAATTCTCGGCCGCCGACGTGCAGTACATGCAGCGCGCGTTGCAATTGGCCAAGCACGCCCGCGATGCCGAGAACGAAGTACCGGTAGGCGCGGTGCTGGTGCAGGGCGGGAAAATCGTCGGGTTGGGCTGGAACCGCAACATCACCCTGCACGACCCGACTGCCCATGCCGAGATCATGGCCATGCGCGCCGCCGGCGAGAAGCTGGCCAACCACCGCCTGTCCGGCGCCACGCTGTACGTCACGCTGGAGCCATGCTCGATGTGTGCGATGGCGATGATCCACGCTCGCCTCGGCCGAGTAGTCTACGCCGCCGCCGACCCGAAGACCGGCGCCGCCGGCAGCGTGTTCGACACCCTGCAGGATGCGCGCCACAACCATCGCATCGAAGTGGTTGGCGGCTTGCTGGCCGAGGAATCCGCCGGCATGTTGCGCGAGTTCTTCCGCGCCCGCCGTTGAGCCTCAATCGCCACCGAGCGGCATCTCGACCGCCGCCAGATGGCTGTCGACGGAACCCGCCGCCTTGCTGTCCAGCAGCTGCAGGCGCAAGCCCCAGGGCGACACGAAATCCAGTACCAGACGGCCGGTCAGCGGTCCGGAACTCAACCGGTGCGGCATTCCGCTCACGTCGACGCCTTCGTCGCGCAGCCATTGGTCAGCATGGACGACGTCATCCGTCACGAATCGCAAGGTGCGGCCAACCTGTTCCGGCGACGGCCGTGCGGGTGAAAGAGTGGCATCCCGCTCATCGAACAGTTCAATGATCGAACCCGCGTCGCAGGCCAGCAGACTGGATTGCCGCGGGCTGTCGACCGCACCTGCGGCCGGGTCGAGCGGGCGACAGTTCAGCACATCTCGGAAAAAAGCCACGGCCTGCTGCAAGTCCGGCACGCCGATCCTGGCGTAGTCGCCGCCGTACAGCGTGGCCGCACCAGCACCCGGCAGCGCCACGCTCATCATGCCGAGCACGAGAAACAGCCGCGAAAGTAGTGATTTGCCCATGATCCGACACCCGAACGCACTCGTGCACAGCGATATGGCGTCGGCCGTTCGCGGCAAAACGCTTGGTGGGTGATCAGTGAGTCTCCATGGACGAACGATCGACCGAAACAAGATCGTTCCCAGGCGGAAACGGTGCGATCCCGCCAAGGCCGTTGATCCGCGGCCCGGCGAGCCGGATCTTTCGAGGTGTACGCACGAACCGACATGGATCGGGCCGATCAACTCACATCGCGAGGAACCCGGGAATGAAGACCAGCTTCAGCCGCCAGCCACTACATCCGCGACGCCGATTCGGTAACCCGAACGTCACGGGCCGCAGCGCCCCTGCCAGGCGCGCTGGCGCCGACATCGGCTTGCGCCCCACGGATGGTTACGACTGGTTGCGCCGGATCAAGCCGATCCGGGCCGCTCAGCGGGCAGGGCAGTAGCCCACGTTGCCAGGGTTCACTTCACCGCCACCGCGGTGCGCTCAAAAGAACTCGTACTCGACCTGGGCCAGCACCGTGCGCCGCGGAGCGGCGGGATTGATGCCCAGAAGCAGTCCGACACGGTACTCGATGTTGCCATGCGTGCCCGGCACGTGCCACTCACCGGTGGCCACGGGACCGGCCTGGTAGGCATGGTCGTCCGGCCGGCCATACGCCTCGATGCCTGGCCGAAATGCGGACGTCAATGCATAGGTGCCCGCGTAGCTGTAGCGGAACTCGGTGCCATGCGACGCGCCGCTGCCGACATGACGCTCCCAGATCAGGTTGACACGATGATCGAAGCGACCGGCCGCCTTCTCGAGCAGTGCGCCAAGCTCGAGTTCACCCGGACCACCGCCCCTGGGATGACCGTAGGAGGCAAGCAGGCCGATGTCGGCCCAATAACGGCCCGGCTCGGTGAATTGGAACGTGTTCTCGAATTCATAGCCCACCAGTTTCCCCCGGCCGCCGGGCTCTTTCTTGTACTCTGCCACGTAGAGTTCGGGTTTCCACCAACTGGTGACTGCGTGCGCGACGGAAAGCTCGGCCGCCCGCTCGCCGCCGATGTCCGCACGCCCGTCACTGAAACCGTAGCCGCGCAGCTCGATTTCGGTCTGGGTGGCTATCACATGCGGCGAGTAGACGATGAAATCGTCGGCATGCACGAGGCCGCTGCCTCCGAGCATGGCAAGGCCGAGGATTGTCGGAAAAATACGGCGGGAGTGATCGGTAAATGCGTAGTTTGCCTGCATGGAAAGTCCTGGGAAAACATCGGGTCGGGTAGCCACCTGCCGCAGCAGCAACGGCGATACGCGACTGATTGAGAACAGGTGTGAAGGGATCCACGCCATGGCGGCGGTGGGGGAGGCCGATCCGACGGCAGGCAGCTATTCCACGATCAGGCGCCCCTGGGCCGTGTCCTGGTGGAAGTCGCCAAAAAAGGCATAGGTACCGGCACGCAAGGGGCCGACATAAACCGTGGCGCTGCCGTTGGGCAGCACCAGCTTCTCGCGACTGAAATCAGTGCTTTCGAATTCCTCGGGCGTCGGATCCTGGTTGTTCACCACAATGCGCACCTTGGTATTGGCCGGCATCCTGATCTCGCTCGGCTGATAGCGATGGTTCTTGATGACCAAGGTGTACTCCGGCAACTCGCCGGCCACTACGTTTCCGGCAGCAGCCAGCAGGATGACCCCGGCCAGCATCAAAAAATACTTCATCTGCAAATCCCCGCGTGTTTGGTAAATGCTACTCATTGCTATTTGAGTCGTCAAGAGGCCAGGGGCGAGAGCCCAAGGCCAGCCGCACGACGAGCAGCGATTTGCGCCAGCCGTCTGGCGCGTGTGCGACGCCGGCTCCGAGCTGATGGACGGCAAGCTCCGCGATGGTCGCGCCGCTCTCCGGCATTCCATGCCCGCATGCACCCGCCCGGGCCGGGTATGGCGCGCCAGGCTGTCGGACGACCGATGCCGCTCCGGATGATGAAGCGATCCGGGCCCGTCGCCCGTTTCGCGGATCGACAGAACGCCGGCATCACGCCTACCGGGCTCCCCGTCCCCGAATCGGGGCTCCGGCGCGTAAAGTCCGATATTGGCCGGGATGCCTTCGCCAGCCAGGTCCCCAGCCCAGCCACAAGCAGACCTGCGCAGAGCGGCTTCCCCAAGGAGGCCGTCTGCGTAAGGCATAACGTGGAACAGGCGTGCCAAGCTCAATGCATGGGCACGCGATCGGTGCACGGGCAGACGCCGAGGAAGTCCGCGCACGCTGGGCGCGACAGCAAGCAGCTGTGGTGGAGCGTGCGGAAGCCCTCGGGGCTGATGTGCCAAACACGGCGATGCCGTAGGCATTTATTTGACATAATATACATTATGCGAAATTGCCAAGGGGTCAGCGCGGGCACGCAAGCCCCGCCGTCGCCGGGTCTGGCACATCTCCCCTGTTCTCCGCAGAGAAACTTCTACTTCCTGG
Source organism: Rhodanobacter denitrificans (assembly GCF_000230695.2). Lineage (NCBI taxonomy): Bacteria > Pseudomonadati > Pseudomonadota > Gammaproteobacteria > Lysobacterales > Rhodanobacteraceae > Rhodanobacter > Rhodanobacter denitrificans. The sequence continues at coordinate 1,922,917 of NC_020541.1, read as the reverse complement.
TCCGCGGCTGGCGCGCTATCTCACCAACACGGTCAAGCATTTCAAGTACGAGACGCGCGGCAAAGCGCGGTTGCACAAGCGCGCGAACGCCACGGAACAGGCCGCCTGCCGCCAGTGGCTGGCGGCGGAACCCGCGCAGGTTGCTGCAGATCCACACCCGGGTATACGCGGGCGGTATCCCCCAGCGCGCGGATGCGCGCCAGCTCATCGCGATCCGTCACCGGCCGGCCATCCGCATCGCGGTAGCTGAAGCCCTTGCCGCGGCGCCGTCGGCTCAGGCCAGGCTGCGCGTCGCTGACATGGACCAGCCCCATCGCACGCGTCTCGCGGCGCGGATCCGGGACGTTTTCACGCGCGGTCGTTTTGGCCATTCGCGCCGGGTATGCGCAAGCCGGGGCAACGACGGGTGAGCCGCGACGAACTCAGTGGAAGTCCCGCGAGCGCGCATCCAGCGTGCCCAGCAGCGGGGTGAGGTCCTGCAGCCGGTGTGCGACCAGGTGACGGACGCCCTCGACGTTCTCCCACTGCCCTTCCACTGCCAGCAACCGCGCCTGCAGCAGCGCCCGGCGCTGGGTTTCGGCCACCTGCCGCCACACGATGACGTTGATCAGGCCATGCTCGTCCTCCAGCGTCACAAAGATGATGCCGCTGGCGGTTTGCGGTTGCTGTCGCGACGTCACCAGCCCGGCCACACGCACGTGGCTGTGGTGCGGCTGCCGACGCAGGACCTTGCCGTCGATGCAGCGCGCCGCGTCCAGGCGGGCGCGGATCTGTCGCAGCGGATGCACGCCCAGGCTGAGGCCGACCCGCGCATAATCCGCCAGCGTGTCCTCGGCCTGCGTCGGCAGCGGCAGGGTCACGGCCCGCTCGGCCGGACTGGTGTTGCCGAACAGCGGCAGTTGCGCCTCGACGCCGGCCACCGTCCAGCATGCGCGATGGCGATGGCCGGCCAGCCCGCGCAAGGCTGCCGCATCGGCCAGCAGCTCCTGGTGACGGCGATCGAGGCCGGATCGCACGCACAGGTCGGTGACGTCGGCGAACGGCTGCTGCCGGCGCGCGGCCATCAGGCGAAGCGCTGCCGCTTCGGAACACCCACGAACCATGCGCAGGCCCAGCCGGATCGCGCGCGCCTCGGCATGGCCGCGCGGGTCCGGTTCCAGCGTGCAGTCCCAGTCACTGAAACGCACATCCACCGGGCGCACCGCGACGCAATGACGCCGCACGTCCTGCACGATCTGGCTCGGTCCGTAGAAGCCCATCGGCTGCGCATTGAGCAGCGCGCAGGCGAACGCCGCGGGGTAATGACATTTCAGCCAGCACGAGGCGTAGACCAGGTTGGCGAAACTGGCCGCGTGCGATTCGGGGAAACCGTAGGAACCAAAGCCCTTGATCTGCTCGAAGATGCGCGCGGCGAATGCCGCCGTGTAGCCGGGGTCCGGCCGAGATACGTGTAAAAATAGGACACTCGGGCTGAAAAACAATTTCAGTCCAACGAGTTAGCGCAAGATTTCTCGCGCCGATCCTGGTCTGCTAAAGCGACCAGTCGAACGCCAAAGGTTAATCCTGATCGGCTCTGGCTCGAACAGCGTAAACCGATTCGGCCAGTAGTGCACTGAAATGCGGCCCAACGGAAGATCTGATTCTGGCGGGTTTCGACGGCTGATCAGCGGCGAAGCGATACGTCGACTTTCGTTAGGCGCGGCCCGCACCGCGTGGCTTCTTGGCAGGAACCCGTTTTCCACGCTTGCTCGCTGCCGCCACGGACTTGTCCTTGGCTCGTGCCACTTCCAACGCATCCGCGCGCCCCGCATGACGCGCTGCCGCTTTCTCGGCCTCTCGCAACGCATGCTGGAGCGCCTTGTGCTGTCGCTGAGTCTGCGCCCGCTCTTTGGTATGTTCGCGGCGCTGTACCTCCAGTTGCTGCCGAAAGGATTGGAGCTCCTGGCGCGCGCGGTCCACTTCCTGGTGCGCGCGATCTTCCACCGCACGGACATGCTCCTCCACACGCTCTCGCTCATTGACGGCCGCCGTTGTCGACGCGTTCTTTTCCCGTTGCAGCGCCTCGATGTCGGCGACTTGTCGATCGCAGAGCGCCTGCAGGCGATCCCGCTGCTGCACCAAGTCGTCCCGCAAGGCGTGGCTGTCACGTAGCTGGCTGTCCAAGTTTGTGCAGGTCTTTTCGGACAATTCGCGTTGGGTTTGGGCCTGGGTCACAGCGGCCTCAGCGTCCGCCAGAGTGGCCGCCCAGCGGGCCCGTTCCTCGGCCAAGTGAGCTGCCTCGGTGGCCAACGCGTCGCGCGTCTCGGTCACACGGGCCTGGAGGAGGCGATCCGCATGCGCCACCGCCAAGCGCCACAACTCGGTCATCGCCTGCCCGGCTTCGGGCGGCAGCTCCGGCAGCTGTAGCACCTGCTGCAGGCGTTCGGCCAAGTGATTGCGCCACACCTCCAGCATGCGCGTCACGGTGTTCGGCGAGCCCGTGCCCAAGGCGGCCCGGATTTTTTCCACGGTCGGTTTGTCGCCGGCGGCGACCAACGCGTCGGCGGCGGCGTTGACTTGGTCTTGGGTGATCCCTGTGCGCATCGGATGATCTCCTCGATCGGCGCCCTGCCCGCTTGGCTTCGTACTCGCGATAATAGATAGTTATCGTCGGTACATGGTTTATTTCGTTTATTATGATACATAGTACATATGAAAAAACATGACCTGTTGCCGCTGGCGAACGCCTTACCCATGCTGGATCCGGCGACGCTGGATGCGCGCGCGGCGGACGCGGTCCGTGAACTCCTGGCGGAAGCGGTCGCGGCGAACACCACCCGCAGCTACGCCAGCGCCTTGCGCTACTGGGCGGCCTGGTTCACCGGCCGCTACGGGCAGACGCTGGTGTTGCCGTTGTCGGAGGCTGTGGTCGTGCAGTTCCTGGTTGACCACACGGCGCGCCGCGGCAAGCACGGTTTGGTCTGGGAACTGCCACCGGCCTTGGATGCGGCCTTGATCGCTGGCGGCTTCAAGCAAAAAACCGGGCCGTTCAAGCTGGCCACACTGACACATCGGGTCGCCGTGCTGTCCAAGGCACATCAACTGCGGCGCGTGACCAATCCTTGCGCGAGCCCGAGCGTGCGCCACCTGCTGGCCCGCGCTCGCCGGGCGGCGACCAAGCGCGGCGAGCGGCCGACCAAGAAGACAGCCATCACTCGTCAGGAGCTCGAAACCATGCTGGCCACCTGCGACGACTCGCTGGAGGGCCGGCGAGACCGAGCCCTGCTCTGCTTCGCGTTCGCCAGCGGTGGCCGGCGGCGTAGCGAGGTGGCCGCGGCCGACTTGGCCGACTTGAAGGGCATCGACCAAGGCTATGTTTATCACCTGCCTTGTAGCAAGACCCGCCAGGCGGGTCCAACCGCCACCGACACGCCGGACAAGCCGCTCCTAGGCAATGCGGCGATTGCCCTGCGTGCTTGGCTCGATGCGAGTGGGCTCACCGAAGGCGCGATCTTTAGGCGCCTCTGGAAGCAGCGGATCGGCGGATCGTTGTCGCCGGCGGCGGTCGGGGCCATCGTGCAACGGCGCGCGGCACTCGCGGGGCTCACGGGGGATTTCGGGGGCCACAGCCTGCGCTCGGGCTTCGTCACCGAGGGCGCGCGCCAAGGTGTCGCCTTGCCCGCGTTGATGGCGATGACCGAGCATCGGTCGGTCAGTAGTGTGATGGGTTATTTCCATGCCGGATCGGCAGACCAGAATCCGGCAGCCCGCTTGATGGATGCTCCCGACGCCGATGAAGGATCGGTCGGCCGCCCCACCGTCGTGGCGTGTGAAGAGCCCGAGAAAATACGATGTTGAAAACGTGAACAGCACCCCAATGTGTGATGCGTGGATGTGCCTAATCCAAAGGGGTCGTCGCAACCGGTGAGATGCCGCGACCAGAGACTCCGGGCAGCGCGTCACCTGATGGGGAAAGACAACATGAGCACGTCCGCAGTGGCTATCGGGCAGGGTTCGGAACGCCCACCTAACCAGCGATTCCAGATTCTTGCCCTCTCCGGCGGGGGTTACCGCGGGTTATATACCGCGAAGATTTTGGCCGACCTCGAACAACATATCGGGGCGCCCATTGGCCGCCATTTCGATCTCATCGCCGGCACATCCATCGGGGGCATCCTGGCCTTGGCGGTGGCGCTGGAAATTCCCGCGGAGCGTATGGTGACGCTTTTCGAGCGGCACGGGGAAGCGATCTTTCGGCGTCGGTGGTCGTTGCGCGGCATCGTCCGCGCCCCTTACTCGCAGGCACCGCTGGCCGCGTTGCTGGCGCAGGATGACCTGTTCGGTGATCGCCGTTTGGAGGCGTGCCTTCACCCGGTGCTGGTACCCACCATCAACTACAGCACTGGCCTCCCGGTGCTCTTCAAGACACCGCATCACCCGAATTTCTCCCGCGATTTCCGCTACCAGCTGATTGATGTGGCCTTGGCCACCAGTGCAGCCCCCGCATACTTTCCGCGCCACGTCTTCGATCATCGTCAGTACATCGATGGCGGACTCTTTGCCAACGCCCCGGGTTTGCTCGCCCTGCATGAGGCCCAACATTTCCTCGGCCGCCCCCGGGAAGACATCTGCCTAGTCGCCATCGGCACCATGTCCGCGCGATTCACCGTTGACCCACGGCGCAATCGGAGTGGTGGCACCTACGACTGGGGCGGCTGGCACCCGGCGGAAACGCCCAAGCGGTTGTTTGGCGTCGCCATCTCCGCGCAGGAATCGCTGGTCCATCACCTGCTGGGCCATCAGCTGGCTCCTGGCCAATACTTCCACGTGGATGACGACCTGACCGATGCACGTGCTCGCGCGGTGGCACTCGACAAGGCCAACGCGGCCGCACGCGAAGTGCTGCTTGGTGTGGGCGCCGAACGCGCGAAATGGTGTCTTGGTGACCCAGCTTTTCGGACCGTCCTCCAACACTCCCCCATCGCCCCCCGCTTCTACCACGGTATCCATGCCCACCACGAAGAAGGAGTCGCTCGCGATGCTGTCACTGCATAAGTTGTTTTTGAACGCGGGCGCGCCCGACAGCTTCGATGAGGTGATTGCGCCGACGGATAGTCAGCGTCGGACGCTGATGGCCGCCAAAAATGCCATTCGCGAGCATCTTCGCGCGGACATTCGGGCAGCTACAACTACCGTGCTTGGCATGGATCGCATGGTGACGCCGCGCTTTCGCACTCAGGGTTCGTGGGCCTACAAGACCTGCGTGCAAGCCGCCCACCGCCCACCGCAGGAGATGGACTGGGATTTCGGCGTCTATCTGCCGGTGACCGTGTGGGACGAGCATGCCCCGCCGGCCCGCATGGCCAAGTTGTATTTTGAGCTGGTGGAACGTTCGCTGGGCCAATTGTGCGAACGCGAGGGCTGGCGACTGGAGCGTGGCAACACACGCTGCGTTCGGATCCGAATTGCCGATTGGGCTCACATCGATGTGCCCCTGTATGCCGCCCCCGAGGCCAAGTTTCACCAGGTAATGGAAAAAGCCGTGGCGTTGAATAGTGCCCACCATGCCTACCTTCACCTACGCGAAAGCGCGGCGCTGGACGAAGCGCCGGAGCCCTTCTGGGAGCTGCTGGACGAGATCCATGTAGCAACGCGTGACGGCCGCTGGCTGCCGTCCGATCCGGAGGCCGTGGCGAAGTGGTTCGATGATCAAGTGCTGGTGCATGGCGAGCAGCTGCGGCGTGTGTGCTGCTACCTCAAGGCATGGCGCGACTATCACTGGCGCGATGGCGGCGGTCCGAGTTCGGTATTGATCATGATCGTGGTTACTCAAGCGTTTGACGCCACCCCGCGACGCGATGATCTGGCCGTCGAGCGGGCCGCCATGACACTCGCCCGGGCGTTGGGCGACGGGGTGTACGAGCGCGGCATTGACGGCGGCGAGGAGGATTTTAACCGCATGTCATCCGGCGAGCGCCTGATCGCGGTGCAGCGGGCGGAGTCGCTGGCCCGTCAGATGTCCCTTAGCCGCCACTTCGGGCCGGGCCTCAGGCAGACGGCTGTCGATAACGTGCGCGCGCAGTTTGGCCCGCGCATCGCCGATAACTGCGAACTGGTGGCAGCCGACGATGGCACCGACGTGCGCCGCGTGCCGGCCGCCCAAGTGGTGCCTCCGGTGGTGGGTGCCACGAAGGCCGGCTAATGCCTGACGCCCCGCTCGTCGCACACGGCGAACTCGCTGCAGCCCTGCGGGCATTGCACGATCGCGGCTTCGCCCAGCTGCCGCGCGCGGGATACGCGCGGCGTTTCGAAGGCACACTCGCCTGCCAACGTGAGGTTCGGCCGGGATTCTGGAAATTTTCGCAAAATGAGCAATAAGTCCTTGAGGCTACAAGGTAAATTTAATGTCTTTGGCCATGGCGCTTTGGTATCGCTCAAAGTCCAGTGAGTAGTGGCCTAGCCGATTGATATGCTCTCGCCGGTATGGCGACAGCCGATTCAGCAGCTCTTCGCTGAGCGGAACGCCCTGCTCTTGAAGAACTTTCAGCGTCCGCGACATCGTATGGACGTTGTGCAGGATGACCATGTTGGCCACGAGGTGGTTGTATTTCACGACTTTTCGCTGCTCGTGGCGAATGTTTTCCGCAATGATTCCGTCATTCGCGAAGTGCAACCATTGGGCGAAGTCGTTGAACTGCTCGCTCTTGTTCGTCGACTGGTGGATCACGCGGCGCAGCTCAACATCATTGATGTAGTTCAGGAGGAACCGGGTTCGAATCGCCCGACCGAGTTCGCGGAACGCGAAATACAGCTTGTTCTTGCGGCTGGCCACACCCAAGCGCCGAAGGATCATTGAGGGAGTGATCCGCCCTGCCTTGATCGAGATGGCCACGCGCAGCATGTCCGGGTAGTGCCGCTCGATGAGCTCCCAGTTGATCGCTTCGGTGAATAAGCTGTTGATGTGATCGTATTTGGCCTTCCGGTCGGGCTTGTAGAACACCAGCTGTTTGATGCCACGGATACGCGGCATGAGACGGATGCCCAAGAGGTGCGACAAGCCGAACACGGGTGCACTCTGAGCCTGCGTGTCACCGTGGATCGTGTCCGGCTGCACATCAGATTCATTCTTGATCAGGCCGTCGAGGATATAAACCGCCTCATGCACGCCACACGGAATGAAGTTGCTGAAGAGCGCGATGTACATATCCGAGACATGGTAATAGCCGATGCCACCGTAACCGCCATAGCGAACGTGGTACTCCGATAGTAGGTTCTGCTCGTAGATGCTCCACTTCGTGCCGTCGGCCGAAACGTGTTTGCCGGTGCCCCAGAATTTGGGCAAGGCGAAGGTGTTGAAGGCGTTGATCACCCGTACGATCGCCTTGTCCAAACGTTCCTCGGTGATATGGCGAAGGTTGAGCCACGCGACCTGCTTGCGACTCAGCCCCTGCACCGAGCGCGCTGTCTGCGTGGGGCCCAGGTTGCAGCCGTAGCAAAACAAGGTGGTGATGAAGCGTTTTCGTGGGTCGTCGATCTTGGTTTCAAAGCCGGACAATGGTCCGAACAATCGATGTAGGTCGAGCCACTGCTCGGACTCGGTCAGCAGGTCCAGTATGTTGACGGGAGGCATATCCTCCTTGAGTCGTGCCTCCAACAGAGCCAACTCCGGTGGATCCTGCTTGCGGTCGAGCCGCTGGATGACCAGACCGTTGTCACCGATCCGTACGAACTCGTTCTCGGGAAAGCTGTCGTCCACCTGCTTGGCCAGCGTCGACATCTCAGCCTTGAGTTGTGCAACAAAACCCGCGCCATCCTTGGGCAGCGAGGTGATATCGCAGTAGCGGCTCAGTTCCCCGCCGTACTCATCCCAAGACACCAGATGTTCCCGGTAGTCATCGAAGTCGTTGCTGTGCGCCGAGTACAGATCGCCGGACTGCAGGTCTTTCATGATCGACATGCAGATGAACAGTTCGAGGTATTTTCGATGGATACGTGGTTCGTCTTCTGGCGACACCACTGCGATCAGGCGATACCAGGCGTCGGGCAGCCAACGCTTCAGATCGATGCCCTTGGGCAACACCGCTAGATCGAGGTGTTCGCGGCGTGCCGTGCGCCACTCTCGGATCCAGGCGATGGCTCGTACCAGCGTATCGTCTTGTGAGCTGGACTGAAGTTCGAGCACGTCCAGGCATTGATACAGCAACGCACGTTTGTTCCCGTAGGGTTTCAACATGAAGGGAAGATAGTTGTTCCCCGCGAAGGCGGCGTGCTCATCGCATTGGATGATCCATTGTTCCGGATCATCGCCCAGCACCCGTTCCATATTTGCCACGCGCTTCTTGGCCGACTCGCCCTCTTGCATGGCGGCCAGCACCTCGCGAAATTGGCCAATCAGACGATCGGTTTGCTCGGCATGGTCCAAGCGATACTGGCGCAGCCGCTCCTCGGCCTGGTTGTCGATGCCATGCATGATCTTGATGAAAATGTTCGCTACGTCGTCAGTGGCTTTCTCCAACTGCGACTGGATCAGCAGCACGGCCAGGGTATGACGTTTGATCAGCTTGACGGTTCGGATGTCCTTCGCATCCAACGCCCGAGCTTCCAACATCAACTGATGGCGCTTGGTCACCGCCATCTCGCGGGTATCGGGTAATCCATGACCCAGGCTTTTGAGCCAGCGGATATGCTCAAGAAATTTTGCCACTTCACGCACGGCGGGCCTTTTCGGTTCACGCTTGAGCTGATCCCATAGGGTGACCCCACGCCGCTGCAGGATCAGGTCGTCCAGCATCTGGCGCTGTTCGGCCGACAACTGCTCCGTGACCGATTTGAAGATTGCGGTGTTGACAGCGTTACGCGCCGCCCGCGCGGCACGCACAAGCTGAGTGAACCCGGGTAGTTCGAATTTCTGCCGAACGAGTTCTTCAATGAGGACATTGATGATGTCCTCCAATTCCTGTTTGGTCGAGGCCGCCTCGCGGGCAACTTGATCCAGCCAGGACCAATCGGTTTCCACAAACCGCTGCACACCGATAAAGTCACGGATCTTCTGCAGATGTCGCGAGCGGCTTCCCGACGCGTCGTAAGCCTTCAATTCGCGCATGGTGGGAACACGCATCTGGGCACTGCTACATACGTGATCGACAATCACACGCGGCAACGTCGACAGCAACTCGAAGTAACCCAAGCGCTGAAGGATTTTTAGCTGGATCAACAGCAATGCCTGGGTGGGCTTACGTGCGGAAACTCCCATGGCAAACGCGCACTCATCGGCCGTGGGCGTGTATATGACCGCCAGTTCACGGGCGCTGAGATCCTTCTTCAATTGGGGATAGGCAGTGTCCTGAATCGTGCTCATGCGAATCCACGGTGCGACATGCTTGCCGCCGCCAAAAAAAGAAGAAGCTAAAGCAATTTGATCCCGAAGGGCTTGACGGCCAGCGCAAAAATGCCAAAGCACACCACCGTAATGACTGCGCTCAGTGCCAATGCAGGCCAGAAACCGAAGCGTGCAAACAGACGCGGAAAGATCAGGAACATCGGCAGCGTCGGCACGACATACCAGAACGTATACCAGGCGTGATTCGCGATCTTCTCCGCGGGCTGCTTGTCCAGATAGAGCCAGGTCAGCGCGAGCAGCGTCACCAGCGGAAGTGATGCAAGCAAGGCGCCTAACCGATCGCTGCGTTTGGCCAGTTCGGAGACGGCTACTACGACAGCTGCGGTGATGAGGTATTTGGTGATGCTCCACGGCATGGTGGTGGCTCGACAGGATGGTGTAGGAAGAAGTTTTCGCTAAGCGGCGAGGGCTGGAACGCGGTGTTTCCGCAGTGCAGTCGGCGCGCCGTTACACCTTGGCCAGGCGATCCTTGAAATCAGCGACCGCCCTTCAGCTTGTGAGCCCGTCGCGCAAGATCCGCCAAGATCTCCCGCCGCCGATAATCGGTGAGCTTCCGCCACTGACGAATCTCCGTTGTCGTGCGGAAGCAGCCAACGCACACGTCGGCTTTTCGATTGAACCGACAGACGTCGCCGCAAGGTGACGCAAGCGCCATGTCAGTGATGCTCTGCAACTAGCCGTACGGCACCGGGTTTCTCTTTGGACTCAACGGCCGGCAGCAATCGGGCCGAATTAAGGATGAAGGTCATCTCCGAAGCGACATGGATAAAAGCGGCAAGCAAAGGATTCAGCAAGCCGGCGGCGGCCAGCGCGATGCCGACGAGATCCACCGCCACCGTGCCGACGAAGTTGGCCCAGATGATGCGTCGCGTACGTCGTGCCAGCTGCAGTGTCTGCACGAACTTGACCAGATCGTTACCCAGCAGCACTACGTCCGCGCTCTCGCGGGCGACATCGGTGCCCGAGCCCATCGCCACGCCGACATGCGCCTTCATCAGGGCGGGCGCATCGTTGATGCCGTCGCCGACCATGGCCACCACGGCCTTGCCGGCGGTCAGCTGTTCGATGTAGGCGAGTTTGGCGTCCGGCAGCACGTCGGCCACGATGGTGTCGATACCCAGCTCGGCGCCCACGGCTTGGGCGACGGCCTTGGTATCGCCAGTCAACAGCACGGTGCGAAGACCCATGGCGTGCATTGCCTGCAGCGCGCTTCGCGATTCGCTGCGGATGGTATCGGCGACGATGGCCATGCCCAGCCACGCATCGCCACGGGCCAGCCATACCTTGGCGGCGGCCGGCTGCTGCGTCAGCAGCTCCTCGGGCAGCGCGATGCCACACTTGCGCAACAGCGCTTCATTGCCCACCAGGATGCGCTCGCCGTTGACGGTGGCGGAAATGCCGAGGCCCGGCGTGTACTGAAAAGCCTCCGGCTCGACGGGTGTCACGCCCTGCGCACGCACATAACGCACCAGCGTCTTGCCCAATGGGTGCTCCGAACGCAGCTCAGCGGATGCCATCAGCCGTAGGACATCGTCGACGACGGCACCAGGGGCGACCACCAGTGACTGCACTTCCGGCTCGCCATAAGTCAGCGTGCCGGTCTTGTCCAGCACAACGGTATCCACCCGGCCGAGCTGCTCCAGATACAGGCCGCCCTTGATGATGGCGCCGCCACGCGCCGCGCGACCAATGGCACCCAGGATCGCCAGCGGCGTACCGGCGGCGATGCCGCAGGCCCCGGCGACGATGATCACGGAAATGGTGGCGCGAATGTCCCGCGTGATCAGGTAGGTCAGCAGCGCTGCGGCCAGCGCGAAATAGACCAGGTAGCCGGCCATTCTGTCGGCTAGCCCTTGCACCGGAGCGCGCGAACGCTCCGCCTCTTCCACGGCATCGATGATCTTGCCGTAGCTGGTGTCGCGGCCGATCCGTTGCGCCAGAATTTCCAGCGCGCCGGATTGATTGATGGAGCCGGCATATACCTCGGTGCCGGCAGTCTTTTCCACCGGCATGGATTCGCCGGTAATCCGCGCCTGGTCGACAAACGAATGCCCATCGACGACGCGGCCGTCGACGGGAATGCGGCCGCCTGGATTGACCAGCACGGTATCGCCCACGGCGAGTGAGCCGCTGTCGACTTCGCGGATCGCGCCATCACGTCGAACCGAGACCTCGCGCGGCAGGAAATCCAGCAGATCGCGAATGGCGCGTCGCCCGCGCGATACCGTCATGCCCTCCAGCACCTCGGCCACCAGCACGAACACGGTGATCATCAGCGCGGTGAAGAATTCCGAGATGGCGGCCGCCGCAACGATCGCGATAGTCATCGACAATTCCATTGTCATGCGCCGCGCGAGCAGGTTCTCTATCGCCTCCTTGAAGATCGGCCAACCGCCGATCAGCAATCCAGCCACGCCGATCACGCTGAATCGGGGCCACGGTTCCCACCAGTGAAACCACACGGCGATCGCCGCCAGCGCCACGGCACCGATGCGCAGCGCCTCCGGGATGTCGAAAGCGTGTTCGTGATCATGCGGCTCGGCCGCCGGCGCGATCGTGCGCTGCTCTGCCTGCGCCGATAGATCCGTGTCAGCACGCGGCTGGGGGTCGGTCATGAGGAACTCCTGATTGCTGCAGACTGGGTTGCGGCGAAACTTGATTACTTCAGATACGTGCGGATCACGTCGATCAGTTCTTGCGCGCCTTGCTTGCGTTCCGCGGGATCGGTGATGTCCGGATGGGCCACGTGCATCTCGATATGGTCCTCGACGACCTTGGCCATCAGTCCATTGATCGCGCCGCGGATCGCGGCGATTTGTCGCAGGATCTCGGCACAGTCCTTTTCGCTGTTCAGTGCCCGTTCGACGCCTTCGATCTGGCCCTTGATACGGCGCACGCGGCCAAGCAACTTGCTGTTGTCCTTCGCCAGATGTCCCATGAACTTCTCCTTGCCGGCAACCGTCGTGATCGTAGACGGGCTATAATATACCCCCCTATGGTATTATAGCCATCGCCACCCGCTGCAATTTCTCGTGATGGCTTGCCTGTTTCGTCCGTACCCCGCATGCTGAGTTCCCATGTCTGCCCTTCGAACCATCCGCCGATTGCATCGACGCCATCTCACGATGGTGCGGTGGATGCTGTTGCTGGTGTTGGCCATCGTGATGTTGTCGACGATGCCGCGGTGGGTGGTCCATGCTCACGACGGCAACCAGGCGTCCGGGTTCCTGCTTACGGCTGATCAGACCCTCGAGCACCATGTGGCCAATGCCGATGTCGCTGACATGACGCCATCCGATGTTTCGCATACCCATGTGCATTACCTTGCCGGTGCAGCCTTCACGCTGCCCGCGCTGTTCGGCCAGCTTCATCAGCTCAACCCGGCGGGCAATCACTGCCCGCCGTGGCGCAATGCGCTGACGCCGCAAGGCTTGCTCGCCACGCTGCACCGCCCTCCTATCGCCTGATCGCCACGTTGACCGGCCGATAACGGCCTTTCGTTGACCCGATCCGATCGGAGCACGCTGGTGTCTTCTTTGCGTTGTCCTCGCCGGCTGCCGTGCGCAGCTGGGTCGGGCTTGTCCGTGGCTGCGGGCAACCCGATGGGATTTTTTCTTCCTCTTCCCCTGCTGGCGTCCGGGCTTTTGGCTCGATGCAAGGCCTCTCTGTGCCGCTTTCTTGCGGCACAAGCGCGCCTGATTCATTCCCTCTCTGGAGTCCTGTCCCATGAGTTATCGACTGTGGCGAACTGGCGCGCGCAGCGCGCTGGTTGGTGCCTTGCTTTTCCCGGTGGCTGCTGTCGCCGTCAACAACACGTTTCCGGTATCCGCCGCACAGATGCGCGCCCTGGGCATTACCGTGCAACGGCTGGACAAACCCGCCGCGATCCGTGGCCTGAGTTATCCGGCGCGGGTGATTCTGCCGCCCCAGCAGGATGTGGTGATCAGCGCGCCGGTCGCCGGTGTCGTCGAGCAATTGCTGGTGACCGAACATCAACGATTGACGATCGGCCAACCGTTGTTGCGATTGGCCAGCCCGGAATTCGGTGAGCTGCAGTTGGCCGCGCTGGAAGCGGCCAACAAGAACCGCCTGGCGCAGCAGACCTTGCAGCGCGAGAAGCAGCTGTTCGCCGAAGGCATCGTGCCGCAACGTCGCTTGCTCGAAGCCGAGGCCGCAGCCAGCGATGGCAAGGCAGGCTTGCGCCAGACCAGCGCCGCGCTGCGCCTGGCGGGCCTGGACGCGCCGGCCGTTGCTCGCCTGATCGGCTCCGGTGCCTTGCAGGAATCATTGACGCTGAAGGCGCGTAGCGCGGGGCTCGTGGTCGATCTGCAGGCCAAACCGGGCCAGCGGGTCGCTGCCGCCGACCCGCTGCTGCGCATTGCCGATCCCAGCCAACTGTGGCTGGACATCCAGATTCCGGCCAAGCGCGCCGATGCCTGGGCGAAGGACGGCGACATCACCGTCGTGGGACGCCCCGTCACGGCCCGACCGATGCAGGCTGGAGCCGTGGTGGGCGAAGGCCAGACCGTGAGCCTGCGTGCGCGAATCAGCGCCGGGGTCGATCGCGTACGACCGGGCGAGGCCGTGCAGGTGCAGGTGCCATTTGCCGATCGCGCGAATGCGTGGTCGCTGCCGTTGGCAGCCGTCGCCCGCCAGGGTGAGCAGGCCTACGTGTTTGTCCGGACCGCTCAGGGTTTCGACGCGCGCAAGGTCAACGTGGTCGCCAGCGCTGGGCAATCGGTAAGCGTGCTAGGCCCTCTCAAGAGCGCCGACCAGGTCGCCGTCAGCAGCGTGATCGCGCTGAAGGCCGCCTGGCTCGGCGAGAGCGGGGGCGAATGAGATGCTCAATCGCCTGATTCAATTCGCGCTCGCCCAACGGTTGTTCGTGCTGTTGGCTGCCGCCTTGCTGGCCGCCGCCGGCTGGTTCGCCTTCCAGCACCTGCCGATCGATGCCTTCCCCGACGTCTCCAGCACCCAGGTCAAGGTGATCATGAAAGCGCCGGGTATGACCCCGGAAGAGATCGAGACCCGGATTGCGATTCCGATCGAAGTGGAGATGCTGGGCATCCCCGATCAGCGCATGCTGCGTTCGGTGTCCAAGTACGGCCTGGTCGACGTGACCATCGACTTTCAGGATGGCACCGACATCTACTGGGCGCGTCAGCAGGTGGCCGAACGCTTGAACGGCATCCTCGCCGATTTGCCCGAAGGCATCAGCGGCGGTATGGCGCCGATCACCACGCCGCTGGGCGAGATGTTCATGTTCACCGTGGAAGCGGAAAACATGTCGATCACCGAACGTCGAAGCCTGCTTGATTGGGTGATCCGGCCGGCGCTGCGCGCCGTGCCGGGCGTAGCCGACGTCAACGCGCTCGGTGGCTTGGTGCGCAGTTACGAGGTGGTGCCCGACCCGGTGAAGCTGGCCGCGGTGGGTCTTTCGACCAACGACTTGCAAGCGGCGATCGGTGCCAACAACCGCAACGACGGCGCCGGCCGGCTCAGCGAGGGTGACGAGGTGCTGCTGGTTCGCACCGAGGGCAACATCCGCCATCTGGACGATCTGCGCGCCATCGTCGTCACCCGCAAGGATGGCGTGCCGGTGCGCATGGGTGATGTCGCCGAAGTGCGCATCGGTGCGCTGACGCGCTATGGCGTCGTCACCAAGGACGGTCGCGGCGAAGCCGTCGAAGGCCTGGTGCTCGGCCTGGCCGGCGCCAACGCCCGCGACGTGGTGAGCGGCGTGGAGAAAAAGCTCGCGGAGCTGGCACCGAGCCTTCCCGCGGGCGTGAAGCTGCAGGTGTTCTACAACCGCGCCGACCTGGTCAACAAGGCCGTGGGCACGGTCACGAAGGCGCTGATCGAAGGCACGCTGTTGGTGCTCGTGCTGTTGGGTGCGTTCCTGGGCAACGTACGGGCGGCGATCACGGTCGCCGTGGTCTTGCCACTGGCGGCGCTGGCCACCTTCATCCTGATGCGCGTGGGCGGGATGTCGGCCAACCTGATGAGCCTCGGCGGTCTGGCAATCGCCATCGGCATGCTGGTCGATGCGGCGGTCGTGGTGGTGGAAAACATCGTGCAGCACCTGGCCCATGACAAGGCCGGTGGCAAACTGCCGCGTCTGCACATCATCTTTCGCGCCGTACGCGAAGTGGCGGTGCCGGTCACGGCCGGCATCCTGATCATCATAACGGTGTTCCTGCCGCTGCTGACCTTGCAGGATCTGGAAGGCAAGATGTTCGTGCCGGTGGCATTGACCATCGCGTTTGCGCTGGCCAGCTCGCTGGTGCTGTCGCTGACGGTGATTCCGGTGCTGGCGTCGTTCCTGCTCAGGAAGGTTCCACGCGACGATCCGTGGCTGCCGCGCAAACTGCTGGCCGCCTACCGCCCGGCGCTGGCGTGGGCCATGCGGCGTCAACGCGTGGTGTTCATTGCCGCGGGCGTGATGTTGGCGGTCACGATCGGTGTCTACGTGATGGTCGGCAAGACGTTCATGCCGACCATGAATGAGGGCGACCTGATCGTCGGTATCGAGAAACTGCCCAGCGTGAGCCTGGAGGAAAGCGCCGCGCTCGATCTGAAGATCCAGCAGGCACTGATGTCGAAGGTCCCCGAGATCATCGGCGTGGTGGCCCGCGCCGGCTCTGACGAGATCGGCCTGGACCCGATGGGATTGAACCAGACCGACACGTTTCTGGTACTCAAGCCCACCAACGAATGGCAGGCCAAAGACAAAGGCGCGTTGATCACCAAAATTCGCGGCGTACTCGATGAACTGCCAGGCATCAAATACAGCTTCACCCAGCCGATCGACATGCGCGTGCAGGAAATGATCATCGGCGTGCGCGGCGACTTGGCGATCAAGGTGTTTGGCCCCGACCTCGCGATATTGGACGAGCTCGCGAGCCAGATCGAAGCGCAGGTGAAAACCGTTCCTGGAAACCAGGACGTCTACACCGTGCAGAACGACGGCGTGCAATACCTGCGGGTGATCGTGGATCGGCTGGCGGCCGGTCAGTTTGGTCTGTCGGTAGAAGACGTGCAGGACGCGCTGCGCGCCCAGATCGAAGGACAGCGCGCCGGCTTGGTGATCGAAGGCAACCAGCGCGTGCCGATCGTGCTGCGCGGACCGGAGCGCGTGAAGCTGTCGCCAGCGGAGTTCGCGATGCTGCGCATCACGGCCGCCGATGGCACCAGCGTGCCGTTGGAAAGCGTGGCCAGGCTGGTGCGCGATGGCGGCCCGGTGAAGATCGATCGCGAGATGGGCAGCCGCTACAGCGTGGTCATCGCCAACGTCAGCGGCCGCGATCTGGTGGGCTTCGTGAAAGAGGCCAAGGCAAAGATCGCCAAGGCGGTGAGCTTGCCGACCGGTTACCGGATCAGCTGGGGCGGACAGTTCGAGAACCAGCAGCGGGCGGCGGCGCGGCTGACACTGGTGGTGCCGCTCGCGCTCGGCGTGATCTTCCTGATCCTGTTCTCCA
Source organism: Rhodanobacter denitrificans (assembly GCF_000230695.2). Taxonomy (NCBI): domain Bacteria; kingdom Pseudomonadati; phylum Pseudomonadota; class Gammaproteobacteria; order Lysobacterales; family Rhodanobacteraceae; genus Rhodanobacter; species Rhodanobacter denitrificans. The sequence continues at coordinate 1,906,060 of NC_020541.1, read as the reverse complement.
CCTTCGGATCCGTACGCCAATCGCTGCTGGTGCTGAGCAATATCCCGTTCGCGCTGATGGGCGGCGTCATCGCCTTGTGGGTGACGGGGGAATACCTCTCGGTACCGGCATCGGTCGGCTTTATCGCGCTGCTCGGTATCGCAGTGCTCAACGGCGTGGTGCTGGTCAGCTACTTCAATCAGCTGCACGCCGAAGGATTGAGTCGACTGCAATGCGTCGTCGTCGGTGCCGAGCGCCGTCTGCGTCCGGTGATGATGACCGCCTCGATCACCGCCTTCGGCCTGATCCCGCTGCTGTTCGCCAGCGGTCCGGGCTCCGAAGTGCAGCGACCGCTGGCGATCGTGGTCATCGGTGGCCTGGTCACCGCCACTGCGCTGACCCTGATCCTGCTTCCCATCCTTTACCTGCGGTTCGCCCATGCAACCGCGGAGGTATGTCATGGATAAGTCCACGTTCGATAAATGCAGTTTTTCCCTGGTTTGTGCGACGGACATCGAAGAAAAACTCCTCGACACGTTGCTGCTCAATTTTGGCGACGAGGTCTTCTTCAGCCTGCCCACCTTCAGTCATGGAACCGCCGGCGGCCTGTTGAATCCGCTGGAACAAGTGCTCGGGCGCAGTCGCTCGGTCTACGTGCAAATTCTGCTGACCAAGGCCGAAAGCGAATCCCTGCAGCAGCTGCTGCACGCGGATTTCGCCGGTACCGGTATTCGTTATTGGGTGTCGCCGATTTCGCTGGAAGGAGAACTCGCATGAAGCGCTGGTGGAGTTTGCTTTTACTGGGCATGGCGTCCTGTTCGATCTCGGCGATGGACGTCGACATGCCCACGCCCACCGATCTGCCCTCCACCGAATCAGCGCAGGTTTGGCTGCGGCAGGACCCCGCGGTGCAGGAAGCGTTGGCGGACATGGCCGGTGCTGGTCACGTGGCCGGCATGTTGCGTGCTTCGCCGCATGAATGGACGGTCAAGGCGACCTCGCAACAACGTCGTTACGAAGCGGGTCCCACATCTCGTGAATGGGCAGCGCAACTGGAGCGCACGATCCGCTTGCCCGGCAAGAAGGCGATGGATCGCCAGCTGGGCGACGTGGAAGTCGACCTGGCACAGGCGCGTCTGGGTGAGGCGATCCATGAGGCGGCACGCAGCCTGCTGGATCTGTGGATGGCTTGGGCGCAAACCGAGCACGCGAAGAAGTTGATAGCCGAACAAACCACGTTTGCGCAGTCCAACCTGCAGGCGGCCAAGACGCGGCAGCGTGCGGGGGATGCATCGCGCCTGGAGGTGAATGTCGCCGCCGGCGATCTGGTTGAAATTCAGCAACGATTTGCGCAAGCCAGCGCCGAGGCGGCCAAGGCGCAAGCACGGCTGCGAATCCGTTTCCCGGACGTGCCGTCGGGTCTGCCTACGCTCAGCGAACCGCAACCCGTCGCCATGCCGGAACAGGCATGGCATGAGCTGGTGATGGCCAGCAGCGACCCGTTGCGCATTGCCGAGCTGGAAATGCGCAAAGCGGAACAGCAAGCTGACCGCGCGCGCGCCGACCGATTGCCTGATCCGACGGTCGGCGTATTCACCGCCTCCGAAGCGTTCAGTCGCGAACGCATCATCGGTGTCAGTGTGTCGATCCCGTTGCCGGGTGGCTATCGCCGTGAACGCCTCGGCCAGGCTCTGACCGCCGTGGACGCGGCGACCGCCGCCCGCGATCGCCAGCAAAGGGTCGTCGAGACCGAAATCGCCGAGGCCTATGCCGATGCCAGCGGCAACCACGCGCGCTGGCAACTGGCTACGAAAGGCGCGCGCCATGCGGCCGATACCGCGCGGCTGACCCAGCGCGCCTATACGCTGGGGGAAGCCGACGTGCAGACCTTGCTGCTGGCTCGCCGGCAATCGCTGCAAGCCTCGGAAGCGGCTCTTGACGCGCGCGTTACCGCCCTGCGTGCGTACTATCGCCTGCTCATCGACGCCCACCGAATCTGGGGGCTGGCCCACGAGTAAGCTGCACGACGGACCGATCCGGCGAATGAAGTTCCATCGGGTCGGCGGTTTTTGCTTGGCGAATTCCGACGGCGCCAAGCTTCCTTATCCACTGGAGCCATGCATGCTGTTTGAAGTCCTTACCGATCGCGTCTATCGGCACCTGTTTGCGGCACAGGCCACCTCGCTGATCGGCACCGGTTTGATGACCGTAGCGTTGGGTCTGCTGGCTTATGACCTCGCCGGTGACCGCGCCTCGGTGGTGCTCGGCACGGCGCTGGGCATCAAGATGGCGGTCTATGTGCTGGTCGCGCCGCTGGCCACCGCATACACCGCGCGGTGGCCGCGCAAACCCTTTCTGGTCAGCATGGATCTGATCCGGGCGGTTCTGGTCTTGTGCCTGCCATGGGTCACTGCTGTGTGGCAGATCTATGTGCTGGTCGCCGTCTTGCAGACTTGCTCGGCGGCCTTCACCCCGACCTTCCAGGCCACCATCCCCGAAGTGCTGACCGATGAGGCGCAGTACACCCGCGCGCTGTCGCTGTCGCGCCTGGCCTACGATCTGGAAAACCTGCTCAGCCCGCTGCTGGCGGCACTGCTGCTGGGGGTGATCAGTTTCCGTGGATTGTTCGGCTTCACCTTGCTCGGCTTCGTCAGTTCCGCGGCCTTGGTGGCGACCATTCCACTCCCGCGTCGGCTCGCGCTGGCGGCGGTACGGCCCAAAGTGTTGGCCGGCATGCGCCGCTACCTCGCCACGCCAAGGTTGCGCGGCATGCTGTGCCTGAGTTTCGCCGAGGCGGCCGCCGGTTCACTGGTCATCGTCAACACCGTCATCTATGTGCGCGACTGGCTGGGCGGCAACAATCGCGACGTGGCGTTGACCACCGCGGTATTCGGCGGCTTCTCGATGGTGGCGGCGCTCAGCCTGCCACGCTTGCTCAAACGCTGGCCCGATCGGAGCGTGATGCTGAGTGGTGCCGTGCTGGCCGGCTTGGGTCTGGTGCTCTTCGCGGCGCTCGCTTCACTGGTTCCGGTGGCGGAACGTCGATGGTTGATCGCCGCCGCATGGGGGCTGATCGGCGCTGGCTACGCCGCCATACTCACTCCGGGCGGCCGTTTGCTGAAGCGTTCGGGTAACGCCGAGGATCGACCGGCCTTGTTTGCCGCGCAATTTTCCCTGTCCCACGCCTGCTGGCTGTTGATGTATCCCCTGGCAGGCTGGCTGGGCACCTTGTCATCGCCAGCGTGGGGCGCCGCATCGATGGCAGTCATCGTGGTCATGGCGGTGGTCGCGGGTTTCCTGCTATGGCCGTCGCGCGATCCCGAGGTGCTCATCCATCATCACGACGATCTGCCGCTCGATCATTCCCACCTGACCTCAGGCGAAGTGGCCTCCGGGCATGTGCATGCCCATCCATATGTCATCGACGACATGCATCCGCATTGGCCCTCACCGAAATGAAGAAAGCGCCGCCAACAGGGAGAATGACCGCAAATGCCCTTGCAGAGTTCTGACAAACATCGAATCGGCCGCAGCGGGTGGCTGCGCGCGGCTGTCCTGGGTGCGGATGATGGAATTCTTTCGACCGCAAGCCTCGTGCTGGGTGTTGCCTCGGCACAAGCCACTCACACAGCGATCCTAGTTGCCGGTATGGCGGGATTGGTGGCCGGCTCGATGTCCATGGCCGCCGGTGAATACGTCTCCGTTCACTCACAAGCCGATACGGAAAAGGCTGAATTGAACCGCGAACGTCAACATTTGCGTAATGACGATGATGGTGAGCACAGGGAGCTGGCCGCGATCTATGCCAAGCGTGGACTTGATCCCAACTTGGCCAGCCAAGTCGCAGCTCAATTGATGAGTCACAACGCGTTGGATGCCCATGCGCGCGACGAGTTGGGTATCACCGAGACGCTCAAGGCACGCCCATTGCAAGCCGCGTTGGCCTCGGGGCTCAGCTTCTTTGCGGGCGCTGCATTGCCGTTGCTGGTGGTCGCCCTCGCGCCCACGGAAATGTTGATCGTACTGGTGGCGGCCACTTCGCTGATCTTGCTTACGCTACTAGGCGGTTTGGCAGCGTATGCCGGTGGGGCGAATATGGTCCGGGGTGCATGGCGCATTAGTTTTTGGGGGATGCTTGCGATGGGCGTTACCGCTGGCGTCGGCAAAATCGTCGGCTCGGTGTTCGGGGTTGGCGGATAACTGAAGCCAAGCGTACGCGCTGTCTCGGTACTGACGGTCGCATCACCTCGTTGGGTGAATACATCGCCGAGGAGTGTGCTGATCGCGATATCGTCTTCCACAATGACAAGACGCATCGCTCCATAGCGGCGCTCCCTCGGGTCTATCAGGCAAAGGCTGCGGAGCCCGTCAGCTGATATCGCCCCATCCAACATCAGCTTGCTTCCATGGTCATGTGTGACAGTGCCCGCAGCACGATTCGGAGGTCGACGGAGCCTGACTGCTGATCTCAGACGTTGCGTGATAGCCCGCCGCTTCCATCGCCGCGACGGCGGCCGCCGAAGTAAAACGACCTTCTGTCTGAACCCTTCCGCTCAGCAGATCAACATCGACCTTGGCGTGGGCATCGAGGTCTTGCAAGGCGGCGGTGATGGCTCGGACACAGTGTCCGCAGGTCATGTTGTCGACTGAAAATTGCATGGTGATCTCTCCATCGTCAGGCAGGCTGCCAGTGGGGAAAAGAATGAGGCTTGCCATGGTGGGAAGGTCAAGCCTCAGCGCTTTCAGCCGGCATGCTTGACCTTCCCATGATGGGAGACATCATGATGGCGCTCCCTCTCGGGAGTTCCTCCTCATGAACACTCACGCCACACCACTTTCCTCTCCAGACACGCCATCCATTGTCCGCTTCGGTATTGTCGGAATGACGTGCGCCTCTTGCGTCGGGCGCGTCGAGCGGGCCCTGAAGGCGGTGGCCGGGACGATCGATGCGACGGTGAACCTCTCCACCGAGCAGGCGACGGTGCGGACATCCACGCCGCAGGCGTTGCCGGCCCTCCACGCTGCCGTGGCAGCCGCCGGTTACGAGGCTGCCATCGACTCGGTGGCGCTGCGGATTGAAGGCATGACCTGCGCGTCCTGTGTGGGACGCGTCGAACGCGCCCTGCGTGCAGTGCCGGGGGTCATCGCGAGCAGCGTCAACCTGGCCACCGAACGGGCTGCCGTCATGATCAACGCGGGGACCGATGCCGCCTTGTTGATCAAGGCGATCGTGGACGCCGGTTACCAGGCCAACATCGCGGATGCGGAGTCATCTTCCGTACCGACTCCGACGAAGTCCGCCGGTGCCGCCAAAGAGCGTCGTCACCTGATCTGGGCCACGATGCTATCGCTGCCATTGATGGCACCGATGCTGGCCATGCCATTAGGTATTCACCTGATGCTGCCCGGCTGGCTGGAGTGGCTGTTGGCCACGCCCGTGCAATTTTGGTTGGGTGCCCGGTTTTACCGGGCGGCGTACAAGGCAGTGCGGGCACGCACTGGCAACATGGACCTGCTGGTGGCCATGGGCACGTCGGCTGCCTACGGTCTTAGCGTCTTTCATTTGCTACGCGATGGTATCGGCGTCAATCACGCGCCGCTGTATTTCGAGGCCTCCGCCGTACTGATTACCCTGATCCTGCTGGGCAAATGGCTGGAGGCGCGAGCCAAGCGACAGACCACCGAAGCGATTCGCGCCCTGCAGTCCTTGCGCCCCGAGCAGGCGCGTCGGCGCGAAGGCGATCAGGAAATCTGGGTACCGTTGGAGATGATTCGCGTGGACGATGTGGTCGTCGTGCTTCCCGGTGAACGCATTCCGGTCGACGGTCTTGTGCTCGAAGGCATCTCACAAGTCGACGAGTCACTCATTACCGGGGAAAGCATGCCGGTGGCCAAACACACGGGCGATGCCGTCATTGGTGGTGCGATCAACGGTGAAGGCCGGCTCGTGCTGGCTACGGAGGCAGTCGGCGCCCAGAGCCGACTGGCGCGGATCATTCGTGCCGTGGAGGACGCCCAGGCCAAGAAGGCGCCGATCCAGCGCATCGTGGATCGTGTGAGCGCAGTCTTCGTACCTGTCGTCATCGTCTTGGCACTCATCACCCTGCTCGCATGGGGTGTGAGTACCGGCGATTGGAGTCGCGCGATCCTCAATGCGGTGGCCGTGCTGGTCATCGCCTGTCCCTGTGCCTTGGGTCTGGCCACGCCCACCGCGATCATGACCGGTACCGGGGTGGCTGCTCGCGCAGGCATCCTGATCAAGGACGCCGAGGTGCTTGAGGTCGCGCGGTCGGTCACCGTGGTCGCCTTCGACAAGACCGGCACTCTGACCGAAGGTCGCCCGACGTTGGTGCAACGCCTCGCGATCCGTGGCGACGACAACGCGCTGTTGGACGATGCCGCCAGTCTGCAGGCCGGCAGCGAGCATCCGCTGTCAAAGGCCGTGCTGCAGGCAGCGACGGACGGTCAGCGCCGCATCGTGCCAGCGACGAAGGTGGCGGCCGTGGTCGGTCGTGGTGTGCGTGGTGACGTGGCAGGGCGCGAACTCGTTCTGGGTAGCGAACGCTGGATGGACGAGTTGGGTGTGGATCGCAGCGTGATGGAACGCATCGGCCTTGGGCTAGACGCCAGCGCGCAAACTACCGCGTGGCTGGCCGAGCGCAGTGCGACAGGCACCGTGGTGCGCGGCGTTCTCACCTTTCGCGATGCGCCGCGCACGACAGCGCGCGAGGCCGTCGACCAGCTGCATGCACTCGGCTTGCGCACGGTCATGATCTCCGGTGACCGCCGCGCCGCCGCCGAGGCCATCGCCACCGAACTGGGTATCGACACTGTGATTGCCGATACGCTGCCCGAACAGAAGGCGCAGGCTGTCACAGCGCTTACCGATGCCGGCGACCATGTCGCGATGGTCGGTGATGGCATCAACGATGCGCCGGCGCTTGCCGCAGCCGCCGTCGGCTTTGCGATGGGGTCCGGCACCGATGTGGCGATGGAAACCGCCGGGGTGACCCTGATGCGCAGCGACCCGCGCCTGATTGCTGATGCAATCGAGATTTCGAGGCGTACCACGCGCAAGATCCGTCAGAATCTATTCTGGGCCTTCATCTACAACGCAATCGGCATACCTTTGGCTGCCCTGGGCATGCTCAATCCGATGATCGCTGGGGCCGCGATGGCGCTGTCCAGCGTCAGTGTGGTGGGCAACACCTTGTTGCTGCGCCGCTGGCGTCCCCATACCCACGAGGAATGACTGGAGACACCGATGCCACGTCCTGCGCTACGCCCCGAAGCCGCCGATGCACGTGCTCTGGGACTGCACACCATTGGCGAAGCCGCGCTCGCCAGCGCGGTCACCGCCAAGATGATTCGTCACTACGAGTCGATCGGACTCATGCCGACCGCAGGTCGCACGTTCGCCGGCTATCGCCTGTACGCCGAGAGCGATCTGCATCGCCTGCGCTTCATCAAACGTGCGCGAACCTTGGGGTTCTCGATCAAGGAAATCGAGCAACTGCTAAGTCTGTGGGACGATCGACAACGGGCGAGCAGCGAGGTGAAGCAATTGGCGCTGCAACACGCCAGGGCACTGGAACAGAAGATCCGCGAAATGGAATCCATGCGCGCCACGCTCACGGATCTGGCCCGGCGCTGCCATGGCGATAATCATCCGGATTGTCCAATTCTGGAAGATTTGGCGGGGACGAGCCGGAAAGCAACGAATTAACCGTCAGGGTTGAGTTCGTTGCGACGCGAGGGGCACGTTTGGTAACGAGAACATTGTCTGGCGAGCAACTGCTGACGAACGATCGAAGGGCGAGTACCATGCATTAATGATAACGACTCTTATTCGCAGTGCCTTGCGCAAACTGTCCATAGCGGCGCTACTCCTGTGCGGTGTGACGACCTTTACGGTGATGGCTCAGGATGCCACTACGACCGTTCCACAAACGTGGCAGATGCTGGATTACCTGGCGACCGACTACGCTGGTGCGGTGAAGGATGGCGCGGTGATCAGCGCGTCCGAGTACGCCGAGATGCGGGAATTCACGGCGACGACTCGATCGCGCATCGACGCGTTGCCACCGACCGCGACCACGCCCGCACTCATGAAGCAGGCCGATACATTGGTGGCCTCGGTCGATGCCAAGGCGGCGCCAGCCCAAGTGGCGACGCAAGCGCACGCGCTGGCCGATGCGTTGCTGCAAGCGTATCCGGTGCCGACCGCTCCAGAACACGCCCCCGATCTGGCGCGTGGGGCGACGCTCTATCAGAACCGGTGCGCCGCCTGTCATGGAGCGACCGGCCATGGCGATGGTCCGGCCGGCCTGCAACTGTCGCCCCACCCGGTGAACTTCACCGACCAGACGCGGGCGGATCAGCGCAGCGCGTTGTCGTTGTACGAGGTGATCAGCCAAGGTGTGGAAGGCACGCCGATGGCGAGCTACGCGCAGCAGCTGTCGTCCGACGACCGCTGGGCACTGGCTTACTACGTGGGTTCGCTGGCTTACACCCAGGAATCCGCCACTGGCGCTGATACCTGGCAACACGACACCGCCGCCCGTGCACAGATCGCCGACTTGAAGGAATTGTCGCGTGTGCGCGTCGCGCAGCTGACACCTACCCTCGGTGCGGAGCGTGCCCGGGCGATCGTGGGCTATTTGCGGGCACACCCCGACGTCATTCATCAGCAGGCGTTGGCGGGCATCCCGTTGGCGCGCGCGCGACTGGCGGCGAGCCTGACGGCTTATCGTGCCGGAGCGAAGACGCAAGCCACCCAACTGGCACTGTCCGCCTACCTCGATGGCGTGGAGCCGGTCGAACCGCAACTCAACGCACGGGACGGCGCGCTGCGCGCTCAGCTTGAAACGGCGATGGGTGCCTATCGCACCGCACTGACGAGCAGCACCTCGGTGGCATCGGTGGCGAAACAGTCCGATGAGGTCGATGGCCTGCTGCTGCGTGCGCAAGAAGTCACTAGCGATGCTGCTGGCGATGCCGCCGCCACTTTCCTGGGGGCTTTCACCATCTTGGTACGAGAGGGTCTGGAAGCCCTGCTGGTCGTGGTCGCGTTACTCGCCTTCCTGCGCAAGGCTGCGCGACCCGAAGCACGGCGCTACGTGCATGCCGGCTGGAGCCTTGCGTTGGTCGCCGGCGGCGTTACCTGGGCCATTGCCAGCTATGCCATTTCCATCAGTGGCGCTGGCCGTGAGTTGACCGAGGGGCTGTCGTCGCTGTTTGCGGCGTTCGTGCTCCTTGGGGTCGGTCTGTGGATGCACCAGAAAAGTATCGGCGGTCGCTGGCAGGCGTATCTGAAGGAAAAGATGGCTGCCGCGCTCAACCGACGTTCCGCCTGGTTCTTGTTCGGGCTGGCCTTCATCTCGGTGTATCGCGAGGTGTTCGAGAGCATCCTGTTCTATGCCGCCCTTTGGAATGACGGCCAGGAAGTGTGGCTGCTCGGCGGTATCGCCGCCGGTGCGGCGGCGCTGGGGTTGATCGCCTGGGTGCTGTTGCGCACCAGTCATCGGCTGCCGATCGGTACGTTCTTCTCCGCCAGTTCCGTGCTGATCGCTGTGCTTGCTGTCGTACTGACCGGCAAGGGCGTCGCCGCCCTGCAGGAGGCCGGCTGGGTGGCGGTGAGCGTCGCCCCGGTGCCGCATATCGAACTGCTGGGCATCTATCCGACCTGGCAATCCTTGCTGGCCCAGTTGGCAATTCTGGTGCTACTGGCTGTCGGGTTCGTGTTCAACATCCGTCGTGGCCGCCAGCCCTTGCCGTCACCCCAGGGAGCCCAGGAAGTGGTTCCCGATGCAAAATGAAGGCGATAGGACATGAGTGAATGTGGTTGCCATGCTGAAGGCAGCAACGAAGCGGAGCGACGCATCCTGCGCTTCGCGCTGGTTCTCAACGCCACGATGTTTGTGGTCGGTGTGATCGCCGGTCTGATCGCGCAATCGATGGGGCTGGTCGCCGATTCGCTGGACATGCTCGCCGACGCGAGTGCGTACGGCATCGCGCTCGTCGCTTGGCAGCGCACCGCAAGCTTCAAGGCATCGGCCGCCACTCTGAGTGGCACGTTGCTGCTGATCCTGGGCGCGGGTGTCCTCGCCGGCGTAGTGTGGCGACTCGTCGCGGGCAGTCATCCCGAGGGTGGCTGGATGATGGGTATTGCCTTCATCGCCTTGATCGTGAATGCCACCGTGCTACGGTTGTTGGAGCGGTTCCGTCACGGCGAAGTGCATCTGCGCGCCACGTGGCTGTTCACGCGAGTCGACGTCATCGCCAACCTGGCGGTGATCGTCTCCGGTGTGCTGGTGCTGCTTCTACACAGTGCGGTCCCCGATCTGGTCATCGGTGCGGCCATCGCCTGCTATGTGCTGAAGGAGGCGTTCGGCATCCTGCGCGAAGCGAAGGAAGCACGGGCCGCTGCCCTTGCACCGATCGGCAAACCATGACATCGCCGATCTCGGGGTTCGGCACCTTGGCGTACGCCGTTGACCTGCGACTGTTCCACGCCATCCATCCGTCTACACCGCCATCGTCCGCGATGCTGCAGGTGGCGCGCGGCTTGGCCGATGGGCCATTGATCCTGACCGCCGCTTTTCTTGGGACGATGCTGATGGTTCCTCGGTGGTCGATGCGCTCTACCGCCCTGAAAGCATCGGTTGCCGCCGCAGCGACATTGCTCGCGAATCTGATCATTGGCTTGATTTGGGATCGCGCACGCCCCTTCGTGGCCGGTGCCGGTCAGGCGTGGGTATCTCATGCGGCGACCGGCAGTTTTCCCAGTGATCATCTGACCGCGCAGTGGGTCATCGCCGGCATGCTGTTGCTGGATCGACGTACCCGAGCCTGGAGCCTCGCGATTGCGCTGCTCGGCCTGCCCATGGCATGGGCACGCATCTACTTGGGAGTGCATTATCCCGGCGACATGCTCGGCGCTCTGGCGATGGGGGCTCTGGCTATGTGGATTGGCTGGGGGTGGCTTCGCCGCCCTGCGACGACGCCTGCCATCGTGTCCTCATCGTCACCGACGTGAGGTGCCGTTCATCGCCAGCACAGCGACGCCCTTAGTGCGCCCCGCCAGTTGAGGCAAAGCTGCAACCTGCGGCGCTGGCCGATTCGTCGGTGGCTCCATGATCGGTTTGCAATGTCGTGTGCGTGATCTTGAAACGATCGTGCAGCATCGCTTCGACCGCCCGGCGCACGTCGTGGCAGTCGATGTCGTGGTTCACATAGATGTGCCCCGACAGTGCCGGCATGCCCGAGGTCACTTCCCATACGTGCAGGTCGTCCAGTCGGGTCACGGCGGGCAAAGCACGGATCGCCTCGGCAATCGTGACTGGATCGAGGCCGCGCGGTGCTGCCTCCAGAAAGATACGTCCCGATTCGCGCACCAGCCCGATGCCGGCTTTCAGCATCAATCCGGCCACGACCAGCGCGGCGATCGAATCCACGCGATTCCAGCCGGTCCACCAAATGATGCCACCGGCAATCGCGGTAGCAATAAAGGCATACAGATCGGTGAGGATGTGCTGAAAGCTGCCTTCCACGTTGAGGCTCTGTCGGTTGGCCTTGCTCATCGCCCACACGGCGAGCAGGTTGACACCGATGCCGATCACCGCAATTACCGTGACCAGCAAGCCTTCCACCACCGGCGGATCGATCAGGCGACGAATCGCCTCGACGATGAACCACACCGACAGCAACAACAACGTCAGCCCGTTCGCCTGCGCACTCAGGATTTCCACGCGCTTGAGCCCGAACGTGTAGCTACCGCTGGCCGGTCGTTTGGCCAGGCGCATCGCCACCAGGGCGAGCCCGATCGAGCCGACGTCGGTAAGCATGTGGCCGGCGTCGGAAATCAAGGCCAGCGACTTGGCCAGCATGCCGACCACCACCTCGACCGCCATGAAACCGAGCAGCAACAGCAGCGCGATGGTCAGGTATTTCTTGTTCGCATCCGGTGCCACGCCGTGGCTGTGGTCGTGGTGATGATCGTGATCGTGTTTGTGTGGCTCTGACGTGCTCATCGAAGTCTCCCGTGCGGCGGTCACCTTACGCGACCGCTGCAGCGTTATGTAATGACACCCGGAAGGATGGGCGGGCGTAACCCGCCCATCGCCTTCAGTCCACGGCACCGTCGATGGGCCATGCCCGATCCACCGTGCTCTGATAGACCCAACCGGCCACGCTCTGACCGGTGCGTCCGTGCAGGCGAATCAGTTGTACCGCGCGATCAGCCTGATCGTCCTCGCAGAACACTTCGAGCTTGATCTGCCGGGTAACCCGTTCGCCCAGCTCCATTGAATAGATCTGTTCCTGGGCGCTGAGCGCGGTGAGCAGACCTTTGACGTCGCTGACGGACAGGTAACGAAATCCACCGTCCTCCAAGGCGTGGATGACGTCGACCACGCGACCGCGGTGGATGAATGCCTTCACTTCTTTCATGGGGTGTTTTCCTTGGCCAGGCGCCTTGCGGCGCGTTCTTCGATCCAGTCGTAGAGCACCGGCAGCAGTACCAGCGTCAGCAACGTCGAGGTGATCAGGCCGCCGACCACCACGGTAGCGAGCGGACGCTGGGTTTCCGCACCGACGCCGCTGGAGAGCAGCATCGGCACCAGGCCCAGGATCGCCACGCTGGCGGTCATCATCACCGGCCGCATGCGCAGCGCGGTGCCGCGGATCACCGCCTCCCGCACGGGCAAGCCTTTCTCACGTTGCTCGTTCAAAAAACTCACCAGCACGATGCCGTTCAACATCGCCACGCCGAACACCGCGATGAAGCCGATCGCCGAGGGCACCGACAGGTATTGCCCGGTGATCGCCAACCCGACGATGCCGCCAATAGTGGCGAACGGCACGTTGGCCAGGATCAGCGTGGCGTGCTTTACCGAGTTGAACGCGGTGTAGAGCAAGACGAAGATGAAGAAGATCGTCGCCGGCACGATCAGCGACAACCGCTTCAACGCCCGCTGCTGGTTCTCGAACGCGCCGCCCCACTCGCTGTAATAGCCAGTCGGCAGCCTCACCTGTTGCGCGATGGCCGCGTTGGCATCCTTGACGAAGCCGTCGATGTCACGACCGCGCACGTCCATCTGGATCACCGCATAGCGTTGCAACTGCTCGCGACGGATGAACGAATAGCCTTCCGCATCACTGACCTCGGCCACCTGCGACAGCTGCACCAGCGCACCGCTGGCGGTGCGGATCGGTATGCGCTGGATCGCCGGCAGGGACGCCTTGTCGGCATCGTCCAGCCGTACCGCGATGTCGAAGCGCTTCACGCCATCGAGCAGCGTCGTCACGGGTTCGCCGCCGATGCCGTTCTTCACCACGGTCAGCACGTCGTCGGCGTTGAGGCCGTAACGGGCCAGCGCATCGCGATCCACCTTGATGCGGATCTGCGGCTTGCCGATGTTCGCCTCCAGCGCGAGATCGGCCACGCCCGGCACGCCGGCCAGCACATTCTTGATGCGGCCGCTGAGACGATCGAGCTCGCCCAGATCATCGCCGTAAATCTTCAACGCCAACGTGGCCCGCACGCCGGAGATCAGTTCCTCGATGCGCATCTGGATCGGCTGGGTATAGCTCACCACGGCGGTGGGCAAGGCGGCCGACAACTCCTTCTGCATTGCCTCCTCGATGCTTTCCAGCGTCTCGCCCTTGCGCCATTGGTCCTTGGGCTTGAGCGGTGTGTAGACCTCCATGTAGTTCACGTCGGCGGTCTCGCCTTTTTCAGCGCGGCCAATCATCGCCAGGGTAGTGTCCACCTCCGGAAACTTCTGCTTGATCAGCGCCGACACCTGTCTGGAGATGTTGATCGATTCATCCAGCGAGGCCGACGGAATCGACGTGATGCGCCACATGATGGCACCCTCTTTCAGGTTGGGCATGAACTCCTTGCCCAGGAACGGGAACAACGCCAGGCTGCCGATCAAGGCACCGGCAGCGATGCCCAGCACCAGCTTGCGCCGCGCCAGCGCCCAGGCGAGCACCGTGGCGTAATGGCGTTTCAGGAACGCGACCAGCCAGGTGTCTTTCTCTTCCTTGGGCTTCAACACCAATGCGGCCAGCACCGGAATCAGCGTCAGCGCGAGGATCAGCGAGCCGGCCATCGCGAAGCTGATGTTGAACGCCATCGGCTTGAACATCTTGCCTTCCAGCCCCTGCAGGCTGAACAGCGGCAGGAACACCACGATGATGATCAGGATCGCGAACGCCATCGGGTTAGCCACCTCGCGGGCGGCTGCCAACACGGCAGCGGTACGATCCACCGGACCGCCGTGCGCCTTGCGTTCGGCCATGATGCGATAGGCGTTCTCCACCATCACCACCGCGCCATCCACCATCATGCCGATACCGATAGCCAGCCCCGCCAGCGACATCAAGTTGGCCGACAGCCCCACCTGGTTCATGCAGATGAAGGCGATCAGCATCGCCAACGGCAACGCCACAACCACCACCAACGCGCTGCGGAACTCGCCCAGGAACAGGAACAGCACCAGCGCCACCAGGATCGAACCTTCCACCAGCGCGCGCACGGCAGTACCCACCGCCGCGTTGACCAGTTCGGTACGCTCGTACACCGGTTTCACGACCACGCCCGGCGGCAAGGATTGCTTCACCGTATCGAGCTTGGCTTTGACCGCATCGACCACGCTCTTGGCGTTCTCACCAATACGCGCCAGCGCCATGCCCAGCACGACTTCCTTGCCGTCGCGCGTCACCGCCCCGGTGCGCGGTGCCCCGGCCTCGGTAATGGTGGCCACGTCCCGCACGTAGACCGGCGTGCCGTCTTCGGTCTTGAGCACGATGTTGCCCAGATCCTTGGCGTTCTGGATCAAGCCCAGTCCGCGCACGAGATACTGCTCGCGCCCCACGTCGACGAAGTTGCCGCCGACTTGCGCGTTGTTCGCCTGCAGCGCCTCAATCACGTTCTTGAAGCCGAGTTTGTGCGCGATCAATTTCATGGGATCGATGCGCACCTGGAACTGTTTTTCCTGCCCGCCCCATGAGCTGACGTCATCGACGCCCGGCGCGGTGCGCAGGATCAAACGGATGGTCCAGTCCTGCAGTGTGCGCAGATCCATGTCGTTCGGTGCCGTACCGGCTGTGGTGCCTCTCAGCGTGTCGTCGGCGCGTTCGACCGTGTACCAGAACACCTGGCCGAGACCGGAGGTGTTCGGTCCCATTTCCGGTTTGCCATAACCCGCCGGCAAACGATCGCCGACCTGTTGCAGCCGCTCGTTGACCAGCTGACGGGCGAAGTAGATGTCCATGCTGTCGTCGAAGTACACCGACACATACGACAAGCCGAACAGGCTCACCGAGCGGATCTGTTCCACCTTGGGCAAGCCGGCGAGTGCCGACTCCACCGGAGTGGTGAGCAATTGCTCCACATCCTCCGCTGCGAGTCCCGAGGCTTCGGTGTAGACGTTGACCTGTACCGGCGTCACGTCCGGGAAGGCATCGATGGGTAGCTGACGCACGGCCTGAAAGCCGAGAAAACCGATCACCACGAAGATGATCAGTACCAGCACCTTGTAGCGCAGAGAGAATTCAACCAGACGTTCCAGCATCATTCTTCTCCCAGCTGCGAGCGCAGCAAGCGGGCCTTTAAGGCGAACGCGCCCTTGCGCACGTAGGTGTCGCCGGATTTCAGGCCCTGCGTGATCACCGTCCAGCCATCACGCGTATCGCCAACCATGACTGATGCCGGCTCGAACGGGCCATTGCCTTTGGCGAGGAACACGGTCGGCTGGTTCTGCAGCAATACGATTGCTTCAGCCGGCACCGCGAGCTTCTGCACGGCGCTACCGGCGGCGATGCGCGCTTCGACCAGCTCACCCGGGTGCAACAGATCCTTGCGGTTGTCGACTTCGATGCGCACCGGCACCGTGCGGGTGCGCTCATCGGTCTGATGCGAGCGCTGGACGACCTTGCCGGGTATCTCGGTGTCATGCACGAGGATGCGGGCATCGGCATCGGGCTTGACCCGTTCGGCATCGGCCGGTGCCATCTGCGCGACGACCCAGACCGAATCTTCCTTGACCAGGGTGAACAAGGTGCGGCCGGGTTCCACCCGCTCACCGACCAAAAATTCATCGGTGGTGACGCGACCGGCGGCGGGCGCAAGCAGCTCGAAGCTGCCATCCGCACCGGCCGATCCCTTGCGCAGCAACCCACCGATCTGACCGTCGGACAAGCCGTAGGCGCGCAACTTGGCGCGTGCCTGGTCGCGTTGCACTTTCGCCTCGTTGTAGCGCCGGGCCGACACCGCCTGGGGCCCGAGCGACGCGATCCGTTGCCAGTCCTGTTCGGCTACGATCAACGCACCTTGCGTGGTGGCCACCTCGACGCTGGAGAGCACGACCAGCGCATCGCCGGCCTTCACGACGTCACCCAGCTTGGCTTTGCGGGCGAGCACCTGCGATTCCACGCGCGGCGACACCAGTACGGTGGAGTACGCGTCGGCTTTCACTTCACCAGGGGCTTTGAGTTCATCCGTCAGTGCACGGGGAGCAGCCTTGTCGAGGACAATACCGGCGTCCTTGATCGCCTTGGCGTCCAGTGCGAGCGGATTGGCGGGCGCCGGTTCCTGTGCCAGGACGGGGCCGGCCAGCGCAGCGAGCAGCGCCAATCCCAGCAGGCTGCGTTTCAAAAGAGAAATAGTCATCGGGTCATGTCCTGATTGTGGCCGTCCTGAGTACGGCCATCGAGCCAGTCGGTTAGACGGCCCGCAGCGGTGAGGTAGTCGAACCAGGTCTGCCAGGTTTGGCTTTCCAGTTCCTGGCCGGACAACGCGGTATCCAGGCTTTGCTTGAGTTGCACGAGGTAATCGGAGGTGCTGATTTCACCAGCACGCCAGAGCTTTTCCAGTAGCGTGGTGCGATCCTCGAACGCCGCGGCACGGCCGCTGCGGAACGCTTCAGTCGCACCGCGCAGAGCGGCGTAACGGGCTTGCGCTTCCTGTAATCCCGCGCGCAATACAAACTGGCGCGAACGCACGCCGGCCGCGGCTGCGTCGGCTTCCGCCCGGGCGGCATCCACTTCGGCGCGTCCGGTGTTGAGCACCGGCAACGGAATGGACACACTCACGCCGATCACCTGATCGGTGCGTGGCCCACTGCGCACCTGGCCACCGGTCAGGCTGAGTGTCGGATCGGGAATGCGCGCGCGACGTGCGACCTGCACGCCCGCCTCGGCGCTTGCTTGCTGAGCGCGGGCCTGACGCAGTTCAGGCAACTCGTCGACGGGCAATGGCATCACACTGTCCGTCGCTGGTGACAGCCCGTTGGGCAGTGGTGGCAGGGCCATGGGTTGATCGCCACTGATGGCCAGCAATGCCGCACGGGCTGCCGCTTCGTTACCGGCGAGCGTGGCTTGTTGCACCTGCGCCTCGCCGAGTGCCAGACCGGCCAGATCGCGTTCGGGGCTGCTGATGTCACCGACCTTGAGTCGCTGGGCGGCCAAATCGTCGAAGCGCTGCATCAACGCGAGACGACGGCGACCCAGTTCACTTTGTCGAGCCGCGAGCACCGCTGTCGACCACGCCGTCAACCAGCGGGCGGCGACGTCACGACGCCGCACGTTGTAGCTCGCCTCGGCGGCGAGCAGGTCGGCCTCACCCTGGCTGGTGCGAGCGCGACGCTTGCCGGACAGATCCAGTGGCAGACTGATGCCGGCCGTGCGCCGATTGACATCGGCGTTCTCCGCATCGAGCGACAGCGAGGGGTTGTACAGCGGTTGCGCGGCGGCACGCGCACGGGCCCGGGCGGCGTCGAGATCCGCACGAGCCGCCTGCACCTCGGGGCTGGCTTGCCAAATGCGGCGCATCGCCTCTTGCAGCGAGGACGATGCCAACGATGGCGCGGGGGCCACTACCGGTGGGGAAGGATGGGTTACGGGGGTGGCACTGAGTATTGCCGCGTACAGCAGACACACGGCGCCAAAGGGCACCGAACGTAAAACAGACATGAAGCTATCTCCTCAAAACGATCACGAAGCGAGGAACCGCACAGGCGGTTTCATCGCAGAACGGGATTGTTCTCAGGCGATGGGAGGGCGCAGCAGCGAGCCGGTCATGGCCGGCGTGAATCCCGAATGGATGGTGAGCGGCGCGAAGCGCGGCTCCATTCTGGCGATGGACATCGGCGCAGTGGCCGGCAACGTCACCGAGTGCGCACAGGCACAATGGCAACCGGCACCTTCACCCAGAAGACAGGTGTTCACATCGTCAGCCGATACCGTGCTGACGGCGGTATCCGCCAATAAGGTGGCCGGAGCAGCAGCAGTCGCCAAAACGAATTGCGCCCGCGGTCCATCGGCAACGCAGATTGATCCGCTGACCAGCTTGATCAGCAATACAGCCACAGCCAACACCCATAGGCCGCGATGGCGGCGCAGGTGACTCAGCAGTGATGATCGGGCGCATGGCATCTAGCCATGTTACCCAGCCTCGTAGGTGTTAGACAATTTCATTTGCTCTCCGAACGGTTTGACGACTCACGCAAAAACATCAACGCGGGTCAGCATCCGGGAAGATCGCCAAGGGCTCGCGGCCTACGACAACTTCCCCATCTTCCTTGGTGAACGGTTGGAGGTTTGGCGGAAGGATGTTCAGTACGACTTCGGAGGGACGACACAGACGTGTGCCACGTGGTGTCACCACAAAGGGGCGATTGATGAGGATCGGATGCTGCAACATGGCGTCGATGATGACGTCGTCGGTGATGCCGGCCTCGTCCAACCCCAGCTCGGCGAAGGGCGTTCCCTTTTCACGCAACGCCTCACGGGGCTTGAGCATGGCTTCGTCGATAAGCTTGGTTAGCTGTTTACGACTGGGCGGCGTTCTGAGATATTCGATCACCGTGGGCTCGATGCCAGCGTGGCGAATCAAGGCCAACGTATTGCGCGAGGTTCCGCAGTCCGGGTTGTGATAGATCGTGGCGGTCATCGGTGTCGTCGTATTCATCGTCAGCAGGCTCCACTGAAACAACAGCTGGTCTTGGCCGGTTCCACCACGACCGGAGCCGGCGCCGCTTCTTCGGTCACGCCGGCAGCCACCAACAAGGCATGTGCCTCAGCCGCACCTTTGCGCTCGCTATAGCGGTCCACCAGATAGTCGCTGCGATCGCGCACCATCAGGGTGAACTTGAACAGTTCCTCCATGACGTCCACAACGCGATCGTAGAACGGTGATGGCTTCATCCGACCCGCATCGTCGAACTCCTGCCAAGCCTTGGCGACCGATGATTGATTCGGTATGACCACCATGCGCATCCAGCGGCCCAGCACGCGCAGTGCATTGACGACGTTGAACGATTGCGAGCCACCGCTGACCTGCATGACCGCCAGGGTGCGCCCTTGGGTCGGTCGCACGCTGCCCTCTTCCAGTGGCAACCAGTCGATCTGATTCTTGAAGACGGCTGTCACCGAACCGTGGCGCTCGGGGCTGACCCAGACCTGGCCTTCCGACCACAAGGACAGCGCCCGCAACTCCTGCACTTTGGGATGCGTGTTGGGCACGCTGTCCAGAATGGGCAACTCATGTGGATCGAACACGCGGGTCTCGGCGCCGAACTGGCGCAAGATGCGCTCGGCTTCCAGGGCCAACTTGCGACTGAACGACTGCGGACGCAGTGATCCATAAAGGATCAGGATGCGCGGCGGATGGCTAGAGTCCGCCGGCAGCGCCAGTTTGGCCAGGGTTGGGGTATCCAGCACATCGGCGGCAATGTGGGGCAGATCCGGCATCGTCATGGGTATGTTTCCTGTTGCTTTGACTAAATGATTCTATCATTATGGAAATATAGAAGCCAATTCGAGACCGTCATGCATCCGTGCCGCGTTCTATTCATCTGCACGGGCAATTCCGCCCGCAGCATCCTGTCCGAAGCGACCCTCAACCATTTGGGCAAAGGCCGCTTCGAAGCCTTCAGCGCGGGCAGCCAGCCGACCGGCCGCGTCAACCCCTATGCGATCGGCGAGCTCAAGGCCCTCGGCATACCCACCGAAGGACTCAGCAGCAAGTCCTGGGATCGCTTCACGGGGGAGGGTGCGCCGCCGCTGGATATCGTCATCACGGTCTGCGACAACGCAGCGAATGAGACGTGCCCGGTGCTGTTCGGCGATTTTGTGAAAACCCACTGGGGTCAGCCCGATCCGGCGGCAGCCCACGGTGAAGGTGCCGTGATCGAAGCCTTCCGGCTTGCCCACACGCTCGTGCTTTATCGAGTCAACGCGTTGCTGAACCTGCCGGTGGAAACGATGAGCCGGGACGAGTTGAAGTTGGCCCTTGATCACATCGGCACCATCACCGACGCCGATGAGGAACACGCATGAACCAGTTGTCAGCTGAAGTGGTCGACGCCGATCCGGATACGGCCAGTGGCAGCCGCATCGGCTTCTTCGAGCGCTACCTCACAGTCTGGGTCTTGCTGTGTATCGTGGTGGGCACGCTTCTGGGTCACTGGCTGCCGGACACTTTTGAGGCCTTGGGGGGCATGCAGGTCGCGCAAGTCAATCTGCCAGTGGCCGTGCTCATCTGGTTGATGATCATCCCGATGCTGTTGAAGATTGATTTCAGCGCGCTTGGTGGCGTGCGCCGTCAGTGGAAAGGCATTGGCGTCACGCTTTTCATCAATTGGGCGGTGAAGCCGTTTTCGATGGCGCTGCTGGGTTGGATATTCATCCGCCACGTCTTCGCCGGCTACCTTCCTGCTGACCAGCTCGACTCCTACATTGCCGGCCTGATCCTGCTGGCCGCGGCACCGTGCACGGCGATGGTGTTCGTGTGGAGCAATCTCTGCCACGGCGAGCCGAACTTCACGCTGAGCCAGGTCGCCTTGAACGACACGATCATGGTCGTGGCGTTTGCGCCCATCGTGGCGCTGCTGCTGGGCATCTCTTCGATCACGGTGCCCTGGAACACGTTGCTGTTGTCGGTGCTGCTCTACATCGTTGTGCCGGTGGCTATCAGCGTGGTGCTTCGTCGTTGGGTGCTCTCGCGAGGCGGCGAGCCACAGCTGCAGAAACTGCTACAGCGCCTGGGACCGGCGTCCTTGTTCGCGCTGCTGGCCACCCTCGTGCTGCTGTTCGGTTTTCAGGGGCAGCAGATCCTGGCCCAGCCGGCGGTAATCGCGATGCTGGCCGTGCCGATCCTGATCCAGGTGTATTTCAACTCCGGACTGGCCTACGTGCTCAACCGTCGGTTCGGGGTGCCCCATTGCGTGGCCGGGCCCTCGGCGCTGATCGGGGCCAGCAACTTTTTCGAGCTAGCCGTCGCCACCGCGGTGGGTCTGTTCGGCGTGCACTCCGGCGCCGCGCTGGCCACCGTGGTTGGCGTGTTGATTGAAGTGCCGGTGATGTTGTCGGTGGTTCGCATCGTCAACGGCAGCAAGCGTTGGTACGAATTAAAGCAGGCTTGAGCGGAGCATCGTCATGCAGGGTCACTACAACGTGTTGTTCGTCTGCACCGGCAACTCGGCGCGTAGCATTTTGGCCGAAGCGACCGTGCATCACTTTGGCCGCGATCGTTTTCATGGCTACAGCGCCGGAAGCCAGCCCAAAGGTTTCATCTACCCCCAGACGCTGGAGGTGCTCAAGGCCGTGGATCTTCCCATCGATGGGCTTCGCAGCAAGAGCTGGGCGGAGTTCATGGCACCGGAAGCGCCGGTGATGGATTTCGTGATCACCGTGTGTGACCAGGTGGCCGGCGAGGTTTGCCCCGCGTGGCCCGGTGCGCCTATCACCGCGCACTGGGACATCCCTGATCCAGCGAAGGCGCAAGGCGATCAGGCCAGCGTTTACAAAGCCTTCGTGCTGGCCAGGAACCTTCTGCAGCAACGGATCAGCTTGCTGCTCAATTTAAACTTGACGGCCTTGGATCGGCTCGCGCTGTCCAGTCGGCTTGATACCATCGGTAAAGCGCCCAGTAACGGCGCAGCCGGTTGATCCGGTGGTGAGCGCAAGCACTACACTGCAAAAGCGGACAATACGCAGCGTTCTGAGACGGCTATTCGCACTATGCAGACCAAACAAGTCCTCACGATCCTTTCCGCGCTCGCTCAGGAGTCGCGGTTGGCGGTCTATCGGCTGTTGATCGAGCACGCGCCGGACGGTCTTGCCGCCAGTGCGATTGCCGAGAAGCTGGGACTGGCCAACGCCACGCTTTCGTTTCATTTGAAAGAGCTGTCGCACGCCGGCCTTGTGACCAGCCAGCAAAGTGGACGTTTCATCTATTACGCCCCCGTGATCGAGGCCATGAACGACCTCATCGGCTACCTCACAGATCATTGCTGCAGTCAGTCCGACGGCAGTTGCCAAGTTGGCGAGACTTCGTGCAAGCCGTCAACGGATAAATTGCGAAGCAAAATCCGAACAGCCTGATGAGTGAAATTCAGCGACCGCTTTCGCAGCACGGCTTCTGCTGCTGGATCGGCGGACACGGCACGCTGCCGTACGAGCAGAACACGCAGCAGTCGCCCGCCTTGGGCCGGAGCAATTCGCCGCACCCCTTGCAGTCGTAGAAGAACTGGCAGGCATCGGTCGGCATGGTCTCGTTGGCCTGGTGGCCGCAATGCGGACAGGTCAACGTGCTCTGCAAGATGGGCTCAACCGCCATGGGCTTTCGCCGTAGCCGGGAAACCGGCATCGGTGACCGTACGCGCCAACACCGGCACCGTGGTGCGATCCGCATCGAAAATCACCGTGACTGTCTCGGCTTTCAGATCGACCTTCGTGCTCGTCACCCCGGGTACGCGACTCAATGCCTTCTCGATCGTTACGTTGCAGGCGGGACAGGTCATGTTCGCGGCATGCAACACCGTTGTGGTGGGCGTCGCCGCATGTGCCAGGCCGAGCCAAAGGGTCGCCACCATTCCAGCTGTCTTGATGCACATCAATCAACTCCTACAGAAACCAGCCCACGACATAGGGAAACAGCAACAAAAGCATGATCAATGCCGTAGCCAGCCATAACCAGCGCCGGCGCCGGCGCAAGACCGGCGGATCAACGCAAACACCTTCCGTACGGCAGCGTGACGAGGGCCCATACAGCGTCCAGAACGCGAGCGCCAGGCAAAGCAAGGTGGCCGCGATGAACCACGGCCGCCAGGGATCGAGTGCGGTGAGATGGGCGATCCACGCGCCGCTGACGCCCAACAACACCAGCACCAGCGGCACCACGCAGCACACCGACGCGCCGATCGCCGCGAGCAACGCAACGATCACGGCGGGCAAGGACGACTTGGCAGGTATCGAGCTCATGCGTGCATACTAACTTCCGTACCCCACTACGGAGTCAAGCATGAATTCTGCTCTCACTATCGGTCGGTTGGCTTTGGCCGCTGACGTGCACGTCGAAACTGTGCGCTACTACCAGCGTGTGGGCCTGTTGCATGAGCCCGAGCGGCCCCTAGGCGGCGTGCGCCGCTATGAACATCATGATCTGGCGCGCCTGCAATTCATCCGCCGCGCCAAGACCATGGGCTTCACGCTGGAGGAGATCGCCGGACTGCTGCAGCTCAAAGGTAAACGGGCCTGTGCGCAGACACGCCGACTGATCGAGCACAAGCTTTTCGATGTGCGCCGCAAGTTGGAGGAACTGCGACGACTGGAGGCGGAACTCGTACAACTCGCCGGTGACTGCGCACAGACACCTCGTGACGGTCACTGTCCGACACTGGATTTCCTTCGGCAGGCATAGTCGCGCGTCTGCTCGCACAGGCACACGTGCATCCACTTACGGGCAGCACCGGCGTGTTCGCCATCACTGGGCCGGCCATCTCGGCCGCGGGGAGAACTGCACCTTGGCGTCGACTTTCACGTCCTTCAGCAACTCGGGCGACGCCACCTTGCATGGTCATGGACGGTCGGCCGGTCGCGGCAATCGCTTCATGCTGCAACGTAAGGGTCCCTTGGTCGCATCCATCGCCCATCTGTTGGGTGGTGATTGAAGTAGCGATCGGTGAGCCGGCTTCCGCATGTGCACGAAGATGACGCTGCGACAGAGCGGCAGCCAGTCGACCATGCCGTGCTTGGGCGGTGCAATGGATACGCGGGTCATCACACGAAGCGATCCCAGCTTCCGTAGTGGTCGTGGCTGCGCGTACCGCGTGGCAAGCTGAGGCCGATCACCAGCAGGCCGACCAGCACACCCAGCCAGGAAGCGAGCATGCTGCTACCGGCAATCCACCACGGCGCAGCGATCAGCCATAAGCCAAAAATGATATTGACGAA
The DNA here is from genome assembly GCF_000230695.2 of Rhodanobacter denitrificans. Taxonomy (NCBI): domain Bacteria; kingdom Pseudomonadati; phylum Pseudomonadota; class Gammaproteobacteria; order Lysobacterales; family Rhodanobacteraceae; genus Rhodanobacter; species Rhodanobacter denitrificans. The sequence continues at coordinate 1,881,838 of NC_020541.1, read as the reverse complement.
GCGCAACGCCCGGGCCACTTCGGCCATCGCAATCACCGCGACGGTGACGATCAACGCGCCCATCAGGTGATCGCTGTCGGCCAGTGGCGGATGTGTTCCCAGGCTCAACCGAGTGAACATCAGCCACAGACCCAGGGCGGCGCTGGCCAGCAAAGTCCACGGCATGCCGACGCCGCGCATGGCTGACCTCGTGGCCGCGGTCAGCGGTGCATCGAAACCGGGATGATGGTCGCAGGCACCATCGGGTTGTGCGCCGCCGCGGAAGAACGTGCGCCAGAACTTGCCGCCGCGCCGATGGTCCTGCACCAGGAACTGCCCGGTCGCGACGAGCTCGTCGAGGCTGTACGGAATCATCACCAGCATCGCCAGTCCGGCCAGCAGGCACAGGCTGCACCAGGTGCCGATGACGATCGGCTGGATGATGATGAAGTAGATGCTCACCACGCCTAGCGGCACCACCACGATGCCGAACATCGCCACCATCCACGGCATCGTGCGCCAACGCCGGCGGTCGCCCATCACGCCCATCAGGATCTCGGCCATGTAGCTGACCGCGCCCAGGCCGCCGTCGGCGATCGGCCACGCCTTGGACACCGTCGAGGTGATGATCGTTTCGGTGCCGTTGAGACCATGGCTGCCAGAGAAGAACGGCTCGATTGCCGTCGGAATGTGGCCCAGCTGGTACGCCGCCAGATGGCGCGAAATCAGCAGGCCCACCACGGCCAGCGCCACTATCGGCAGACGCTGCAGGTAGGTGGACGGACAATAGGTCCAGCCTGGCGGCAGGTCGGAGTTGTCCATCATGCCGGCCATGCTCATGCCTGGCATCATCGGCACCAGGATTGCGAACGCGATCACCAGTGCGCCGACCAGCGTGTCGTTGGCGTAAGCCGCCGCGCTGGTCGCCCAGAACACCAGCGGCGCGAGCAGCAGCCACGCGCCGGTCACCGCATTCGCCCATTGCGCCCAGGCAAATCGCGGCGACAACGACAGCGCGCCGAACAGCATCACCAGCAAGCCGCTGACCACGTCGCTGTAACCCAACATCGCGCTGCGCAGTGCCGGATCGGGCAAGCCGCGCGCGGCGGTGACGCGCATGACCGCATCGCTGAAGCCGGTGCTCTCGAAACTGCCGAACACGAAGGGCGAGAACGCCAGCCACGCGCCCAGCATCATCGCCACATAGTGCACCCACAGCATGTCGAAATGCATCGCGCGCATGTCCTCGACATGCTTGCGCATCATCGCGGCATGCTGCGCCATGTCGTCGTTGGTTGGCGGCGGCGCGGGCGGCGCGGGCTTCACCGCGAGCGTGGCGACCCGTGCGGCGTCCAGCTTGTTGCTGCGATACCAGCCGACAGGATCGGCTTTGAGCTTCGCGACGATACTCGGCAACGCATCGCGTAGTGCATGGCCCGGTCGCCAATCGAGCCAGTGCCGGGCGCGCGCCGTGTCGATCTCGTAATGGTCGTCGGCGCTATCGATCATCCAGTCGCGCACGAAGGTGTGCTCGTCCAGCACGTCGTTCTGCAACCAGGCGCCAGCCTTGGCCACCGGCTTGGGAATCTGGCGCGTCACCCAGTCCTCGCCGTGAAGCAGCCGGCCCAGGGTTTGCTGCATGTCGCCGGTGCCGATCGCCTCGGGTTCGGCCAGCAGCAGGGTCAGCTGGCCGGGCAGCTCCGCGCGACGCAACACGATCGCCAGCAGCGCGGCCACCAGATCGGCCAGGTGCAGGAACGGCTGTCCGGTTTCGAGCGCACCGGGATAGACGTGGCCGACTAGCTGCCGCTCGTAGATGCGCGCGATCTGCTGGGCGAGAAACGCCGAATGGCCGCCGTCGTCGTACACGCCGCCCGGGCGCACGATCACCACGGGCATGCCGTCGTGCTGTTCGCGGATCAACTGCTCGGTGCGGATCTTCGATTCGCGATACGGCAGCGGCTGCAGATCCAGCGGCGAGTCTTCATTAATTGGGTGCCCCGGTTGCGTGGGCGCATGCACCAGCATCGTGCTGAGAAACACGAACTGCTCGACCTCGAACGCCTGCAACGCGTGCAACAAGCGCGCGGTTCCCTGCACCGTGATCGCTTCGTATCGCGGATCGGGCTTGCCGGTCAGGTCGAAATAGGCGGCCAGATGGATGACCGAGGCAATGCGCGCGCCGTGCGCATGCCGCACGCGCTGGAGCGCGGTCGCCACGCTCTCATCCGAGGTCAGGTCGACGCACACGCATTCGGCATCGATAGGAGGATGCGGCGAGGTTTCGCGATCGAGCCCGACCAGATCGAAGTGCTCAGCGAAGGCACGCACTACCGCCGAGCCGATGTAGCCGCTGCTGCCGGTCACGATGACCATGGGTTTGGATGTTTCCATGACGTTGTCCTCGACCGTTTCCGACCCTCCGACGTACGTGACCGCCGCGCCGATCCTTCATCTTTTCGCATGGCGTGTCGAGTTCGCGTGTGTGCTGCTGTGCATTCAGTATCCGAGCGTCAGGTGCAGTCGTTTCGATCGCCGCCCGAGCGCGGGCGGGCTGCGCGGAAGCGCGAGACGGCGCGTCGGCATAGCCGTTCCACTCGGTCACGAACTTCCGACAGGCTATCGCCTACCTTGTTGCCGTTTCCTACGGAGATCCCCGATGAAGAATTCCTACGTGCGCTTCCTCGCCATGATTGCCACCGCCACGGTGGTCATGTTCGGCGTGATGTACCTCAACACTTACCGGCTGGATCACGTGTTCTGGAGCCAGACCCGCGCCTGGATGGCGCTGGTGATGGGCGCGACCATGGCGGTGATCATGCTTGGCTTCATGCTGCACATGTACGGCAGCCGCACGATGAACCTCGCCATCGTTGGCGGCGCCGTGGTGGTGTTTGCCGCGGCGCTCTATCTCGTGCGCAGCCAGGCCACCGTGGGCGATGTTTCCTACATGAAAGCGATGATTCCGCATCACTCGATCGCCATTCTCACCAGCGAACGCGCCCACATTTCGGATCCGCGTGTGCGCAAGCTCGCCGATGAAATTATCACGTCGCAAAAGCGCGAGATCGGCGAGATGAAGGGACTGATCAAGGATCTGGAATCGAAGCAGGCGCAGCCCTAAGAACCCGTTTGGCGGCCGTCACTGTGACGGCCGCTGGCTTATGGCGACAGATGCACGCGATCCGCTTACGGTTGCGCCGGCGCGATCGCCGTGACCGTGCTCGCGATGCCGGCCGGATGCAAGCTGAAACGCACTTTGTCGCCGACCTTGACGCCCTTGAGCAGATCCGGTGACGCCAGCTTGAAGGTCATCGTCATGGCCGGCCAGCCGATCGCGGCAATCGCCTCATGCTGCAGCGTGATGGTGCCCTTGGCGGTGTCGACCGCCTTGACCACGCCCACGCCCTGCACATCGGCAGGTGTGGCTTCGTGCATCCCGGCCATGCCCGGCATGTTGGGATCCATCTGCTGAGGGTTGGCAAACGCCGGAGCGGTGAACAGCGCAGCGGTAATTGCGAGGGTGATGCATGGCTTTTTCATGGGTCAGTTTCCTTGTGGGTTGGGATGAAGTGTGGCGTTTGCCTTGCTGGCTTTACGCAGCCGATGACGAACCAGCAGGCGGTACGCCGCGGGTATGACAAGCATGGATAGCAAGGGCGCAGTGACCATGCCGCCGATCATCGGGGCGGCGATACGTTGCATCACTTCCGAGCCAGCACCATGGCCGAGCAGGATCGGAAACAGACCGGCGAGAATGACCGCCACGGTCATCGCCTTCGGGCGCACGCGCTGCACGGCACCTTCGCGAATGGCTTCATCCAGTGCGTTGAGACCGGCCTGCGGATCGCGCACGAGCTGCCGGTCCCAGGCTTGGCGCAGATACAGCAGCATCACCACCCCGAACTCGGCGGCGACACCGGCCAGCGCGATGAAGCCGATGATCGTGGCGACCGATACCGCATGACCGAGCAGCCAGATCAGCCACAGCCCACCGACCAGGGCCAGCGGCACGCTGGCCATGATCAGTGCCGCTTCGCTCATGCGTCGGAACACGGCGTAAATCAGAAGGAAGATGATCACCAGCGCAATCGGCACTACCACCTTGAGTCTTTCCATGGCACTGGCTAGGTATTCGAACTGACCGGACCACGCCACGGTCGTACCCGGCGGCAAGGTGACCTGCTGCGCCACTGCGCGTTGCAGGTTGGCCACCACCGTGCCCAAATCGCTGCCGGCCGTATCGACGTAGACATACGTGGCCAACTGGCCGCCCTCGCTTTTCAGCATGGACGGTCCTGCAACCACGGCAATATCGGCCACCTGACTCAGCGCGAGTTGGGCGCCGTTGGCGGCGACGATCGGTAGCCGTCGCAAGGCCTCGACCGAGTCACGCTCAGCGCGCGGATAGCGCACCACGATGGGATAGCGTTCGCGCCCTTCGACGGTCTGACCGATCGGGTCGCCGCCGACCACGGTCGCAATCAGTTGCTGCACGCGCTCCTGGGTCAGCCCGTAACGTGCGGCGGCATCACGGCGGATGGCCACATCGACGTAGCGGCCACTGGTTGGACGCTCGGCAATCGCCGAACTGACACCGGGTACGGTCTTCGCCACCGTCTCGATCCGATCGGCCACGGTCTGCAGCGCGGCCAGATCGGTGCCCAGCACCTTGATGCCGATCGGGCTCTTGATGCCGGTGGAGAGCATGTCGATGCGATTGCGGATCGGCGGCACGAACAAGTTCGTCAGTCCCGGCACGTGCACGGCCTTGTCCAGCTCCGCCTTGATCTTGTCCATGGTCATGCCCGGCCGCCACTGGTCCTTCGGCTTGAAGGTGATCGTGGTCTCGAACATCTCCAGCGGCGCCGGATCGGTGGCCGTGTCGGCGCGCCCCGCCTTGCCGAACACATGATCGACCTCGGGCACGGTCTTGATCATGCGATCGGTCAATTGCAGCAACTGCGAGGCCTTGCCGGCGGACAGTCCCGGCAATGCGGTGGGCATGTACAACAACGTGCCTTCGTCCATCGCGGGCATGAACTCGCTGCCGAGCCTGGTCATCGGAATGATCGCGGTGAGCAGCAACACACCGGCCAGCACCAGGGTCGCTTTCGGATGGCGCAGCACGGCTTCGAGGAGGGGCCGATAGCCGCGGATCAATCCGCGGTTGAGCGGATTGTCGCGCTCGGCACGGATGCGCCCGCGGATCAGATAGCCCATCAGCACCGGCACCAGCGTCACCGCCAGCCCGGCCGCCGCCGCCATCGCGTAGGTCTTGGTGAAAGCCAGCGGCTTGAACAGTTTGCCTTCCTGGCCCTGCAGCGCAAACACCGGCACGAACGACAGCGCGATGATCAACAGGCTCACAAACAGTGCGGGCCCCACCTCGGCGGCGGCATCGGCGATCAACGACCATCGCTGCGCGCCTTGCGGTTCACGTCCGTCGTTCGCACTACGCCAATGTTCCAGATGCTTGTGCGTGTTCTCGATCATCACGATCGCCGCGTCGACCATCGCGCCGATCGCGATCGCGATGCCGCCCAGCGACATCAGATTCGCCGATACCCCTTGCAGATTCATCACGATAAACGCGGTCAGCACGCCCAGCGGCAAGGTGATCACCGCAACCAGCGCCGAGCGCAGATGGCCGAGAAACAGCACACAGACCAGCGCCACGATCAGGAACTCTTCCAGCAACTTGCCCCACAGGTTCTCCACCGCGGCGTCGATCAGCCGCGAGCGGTCATAGGTAGGCACGATCTCGACGCCGGCCGGCAGACTGCGCTGCAGTTCCGCCAATCGCGATTTCACGGCGGCGATGGTGGCCTTGGCGTTCTTGCCCGTGCGCATCACGATGATGCCGCCGACCACTTCGCCCTGGCCATCCAGCTCGGCGAGGCCGCGGCGGAACGTCGGACCCCGCCGCACCGTCGCCACATCGTGCAATAGCACCGGTACGCCGCCGGCGTTGGTCGTGATGGGGACGTTTTCGAAGTCCGTGCGGCTCTTCAGGTAGCCTTCGCTGCGCACCATCAGTTCCGCTTCGCCCTGTTCGATCACCGAGCCGCCGTTGGCACCGTTCGCGCTGCGCACCGCATCGACCAGCTGCGCCACCGTGATCCCGCGCGCCGCCAGCGCTTGCGGATCGGGCACGATCTGCCACGCGCGCTCCATGCCACCCAGGGTGGCCACCTCGGCGACATTCGGCACGGTCTTGAGCTGATAGCGCAGAAACCAATCCTGCAGCGCGCGTAGCTGGCCGAGGTCGTGCTGGCCGGTGCGGTCGATCAGGGCGTATTCGTAGATCCAGCCCAGTCCCGTGGCATCGGGGCCGAGGGCGGGCGTAACGCCCGCCGGCAGGCGATCGCGTGCCTGGCTCAGGTACTCCAGTACCCGTGAGCGCGCCCAGTACAGGTCGGTGCTGTCATCGAACAGCACGTCGACGTAGGAGTCACCGAAAAACGAAAACGCACGTACGGTCGTCGCGCCCGGCACCGACAGCATGGTGGTGGCCAGCGGATAGGTGACTTGATCCTCGACTACCTGCGGCGACTGCCCCGGATAGCTGGTGCGAATAATCACCTGGGTGTCGGACAGATCGGGCAATGCGTCGATCGAGGTGTGCAACGCGGAAAACACGCCGACCGCTGCCAGGGCCAGCGCGGCCAGCAATACGAACACGCGATGCGCGATGGCAGCACGGATCAGGGCGGCGATCATGGTTTGCCTCCCATCGGCATGCCCGGCATTGGCGCACTCGCCGCCGGTGCCGGAGGCGCCGAGGCGTCATTCAGGCGTTCCAGCGCACCGGACAGGCTTGCCTCCGAATCGATCAGGAACTGGCCGGAGACCACTACCTTCTCGCCACCGCTGAGGCCATCGAGAATTTCCGTATAGCCGCCGGCTGCGCGTCCCGTACGCACCGACACGGCACGGAAGTGGCCATCCCCCTCGGCGAGAATGACGCGTGTGTGGGTCCCCGTCGCGATCAGCGCGTCGTCCGGCACCACCGGCACCGCCGCGTCGGGAGTCGGGTCGAGTTGCACGGTGGCGAACATGCCCGGACTCAAGGCCTCGCCGGGATTGGCGAGTACGACGCGGGCGCGCTGGGTGCGCGTCATGGCATCGACGTCCGGCAACAAGGTTTCGACGATGCCGTGGAACGATCGACCTGGGAGTGCATCGACCGTGACGGTGACGGGCGTGCCGCTGTGCACTGCACCTGCCGCCGCCTGCGGCAGGGCGGCCTCGATCCACACGGTGGACAGGCCGTTCACGGTCATCAGGGTCTGGCCCGCACTGACGCGCTGACCTTCACGCACATCCAGTGTCGTGACGACGCCCGCCTGCGGGGCGTGCAGCGTGATCGCGGCCCCCGAACCATGACGAGCCGCCCGGATATCCTCGGGGGTCAGGCCCAACACCTGCAGGCGTTCCCGCGAAGCCGCGCGAAGGCCTTTTGCGTCGGCCGAGTGCGCCTGTTGAAGCGCAGCATATTCGGCCAGTGCGCTGCTCCATTGCGGCGCCAACAACTCCGCCAGCGGTTCGCCGGCTTTGACCGCGGTGTAGGGTGCGCGCACGTCCAGCTTGCTCACCACCGCATCGGTGCGTGCGCTGATGGTGGTGGCTTGGCGCAGATCCCAGGTGATGGTGCCCGGCACCCGGATCGCCGATGCCAGCACACGACGCTCGACCGAAGCGGTGCGCACACCCAAATTCTGCACCGTCGCCGGGTCGATCCTGACGACATCCTTGGCCACGCCTTCGTCGGCATACTTGGGCACCATCTGCATGCCCATCGGCGACAGGCCCGGCTTGTCGAAATGCTGCTGCGGCACCATCGTGTCGTACCAGTACAGGATTTTTTTGTCGCCGCCGTGGGCAGCAGGCATAGCGGACCCTGTCTGAGCGGACGACGCTGGCGGATGCCGACGACCGCCGAAGTACCCCACCAAAAGCAAAAGGGCTGCCAGCAAAACACTGGCTAGGATTATCGGTGCACGCTTCATGGCGTCGTCTCCGAGGTAGGCAACAGATAAGCCAGCGAGGCCCATAACCGGGCGCGGGCGGCAAGCGCATCGGCATAATTCAGACGCAACTCAATCTCGGCGCGACGGGCATCCAGCCACGGCTGCAACGAGCCGCCGCCGCGATAGCCGGCCAGCGCGGTTTGCGCGCGGTCACGCGCCAGCAGCAGCAGGGTGTCCTGATAGCGCTGGACTTGCTGATTCCATCCCTGCCACGTCGCTACGGCGCGTGTGACTGCCTCGCGCTGGGCGCGCCGCGCGTCCTCGTGATCGGCCTGCACCGCATCCCATTGCGCCTGCCGGGCGCTGATGCCGCGGTCCTGCCGGTTGCGCGTGAACAGCGGCAGGCTGACGCCCACCTCCAGCATCACCATGTCCGACAGGCCCGGGGCGCGCCGACCATAGCTGGCAGTCACGCTCCAGTCCGGGTGCTTGGCCGCACGCGCCTGCTCGAGCGCCGCCTGCGCAACTTGCTCGCGTGCCTGCCACGCCTGCATCGGCGCCTGTTGGTCGATGCGCTGCTCCAAGTGATCTGCGGTGACCGGCAGTCGACCAAAATCCGGGGCCTCGGCCAGATCGAAAACGCCCGGACCAAGCCAGCGCTGCAGGCCGGCTTGGGCGGCGACGAGATCCGCGCCAATCGCTTCCAGACGGTTATCCAGCGTGGCAGCCTCGGCTCGGACGGCCAGCACATCCGTCGCGTTGCCTTCGCCGCCGCGCAAGCGTGCCTGCGCTATCCGCACAGCCAACCCCGCCTCATCATGCAAGGCAGCCAGCAATGATCGCTGCTGCTCGGTCACCCATACGTCGATCCAGGCATCGGCGATGCGCTCGCGCACACTCTGCACGGTGGCCACGCGATCGGCCTGGGCCGCATCGATCCGGGCGCTGGCCAAGGCGCGCTCCGCGCGACGCGCCGTGCGTGATGGGATAGCCTGCATCACGCCGACGGTGCGCGCCGTCATCCCCTCCGAACGCAAGCTGAAAGCGCCCGGGCTGGTGACGGGAAAATTGGAAAGCCCGAACGTCAGGGTGGGATCCGGCAACTGCCCGGCCCGCGCGGCTTCCTCGCGGGCTGCCACCGTGTCGGCGGTACGCGCATCGAGTTGCGGCGCCCGCGCCAGGCCGTGCTGCACGGCCGCTTCCAGCGTCAGCGGCGGTTCGGCGGCCTGCGCCGCCGCAGCCACGGCCCCACACAGGAGCGTGGCCAAGCCCGCCACCATCAGGTGCCGAGCGAAATGAATGGACAACATGGATGAATACTCCGTCGATCTGCGGTTTGCGGCGCGCCACGCAGACGCGACGCCACGTACGTCAATGCCTCGACGTGTCAGATCAGATCAGGAGTGAGCAGAACAACAATATGGGCGGAGGTGGTGGCGCGCGCAAATGCCCGATCCGTTGGAGCGCGCGATTCGATGGCAGCGTAACGGCCGCGACCGATATCAGCATCGGCGGCATGGCCGGCAATGGGCTCAGCGGCACCGACGCCGTGTGCGCCTCAACCTGCGTGGCGTGCTCGGGCACGCAATGTTTCTGGCACAACGGGCTGGCGGGGGTATCCTGATGCTGCACACAGCCGTCGTCCATGCCCGGCATCGAGTTTACCAACGCGGTCGCCGTCGCCGCTTCGGGCACAGTCGGACAGATATAAGCAGCCAGTGCCGTCTGCTGCCAAAGCATCAGCAGCGTCACCAGCCAGAACAGGCGGCGACGTGTGGTGCGATGCATGCGGAAAGGACGGGCCATGGACACCACTTTATCTCGGATAATATCAAGGTTTCCTTGACTTGAATCAACTACGGATTGTCCGTCGACCGGCGAAGGCATTGCGCCGGGTTCGCTCCGCTCGCCGGCGTTGGTCATTTCAGCCATGCCGCTTTCGGCCCAGCCGCAATGCGTTGGCAACCACCGACACGGAGCTCAAACTCATCGCCAAAGCGGCGATCATGGGGCTGAGCAGCAGGCCAGTCAGGGGGTAGAGCACGCCGGCCGCGACCGGTACACCCAATGCGTTGTAGAGAAATGCGAAGCCCAGGTTTTGCTTCATGTTGGCGACGGTGTCGTTGGAAATCGACCGTGCCCGCACGATGCCACGCAAATCGCCTTTCACCAGTGTCACCTGCGCGCTCGACATCGCCACATCGGTACCGGTGCCCATCGCGATGCCGACATCGGCGCCGGCAAGCGCGGGTGCGTCGTTGATCCCGTCGCCCGCCATCGCGACCCGATGGCCCTTGGCTTGCAGCTGCTGCACGAGGTCGATCTTGTCCTTTGGGCGAACCTCGCCATGGACTTCGTCGATGCCCAAGGTGCGTGCAACCGCATGGGCCGTGGTGGCGCCGTCGCCGGTGGCCATCACGATTTTCAGGCCTGCATCGTGCAGCGATGCAATGGCATCAGCGGTGGTCGCCTTGATCGGGTCGGCGACCGCGAGCAGGCCAGCCAGGACACCATCGACCGCCAAATACATCACGCTGGCACCGGCTCTGCGCAGCTTCTCGGCCGGAACGGAAAGAACGGTGGCATCGACTCCGACCTCGTCCATCAGCGCGGTGTTGCCGATCGCCAGCGTGGCGCCTCCCACCTTGCCGCGCACCCCGATGCCGGTGGACGACTCGAAGCTCTCCGGCGTCTCCAGTGCCAGGCCACGATGGCGGGCTTCCGCGACGATCGCGTCGGCCAGCGGGTGCTCGCTGCCCTGGTCGAGGCTGGCCGCAAGGCGCAGCACCTCATGCTCAGTGAACCCTTTGGCCGCGAGTGCGGTATGGAATGCCGGACGTCCCTCGGTCAGGGTTCCGGTCTTGTCCACGATCAGGGTATCGATCTTGCGCAGGTTCTCGATCGCCTCGGCATCGCGGAACAACACGCCTTCCCCGGCGGCACGGCCGGTCGCCACCATGATCGACATCGGTGTGGCCAGTCCCAGCGCGCAGGGACAGGCGATGATCAAGACCGAGATCGCGTTGAGCACCGCGAACGTCCACGACGGTTCCGGTCCAAACAGCCCCCACACGACAAAGGTGGCGACGGCAATCGCCAGGACCGCCAGCACGAACCAGAAAGCCACCTTGTCAGCCATGCGCTGCATCGGTGCGCGTGAGCGTTGCGCCTGGGCGACCAGTTGCACGATTTGCGACAGCACCGTCGCCGAACCGACCTTCTCCGCCCGGATCACCAGGCTGCCAGTGCCGTTGAGGGTCGCGCCGATCACGCTGGAGCCGATGGACTTCTCGACCGGGACGGGTTCGCCGGTCAGCATCGACTCGTCGACAAGGGAGCGTCCCTCGATCACTTCGCCGTCCACCGGCACCTTTTCGCCCGGGCGTACCCGCAGGCGATCGCCGACGTGAACGTTGCCGAGTTCGACATCCTCCTCGCCGCCGTCGTCGCGCAGGCGGCGCGCAGTCTTTGGCGCCAGCCCCAGCAGGGCTTTCAGGGCAGTCGAGGTCTTGGAGCGGGCACGCAGTTCGAGCAACTGCCCAAGCAGAGTCAGCGAAACGATCACCGCGGCGGCTTCGAAATAGACACCCACGCGGCCATGTTCGTGAAACGACTCCGGGAACACGTCCGGTGCGAGGGTGGCAACGATGCTGTAGCCGAACGCCGCGCCAACGCCGATGCCGATCAGGGTCCACATGTTGGGGCTCAGGTTGCGGACCGACTGCACGCAGCGAACGAAGAACGGCCAGCCTGCCCACAACACGACTGGCATGGTCAGTACCAGTTCGATCCAGGTTCGGGTGTTCACCGGCAACCGGGGTAAGTAATGGCCGAACATCGCCAGCACGAGCACCACCAGCGTCGCCGGCAAGGTCCACCAGAAGCGACGGCTGAAATCACGCAGTTCGGGTTGGTCCTCGTCGTCCAGCCCCGGCATTTCCGGCTCCAGCGCCATGCCGCAAATGGGGCAAATGCCGGGATCTTCCTGGCGTACCTGCGGATGCATGGGGCAGATGTACATCGTTCCCGCCGGTGCCTCCGCGGAGGCGTCATCGGGCTGCCCGGACAGATATTTGGCCGGATCAGCCACGAAGCGCTCCCGGCAGCGCGCCGAACAAAAGTGGCGCGTTACTCCTTGATACTCGGCGTGGTAAGCCGTTTGATTCGGATCGACTCGCATGCCGCAGACCGGATCAAGCGCGGTTGTCGCCGAGCCGGGATGGGCGCCGTGTCCGTGTTTGTTGGCGCCCGTGTGGTGATGGCGAGTGTTCATGTAGCCTCCCATGACGATGGCAATGGATTGACGTCGATTGATGTGCAAGCACGTGTAAGCGGCGAGGTGGATGTGGTGTCAATCGTGGGCGGCTCGACGACATGGGGCGGAACGCGGTCACAGGCGGCGCCATTCCCGAGGGATGCGGCCGGCAGGCCCGGAACGAGGATCTCGTGCCTTCGGGCGTCACGGCCAAAAGTCGCTCTTACTGTGGCGGCATTGGCAACGAATGTCCGTTGGCGTCGAGCACATCGAGCACCATCATCAAGCCGCCGCCGCCTTGCTGCTCCTGGTTGTTGTTGGTCGTATGGTGCGGGATATGGCAGTGCACCAGCCAGCGTCCCGGTTTGCGCGCGGTCCAGATCACGTCGTAACGCTGTCCGGGGCCGACATTCACGGTGTCCGCCTGGAACTGCGCATCCTTGGGTAGGTCAACGCCATCGCGTGCGACCACGGTGAACGGCCCGCCGTGGATATGCATGGGATGCACGAAATTGGTGTTGCTGCCGATGAAGCGGATCTTGATCGTTTCGCCCACGCGCATTTTTACCGTATCGGTCGACGGGTAGGCCTTGCCGTTGATGGTGAAGTAGTTGGGTAGACCGCCTTCCATGTTCATCGCCGGATAGGTGATGCCGTCACGAGCCAGCCATTCCTGCAGCAGGAGGGTGTACTCGTGGTCGGCTTTCACTTCTTTCGCCGGATCGGCCGCCGCCGTTACCTCTTCCGGCGGCAGGTGCAGCGCCGCGAGGCGCTTGAGGTTCTCCAAGTTGTGCGTGGGACGCACGATGAGTGCGCCGTAGAGGCCCAGGCTTTGCTGGCGATCCGGATGATCGTGTGAGTGATAGAAGTAGGTGCCGACCTGTGGCACCACATAGTCGTAAGTGAACGTGGCGCCGGGCGCGATAGGCTTCTGCGTGACCATGGCCGGGCCGTCCATCGCGTTGGGCACGATCAATCCATGCCAATGTAGCGTGGTTGATTCCGGCAGATGGTTGGTGACCACGAAGCGCACGTGATCGCCTTGCTCCAGCTCGATGCGTGGGCCGGGCACCTGGCGATTGACCGCATAAGCGTTCACCGGTCGATCGGCGAGGATGCTCCACTGGATCACTTCGAGGTTGAAGTGAAACACCTTCACCCCCTCGACGATCTGCGGCTGCAGCAGTTGATCGCCTTGGGCAGCGACCGGTGCGGTGTACACGCTGGTACGCGGATCGATACCTGCCATGTCGCGCATGGTCGCGGCCGGGGTTTCCTGGGTGGTGATCATGCCCGGCGGCATGATCAGCTTGCCGACCTCGTGCGCGGACAACCGCATGTTGACGAAGGCGGAGGGTAGCGTCATGCCGGCGATCAGCATCAGGCTGGTGAAGGCAGTGACCGCGATGAGCTGCGCGCGGGTCGGCGTCTTGCCGCCGCCGTGCATGCCGTGGCCGGAGGACGCGTCGTGCATTCCATGCTTGCCGTCATCCTTTCCCGTGACCGCCGACATTACGTGATCGGCGGGCATCGACGCCATCGCGCCATGATCGTGCGACGCGCTCGTCGATGCCTGCGGCCGTTCATCGTGCTGGGGAGGGGCATCGTCGCGCACCGTCATCAGTCCGTGCTTCATGCCGCGCGACACCAGCCACACGTTGACTGGATAGGTCACCGCATAGCCGGCCGTAACGCCCAGCGACATCACGAACCAGAACAGCGGCTCACCCGGCCACATCGCGCGCATGTCGCGCCCCATCATCAACAGCACCATGACCGGCGCCATACCGGCCATCATCGCGTTCATCGAGATGAATTCGGGCATGAACGACTTGCGTACATTTTCCAGATACGACCCGCCCATCATCTTGCGCATGAACAGCGACTGGAAAATCAGCAGGCCAAACAGGAAGCCGGCGGCGTATTCGACGATCAGATCGGCCCACATCGGTAGGCCAATCAGCGAAACCACCACCGCGGCGAGAATGATGCCGGTCGCATCACCAGCGACACAGTGCACGGCCGAGCCTGCGCCCTGTTTCCACAGCGGCTGTACAAACGCTTCATGCGTACCCGGTGTCGGCTCCTTGTCCGCCATCACGTAGAGCAACAAGCCGATCGGCCCCATGTACAGCGTGATCAGTACGAAGCCCCACTTCATGACCGTGGGTTCGGGATTGCCGCGGAACTGATCCCACGCCACATAGATCGCCGAGAGCACCGCAATGGCAAGCCACGCGTAGACAAAAATATCGATCGGCTGCAGGAGCATCGTCACTCTCCGAACCGTACAGAGAGGTCAGGAATCGGTATGGCGCGATCGTGGCCGGCACACGAACGGGCGGTTCGTCCACCGGCCACGGCGATCACGCTTTCGGACCGTGGGTGGCAAAGACGCGGGACGATCCATCCCGGCCGATCAACACCACGTCATAGCGTTCCGGCGCACCCATCTCCATGCCAGGCGAGCCCATCGGCATACCCGGTGCCGCCAGGCCCCGGGCGTCAGGGCGCTCGGCGAGCAGGCGCTGAACATCTTCCACCGGCACGTGACCCTCGATCACATAACCATCGATCAGCGCGGTGTGACAGGAGACGACATCGGCCGGCACACCAAGCCGTGCCTTTACGCTCGCCATCGGCTGGTCCTGGTGCACGGTGACGGTGTAGCCCTGCGCGCGCATGTAATCGACCCACGCGTCGCAGCAGCCGCAGGACGGGTCGCTGTACACGTCCAACGCGTTCGCGGCCATCGCCGCCGGCGCGAACAGCACGGCAAACAGCAAACTGATGCCCATGCGGGAAAACCATCGCTTCATCGTCATTCTCCTGCTACCGGGGTGGTTTGCCACTGGATGGACACGATCTTCCAGCTGTCGCCATCTTTTCTGAGGTTGAGCATCTCGCGGCTGCGCAGCGTGGTCGATTTGCCCTTGACCGTGGCCTGGATGTCGCTCTCGCTACCGACCATGGCGGTGTCGCCCATCGGCATTGAACCCAGCGAGACCGGGGTGATCTTGGCACTATTCAGGAACGCGATGTCCTCGCCCAAGTGACCAGCCGCGTAGGCGTCACGCGTCTGGACATGGCCGCCTTCGCTGATGGTGACATTGGGAGCCAGCAAAGCGAGTACGGCCGCCCGATCGCCGTGCTGCAAGGCCGCCTGGAACGCCTGTGCCACGGCCTCGGCCTCGGGTGCCGCCTTCGGCTTCATGCCCTCCAGCGAAAGCGGGGCTTCAGCCGCGGGCGCGGCGGCCGCCGCATGACCGTGGTCATCTCCCGCAGCCGCGCCATGGCTGTGACCGGCCTCACCGGACATGTCCATGCCTTCCATGTCGGCAGCACCGTGGGCGTCCTCATCGGCGGCCTCACCGTGGCCATGGCCACCGTCCTCTCCCATATGCATGTCCTCATCCGGCGGGGCCTTGGCAACCATGGCTTTGTATTGCGCGGGCGTCATGCCCGGCAGTTTTTCGATGAACGCGACCATGCTCCAGATAGTGGGGTCGTCGTGACCGGGCACCATGCCCCAAGCCGGCATCCCGCTCATCTTGATGCCGTGCTTGATGATCCAGAACGCATCCTTCGGATCGACCCTTACCTGCGACAGGTTTGGCGGTAGCGGGTACAGGCCTTGGCGAAGCTCCGAGTCCTTCATCCCAGGCTTGAGATGACACTGGGTGCACATCGCCGCGTACAGGCCGGCCCCTTTCAAGATCAACTGCTCGTCATTGAGGTCGGGTACCACGATGTCTTTCGAGCGGGCATGGATGGATTGCTCTCGCAGGGTCTGCATTACCGCGAACACCGGCTTGGTGTGGTGGTCGTCAGCACCGATGTTGTAGAGGCCGGAATACACAAACGCACCGGCGCCGAGGGCAAGAACGCCCAGGACAACGGCAACGGTAATGCTGTGATGCTTGATGTGCTGTTTCATGGTATTTCCCCTTAGAACCAGAGTCGGACGCCGGCCACGATCTGCCGGTCGAGAATGGGTTGATGATCCTGGCGTGCGTAGTCGGCCGTGGTGCCGATGCGGCGCACCCAGTTCACCCCGATGTAGGGCGCGAACTGCCGGCGAATCTCATAGCGCAGCCGCAAGCCGAACTGGACGTCGGACACGCCGCTACCGATCCGGCGCTGCGGATCGTTCTTGCCGTAGAGGTTGATTTCCGCTTCCGGCTGCAGGATCAGGCGCTGGGTGAAGAGCATTTCGTAGTCGGCACGCAAGCGTGCCGCCGTGCGACCGGAAGCCCCGACGTAGCCCGTCGCCTCCACCTCGAACCAGTACGGTGCCAGGCCCTGTACGCCGAAGGCCGCCCACGTGCGTTTGGGGCCTTCACCCAGATCCTGCCTGGCACCCAGCTGGGTGCTCCAGTAGGTAGCGATGTTGTGGTTCCAGAACGCTTCAAGGTCGCCGTCTTCCAGCTTGCCGCGGCTACGCTCGCCTTCGGTACGTACCCACAACTTATTCTCGTCGTTGCCATACCAGCCTTCGGCTTCCCAGCTCTGGCCATTGGCATCGCGACCGTGGAACGCTTCGAGCTGATCGATCAACAGCATGCCCAACGACGCGTTGTCAGCCATGTCCATGCCCTTCATGGAACCGTAGCCGACGCCATCGGAGTAATCGGGGCTCCGTGCGTTAGGCGGCGGACTGCCGCCCTGCATGGGGCCCATCGTCATGCCAGGCATCGCGGCCATGCCAGTCATGTCGCCTTGTCCCTTTGGGGGCGTCGCGCTGTGATCCATCCCTTGCATCGCTCCCGGACTCATGCCGGGCATCGATGAATGATCCATCCCGGGCATGTCGCCGACGGGGGCTGCCGATGCGGCGGGCTTGGCCGGCATCGGCATGTCCGACATCGTGCTGTGGTCCATGTTTGGCATGGTGCTGTGATCCATGCCCTTCATGCCGTCCATAGCGTGGGAAGCCGGTGTCGGGGCAGCAGAGACGGGTTTCTTCTTGGCTTTCTTGGCGGGCGCTTTCGTGGCCGGTTTCGCGGCGCTACTGGCGGGAGCCGGCATCGTCATACCGGCCATGCTGCCGTGATCCATGCCCGGCATCGAACTCATGTCCATCGACGAGGTGCTGCTGGACGCGGGCGCGCTCTGCGCCGTAGCAGCCAGCGGCAACGCCAGCAGCACTGCAGCCAGCCATACCGAGCGGTGCGGAGCGGTTGAGGTGTTTCGACGATTCACTTTCATGACACCACCACCTCGCGGAACATGCCAGCTTCCATGTGGTACAGCAGGTGGCAGTGGTAGGCCCAGCGGCCGGGATTGTCCGCCGACACGGCATAGGTGATGCGCTGCGCCGGCTGCACGTTGATGGTGTGTTTGCGTACCTGGAACTGGCCTTGCGGATTTTCCATCTCGCTCCACATGCCATGGAGGTGTATCGGGTGGTTCATCATGGTGTCGTTGACCAGCACGATGCGCAGCCGCTCGCCGCTGTTGAAATGCACCGGCTTGGCATCGGAGAACTTCACGCCGTCGAACGACCAGATGAAGCGCTCCATGTTGCCGGTCAGGTGCAACTCGATCTCGCGAGTGGGCTCGCGTGCATCGATCGGGCCGCCGATCGTGTGCAGGTCGGCGTAGGTCAGCACCCGGCGACCGTTATCGCGCAGGCCGATGCCCGGATCGTCGAGGTTGGTCCGCGGCATATCCACGTGCATGTCGACACCGGGGCCGTATTCCGTGCGGGCGTGCCGCACCACGGGAGGCGCAGGGTCGGTCATGCCTGGCATCGCACCATGATCCATGCCGGCCATGCCCTGCATGCCACTCATGCCCGACATGCCTTGCATGCTGCCGTGACCGGAACCACCCATCGCCATCGCGCCCATCATGTCATCCATGGCGAGCCACTGAATGGGATCGGGCTTGGGCACCTCCGCTTCCATGCCAGCGCGTGGTGCCAGGGTGCCGCGGGCGTAGCCCGAGCGGTCGATTGACTGGGCGAACAGCGTATAGGCGCGTTCCTCCTGCGGCTCGACGATAACGTCATAGGTTTCGGCCACCGAGATGCGGAATTCGTCGACCGACACCGGCTCGATGTCCTGGCCGTCGGCCGAGATCACCGTCATTTTCAGGCCCGGAATGCGCACGTCGAAGATCGTCTGCGCCGAGCCGTTGATGAAACGCAGCCGAAGCTTCTCGCCGGGTTTGAAGATACCGGTCCAGTTGCCGGCCGGTGCCGCACCGTTCATCAGATAGGTGTAGGTGTAGCCGGAAACGTCGCCAAAATCGGTCGGATTCATGCGCATCTCGTTCCACATCTTGCGCATGGCCAGGGCTTGACTCAGGCCTTTCTCGCGCACATCGCGGAAGAAATCCGGCACGGTGGGCTGGGCGAAGTTGTAGTAGTCGCTCTGTTTCTTAAGCTTGGCGAAAATCCGTTCGGGATTTTCGTCGGTCCAGTCGTTGAGCATCACCACATAATCGCGATCGGTGGGATGGCGATCGGGGCCGGCGGGTTCAATCACCAGCGGGCCGTACAGACCCGTCTGTTCCTGGAAACCCGAATGCGAGTGATACCAGTAGGTGCCGGACTGACGCACCTTGAACTGATAGAGGAAGGTTTCGCCGGGCGCAATGCCATCGAAACTGATGCCGGGCACGCCATCTTCCTGAAACGGCAGGATGATGCCGTGCCAGTGGATCGAAGTCGGCACGCGCAGTCGGTTGGTCACGCGCAGGTTCACCGTGGTGCCTTCCTTCCAGCGCAGGATCGGGCCAGGGATGCCGCCATTGACCGTGGTGGCCAGACGCGTGGCACCGGTGTAGTTGACCGGTGTTTCGGCGATATCCAGCGCGAAGTCGGTGCCGCTCAGCACCGTGGGGTGACCGGGGTTGGTCAATGCCCAGACGTTCGAGGGACGCAGCAGGCCCAAACCGGCCACAGCGCCGCCGATGGCGACACCCTGGACGAAACGTCGCCGCGACAAATCTGCAGGGGGCGGGGAAAACAGGTTCATGGACTCTCTCCAGGGCAGGCGGTACCGATCATGCCGATACCGATCACAGCCGATTGCTGGCAATCATCGACACACGACGATCGCCAGCAAAGCTCATCAGAAACGAGGGAGAGTCAGACCGCCGGTGGTCGCAACGGAGGGGCGGTATTCAACGAGGGCGCGCTACGGGGCAGCGGCATGGCGTAACGGGCGGTGATCGCGGCCGAGACCAAAGCCACAGCCGGCTCGGGTGGCATGGTGGTGCTGCACATCGCTGCACAATTACAGGTGTGACCGGTCATGCCGCCGCAGCAACCTGCCTGATCGTCGCAACAGGGTCGGGCTGCCTTGTTGGCGGCTACGTGGTGATGACAGTGTTCACTGACCGCCGCAACCGTTGTGTGCATGGGATGGGAATGAGGCATTCCCGTCATGCCCATCGGTGCAGCGGCCAATGAGTTGATGACCAGCATCAGCCACGCCAGCATGCCCATCGCCCGGAGGCGACGTGAACGGGCGAGCTGACGCAGCGAGAAGGTCATATGGCGAGCATACCCGTGCGACCTGGCACCCTCAACTCTGGAGGTGGGTTCAGATGATTCACGGCTTGCTGAAGCCCATATGCAACGTGATCTTGTCTCCGGCTTTCAGGCTGGCCATGGCGGACGGTGGGAAATGCACCTTCAAAGCCATACCTTCGGTCGTCACATCGACCACACCGGTCTTTGCATCCGCCGCCGTCACGGTCGCTGGCATCTTGTGCATACCCATCATGTTGCCGTGCATACCCTTCATGTCCGAGTGCATGGCCCCCATTTTGTCCATGCCGCTTGCGGGCGTGCTGTCCTGAGCCACGGCGACACCACTTAGGGCCAAAGCGAGCACCAGAGAGCCAAACGTCGAAAGTAATGATTTGCGTGAAATAGTCATATCGCTGTCCCAACGATGAGTTGCCAGACGCAACGGTGAGATCGTGTGCCCATTCGTGTTAACGGAAGTTGAAATTCCTGGCGATAGTTCACTCTGCTTCGGGCCATCTGCTTACACCTTCAAATAATCCTCACAGGCCACGATGAGTTCGCGTACCTCGGGTGCGGCGGCATCAGGGCGGCTCAGAAGTATGGCGCGCAGCTGCGAAATCTGATCGTTATTAGGGATCAACTCCGACGGACTTTCCCACATCCAGTCGACCACGATGGGTAGAAGTTTGGCGGCAGAAAGAGTGGCTACTTCATGCCGGGACGGGACATACATACCTGCACGGAAAACCGGGCTATTCAAGCCATGGCTTTCCCGGGCGGACTTGAACGCACTGTCGGGCATGCCAAAGCGATCGTCGGGGTCAGTCATGGCACGTCTCCTGGGGGAGCGGATGTCTCGCTGCGTGTTTTCGTGGTGCTGGCATGCCGTGCATCTTCTTCCGCATGAATGTAGATCGACGTCGTGCCAATAGAGCTGTGGCGCAGGTTCTGTTGGATGTGGTGAATCGGTGTGCCGTCCTCGGCTTGGTGCGTGGCGGCTGTATGCCGCAGCCAGTGTGTTGATGCCCGCCGCAGACGCGTGGCTTTGGCACAATCCTCCTTTTGCAACGTATCGGCCACGCGTCGGAAGGCGTCCTTGACGATCTGGTAGACCGCGGTAGACGTCAACGGAGACGGCCTTCCGGCGATACCGAGAATGGCCGGTATCTTGCCCTCCATCGCAGGTATTGGTGGCAATCCATAAAAGCGTCGATAGCGTGCGAAATCCACCATGAGACCATCGCTCAGCGGAATCGTGCCCTCAACGCCGCCTTTGCCCACGGTGTGTAGCCACCACCGCCCACGGAGTTGTTGGAAATCACTTTCGCCGGTGGCCGCCGCTTCGGCGGCCCGCAGTGCGGTTTCATAGAGGAAACGAAGGATCCACCGAACGCGTTCGTAGCGTTGCCGCTCCCTCGAAGTGTCTTGCGGCCAGCCATCGACGATCCGCAGTACGTCCTCCCAGAGAGCGCGGTCCAGATAGCGCTCGATGGTGCGCCGGGTTCCGCGGCGCGCCCGTCGTCGCTGCAGCACAAACGGACTGCCAGCGAGATAGCCGGCGCGTACGAGATAATTAAACAGTCCCGCCAGAATGCCCAACGCTTGGCGGCGGCTGCGCTCGGCCAACGGACCGACGAAGAGTCGCCGATGCTCACCGCGACGCGCCAGGCCGTCGTCGCACCAGGTAGCAGGCGGATGCGCGAGGAAGGCTTCGTAGGCGATCACGTCCTCGCGGGTGAGGCTCGACACCGGCTTGCCCCGTACTTGCGTGGCCCAGAGCAACAGCCGCTCGGCTTCTTTGTGGTAACTGCGGAAGGTATGTGGCGAGTCGTGATATTCCGCCAACCACAAGCCGATCGCGGCCACGTCGTCGTTGGCCGCAATCTGCCGCGCCACGCTGGCCGGTGCGCGATTGGTGCCGACGCAACCGGACAGGGCGGGCGGCAAGGCTTGGGGCAACGCCAAAAGACTCACTATCAGCTCAGTCATGCTTTCCAATGTCCCACGCCACGGAATATGCAGGGTATCGTCAAAAGACTTTCGATTATAGGAGTTATCGTAAATTTCTAGGATTAATCGTTATATATATAATGTAATACTGTGATATACATCTATCGTCACTTCAAAAATTGACCCTCCGAGCGACTGGAAATGCCATGAGCCGCATCAGTGACACCCGCCAACGTACCCGCGAAGCCGCTGCGCAGCTCGTTGCCGACGGGAAGCGGCCCCACGAAATCACCGTCGATCAAATCTACGCCGCCATCCAGCAAGGCAGCCGTACGACGATCAATGACGAGCTAAAACTGTGGAAAGGCGATCGCACGAAGGTTGACGCCCTCGGTGCTGATCTCCCGGCCGCCGTGGCCGATGCCATGGAGGCTCTGTGGGTAGCCGCTGTCGAGCAGGGCCAAGCGGTGTTTGCCGAACAGAGTGGCGCCTTGGAAACTGCCTTGGCGGAGGCCGACCAGCAACGGAATGCAGCCGCGCAAGAGCGCAACATAGCACTGGCGACGGTGGCAGCACTGAGTGAACAATGTGAAACACTCCGGCATCAAGTCGCCGCGCAGCAAGCGCGAGCAGAGACTGAGATTGGCGCGAAGAACCAAGCTCTCCAGGATGGGCAGGAACTACAACAAAGACTCATGGCTTTGCAGGCTGAAACCGCTGAACAAATCGAACGTATCCGGCGAGCTCAAACCGAGCAGGCTGAGGAGTTCCAAGCCTTGATAGCGAGTCGGGATGCGGCTTTTCAGGCCGAACGCGATATAGCGAGCGGACGGCTGGAAGTCGCCCAAGCCCGAATGCTGCAGGAGATCGATGCAGCTCGCGAAGGTCAGCGCCGCGCAGAACAGCAGGCCGGCAAAACGCGAGAGCGGCTGGAGCAACAGCAGGCCAGTTTGGCGGAGCTGCGCTTGGAAGCAGGACATCACCGTCGTGAACTGGCCGAACGTGATACCCGCTTAGAGGCATTGGCCGCTACTGTCGCGGATCGCGATCGGATGGCGGTCGAACTGGCCGCGGCTCGCGGGCAATTGGATGGACTGGGAACGGCGATGCGATCGCTGGAAACTCGGGCGACCACGGCCGAATCGCGTATCAGTGCGCTACTGGCAGAACGGATGTCGCCAGCAATGCCTCGGAAAAAACAGGGCAAGCAGCGCGACGCGTAGGCCTCGTTTGAGGCCTACGCGTCGATTTTACCCATTTCCGGGCACGGTCCCTTCGTGAGCTGCAGCAAGTTCGATCAGCAAAAAGCCACTTCGACTGCGCGGCCGGAGCGGCCTCGGATCACTCCGTGTTGGGGCTCGCTTCAAATTAATGTCGCTGGCCGGATGCCGGCCGGCTGAGGATTAATCGTTGCCGTTGTCGATGGAGTTTTCCAAAATCTTGCCGTCTTTGGCGTCTACCCCGATCTCGTGAGTAACACCGGCTGCGGTGATGTCGAAGGAATAGCGCAGGCCGCTTCCGCCCGACTCTTTTTCAAGTTCTTCCTTGACAATCTTTCCGGGAGAAGCTTTCAGGGCGATGCTACGCGCCTCGGCCATCTTGACGTGGGCCTGTGCCGCCAGATCTGCAGGAGTAGCGGCGGCGATGGTTGAAAACGCCATGGCACACAGTGCAAGGGACGAGCTGACGAGCAGGGACTTGCGCATAATTGGTTCTCCAGAATTGAGGTTGTTGGTACCGAAACAGCTCCTCGCGAAGTGTTTGGCAGGCTCAGATTGCTTGTTTGCTCTTAGCTGAGCCTTACCTAGTTAGACGCCCCGTGAGATTTCGTTCAGGTGCATGCACGCTCCGGGAGTTGTTCAGCGTAAGCCGCCGGTTCCGTAACCCACATCGCCATGCTGATCGGGTGACAGCATGTTCGGCGTTTTCGATGTGCAGCCGCGATTCGCAGCAATTCTTCGATGTTGCTAATTTTAGCTGAGTTGAGCTAATTCAATGGAACAGAACCTTAGACGCTACAGTTACTTAGATGTGTTTCTGCGAAAATTTCCAGAATCCCGGCCATACCTCAACGTGGGCTTGTGCGAATTCGCCTGACGATACGCGATTGGGACTTCGTGCACTACCCGACCGTTCAGGTGCTGGAGGCGCCATCTGGCCTCAGTGGCTTGCTCCCGCACATCGACGCCGATCGGGGACTGTGCTACCTCGCGAGCGGCAGTGTGGTCTTGGACCGTTTCCACCCGGAACACGCCATCGTTCAATGCTTGGACTTGGCCCGTCTGGAGCTCGACCGGTTACTCACAGGACCGGTCTATCGACAGAACGAATTTCAATCGGAGTTCGGGGCCAACTGGAACATCGGTCAGCGACCGTTGCCTTGGACGGTGCTCCTCGGCTCGATTCACCCGGACTCCGATCTCGCCAGCGCGTTGCTGGTGGGGCCGCCCGATGAGCGCATGTTGGCGATCAGCAGTCTTCCGGAGGAGATCGCGCGATGGTGCGCCGTGCGGGGTTGGCCGGCGCCCGTCGAGGCAGCGCTGACATGCTGGATCGTGCGCAGCGATCAGGCGCCAACATTGCCACAGAACGCCCTGCCGGGAACCATCGGCGAAATGTTCGCGTGGATCAAGGCCTGGGACACGCGCGCGTATGCAGCGATCCAGCGCATCTTGGGCCGGCCGGATTACCTTGCCCGGCCGCATGTCATGTTTCTGCTGCAATGCCGGGCCGGCTGGTTCGGCTTTGATATGACCTTGGATGCCAGCAAACGACAGGTCTTCCGGCGCAAGCCATCCTATATGCGCCAGAGCTTGCACGGCCGAGGCAGCTCCCGCTCCATCAGTCGCGTGGCTGTCCAGGAGATTGGTCCGAGCTTTGTTCATAGCCGCAACCTCACCTACCACTCCCTCCAGGACCGACGCATTACCGTGATCGGCTGCGGCGCGATTGGCGGCTACCTCGCGCAGGCCTTGGCACGGCTGGGCGCCGGCACCGGCGCTGGCCAGTTGACGCTGATCGATCCGGATCGACTTCGGGCCGAGAACCTCGGTCGACACTGGCTGGGGTACGACAGTCTCTTTCTGCCCAAAGCCGAGGCGGTGCAGCGGCGCCTTCAGCAGGAGTTCCCCACCATCAATGTGATGGCCTGTCCGCGGGAAGCGAATTGGCACGATGACCTGTGTGGGGACTTGATCATCGACGCCACCGGCGAAGAGGCGCTTAGCGAAGCGCTGAACTGCCATCGCTTGCAGGTCGATTCTGCAGTGCGCCCTCCTCTGTTGCATGTGTGGATCGTAGGTAACGGCGACTGCGCCCAGGCGTTGTGGGTTGATACCCCGAAATTCGCCTGCTATCGGTGCCTACGCTGCAATGACGGTGCGCGCACGCCCCGATTCCCGGTGATGAATCACCCGGTGGAACAGCGCAACTTGGGATGTCACGCCTTCACACCCTTTGCGGTGTCCGCCCCCATGTCGGCCGCTGCCTTGGCGAGTGACCTGGTGATCGACTGGATGCGTGGCGATCCCTCCCCTCGCTTTCGCACTCGCACCACTGAAAGCGCCGACATCAGGAAGCTCAAACCACAAAATCTGACGCCGCTGACGGGGTGCCCGGCATGCTCGCCTCGCTGATTGGCGACAATCCATGTGCCTGGGGTGGTCAAGTGCTGATCGAGGCACGGGTGCTGATCACCATCAGTCGCCATCGCCAAGACGCACCACGAAAAGCCGAGGCCGGAGGCATTTTGCTCGGGCAACGCCGGGGCATCCACTTGCACGTGGTCGAAGCAACAGAGCCAGCACCGAAGGATCGCCGCGGACGCACCCATTTCGACCGATCGCCGGCGGCCCATCAAGAGATCGCCACCGCGCGATGGCATCGAAGTGGCGGCACAGTCGACTATGTCGGGGAATGGCACACCCATCCCGAAGACATGCCGCGTCCGTCGCGAATTGATCAGGAGGCGTGGCAGGCGATCTACCGTTCAAGAGCACCGGTTCCCATGATTTTCATCATTGCGGGTATGTCGGGGCGTCATTGGGTTGGATTGGGCCAGCATGACGCCCTACATGAGATCCGCTTCGCCTAGCGGTATGTAGCTACCATTGCCGCTAGGCCATCATCCGCAGTGACGACCGCTATTCAGCGCGCTGCGTGCATCCGGGTGCGCAGGAACTCGACGAACGTTCGGCTTGAGGACGATATGTGGGTGCCGGGCGGATACACGGCAAAGATGCCGCCGGAGGGTAGCTGCCAATCCGGCAGGACGCGAACCAGCACTCCTTCCGACAGTTCGCGAGAAAAGGCGTGAAGACTCGCGACGGAAATGCCTGCGCCCGCCATCAGCCATGAACGAAGCACGGTCGGGGAATCGGTTTTGAGGCGCGCCGACATGCGCACCGGAACCTTTTCCCCATCGCGTTCGAATGTCCACGTCAAGGGGGCGCGGAGCAAGGACAACTCGATCCATTGCTGATTGGCGAGGTCGCTCGGCGCGACGATCGGACGGCTGCGCGCGAGATAGCCGGCTGACGCCAGCACGACCTGATGGAAGTCGGCGAGCTTGGTCACCCGCATGCTGGAATCCGGCAGCCAGCCGATGCGGATCGACACGTCGATGCCCTCGGCGATCAGGTCCTGGATGTGGTCGGAGGCGCGCAGGTCGATCTTCAGCAAGGGATGTGCGCGCGAGAACTCGGCAGCCACGGGGGCGATGACCTGCGCGGCATGGTCGATCGGTGCGCCGATGCGCAGCGTCCCCGACAGCTCGGGTTGCGTGTTCCCCAGCCGCTCCAGGCTGCTGTCGATGTCGCCCAGTAAAGGCGCGCATCGTTCGTAGAGAAAACGTCCCTCTTGCGTCAGGCCCACCCGTCGCGTGGTGCGTCGTAGCAGCTGGGTAGCCAGGGCCGACTCGAGTTTTCGAATCTGCTGACTCACCTGTGGCCGGGTCACCCCCAGTCGTTCCGCAGCGGCTGTGAAGCTGCCGACGGCGGCCACTGCGACGAAGGTGCGGAGGAGATTAAGGTCCGGGACGGGTGGCGGCATTGGTAACAATCACATACCAAAGATGTATGAATTGTAGGCTTTTTCCCATCTATTGTAGAGCCCACTATTTGTCCACGGGATTTCCCCGAATTGGAGATGGTGTAATGAAAATTGCCCTTATCGGTGCCAGCGGCTTCCTTGGGTCGGCAATCCGCGACGAAGCCCTCGCCCGTGGCCATCAGGTCACCGGTCTTGTCCACCATCCGGATCGCCTTGCGGCCGCCTCTGGCCTGACCGTGCTCAAATCGGACGCGTTCGATACGCCGGCGCTGGCAGCGCAACTGGCCGGAAACGACGTCGTGATCAGTGCCTTCAGCGGACACGCCAGTGAAGACGTGTATGGCTACTACATGCGCGGCATCCGCTCGATCATCGCGGCGGCCAAGCGCGCAGGCGTGCCGCGCCTGATGCTCGTCGGCGGCGCCGGCAGCCTGGAGATCGAGCCGGGCCAGTTGCTGATCGACTCGCCGACCTTCCCCGCCGACTGGCGCCCCACGGCCGAAGGCGCGCGGGATGCGCTTGCCTTGCTGCGGGAAGACAGCGACATCAACTGGACGGTACTCGCCCCGCCGCCGGCGATCCAACCGGGCGAGCGCACGGGCCAATACCGGGTCGGCAAGGACAATGTGCTGTTCGGAGCCAACGGTCCGAGCGACATCTCGACCCAGGACTTCGCGATGGCGTTCATCGACGAGGTCGAGAACCCTCGCCATCCGCGAGCGCGTTTCACCGTGGCTTACTGAGGAATCGGCATGAACACGTCTGTCGAAACCACTCCGCTGGTGTTGTACGTCTTCGACGCCTACTGCGGCTGGTGCTACGGCTTCTCGCAGAAAATGGCCGAGTATGAAGCGGCCCATCGCCACCGGGTTCGATTCGACGCGATCAGCGGCGGCCTGTTCGTGGGCGAGCGTGCTCTCCCCATAGGCGCTTACCCGCACATCCCCGGGGCGAATGCGCGCATTGCGAGCCTGTCCGGCGTGACGTTTGGCGCTCCGTATCTCGACGTGTTGAAGGACGGCCGTCTCATGATGAACTCGGCCGACGTCGCCGCCGGCTACGCGGCGCTCCGTGAGCAGGCGCCGGATCGCGCCATCGAACTCGTGCACCTGGTCCAGGAGGCGTTCTACCTGCACGGCAAGAACTTTTCCGACCCGCAAACCTTTGTGGAGCTTGCACGGAAGGCCGGCCTCGACGACCGTCGGGTGGCCTCGCTGCTGAGTTCCGGCGAGGCGTCCCGGATGGCCGCGGCGGACTTCCGGCGCGCGCGCGAACTCGGTGTGGCGAGTTACCCCACGGTGCTCTACATCCAGGATGATCGCATCGTGCCGTTGCCGGCGACCGGATCGACCCTGGAGGAATTCACCGCCGCCTTGAACGCGGCGATGGCCGACCCCCGACGATAGCCTTTCCCGGAGAACGACCGGGAGAGGCAGCGTTCCCCGGTCCCGCAAGGCCCGGGCTTGCCGGGGCGACGAGGATGCATCGAGTGGCACCGAACGGCCCGCGGCGCCGCGGCATCGAGGAACGGGAATCAGCCAGGAACGCGGTATCTGGACAAGCCATCCGTTGTCGGGCCGGCGCTTTCCGAGCATGCTGATCGCGGCGATCCCGAAGGCGGTCTGGCCCCGCCTGCAAGCGGGGTCTCTCAACCGGCACTCGGCGCCAGCCGCGGTGTGATTCAAAGGATCCTTCGTCATGTCCCTCATCAAAGCCGCCGTCGTTCAAGCCGCCCCGGGACTGTTCGATACGAAGAGAACCGTGGAAAAGCTCGCCGAGCTGACCCGCGATGCGGCCGCCAGGGGTGCGAACCTCGTGGTCTTTCCGGAAGCCTTCGTCGGCGGCTACCCCAAGGGACTCGACTTCGGAGCGCGGCTCGGCAGCCGAAGCGCGGAGGGGCGCGAGGAATTCCGGCGTTACTACGAGGGCGCCATGACCGTTCCCGGCGCCGAAGCCGTCCGCATCGGCGACATCGCGCGCGACAATGGCGTCCATCTCGTCGTCGGCATCATCGAACGGGACGGCGGCACGCTCTATTGCTCGACGCTCACCTATGCACCGTCGGGCAAGCTCCTCCACAAACACCGCAAACTGATGCCGACGGCCCTGGAACGCCTGGTCTGGGGGTTCGGCGACGGTTCGACCATCGGCGTCGTCGACTCGGACATCGGGCGGATCGGCAGCGTCATCTGCTGGGAGAACTACATGCCGCTGCTGCGCGCGGCCATGTACGCACAGGGTGTCGAGCTCTACTGCGCGCCGACCGTGGACGATCGCGATACCTGGCTGCCGACGATGCGCACCATCGCGCTCGAAGGGCGCTGCTTCGTGATCTCGGCCTGCCAGTACCTGACGCGCGGCGACGGCCCGGCGGACTACGCCCCGATCCAGGGTGATGACCCGGCAACGGTGCTGATCCGGGGTGGCTCTTGCATCGTCGATCCGCTCGGCAACGTGCTGGTCGAGCCCGATTTCACCGGCGAGACGATCAAGGTCGCCGAGATCGACCGGCGGATGATCGCGCGCGGCAAGTACGATCTCGACGTCGTGGGCCATTACGCAAGGCCCGACGTCTTCCAGCTCTTCGTCGACACGCGGTCGAAGTCGGCCGTTACCTTCGACAGCCCCCGTCTTCCGCCTCCCGGCTCGGATACCATCGACGCCGGGCAAACCCAGGAGGGCTCGTGATGTTCGGCCTGACCGCACTCGAACTGGCGCGCATCCAGTTCGGTTTCACCATCTCCTTCCATATCATCTTCCCGGCGATCACCATCGGCCTGGCCAGCTATCTGGCCGTGCTGGAAGGCCTGTGGCTCCGGAAGAAGGATACGGTCTATCGCGACCTCTACCAGTTCTGGTCGAAGATCTTCGCGGTGAACTTCGCCATGGGCGTCGTCTCCGGCCTCGTCATGGCGTACCAGTTCGGCACCAACTGGAGCTATTTCTCGTCCTTCGCCGGCTCGATCACCGGCCCGCTGCTCGCCTATGAGGTATTGACTGCCTTTTTCCTCGAGGCGGGCTTCCTCGGGGTCATGCTGTTCGGGTGGAACCGGGTGGGACCAGGCCTGCACTTCTTCGCCACCCTCATGGTGGCCATCGGCACGCTGATTTCGGCGACGTGGATTCTCGCCTCCAACAGCTGGATGCAGACGCCGCAGGGCTTCGAGGTCGTCAACAACGTCGTCGTGCCGGTCAACTGGTTCGAGGTGATCTTCAATCCCTCCTTCCCCTACCGCCTGGCGCACATGACGGTCGCCGCCTTCCTTGCCACCGCCCTTTTCGTGGGCGCATCCGGCGCATGGCATCTCCTGCGCGGCAATGACAATCCCTGCGTCAGGAAGATGTTCTCGATGGCGATGTGGATGGTGCTGATCGTCTCGCCGATCCAGATCTTCATCGGCGATCTCCACGGCCTGAATACGCTGAAGTACCAGCCGGCCAAGATCGCGGCGATGGAAGGCCACTGGCGCAACGAGCCGGGGGCCGGCGCGCCGCTGATCCTGTTCGGCTGGCCGGACATGGAAGCCGAAAAGACGCGCTACAAGGTCGAGATTCCCCGGCTGGGAAGCCTCATCCTGACCCACAGCCTGGACGGCCAGTATCAGGGTCTGAGCGAGTTCCCGCGCGAGGATCGCCCTGATGCCACGATCGTCTTCTGGTCGTTCCGCATCATGGTCGGGCTCGGCATGCTCATGCTGCTTCTCGGCGTCTGGAGCGTCTGGCTGCGCTGGCGCAGAAACCTGTTCGCGCCATCCGGCTTCCTGCGCTTTGCGACCTGGATGGGGCCGTCCGGCCTAGTCGCCCTCCTGGCCGGCTGGTTCACGACGGAAATCGGCCGGCAACCCTGGCTGGTCTATGGCGTGATGCGCACCGCGGATGGCGTCTCGAACCATTCCGCGCTCGCGCTGTCGACGACTCTCATCGTGTTCATCGTCATGTATTTCGCCGTGTTCGGAACCGGCGTCAGCTACATGCTCAAGCTCGTCGCCAAGGGCCCGGGCGAGAGCGGGGACGCCTCCCCTTCCGATGATCCCGGTCAGGCGCGTCGGCCTGCCCGCCCCCTGTCGGCGGCCCCCGACGATATCGATCCCGCGTTGAACCAAGGAGGCTGACCATGGGCATCGACCTTCCTCTCGTATGGATCATCATCATCGGCTTCGGCCTGATGATGTACGTCATCATGGACGGCTTCGACCTGGGCATCGGCATCCTGTTTCCCTTCGTGTACGGTCGCGAGGATCGCGACGTGATGATCAACAGCGTGGCGCCGGTATGGGACGGCAACGAGACGTGGCTCGTCCTGGGTGGCGCCGCCCTGCTGGCGGTCTTTCCGCTCGCCTACGCCGTCATCCTGAGCGCGCTCTACCTACCCTTGATGTTGATGCTGGCGGGCCTGATCTGGCGGGGCGTCGCCTTCGAGTTCCGCTTCAAGGCCGACGAAAGCCACAAGACTTTCTGGGACAAGGCTTTCATCTGGGGCTCCTACATCGCCACCTTCTCGCAAGGGCTTGTGCTCGGCGCCTTCATCAGCGGCTTCAAGGTCGAGGGCGGCGCCTATGCCGGCGGGCTGCTCGACTGGTTGACGCCATTCAGCCTGTTCACGGGCGTCGGGTTGGTGGTGGCCTATGCCCTCCTGGGCGCCACCTGGCTGGTGATGAAAACCGAGGGCCATCTGCAGCAGCGCATGCGACGACTCGGCCGGCCCATCACGCTGGTTGTGCTGGCGACGATCGTCATCGTCAGTCTCTGGACGCCGTTCGCGCATCCTGACATCGCAACACGCTGGTTCGCTCTGCCGAACCTGTTCTACTTCGCGCCAGTGCCCTTGCTGGTGCTGCTGGCCACATGGGGGCTGCTGAAGTCGCTGGGCACCGAGGGCCATGCGGCTCCGTTCCTGTTGTCCCTTGGGTTGCTGTTCCTCGGTTATACAGGACTGGCGATTAGCCTGTGGCCGAACATCATCCCGCCTGCGATCTCCATCTGGGAGGCTGCCGCACCTCCCCAGAGCATGGGATTCACGCTGGTCGGGGCGCTGTTCATCATCCCCTTCATCCTCATCTACACCGCATGGTCTTATTACGTTTTTCGCGGCAAGGTGAAGGCCGGCGAGGGATATCACTGATGGCCGTGGAGCCGCGACCGCGCGGCCTGTGGCTGCGCCGCATCGGCTGGCTGATCGCCATCTGGGCCGCAAGCATCGCCGCACTTGCGGTTATAGCCCTGATCTTCCGGGTGGTGATGAGCATGGCCGGCATGACGCGCTGATCGCGCCGCCGCGCAGGCGAGCGTTGCAGCCGTGACCCCGCCAACGTGGCATGGCCGGTTCAGTTCATGAGAGTCGTCGCGGTCACGCAGCGCCGGATGGCGCAGCAAGGCGACGAAGCCGCCGACCAGCAGCATGCTCGCCCACACCACCATCGCCGCGCCGGCCAGCGCCTGCTCACCGGCGAGGTAGACGCTGCACAGTTGCTCGGGCGCCTCGTGATAAAGCATGCCCGCCACGAACAGCATGCCGACCGCGTTGAGCACGAAGGACACCTGCAACACCAGCGACACGCGGCGCCAGCTCGCGCCGAGAAGCAGGCCGGCGCCGACGAGGCTGGCGGCCTTGGCGAAACCGAGGGCCGGCTCCAGTACCGCGCGATCGAGAGCGACCGGCAGCATCCAGTACGCGCCGACCAGGCTGGCGGCGAGCAGCGCGACCAGTCCGTTCGGGTCCCAGCGCGCCAGCGAGTGCGACAGGCGCGGGCCGGCCGCGTGCGCCGCAGTGAGGCCGATCGCGAACAGCAGCGGCAATTCGAGCGCCATGTGCAGCGCCATCGTCGCCTCGAGCACGGGCCGCGCGAACGCGCAGGCGGCGAGTGCGAGGCCGGGCGCGACACCGGACGAGAGGCGCGGCATCGTCAGTCGCGCAGCAGGTCGGCGAGCGCGAGATTCGGCCGATCGACGTCGTAGACACGATCGATGCGGCCCTGCGCGTCGAGGCGGAACAACGCCGCGTTGTGCGTGTAGCCGCCGAACTCATCGCGCAGCACGACGATGCCGAACGTGCGCAGCAACGCATCGAGCTGCGCCGGATCGGCCACGGTCGCGAACGTCCACAGGCTCGCGTCGGCGCGCTGGCCACGCGCGTAGGCGCGTAGCGCGGCTGGCGTGTCGCGCGCGGGGTCGAAGCTCAACGTGACCAGATGCACGCGCTCGCCGAGGCCGCGGTGGCGCAGCTCGCGCTGTAGCCAGGCCTGGCCGGACGCCGTGGTGCGGCAGATCGTTTCGCACTGCGTGTAGACGAGGCTGACCAGCAGCACCCTGCCCGCCGCGTCGCGTAGGTCGGCGAAGCGCACGCGCTGCGCGTGGCTGTCGACCAGTTCGATGTCCGGCACCGCGCGCGGTGCACGCTCGATGGCAACGCGGCGCGCGCCTTCGCTGGTGATCGCGGCGAAACCGCAGGTCACATCGGCGAACGCGACGAGCGCGAAGGACGCCAGCGCGGCGAGGGCGAGCCCTGTGCGCAGCGCGGTTGTGTTCACGGCGTTGCCACATCCTTCGCGGCAAGGAAGCCTTTCAACTCGTCGACGCCATGCCACGGTGTCGTGCGCGCGGCCGATTGCTTGCGCGCGGCGGCGACCGCGGCCTCGTCGACCGCGCCGGCGCCATTGCCCCAATCCGCGCGGATATGCGTGAGCACGGCGGCGATCTCGGCATCGCTCAGTTGCTCGCCGAACGCCGGCATCGCACCATCGTATGTCGTGCCAAGCACCTTGATCGGGCCGGTGAGGCCGTGCAGCACGATCTGTGTCGCCAGCACCGCATCGTCGATCACCCACGGCGAACCGGCGAGCGGCGGGAACACGCCGGGCAACCCCTGGCCATTGGCCTGATGGCAACCCTGGCAACGCGTGTAGATCTCGGCGCCATTGGCCGGGCCGGCCTGCACGGCCGCGAGCGCAACCGGATCGCGGCCGTCGCCGAGTTCGGCCGGCGCGTTCGCGCTCTGCATCACGATATAGCTGCCGGCCCAGATCACCAGGCCGACCACCAGCGCGAGCACGACGCGCGGCACCGGATTGTTGGACTCGTTCGGATCGGCGTTCTCGCCTTGGCGGATCGGCTCGTTCATGGTGCGGCCTTCTTCGGTTCAGCTGCGGCGCTCGCATCGGGCGCGAGTACTGGGTAGGTGTGCTTGAGCGCGACCAGGTAAGCGACGAGATCCAGCGCGTCCTGCGTCGCGATCACCTTCTTGCCGGGGGGCTCGACGCCAGGCGGCAGCGCCACGACGCGATCGTCGCGGCCCACTTCGTCGAACTCGCGCAGCGCGAACAGGAACGGAAACGCCGGCATGATGCTGCCCTTGACGTAGGCACGCGGCTGGTAGAGATGACCCAGGTGCCAGTCGACGCTGGGCTGGCGCACGCCGATGTTGAACAGGTCCGGCCCGGTGCGCATCGTGCCGAGCAGCGGCGGATCGTCGTAGGTATAGTCGGCCGCGACCGACGGCCGACCCCAGCCGCGGCGTGCATCGGCACGGCCGGCTCCGGTGCTGCTCGGCTGCTGCGAATGGCAGGCTATGCAGCCGTTGCCGATGTAGATCTCGCGCCCGCGCGCCTCGGCGGCGCTGTACGGCGCAAGACCTTCCGGTGCGGCGACATGCTTGAGCTGCAGGAACGGCACCAGGATCATCGCCGCGGTCGCGAGTGCGAGCGTGACCAATGCGCCGCCGATCAGTTTGAGTTCGTTTTCCATCGTCATCAGCCCGTGACGTTAAGCGGCAAAGATTGGACGCGCGTGCGCCATGCCGTTGCGCGCACCGCGAGGAAGAAATGCCAGGCGAACACCAGATGACCCGCCGTCATCAGCGCACCGCCGAGCGAGCGGCCTTGCAGCCATGGCAAGGTCACCGCGACCGAATCCATGAACGGCCGCGCCGGATCGAGCAGGGCCAGGCCCTGCAACACGCCGCCGACGCTCAGCGTCACGAGATAGAAGAGGAAGCCCGCCACGACGAGCCAGAAGTGAAGCGCGATCAGGTGCGGTCGCGGCCAGCGCAAATCGAGCACGCGCGGCAGCGCGAAATAGATGCCGCCGAACGCGACCATCGAAACGAAGCCGTACATGCCCAGGTGCGCATGCGCGACGGTGAAATGGGTGAAGTGGGTGACCGCGTTGACCGAGCGCAGCGCCTCGAATGTGCCCTGCAGCGACGCCAGCGTGTACATCACCGCGCCGAAGAAGATGAAACGCAGCGAATAGGAATGGCGCAGCGCGTCGAAATTCCCTCTCAGGGTCAGGTGCATGTTGAGCGAGAACGCGATGACCGGAATTACCATCATCACGCTCTGTACGATCGACAGCGTGATCAACCACTCCGGCACCGGCCCGCCGATCAGGTGATGGGCGCCGACCTGGCCGTAGAAGAACGCCAGCGTCCAGAAGCCGAGCAGCGAGAGATTGTACGACTGCACCGGCCGGCCGATGATCTTCGGCAGGAAGTAGTACACCGCGGCAATCGACAATGGCGTGTAGAACAGGCCGAGCACGTTGTGTCCGAACCACCAGTTCATCGTCGCCATCTCGATGCCGAAATGCACCCCAGGCACCTTGGCGACCAGATAAAGCACCGGAAACCAGAACAGCGCCGCGCCGATGTACCAGACCGATACATAAAGGTGATGCACGCGCTTGCGCCGCAGGGTGAACACCATCGGCAGGCCGATCAGCATGCCGCCGAAGGCGAACAACCCGCCGACCTGCCAGGGAATCTCCAGCCACTCCAGCCCGGCGCTGAGGCCGAACGCGATGGCGATGAGGCCGGCGACAAGGCCCGCGTTCCAGATCAGTGCGCCGACAAGGACGAAGCGAGCGCCGATCAGCGGCGTGCGCAGCAGGCGCGGCAGCATCCATATCGCCAGTCCGAGCAGCGCCTGAGGCGCCCAGCCGTAGGCGACGGCGTTCAGATGCAGGGTGCGCAGGCGGCCGAACGTGAGCCAGCCGTATTGGTCGAGCAGCTCCGGCCAGTGCAACTTGAGCGAGCTGACGAGGCCGGCTAGCGAGGCGACGATCAGCCACACGATCGCGTAGGTGAACAGCGCGAAGGCCGGCTGCGCGCTCGACCGATCGGCGGCTTCGCGCGCGGCCAGCTCGGCGGCCGTGGTCGGTCCGAGCACGCGCGCATCGCGTTGCAGCGTGTGCGCCTGCCCTGCATCGGCGGCAGGATCTTCGACATGGCCAATCTCGCCTTGCGCGAAGATCGTGCGCGCACCGCCAGCATCGGCGTCGAACAGGCCCTTGCGCAGCGACCAGATGAAGGCGAATAAGCCGGCGATCGAGAGCAGGAAGGTGGCAAGCAGGATGGCGGTCGGGTTCATCAACGGCTTCTCGGGGACGGGCCGCCCATGGCGGCTTGGAAAATGGCCGCACGATGCGTCGACAGAAGCAGATCAAACAGAAGCAGATGAATCGGAAAAAACCGTATCAGATACGTGGCACGGGAAAAGCGCTTGGCAGCCAGCAGTTTGTAAAGATCGGCCGTATTCGTCGCACGCGCGGCGTACTGACGCACCCGGATAATTCGGCATCCTGTACGGATCAGATCGGCGCGCCGTGGCGCACAATGCCAGTCTTCACCACCGTCGCTGATGCCGCCGATGAATCGCTACGAAAGCCTCGCCGCTGATCTCGCCGAGTCGATCCGCACCGGCCTGCTGCGACCCGGCGATCGCCTGCCCTCGGTACGCCAGACCAGTGCCAGCCGGGGCGTCAGCCCGTCGACCGTATTCCAGGCCTATTACCTGCTCGAAGCACGGGGCCTGATCCGCGCGCGCGAGCGTTCCGGCTACTACGTCGCCGCCCGCGTGGCGCGGTTGCCGCCGGAGCCGGATGCGGCTTCGCAGCCGAACGAGGACACGGTCCTGCTCGACATGAGCGATCGCGTGTTCGACCTGCTCGGCTCGACCATGGACCGCGAGGTCGTTCCCTTCGGCTCGGCGTTCCCGGATCCGCTGCTGTTTCCGCTCGAACGCCTCGCGCGGCTGGTCGCCGCCAGCGTGCAGCGGCTCGATCCCTGGAGCACGGTCGACAGTCTCACGCCCGGCCACGCGCCGCTGCGCCGGCAGATCGCGCTGCGCTACCTGGTAGACGGCCTGCAGGTGCACCCGGACGAGATCGTGATCACCAACGGCGCGCTCGAAGCACTCAATCTCTGCCTCGCCACGGTGACGCGGCCGGGCGATGCGGTAGTGGTCGAATCGCCCACCTTCTACGCCGCACTGCAATCGCTGGAGCGCAACGGCCTGCGCGCGATCGAGGTGCCGACCAGCCCGCGCGAGGGCATCGATCTCGGCGCGCTCGAACGCGTGCTCGCGCGCCACGCGCCGAAAGCCTGCTGGCTGATGACGAACTTCCAGAACCCGCTCGGCAGCCTGATGCCGGAGGCGAAGAAGCGCGAACTGGTCGAGCTGCTGGCGCGCCACGAGGTGCCACTGATCGAGGACGATGTCTATGGCGAGCTCTACTTCGGCAACCAGCGGCCAGCGCCCGCGAAAGCGTTCGACCGCAAAGGCCTGGTGCTGCACTGCTCTTCGTTCTCGAAATGCCTGGCGCCGGGCTTTCGCATCGGCTGGGTCGCGCCAGGGCGCTATGCGCAAGCGGTCGCGCGCCACAAGCTGTCGACCACGCTGACCACCGCCGCGCCGATGCAGGCAGCGCTGGCCACATACCTGGAGAAAGCCGGCTACGACCGCCATCTGCGCCGGATGCGCCAAGCGCTGGCGAGCCGGCAGGGCGCCTTCATCG
Source organism: Rhodanobacter denitrificans (assembly GCF_000230695.2). NCBI lineage: Bacteria > Pseudomonadati > Pseudomonadota > Gammaproteobacteria > Lysobacterales > Rhodanobacteraceae > Rhodanobacter > Rhodanobacter denitrificans. Next base: position 1,844,361 of record NC_020541.1, on the reverse strand, counting down.
AGGCGATCGCGAAGCACTTTCCGCCGGGCACGCGCGCGACGCGACCGGCCGGCGGCTATTTCCTATGGGTCGAACTGCCGGCCCCGGCCGACGCGCCGGCGATCCACCAGCACGCGCTATCGCATGGCATCAGCGTGGCGCCGGGACCGATGTTCTCGGCCAGCCAGGCCTACGCGAATTGCCTGCGCCTGAACTACGGCTATGCCTGGGATGCGCGCACCGAAGCGGCGCTGGCGACGCTCGGGCGCCTCGCTGGCACCTGAACTCAGGCGATGTTGCGCCCCTGGAACAGCTCCTGGATCTCGTGGCTGAGCAGGGCTTTGATGCGCTCGCGTTCCTTGAACGACAGGTCGTCCGCCTTCGCCTCGAACAGGTAGTCGTCGAGCTGGAAGTTCTTGATGTGCATCTTGGTGTGGAACAGATTCTCCTGGTACACATTGACGTCGAAGCACTCGTACTTCTGCCGGATCGATCGCGACAGGAACTCCTGGATCGAATTGATGCGGTGATCGAGGAAGTGCTTGCGCCCCTTGATGTCGCGTGTAAAGCCGCGCACGCGATAGTCGCACACGACGATGTCGGACTCGAAGCGCTCGATCAGGTAGTTCAGCGCCTTCAGCGGCGAGATCACGCCGCAGGTGGCCACGTCGATGTCGGCGCGGAAGCTGGCCAGGCCGGTGTGCGGATGCGTCTCGGGGTAGGTGTGCACCGTGATATGGCTCTTGTCCACATGCGTGGCAGTGCTGCTGCGGCCGAGCATGCGCTCGCTCATCAGCAGCGCAACCGAGGCGCCCTGCGGATCGTAATCCTGGCGCGCGATGTTGAGGATGTTGGCACCGATGATCTCGGCCACGTCGCTGAGGATCCGGGTCAGGCGGTCGGCGTCGTACTGCTCGTCGATGTACTCGATGTAACGCCGGCGCTGGTCTTCGGACACGGCGTAGCAGATATCGTAGATGTTGAAGCTGAGTTCCTTGGTGATCTGGTCGTGATCCTGCAATCGAAGCAAGTTCGGTTTGGCCATCGCGGTCTCCTCGGTCTGCCCTGGCATTGCGCCGGGTGCATGCATGCGGCCGCGCGCCGGCAGCTGCCGCCGTCGCAGCGGCGATGCGAATGCCCCTTGCCGACCGCCACGAGGTTACGTGCCGCGCCCGCGCGGCGACAGCAGCAGTCGCGCGGAATTCGACCAGAGCAGAATGCGGGATCGAGCCCCACCGGTCGCTCCTTAGTCCGGCAGTCGCCGTCGACCCAAGAGGCCAGCGGGGAACCGCTTGCAGCAGGATGCCGTGGCGAGCCACGGACCACGACAGCGTCGACAGGTGTCCACGCGTTCTGCGGCCGGTGACGAAGGCTGCACGGACTGGCCCATGAACGCCGCCGGTTGATCGGGTGCGTCTTACCCAGGCCAGGCCGTCAGATCACGGCACCCCGGCGTGCTTCGCGTGCGACGGTTGCAAGCGGCGGTTCACTGGCCCTACGCCTGGCGGCGCCAGCGTGCGGGTGTCGTTCCCATGTAGTGCTTGAAGGCGCGCTGGAAGGCGGCCTCGGACCGGTAGCCCACGCTATCGGCGACGGTACCGATGGACACCGAGGGCTTGCGCAACTCGCGTGCGGCCAAGGTCATGCGGATGTCGACCAACAGGTCGCCGGCGGTTCGGCCCGTGGCATCCTGGAAATGGCGGACAAACGTCGCACGCGACATGCTGCACAGCTGCGCCAGCTCCGGGAGCGTCCACGCCCGTGCGGGTTCGTTGAACATCGCGGTGAGGGCGGGGGCGAGGCGCGGATGGCCGGCCAGGGCGAGCAGTCCGGAAGGTGGCTGCGAAAGCTGGCTGGCCAGGCGCAACGTCAAGGCAAACAGGGCTGTCGACAAGCCGTTGAGCATGGCGCGGCCGCCAAGGTGATCGCCGGAGGACTCGCTGCGCATCAGCGCCAACAGGTGCTCGAGTTGCAGCGCCGTGTCGGTATCCGACGCGGCGGCGTCACCCGCCGCATGCACCACCAGCCGCGGCGGCAGATAGTCGCGCAACAGGCGATCGTGCGGTGCGGCGACGACGAAGCGACCGCACAGCAAGTCGAGTGGTTCGCCCTGCCCCGCGTTCTCGCTGATCGACACGTTGAACCCCATGCGCACGCGCGTCGGCGCGGAAGGCGCGCCGCTGCCGTCGTGGAGGACGTGTGCACCGCCCTCTCCCAGCAGCAGGATGTCGCCTTTCGTGAGGACTTCCGTTTGTCCACTGACCGGGTCCTCAAGTACGGCCGAACCCGCGAGCACCACGTGGTACGGCATCTCCCCCGGCGGCATGGGCTCCTGATCGATGCGCCAGGGCGCGCCGTAGTGGCAGCGGACATCGAGCTGCCCACGGACGGGAATGAGGTTGAGCAGGCGGCTCAACCAATCCAGAGGCGGTGACATATCGGCCTCCTGATTTGAGACGATGAAGCATGTTACTGAGATTTTATGGCATTAACAATCTCAACTCGGGTCCGTAAAGTAGCGACGTGTTCCACCCTTCCCCAACCGGAGTAACCGCCATGTCCCGTATCGTCACCCCCGCCCTCGAAACCGCCACCGGCGCCACGGCCGAGGTCTATGCCCAGGTCAAGAAGGCTGCCGGCAGGGTGCCCAACGCCTACGCCGCCATCGGTGCCCATGGCCCGGCTGCGCTGGGTGCCATCCTGCAGGCCGATGGCGTGCTCGCCGCGGGTAGCCTGGACAAGCAGGATCGCGAGACCGTCAAGCTGGCCGTCAGCGTGGCCGCCGGTTGCGACTACTGCGTGGCGGCGCACAGCATGATGGGCAAGATGGCCGGCCTGTCGCCGGAAACCCTGAAGCGGATCCGCGCCGGCGAACCCACCGGCGATGCCAAGCGCGACGCGTTGATCCGCTTCGTCCGCACGCTCGCCACGACGCGCGGCACGCTCGACCTCGCCGAGCTCTCGGCGATCCGGGCGGCCGGCTACACCGACGCACAGCTGGTGGACATCGCCTTGGCGATGGCGGTGATCGTATTCACCAACGTATTCAACCGCATCAACGACACCACCATCGATTTCCCGGCGGTGGCCTGACGTCCATCCCCCAACCTCGGCCTGTCACGGCCCCTCTCCCCCGGGAAAGGGGCCGCTCGAGCTTGGGGACCCACCGGGTCGCGCCGGGCGCCATCGCCGCCGCCATTCGCCCCGCTGCACATGGCCAAGCCCGCTCGAGGGTTTGAGAGGTGCCAAGCCACCATCCCGGTTCGTCACGATGGCGCTTGCAGCGCCGACTGCCTCCTGTACGCCAACCAGCTTCGCGAGCGCTCCATGTAAACGAAGATGACCGGCGTGGTGTACAGCGTCAGCAACTGGCTCAGCACCAGTCCACCCAGCATCGCGTAACCGAGTGGCTGGCGCAGTTCGGATCCGACGCCATGGCCAAACGCCAGCGGCAGGGCGACCAGCATGGCCGCCGCGGTCGTCATCAGGATCGGCCTGAAGCGAAGCAGGCACGCTTCCCGCGCGGCCTCCACCGCCGAAAGACCGCGCTCGCGCATGGCTGCCACGGCAAAGTCGACCAGCATGATGCCGTTCTTCTTGACGATGCCGATCAACAGGATGATGCCGACGATGCCGATGACGGTCAGGCCCATGTGCATGATCCAGAGTATCGCCAGCGCGCCGACACCGGCAGAGGGCAAGGTCGACAGAATCGTCAGCGGGTGAATGAAACTTTCGTACAGGATTCCCAGCACGATATAGACCAGTACCAACGCACCCAGCACCAGCCACGGCATGTTCGACAAGGAGGACTGGAACGCCTTGGCGTTGCCTTCGAAGGCCCCTCGCACCCCATCGGGCATGCCGATCGCTGCCGCGGCCTGCTGGATCGCGGTGACCGCTTCGCCGAGCGCCACGCCAGGCGGCAGGTTGAACGACAGCGTGACGGCGGGGAACGATCCCTGATGGATCACCGAGAGCGGGCCCACCTTCGTGGAATCCACCCGCGTCATCACCGACAGCGGCACCACGGTACCCGTGAGGGGCGATTGGACATACAGCCGATCGAGCGACGCAAGCTTGCCCTGCAAGTCGGGCGTGACCTCGAGAATCAGGGGATAGGTGCTGACCTGGGTGGAGTACTGGGTGATCTGGCGTTGGCCGTAGGCGTCATTCAGCGTGTCGTCGATCGTCTGCGGTGAAATGCCGAAGTGCGCGGCCACCGTGCGGTCGATATGGATCGCAAGTTGCGGCGCGCTGGACTGCAGGTCGCTCGCCACATCGGTCAATTGTGGCAACGTGCGCATCTTCGCCAGCATTCTCTGTGACCATCCATCGAGCTCATCGACGTCCGCGCCGCGCAGCGTGTACTGGAAGCTGCCGCGTGCCGTGCGGCCACCGGTCGTGATGTCCTGCGTCGGCGACAGCTTCAAGTCGACACCGGCGACGGCGCCGACGTGCGGCTTCAGCCGGCGAATGATTTCCGTGGCGGGCAGCTCGCGCTGTTCGAGCGGCTTGAGCACGATCAGGTAGCGCGCCGTGTTGGCGGTCTGCGCATAGCCGCTGCCGCCCGTCGTGCCGGTCCAGGAGGCCACGCCGGCCACGCCGGGGTCGCGCAACAGCACCGCGTCGAGCTGGCGCTCCAGACGCCGCATCTCCTCCGGCGAGGTGCCCTGTGCCGCCTCGGCCAGGCCCTGGATCAACCCGGTGTCCTGAATCGGAAAGAAGCCCTTGGGAATCCCGATGGCCAGGGCCAGTGCCGATGCCACCGTGGCAAGAAACACCCCCATCGTGATGGCCGGATGACGCAGCACGCCGTCCAGCGTGCGCCGATAACCCACCAGGAGCGCGTCGAACGCGGCTTCGACCCGCTCATGCCAGCGGCCGTGCCGGCCATCCCCGCGGCGCATGAAGCGTGAGCACAGCATCGGCGCCAGGGTCAACGACACCAGCATGGACACCATGATCGACGCCATCATGGTCAACGAGAATTCCTGGAACAGGCGGCCGACGATGCCGCCCATCAACAGCAGCGGAACGAACACCGCGAGCATCGACAGGCTGATCGAGAACACGGTGAAGGCGATCTCGCGTGAGCCTTCGAGCGCCGCCTGCATCGGCGGCAAGCCGTTCTCGACGTGACGCTGGATGTTCTCGACCACCACGATCGCGTCGTCGATCACGAAGCCGATGCCCAGCGTCAAGGCCATCAGGGACAGGTTGTCGAGGCTGAATCCGAACAGCCACATCGCCGCGAATGCACCGAGCAGCGAGAGCACGATGGTGATGCCCGGCACCAGGGTCGCCCACAGGTTGCGCAGGAACAACCCCACCACCAGCACCGCCAGGATGACCCCCAGCACCAGGGTGAATTCGACGTCACGTACTGCGGCGCGGATGGTGACGGTACGGTCGAGCACCGTATCGATGGTGATGGCACGGGGGATGTCGGAGACAAGCTGGGGAAGTTCCGACTTGATGCGCTCGACCGTGGCGATGACGTTGGCGTCGGGTTGCTTGTAGACCGTGAGCAGGATGGCCGGTCGACCGTTGTAGTACGCCGCCGCGTTGCGATCGGCGGCCGCGGCGACGGCGCGCCCGATGTCGCGCACCCGGATGGGCGCGCCGCGCTTGTAGGCAAGCACGACATCCTCGAACGGTTGCGGATGGATGATCTGATCGTTCGCGGCGATCGCAAAGCTCGTCGTGGGGGTATCGATCGCACCTTTGGCGGCGTCGGTGGTGGCCGCGACCAGCGCCGTGCGCACCTGTTCGAGCGTCAACCCGACCGCCGCGAGCCGGCCGGGGTCGGCCTGCACCCGGATCGCAGGCTGCTGCGCGCCACCCAGCGAAACCTGGGCCACGCCCGGTATCTGTGAGATCTTGCGCGCCAGGAAGTTGTCGACGGCGTCGGAGACGGCGGTCAGCGGAAGCGCATCGGAACTCGCCGCCAGCACCAGGATCGGTGCATCGGTCGGATTCAACTTCTTGTAGGTTGGCGGCGTGGTCATCGCCCGCGGCAAGTTGTTGCCCGCTGCCGTGATCGCTGCCTGCACGTCCTGCGCCGCCGCGTCGATGTTGCGATCCAGGTCAAACTGGACGGTGACCGACGTCGCCCCCATCGCGCTGAACGAGGTCATGTCGCTGACCCCGGCGATCTGGCCCAGCTGACGCTCCAGCGGCGTGGCCACCGACGATGCCATGGTTTGCGCGCTGGCCCCTGCCAGCGTCGCCGTGACCTGGATGGTCGGCGCGTCGATCTGCGGCAGCGGGGCGACGGGCAACAAGGGAAACGCGACGATGCCTGCCAAGGCCACCGTCGCCATCAGCAGTACCGTCGCGACTGGCCGCGCGATGAACGGCGCGGACAAGTTCACGGGGTCGATCCATGCCGTGGAACAGCCGCGGGTGGGCGATCGAGGCGTGAGGCATCCCTGCCCCCGCATCCGCTCCCGGTTTCGGCGATCCAGACGGAGTCACGAGAAACCCGGGAAAAGCCAACCTTGGGGTACGTCATTCGACGATCCATGCGAAGAAGGGTAGTGTTGCGCCGTGAAGCGTTGTCAGCGGCTATCTTCAGGCGTAGGCATCGCTCATTGCCAACGACTATTTCTTGCCGCCACCAAAAGTTTTCCTTGGGCTACCCGCCATGACAGGATCCCTTCCCCTCCTGAATGGGCTGCGTGCTTTCGAGACGGCGGCCCGCTGCGGCAGCTTCACGGCGGCCGCCAGCGAGCTGCATGTCACCCAGGCCGCAGTGAGCCAGAGCGTGCGCCTGCTGGAACGCCGCCTCGGCTTCGCGCTGTTCCATCGCCACGCCAACGGGCTCGAGCTCACGCTGCAGGGACGCGCACTGCAGCCCGGGTTGACCGACGCTTTCGAGGCGATCACGCGCCTGGTCGCGCAGGTGTCGGCCATGCGCGCCGGCCCGGTGCTCACGATCGGTGTCGCTCCCGCCTTCGCGTTACATTGGCTGATCCCCCGGCTGGCCGGCTTCAGTCACGATCACCCGCAGATCGAGGTTCGCGTGGCAACCGGTGGCCTCATGAATCCCTTGCGCGACGACTGGACCTGCACGGTGCGCCGTGGCTCCGGCGATTGGCCCGGCTACCTTGCCGAGGAGTTGTTTCCTTCGACCCTGGTGCCGGTCTGCATCCCCGCCCTGGCGAAGGGTTTGCGCCAACCTCGCGACCTGCGCCAGGCCTCGCTGATCGTGGTCGCACACCTGCGTGAACAGTGGGCCTGGTGGTTCAAGGCTGCGGGATTGCGCGCACCGCTCAAGCCAAAAGCGGAAGTGATCTTCGAGAGCTCGGCCATGGCCATGCAGGCCGTGCTGGACGGCGTGGGTGTCGCCGTGGCCCAGCTTCCCTACGTCAGCGATGCGCTCAAATCGGGTCGGCTGGTCGCCCCGTTCCAGTCCACAGGAAAGAACTACGAGAACTGGTACCTGGCGTACCGCCCGGCCCGAGCGCAGGACCCCGCGCTGGCAGGATTTCGTACATGGCTACTCGCAGAGGCTAACATGCAACGCTGCATGTATTGCGATTGGTTCTGACTACCAAGTCTCCACCTAAGGCTCGTGGCTCATGGTTATGTAGTTCCTGAATCTTTGGGTTTGGTTGGAGGTAGTAGTACAGCACTGGACACAGCGTTAATGATCAGGCAGTCGACAAGGGGGTCGCCCCGGCGCACTCGACAGATCGTCTCCTCCATCACCACGCGTTGCGACGTGCGGTAGGCGGTACCACCGCCGCGTGCAAGCGGTTTCGGCAGCGCCCATTTGTAAAGCCATCCGGCTTCCATCAAGTACCGTAGATCTGCACTCCGCAGTTGCAGAGATCATCAAGCAGCGCATCAGGCGCCAAGAACCTCATGTTGAGTGGTAGGTCGAGTTGCAGAGCCTCCGTCTTGAAAGCCAGCGTGGCCAGTTGGAGGATGCGCTCCTGGTGGGCCAATGACACCACGACGGTAAGGAGCAGGAAAACCTCCGCGCGATCGTCTTGATGGTGCACCTCGGACAAGAAGGCTGCCCTGACCGTCGCCTCCCGTTCGAACAAGCTGCGCAGCATAGTATTCAGCCCAGCTGTCGATATGGATGGCTGACCAGTTAGTACCTTCGCATCCTCAGCCACTTCGTCCTTTCTGAAAAAACCTAGCGCCCTCCCCTCCAGCAGTGCGGTGATCTCTGGCGGATAGAGAGCGACCGCATCCAGGTTCGGATTGAGCATCAACGTGGCACCGCGCGTCAGTTCGAACAGGCTTCGTCCGGACATCGCCATGCTGAGAACGTTCCCGCCGGCGGCCGCGTCGGATTGTTCCCTGTCGCTGAAAAAGGGCAGCACGGTCTGACCGTTGTCGGGACGCACGAACTGGATGAAGCGCATCACGCCTTCCGGTGGGCTTTCCAACGGCACATGTGCATAGACCGTCGCATCAAGGAGTGCCCTGAAGACCGCCTCTTGGGCGTCTTCGGGATTCTCTCCAGATGGCGTGGCCCTTGCAGAAGCCAGTAGTTGCGCAAGCTTTTCCTTTGTCATCTTGGCCATTTGCTCGATCGATTCTGTAGGCAGCGGGGGCGTGGCTGAGGAGCCGTGCTACAACAAGCACGCCTGTCACGCATTGGCTCTATGCCGTCATTTCGAAGTACGAAGCACTCGTGGTTTCGGCCAGTTGGGTGAAGGCGATCCGTCAGTGCTCATGTCAAAGACTGGTTCCAGGACGAGGCGGGGATCGGCAAGCGCTTGCCACGCCGCATTGAATACGTCGCTGGGGCCTGGGTAGTGACGCAGCAGAGTGCGCGCCTGCTCGCGAACGGCGGCGGGAACGCGTCGATTGGCCAGCACCTCTGTCAGGAAACGCCGTGTTTCGACGACTGCCCAAGTGCGCTCGTAAGGTAGGGTCATGATCGACTGATATTTAGTGATACGTGCGGCCAACACGCCAAGGTTTGTCTTGGCGGCGGCCTCGGCAGGTCATCCGGATGAGCTACCCCCCGGTGGGACTCGTCATACGCCGGCGTCGTTCACGGCTGACGCGGAAGGAATCTTTGAAGCGGTCAATGAACTCGTGAGCTGCGCCGCGGAAACGTAGGGCATCGGCAGGTAACGACACACCCAGTTCCCGAGCGATGTCCATGGCGTACTTCACCTGGCTGTCCGTCGGCAGCTGCAAGTCGGTGTCAAGGCACGCCGCGAGCGAATTCGCTAAGCATTCTGATAGACGCTCGAGAAACGCGAGGTCGAACTCGTCGCGGGAGGCGCGCTCGCGCTGCACGCCAAGCGCCTCCTCCAGCCGATCGTCCATCGGTACGGGAATGGACCACTGATCTTCGAACACCAGTTGCAGAAGCATGGGGCTGGCTTCCTATCGGTCGTAGGGTGGCCAAACACTTGAGGCTATCAACAAAACTACGAATATCGTAGTATCGCCAGCACGGTAAAGCAACGAATCTCGTAGAGGTCTTCCTCCTCGAGAATTCCATGCCTCGCCCACGTGAACCGTCGTCCATCTTCAGCAAGCGCTTGAAGCAAGCGCGTCAGGATGCCGGTCTATCCCAGAAGGAGCTGGGCATCCTCGCCGGACTGGATCCCTTCGTGGCTAGCACACGCATCAACCGATACGAGCAGGACGTCCACGCCACAGATCAAGCGACGGCGAAGCGCCTGGCGAAAGCGCTCGGCGTGCCATTGGCGTATCTCTACGCCGACAACGAACGACTTGCTCGAATGATTCGGGCTTTCAGTGCACTGGATGCTACCGAGCAAGAGCGGCTTCTGAAGGAGATTGAACCCGTAAACAAGCCCTCGGCATAGAACACTTGCAGGTCGGCCCCCGGAGTCGATGGTAGGGGTGCCGCGTCGCACGGCACACGTCGAGCTGCCCGTATAAAGCGCACGTGCAAAGAACCGACGCGACGACTGGTCGTTGCCACCGCCATTCGGTGCTGCCATCGAGACGGCGCGGGAGTGGCCGCGTCCTGGCCACGGGGCGAATGGGGCCGTACATTGCGCATACATACTAATGCGCTCCCAGTCTGCACCGCCAGCGTCTACGCGAAAGCAACAAAGCTCCAAGTAAGGGACCGAAACACACACTTCACGGTCTATCCTACGGGCTGGCTAGATCACTGTCTTCACTATGGCATCGATCGAACGGACCGCTTATCCCTTCTTCAAGCGCAATCCATCTGCGAGTGAACTGGCCCAAATCTATACGCCGACCGATGACGAAATTGCATGGGCCATACGGCAAGTGCGTGAGCCGGCGCGCCGCCTCAGTTTCCTACTGCTGCTGAAAGGCTTTCAACGCCTCGGGTACTTTCCCGCGCTGGAGGCAGTGCCAATCGCCATCATGCGTCAGGTCCGGGATACCTTGCGGCTCAGCGGGCATGCCCGACCAGCGACATTGGGGGCGCGCACGCTCTATCGCTATCACGCCACCATTCGGCAACGGCTGGACGTCTCGGCTTTCCGGGAACGTGGCATGCACGCGGCAACGCGCGCGGTGGGGATAGCAGCGGGCGTAATGGACAACCCAGCGGATTTGATCAATGCGGCGATCGAGCAACTAATTAAGGACAAGATCGAGCTACCGGCCTTCAGTACGCTGGATCGCTTGGCACGACGGGTACGGGCACTGGTCAACCAACGCCTATTCAGCCTAGTCCAGCAACGATTGACCACCGAGGAAGCCGCGCAACTGGACACGTTGCTCGATGTGGATACCGGGCGCCGCCAGAGTCCGCTGCAGCTGATCAAGCAGTTACCCAAGCGCTCCTCGCTACAGCACTTCCAGCGGTTGATCGAGCACATCGCGCGCCTCTCCAATCTGATGGGCGACATGCATCTGTTGGCCGATGTGCCGGAGGTGAAGATCAAGCACTTTGCCGCCGAAGCGAAAGCCCTTGATGCGGCCGAGCTGCGAGATTTTGGCGCCCCCAAACGACACATGCTGTTGCTGAGCCTGATTCACCGTGCACGCATCCAGGCTCGCGATGATCTGGCCGCGATGTACATCAAGCGGATGAACAATCTTCACCGCCGCGCCAAGGAGGAGATGGAGCGTTTGCGGGTTCGTCACCGCGAGAAGACCGAGGCGATCGTCGCCACGCTCGCCGATGTCATCCAAGTCTTGGATACGCACGCCAGCGACACGGATGCTGGTCGAGAAATACGCCAGCTCTTGCGTAAGCGCGGTGGTATGGAGACCCTGCAGGAAGACTGTGCCGCCATCAATGCGTACAGCGGTGACAACTATTACCCATTGGTCTGGAAGTTCTACAAAAGCCATCGTCCCACCATTTTCAGGATGGTTCGGCTGCTCGATTTGGCGTCGACCAGCGAAGATCGCAGCTTGATGGAGGCGCTGGATCTTGTTCTTGAACATGAATCGCGGCGTGGCGATTGGCTGGAGGAGTCGATCGACCTGTCCTTCGCGAACGAGCGATGGCGCCGCGCGGTGACCCAGCGCGACGAGACCGGAAACCCACGCCTGCATCGTCGGCATTTGGAGGCCTGCGTCTTCTCCTGCCTGGCCAACGAACTGAAGACCGGCGACGTAGCCATCGCCGGCTCCGAGGAATACGCCGACTACCGAGATCAGCTGCTGGGCTGGGAAGACTGCCAAGCACACCTGATTGACTATTGCAGCCAACTCGACCTACCCACGGATGCCACGGCATTCGTCACCCGGTTGCGTGACGAGCTGACACGCGTCGCCGAAGAGATCGATGCCGCCTACCCGGAGAACAACCAGGTAGTCATTGATGCCAATGGCTTACCAGTACTCAAGCGCGTCACCGCCACGGAACCCACCGAAGCGGCCAAGACCTTGGAAGCCACCATCCTTGCGCGCATGCCGGAGCGCAATGTGTTGGACATCTTGTGCAACGTGGCGCACTGGGTGGGTTTTCCGCGGCATTTCGGCCCGCTTTCAGGCTCCGACCCCAAGATTGACCGTGCGACTGAGCGATACATCCTCACGTCTTTTACCTACGGCTGCAATCTGGGCCCGGTGCAGGCAGCTCGCCACTTTCGCGGCGCCGTGACCCCGCACATGCTTTCCTTCGTGAATCGCCGCCACATCAACCCGACGAAACTCGATCTGGCGATCAAGGACATCGTCAATGCCTACAACACGCTGCATCTGCCCAAGGTGTGGGGCAATGGAAAGAGTGCCGCCGCCGATGGCACTAAATACGACATGTATGACCAGAACCTCATGGCCGAGTACCACATACGCTACGGCGGCTATGGCGGCATCGCCTATCACCATGTTTCCGATACCTACGTCGCGCTGTTCTCGCACTTCATTCCATGCGGGGTGTGGGAGGCGATTTATATCATTGACGGGTTGTTGAAGAACAAGTCAGACATCCAGCCAGACACTATCCATGCCGACACCCAAGGCCAATCAGCACCCGTATTCGCCTTGTCGTACCTGCTGGGCATCAAGCTGATGCCTCGCATACGCAACTGGCAGGATTTGAAGTTTTTCCGGCCGGCACCGGATACGCGCTATGAGCATATCGATACGCTGTTCAAGGACACCATCGACTGGTCGCTCATCGAGGTTCATTGGAAAGACCTGATGCGCGTGGTGCTTTCGATTTCCACCGGAAAGATTTCGTCCGTGACGCTCTTGCGAAAACTGGGCAACGACAGCCGTAAGAATCGGCTTTATCAGGCCTTCCGTGAACTGGGGCGCGTCGTTCGTACCATCTTCCTGCTCCGGTATATTTCGGATCTGGAGCTGCGCGAGAAAATCACCGCCTCGACCAACAAGGTCGAGGCCTACAATGGCTTCGCCAAATGGAACTTCTTCGGTGGCGAGGGGGTGATCGCCGACAACGATCCGGAGGAGCAGGAAAAGACGGTCAAGTACAACGACCTGGTCACCAACGCGATCATTTTCAGTAACGCGGTCGACCTCACGCGGATTCTGCGTGACTTGGTCAGCGAAGGGATGAAGCCAAGTCGCCAAGACGTCGCGACAATGAGCCCATATATGACCGGGCACATCAAGCGCTTCGGTGACTACCTGATCGACGTGGAAGCCGTGCCCGATCCCTTTGTGACCGAACTCCTGTTGGAATAGGTCCAACATTGTCCACGGAAAAAGGAGAAAGGAGGCATTCCAAATGTCACACTAAACCGTTGACAAACCTAGTTTAATTCAGGGTTATGTCCTGCTTTTGCACGTATCTCGGCTGAACCCCTAGCCGTTCCTCAGCATGCCCTGCACCAGTTTCTCGCGATGCGGCTCCAGCCCGCCGTGACGCTTCCATGCGGCCATCGAACGACGCAGCTGGTCGGCCTCGCCATCGGTGAAGTCGGCGGCCACCATGGCCAGCTTCATCACCTGTTCCTGAAACAGCGGCACGCCGAGCGTGCGTTCCAGCACATCCCTGAATGCCGGCGACGGATAGTCGACCGGCTCCTCGCCGTTCCGGCGGCGCAGGTACGGGTGCACCATGTCGCCCTGGATCGGGCCCGGCCGCACGATCGCCACCTGGATCACCAGGTCGTAGAAATTCGCTGGCCGATGCCGCGGCAGCATCGCCATCTGCGCGCGGCTTTCGATCTGGAAGACGCCGACGGTATCGGCGCGCCGGATCATTGCATAGGTCGCCGCGTCATCCGGCTCGATCGTCGCGATGATCCTGGTCACGCCATACGCGCTTTCCAGCAACGCGAAGCACTTGCGCAGGCAGGTCAGCATGCCCAGCGCCAGGCAATCGATCTTCAGCATGCGCATGCAGTCGAGGTCGTCCTTGTCCCACTGGATCACCGTGCGCCCTGGCATCGCCGCGTTTTCCACCGGTACCATCTCGCTCAGCGGGGCATCGGAGATCACGAAGCCGCCGACATGTTGCGACAGGTGCCGCGGCATGCCGAGCAGCTCTCCGGTGAGCTTCAGCACGCGGCGGATGAGCGGGCTGTCCGGATCGAAGCCCTGTTCGCGCAACCGTTCGTCAGCCTTGCTGTCGCCCCAGCCGCGCGCAAACACGTCGCTGAGCCGGCCGACCTGGTCCGGCGGCAGGCCCAGCGCCCAGGCCACGTCGCGCACAGCGCTGCGGCCGCGGTAGCAGATCACGGTGGCGGCCAGCGCGGCGCGCTCGCGACCGTACTTGCGGTAGACGTACTGGATGACTTCCTCGCGCCGCTCGTGCTCGAAATCGACGTCGATGTCGGGCGGCTCGTCGCGGTCCTCGCTGATGAAGCGCGCCACCAGCAGGTGGTTGACCTCCGGGTCCACCTCGGTCACGCCCAGCGCGAAACACACCGCGGAATTGGCCGCCGAGCCGCGGCCCTGGCAGAGGATGCCCTGGCCGCGCGCGAAGCGGACGATGTCGTGCACGGTAAGGAAGAAGGCCTCGTACCGCTTCGACACGATCAGCGCCAGTTCTTCCTTCACCAGCCGGCGCACCTTGTCGCTGGCACCCTGCGGCCAGCGCCAGCGCAGGCCCTCCTCCGCCAGCTGGCGCAGCCAGCTCGTCGGCGTGTGGCCTGGTGGCACCAGTTCCGTCGGGTAACGATAGGCAAGTTCGTCCAGCTGGAAGGTGCAGTATTCGGCGATGCGCACGCTTTCCTGCAACAGGGCTTCGGGATAGATCCCGGCCAGCACGTCGCATCGGCGCAGGTGCCGTTCGCCATTGCGGAAGATCAGCGCCCCGGCCTCGGCGACCGGCACGCGATGGCGGATCGCGGTGAGCGTGTGCTGCAGGGCTAGGCGCCGGCGCACGTGCATGTGCACGTCGCCGCTGGCCACCAGCGGAAGGCCCACGGCACGGCCAAGCGCCTGCAGTTCGCGCAGGCGCGCGGCATCGTCGGGGCCGCGGTGCAGTTCCACCGCCAGCCATGCGCGATCGCCGAACGTCTCGCGCAACCAGCGGCCGTGGGCGATGTCCGGTTGCGGCGCCGGCATCCACAAGGCCAGCGTGCCCGGCAACCCGCCATGCAGATCCTCGCAGGCAAGCCGGTACCTGCCCTTTTCCGAGGCCCGGCGCCCGCGCGTAATCAGCCGGCAGAGCCCGGCATAGCCCTGCCGATTCCCGCAGAGCAGCACCAGCTTCGGGCCATCCGCGAGCTGGAACTCGGCGCCCACGATCAACTTCACGCCGGTTTCGTTGGAGGCCTGGTACGCACGCACGATGCCGGCCAGCGAACACTCGTCGGTGATCGCCAGCGCGCGGTAGCCGCAGGCCCCGGCGCGCTCGAACAGCTCGGCCGCGCTCGAGGCGCCGCGGCCGAAGGAGAAATCGGACAGGCAATGCAGTTCGGCGTAGTCGTTCATGCAAACCAGCCCTGCAGCATCCAGCCGTCCTGCTCGCCGGGCGGGCAGAACGCCCACGCCCACTGGCCGAGCGAGGTCTCGACCACGTAGTAGTCGCGGCAGGCTTCGGCACCATCCCACCAGCCGGTTTCCAGCCGCTCGGGGCCGGCGAGGATGCGCGGCGGTGGGCCACGCAGGGGAACCGGATGCGTCAGCAGCCAGGTGGGCCGCGGCGACGGCTCGTCGTGGCCGTGGTCGCCTTCGGCCACGGCCTGGGCGCGTTCGGGGCGCGGGTCGGTGGTGCCGCTCAGCCGGTAGACCGCCCGCTCGCCCAGCCGCGCGCGCAGGCGCTCGTGCAGTTGCCCGAGCGGCAGCGCATGCGCCGGCCGCTCGTCGAACAGGTCACGCCCGGCGGGCACGAACGCCGGCAGCTCGCGCGCGAGCAGGCGCAGCGCCAGCACCGACGCGGGAAGCACGACGTGTTCCAGCCGGCCCCGTGCGAACTCGAACAGCAGCACGCCATCACGCTCCGGCGCCAGCAGCCCCACCGGCACATCGGTACAGCGCCCTTCGCGATGTTCCAGGCGCAGCAGGAAACGCTGCACGCCTCCATCGCGGCCGGCGAGATAGGCGGCCAGGTCATCGACCATGCGCCGCAGCGGAAAGACCAGCGCGGACCGGTTCTCCACCTCATGCAGCAATTCGATGCGCAGGTCGAAGACATCCGGCGGGCGATACGACTCCAGGCCGGGCGGGCGCTCGCCGGTCAGGCGTTCCAGCGCCGCCGGCAGCTCCGCGCCGAAGCGCCGGCGCAGGCCATCCCGCGGTAACGCCAGCAACTGGCCCAGGCGGCGAATACCCATGCCCGGCAGCGCGGCGATGGCCGCCGCTGGCAGGCCGCTAGCGGCCAGGGGCACTCCCTGCAGGGCGCGGCGCAGCGCGTCGGCGCCCTGCACCGCCTGGCCATCGGCCACCGTGGCCAGCACCTGCGCGGCATGGGGCGTCGGCGCCGCGGCCAGCCGATGGCGGAACCCCAGTGCGGTGAAATCCGCCCGCAGCATCGCCTCCAGCCGTGGCCACGGCCCGAACAGGCCCATGCTGCGGCTGACCTCCAGCACGATCGCATGCGGCAGCAGGCTGACCTCGGAGCTGTAGCGATAGGCCACGGCAGCCAGGAACCGGTGCCAGCGGTCCGCCGATTCGCGCTCGTACGCCATCGCCTCGAACTGGGACAGCAGCGCCTGGGCGGCGCTCAGTCGCTGCCCGACATGCAGGCCTGCGGCATGGGCAGGTTCATTGGCCGCAACGATCGTGCGGGCGTTGGCCGGCCCGTCGACGAGCACCAACGGACCCGTCACGGGATGGCGTCGCAGGATCCCGTCCATGGCCAGATGCGGCAGGTTGATGCAGGCCCAGAGCATGTCCGGCCACCATCAACCGGCAAGACGCGCCAGCGAAACGGGCCGGGTGGGCACGGCCCCGCCGCGGCATTTGCGCACCCATAACTGCGGCCGCGGCAAGGCTTCCAGTTCCAGCCGCAGCGCGGCCGGTGATGCGTTGGAAAGATGGGAGCGGTCGCGGAACACGAAGGCGAGTGCCTGCCCGCTGGTCGCCGCCACCTGCAGCCGGCGCAAGGCGCGATCGTCGGCCCGCCGCGGCCACGCCAGCACCGCGGCGCAGCTTCCCGAGCGCAGGCATTGCTCGGCGGCCCAGAGCACGTCCTTTTCGACGGCATCGATGATGTCCACCCGGCGCATGTCGACGCCCTGCTGCCGCCAGCCGGCGACGCACGGCGCATATGGCGGCGATACGATCACCACGTTGCGCCGGCTTCGGGTCAATCGCGCCAGCGTGGGCAGCACCAGGCGGAGTTCGCCCACGCCATCGACGGGCAGCAGGATCTCCGACAGCGACGCATCGGGCCAGCCGCCTTCAGGCAGCAGGGCATCGAGTGCGCGCCACCCGGTGGGCTGGTTGCCGGCCGGAACCCCGGCAGCGTGCCCCCGCCAAACCTGACGCGCATCGAGCAAGGCGGAAAGGGGAACCACGGCGTTCATCAACTGCCCCGCAGCAAGCCGGCGAACAGGCCTTCGATCGCGAAATCCTCGGTGGGATCCACGTCGATCGGACGAAAGCCCGGACTGTTGGGCAGCAGGCGCACCATGTCGCCTTTCCAGTACAGCCGCTTGATCGTGAAACGGTCCCCGCCCACGCGCGCGGCCACCACCTGGCCGTGGCGGGCCACCGGCGTGGCGTGCACCGCCACCAGGTCGCCGTCGAAAATGCCCTCCCCGCGCATCGAATCGCCGACCACTTTCACCAGGTAGTCCGGGCGCAGTCGGAACAGCGCGCGCGAAACACGCAGGCGGCGATCAACCCGCACCTCCGAAAACAGCGGTTCGCCGGCCGCGATGCGACCGATCAGCGGCAGCTCCAGCGTGTCCGCATCCATCGGATCGGGCTCGCGCACCAGCCGGATACCGCGGGCGCGATGGGGTTCGAGGGTCAGCCGGCCTTTCGCTTCAAGGGAACGCACGTGCTTGAGCACCGCGCTGACGCTGTCGATGCCCAATGCCTCGCCAATTTCCTCGAGAGTGGGCGACTGTCCATCGCGCTCGATCCGCGCACGGATGAAGGCAAGAACGTTCGACTGGCGCTGGGTGATCTGGATGGTCATGGTCCGCATAGTTTCACCTAAACAGGTGAAAATTGAGAGTAAAAGAAAAACCACGCCGTAGCACCCCGATGGATCAACGGCTTGGCGAAGCAATCGCATCCAGTTTCGAAGGTGAGGCGGACTCCAGCGTCACCCGTCGCCATCTCAAGGAATGAGAGGGCGGCCCGCTGCCCTGCCCGCCCCTCGCGCGTATGCGCATGCGACAGCCAACCTGCGGCACGCACCTGTTCCGCGAAGCCCGGGATCGCAGGAGAATCAGACGTGCCCTCTTCTTCCGGCGTTTCCCCCGGCTGCCTTGATAAGCGTGCAGGAACAGCCATCTTCCACCTGTATCCGAATCACGACAGGAGGCTCCGCATGCCCCGTTACACCAGGAACCCCGAGGTGTTGTCGCGGCTCAGCACCGAACAGTACCGGGTCACCCAGCAGAGCGGCACGGAGCGTCCCGGCACCGGCGAATACCTGCACAACCAGGAGCCGGGCATCTACGTCGATGTCGTGTCGGGCGAGCCGCTGTTCGCCTCGACCGACAAGTTCGAATCGGGCTGCGGCTGGCCGAGCTTCACCCGGCCGATCGAGCCGGCCCACGTCCACGAACGGCGCGACGCCTCGCACGGCATGATCCGCACCGAAGTGCGCTCGGTGCACGGCGACAGCCACCTCGGCCACGTCTTCTCCGACGGCCCGGCCGATCGCGGCGGCTTGCGCTACTGCATCAACTCGGCCTCGCTGCGCTTCGTCCACCGCGACGACATGGCAGCCGAAGGCTATGGCGACTACCTGGACCAGGTAGAGGACGTGCGATGAGTACCGAACGCGCCATCCTGGCCGGCGGCTGTTTCTGGGGCATGCAGGACCTGATCCGCCGCCAGGACGGCGTCGTCTCGACCCGGGTCGGCTACAGCGGCGGCGACGTGCCGAATGCAACTTATCGCAACCATGGCAGCCACGCCGAGGCGATCGAGATCGTGTTCGATCCAGCGCGTATCGGCTATCGCGCGCTGCTGGAATTCTTCTTCCAGATCCACGACCCGTCCACGCCGAACCGGCAGGGCAACGACCGCGGCAGTTCCTATCGCTCGGCGATCTTCTACACGTCCGAGGAGCAGAGGCGGATCGCCGAGGACACCATTGCCGACGTGGACGCCTCGGGCCTGTGGCCCGACAAGGTGGTGACGGAAGTGGCGCCGGCCGGCGATTTCTGGGAAGCCGAGCCGGAGCACCAGGACTACCTGGAACGCTATCCCGACGGCTACACCTGCCACTTCATCCGGCCGGGCTGGAAACTGCCCCGCCGCCAGAAGGCCGGCTGACCGGGGCATCAGCGCCCGAAGATGATTTCCTTGCCTTCGTGGTCGCGATCCCAGCCGCGCAACTGGTCGCGGATGTGGGCGATGCGCTGGCGGCCGAGCGCATTGCGCTCCTCGTCCAGCACCTGGCCGTCCAGCAGTTCGGCCAACCGTTGCGCCGTGGGCAGCATGGCATCCCACGCGTCCAGCGCAGGCAGCGGTGCCGGCAGGGTCATGAAGAAGCTCACCCCGGGCGTGCGCAAGGCATCCAGCCGTGCCAAGTCGAAATTGCCGGGCTTGAGCATGTTGGCGACACTGAAGATCGGCCCCAGCTCGCGCTTGCCGTCGACCAGGCGGTGGTAGATGCCCATGTCGCCGAATTCCAGGCCGGCTTTCTCGGCAGCGACGACGAGGTCCGGCCCGTGGAAACGCCCGCCGTCGCGGGCCACCACGAACAAGGTGACGATGCGCTCCACCGGCAGCTGGGGTGGGCGGCGGCCAAGGTCGGAGCGCGGCGGTATTCCGGAGGCTGGCGTGGCCACGGACGCCGTCGCCGGCGCGGGAGCTTCCTCTGCGGCGGGCGAGAGGTCCGCCGCGACTACCGGCTCGCCGGAACTGGGTGCGCGCAAGGCATCGATGATCGAGGCGACATGGTCGGCCAGCTTGGGTTGCTGCCTGGGCCTGCCCCTCGGTGCCGCGGCGGGTAGCGGAGCCTTGGCGCGCTCGCCGGACAGGGTGGCGCCCAGCCGTTCGAGTTCCTCGCGCAGACCCACCTCGAGTTCGCCCTGCTGCGGCCGCGCATCGCCGATGAACGGTTCACCCGCAACCGGCTCGCTGCCCGGTTCGCCCAGGGTAGGTTCGCGGCGCTCGCCAGCGTGCGGGTCCATCACTGTCCTGCGCCTGCCCTGTTCCTTCTTCGGCTGACCGAACAGCCAGATCAGCGCCAGCACGATCACCCCGACGATCAGCATCGGGACGCCGACGGCAGGGTTCCAGGCAAAGGCGATCGTCATCATGGGCTCCTTCAGGCAGCTCCCGCCAGTTTAGCCGCTTCGGCCAAGTCCACCTGCACCAGCCGCGACACGCCGGGCTCGCGCATGGTCACGCCGCACAGCTGGGTGGCCGCTTCCATTGTCGCCTTGTTGTGGCTGATGAAGATGAACTGCACTTTCTCGCTCATCTCGCGCACCATGCTGGAGAAGCGTCCCACGTTCGCCTCGTCCAGCGGCGCGTCCACCTCGTCGAGCAGGCAGAACGGCGCCGGATTGAGGCTGAAGATCGCGAACACCAGCGACACCGCGGTCAGCGCCTTCTCGCCGCCGGACAGCAGGGTGATGTTGGATACGCGCTTGCCCGGCGGCCGCGCCATGATCGACACGCCGGTATTGAGCAGGTCGTCACCGGTCAGTTCCAGGTAGGCATGGCCGCCGCCGAACAGGCGCGGGAACAGTTCCTGCACGCCGGCGTTGACCTTGTCGAAGGTTTCCTTGAAGCGCTGGCGGGTCTCGCGGTCGATCTTCTTGATCGCGCCTTCCAGCGTCTCCATCGCACTGACCAGATCGGCCAGCTGGTTGTCCAGGTAGGTCTTGCGCTCGCTCTGCTCGGCATGTTCCTGGATCGCGGCGAGGTTCACCGGCTCCAGCCGCGCAATCTTCTGGCCGATGTCGTTGAGCTGCTGGCGCCACTGGTTGGCGTCGATGTCCTCGGCCAGTTCGGCCAGCAGGGTCTCCAGTTCCAAACCGGACGCAGTGATCGCCGCCGCCAGCTGCTCGGCGCGCAGTTGCAGCGCCTGGGCGGCGAGGCGCTTCTCGGACAGATTCTCGCGCAAGCTGGCCAGGCCCTGCTCCGCCAGATGCCGCTGCTGTTCGAGCTTGCGGAATTCGACGTCGCAATCCTCCAGTGCGCGACGCGCCTCGACCAGCTGCTTGTCGACCAGCAGGCGCTGGTCCAGGTAGGCCTGCCGTTCGGCTTCGAGTTCGGCGATCGGATCGGAGCCGGCGGCGAGCTGTTCGGTGATCTCGTTGCGGCGCGCCTCGATCTGGCGCAACTGGGCGTCCATGCGGCCCAGCGCCTGCTCCAGCGAGCTCAGCGAGGATCGCTTCGACTCCAGCGCCAGCGCCAGCGCATGCGACTGCTCGGCCGCCTCGCGCGCGTTCATGCGCGCCTCTTCGCGCGCTTCGAGCAGCGCGCGGCGTTCGTTTTCCAGTTCGCGACGCTGGTCTTCCAGGTCGCCCATCAGGCCAACCGATTCGTCCAGCCGCGCGCGGGCCTCGCGGGTCTGATTCTGCAGTTCGTCGAGCTGGGCCGCCAGATCGTTCAGCTCGCCGCTGACCTTCTCGGCACGCGCGCGCGCGGTTTCCAGCTTGCCGCGATGACTCTGCAGCTGACCGGCCAGTTCGGACTGGCGGCGATGCGCGTTGTACAGCTCGCGCTGCGCGTCGTCGCGTGCGCGCTCGGCCTCGAACTTGCTGGTACGCAGCGTGTCGAGCCGTTCGCCGGATTCCTCCAATTGCGCTTCCAGCGTGGCAACCTGCTCGATGAGCAGGCGCAGTTCGCGCTCGCGCGCCAGCACACCGACCTGGCTGCCCTGCGCACGCCGCACCCGTGCCCAGCCCGAGCCCAGCCATTCGCCGCCGCGGGTGATCACCGACTGGTACGGCGCCAGCGCGGACAGCGAGGTCACGCGCTGGTGCGCCTCGCCCAGCGATTCGGCGGTGAGCACGTGGCCGAGGATCGCCAGCGCAGCGGCGGGCCCGCGCACGTGGGCAGCCAGTGTGCCGGCGGTGTTGGCGCCGCCGTCGGCGGCGTCGAGCAGCGCAACGTCGGCGTTCTCCAGCGCTTTGAATTCGGCGGCCAGCGCATGCGCGCCGTCGACCAGCACGCTGTCAAGGAAGCCGCTCAGCGCAGTTTCCACCGCCGTTTCCCAGCCAGCCTCGACCTGCAGCGATTCACCCAGGCGACGCGAGCGGTCCAACCCCAGCCGCGCCAGCCAGCCGCTGGCGGCGCTTTCTTCCTGGCCCAGCGCGGCGTGCTGCAACGCCTCCAGCGAGGCGTGCCGGCCGCGTGCCGCCTGCAGCTGCTGGCGCGCCTCGTTCAGCGCCGACTGCACCTGGCGTTCTTCCTCCAGCACCTTCTCGTGACCAGACTTGTGCTGGTCGAGCAGGTTGCCCAGGGTTTCCACGCGTTCGCACTGGGTCTCGTGCTCGTCGATCAATTGTTGGCCGGCGGCGTCCAGCGCGGCCACGTCAGTGGCCTTCTGCTCGGCTTCCAGCGCCTCACGCCGGCGCGACAGGTCGATCGCCTGGCGGTCGAGATAATTGAGCTTGGTGCGTTCCACCTCGGCCGCGCGGTTGGATTCGCCGGCGTTGCGGGTGTGGCTGTCCCAGCGCTGCTGCCAGTCGGCCAGCTTCGCCTCGGTGCTGCGCTGAACTTCGATGGTGTCGTCCTGCAACTGCTGCAGGGCCTCGAGTTTCGGCTCGCCTTCGGCCAGCGCCAGGCGCAGCACCTCGACCTGCTCGCGGTCGGTGGCGATGTGCGCGGCCAGCTCGGCGTGCTCGCGCTCGGCATCGCCGTGGGCGCGCTGCAGGCGATCGGCGGTTTCCTTGTTGTAGCGAACCTGCTGCTCGACCCGGGCAATCTCGGCGCCGACCTTGTACACCTCGGCCTGTACCGCGTTCAGGTGTTCGCTGGCGTCGGTGTGGCGCTCGCGCACGCTTTCCAGTTGCGCCTCGATCTGGCGCTGGCCGGCCAGCTGCTTCTCGATCTCGATCTCGGCGGCGGAGAGCACTTCGCCTTCGCCGTCGTGCTGGCTCTTCAGGCCGCGGTATTCCAGCGCGCGCAACTCGGCTTCCTTGCGCGTCTGCTCTTCCTTCAAGGCCTTCCAGCGTTCGGCCGCACGGGCCTGGCGGTTCAGGTGTTCGAGCTGCTTGTCCACCTCGTCGCGCACGTCGCGCACGCGGTCGAGGTTTTCGCGGGTGGCCTTGATGCGGCTCTCGGTTTCCTTGCGGCGTTCCTTGTACTTGGAGATGCCGGCGGCCTCTTCCAGGTGCGTGCGCAGTTCTTCCGGGTGCGCCTCGATGATCTGGCTGATCATGCCCTGCTCGATGATCGAGTAGCTGCGCGGGCCGAGGCCGGTACCGAGGAACAGGTCGGTGATGTCGCGCCGGCGGCAGCGCGCGCCGTTGAGGAAATAGGCGGACTGGCCGTCGCGGGTAACCTGGCGCTTCACCGAGATCTCGGCGTACTGGCCGTATTCGCCCTGGATCGAACCGTCGGCGTTGTCGAAGATCAGCTCGACCGTGGCCTGCCCCACCGGCTTGCGGGTGTTGGAGCCGGAGAAGATCACGTCGGTCAGCGAATCGCCGCGCAGGCGGCTGGCCGCACTCTCGCCCATCACCCAGCGGATCGCGTCGATGATGTTGGATTTGCCGCAACCGTTCGGGCCGACCACGCCGATCATGTTGCTCGGCAGGTGCAGGGTGGTCGGGTCCACGAAGGACTTGAAACCGGCGAGTTTGATCGTGGTCAGGCGCATGCGGTCATCAATGGGTCATCGGTAGTGCCCGCACAGTCCGGGCGACAAGTCACTGTGCCAAACGCGGGACGGCGCTGCAATGCGTTTCCGCATGAAGTAATAGCTGAAGGATTCAATATAACTTATTGTTTGAAAGCTATTTGTTTTTTGCGTCGATTGACAGTGCGTGGATTCCGTTATCCATCAGCCCATCCAGCGCCGCATAAACCAGGCGATGGCGGCGGATCGGCAACAGCCCGGCGAACGCGGGGCTGACGATGCGCACGTGGAAATGGCCCCTGCCCTCGCCGGCATGCCCGGCATGCAGGTGGCCTTCGTCGACGATTTCCAGCTCGGTCGGCGCCAGGGCCTGGGTCAGGCGCTGGCGGATTTGTTCGATCATCGCCTCGCTCACACCGGCAAGGCCTTGCGGAACGGCTTGATCTGCACCTCGGCATAGACGCCAGCCGCCACATAGGGGTCGGCATCGGCCCAGGCGCGGGCCTCGGCCAGCGACGGGAACTCGGCCAGGATCAGGCTGCCGCTGAAGCCGGCCGGGCCCGGATCTTCGGACTCGATCGCCGGGAACGCGCCGGCCACGAACAGCCGCCCCTCGTCCAGCAGCGCCTGCAAGCGCGCGATATGCGCCGGACGCACGCCCTTGCGCTTCTCCAGCGAGTCGGCAACGTCCGTTCCGAGGATGGCAAACCACATGATGCAGGCTCCGGGCTTCGGCGAAACCGCAAGTTTAACCCACGCCGCCGCTCAGGCGTTCCGCGCGGCCGCAGCCAGCTGCGCCGTGTCGACGCGCACGAAGACCGAATCGCCCAGCGCGGTCATCACCTCGCCGGCGTAAACCTCGCACAGCACGCGGGTCTTGCGCCCGACCTCGCCCTCGACGCGTGCCTTCAGCGTCAACGGCACGTCCATCGGCGTGGGTTTGAGGAACCTGATGCCGAGGCTGCCGGTGGCGCAGTCGATGCGCGGCTTGCTGTCCGGCGCGCGATGCTCGGCACGGTAGTGGTAGGCCATCGCGGTCCAATTGGAATGGCAGTCCACCAGCATCGCGATCAGGCCACCGTAGACCAGCCCCGGCCAGCCGTGGAAATCGGCGCCCGGCAGATGGGTGCTCACCACGTGCACGCCGTCCTCGTGCCAGTGGCTCTTGATGTGCAGGCCATGCGGATGGGCGCTGCCGCAGCCGTAGCAAACGCCGTCGGGTGCGGCCAGGTCCTGCAGCGCGGGCGTGTCGACACTCACGCCTCCGGCCGCATGTACGGAAACAGCAGCACGTCGCGGATCGAGGACGAGCCGGTCAGCAGCATCACCAGCCGGTCGATGCCGATGCCGAGCCCGCCAGTGGGCGGCAGGCCCACTTCCAGTGCGCGGATGTAGTCGGCATCGAAATGCATCGCCTCGTCGTCGCCGGCGTCCTTGGCGTCGACCTGGGCCTGGAAGCGCGCGGCCTGGTCCTCCGGGTCGTTCAACTCGGAGAAACCATTGGCGATCTCCTTGCCGCCGACGAACAGCTCGAAGCGGTCGGTGATGCCCTTGTCGGTGTCGCTCTCGCGCGCCAGCGGCGACACCTCCACCGGATGGTCGGTGATGAAGGTGGGCTGGATCAGGGTGTGTTCGACGGTCTTCTCGAAGATTTCCAGCAACAGCTTGCCCCAGCCGTAGCCGGGCTTGACCTGCACGCCCAGGCGCCTGGCATGCGCGGCCATCGCCTCGCGGTCGCGCAGTTCCTCGCGCCGGATCCCGGGGTTGTGTTCCAGCACGGCGTCTTCCATGCGCCAGCGGCGGAACGCCGGGCCGACGTCGATCGCGGCGCCGTCCCATTCCAGCTGCGTGGTGCCCAGCACGGCCTGCGCGGTGTCGCGGATCACCGCCTCGGTGAGGTCCATGATCTCGTGGTAGGTCGCGTAGGCCTGGTACAGCTCCAGCATGGTGAATTCGGGGTTGTGCCGGGTCGACACGCCCTCGTTGCGGAAGTTGCGGTTGATCTCGTAGACGCGGTCGAAGCCGCCCACGACCAGGCGCTTGAGATAAAGCTCCGGCGCCACGCGCAGGTACAGGTCCAGATCCAGCGCGTTGTGATGGGTGACGAACGGCTTGGCCGTGGCACCACCGGGAATCACGTGCATCATCGGCGTCTCCACTTCCATGAAGCGGCGCGACGGCGCTTCCAGCCACTGGCGCATGAAGCCGATGATCTTCGAGCGCAGCATGAAGGTGCGCCGCGCCTCCTCGGTGACGATCAGGTCGACGTAACGCTGGCGATAGCGCTGCTCCACGTCGGCCAGACCATGGAACTTGTCCGGCAGCGGGCGCAGGCTCTTGGTCAGCAGGCGCAGCCGGTCGACCCGGACGGAAAGCTCGCCGGTCTTGGTGCGCATCAGCACGCCTTCGGCGCCCACGATGTCACCCACGTCCCAGCCCTTGAACGCCTCGTAGGCCTCGCCCAGCGTGCCCTGGTGGATGAACAGCTGGATGCGCCCGCTGAAATCCTGCAGCTGCACGAAGCTGACCTTGCCCTGCACGCGCTTGAGCACGATGCGCCCGGCCATCTTCACCCGGCGCACGGCAGCCTCGACCGCCTCGGCCGTGTGCACGTCCTTGTCGGCGAACTCGGTCTGCAAATCACCGGCGAAGCTGTCGACCTTGAAGTCGTTCGGGAACGCAATGCCTTGCCCGCGCAGCGCCTTCAGTTTCTCGCGACGCTCGGCAACGAGTCGATTGACGTCCGGCTTGTTCTCGTCGACGGGCTGGGTATCGGTCGCTTCGCTCATGGATGGTTCCGTGGCTGCCGGCGTGCGCCGGGCAGCGAATGTCTCGTGGATGTGCCAGTGATGGGTCGGGGGAAAAGCGGCGTGCCCGCAGGTACTCAACCGTCCTTGCCGAACACCTGCTTCACCGCGTGCTTGGTGGCGTCCCAGCCCTCGCGTGCGCCATGACCGACGGCGATGCCGGCCTTCTTCGCGCCGTGGCCGATGCCGGTGCCGGCCTCCTTCGCGCCATGCCCGATCTTCTTGGCGACATGCTTGGTGGCGTGGCCGACATCCCGGGCGCCATCGGCGACGCCGTGGCCGACCGCCTTGGCATCCTGCTTGATGCCCTGGCCGGCACTGCCTTGCTGCGACTGCGCTGCGGCGCCGAACGCCGCCAGCGCGGCAAAGGTGATCAGGATCGCGCAGATCTTCTGGCTGTTCATGCGGGCACCTCGTCAGTGGGCGGAGCGGAAGGAATCAGGCGTTACGCATCGGCGCGCTTGGCACCGGCTTCGAGGCCGGATTTCAGGCTGGCCTCGATGAACTCGTCGAGATCGCCGTCCAGCACCTTCTGGGTGTCCGAGCGCTCGATGCCGGTGCGCAGGTCCTTGATGCGGCTCTGGTCCAGCACGTAGTTGCGGATCTGGCTGCCCCAGCCGATGTCGGACTTGGTCGCTTCCAGCGCATCCTTCTCCGCATTGCGCTTCTGGATCTCCAGTTCGTACAGCTTGGCGGCCAGCATCTTCATCGCGGTGTCGCGGTTCTGGTGCTGGCTGCGGCCAGTCTGGCAGGCCACCACGGTGTTGGTCGGGATATGCGTGATGCGCACCGCCGACTCGGTCTTGTTGACGTGCTGGCCGCCGGCACCGGACGAACGGTAGACGTCGGTACGCAGGTCGGCCGGGTTGATCTCGATGTCGATGTCGTCGTCGACTTCCGGCGAGACGAATACCGAGGTGAAGCTGGTATGCCGGCGGTTGTCCGAATCGAACGGGCTCTTGCGCACCAGCCGGTGCACGCCGATCTCGGTCTTCAGCCAGCCGTAGGCGTAATCGCCTTCCACGCGGAACGTGGCGGACTTGATGCCGGCCACGTCGCCGCCGCTGACCTCCATCAACTCGGTCTTCCAGCCGCGCGATTCGCACCAGCGCAGGTACATGCGCAGCAGCATCTCGGCCCAGTCCTGCGCCTCGGTGCCGCCGGCGCCGGCCTGGATGTCGACGAACGCGTTCATCGCGTCCATCTTGCCGGAGAACATGCGCTGGAACTCCAGCTTGCCGACCTGTGCCTCGAGCTTGGCCAGGTCGTCGGTCACCGATCGCGCAGTGTCGTCGTCGCCGTCGGCGATCGCCATCTCCAGCAGGTCGCCGGCGTCATTCAGCCCGGCAGTCAGCGTGTCGATGCCGTGGACGATGGTGTGCAGGCGGGCACGCTCGCGGCCCAGTTCCTGCGCGCGTGCCGGGTCGTCCCACACGGTGGGGCTTTCCAGTTCACGGGTTACTTCTTCCAGACGCTCGCTTTTCGCAGCGTAGTCAAAGATACCCCCTAAGCGACTCGACCCGGCCACGAAGGTCGGCGATCTGCGCATGGATGGGATTGGTCTCGATCATGTCGGTATCAGGGTTGGATGCAAGCGCTCTAGGATAACAGACGCCCCCGTGCGGACGCACCGCCGCGCCAGCAGCGACACGACTGATCATGGTGTCGTGGTTCAGGCCAGCGCCTGCTGATGCACGCCCTTGACCGCCCGCCCCGACGGATCGGCTGCATTCGCGAACGCCGGATCCCACGCCAGCGCCGCCGGCGAGGAACAGGCGATCGACTTGCCGCCGGGCACGGTCGCGGCGCAGGCCTCGCCGGGGAAGTGCTGCTCGAAGATGCGCCGGTAGAAGTACGCCTCCTTGGTCGCCGGCGTGTTGAACGGGTAGCGCGCCGCCGCCGCGGCGAACTCGCGATCGCTGACCGCCTGCTCCGCGTGCGCCTTCAGCCCGTCGATCCAGCCGTAGCCCACGCCGTCGCTGAACTGCTCCTTTTGCCGCCACAGGATCGCATCAGGCAGCGCGCCGTCGAACGCCTCGCGCAGCACCGCCTTCTCGATGCGGCCCTGCCCGGCCATCTTGTGCGCGGCGTCCAAGCCCATTGCCACGTCGATGAACTCCAGGTCGAGGAACGGCACGCGGGCCTCCACGCCCCACGCCATCATCGCCTTGTTCGCGCGCAGGCAGTCGTAGCTGTGCAGCGCGTCGAGCTTGCGCACGGTCTCCTCGTGGAAAGCCTCGGCCGATGGCGCCTTGTGGAAGTACAGGTAGCCGCCGAAGATCTCGTCCGAGCCCTCGCCGGACAGCACCATCTTCACGCCCATCGCCTTGATCCGCCGCGCCAGCAGGTACATCGGCGTGGCGGCGCGGATGGTGGTGACGTCGTAGGTCTCGATGTGGCGGATCACTTCGGGCAAGGCATCCAGACCCTCCCAGAACGTGTAGACGAAGCCGTGGTGCACGGTGCCCAGCGCGTCGGCGGCGACCTGCGCCGCGGCCAGGTCGGGCGAGCCGTCCAGTCCGATCGCGAACGAATGCAGGCGCGGCCACCAGGCCTCGCTGCGGTCGTCGTCCTCAACCCGCTCGCGCGCGAACTGCGCGGCGCAGGCGGCGACCAGCGACGAGTCCAAGCCGCCGGAAAGCAGTATCCCATACGGCACGTCGGTCATCAGCTGGCGATGTACGGCCTGCTCGAACGCCTTGCGCAAGGCCGGAGCAGACACGTCATGGCCACGCGTGGCGGCATAGTCGCGCCATGGCCTGGCGTAGTAGCCGCGCAGCCCGCCGCTGGCGCTGTCGTAGACGTGGCCGGGCGGGAACGGCGCCACGTCGGCGCATACGCCGACCAGCGCCTTCATCTCCGACGCCACGCACAGGCGGCCTTGCGCGTCGTGACCCCAGTACAACGGGCAGACGCCGATCGGATCGCGTGCGACCAGGTAGCGCTGCGCCTCGCCGTCCCACAGCGCGAAGGCGAAGATGCCGTTGAGCTTGCCCACGAAGTCGCTGCCCTGCTCGCGATACAGCGCGTTGATCACCTCGCAGTCCGAGCCGGTGGTGAAGTCGTAGTCGCTGGCTGTGCGCAGTTCGCGGTGGTTGTAGATCTCGCCGTTCACCGCCAGCGCCAGCGCGCCGTCGCGCGAACGCAGCGGCTGCGCGCCGCTGGCCGGGTCGACGATGGCCAGCCGTTCGTGCACCAGGATCACCCCGGCGTCGACGAACACCCCGCTCCAG
Source organism: Rhodanobacter denitrificans (assembly GCF_000230695.2). Lineage (NCBI taxonomy): Bacteria > Pseudomonadati > Pseudomonadota > Gammaproteobacteria > Lysobacterales > Rhodanobacteraceae > Rhodanobacter > Rhodanobacter denitrificans. Next base: position 1,814,590 of record NC_020541.1, on the reverse strand, counting down.
TCCGGCCCGCGATGGCGCTGGCGCTGCGACAGTTCCAGCGCCTGCCGGCGCAGCGCCGCCAGGTCGTCGCCCGGCTGCAGGTCGAACATTCCGAAAATCGAGCACATGGTGGGGGTTCCTCGGTTACTGGTGGTGGGTACCGCTCTTCTTGAAAGTCGGCCATGGATGGCCGGGTTTTGCTCTTGCGCGGATGGAGCCGCGCACAAATCAAGCACCGGAAACGACGAAGGCCCGCATCAAGCGGGCCTTCGTCGCGTTTGTTTCGTGGAGACTTGCAGCTACGCGCGGGCCCGCCAATGGTTGGCGTTATTGTTCGCGCGATTATTGTTGTTGCCGGCCAGCACTAAGCCCCGCGCGGAAGGCGCGGTGAGGTTCAGACGGCTGGCGGCGGCGGGGTGCATGGGCCAACTTGAGCAGATTCGCCGGCGCTTGGCAAGCGCGGGTACGGTCAAGTCGCCGTAGGAGCCCGCCCGCGGGCGATGCTTTTGGGCTTGGGCTCAAGATTCGGGATTCGGGATTCGCAAAAAGCCAGAGCATCGCCCGCGGGCGGGCTCCTACCACAGGGCGAGATCAGGGAGCCGTGATCCAGCGGGTGGCTTCCTCGATGTCCGCACCGTGGAACAGGCGGAATTGCGCCGGGATGGCAAAGCTGAACGCCATCGCGGTACCGCGCAGCCAGACCACGTCGGTGACCAGTGCGACGCGGTCCCAGCCGCTGAAATGGCGCAGGCTCAGCTTGGCGTCATCCCACATCGCGCCCGGGTCGAAGCCGGTGAAGTCATCGGCGGTGACATACAGCAGGCGCAGCTTGCGATTGAGCGCGAACGCCGCCTCGACGTCCGGCACGACGATGTTCTCGTAATCTTCCGCCGTCACCTGGCCATGGGCGCGAAAACCCAGCGTACCGGGCGGCAGTCCTTCGATCAGTGCGATCACGGGCGTTCTCCATGAGCGGGGCGAACGCCAGTCTGGAACGGGCCGCGTGAAAAACGCGCAAGCGGCATCAGGCCGGTTCGATGTGCCGCAGCAGCAGTCGTGGCGTCTCGCGCCCCTGCCAGTCGTTGATGGTCAGCTCGTAGACCGCGCGCAGCCGCGATGGCGGCGGCTGGCCGTGATACGCGTTGAACATCACCGCATCATGCAGGGCGCCGTCGCGCGGGTCGCGCAATTGCAGGCGCAGGTGACTCTCGCCCATCAGCTTCCAGCCGGCGCAATCGAACAGGTTGTCGAACAGCGGTTCGGGGAAGGCCTGGCCCCACGGCCCCGCGGCGCGCAGCTGTCGGGCCAGCCCCAGCGTGGCGGCGCCGGGCGGCAGCTCGCCGTCGGTGTAGAGCACCGCCTGCAGGCGCTCGGGCTCGATCAGCTCGCGCGCGATCGCATCGAAGGCGGCGGCGAAGCGCGGGTAGTCGGCGCTCCTGAGGCTCAGCCCCGCGGCCATCGCGTGGCCGCCGAAGCGTTCGATCAAGCCGGGCTGGCGCGCGTCGATCGCGGCCAGCGCGTCGCGGATGTGGAAACCAGGGATCGAGCGCGCCGAGCCACGCAGGTTTTCGGTGTCGTCCTCACCGGCTGGCGCGAAGGCGATTACCGGGCGGTGCAAGCGCTCCTTCAGCTTGGAGGCGACCAGCCCAACCACGCCGGCATGCCACGACGGCTCGAACAGCGCCACGCCGACGGCGTCGACATGACCCAGGCCAGCCACCATCACCTCGGCCTCGGCCACCATCGAGGCCTGCAGCTCACGCCGCTCGCGGTTGATCGCGTCGAGCTGCTCGGCATGGCGGCGCGCCTGCGCCACGTCGTCGGTGAGCAGGCATTCCACGCCCAGGCGCATGTCTTCCAGCCGCCCCGCCGCGTTCATGCGCGACATGTGAGGCTGACTTGGACAGGAAAACAGCCAAGTCTTAGGCAGAACCGTAGCTTGGGGGCCACGTACCTTCCGTGCAAAAAGTGCCGTTTTTAGAATCCAATAAAATCAATTAGTTACAAGTAATTTTAGTAAAATATTTAGTTAATTCAATAAGCTATGGTGTGCGCGACTTCAGCTGGACGCACCACGCGGTTTTCTCTTCCTGATCGTCGGCTTGATCTTCGCGTCCGCAGGAATGCTATCTAACTTTGCTTGTAGCGCCACTTCCCGTTGCGTACTGGCTTTCAATGCGTGCTGTGCCGCCAGTAACGCCGCCGGAAGACCGCGATCGTGCGCATCGGATTGGAGGCGCTCATCGATACGTGCGATGACACGTTGGAAGGGTTGCGCGATCGTGCCCTGCTCTACTTTGCGTTCGCCAGCGGTGGCCGGCGCCGCAGTGAAGTCGCCGCCGCGGATCTGAGTGATCTTCGCCTGATCGGATCGGACCGGTGGCCTTTCTCTTTTAGGGAAGCGCCTTTTCCGGTGTCCAGTCGAATCCGTCTTTTCCGTCTTGCACTTGCTTAGCTCCGAGACGTAACGCTTGAATTGCTGTCTCGATGTCATAAAAAGAACCAATTAAGTTCCCTGCGGTCAAGCCAAATATAAACATTTTCCAAAGCTCAGGAACACAGAATGAAAGTATGAGGCCACCAAGTCCCAAGATGAAAAAGGGTACTAGACGATGGACAACAAATCGCTGGATTGAGAGTGGACCAAGGTACCCAACCCAGGGATTCTTTATTGGCCCAACGACGTTAGACCATCCCCAGATTGTCTGTGGACCACACCCAAAATTCGGTAGGCACACAGCATGAAGAGCCTCATGCAATGGCAGTCCGACCACGCCGCCCAAAGCAATCAGAAGAACCCAGAGCCAAAAGCTGTGCAGTTGCCCTCCTTCATTCTTGATTTGATCTCCAAGAAGCACTAACGCGTATAGGATTGCGATGAAGAGGAGAAAAACCAATGCCCAACGCTTCCATCCGAACTTGAATACGAACTTCGTCCAACCATCGGGTGTTACCGTCGTGGGCGCTTCCGGTAAATATTCCATCCTGTCCTCCTAGATTGTTGAACGTCCATCAAGCGCTTTCACTGCCTCGATCACCATGCTGCCCAACTGCCGCGTGTTGTAGGGATTGCCACGGCCGTTCAATAGGCTAAGTCCTAACTTGCCCGCAAGGGTTCGAAGGGACGGTTTGGCCGGCACTTTTGGTGTGCCCAACTCTCGGACATCAATCGTCCCGCTTTCGAGCTCTGTCACAACGAAGCCTTCGTAAGCTGCGCTTCTAACCACCTTCTCATCGGTGCTCTGGCTTTTAGGCCTTTCCAGCTTTGCGAGGTTGATGGACAGCACTTTTCCTGTGCCTTCCCTCATCAGTGCTCTTGCTTCATCGATCTTCGCATTGAGCAAGATTTCCACCTGCATTTCATCCGTGTTGACGCGAAGAATGATCACGCGGTCTACCAAGCTCAGGGTATTGGTATTGAAGTTGACCAAGCCCCCTCTGGTCGTGCCGGTGGTTTTGACACTGATTCGCTCACCATCTGCACTGACCACGTCATAGCCGTGTTGGTTGACTTGGAGCGCCATTTGACCGTTGGTGATGGTGCAAGCGTAGAGCTCACCAATGCGGCCACACAGGTGCCGGAGCTCAGTGACAGGCACACCCCAAGAAATCTCCCGCTCCAGCCAGGCAAGGGCTTCCCCGAGGCTCTGGATTTGCTGCATCTGAGTAAGTGCCACGGTCCTTCCCCTGTCTACAGTCGCTTACTGATTCGCCCGCTTGCTCCGGATCAACATCTCGTAGTTCAAGAAGCATTTGATGACGTGATGCAAATAGTGGATTTCGCGAAACACTTGCAAGATCAAGCGGACGAACGCAAGGAACGTCATGGTCTGGGCCTTGTCTTGGCGGATGCCGTCTTTGTCAGGGAAGTACCTAATCAGCTGACTTCCTTCGTCGTACTCCGTGATGTGATGGGCTATCGCGTTGCGGATGCCGGCATTGACAGCGTCACGACCAAAGTTGAACCAACAATCATCGAGGTATTTGAACTTCTCGGTGAGGGTCTTCTCTGCAAACTTGTCCAGTGAGCTAAGCCCTGGACCGTCTTTTGTCGCAGCAAACGTGTTGTAGTCTCCGCGATTGATCAAATTGTTGATACCAGCCACCAAGATCAGTTGACGACCAAGAATCTCACAGAGGTCCTTGTACAAATCCTTATAGACCGGGAAATCGCTGGTTGAGACCCGGCCTGCAATCATCTGCTCCTCAGATTCGTTGACGAAGTCCAGAAATATTGCGGGACGCAGAGCAATCTCGGCTGTGTAAATTTCTGGATAGACTTCCAAACTGTCTCGCTGAATGTTTAGCAAGAATCCGGTGTCAATGATGTTCGCCATGAATGCTTCGAAAGCCTCCGGCATGTTCTGAGCTAGTCCCCTGATCATGTCAGTAGTCGCCTCTACAAAATCACGAACGGACTCGTGATGGATAAGAGGCTTGAAGCAATGACTGACAAGCGTGTAGAGCGCTGCATTTACATCCTGCGGCAAGAGTGACGGTCCAAGGTTTCTATCAAGAAGCTGCTCCACTCGCTTTTTGAAAAGCTGCTTGTTCTTTCCAAAATACAGTCGAATTGCGGTCTTCACTTCATCGGATTTGTCCGAAAATTCGTTCAGGCGGTCAAGTTTTTCATTGAACAAATGGAGTGCCGCGTGCGCCTGCATTGCATCGCCTTGCCCTGCCTCTATGCGCCCCATTGCTGCCATGAACGGAGTCAGGCCCATCACGTACTGTCCAAAGGCCACGGGAAAGTCGAGGTGTAGGTCAACGAATGGGTTTCGCCCGTCGAACAAACCGTACTGGTGACCCTCACGTGGCTCACAGTTCTTGAATGTGAGCTCGTAACCAGGCGCGTTCGTGATATCGAGAGTCAGCTCAATGGGAGTCGTACAGTGTGGACAAGAAAATTGCAGCTGTTGGATTCTTCGGTTTGAAAACCCGATTCGACAGTCCGTATCACCATCGCAAGTCAGGCACGTCAGCACCAGGTTGGAGTTCATTCGACGTCATCCATGAGTAATCGCTGTATCTGCGTGAGTACCACTGACTTTCCCCTGTTCGTTTCCTTGGCCGATGTCGTCTAACATCCGAACCATGCCGAACACTTTAGCCGAAACCCTCCTCCTCACCGAACGCTTTGAGCAAGACATGGAAGCTGTCCTTGCCGACAACCGGAGTGACGGAACTCCACGCGCAACCGTGACCGGCATCTACATGGCTCTGTCTCTCGATCACTGGAGGGCCATCCGGGCGCTTTTTGCTGACGGCCACCTAGTATCAGCATTCGTGCTCTTGCGTTGTCAGTACGAAGCAACGGTCAGAGCTTTTTGGTTTCACTTTGCTGCATCAGATGAAAAGGTGCAGCGCTTTACCACCATCCAAGCTGAGGATGGAGTCTTGAAAGAGCCCTCCGCCAAGACCATCGCCGAGATGATCAAAGCCATGGCTGGAAAGGCTCCGGCACAGGTCTGCCGACAGCTCCAAGAATTCAACGACTCGTCGCTCAAGCCTCTCAACTCCTATGTGCATGGTGGACACTATGCGGCTCTTGGTGAGCGCGCCATGCCAGAGAGCCAGAGAATCTTAATGCTACGGCACGCCAACGGCCTCGCCGGCATGATGGCAATGCTTTCGGGCGTTGGCTCTGGTGATGTGGGTCTCACAAGAAGAGTGATCCAAGTGCAGCTGGCCCACCTGCCCTGCTTGCCAGAGATGGTCAAGGGCAGCTGAGGTGGTCTGCCACTAGCAACCGCCAAAGACAACTAGATAGCCCGACACAATTGCAAAGAGCAAGGTCATTAGAACCATGCCTTGTGCTGAAAATTGTTGCCAGAAGGTGAGCCTTGCAGCCTCGGAATAGGGAAGCAACTCAGGATGTGGGGAACGCGTTGCTTTTCTCTGTCCGTATGCCGCCATCATCTTAGCTGGCCAAGGTTGCATGGACAGGCCAAGCTTCATGGCTCGCATGATGTCGAAACTTGTGTCGTACCCTTCCGGACAACCATCTGCTTCCGCCAACTCTTTTTCCACCTTCCGGTAGTCGTCAAGGATCGGCGGTAGATTCTTGGCAATCGAAGTGGTGATGGCAAGAGCCTTTTGAGCCTGGGTCCCTCGGTACTGCGACCACAGGCCCATGATGCCGGCCAAAACGAGGATGGAGAAATCAACCTTGAAGCCCCGTGCGCCGAGAATCACAGGTGCTTGGCTTGCGTTGGCCGCAAGCACACCAGCAGCAGCGCCTATGGCAGTCAGCCACCAACCAACGAACTTGGTGACGCGTTTAGAGTGCTTGGCGACGGTGATGCTGAGAGATTTGGCTATCGCCATCTCAAGCGGCTTACGCTTCGCGTCCGCCCAAGCAATAAATTCCTTCTCATTCATGGGCGTGTTTCCAGGTCGTTTAGGATTGTTTTGAGGAAGGGAAATTCCTTGCAACATATCTCGTCAATCTGCGTTCGAATCCCATCGTGTTGTGATGAGTCATGAGTCGCAAGGCACAGGTAATACCGCCTTCCCTCATGCTCCGCGAACATCAACCATTCGCCGCTCATCGCTTGGCGCTCTGCCAGGCGGGCTAGATTTCCCTGCACCATGTCTGTAGCCAGAGCATCGACATCTTCCAAGGTTACGTAGCGCTCCACCCCAGCTTCTCTTGCTTCTTTCATGCGTTGTAAAAAGAGAGGAATTTTGAACTTGTCCAGCCCCTTTTTGAAGTTCATCGCCAGAGACTTCAGCCCTGCGTCGTAAAAATGCTTGTGCCAGAGGCCTTGGAGTGGCGGATGTTTGTTCTGGATTGGCTTCTTGAAACGACTCGTGCGAAGTCCTTCGAGTGCCTCAATCTCCTGCACAACAACCGCTGGATTCATTCTTCCCGATGCCATCCCGCCGAAAAGAGAAAGCACCAACAGGATGCTGTATCTACCGGGCGCAATACGCTCCAGGCCAATGGTTCTGGCGAACGCGTTGAGCTCGTCAGACATGTCACGTCCGTCTTCGTGTTTGATGCTAAACAATGGCTCTGGCATGCGCCCTCATCCTACGCTTGCACTTCCATGAGCTCATCCCATCTTGTCGTGTAGCGTGGCGACATCAATGCCCGCTGCATCTCGTGGGGGACCCGTTTGACGCCGGCATATCCAACGCCAATGTGGTTTTTCCCAAAACGGTGGTGGATGCGGTCAAGCGTGGTGAGCAATTTCTGCCGCTCAGGGGATGGCTCAGAGCCACCAAAGAGAGAGCCTTGGACGTGAGCACTGTCACTGAGCTCTTCGAGCATCACACCAGCTTTGGCATACCGAAAACCCGGTTTGTACAGGCGTCCTAAAACGATGCTTGCTGCGTTCGTGAGCGCGGCAATGTCGTTGGTGGGGTTCGGAAGCCGGATGCCAGCTGCCGGGTGGTATTGGACATCCTGTTCGCGAAAGCGATTCGTCTCCAGCCACACACAGACCCGGCCTGCATAGCTGCCCTGCTTCCTGAGCTTTGCGGTGGCACGGGCAATGAAGGTCGATACCATCGAGTGCAAGCCGTTGTAGTCATAGCATGGTGAACCAAAACTTCGGCTTGAGATGATCTGCTGTTTGGGTTCCACCACATCAAGCCCACTCACAGGCGTGCCGTTGAGCTCCGTTATCGTGCGCTCCAAGACAACCCCGAACCGCTCCCGAAGTCGCTTGATGTCAGCACATCGAAGCTCATGGACGGTGGTGATACCCATGGCTGTCAGGTGCCCTGTGAGCCGTCCACCAATGCCCCACACATCATTGACAGACACAGTTTTGCAGATGTCATCGAACTCAGCCCGCGACAGCTTGGTGAGGTCACAAACGCCTTCGTACTGCGGGCGTTTTTTAGCCAGGTGATTGGCAAGCTTGGCTTGCGTGCGACTAAAGCCAATGCCACAACACACCATCATCCCTGTCCACAAAAAAACCTTTGCACGGATTTCTCGCCCAAGCGTTTGGCCATCGAGATGTGGGTACTTCGTCAGTCTGAGGAAGCTCTCATCAATCGAATACACCTCTTGATCTGAAGGCTCAACGAAGGTGCCGATGACAGTCATCGTTCTTCTGCTCATGTCTCCATAGAGCTCGTAATTAGAGCTTTTGGCGATGATCCCGTGTTGCTTGGCCAAGTCCTGCATCTGGTGCCAGGGTGTGCCCATCTTCACTGTCTGAAGGGCCTTCACTTCGGCTGAGCGACTGACCACGCACCCATCGTTGTTTGATAAAACGACCAAGGGAACGCCTTTGAGTTCTGGTGCAAAAGCAGCCTCTGCAGAACAAAAAAAGTTGTTCACATCGACCAAGGCAAAGCGTTCTTTCATAGCAACGCATGCAGGCAGTAGCGCACCACACCCCAGAGCTCGAACTCATCGCCTTCTGCCACCACTCGGTTTTCAAAATGTGGGTTTTCTGAAGCGAGGTAAGGCGTGCCATCCGGCTTGAACATCAGGCGTTTGCAGGTGGCTTTGCCTTGGACCACAGCAACGACGATGGAGCCTCCGTTTTTGCGTGGTGTCTGAGCGCGATCGACAACCAGGGTGTCCCCATCGAAGATGCCCGCTCCAACCATGCTGTGGCCTTTGGCTTTGACCAGATACGTGGCTTCTTTGTGCCGTGAATCGATCACGACATCTTCAAGACTGAGCGTCTCCTCATAGTCACTTGCGGGACTTGGAAAACCACATTGGATCTCAGGGAACATAGACAAGGGAAGGCCGTCCCCATACGCTTGACCCATGGGTTCAACCCAGTCGTATTCTTCAGGCTTCTTGAGCCGTTCGAGCAAAGAGGTGACCACCGGCAGGTGGCTCAGGGGGACTCTGATTCTCTGGCTTGGATTGGGGCTTTCGACGGGGGGTCTACCCGCGCCAGGCCTTGCCCCACCTCGTTTGGTGTTCATCTTCAGACCGCTTTGAATTACCGGGACAGGAATTCAAATTAACACGCACCTGGTCTCAGATTGTGAGTCCCTGATTCCAGCGGAGATTCTGACAAGATGAACGCCATGCACCTACACCGGCCGTTTCCAATGGAGAGGACATGACTTGCGCCAACCGCGTTAAGCTGAAGGTCTGAACCGGCCGGGGGAGCCAAGGATGTTCTGGGAATCTGTGTGGGCTGGACTGACCGTGCTTGGACATTGGCAGACGTGGCTCGCTGCCGTTGAGTATCTTGGGATTTACCTCATCCCGACCGTCATCATTGGAGTCGCCTCCGGGGCTGGCAACGACGAAGGACCCAAACCGTTGGCAGGTTGCCTGACGATGTTGTTGAGTCCGTTGCTGCAGTGCGCGGCAACCATTGTCTTCCTGTGGACTCTCTCGCCCATTCTTTTTGGCCGATCGAGCCAAGCTGCTTGGGCTTTCCCTTGGCAGTTCATGGTTGCAAATCCTTGGCCCTTCGCCAAGATGTCTTTGGCATTGCTGGTCGCGGCATTCGTCTTGGGCTTCATTCCTATCATTGGGCGAATTCAAGCGGCCCTGACGCTTTTGCTTGGAAGCATCACGCTCATCTTCCTCGTCTGGATTCTCGGCTCGCAGTTTCCAAACCATCAACACATTCAGGTCAAACCAGGCTTCTGGTTCGTGACAGGCCTCTTAGTCGTTGGTGGTCTTTGCGCTTGGCTTGGCACCATCGTTAGTGCATTCCTCGTCGTCCTGGTGGATCGAAAACAGGAAGGATGGGGGCAGCTGCTTTTGATGCCCGTTGCCGCACTGTTCGGATTCATCCCCGTATTTATGTACGCCGCATGGCTTGGTAGGCAGTTGGCATTTGCTTTAGGCGTCTAGCCATCCATTAAAACTCAAGGAGAGAGTGATGAAAGACCAAATTATCGACGTTAGAGACGAAATCTGCTTTTTGCACTGGTGTGGGCACTTCAGTTGCACGCCTGATGCTCTTCGCGCGGCGATGAAAGCCACAGGAAGCGACCAGGTAGGGGTGGTTGCGATGTATCTTGCCACCTGTGCCAGACACCTTCGCGGAGATCCCCGAAAGCCATCAGTTCGTCTGCGCTCAAGCGGGCTCGAATATTGCATGGGTCTTGAGGACCAATAGCGAGGGGACCATGGGTTTTAAAACTCACTACGACAATCTGAAGGTATCCCGCGATGCGCCGCCTGAGGTCATTCGAGCTGCTTACGAGTCACTGTTGCTGAAGTTTCATCCTGACCGGCATCCGCAAGGCTCAGACACCGCACGCGTTACGAAAATTATCAGTGACGCCTACGCCGTGTTGTCAGACCCGGTGCGTCGCCGGCAACACGATGAGTGGATTGCGCGAGAAGAAGCAAAAACGAAGGATGCGAACTGGAGTGACTTCAACCAGTTCGACGCTAAACCAAAGCCTTCGTTTGTCTCCACCTGGGCAACTCGCATTCGAGCTCATGTCGCAAGCATGGAGCTCGGTCACGCCGGCATGAAGTTGGTCAGCTATGGGCTGATTGCGGCAATTTTCGTCGGTGTCATTTACTTTTCATCAAGTAAAAACGATGCGCCCGACCTACCGGCTACCCCGATACCTGAGGTCTACTCACAAGCGCAACCTCAAGCCACCGGTTCTCTACCTCCCGTTGCCCCTGCAGCAGAACGCGCACCTTTGCCACCGATCGCTGCCGTGCAAAGACCCGTGTACTTGCGTCCGACTCTCACGCCTCGCGGTCGGCCATGGCCCGTGACTGCCAGTTACCTAAAAGAGTTCAAGCAACTGCACACCAAAGGCATGTCTGAAGTCACGATCGACAACTCAGGCAACGGGTCTGATGTGTTTGTAAAACTCGTTGCACTCGAAGGCACGAAGGCCTACCCAGTTCGCGAATTGTTTGTACCAGCGAATCAGAAGTTCACTATCAACCGGGTGAGTTCGGGCAGCTACGACGTTCGCTACCGTGACCTCGATACAGGACAACTTGCCCGCACTGAACGCTTCACTGTTGAACAGACGCCAATGTCTGGTGGCGTTCAATACAGCCAAATTGATCTGACGCTGTACAAAATAGCCAACGGCAACATGCACACGTACGACTTGGCAGAAAGCGATTTTTGAAAATTGTGGGTTCTGACGCTGAATCACTCGGTCGCCTTCATCGCGCCCGCTAGCTCATGCTCAAAGTAAGGCCGGTCTGCCGCATCGAGCAACGCGTTGAGCACCACGGGTGTACTTGCCGTTGGGTTGAGCCAGGCATCAATGTTTTCCTCGGCAACCGTCACGATGCAACGGTCATGGCCTGCATCAGACACTTCCGGGGGTGGCTCATCGGTGATGGCAGCAAACGAGAAGAATCCGGGTTCATCCCCACTGCCTTCCGTGTAGGTCCAAAGGCAAGCAACAAACAAGTCTTCGCCCGTCTGCGGGGTGAAAACAATTTCTACGCTTTGCTCGCGCTCGCCTGGCACAAGGTCTCTGTGTTGGAGGTCATGGAGGTTGACACTCTCATAAAAGCGCTCAACCACCATGATGCCGTGGTGAACCCCAAAGACCTTTTTCCAGACCGTCGTTAACTTGTCCCGCCTTGCGTTGTAGGTGCCGGGCTTTTCCGTTTCCTTGGCCACGTCCCACCCTGGCAACCGACAGCGGTAGCGCATGGGAATGACAACGCGCTCACCTGTTTCCGGATCTCGAATCAGGATAGGGGCGAACTGCCCTGGCCAAATCCGGTCGATACCACCCGACGGTGCAGGACTCCTGATTTCTTCCAGCTTCTTTTTGGCTGCGGCAATCTTGTTGGTTGAAACCCGAAGATCGTTTTCCGCCTTCTTTGTAGGTTTTGGTGAAGCCAATTTTTCTTTGGCCTCAGCCTGTCTCTTTTCCAGAGCTGCAATTTCATCCAAGAGCAAAGTGATACCCTGAGCGTCTGCACTGGCTGCTTCATCTGCGAGCTCAGGTGACAAGGAGGAAGCTTCGAGCATCGAGCGACGCATGACCTTGGGAACGACTTTCGTCCAGTTCCCCTTCTTCTTGGTCCAGCCGGCAAGCTTGGTGTATTCCGCAATCGAGAGCTTGCCACCCAAGCGTTCAAACTTTCGGTAGTCAGCCCAAATTTGCGCGGAATAACACATCGTCACTCATCCGGTGGCAGGTTGATTTGGTCAGAGCATCTGAGCACAAGCTTCTCAAGCGCACGCCCACACGTATCAATCTAGCAGTGAAGTCACTGTCAACCCTACAAATCTCGATAGGGATAGCGAGCTTTCAGGAATGCGTGGTGGCCGCCCTGCGCATGGGAACGTCGAACAAAGCCAACGGCAGAACCATTGCTAGAAGCTACGCCATCGGAACGCCAGCGGATAAAGGCGGGCCACGCATTGGGGATGGGATTTCGAAAATGCCACGCAATCAGACCTTGGTCATCCATCCCAAACCCCCGGTCTACAACCGTGTACCGCCGCCCGTTCCTTTCCGCCCTTTCAGACACTGCGTACTCCAATCGGATGCCACTTCGAGCCCGCTCTTCTCTCACTGACTCGTAGATCTCCGCAACCACTTCCGATGTGTCACGCATGTAGACGTTAGATCTCGCATAAAGGAGCTGGATGCGATTGAGCGCCACGACGTCATCCGCGTTCCGCACAACAACGCACCCATTCTCAGAAACGATGCTGTAGACGCCTCCGTCGTAACAAAGGCAAAGTAGGGTTGGCGAGATGGGTAAAAGGAACAAAGCTCCGGCGGATTTCATGCCGTAGCCTTGCAGCCCCTATTCTTCCCGCCATGGCGACAACCCGCTGGGAGATTCAGGCCGGCCCGAGTTACATGGACTGCACCAGCACGCCTGTTGTATTCGTTGAGAGCGTATTTAACGAACAGCGCATTGGCTCAAGTCGCTTTACCTGGTCACCAGACGTCTCATTGGGCTGGATTGATGGTCGTGAAGTTCAACGCTTCCGATACGGCCGCTACACGACTAAGGACTCCATTGGACTGATCGCAGGCGGAGTACGAATCCACTACGGCGACGCTGACGATTGGTACCGTCCTCTGTTTGTCAGTTTTCAGCCTGCGCTGCATAGCGGGCGAACGCAGGCCTTAAGCAGCGCCTATGAATTCGTCAGCACCATCGGCTGGCAGGGTCAGCACTTCAGTTTTCAGATCCGCCACATCTCCAACGGCGCGCTTCACAAGCCCAATCGTGGAGAAACGATGGCGCTGGTGGGCATCGCCCTTGATCTTTAATCGTTCACGCAGGCCAACTTAACCCGGTGCAAGCGCTCATGCCCGCAAGAACGCTTCTTGGGCGTCGGTCTCGATGGCACCGCGCCGGACCGCACGCACCTGGCGCATTGCATCATCAGCATTGGTCGCTGCCCCGCTCTCAAGCAACAACAAGCACGCGACAGTACCCGCACGCCCCAGTCCTCCCTTGCAATGGACTACCACACGTGCACCGCTGCCGATCTCACTGACTAACTGAGGTCCCAGGGTGATCCAGGGATCCAAAAACCGATGATCAGGTGCTGCTCCGTCGGTGATGGGTAGGCCATGCCATCGCAGGCCATGCGCGCGGGCCTGAGTCGGCAAATCGGGAATCGCCAGCTCCTCAAACTCGTGTGGCTCTAGCAGCGTGATGAGATCCTGCGCGCCCCACTGCCGAATCGCGTGCAGATCCGTCGCCAAGTCGCGCTCCCAGATGCCCGTCATCGCAGCCGCTTGTCGTTTGCCCGGCGCGAAGGTCACGCCGATGGCGCCACCGCGTTCACCCACCGGAATGGTGGCGATACGTAGTGGATGGGTCTGGCTGGTTCGAATGAGCGAAGGCATACGATTACGTCAGGTTCCATAAAACTGGATCCCGTGGTTACAGAGATCCGGAAGTGAGGCGTCGGGAGATATACAGCTGACAGTGAGTGGTAGCGTCAAATGCGACGAGACAGGCTGGATCGTCAGTGAGATCAGGTGGATGAGGCGTTCTTTGTGTGCTGGCGGCACAACGATCGTGAGCAAAAGGAAAATATCGTTGCTGTCAGCCCCCCGATGAATCTCTGCCAGGTAGGCGGCCCGGACCGTTGCCTCTCCCTGGAACAGGTCACGAAGCGCAAGGACCAGCTCGTCAGTGGGCTCCGCGGGGGGACACACGCCGACTTGCTCGCAATCCACAAGGGTTTCCTGGGTGTAGGAACCGAGGGGGCGTCCCTCGAGGAGCGCCACGATCTCCGGTGGATACAAGGCAACCTGATCGATGTTGGGGTTCAGCATCAGGGTGGCGCCCCGGGTCAATTCGAACAATCGTCGTCCCGACATGGCCACAATGGCCACCCTGTTGGCTGAGGCCACTCCCGCCTGTTCCCGGTCACTAAAGAATGGGAGGACGGTTTGTTTGTTGTCCGGGCGCACGAACTGGATGAAGCGCATCCTGCCCTCGGGCGCGTTCTCCAGCGGCACATGCGCATACACGGTCGCATCAAGCAATGCTTTGAAGACCGCCTCCTCGGCGTGCGCAGGGTTTTCTACCAGCGGCGTAGCTCGTGCAGCCGCCAGTAGTTGCGCAAGCTTGTCAGTCGTGATTTTGGTCATTCAATTCAACCTGCTGGATCGACGCCCGGTTGGTTTGGCGGGACACATCAGTACTCACCCCTTCCCGCCCCAATGGGTCTAGCTACATCCAATGCACGCTCGGACACAGGGACATTCCAGTAATCATCACCGAGCCGGCTAGTCCAGATAAAAGTGCTCGCAAAGGTGCTCATGGGCACCGCAGAGTGACGGCTGAATTGCTTGACCGGACCTCCGCCGAAATTCGCACGATCGGCGTTCAAGCAGATCGAATTGACAAGTTCGCGCTCTGCGGTGCCGGCAGAACCCGCACCGTTTCGCATAAACCAGGATGCCAAGTGCTTGGCCGCAGACCACATCAATGCGCAGCCCTGACCGATGGAATGTTGCGCCAGGATCGCCGGAAGTGCTGCGGCAGCAGGCCGCGCCAGCGCCGGGTTGAGATTGTGCGCTGCCAGAGCGTACTCACCGAATGCCAAGCATTCCCCAATGGCTAGCGACTCCCACGTCTGCAAAATGACTTCACGAGAGCGGGCCGTCGACTCGAACGTATCCATGCAGTCACGGATCTGTTGCGGCAGGCTACCTCGGGTCATTTCATTCCAGATGATAAGCCAGTCAGAGTCTTCGAGGCTTGCGCCTTCACTCCAGGGTGCTTCGCTAATCGCATCGTCAAGCCGGCGTCGCGAGGCGATCGGTGCTAGAACACCGGCTTCCAACAGGGTCGATAGAATCAGATGTCGCAGCGCGCGATGCGGCGCCAAGCGCATCCCGAAACCGGAGCGGGCACGTACGTGCCTGAAACCCGCGTCGGCACCGGCTTGAATCACCGCAAGGAACGCCATTCCACCGAACACGCCAAGGTCTTCCACCCTGAATGAGGGTGGTTCAGCGCCTGAATGTTCCGGCACCGCGGCGGCTACAAACACGGGCAAATACCTTTTTAAAGCCGATTTTGGACTATCCCGAATCGGACTTTAGCGTGCCTAGCCAACTACCGGCAAGTTTATGGCCCGCTCGACACACCACCCCAACTATCAGACGTTACTGACGCTGCTCCGCGACCTGCGGGAGCGCGCAGACGTCACCCAGCTTGCCTTGGCCGAGAGCCTTGGCAATACGCAGACCTTTATATCGAAGGTCGAGCGCGGCGAGCGTCGAATTGACGTTGTCGAGTTCATCGAGATTTGCGACGCGCTCGGCGCGGATCCTGTCGCAGCTTTTCGCGAGTATCTTCAGCGCCGCTCTTTACTCGGAAAGAAAGGCAGCAAGTTGACGCGCCGGACACCAAATTGAGATGCGCGGGAATGCGATCTGACTCTGCGTGTATCAGCATTTGACGCTATTTCGTCACCTGTAGGGCTTTGTGATTTGCGGATAACGCCGCAGGAAGGTATTCCATGCGGGCAATTAGCTGTTCCAAGATTTTGCCGCGGACCCCATATACAACGGATTGGCTACCAGGGTGGCCGAATCCCTTGATCCGGACCTGAAGCTGCCCTTCGTCGGCAGAGTAGCGTGCATCTGCCGCATGGTGCGCCGCTGCTTGCGCGACTGTCGCTGGTTGGTGCGCAGCCAGTCGGACAACTCCGCTGTATACGCATCGAGCTGGCTGGGGCTCTTCCTGTGGGGGTACCTCGGGGAGGTCTCACCGCTCGTCAGGTACTTGATTGTGGTGTTGCGTGACAGCTTCGTGCGTCTAGCTATCTCTCGGATCGAGATCTTGTCACGAAGGTGCCAGCGTCGGATTACGCTCAATAGGGCCACGTCGATCACTCCTGTTGCTCCCGCTCGTGCTGTGAGCAGAGGGTGGGAGGAGGTGGCTCAAATTTCGACGAAAATCACCCAGCGAAGTGGCTCAGTTTTGGATGGAACTCAACAACAATATGGCTTGCTTTTCACTCACAGTCCTTCGCTGCGTCTACGCCGCGAATCACTAGCTGAAGCCGGCTCATGCCCCGATAAATATTCTCATCCACCGAGAACGCCAATCGCGCGGATTGGCCGGCGCGCACCGGGAGATCGCCGCCGGGTTCCATAGCGTTGAACCAGACGCCATCCGTTGAACGGCCGTTGGCGGTTAGTAGGAGTTTCAAATGGCTGCCATCACCGATCGCGCGGACCTGATTCACCTGCCACGTCGCCCAAAATACGGCCGGCTCAAAGCTACGCCCGAAGGGCTCGAGCCTCGACAATTCGCGCACATGTTCCAGACTCGGCGCCTCTAGTTCGCCATCTACCAGCAATACCGGCCCAGGTGGCGTATCCCCGTAACAGCCAGCCACGCAGCGATCCCACGCTTCGGCCAACGCATCGATATTTCTGCGCAGGACTTTCAAGCCGCCCGCGCCGCGATGGCCTCCAGCGCTGATCAGCAAATCCGGGTGCGTACTTCTGATCGAGTCCAACGCGTCGAGCACATGAAATGTTGACGTAGTGCGGATGGAACCAGTGGCGATCGTCGGGTGGCCATGCATCGGCGATAGACAAATCGTGGGACGGCCGAACCTTTCGACCATCCGGCTCGCAGTGATACCGTGCACCCCGGGATGGGCACCTTCGCCCAACCACAAGCATAGCCCGGAGCGGCCAGCACCAACGGCTTGCCGGGCTACGGCGGTGGCTGCGACCGTCAACGCCTTTTCGATGGTGCGTCGCTCTCGATTGCTCTCATCCAGTTGCTCGACCAAGCGAAAGGCCTCTTCGTCATCGGTCGCGCATAGGAACTCGACACCCAGCATCGCGTCGGTTAGCCTGCCCCGCGCATTGATGCGGGTGGCGACCTGAAAGGCAATGTCCGCCGAAACCCAGTTTCCTGACTTGCCAACCAGGCGCCGCAGTGCATTCCAACACGGGCGCGGCCGCGTATTCATGATCCGCAGCCCACGTTGCACGATGAGTCGGTTATTGCGTGACTGACCGAGGGAAGAAGCATCCGCGATGGTGCCGACCGCACAAAAATCCATCAGCTCCGATACCCGAGGCAGGTGGCTGGCGTCTCGCCCGCGGCGAATCAACTCCTCGCGCACTGCAGCCATGACCAGCAGTGCGGTATGACAGCCAGCAATAGCCTTGTCTGGGAACTGGCTGTCAGTGCGTACAGGATTCACTACGGCGTTGGCAGACTTTGGCGGGCCCTCGATCGGAATGCCGTGATGGTCAGTGACGACGACATCGTGACCGTACTGCCGAAGACGAAAAATCCTCGCCTCATCGGCACTACCTTGGTCCGCCGTCACGACGCAGGTGCTCGGCTGCATGTCCAGCAACATGCGATCGACGAGGGCGTCGCTCACACCATATCCTTCGATCATGCGATGCGACAGAAAGCCGGAAATGCGCTCGGGACTGGCACCCATTTGCTCGAGCGCCAATCGCAGGATGGCGTGCGAGGTCGCTCCATCCGCGTCGTGGTCGGTGACGATCGCGATTGGCCTATCGTTGACCACAGCGTCGGCAATCAACGTCGCGGCGACCGCGATATCCGGCAACGTCTCAGGTCCATCCAAGTCGATGGACGCCGGCTGAACGGCACGCCCCATCTGCCCGTCAGCGACGTCAGACAGCCGACCAGCAAGCACTCGCGACTGCAGCGGTGTATAGCCCTCCGCGAGCGCAGCGCGCTCCACAGTTGCGTCGCGCGAACGCTCGATAAACACGGGGCTCTCCAGAGTCTGGCTCATGTGTTCTCCGCATCGCGACCTGCGTCCACGATTATCATCACGTGTCCTTACTCCGGTCAGGCTTGAACTCCAGCACGACCCCATCGGTTGGTGTGGGCAATACTGATGAGTGACCGGCCACTTGGTTGGGGTCGCGATCGCCGCGCTTTTCCCGTCGGCGTGCAGCTGCAATTTCCCGCTCGGCATTGCGCACCACACGTTCCATACGCAATGCCATCGCCGCCATGGATTCGCGGGCGAGTTTTACCGTGCGACGCAGTTCCGCGTTTTCCTGGCGCAGGTTGCGATTGAGCTCGGACAAGGATGTGGGTTCGCCCGCTGGTTGGCGATAAGCCAACACCGCCATCCGCACGCGGGGGTAGGCGCACTTGTCATGGCTTATCAGGGTGCGTGAGTGTCCGGCCTCCATAGCCACCGTCGAGATGTTGACCTCCAGGGTGCCGCGCTTGGCGCGCTTGACCAATGCCGGATTGATGGGGTTGCCCGCCGCGACCCGGGCCAACGCCTGCATGAAATCCTGCTCGATACCATCGCCGGGAAGTGCCGGATTCTTAACCATGGGTCGTCACCAGCTCAGGCAGCGGCACTTTGATCGCTTGCAGTATCGCCGCGCTTTGCTTGGCCCGCAGTTCCGCCGCGCGAGCGGCTCTACTGGTCGCCGATGCCGCCATGAAATTGGTGTTTTCGATATAGCGCAGCAGCCAGAACTCGGCATGGTCAGCGTCCACCGCATAAAGTGGACAGCCTAGACACGTTTCCGGATTGCGGTGCACGTAGTTGGGCTCGGCATTGGCCCAGTGCACCGTTCCGCCCAATTCATGGCAACGGGCCTTCGTTGGCCCTAGGCCTATGAAACATTTTCCATGCCGTGAGAACCAGATTCGAATGTCCTCATTCAAGACCCATTGCTGCACAGTCGCGATGCCGGCCATGCCTTCGGCGGCACCAAGAATCCGAGCGAACTCGGCACGAAACTCATCTACCAGCTTCGCCATGCGGCCCGTGACACGGCGCTCGCCCCTCGCCATCTCGTAAAAGAACTGCGCGGTCTGTTGCACGCGCACCCCGTTCATCACCTCCAGTAACGAAGGGTCGTTGCCCAAGTAGCCCTGCTCCGTCATTGCGAGCGACAAGTGATGAAACTGCTGCGCGATGGCGCCGATCATGCGCGAGTCAGTGCGAAAGACATAGAGGGCGTAGGATTTACGCCAGGAATGAGTGAGCAAACAGGCGCCTTTCGTCTCCCGGTATCGAGCCAAATCCTGGCCATGGGCATTTCGATCCGGCAGGCCACTCAAATCCACGTGGTTGCCAATAAAGACCCGTTGCAGCGTTCGCAGCCGGCTTGCGAGGACGCGTCCGATCATTTTCCCGTCACGGGGATAGCTCCGGGGTGCCGTCATCTGAACGATCAAGTTGCTACGAAGTGAATGGTCCGTCGCATTGCCGCGTAATGGCTCGAGCAGCCGCTGCAATACCTGGATAGCGCGGACCGGGGCGGGAATGAAGTCCGATCCCGCTGGCCTGGCCCCGATCAGCCATTCGACTTCCTCGGGGACGCGACGCAGTTTCGACAGTAGTCCTTTCAGGAAGAAGTGCTCGTTTAGCCCGGTCTTGCTACTGCGAAGCTCCAGGCATGCGGGTAAGCCGGTCTGCGCATTCATCCCCGCAGCCAAGCCACATATTTCGTTGATCCGGGGGCCGGCTTCACTCTGCAGAACGATCACGCAAGCGGCGCAAACATCCTCGATTAGGGTTCTAAGTACCGAATGCGAATCGTGCACTGCAGTTCGCCATTCGCCAGAAAATATCGAGAGTCTGGTTGCTTCTTGAAGCGGCCCCCGCCAAGGCACCAGTTCTGGTGAGGCGCTGGAGAATCTGAAATTCTCCAATGCCACGCCCGCAACAATGGCGGCGTGTTCCCTGCACAATTCGGGACGGTACAGGGCGATGTATTCGTCTTGCAGCCGAATCACATCGTCGGCCCGTTCCCATAGCCATCGATGTGCCTCCGCCATAACCGGAAGCGCGACTTCATCTGGCACAGGTGGAATCCAGCCGACAATCTTGGTTGCCAGCTTGTTGGCTACCGTTCTAGCGCTCTTCCCGCCGAAGGGGGCCTCGGGCAGAACGGCCACACCGGCTTCGCGCAGGACAGCCCGCTGCGCCCAAAGCAATGACCAAAAATTCGTCCTGGGACGCAAGGCCCCCAGCGGAATCTCCGGGTCGTCCTGCTCATCGTCCTCCGATTCGTCTTCTGCCGGGATGCCTTCCATCATTTCGGTCTCGAGCATGTAAGAGCTGACTAGGTCATCGAGATAGTCCTCACTTGCTGCGCTGGTCAACTCGCTGATGCAAACGTAGTCGTTCTTGACCATCCACCTGACCAGGGAGCGCATCGCAGTGGATAGTTTCATGACGCTTCCCACCGTCAGATCCAATCCCGAGCGCCGATCGGTGAAAAGGGACCAGACAAAGCGCATCAGGCCGCCCCGAAGTGTCGAGAAGCGCGGTTGCCCGAAGCTCAACCCCTCGCCGAGGTCGAAGTCCCAGTCCAATCGCGCACTTCCTGGGCCCTGCCCCGGCGTCGTGAGGTCAAGCAGCCAGATGAGGTCACCGAATTTCGACCGTGTCGATACCGGAGCGTCCCAGGGGTCAGCCTCCAAATGCAGGCGTCGGGCCGCGGATGGCGAGGTAAGCATGGCTGTGGATGAATTCATCGCTTCAATCCGGTGTCGGTAACGGCGGAAGGTTTAGGGCCTTCGCCTGCTCGAGAATCTCAGGCGAAAACTGCGGTAGCCAAAAATGGACTAATTTCTTCTCAACCGGCGCCATGCGTTCCAACCAGCCTTGCGGATCCATCGTTTCGCGGGCCCTGCGGACGGCGTCCAACAAATTGAGTGATTGCGCTGCGGCATAGACCGAACGGATGTCGAGTTGGGTCAGTTGGCATGCCGGGCAGCGACCAAAAGCACTGCACAGCTTTCCGTGTGGGCTGTACGGCGAGTTGTAGGGGTCCAGGCATCCCCAACCTGGCGTCACCGCGCCTTCATCAATATCCATGGGCGCGTTGCGAGGGTCGGCCTTACCGCCCGTGTCGATCCAACGCCTGCGAAGCGTCGAGATCTCGCCCAGCCGCTCCGCGTTTCGTTCTCGTTGCGCACCACTTGTGTAATGGGAGTTGGTTGTTTCCTGGGAACGATGGTCCCCCAGCGCCTGAGCGGCACGCACATCGTTGTCGTGAATGGCGCGACCAATGTCCAGCATCGTCGGCCGCAGCTGTTGTAGCGTAAACCGCTTGAGATTGTGGTCTTCGCAGAAACCCCTGAGCGCGGTGGCCCATGTCGTGACGCCAGCATCGCTTTCGACATCAAAAAAAGACACGCCCGAGAAACCCGTCCGGGGAACAAACAAGAGCAAGCGATTGGCAATTTCCGGCTTGGCCAATTTGCGCAGGCGGGTGGTCCAATCCTTCAGGAACTCGACGATCGAATGCGGATTGTCGTAGGCAGCCTCGACGGGCGACGAAGGCATCTGTTTCCGCCGTGCCCTCCCCTTGTTGACGCCAGCCCTAAATCGCTTTTCTCCCAGCCTGTCCTCGGTACCGAAATCTTCTTGATTGCTCCCCAGCAGCGCCTCGGGATTCAAACGTGTGTGGATGGCCAACATGAGGACAAACGGCACCAGATCCCGGGGACTGGGCGCAAGCACCGATCGCAATTTCAGCACCGTCCCGAACTGCGTTTTGATCGCCGTGAGCAGATAGGAGTGTGTTTTCAACAACTGAGGGTAGCTTGGTACGGTGTCCGCGAAAATCTCATCCATGGCGGCCAACGCCACGCCGCGGTGTGCGTAGTCTCGACACGTGGTTGGGTTTTTTGGTATCTCCTGTATCGATCGATGGAGGAGATCCAGGTCGGCAGTTATGGCCTCACGAACCTGGGTCATCTCCGTCAAACATGCCCGATATAGCAACGCAAAGTCTTCGCCTTGGACGATAGGCGTAGGCGTATGTTTCCGCTTCCTTCCTGGCCATTGATGCGTCGGCACGCTGAAATCTGCTGGGATTTGCTTGCGCCATTTTGGTATTCGTTTGAGCGCTTCGATCATCACGCCCAGAATGTTGTAGTACGAATTTCGGGTTCCCTCTTTCCAAACAGCTTTGCCGCTGCCGGGGTCGATACGATTTAGCCAGCGAATGTAATCATGGATCAGTTCGGAATGGAGTTTGTCTAGGCTCAGGTCTTCCTTATTCTCCAGCTTTAGGAACTCGAAAAATCCCAGACGAAGCCACTTGTTTGAGTGGATGCGAGTCTTGCGCGTGTGTGTCGCGAACCTTTTGAGGAACGCCGTGCTCATCGCCTCTGTAAGATTCGGCGTCCGTAGCAGGTAGGAAGCATCCAGCGTCTCCGCGACACCATGACTTACCGGAAATACGAGGTGGAGCGCAGGACGGCCAGCCATCGAAGACTTGATGGCCCGACTTGACGGAAGCGGCAGCACATTCGACGCGGGACCGTCGGTCGGCACCGATGTGGCCCCATCTACCCCGGCCGCCTCTTTGGCTTTGGCGGCCTTTCGATCCAGTTGGGCAAAGCGACTGGGAGTCTTGTCTCGCCTAAGTCCCAAAGGTCATCCTCAAGAAGTGATAGAGGTTGTCGTTGACCTTCGCACGGAAGATATCCACAACTCTCAGATAGATGTCGGTGGTGGTTCTCAGGTAGCGGTGACCTAGCCGGGCTTGGACTACCTTCCATGGTTCGGCATTTCCTGCCGCCTTTTCTGCTTGGTATAGCCAAACGGCGAACGTGTGTCGTAAATCGTGAAAGCAATGCGCAGCGCACGAAGCTAGGTAACTCTCTTCAGTGAGTGGGTCCACGCGTTCTTCCTTCCTCACGAAGCCGCAAGCAAGCACAGCTTCGCGGAAAGCACCCGACAGCGTGTATCCGCGCACTGGTTTTCCTGCGTGATTGCGCGAGTCCAGCCCGTTCACGAACAAATAGCCAGCATCCTTCTTCAAGCCGAACCGCTTGCCGACCTCAACCGCTTCTCGACGTTCCGTGTCGATGTAGCGATGGAGTTCTGCGATCAGGTGACTGGGAAACAAGACCGTTCGAGGACGAAGCCCCTTTGTGCGAGTTATTTTCAAGGGCACGACTTCAATTGAATCGTCCGTAACGCGCAAGTTGAGAAGCTGATACGTGGTCAGCCCGGCGACTTCATCAAGTCGCATTCCAGTCCAGATGCTGATTTCTGCCGCAAGCCGATTGCGGGAACAACCAGGAATCCCTGCGTCCCTCTGGCTCGGCAGCGGTCCAAGCGATTTGGCAACTGCCAGCCAGGTCTTGCTCTCCATTGGATGAACGTGTTCGTCGGCTGACTCACTCGTGCGAGGGGCCGTGGTCGAAACGGCCACTTCTCTGGCGCTGCCGCCGGTATGCGCTAACGCATCGTCATCGATCGCCCGCAAGACTGGCTTCAGTTGTTTGGGATCCAAGGGTTCGCCTCGAAACAGGCCCTTCTCCTGCGCCCATTCGTAAAAGGTGCCGACAGTATTGATTCGTCTGGCAATCGTCTTCGCGGCATAGGGACGATGCGTTCTTGGGCTGACTGACCCCAACAAGCTGTCCCTGAACTCACTTAAGTCATCACTGGTGGCGTCGCACCAAAACCGACCCTCCCGCTCGAGGTAGCGCCACCAGTCACACAGGTCATGCGCCGCACACTCCACGGTGTTTGCTTTCCACATCCGAGGTTTTGGCGGGTACTGCTTGCAAAGCCACAGCAACACTGGTTCGACCGGCAGGCTGCTTTCATCGTCAACCAAGAAGCTATATCGCGCAGGCAACATGTCGCTGCGCAATTCATCTTCCGACTCCAGCCCAAGAGCTGTCGCTACCGTGATCATTAAAAGGCACGCCCTAGGCCATCAACGTGACCACCATCTCATACTATCTAACTGTTTTCAATGCTTTTACTTCAATAAATGACCATATTACTTACATCGACATATGAAGGTCGCTTCACGATGATTGAACCAAGGGAACAGCTCACGTCCAGATCAAAAAACGCATGAAATGCGGTATTAGCCTAGAAAAGCCCCTGACCACTTCAGCCTTTCATAAACCGCGGCCCCACAGCAAACGCCAGGTCGGTGGAACACAGCGTGGCCAGGCTGCGCTTGCCGGCCTCGACCAGCGCGGCGATGCCGGCGCAACCGCGGCCGCTGCGCATGCGCTGCAGGCCGGCCTCGACCAGCACGCGGTTGTTGAAATCCAGCGGCACCAGGTCGGCCACGGTGCCCAGCGCCACCAGGTCGAGCAAGCCGGAAAGGTCGGGTTCCGCGCCGGCGAAGACGCCGCGTTCGCGCATCCTCCCACGCAGCGCCAGCAGGAGATAGAACACCACGCCGACACCGGCCAGAGCCTTGCTCGGAAAGCCGTCGCCGGGCAGGTTCGGATTGACCATCGCGTCGCAGGCGGGCAACTGCTCACCAGGCAGGTGGTGGTCGGTGACGATCACCCGGATGCCGCGCGCCTTGGCTGCGGCCACACCGGCGACGCTGGCCACACCGTTGTCGACGGTGACGATCAGCTGCGGCGTCGGCTGCAGCGAGGCGACGAAGGCGGGACTCAGACCGTAGCCGTGCGCAAAGCGATTGGGGATCGCGTAATCCACGCGCCTGGCACCGAGCAGGCGCAGGCCGCGCACCGCCACCGCAGCGCCGGTGGCGCCGTCGCAGTCGTAATCGCCGGCGATCAGGATGGTCCAGTCGTCGCGGATCGCCTCGACCAGCAGATCGACGGCCGGCGCCATGCCGCCCAGCAATTGTGGTGACAGCATCCGCGCCAGCCGGTGTTCGACCTGGCCGGGCTCCAGTACGCCGCGCGCGGCGTAGATCTGCTGCAGCACCGGGTGCACCGCATCCGCCCAGCCATGCGGCGCGCCCCTGCCCTCGCGTCGGCGCAGCTGCAGTACGCTCAACGCCCCGCCCCACGCCAGAGGCGCCAGCGGTGGCGAGGCTTGTGCAGCCAGCGTTCGCCGCTGGCGAAATGCAGCACGACGGACTGGCGTTCGAGCAGCGGCAGCAGTGCCGGCCACCAGCGCGAGGCGATTTCCTGCGCCGGCAGGTCCTGCAGGTCGATCAGCCAGCCGGTCCCGCCGCCGGCGATCGTCTCGGCTGCGCGCGACTGCTGGGCAATGCCGGCACGGGCGGCCAACGCGCGCAACAGCAGATCGTCGCTGACCACCCCCGCCAGTTCGCTGGTCGACGGTGACGGCAGATGTCCACCACCCCACAGCCACAGGCTGTTGACCGGCGACTGCCCGTGCGCCTGCCGCCGGGCATTCAGCGGATGCTGGTGCAACAGCACCTGGATGTCGTTGAGCAGGACGCGCCAACGGCGCCCTTGCGCGCCCTGTGGCAGGTGCTGCGCCAGGTCCTCGCCCAGCGCCTGCTCAGGCGCGGCGAAATCCGGCAGCGGCAGGTCGGGCGGCAGGCGCAGATGCCAATGGTCCGGCGTGGAAATGTCCAGCTGCATGCCCGCTTCCTCGAACACGGGTCGCAGTAGCGCGGCCAGCACCTGCGCCTCGTCCATGCCCAGGCCCATGCGGCCGCAGGCGAGCAGGCGCACGCCGTTCATGTCCGGCTGTACCCAGGCCGGATCGGCCGACAGCCAGGCATCGCCGCCCGCGTCGCCGGCAAGGAATTCGCGAGTGATTGCCGCGGCGGGCAGGCCTGCGTCGACGCCCGCGAAATGCTCGCCGAGGCCGCCCAGGTAGCCAATGCCGCCGTCCGCCAGGCGATCGGCACGGGGCAGCCATGTGCGCAGCGGATGGCCCGGCTCGACGTGGGCGAGTGCGGGCAGCCACAGTTGCAACGATCGCTCCGGCAGGGACATTTCTCAGGCCTCCAGTTGTTCGACCAGCGCCAGCCACTCGGTTTCCAGCGCCTCCTTCTCATGGCGCAGCTCGGTCTGGCGCTGGCCGAGGCGCATCATTTCGCTGGTCGGGCCGTTGTAGGTGGCGGGATCGGCCAGCCCGGCCTCCAGCGCCGCCAGTTCGGTGTCGATGCCGGCAGTACGCGTCTCGATCTTCTTCACCCGCTGGCGCGCGGCCTTCTCGTTCTCGCGCTGGGCGGCGGCCTGGCGGCGACGCTGCTCGGGCGAAACTTCCGCCATCTTGGCCACCACCGGCTTGGCCGTCTTCTTGCTTGCGGTGCTGCGCGTCTTCAGCCAGCGCGCGTAGTCGTCCAGGTCGCCGTCGAACGGCGCCACCTCGCCGTCGGCGACGCGCCAGAAGCTGTCGCAGACCATGCCGAGCAGATGGCGATCGTGCGAGACCAGCACCAGCGCGCCGTCGAAGTCGGCCAGCGCATCGGCCAGCGCCTCGCGCATGTCCAGGTCGAGGTGGTTGGTCGGCTCGTCGAGCAGCAGCAGGTTCGGCTTGTCCCAGGCGATCAGTGCCAGCGCCAGACGTGCGCGCTCGCCGCCGGAGAAACCGTCCACCGACTCGAACGCGCGGTCGCCAGCGAAATCCCAGGTGCCGAGAAAGTCGCGCATCACCTGGGTTGCCACGCCCGGCGCCTTGTCCAGCAGATGGTCGAGCGGGCTCGACCCTTCGCGCAGGCTTTCTACCGTGTGCTGGGCGAAGTAGCCGATCTTCAGGTCCTTGTGCACCTTGCGCTCGCCGCCGAACGGTTCCAGCTCGCCGACCAGGGTTTTCACCAGGGTGGACTTGCCGGCACCGTTGGGGCCAAGCAGGCCGATCCGCTCGCCCGCCTCAATAGAGAATCGCACGTCCGACAGGACGACGTTGACCGCCTCTCCCCTCCGGGGAGAGGCATGAGGTGAAGGGCTGGGACTTGCGCTGGGGTCCATCGAGGCGCGCTCCGACCCATCTTCACCTCGGCCGTGTCCCCTCACCCCAACCCTCTCCCCGGCGGGGAGAGGGAGCAATTCGTAGCCGGCGGTGATGTCCTCCAGCTGCAGCATCGAATCGGGCAGCCGCCCCGGCGCCGCAAACTGGAAGCTGAAGGGCCGCTCGGCGCGCACCGCTTCGGTGCCGGCCAGCTTTTCCAGCCGCTTCATGCGCGACTGCGCCTGCTTGGCCTTGGTCGCCTTGGCCTTGAAACGGTCGATGAAGGACTGCAGGTGCGCGCGCTCGGCCTGCTCGCGCTCGTGCGAGATCTGCTGCTGGCGCAACTGCTCGGCACGCAGGCGCTCGAACGCGCTGTAGTTGCCGGTGTAGAGCTTGGCCTTGCCGTCGTTGAGGTGCAGCGTGTGGGTGATCACGCCGTCGAGGAATTCGCGGTCGTGCGAGATGATCAGCAAGGTGCCCTGGTAGCGGCGCAACCATTCCTCCAGCCACAGCACGGCGTCGAGGTCGAGGTGGTTGGTCGGCTCATCCAGCAGCAGCAGGTCGGACGGGCACATCAGCGCACGCGCCAGGTTCAGCCGTCCGCGCCAGCCGCCGGAAAATTCCTGCACCGCGCGCTCGTGCGTTTCCGGCGGAAAGCCCAGGCCGTGCAGTAGGCGGCCGGCGCGGGCGCGGCCGTCGTAGCCGTTCAGTTCCTCGATGCGGTGATGCGCCTTCGCCATCGCCTCCATGTCGCCGCGCTCGCCGGCCTCGGCCTCGTCGCGGATCGCGGCGGCCAGCTCCTCGTCGCCACCCAGCACGTAGTCGATCGCCGCATCCGGCAAGGCCGGGGTTTCCTGCGCTACCGAAGCGAGGCGCAGCTTGCCCGACATCTCCAGCTCACCGGCATCGCCCTCCAGCGTGCCCTGCAGTGCGGCGAACAGGCTGGATTTGCCGCAGCCGTTGCGGCCGATCACGCCCAGCCGCCAGCCGCCCTGGATCACCAGGTCGATGTCGGAGAGCAGCAGCCGGCTGCCGCGGCGCAGGGCGAAATGTCGGAAGGAAATCATCAAAAACCTGGATCGGGACCGGGCAGGCGGTCGCCTGCAGCCGCCCATGATAGCGGTGATGGCGCTATTCTCGACGCGTCGACCGGTGTCGCCGCGCGCAGGCGAATGCCGAACCCATCGCAATCGGCGGCCACCGGCATGGCGCCGTACTGGCGCTTCTGCTACAACGACGCCGCATACAGCCTTGTCTGGAGAGGGGAGCCATGGTCAAGTTCACGAGCAGTTTGCCGATCGTCATCATGCTGGCCGCTGCCGTCGGTCTGGCCGTATCGCAGCCAGCCAGCGCGGCGCAGTCGCGCGAACACGGCAACAGCCTGCTGATCCACCGCGTGCAGCAGGAAAAGGACATGAACCTGCCCCGCCGCGGGCTGAGCATGGCGCAGGTCGAGAAGACCTGGGGTGCGCCGCAGCGCAAGCTCTCGCCGCGCGGCGGCGACAGCAAGAAGCACCCGCAGATCAACCGCTGGGAATACGCGAACTTCATCGTATATTTCGAGCACAGCCACGTGATCCACGCGGTGCTCAACACACCGGCCGGCAACAACACCAACCCGGCAGACGTCAACTGAACTGATTGGCCGAACGACGCGGCCCGTGGCGACACGGGCCGCGTTTTCATCTGCGCGGTTCCCGCGTCGTACAATGCGCGGCCCTTCCCCGCGCGAGACAACCAGCATGACCGACCACGCCCTGCGCCTGCCGGCGGAATGGGAACCGCAGGCCGCGGTGCTGATCGCCTGGCCACACGCCGGCACGGACTGGGCCGAACGGCTGGCCGCGGTGGAAACCACCTATGTAGCGCTGGCCGCCGCGGTGACCCGCTTCCAGCCGCTGATCGTGGTGGTCGCGGATGCCGCACTGTGCGCCCATGTGCAGGCGCAGCTGCGCGGCGCCGGCGTGGACCTGTCGAGAGTCCGCTTCGTCGAGCTGCCCTACGACGACACCTGGCTGCGCGATTCCGGCCCGATCACCCTCGTCGACGGTGGCGGCGGCTTCCAGCTCACCGACTTCCGCTTCACCGGCTGGGGCGGCAAGTTCGGTGCCGAGCAGGACGACGCCCTGGTCGCCGGACTGGCGCATGCCGGCGTGTTCGGCCAAGCCGCGCACAAGCGTATCGACTGGGCGCTGGAGGGCGGCGGCATCGAGAGCGACGGCGACGGCAGCATCCTCACCACCTGGCGCTGCCTGGTGCAGCGCCACCCCGAACAGTCGCGCGAGGAAATGAGCGCGATCCTGCGCGGCAGCCTGCACGCCGATCGCGTGCTGTGGCTGGATCACGGCTACCTCGAAGGCGACGACACCGACGCCCACATCGACACCCTCGCGCGCTTCGCGCCGGGCGACCGCATCGTGTTCCAGGCCTGCGACGACACGGCCGATCACCACCACGACGAACTCCAGCGCATGGGCGAGGAACTGGCCGCGCTGCGCACCACGGACGGTCGTCCGTACCGGCTGCATCCGCTGCCGTGGGCACAGCCCATCCTCGACGAAGGCCGCCGGCTCGCCGCCTCCTACGCGAACTATCTGATCGTCAACGGCGCCGTGCTGGTACCGGCCTACGGCGACAGCGCCGACGCCGAGGCTGCGCGCATCGTCGGCGAGGCGCACCCCGGCCGGGTCGTGGTGCAAGTGCCGTGCCGCCCCCTGATCTGGCAGAACGGCAGCCTGCACTGCATCACCATGCAGCTGCCCGCCGGGATCGCCTGAGCCGCATCGGCTAAACTGTGCGGTCTGTTCCGCCTGGCGATGTGCCGAGGATTGACCCGATGATGCGCAAGAGTCTCAAGGTCGCGCTGCTGCAGGAAACCGACCGCGGCAGCCGCGACGCCAACCTCGATACGATCGAAGCCGGCCTGCGTGAAGCCGCCGCGGCCGGCGCCGAACTGGTGCTGCTGCAGGAACTGCACAACGGCCCGTACTTCTGCCAGCACGAGTCGGTGGACCTGTTCGATCTCGCCGAAAGCATTCCCGGCCCGTCCACCGAGCGCATCGGCCGACTGGCCGAGGCGCTCGGGCTGGTGGTGGTCGCCTCGCTGTTCGAGCGCCGCGCCGCCGGGCTGTACCACAACACCGCGGTGGTGTTCGACCGCTCGGTGGCGATCGCCGGCGTCTACCGCAAGATGCACATCCCGGACGATCCGGCGTTCTACGAAAAGTTCTACTTCACCCCGGGCGACCTCGGCTTCGAGCCGATCGACACCTCGGTCGGCCGCCTCGGCGTGCTGGTGTGCTGGGACCAGTGGTACCCGGAAGCGGCGCGCCTGATGGCGCTGGCCGGCGCCGAACTGCTGCTCTACCCCACCGCGATCGGCTGGGAGCCGAACGACGCGCAGGCCGAGAAGGACCGCCAGCGCGACGCCTGGATCATCGTGCAGCGCGGCCACGCCGTGGCCAACGGCCTGCCGCTGCTGTCGTGCAACCGCACCGGCTTCGAGGCCGACCCGTCGGGTACCGGTGCCGGCATCCAGTTCTGGGGTTCCAGCTTCGTCGCCGGGCCGCAGGGCGAGTTGCTGGCCCAGGCCGGCACCGGTGCGCGCGAACTGCTGCTGGCCGAGGTCGACCTGGCGCGCAGCGAACAGGTGCGGCGGATCTGGCCGTTCCTGCG
The DNA here is from genome assembly GCF_000230695.2 of Rhodanobacter denitrificans. NCBI lineage: Bacteria > Pseudomonadati > Pseudomonadota > Gammaproteobacteria > Lysobacterales > Rhodanobacteraceae > Rhodanobacter > Rhodanobacter denitrificans. The sequence continues at coordinate 1,783,901 of NC_020541.1, read as the reverse complement.
CGACCGCCGCATCGACGCCTACGCCGACCTGCTCAGGCGCTTTCGGGATTAATGCGATCATCCCTGATCGCGAAGATCACACGGGCGGCCATCCCTGGCCGCACTCTTCACTTGCTTCGCGCGGGATGCGTCCCCATGCATGGATCTCTACCCACCATCGGCCTGCTGAACGCATGAGCGCCCCCGAAACCGAAGTCACCGCGCTGCCCGCCGCCCTGCACGGCCAGCCGATCGAGCGCGTGCAGCGCGACGGCGTGGAATACGTGGTGCTGGGCACGGCGCACGTCTCGCGCAGCAGCATGGAGGCGGTCGAGGCCTTGCTGGATCACGAGCACTTCGACGCGGTGGCGGTGGAGCTGTGCGACAGCCGCGCGCAGAGCATGCGCGACCCGGAAGCGTTCAAGCAGATGGACCTGTTCAAGGTGATCCGCCAGGGCAAGGCCGGCATGGTCGCCGCCAGCCTGGTGCTGTCCACGTTCCAGAAGCGCCTGGCCGACCAGTCCGGCATCCAGCCCGGCGCCGAGATGAAGGCCGCGATGGACGGCGCCGAGCGGCGCGGATTGCCACTGTGGCTGATCGACCGCGAAGTCGGCACCACGCTCAAGCGCGCCTGGCGCAGCGTGGGTTTCTGGCAGCGCTTCGGCCTGCTCGGCGGCCTGCTGGCCAGCGTGTTCGAACGCGAGGAGATCGAACAGGGCGAGATCGAGAAACTGAAGCAGGGCGACCTGCTGGAAAGCGCGTTCAGCGAGTTCGCCAGCAGCTCGAAGCCGCTCTACGACAGCCTGATCGGCGAGCGCGACGCGTTCATGGCCGCGCGCCTGCGCGAGGAAGCCGCGCGCCCGGCCACGACGACGGAACATCGCCGCGTGCTGGTGGTGATCGGCGCCGGCCACCTCAAGGGCCTGTGCACCCTGTTGCGCGAGCAGCAGGACGATCCCGCCGCGAAGGTCGCCGAGCTGGCTGTCCCGCCGCCGAAGGCACGCTGGCCGAAGTGGGTAGCCGCCGGGCTGGTGCTGCTGGTGTTCGCCGCGATCGCCTGGGCCTTCCACCGCAACGCCTCGCTGGGCACGCAGGCGCTGCTGGCCTGGGTGCTGTTCACCGGCGGCTTCGCCGCGCTCGGCGCGCTGGTCGCCGGCGCGCACCCGTTCAGCATCACTGCCGCGTTCATCGCCGCGCCGATCAAGCCGTTCCGCCCCGGCATCCCCGCCGGCGGCATCAGCGCGATGGCCGAAGCCTGGGCGCGCCGCCCGCGGGTGGTCGACTTCGACACCCTGCGCGACGACATCGTGCACTGGAGCGGCTGGTGGAAGAACCGCGTGGCGCGCACCCTGCTCAACTTCTTCCTGGTCAGCGTGGGCACGATCGTCGGCGAATACAGCGCCGGCATCCACATCTTCAAGAGCCTGTTCTGACCCGGCTACCGAGGCGGCACATGCTACGATGCGCCCGCCCGCGGATCACCGCGGACGCCATGCCCGGATGGCGAAACTGGTAGACGCAAGGGACTTAAAATCCCTCACCCTCACGGGTATGCGGGTTCGATCCCCGCTCCGGGCACCAATAGAATCAATGATTTAGCCTGAATTACTTGTTGAGCGCCATTGTCCGTGGGACACTCACGGGACACAACAGCCAGCAAGGGTCAATCATGGCCACTATTGTTCGACGCGTGGGACACGATGGGACAACGAGCTATCAGGCTCGCGTTCGTGTGCGTGGTGAGCGTCCCCGTAGCCGCACGTTCAAGCGCAAGACCGACGCGGTAGCCTGGGCGGCCAAAGCCGAGAGCGATCTAGGCCACGGCTCATATGTGCCGACCACGGCCGATCGTCGCCGCACCCTTGGCGAACTGATCGACAAGTTCACCGCCGAATATCTCCCCGTGAAGCCCAACAGCAAAGACGGCGCGAAGGTCGCCGCCATGCTGCAGTGGTGGAAGGATCAAGCGGGCTTTGTGACGCTGGACAAGCTCACGCCGCAGACGGTCGCCGGCTACCGTGCGGAGCTGTCCGCCAAGCCGTCGGCGCGCGGTGGTGGCGTGCTGTCAGGCGCAACGGTGAATCGCTATCTGGCCGCCCTGTCCGCTGTCTGCAAGTGGGCATGGAAGGAACTAGGCTGGCTGTCTTCAAACCCCGTGCTGGCGATCACGAAGCGCAGCGAAGGCGCTGGCGTGGTGCGCTTCCTGTCTGACGACGAGCGCAAATCCCTGCTGACCGCCTGCCGCGCGAGTGACGACCGGAACATTTATTGCGCCGTGATGCTGGCGCTGGCCACCGGCGCGCGCCGAGGAAATATCTTTCCGCTGCAGTGGGAGGACGTCGACCTAGAGCGCATGACGTTGCTATTCGCAGACACGAAGAACGGCCAGCCGCGGCGCGTGCCTATCGTCGGCCCCGCGGTCGCCGCTATCCGGCAGCAATGGGAGCGCGACCCGACGCAAAAGGGCTGGGTCTTCAAGGGCCGCAGCGACGACGCGCCCGCCAACCTTGATAAGCCGTGGGCGAAGGTACGCGACGCGGCCGGGCTGGTGGACTTCCGTTTCCACGACCTGCGGCACACGACGGCAAGCTATCTCACGATGAACGGCGCGAGCCTGGCCGAGGTTGCCGAGGCGCTAGGTCACCGAACGCTGGTGATGGCGCGCCGATATAGCCACATGACCGGCGACCACACGCGCAGCGTGCTGGAACGCATGGCCGGTAATTTCTTGGGAGACGACGAATGACCTTCGCATCGAAAGCTAGATTCTCGGGCATCATCGTCGCCGACATCGCCAAGTGGCTGGCCGGGCCGATAGACGATGATGCGAAGCGCGATATTTTCGAGCTGATCGAGGCGGCGAAGCGCGACCCCTCGCAGTTTCGCGCGCTGCGCGTCAAGTGGGCTTTCTATCGCCTGCGCGGCATTGTGCCGGCCATCATCGAGCGCGAGCCTGCCAGCGATCTACGCGACGATCTGAGCGACGCATGGGCTTTCCTGAGCGCGGAAGTACGCAAGGCATCGCCGGACTGGAGCGAAGCCGACCGCCACCTGGACACCTTCCACGCACACATGAAACACGCCGTTCACTTCGACGACCAGCGCGCTGTCATCGAAACTGGAACCCGCGTGCGCAAACCGTTCGAGGAAGCCAACGCCGCGAGCAGTGCAGCCGCCGCCGCGAGATACGCACAGTGGCAGGCGCGCGCCACCGACCTGTGGGCGCTACCTCAACACGCGCACAAGAGCGCGATTGAGATTGCGCGATTGATCGCACGAGGAACCGTCTACAAGCCTGGCACTATCCGCACGCGGATCAGCAAGCCGGCGCCGTAGGATCAGAAAGTTGTCATAGCCGGGCGCGCTGACAACACCGCGCCGCCGACCATCTCCACACCAGCCAGAAATGGCTAACAACGGGAGATGGCAATGAATCGCAACCTTAAGTCGGTGACTCAGTTCGCCGCAGAATCACCCTTCACCGAAGCGCAGTTGCGCTGGTGGATCTTCAACGCGAGCACCAACGGTCTGCAGTCCGCTGTGGTGCGCATCGGTCGCCGCGTGTATATCGACGTCGACGCATTCAGCGCGTGGGTGGACCAGCAGCAGGTGGCAGCATGAATGCCGCCAACCTCACCCCGCCGAGCGTGGCGAACCCGGCGCCGACGCGCGCGCATTGCGTCATTGTGACGCGTGGCTCGCTTCCGGCCAGCCGCTACCGCCTGCTCTGCGCAACTGGATGCACCGGCGCGCGTGGGCGATCGTGGGTAACGCGATGATCGTGGAGACCGGCCCATGATCACTCGTAACTTCCAAGCCATTACCGAATCACTGGACCTGTGCGCGCCGCACATGGACGAAGGCGGCATATACCCAAACCATCGCGCCGAGGTCCAAGGCTGGACGATCCTTGTCGACTGCTACGCACTGGACGCACCCGATGCCGCCGATGTCTGGATGGCCGTCCACATCATCATGGGCCTGACGCGCATTGCCGCGGACCGTGAATCTTTGAACCTTCTGCGGCTGTGGCTTACACCCGGATATGGCGGCCATTCCACGGCAGATCTGATCGCCAGCAGCATGGCCTGGAGCGCAGCGACCCGTGACAACCGCGACACGACTCTGGAAGTTCTCGGCGAGCTGGCCGACGACGTGGAGCGCGACGCCGACGGGCGACCGGACGCCGACCAGCTGCTGGCGGAACTGGCGGAGGTGCGCGCTGAGCTTGCCGAGTTGAAAGCTGAGCGGATGCAACCCACGCTGTCGAGCTTCGACTGGGTACTGAACCCCACGTCATCCATGCGCGCTTTCGCCCGCGCGGTCGCGTCCTTCGTGAAGCTGTATCAGGTTCGGGCGATGGACCCAATCGACACGGTGCAGAAGGTAGCAGCGGCACGCGCCGGCATCGCGAAGCGGGTGCAGCCATGACGTCGGCCGCCGATCGTCTACTGAATGCCGCCGCAGTGGTCGACGGCTGGCCCGAGACGCCGCGGCATGCGCAGGTACTGGAGGTGCTGAGCGAGCTGGATCTGATCGCGCTGCGCCTGGGGCGGCTGATTGTTCCCGATGAGCCGCAGCAATCCCTGCACCAGTGCGCACGTGCGCTCTACACGATGAGCGCGCAGCCGGCCCCCGACGTGGAGGGCGCTACCGCTGTCGTGCGCGTCGCGACTCGTTGTATTGCCGCGGCACATCGCGCGCTGGATCGAATCAAGGAAACCCCATGACCACAAGCCAGACACGACGAAGCCCGGCGGCTACCGGGCTTCAGGTCGAACAGAACGAATTGCCCACGGCGGGCGCGATTGATGCTACCGCCGCAGCCTCGTTTCTCAAATGGCTGGACCCCGCCGCCAGCGTATGGTGCGTCCGCACTTTTCCCGATTTGGGAACCGGCGCGGGTCATAACTACACAGGCGGCCTTGCCGAGCATGCGGAAGCGCTGGCCGCCGACAATGCCGCAGGCCGCGGCGTGTTCGCGGTCATCAATGAGGGCGGCCACAAGGCGCGCGACATTAACCGCGTTCGTGCCGTGTTCGCCGATTTGGATGGTGCCCCGCTGGCGCCCGTACTGGCTTGCGATCTGCTGCCGCATATCGTGGTCGAGTCCAGCCCCGGCCGTTTCCACGCGTTCTGGTTATGCGATGGTTTGCCGCTGGCGCAGTTCGCAGACGTGCAGCGATCTATCGCCGCACGCTTCGGCAGCGACCCCAGCGTGATCGACTTGCCCCGCGTGATGCGCTTGCCCGGATTTATCCACGCGAAGGGTTCGCCGTTTCTGTCGCGCGTGCTGCAATGGAACGCACACCCGCGCTTCACTGCCGAGCAGGTGCTGACGCAATTTCCACCGGTGGCAGGCGAGCGTGTGACAGCGCCGGGCACTGGCGATGCTGAAGGTGTGACCGTTGAGGACGCCGGAACCCGACACGCCGACCTGATAGCGCTCGCGGTGCGCCTCGCACGTTCCGGTGTATCGCAGGCCACGGCAATGGCAGCAGTGGAGGCCGAGCACGACCGCGGCCGGTGGTCGCGTGACGTTCCCGATGGCGAGCGCGCGGCGGCTGTGTCCAGCGCGTTTGCCAAGATCGCCAGCGGAGAAATAACGCGCGAGGCCGACCCGTGGGCCGTGGGCTTCGGCCGTGCTCCGCTGCCTGTCGGCGCTGTCGCAATGCAGACGTTGCGCCCGGTGCCGATTGCTGACGTGATGGGCGCAACAGTCGCGCCGCCGCAGTTCATCGTTAACCCGCTGATCCCTGCCGGCCATCTGACCCTATTTGGCAGCCACGGCGGCAGCGGCAAATCAATCCTCGCCCTGGCCATCGGCGCGCACGTTGCGGCCGGTCAACCGTGGGCCGGGCTCACGGTGCAGCATCGCCCGGTGCTCTTCGTGTCGCTGGAGGATGCCGCGGAGATCGTGCGGTATCGGCTGCGCAAGATCATCGAGGGCTACCAGTTGGACGCCGCGGCCGTGCTGGCTGGGCTGACGATTCTGGACGGTAGCGCCGGGCTGTCCGCGCTGATGACAGAACACGCCGCGTTCGGCGTGCGCTCGCTGGTGCCGACGGCGACGCTTGGCGAGCTGCGCGCCGCGGTGGGTCGTGCGGGGCTGCTGATCATCGACAACGCATCGGACGCCTACGACGGTCCCGAGAATGATCGACGGCAGGTGCGGACGTTTATCCGTGAGCTGGCTGGGCTCGGCCGCGCCAACAATGCCGGCGTGATGCTGCTGGCGCATATCGACAAGGCCGCGGCAAGGTTCGGCGCCGCGGGGAATAGCTACAGCGGTTCGAGCGCTTGGCATAACTCGGCGCGCTCACGGCTGGCGCTGGTCGATACGCGCATCGGCAAAGAGCTGGTGCAGGAAAAGCTCAACCTGGGCGCGAAGGCCGCACCGATCCGGCTCGCGTGGACGCCTTCCGGCGTGCTGATTCCCGACTGCGCCGAGTACGTCGACGGTGCGACCGGATCGGATGCCGACGCGGTGCTCGCGGCGCTCAAGGCTGCGATTGACGACGGCGCCAGCGTATCGACCGCACGCACCGGTCCAGCGACGACGCAACGGATGCTGGACGCGTTCCCGGATTTGCCGCAACGCATGCGCGGCGCGCGGGGGCGCGAGGACTTCTGGGCCGCAATTACAGATTTGCAGCGTAGCGGACGCATCGCTGTCGAAAATTACTGGGACGCCAAGCGCCATCAAAAAGAGCGATTCGTTATCCCTTCGCAGGTTTCGCAGGTTTCGCAGGTTCCCGTAACCAGCGATCAACCCGCGAACCGGGAATCCTGCATCGCAGGTTTCGCAGGTTCAACGTGCGGGGGTGTGGGGTAATGAGGTGCGAACAGAGCCAGCGAATTACCGTCCCCGATCTAGCCGATCGCATCGCCGATTGTCTGGCGACGCTGGAAGCCACCGCGCGCGCATCGGCCATCCCCGTTACTGGCGATGGTCGAGTGAGTGAAGCCGATGCTGCGGGACTGGTAGGGCTGGCGGCCGGCACGTTGCGCAACCTTCGCGCTAGCACCTGCCCGCTGGCGTTCTACAAAGTCGCCGGCCGCGTGACCTACCGGCTCGCCGATCTGGCCGAGTTCATCGAGCGCCAGCGCGCCGACGCGTGAAGTCGTTGCACGGAACCGCACGCGAACGCATAGAACCGCACGCAACGACATAGGCAGCCCGGAGACGACTCGGCACGCTGGAGGCATGCCGCGTGCACACCGCACGCCACCGACCGAGAGGGTCGAGAATGACCGCCTTGCAATTAAAGCTTGTCGCCACCGATACCGCCGCAGGTTCGTTCTCTGGACTGGCTGCCGTATTCAACGAGGTGGACAGGCAGAACGATTCGATCCGTCCTGGCGCCTTCGCCGCCACGCTCGCCAAGTGGGCCGCCCGCGGCTACGGCATCCCCCTACTGCGCCAGCACGATCAGACCTTGCCCATCGGCAGCATCTACGCGGCCAAAGAAACCCCCGACGGTTTGCTGGTGCAAGGCCGCATCGCAACGTCGACCGCTGCCGGTGCCGAGGCGCACGCGCTCGCTCTGGCCGGCGCGCTGTCCATGTCGATCGGCTACACGACCCCGCCCGGTTCCACGCGCGTTATCGACGGCGTGCGCTACCTGTCTGCGGTCGACCTGCACGAGGTCAGTGCAGTGAGTGTGCCGGCCGCTGCGGGCGCCAAGTTCACCGAGATAAAGAGCGCGGCCGACTGCCGCACGATTCGAGAATATGAAGCCCTTGTGCGTGATGCATTGGGACTTTCATCGCGTACCGCGAAGGCGGTCGCAAGCAAGACCTATTCCCTGGTCAACCCCCGTGATGGTGGGGACCCGCAACGCGATGTTGCGCCGGAAACCCTGACCAAGGCGCTCGCCATGTTGGCCGCGTCAAATCCCCATTCGAGGTAAGACCCAATGAACAACCATTCCATTCTCCGCACCCTCAAGCCCGGCCAGCGCCTGCAGACCAAAGCCGCCGACGGCGATCCGTTGCTGGCTGCTGTCGCGGAACATGCCCAGCGATTCGAGAAGGCCGCCGAAAAATCCGCGCTGGAAATCAAGGCACTGAAGGATGCGAACGCCGAGCAGGCCGAAACGCTTAACGGCATGGTGCAAGAGCTCGCCGAGATCAAATCGTTCCGCGGACACGGTGGCGGCGGTGGCAACGCTGGCCCGTCGCCTGTGCGCTCTTTCATCGAGTCCGACGGCCTCAAGTCTTTCCTGGGCGGCCAGAACTCCACCGGTCGCATCGAGCTGAAAAATAGTTCCGTGAAGATGCTTTGCAAGGCTGTCGTGAATACCGGCCGCGGTGGCGTCGGCGATCAGAGCTATACGGCACCCAACGACCGGGACAGCAACAACCTGTGGGGCTTCGCGGTGCGTCCGCTGACCCTGATGGAAGCATTGCGCGCGATCCCCGTCACCAGCGGCAGCTATGAGTTCACGCAACTGGATCCGTCCTACTCGAACGCCGCGGACTATCAGGCCACCGAGGGCGCGGAGAAAGCCGAGGGCGGATTCCCGACCGTGGATGCTGTGGCGACCATTGCGACGATCGCGCACTGGATCCCGGTATCCAATCAGGTATTGGCCGACGCGCCGAGCCTGGAAGTGCAAATCGACAACCTCTTGCGCGTCGGTGTATTCCAGCGAGCCGAGAATCAGGTACTGAACGGGGTCGGTGGCACCGGCAAGATCAAGGGCATCATTCCACAGGCGACCGCGTTTGCTGCGACTGCCGATGATGCGCAGGATCGTATCGGCGAGGCAGTGACCGCGCTCGCTGCTGCAGGCTGGGCAGGTCAGCCGGCCATCATCATGAACCCGGTGGACTGGGGCAACATCACCCGCACGCGTGGCACCAGCGAAGGGACCTATCTGCTGGGCTCGCCCGTCGCGCCGGCACCGCCGGTGCTCTGGAATACGCCCGTAATTCAGTCCGCATCCGTGCCGGCAGGAACCACGGTCGTTGCCGACCTGAGCCAGATGGCTTTGCTTGATCGCCAGCAGGTGACCGTGCAGGCCAGCCGCGAGCAGAAGTTCACCAGCAACGTCACGATCCTGCTTGGTGAAGGCCGATTGGGTCTCGCGGTGTTCTCGCCTGGTGCGGTGCTCAAGGTCGCGCTGGTCCCGACCACGTAAGGAATCGGGCCGCGGTATGTGCGATCGGGGCGGCCAGCAATTGCATACCCGACGCACGTCGCCCAGCTGGCGGTGGTGACTCCAATACAACACCAGCATGCAGCGGTACGCGGTAGCCCTTGGGCGCGTCAGCCCGCCGAGCCCTGCAGACCAGCCCCCGGCCAGTGCGATCTGGTGCGGGGGCAACCTACCCAACGCGACGACCGGTAATTACCGCTGCCCGGGAGGGCAGGTGCAAAGTTCGGAGCATCGGTCTCGGGGACCGCGTGGGCAGCTAATTTCCCGCTTCCACAAATGAGATATTCCGATGGCCGCCCACCGCAAACCGAGCAACGTATTGCAGCTGTCGGGCGCCTTCGCGAAGAATCCGAACCGCACCCGCACCGACCCAACACCCCGCGGGCCGATCGGTTCAGCCCCCCGGCAGGTGCCGATCACCTTTCGCAAGGCGTGGGATCTGATCGTGAAGGCGTCGCCCGATGGCGTACTGGCCGACCGGGACCGCCTGGCCGTCGAGATTGCCGCATCCCTGTTCGTCCAGTTCCGCGCAGCGCCCGCAGACTTCCCCGCGGCCAAATTCGCGCGTCTGCAGTGCCTGCTGGCTGATCTGGGCATGACGCCCGCGGCAGCTTCGCGCGTTACTGCAGCACCGAAGCCCCAGCGCAACGACTTTGACGACTGAACGCGAGCCTCCGGTCAATAGCATCGCTATTGACTAAGCCGTCATTACGGGGATAATTGTCAACAGCAGCTTTACAGCGCCCTATAGTTCAGCGTCGCAAGACGGTCTAAGGGAACGCCGAGGAAGCTGCTTTTTTTTGCCTGCCATTCAGGCCTTTCGGTATCACATCATCCACCCAGACGTATCCTTCTGCGGATGACCTGATCGGTACCAAAATGTCGTAGACCACCGCATGGTGGTCCGATACCGCTCGCAGGATTAGGTTCGGCCGTCCGTTGAAATCAGTCGAAACCTCTGAAACGTCCGAACACCCTGCAGCGAGCCACTCGGCGAATTGTTCCGCCGTAAACCCGTCCTTAAGTATTCGGCTCGCATAGCCATGATGCGGTTTTAGGTCCAAGAGTAGCGGGCACTCAATTGGCTTCCGCCAAAAATCACTGAGGTACTGGGTAATTCGATCACGTTGAGTGTTCGTAACTATCACCCCTTCTCGGATCGTGAATTTGTGAGGCGTACCGAGCTCGGCTGCCTGGGCGCAATAGAGGTTGAGCGCAACTACAGCGCTAGGTGTGAGTGCCAACGGTGTTCCCCCCTCCGATCCATCAGACGATTGTGGACCGCCAAGAGCACGACCTCCACAAATAATTGAGGTACGCGCCGATTGCCGGGGCACCACACGCGCTATTGTGGAGACCCGAACAAGGGCTTCGCACATGACTACCATTCAATGTCCAGCGTGCTCTAAATGGACGCCCAATGAGTCCGGTGAATGCTTGGCCTGTGGTTATTCACTGCAGACTTTCGAGCCCAGACGCCTGCGCTCCATTTCTGAGCGTGATGAATACACGCCCTCCCGTGTCCAAACCTTACCCGCACCGATTGCTGCGGATTTAGGGCACGATCCGGCGTGTGAAGACGATCCCGCGTATGAAGGTGCGCCACCGGCAGCGGTGCCGCCTCTTGCCTGTCCTAAGTGTCGATCTGTGCAACTGACTGCCAACAAAAAGGGCTTCGGGCTACGTGGCGCAGTGGTCGGCGGCTTGATAGCCGGCCCCATGGGCTTACTCGGTGGGCTTGTCGGAGCCGGCAAGGTCAAAATCACATGCTTGCAGTGCGGTCACTCATGGGAGGCCGGGAAGCGAGCATAGGCAGCGTCGTGGGACACTGGTGGGACACGGAAGCCGAGAATTGCCAATAGTCAGCAGCGACCGGCAACAGATAACCCATTGAAGCTAAACGACTTCAACTGTCGGCAACAACCACCCGCCGCGACTTAAAATCCCTCACCCTCACGGGTATCCCGGTTCGATTCCGGGTCCGGGCACCACCTCTTCGGCGAACTTGCCTCGCCCACAAAAAAAGTGCGGCGGGATCGCCCGCCGCACTTTCGATTGCCTGTACCGGGAAACCTCGAGCGATCAGGCCGCCGCGTCCTTCAGCTTCTTCAGCGGGCGGATCTTGATCTTGGTCGACGCCGGCTTGGCCGCGAACCACTGCTCTTCCTTGGTGAACGGGTTGATGCCCTTGCGCTTCGGCTTGGCCGGCACGCTCACCGCGGTGATCTTCAGCAGGCCCGGCAGCTGGAACGAGCCGGCGCCCTTCTTGTGCACCGAACCGGCTACCGCGCCTTCCAGCGCTGCCAGCACAGCACGCACGTCCTTGGCCACCACACCGCTGGCTTCCGCGATGTGCGCCACCAGGCTGGACTTGTTCAGGACTTCCTTGATCGGCTTGGGTGCGGCGGGTGCGGCCTTGGATGCCGGCTTGCTCTTTGCAGCTGCTTTCTGCGTCTTTGCCATGGGTTTCCCCTCGTGGATATGTGGTGGTTGGTTCGTATGCCTCGCGGCACGCTGAATGTAGGGGAATTCAGCGGTGGCGCCAACGGGTCGAACGGCAAAAACCGCAAAAAAAACGCTGCAACGACACCATCGGCAGCCTGATCGTCTGTCGTAGACGCAAAACGGCCATGCAACCGCGGCAAGCAGACTCGCACCGCGCTGCCCGGCGCGGCCTGGAAAGGCGAAGACCCGGCATTCGGAACGGCACAAAAAAACCCGCCGGGGGGCGGGTTTCCTGCGGCTGTCCGGCAGCCGGTTGCGCAATGGAGGCCAAGGTCGGAATCGAACCGGCGTACGCGGATTTGCAGTCCGCTGCATGACCACTCTGCCACCTGGCCATTGCTTGGTGCATCGCGACCGTGATGATCGCAGGTTGCCTCTAAAAAACAAAACCCCGGTAGGCCGAGGTCTGCTTGAAAACTGGAGCGGGAAACGAGACTCGAACTCGCGACCCCGACCTTGGCAAGGTCGTGCTCTACCAACTGAGCTATTCCCGCATCGGAGCCGCGAATCATAGCAGAACGAAGTCGCTTGTGAATAGCCTCGCCCCCTGGTTTTCGGCATGACCGGCGCGAGAGGCACCCATACGACAAAGCCCCGGACAGGCCGGGGCTTTGTCTGCAAACTGGAGCGGGAAACGAGACTCGAACTCGCGACCCCGACCTTGGCAAGGTCGTGCTCTACCAACTGAGCTATTCCCGCATCGGAGCCGCGCATTCTAATACGTGAATGCGGATCGTCAAGTCCGCGTCGCCCGGCTCGGTTCCCTCACTCGGCCGCGCGCTTGCTCGACGCACCGTCGGCGCTGAGGCTCGGCCATGCGGCGCGCAGGTAATGCAGGCCGGACCAGATCGTCAGCACGCCGGCGATCACCAGCAGCGCCTCGCCGATGTGGTACAGCCGCAACGCCTCCGCGGCTTTCTCGTGCTGCACGATCAGCACCACCAGCGCGACCATCTGCATCACCGTCTTCAGCTTGCCGATGAAGGCGACCTTGACGGTGGCGCGCATGCCGATCTCGGCCATCCACTCGCGCAGCGCCGACACGCTGATCTCGCGCCCGACGATCACCGCCGCGGTCACCGCCATCAGCACGCCCGGCCAGCCGCCGCGATGCGACTCGACCAGCAGGAACAAGGTCACCGCCACCATCAGCTTGTCGGCCACCGGGTCGAGGAACGCGCCGAAGGCGGAGGTGAGATTCATCCGCCGCGCCAGGTAGCCGTCGAGCCAGTCGGTGACCGCCGCCAGCACGAACACGACCGCCGCCGTGATGTTGTGCCCCGCGAACGGCAGGTAGAACACCACCACCATGACCGGCAACAGCGCAACGCGGAAGAGGGTCAGCCAGGTCGGCAGGTTGATGTGCATGATTCGTCCCGATGATTGGTTGCAGTTTCGCATGACCGCGCGCCACTGCCGAGTGAAGGCGCGCGCCGATGTTCAGCCATGCAGGCTGGCGTAGATGCGCTCGGCCAAACCGCGGTCGATTCCTTTCACCTGCATCAGTTCCTCGACGCCGGCGCGCTCCAGTCCCTGCATGCCGCCGAACGCCTTCAGCAAGGCGGTACGCCGGCGTGCGCCGATACCCGGCACGTCTTCCAGCACGCTGTGCTCGCGCGCCTTCTCGCGCCGCTTGCGATGGCCGCTGATGGCGAAGCGGTGGGCCTCGTCACGCACCGCCGCGACCAGGTGCAGCGCGGGCGACGATGACCCCGGATGCAGCTCACGGCCGGAGTCGGCAAGTACCAGCGTTTCCTCGCCAGCGCGTCGGCCCGGTCCCTTCGCCACGCCGACCACCTCGATGCCGTCGACGCCAAGTTCCTTCAGCACCTCCAGTGCCTGCGCCACCTGCCCGCCGCCGCCGTCGATCAGCAGCACGTCCGGACGCGCACCCTCGCCTTCGGCCAGCTTGCGGAAGCGCCGGGTCAGCGCCTGGTGCATCGCCGCGTAATCGTCACCGGGCGTGATACCGGTGATGTTGAAGCGGCGGTAGTGCGATTTTTCCGGCCCTTCCGGACCGAACACCACGCACGAGGCCACGGTCAGCTCGCCCAGCGTGTGGCTGATGTCGAAACATTCGATGCGGCGCGGCGACTCGTCCAGCCCCAGCACCTTCTGCAGGTCGTCGAAGCGCGTGCCGAGGGTCTGTCGACTGGCCAGCCGTGCGGTCAACGAGGCCTGCGCATTGCGCTCGGCCATCTGCAGGAACTGCGCACGCTCGCCGCGCACGCTGGACTTCAACTCGACCGCGCGGCCGGCGTACTGGCCGAGCAGTTCGGCGAGGATGGCCTGGTCGGCCAGCGCCTCGCCCAGGATCAGCTCGCGTGGCACCGGTCGGTCCAGGTAGTACTGCGCAATGAACTGCGCCAGTACGTCGGCCGGCTCGGCATCCAGCGGCAGGCGCGGGAAGAAGTCGCGCGTCCCCAGGCTGATGCCGTTGCGGAAGAACAGCACGCTGACGCAGGCCATGCCCGCCTCGATGCGGCAGGCGATCACGTCCATGTCGGCGCTGGCACCCTGCACGTGATTCTGCGCCTGCAGCTGGCGCAGCGCAGCCACCTGGTCGCGCAGTTTCGCCGCACGCTCGAACTGCAGCGCCTTGCTGGCCTGCTCCATCGCCTCGGCCAGCTCGTCAATCACCGCATTGCTGCGCCCCTCCAGGAACATCTCGGCGTGGCGCACGTCGTTGCGGTAGTCCTCCACGCTGATCAGCCCCACGCACGGCGCGCTGCAGCGGCCGATCTGGTACAGCAGGCAGGGGCGCGTGCGGTTGCGGAAATAGCTGTCCTCGCATTGGCGCACCTTGAACAATTTCTGCATCAGGTTGAGGCTTTCGCGCACCGCGTAGACGCTGGGGTACGGCCCGAAGTAGCGTCCCGGCAGGTTCTTCGCGCCGCGATGGAAGGCCAGCCGCGGGTAATCCTCGCCGGTGGAAAGGTAGATGTACGGGTAGCTCTTGTCGTCGCGCAGCAGGATGTTGTAGCGCGGCTTGAGCGACTTGATCAGCTGCGACTCCAGCAGCAGCGCCTCGCCCTCGGTGCGCGTCACGGTGATCTCGACGCGAGCGATCTGCGCCACCATCGCGGCGATGCGCGGCTCCATCCGCGGCTTCAGGAAATAGCTGCCGACGCGCTTTTTGAGGTTGCCCGCCTTGCCCACGTAGAGCAGTTCGCCGGCCGCGTCGAAATGGCGGTAGACGCCAGGCGAAGTGGAGAGCGTGCGGACGAAGGCCTTGCCGTCGAAGGGGAGCGGTTGCGCGGACTGCATGGGCTCATTCTAGCGGCGATGAGCCCATCACATGGAGGCTCAACGCTGCGCGCGCAACCACTGTTCGGCACGTTCCAGGTCGGCCTCGGTGTCGATGCCGGGCGGAAACGGCTGCGGAGTCAGCCGCACCGCGATCGCGTGGCCATGCTCCAGCACGCGCAGCTGTTCCAGCGATTCAGTCTGCTCCAGCGGTGTGCGCGGCAGGCGGCTGTAGCGATCCAGGAAGCCGGCGCGGTAGGCATAGATGCCGATGTGGCGCAGGAACGGCGAACCGGACGGCAGTGCGTGGCGGTCGATGGCGAACGCGTCGCGCGCCCACGGCAACGGCGCGCGGCTGAAGTACAGCGCGCGGCCATTGGCGGCGCGCACCAGCTTCACCACGTTCGGGTCGAACAGTTCCTCGGCATCGATGATCGGCGTGGCCAGGGTCGCCATCGGCGCGTCGTCGCCGGCCAGCGCCTGTGCCACCGCGCGGATGCCGGCGGCCGGCGCGAACGGCTCGTCGCCCTGCAGGTTCACCACGATGCTGTCGTCGGCCCAGCCGTAGTGGCTGGCGCACTCGGCCAGCCGGTCGCTGCCCGAGGCGTGGTCGCTGCGGGTCATGCAGATGTCCACGCCCTCCTGGCCGGCCAGCGCATCGGCGATGCGCCGGTCGTCCACCGCCACCACCACCTGGCGGGCGCCGGCCTGCAGGGCACGCTGCGCCACCCGCACCACCATCGGCACGCCGTCGATCGCGCGCAGCGGCTTGGCCGGCAGCCGGGTCGAGCCGTAGCGGGCGGGAATCGCGACGATGAACGGGGGCACGGCGTTGGACATGGAATTACCAGTCGGTGGATGGGATGTCAGGTTATGGCCTGCAGCGCGAAGCCGCAGCCGCTGGTCAGTTCCAGGAAGCCGGGAAACGAGGTGGCGACGTGGCTGCAGTCGTCGATCCGCACCGGAGCGGTGGCGACCAGCCCGGCCACGGCGAAACTCATCGCGATGCGGTGGTCGAGATGGCTTGCCACCGTGCCGCCGCCCAGCGAACCGCCGTGGATGATCGCGCCGTCCGGGGTTTCCTCGATCGCCG
The DNA here is from genome assembly GCF_000230695.2 of Rhodanobacter denitrificans. Lineage (NCBI taxonomy): Bacteria > Pseudomonadati > Pseudomonadota > Gammaproteobacteria > Lysobacterales > Rhodanobacteraceae > Rhodanobacter > Rhodanobacter denitrificans. The sequence goes on along the minus strand of NC_020541.1, from coordinate 1,767,914 downwards.
TGCCGAGCGTGCGCAAGCCGGCAGCCATCGTGGCGATGCGGTCGGACTCCTTCACCCGCAGTTCGGCGGCGCCGCGAATCAGCGTACGGCCGCTGGCCACCGCGGCGGCGATGAACAACGCGGGGAACTCATCGATCATGTCCGGCACCAGCGCCTCGGGCAGTTCGACACCATGCAGCGGTGCATGGCGCACCACGAGATCGCCCACCGGTTCGCCGCCGGCTTCACGTTCGTTTTCGATCGTGATGTCCGCGCCCATCAGGCGCAGCGCCTCCAGCAGGCCGGTGCGGCGCGGATTGAGCCCGACCGCCTGCAGACGCAGTTCGGAACCCGGCACGATACTCGCGGCGACCAGGAAGAACGCCGCCGAGGAAAAGTCCGCCGGCACCTCGACGTCGGTGGCACGCAGCGCATGGCCGCCGGAGAGTTTCGCCCAGCCCGGCGCGAACACGATCGGCCAGCCGAACGCAGCCAGCATGCGCTCGGTGTAGTCGCGGGTCGGATGCGGCTCGATGACCTCGGTGTCGCCGGCGGCGTACAGGCCGGCCAGCAGCAGCGCGGACTTCACCTGCGCACTGGCCACCGGCAGCTCGTAGCGGATGCCGTGCAATGGCTGGCCACCACGCACCCGCAGCGGCGGCAGGCCGTCGCGCGTGTCGATGTGCGCGCCCATCAGCGCCAGCGGATCGGTCACCCGGCGCATCGGCCGCTTCGACAGCGAGGCATCGCCAACCAGGGTGCTGTCGAACGCCTGCCCGGCCAGCAGGCCGGCCAGCAGGCGCATGCCGGTGCCGGCATTGCCGCAGTCCAGCGCCTGCGCCGTGCCGCGCAGGCCGTGCAGGCCCGTGCCGTGCACCACGCGCTCGCCGGGCGACGGCGTGTCGATGCGCACGCCGAGTTGCGCCAGCACCGCGGCGGTGGCGCGGGTGTCCTCGCCTTCAAGGAAGCCGCGGATGCGCGACTCTCCCTCGGCGATCGCCGCCAGCATCAGCGCGCGGTGCGAGACCGACTTGTCGCCGGGCACGCGCACGCTGCCGAGCAGCGGGCCGCTGGCCCGGCTGCTCCAGTCCAGGCGGCCGCTCAAGGCAACGCCACCGGGTAGGAACCGAGCACGCGGATGGTCGCCGCCGAAGCGCCGATGTCCTGCACTGCGGCCTGCAGCGCGGCGTCGTCGATGTGGCCGGAGACGTCGATGAAGAACGCGTATTGCCACTTGCCGGTATGCGCCGGCCGCGACTCGATCCGGTTCAGGCTGATGCCGTGCCTGGCGAACGGGCTGAGCACGTCGTACAGCGCACCGGGCTTGTCGTTGACCGTGATCAGCAGCGAGGTGCGGTCGTTGCCCGAAGGCGGGAACAGCGAGCGGCCGATCACCAGGAAGCGCGTGGTGTTGTCGGCGCGATCCTCGATGCCCTGCGCCACCGTCTTCAGCCGATAGACCTTGCCTGCGCTTTCGCCGGCGATCGCCGCCACATCGTCGGCATGCAGCGCCAGCCGCGCCGCCTCGGCATTGCTCGACACCGCGATGCACTCGACCTCGGGCAGGTTGATGCGCAACCAGGTCTTGCACTGCTGCAGCGACTGCGCGTGGGCGTAGATGCGGCGCACGTCTTCCAGCCTGCCACTGCGCGAGTGCAGGCACTGGTGCACGCGCAGCTCGATCTCGCCGCAGATGGTGGCTTCGGAGGTGAGGAACATGTCCAGGGTGACCTGGATCATGCCCTGGCCGGAGTTTTCCACCGGCACCACGCCGAAATCGGCATGCCCGGCGGCGACCTCCTGGAACACTTCCTCGATGCTGCCCAGCGGCAGGCCGTAGGCGGCATGGCCGAAGTGCTTGCGCACGGCCTGTTCGCTGAAGGTGCCTTCCGGGCCGAGGAAGCCGATCTTCAATGGGTCTTCCTGCGCCAGGCAGGAGGACATGATCTCGCGGAACAGCCGCACCATCTCGACGTCGGACAGCGGCCCCTGGTTGCGGTCCACCACCATGCGCAGCACGTGGGCCTCGCGTTCGGGGCGGTAATAGTCGATCGCCGAAAGCCCCTCGCCCTTCACCTTCGCCACCGTGCGCGCATGATTGGCGCGTTCGGAAATCAGTTGCTGGATCTGCCGGTCGATGCTGTCGATGCGTTCGCGCATCTCGCTCAACGGGGTCTTCGGGTCGGTCATGCGTTCAGCCGCCTGGATGGATGGAAGTCCAAATGATGAAGCGGCATCTTGCCTGAAAATTCCGCTTTGGTGCGCTCAGCCATGACGCTGCGCAAAGTCGCGCATGAACGCCACCAGCGCCTGGACCGCCTCCGGCGGCACCGCGTTGTACAGCGAAGCGCGCATGCCACCGAGCGCCTTGTGGCCCTTCAGCGCGAGCAGGCCGGCGGCCTCGGACTCCTGCAGGAAGGCGGCGTCCAGCGCACCGTCGTGCAGGGTGAAGCGCACGTTCATGCGCGAGCGCGCGGACGGCTCGATCGGGTTGCGATAGTAGCCGCCGGAGCCGTCGATGGCCTGGTACAGCAGCTCGGCCTTGAGCCGGTTGCGCTCGGCCATCGTACCCAGCCCGCCCTGCGCCTTGAGCCACTGGAAGGTCAAGCCGGCCACGTACCAGCCCCAGGTGTTCGGCGTGTTGAGCATCGAGTCGGCGGCGGCGTGTTCGGCATAGCGGAAGATCCGCGCCATCGGCCGGCCCGCCCGCTGCAGCAGGTCGCGGCGGATGATCAACACGACCAGGCCGGACGGACCGATGTTCTTCTGCGCACCGGCGTAGATCAGCCCGAAGCGGCTCACGTCCAGCGGTTCGGACAGGATGTTCGAGGACAGGTCCGCCACCAGCGGTACCGTGCCGCCGACGTCGGGGATGGCGTGGAACTCGACGCCGTGAATCGTCTCGTTCGGCGTGTAGTGGACGTAGGCGGCGTGCGGATCGAGCCGCCAGCTGTCGAGTGGCGGCAGCCGCAGGTAGCCGTCCGCCTCGCTGCTGGCGGCCACGTTCACCCGCACGTAGGATCCGGCCTCGCTGGCCGCCTTCGCGCTCCAGTGCCCGCTGACGACGTAGTCGGCGCTGTCGCCCGCGCCGGCGAGGTTCATCGGGATCTGCGCGAAGTGCTGGGTGGCGCCGCCCTGCAGGAACAGCACGGCGTAGTCGGCCGGTATGCCCATCAACTCGCGCAGGTCGGCCTCGGCCTGGGCGGCCATCGCGATGAAACGCTTGCCGCGGTGGGATTGCTCCATCACCGAGGCGCCGCTGCCGTTCCAGTCCAGCATCTCGCGCTGGGCGCGTTCGAGTACCGCCAGCGGCAGCGCCGCCGGGCCGGCGCTGAAATTCCAGACTCTGCTCACGTGCGCCTGCGTCCTGTCGAGGATGTTCCGCGCATTATGGCGCGGCGCAGCATGAAGCCGTCAACTGTCAGAAGCGAATCAGCAGGACCAGCGCGATGCCCAGCGCCAGCACGGCAGCGGTGACGATCAGCCACCACACTTCCCCGCTCGGCCCGGCCGACTCTTCCGGCAGCTGCGGCGGCAATGCTTCAGCCATCACGATCTCCGGCTCCATGCCCGGCCCGTCGACCACGAAGCGGTGCATCGCCACGCCGATCTGGTCGCCGGGCTGCAGCGCCAGCTTCTGCACCATCACGCCGTTGACCCTGAGCGGGTGGCGCTCGCACGAGCGGGTGGTCTCCAGCCACAGCTGGCCGCCCTCCCAGGAGATCCGCAGCGCCACGACGCCACCTTGCGGCAACTCCAGCGGGCAGTCGCCGTGCGGTCCGAACGTGAGGCTGTGCCGCAATGGCAGTACCCGGCCCGACAGCGGGCCGGCCACGGCACGCAGGGCCACCGTGCAGCAGTCCTGCTCGGGCACGTCCAGCGGCGGGCGCCGGGCGGGATCTTCATCGTCACGCAACAGCAGGCGGCAGTCGCCCACGCTGACCACATCGCCGGCGCGCAGCAAGGCGCGTTCGCGCACTGGCCGCGCGTTGACGTAGATGCGGTCGGCCGACGGCAGCACCTGCAGCACCCAGCCGCGACGATCCTGCTGGATACGCAGATGCTGCGGCGCCGCCTGGCTGGCTGCCAGCACGAGGTCGTTGTCGGGCGCGCTACCGATGCGCAACTGCATCTGCGCCCAATGAAAATCCTCACGAGCCGCATGGGGGAATTCGATACGCATGGATCAACCGGTCGATGGACCGCGGAACTCTAGCATGCACCTGCATGGCATCAGGAATCCGCCCCCTGCCTCCAGGGCGCCTGGTCCCGCCATCGACCGGGTGACTTGCCGCGGCGGAACAGGCTCTAAGATGGTGCCTTTAGCCAGGAAGCCGCGATGCCCAAGATCGATATCCGCCGCCCGCACCAGCTGCCAATTGCCGAAGCCCGTGCCGTAGTCGACCAGGTGGCCACACGGATGCGCGAGAAATTCGGCATGAATGGACGCTGGCAGGGCGACACCCTGCTGTTTTCCCGGCCCGGCGTCAGCGGTTCGATCGCCGTGGGCGGCGACGCGATCCAGGTCAAGGCCGAGCTGGGGCTGCTGCTGGCGCCGCTGAAGGGCATGATCGAACAGGAGATCCGGCGCAAGCTGGACGAGCATTTCGCCTGATCTGCCTCGATCCTGGCCGACGTTGATGATTCTTTAACCATGCACTCATCCGTGGCATAATCGATGGCTTACGCAGCCATGACGGCTGTGCGTGAACCCCGGAACACATGGCCAAAGACGACGTCATCGAAATGGAAGGCACGGTCCAGGAGACCCTGCCGAATACCATGTTTCGTGTGCAACTGGAGAACGGGCACGTGATCATCGCCCACATTTCCGGTCGCATGCGCAAGCACTACATCCGCATCCTTACCGGCGACAAGGTCAAGATCGAAATGACCCCGTACGACCTGAGCAAGGGCCGCATCACGTACCGCATGAAGTAATCGCGGTGGCGTTGCAGGTTGCCGCGCCCGCGGGACGGCGGCACCGGACATGACAAAGGCGGCGCCATGCGCCGCCTTTGCTTTGGCCCCGCATCCGGCTTACCCGGCCACGCCTACCCGACCACGGCCGGCAGCTTCTCGGCCGCCTTGCAGTCGACCTTCAGTTCGCCGTCCGCCACGCTCAGGCGAACCACGCCACCTTCGGCCAGCTTGCCGAACAGCAACTCGTCGGCCAGCGCACGCTTCACCTTTTCCTGGATCACCCGCGCCATCGGGCGCGCGCCCATCTGCGGGTCGAAACCATGCTCGGCCAGCCAGCGGCGGGCATCGGCGTCCACGTCCAGGCTTACCCGCTTGTCGGTCAGCTGGCTTTCCAGCTCGATCAGGAACTTGTCCACCACGCGCAGGATGTGCTCGAAGTCGAGCGCGGCGAACTGGATGATCGCATCCAGCCGGTTGCGGAACTCCGGCGTGAAGATGCGGCGGATCACTTCCATCGCATCCGACTCGTGCTTCTGCTCGACGAAGCCCATGCTGCGCCGCGCCGCGATCGCCGCGCCCGCGTTGGTGGTCATCACCACCACCACGTTCTTGAAGTTCGCCTCGCGGCCGTTGGTGTCGGTCAGCACGCCGCGGTCCATCACCTGCAGCAGGATGTTGAACACGTCCGGGTGCGCCTTCTCGATCTCGTCCAGCAGCAGCACCGCGTGCGGATGCTTGGTCACCGCCTCGGTCAGCAGGCCGCCCTGGTCGAAGCCGACGTAGCCCGGAGGCGCACCGACCAGCCGCGACACCGAATGCCCTTCCATGTACTCGGACATGTCGAAGCGGATCATCTCGATGCCGAGCTGCATCGCCAGCTGCTTGGTCACCTCGGTCTTGCCCACGCCGGTCGGGCCGGCGAGCAGGAAGCAGCCGATCGGCTTGGAGGGATCGGCCAGGCCCGAACGGGCCATCTTGATCGATGCGGCCAGCGCCTCGATCGCCGGGTCCTGGCCGAACACCACCATCTTCAGGTTGCGCTCGAGGTTGCGCAGCACGTCGCGATCCGACGCGGAGACCTGCTTGGCCGGAATCCGCGCCATCTTCGCCACGATGTACTCGACCTCGCCCACGTCGACCGTACCGGTACGCTGGTCTTCCGGCAGCAACCGCTGGCGCGCGCCGGCCTCGTCGATCACGTCGATCGCCTTGTCCGGCAGCAGCCGGTCGGGGATGTGCTTGACCGACAGGTCCACCGCCGCCTTCAGCGCCTCGTTGGTATACGCCACGTGGTGATGCTCCTCGAAGCGCGAGCGCAGGCCCTTGAGGATCTCGATGCTATCGGCCACGGTCGGCTCGACCACGTCGATCTTCTGGAAGCGGCGCGCCAGCGCGCGGTCCTTCTCGAACACGCCGCGGTATTCCTGGAACGTGGTCGAACCGATGCAGCGCAGCTCGCCGGAGGCCAGCATCGGCTTGATCAGGTTGGAGGCGTCCATGGTGCCGCCCGAGGCCGAGCCGGCACCGATGATGGTGTGGATCTCGTCGATGAACAGGATCGCGCCGGGCTGCTTCTTCAGCTGCGCGATCACGCCCTTCAGGCGCTTCTCGAAGTCACCGCGGTACTTGGTACCGGCGACCAGTGCACCCAGGTCGAGCGACCAGATCGTGGCGTCCTCCAGCACCTCGGGCACCTCGCCGTCGACGATGCGCTTGGCCAGGCCCTCGGCCAGCGCGGTCTTGCCCACGCCAGCCTCGCCCACGTACAGCGGGTTGTTCTTGCGCCGGCGGCACAGCACCTGGATGGTGCGCTCGATCTCGTCGGTGCGGCCGATCAGCGGGTCGATCTTGCCTTCCAGCGCCAGCTCGTTGAGGTTGCTGGCGAACTCGTGCAGCGGGTTGCCCTTCGGCTCGCCGCCCTCCTCGCCCTCGCGCTCGCCGCCGGACACGCCCGCGGCCGGCTCGTCGCCGATCTTGGCGATGCCGTGCGAGATGTAGTTGACCACGTCGAGCCGGGTGATCTCCTGCTGGTGCATGAAATACACCGCGTGTGAATCCTTCTCGCCGAAGATCGCCACCAGCACGTTCGCACCGGTGACCTCCTTCCGGCCGGAGGATTGCACGTGATACACCGCGCGCTGCAGCACGCGCTGGAAGCCCAGCGTGGGCTGCGTGTCGCGCTCGTCGCCGGACGGCAGCACCGGCACGGTCTCGTTGATGATGCGTTCCAGGTCGGCCGACAGCCGCGGCAGGTCCGCGCCGCAGGCGCGCAAGGCACCGAGCGCCGACTGGTTTTCGGTCAGCGCCAGCAGCAGGTGCTCCACCGTCATGAATTCATGGCGCTGCTCGCGGGCCCGCTTGTAGCAATGGCCGATGGTGACTTCCAGATCCTTGCTGAACATTCGGATCGTCTCCGCTTTGCGTGGTGAGCGGCCTTCAGCGCCGCAACGAGCACAAAATGGGGTCGCTCAAAGCTTTTCCATAGTGCACAGCAACGGGTGCTGATGGGAACGTGAATATTCGTTGACGTGGGTTACCTTGGTTTCGGCCACTTCGCGGGTAAATACACCACACACGCCGCGTCCGCGCGTGTGGACGTGCAGCATCACCTGCACCGCCTGCTCCTGATCCAGGTTGAAAAAGGTACGCAGCACCTCGACCACGAAGTCCATCGGGGTGAAGTCGTCGTTCAGCAGCAGCACCTGGAACAGCGGGGGGCGCGCCGCCTCGGGCTTCGCGGTTTCCAGCGCCAGACCGCGGCCGCTGTCGTGCTCATGTTCGGGTTCGTGGGCCATGGTTGCTTGGGTGTGATCTCTGGTTCGAAGTATACGCCGCGGTGCCGATGCCGCCCCTGCGGCGGTGCGACAACGGAGGTGATGGCACAATGGCCGCTTTTCCAGTCCCCGCCCACCATGGCTGATTCCAGCACCCCCGCCGAGATCTGGCGCCCGCACGTCACCGTCGCCTGCGTGGTGGCCGACGGCGAGCGCTACCTGATGGTCGAGGAAGCGGTTCATGGCCAGCTGGCCTGGAACCAGCCGGCCGGCCACCTGGAAGACGGCGAAACCCTTGCCGATGCGGCCCTGCGCGAGACGCTGGAGGAAACCGGCTGGACGGTCGAGCTGCAGCACCTGATCGGCGTGCACCAGTGGCGCAGCACCGAGCACGGCGACGCCGTGATCCGCTTCAGCTTCGCCGCCCGCGCAGTGAGCCACGACCCGCAGCGTCCGCTGGACGCCGATATTCGCCGCGCCACATGGCTGACCCGCGCCGAAATCGCCGCGCTGGGCGAGCGCCTGCGCAGCCCGATGATCCTGCAGAGCATCGACCTGTGGCTGGCCGGCCGGCGGCTGCCGCTGGATGCCCTGAGTCATCTGCCGGAAGGCGGCGCGCCATGAAGGTGATGCTGGGCATCTCCGGTGGCGTCGACTCCTCGGTCGCCGCGCTGCTGCTGCAGCAGTCCGGCTACGAGGTCGAAGGCCTGTTCATGCAGAACTGGGAGGAGGACGACCGCGCTGGCCCCTGCACCGCCGACGCCGACCGCAAGGATGCCGTGGCCGTATGCGGCCGGCTCGGCATCCCGTTCCACGCGCGCAACTTCGCCGCCGAATACTGGGACGGCGTGTTCGCGCATTTCCTCGCCGAATACCGCGCCGGGCGCACGCCGAACCCCGACGTGCTGTGCAACCGCGAGATCAAGTTCAAGACCTTCCTGGACGAGGCCCGCGCGCTCGGCGCCGAGAAGATCGCCACCGGCCACTACGCCCGCATCGACTGCAAGGACGGCCACTACCGGCTGCTGCGCGCGGTGGACGCGGCCAAGGACCAGAGCTACTTCCTGCACGCGCTGGGCCAGCAGCAACTGGCCGCCACGCTGTTCCCGCTGGGCGGGATCGAGAAGTCGCGCGTGCGCGAGATCGCCCGTGCGGCGGCGCTGCCGACCCACGCGAAGAAGGACTCCACCGGCATCTGCTTCATCGGCGAGCGCGATTTCCGCGGCTTCCTGGCGCAGTACATCCCGGCTTGCCCGGGCGAGATGCGCACCCCCGACGGCGAGCTGATCGGCGAACACCAGGGCGCGATGTACTACACCCTGGGCCAGCGCAACGGACTGGGCATCGGCGGCCGCCACGGGGCCAGCGGCGAAGCCTGGTACGTGGTCGGCAAGGACGTGACGGCCAACGCGCTGTACGTCGCCCAGGGCGGCGAGAACCACTGGCTGTACTCGCGCCGGCTGCGCTCGGAGCCGCCCAGCTGGATCGCCGGCGCCGCGCCCGCCACCCGCTTCCGCTGCACCGCGCGCACCCGCTATCGCCAGGCCGACCAGGCCTGCGCGGTCGTCGTGACCGACGACGGACTTGAGGTACGCTTCGACGAACCCCAGCGCGCTGTCACTCCCGGGCAGTCGGTGGTCCTCTACGATGGCGAGGTCTGCCTCGGCGGCGCGGTGATCGCCGCCACCGACGCGCCTTACGGCGGCCTGCTGCCCGCATCCACCCCCTTCCCCATGTCCCCCGCAGGAGAACCGCAAGCTCGTGTTTGAAACTTTTTCCATGACCGAAGAACGCGTGCTCGCCCTCGCCGGCCTGTTCCAGGCCTGCGCGCTCGCCCAGCAGCTGGCCAACGAGGGGCGCTGCGACGAGGCCGCGATGGAAGCCAGCGTGGCCAGCGTATTCCGCATCGACGCACCTTCGGTGGTCGGCGTGTACGGCAACATCTCGAACGTGCGACTGGGCCTGCGCACCCTGATCGGACAGCTGGACGAAAGCACTCCGGACATGTCAGTGACGCGCATGACGGTGACCGTGATGCGGCTGGAGCGCAGCCTGTCGGCGCGCGCGGATCTGCTGGAGAAACTGCAGCAGGGGATCGTCGCCGCACAGCGGCAGGTCGAGCATTTCGGGCAGGGCTCCAGCCAGGTCAGCAGCCGGCTGGCCGAAGTCTATGCGTCCACCCTGTCGATCCTGAAGCCGCGCGTGATGGTCAGCGGCAACCCGCAGCAGTTGCAGCAAACCGCTGTGGTGGAAAAGGTGCGCACCAACCTGCTCGCCGCGGTGCGCTCGGCAGTGCTGTGGCGGCAACTCGGCGGGCGCCAGTGGCAGCTGCTGCTGTACCGGCGCCAATGCAGCATGCTGGCCCGCGGCCTGCTGACCGGGGCCACGCTGGACAACCGCTGACGACAGCCTTTCCGCTCCACGAAAAAGCAAACGGCGGGCTGATGCCCGCCGTTTTCCTTCCCTGGGTGGAACTCCCTTGCGATAGACCGTCCGTCACTCAACCCGTGCAGGCAGCATGCCGCCCGCACATGTCACCGGCATGGCATCAGAATGACACTTCGCCGAACACGCCGATCTCGTTGGTCTTGGTGTTCTGCACGTGCGGCGGCACCGGAGTGGCAACCGACTTGTCGGCTTTCTCGTGCTTCCACACACCGGCCAGCTTGAAGCCCTTGGTCACCTGGAATTCGACGCCAGCGTTGTAGTAGACATCCTTGTTGGCGCTGTCCAGCGTCTTGCTGAGCTTGGCGTTGTCGTAGCGGGCAAACAGGTTCACGCCATCGGCCACGGCCACGCTGCCCCAGAGCGAGTAGCCATCGGCTTTGTCTGTCGTCGTGGTGAGTACGTTGTTCCAGTTCTTCGCCGTGAAGTACTCGGCGCCGAGGCGGAACGCATCGCTGGCATAGGCCAGCATGAAATCGCCACGCTGGGCGGTATTCGGTGCGTTGATGTTCTCGGTCTCCTGGCCGCGATGGCCGCTGTAGCCACCCACCGCCACGATCATGTTGTCGAACGGCACGAAGCCAACGCGGCCCTCGAAATCCACGCCCTTGCTGCGGCCCGGGTTCTTGTAGCCGTTGCCGTTGACGACCGAGACCGCGTAGTTGAGCGACTTGCTGGCGCCGATGTCGCCGCCCAGGTGCAGGCCCCAGTCGGCCGAGTTGCCGTACTTCAGGCGGTCGGTCAGGGTGTTCTCGACGTAGCGGAAGCCGTAGTACTTCTCGGCAAACGGGATCCACGGCATGTCGGCCGAACCGATGCGGAACACCGCGGCCTGGTCGAACTTGCCCTGTACATAGGCTTTCTTGACGAACAGATTGGTCTGACCGTCGTTGCTGACATAGTTGAAATCGGTGGTCAGGTTGGCCGACCAGATATCGTTGAACTTGTGGTCGACGCCGAGGTAGAAGCGCTTCACATCCAGACCGAAGCCGGACTTGTCGCTCTTGCCCTTGTCGCTGTTCTTGTCGTCGATGCTGGTGAAGTCGAAGAACATCTTGCCCGACAGCGTGGTGTTGTTGATCGCCTTCTCCAGCGCGGCCAGCTTCTTGTCGCCGGTCGCCGTCACATTGGTGGCCTTCTCCACCGCCTGGCCGGTGCTGACGTTGATCTCGGACTGGGCGTCGGTGCGCTGTTCCAGTTCGTCCACCTTGGCCTGCAGCGCGGCCAGTTGCGCCTTCAGCTGCTCGACTTCGCTGCTGCTGGCCGGGGCCGTCCTGCTCTGCGCCGGTGCCGCGGCAGCGGCAACGCTGGTCAGGCCAAGGCCGGCGGCAATCGCCACCACAATCAATTTGGAACGCATGTGATTCTCCGCAAGTGGGTGGAAAGCATCTCGATCGCCCCGTCGATCCGATGGCTGGCTAGCGATTGGTTAACAATTCTGCCGGGGGATTTTTACGGTTGGGTGCAGATTTGATGACACATTGAAGACAACGCCACGGCGCCGCCGGAAAGTGTCGCATCCCGCGCCGCATGGCGCGGCTGATATGCTTCGCCGATGGATATTCTCAGCAGCAGCAACAGCACCGCACCGCGCATGGCCGAGCGGTTTCGCGGCTTCCTGCCGGTGGTGGTCGACGTGGAAACCGGCGGCTTCGATGCCGAGCACGACGCCCTGCTGGAGATCGCCGCGGTGCCGCTGGCCATGGACGAAGGCGGCTACCTGCAGCTGCAGCCCACCGTCTCCACGCACGTGGAGCCGTTCCCCGGCGCCAACCTTGACCCGCGTTCGCTGGAGATCACCGGCATCGACCCGGACAACCCGCTGCGCGGCGCGCTGGCCGAGCGCCAGGCGCTGGACCACATCTTTCACGTGGTGCGCGAAGCGGTGCGCCGGACCGGCTGCCAGCGGGCGATCCTGGTCGGCCACAACGCCGCGTTCGACCTGGGCTTCCTGAACCAGGCGGTGCGTCGCTGCGGCCACAAGCGCAACCCGTTCCACCCGTTCAGCTGCTTCGATACGGTCAGCCTCGGCGGGCTCGCCTACGGCCAGACCGTGCTGAGCAAGGCGGTGCTGGCCGCCGGCCACGCCTTCGACAGCCGCGAGGCACATTCGGCGGTGTACGACGCCGAGCGCACCGCCGAACTGTTCTGCAGCGTGATCAACCGCTGGCGTCAGCTGGAGCTGTTCGAGCAGGCCCACAGCGGGCTCGTCGACGCGGCCTGAGCGCTGCCTCGAGGCGGCAGCGCTCGCCGGCTTCCGCATCCGGACGCGACCGGGCGGCAGCCCGGCCCGCCCGGCACGACGCAGCCATGTGACAGTTTGTCATACGCCTGCAACATTCATTTCATCCAATGGCAACACGAAAAGCCTGAAATGGCGAGGTCGCATCCGACTTCCCTCCAAGGAGCTACCGTGTTGACCATCAACAAATCCCCGCTTCGCTTCGCCGCCGTCGCCACGCTTGCCGTGGCCTCGACCTTCGGTGCAGCCGCGCACGCCACCGACATCACCGGCGCCGGCTCCAGTTTCGTCTACCCGGTCATGTCCAAGTGGTCGGCGGCGTACGCCGAGAAAACCGGCAACCACCTGAACTACCAGTCGGTCGGCTCCGGTGCCGGCATCGCGCAGATCAAGGAGGGCACCATCGACTTCGGCGCCTCCGACGCGCCGATGAAGGCCGAGGACCTGCAGAAGTTCGGCCTGGGTCAGTTCCCGGTCGTGGTCGGCGGCATCGTGCCGGTGGTCAACATCACCGGCGTGCGGGCGGACCAGATCAAGCTGGACGGCGCCACCCTCGCCGACATCTTCCTGGGCAAGATCACCAACTGGAACGACCCGAAGATCGCCGCGCTGAACGCCGGCCTCAGCCTGCCGGCCGGCAAGATCACCGTGGTGCATCGCTCGGACGGTTCGGGCACCTCGTTCAACTTCACCAACTACCTGTCCAAGGTCAACCCGGAATGGGCCAGCAAGGTGAAGTTCGGCACCGCCGTGGAATGGCCGACCGGCGTGGGCGGCAAGGGCAACGAGGGCGTCTCGCAGTACGTGCGCCAGATCAAGGGCTCGATCGGCTACGTCGAATACGCCTACGCGGTGAAGAACAAGCTCGCCTGGATCGACCTGAAGAATGCCAGCGGCAACTTCATGAAGCCGACCGCCGATGCCTTCGCCGCCGCCGCCGCCACGGCCGACTGGGCCAGCGCCAAGGACTTCAACCTGATCATGACCAACGCGCCGGGCGAGCAGGCGTGGCCGATCACCGCCACCACCTGGGTGATCATGTACAAGTCGCCGAAGAACGCCGGCAACAGCAAGGTCGCCTTCGACTTCTTCAAGACCGCGCTGGAGCACGGCCAGCAAGCCGCCATCGAACTGGATTACGTGCCGCTGCCGGCCTCGCTGGTCAGCCAGATCGAAGCGTACTGGGCGTCCGAGTTCAAGCATTGATGCAGTAAAAGGAAATCCCCCGCCGATCCTGTCGGCGGGGGATTTCGAGTTTCCACCCGCACCACGGGATCCTCATGCCAGCGACCGACACGGCCCTCCCGGCCAGCGACATCCTGGAACAGCGCAGCCGCCGCGACGCGCGCCACGAGCGTCTGTTCCGCTGGCTGCTGAAGGGTTGCGCGCTGATCGTGCTGGCCTCCCTGCTGGGCGCCGCCGGGGCCACGCTGTGGGGCGGCCGCGACGCCTTCGGCACGTTCGGCTGGCACTTCCTGGTCAGCGCGGAGTGGGACCCCGGCAACGACGTCTACGGCGCCATGGTGCCGGTCTACGGCACGGTGATCACCTCGTTCATCGCCCTGCTGATTGCGGTGCCGATCAGCTTCGGCATCGCCGTCTATCTTTCCGAAGTCGCGCCGGCCTGGTTGCGCACGCCGGTCGCCTCGGCGATCGAACTGCTGGCCGGCATCCCCTCGATCATCTACGGCATGTGGGGCTTGTTCATCTTCGCCCCGCTCTTCGCCGATCACATCAAGCCGTGGCTGACCAGCAACCTCGGCAACAAGCCCGACGACGGCAAGCTGTCGTGGGTGGCCGAACACGTGCCGTTCGTCGGCAAGCTGTTCGGCAGCGACTACCCGTTCGGCGCCAGCATCCTGGTCGCCGGCATCGTGCTGGCGATCATGATCATCCCGTTCATCTCCTCGGTGATGCGCGAGGTGTTCCAGACCGTGCCGACCCGGCTGAAGGAGTCGGCCTATGCGCTGGGCTCCAGCACCTGGGAGGTGTCGTGGGACATCGTGCTGCCGTATACCCGCTCGGCGGTGATCGGCGGCATCTTCCTCGGCCTCGGCCGCGCGCTGGGCGAAACCATGGCGGTGACCTTCGTGCTGGGCAACGCGATGCACCTGTCGGCCTCGCTGCTCGATCCCGGCGCCTCGATCGCCTCGACCATCGCGAACCAGTTCAGCGAGGCGGTCGGCCTGCAGAAATCCGCGCTGATGGCACTGGCCTTCCTGCTGTTCGTGGTCACCTTCATCGTGCTGCTGATCGCGCGGCTGATGCTGCGCCGGCTGGCCAGCAAGGAGGGCCGCTGATGAGCGCGCTGTACCTGCGCCGGCGCCTCACCAACGCACTGGCGATGACGCTGAGCATGCTGGCCACCCTGGTCGGCCTGGCCTTTCTGGCCTGGATCCTGTGGGAGACCCTGCGCCAGGGCATCGGTGCGCTGGACCTGAAGCTGTTCACCAAGGTCACCGCCTACGGCGAGGACGGCGGCCTGCTGAACTCGATGGTCGGCAGCCTGATCATCAACTTCATCGGCATCGGCATCGCCACCCCGATCGGCGTGCTGGCCGGCACCTGGCTGGCCGAATACGCCGACCGCACGCGGCTGGGCGAATCGATCCGCTTCCTCAACGACATCCTGCTGTCGGCGCCGTCGATCGTGATGGGCCTTTTCGTCTACACCATCATCGTGCTGCCGAGTACCGCCCTCACCCACGGTTCGACCACGTTCTCCGGTTTCGCCGGCGGCGTGGCGCTGGCGCTGATCGCGCTGCCGGTGATCGTGCGCACCACCGACGAAATGCTGCGACTGGTGCCGTCCACGCTGCGCGAGGCGGCGCTGTCGCTGGGCGTGCCGCAGTGGAAGCTGACCCTGCAGATCCTGATCCGCGCCGCGCGCTCTGGCATCATCACCGGCGTGCTGCTCGCGCTGGCGCGGATCAGCGGCGAGACCGCGCCGCTGCTGTTCACCGCGTTCGGCAACAACTACATGGCGTTCAACCCGATGGACAAGATGTCCAGCCTGCCGCAGATCATCTACCAGTACGCCAACGACCCGGGCGACGCGATGCATGCCCTGGCCTGGGCCGGCGCATTCGTGGTCACCATGTTCGTACTGCTGCTCAGCCTGGCCTCGCGCCTGATCCTTTCCCGCAACAAGGTGTCCCATGACTGATTCCGCGCTCGCCACGAACCCGACGCCGGGGGCGGCAGCAGCGGCGGTAGCCGTCGCGCCCAAGCTCGTCGTGCGCGACCTGCATTTCTACTACGACGGCTTCCAGGCGCTGAAAGGCATCAGCATGGACATCCCGGAAAAGCAGGTCACCGCGATCATCGGTCCGTCCGGCTGCGGCAAGTCGACCCTCTTGCGCATCTTCAACCGCATCTATGCGATCTACCCGAAGCTGGAGGCGAAAGGCTCGATCGAACTGGACGGCGACAACATTCTGGATCCCGGCTATTCGCTGAACCGCCTGCGCAGCAAGGTCGGCATGGTGTTCCAGAAGCCGGTACCGTTCCCGATGACGATCTTCGAGAACGTCGCCTACGGCATCCGCCACCACGAGAAGCTGTCGAAGGCGGACATGGAAGGCCGCGTGGAGCAGGCCCTGCGCAGCGCCGCGCTGTGGGACGAGGTGAAGGACAAGCTCAGGCAGAACGCGCTCGGCCTGTCTGGCGGCCAGCAGCAGCGCCTGTGCATCGCCCGCGCGATCGCGCTGCGGCCGGAAGTGCTGCTGCTGGACGAACCGACCTCGGCGCTCGACCCGATCGCCACCAGTCGCATCGAGCAATTGGTGGAAGAGCTGAAAAGCCAGTTCACCATCGTCATCGTTACCCACAACATGCAGCAGGCGGCGCGCGTCTCCGACCTCACCGCCTTCATGTACCTGGGCGAGCTGATCGAGTTCGACCAGACCGAAAGGATCTTCACCAAGCCGGGCAAGAAGCAGACCGAGGATTACATCACCGGGCGCTTCGGCTGATCACACAGGACCCCACCATGAACACCGGCACCGACCACATCATCAAGAGTTACGACAGCGAGCTGGCCCGGCTCACCGGCGAGATCGTGCGCATGGGCGAGCTGTCGGTGACGCAGCTGGAAGCGGCCATCGACGTGCTCGAACGCCGCGACGAGCGCGCCGCCCAGCGCGTGGTCGGCAACGACGACGCGATCGACCAGCTGGAGCAGGAAATCGGCCACGACGTGGTGCGCCTGCTGGCGCTGCGCGCGCCGATGGCCAGCGACCTGCGCAACGTGTATGCCGCGCTGCGCATCGCCTCGGACATCGAGCGCATCGGCGACTATGCCGCCAACGTGGCGAAACGCTCGATCCCGCTGTCGATGGTGGCGCCGGTGGCGCCGGTCGGCGGCCTGCACCAGCTGGCCACGCTCGCCGCCGGCGAAGTGCGCGAGGTGCTGGCGGCCTACCGCGACCGCGACGCCGAGCGCGCCTACCAGGTGTGGAAGGACGACGTGGTACTGGACGAAGCCTATACCGGCTACTTCCGCCAGCTGCTCACCTACATGATGGAAGACCCGCGCAACATCACGCCGTGCACCCACCTCTTGTTCATGGCCAAGAACATCGAGCGCATCGGCGACCACGCCACCAACATCGCCGAGAACGTGTGGTTCCAGGTCACCGGCGAGCCGCTGGACAAGCAGCGCAGCAAACGCGACCTCACCTCCAGTCCGGAAACCACCAAGCTCGGCGAATGACCCGCCCGGCCGACACGGAAACCTGTCGGCTGGGGGCCGGCGCCTAGGCGGCGGTGAGCTTGAGGCCGACGATGCCTGTCAGGATCAGCGCCACGCACAGCAGCCGTGGCCAGGTGGCCGGATCGCCGAACAGCACGATGCCCAGCGCCACCGCACCGACCGCGCCGATGCCGGTCCAGATCGCATACGCGGTGCCGATCGGCAGCGTTTTCACCGCCAGCGCCAGCAACACGATGCTGACCGCCATCGCCGCCAGCGTGCCGGCGCTGGGCCACAGCCGGGTAAAACCTTCGGTGTACTTGAGGCCGATGGCCCAGACCACTTCGAACAAGCCGGCCAGCAGCAGATGGATCCACGCCATGATGACGCTCCCCGGTGTACTGCAGGGCCGTCCCCGCGATGGAAAAGTGCGCGGGGTCGTCCCCGCGCCGGCGAGCAGTTACGACCGCTCGCGCGTCTCGCGGCGACGCTGGATGCCGCGCACGATGCCATAGCCGCCGATCAGCAGCCAGGCCACCTGCATGATGAACGCCGCCAAGTTGAAATTGCCGAAGCCCAGCGACAGCATCACGCCGACCGCACCCAGCACGTTCATCAGCTGATAGACCAGCCCGCTGCCTTGCAGCTTGCGCTCCTGCAGCAGGAAGAACGCCAGCAGCACCAGCGCCACGCCGAGGTAACCGGCCCAGTCGTACCAGAAGAAGCTCATCGCTTCGCGCTCCGCTGGCGCAAGGCCTCGAACAGCACCACGCCGGTGGCGACCGAGACGTTGAGGCTTTCCATCGTGCCCGGCATCGGGATCTTCGCCACGAAATCGCACAGCTCGCGGGTGAGCCGGCGGATGCCCTCGCCTTCGCTGCCCAGCACCAGCG
The DNA here is from genome assembly GCF_000230695.2 of Rhodanobacter denitrificans. NCBI lineage: Bacteria > Pseudomonadati > Pseudomonadota > Gammaproteobacteria > Lysobacterales > Rhodanobacteraceae > Rhodanobacter > Rhodanobacter denitrificans. The sequence goes on along the minus strand of NC_020541.1, from coordinate 1,749,965 downwards.
CCACCGGTCCGTTGAAGTCGACGCCGTAGACGGTGGTGTCAGTGTCGCCGGCCAGGCCGGTGATCCACACGCCGGCATCCTTCAGCTCGCGCAGCGTGCGCGCCAGGTTGGTCACCGCGATCAGCGGCACCCGGTCGGCGCCGCCGGCCGAGGCGCGGCGCACCACCGGGGTCAGCCCGACCGCGCGGTCCTTCGGCACGATCACCGCGGTGACTTTCGCCGCCGCCGCGCTGCGCAGGCAGGCGCCGAGGTTGTGCGGATCGGTGACACCGTCGAGCACCAGCACCAGGGTGTCGTTGCCGTCGCGCTCCAGCAGAGCAGCCAGGTCGCTCTCATGCGCCGCCGGCGCCGCCTCGAAACGCGCCACCACGCCCTGGTGGCGCGCCTCGCCGGCCAGCTTGTCCAGCTCGTCGCGCGGGCGATGCTGCACCGGAATCTTCAGTTTCTTCGCGCGCTCCGCCAGATCCAGCACGCGGGCGTTGCGCTGGCCGTGCTCGACCAGCACTTCGCGCACGCGTTCGGCGTCGTTGCTCAACGCACCTTCGACCGGGTTGATCCCGACGATCCAGCTCTCGCTCATGGCTTGCCTTTCGGTTTCGGTTTGCGGCCGCCGTGTTTCTTCGGCGCCGGCGACGTAGCCGCCGGGGCGGGTCCGCGCCTGGCCGAGCCCTCCTTGCGCGGGCGGCGGTCGGACGACGACTCGACCCTGCGACCCTGATGCTGGCCTCCGGCATGCTGGCGCGCTGCCGCCGGCTGTGCGCGCGGCGGCGGATTATCGCTCACCGCCGCCTTGCGCGGGGCCGGCGCCGGTGCGGCGACCTCGACCTCCTTGCGGCCGAATGCGCGGCCGATCGCCTTGGCGGCGCGGCCGAACATGCCCGGCGCCTTGGTCGTGGCGGCAGCCTTCTTCGGCAGCGAATACCGTTCGCCCGCGGCGGCATAGTCATACGCCTTGCCGCTACCCGTCGGGGCCGGGGCCGACGTGCGCGGCGAGACCAGCCGGAAGTCGATCTTGCGATCCTCCAGGCTGGCGCGCAGCACCTGGATGCGCACGTGGTCGCCGAGGCGGAACTGCGCGCCGGTGCGCTCGCCCTTGAGCAGTTTACGGGTGGCGTCGAAGTGGTAGTAGTCGTTCATCAGCTGGCTGATGTGCACCAGACCGGACACCTTCGACTCATCCAGCTCCACGAACAGGCCGAACGAGGTGACGCCGGTGACCACGCCGTCGAACTCGCTGCCGATGTGCTTTTCCATCCACGCGCACTTGAAGCGCTCGTCCACGTCGCGCTCGGCTTCCTCGGCACGGCGCTCGCGCTGCGAGCAGTGGACCGCCATCGCCGCCATCTCGGCGGGCGTGTAAGCGTAGTCGGCGGGCTTGCGGCCGGTCAGTGCGTGGCGGATCGCACGATGCACCAGCAAGTCCGGATAGCGGCGGATCGGCGAAGTGAAATGCGCGTATGCCTGCAGCGACAGGCCGAAGTGGCCGCGGTTGTCGGGCTGGTAGGCGGCCATGCTCTGCGAACGCAGCAACACGCTCTGGATCAGCTCGCGCTCGGGGCGGTCGTGCACCATGCGCAGGATCTCGGAGAAATCCCCCGGCGTCACCTCGTCCACCGGCGGCATGCGCAGCTTGAACTCGCGCAGGAACTGCTGCAGGTCCTCGTACTTCTCCGCCGGCGGCGGCTCGTGCGCGCGGAACAGCGCGGGAATTTTCTTCTTCTCCAGGAACAGCGCCGCCTGCACGTTGGCGGCGATCATGCATTCCTCGATCAGCTTGTGCGCGTCGTTGCGCTCGGTGGCGCCCATCGACTCGACACCGCCGGTCTGGTCGAGGCGGAACTTCACCTCCGGCGTCTCGAAGTCGATCGCGCCGCGGCGCCTGCGCTGGCCGGCCATCGCCTTGTACAGCGCGTGCAGGTGCTCCAGCTGCGGCAGCACGTCGGCCACCTCGTGGCGCGCATCCTGCTCGCGCAGGCCCACCGCCTGCCACACCTTGTCGTAGGTCAGCCGCGCATGCGACAGCATCACCGCGTCGTAGAACCTCGACTTGACGACGCTGCCTTCGGCGTCGACCTGCATGTCGCAGACCATGCACAGCCGCTCGACCTTCGGGTTCAGCGAGCAGATGCCGTTGGACAGCGTCTCCGGCAGCATGGGCACCACGAAGCCGGGGAAATAGGTCGAGGTGCTGCGCTCGAACGCCTCGCGATCCAGCGCGTTGCCGACCTGCACGTAATGCGAGACGTCGGCGATCGCCACGATCAGACGCCAGCCGCCGCCACGCCTGGGCTCGGCATACACCGCGTCGTCGAAGTCGCGCGCGTCGGCGCCGTCGATCGTCACCAGCGGCAGCTTGCGCAGGTCGGTGCGGCCCTCGCGCTCGGCGGCGGTCACCGTCGATTCCACCTGCGCCGCGTCGCGCAGCACCTCGGCCGGCCAGTCGTGCGGCAGGTCGTGGCTGGCGATCGCCATCTCCACCACCAGCGACGGCTGCAGGCGTTCGCCCAGCACCGCGCGGATCTCGCCGATCGGACCGCGCTGCAGGGTCGGCGGGTCGGTGATTTCGGCCACCACGATCTGGCCGGAACGCGCGCCCAGCTCGCGGCCGGGCTTGATCATCACGTCCTGGTTCAGGCGGCGGTCGTCGGGCGTCACCAGGGTCACGCCGTCGTCGATCACCACCCGGCCCACCAGCCGCGGCGACCGGCGCTGCAGCACTTCGGCGATCGCGCCCTGCCGGCGTCCGCGGCGATCGATGCCGACCACACTGGCCAGCACGCGGTCGCCGTGCATCACCGCGCGCATCTGCTGCGGCGACAGGTACAGGTCGTCGCCGCCCTCGTCCGGGCGCAGGAAGCCGTAGCCCTCGGCATTGGCCAGCACCACGCCGGCGATCAGGTCGAGTTTCTGCGTCGGCGCGTAGCCGCCGCGCCGGCCCAGCAGCAGCTGGCCGTCGCGCACCATCGCGGCAAGCCGCTTGCGCAGCGCCTCGAGGTCGGTTTCATCATGGATATCGAGCGCCTCGGCGATGCGCGCCTCGGTCAGCAGTTCGCCGCGTTCTTCAAGCAGGGCGAGGATCGCCTCGCGGCTGGGAATCGGGCGCGCATAACGCTGCGCCTCGCGATCGGCATGGGGATCGCGCACGGCGCCTGCGGCAGCCTTGTTGCGCTTGTCGGGTGCAGCGGCGGCTCGCGGCGCCCGCTTGGCGGGCTTCTTTGCGGAACGCGAGTCCTGGGAATTGCCGGAATGGGGGGGAGTTTTTCTGGTCACTCAAGGTCCTTGTGATGTTTGCGCCGCGGAGAATGCCACGTCGCAGTGAATGGATGTGAAAAAGTGTTGACAAGCCGCCGGCAGATGCCTAAATTACGCGGCTCACGCAGCTCACCGAGCGACGTGACACCTGCCCAGGTGGCGGAATTGGTAGACGCACTAGCTTCAGGTGCTAGCGGGGGCAACTCCGTGGAGGTTCGAGTCCTCTCCTGGGCACCAATTGTAAACGAAGGCCGCCTCTCCAGGCGGCTTTCGTCTTTTCAGGGTTCAGGAAAAGATGAAAACAACGCGTCGATCTTCTCGACGCCAGTCGATGATCGGCGCGCTACTTGCGCACGCAAGCACGTTTAGTCCGCGCGGGTCGCCTCGCGGACGCGGCGTATCAACCTGGTCACGTGCGGATCGGGCTTGCCTGAGGCGCTCCATACCGCATACACGTCGTTGGGACATTTTCTGACGGTCTGCCGAGTCTCGATATCCTTGACGTGCGTAGGGCCGAGACAGGAGCTGGGCACGATCGCCACCCCATGGCCGGCTGCGACCCAGCGTACTACCTCCTCTATCTCTTCCATGTGCGCCACGCTGCGATAAGGCGGCGGCGGCTGATCGAGGCAACGCTGATACCAGCGGGCGATGAGGTAGTCGCATTCCTCATAGGTCACGAACGCACTTTCGTCCCACGGTGCCGGCGTGCGCGAGCGGACATGGCCCCGCGCGCGGATCATCACGTATTCCTCGCGATGGACTACCCGATAGGCAAGCCCGGCCATGACCGGCTTGAAATGGACGAAGCCCAGGTTCACCGCGCCTCCCAGCAGGCGATGAAAGACGTCGATGGCCACAGGAAAACTGAGCTCGACTTGCACGCCCCCAGCGGCGAGCGCCAGCAGATGTGGCACCAGGATGTTGCGCCCGAACACGCTGACCGCCGCGATACGCAACCGCGGTGCGTCCGGCTGTGCCTGCTGGAGTTCGGCCCGCAGCTGACGGTACTCGGAGAAATGCCTGTCGCAGAAATCGCGCATGCGCCGCCCGGCCAGCGTCAGCACCAGGCGTCGGCCCTGGCGCTCAAACAGGGCAACCCCGAGCGACTGCTCCAACTGTCCCAGCTGATAACTCAGCGTGGATTGACTGAGATGCAACGCCATCGCGGCGGCCGACATGGTCTGCGCCTGGCAAATGGCGTGGAATACCCGCAGATAGCGGTCGTCCATCGCTGCCTCCAATCGAATTTTTCGAAATCAATGTAACAAATATTGAATTGGACCCAATGCCGTGGGGATCGCATGCTTTTGCCACCCACTGGAGAACGCCCATGTTCAAGCTGCTCGGCCTCCTGGCTATGACCTTGATCCAGCCCCTCAATGCCACGGCCGCCGACCACTCCCATATCCGGGCGATGGCCACCACGTATGTGCAGGCGCTGGAAAGCGCCCGGCCGGAATCGCTGAAGCAGGTCTTCCACGGCTCGGCGAACCTGTTCTGGGTGGACGCCAACGGACGGCTGCAATCACTGACCCAGCCGGAATGGCGCCACGCCATCGAGCAGCAGGGAGCGCAGCACGCCTTCTCGAGCGCCATCGAAGACCTGCAGGTGGATCACGATGTGGCCATGGTCAAGCTGCGCAGCGACCTCCCCGACCGTGTCTTCACCGACTACCTGCTGCTCTTGCACGCGGAAGGTCGTTGGCGCGTCGTCAACAAGACTTTTTCGATCGCCATGAAGGGCGACCATCCGCCGGCCATTTCAGCGGACGACCTCGCCGAGATCCGCACCGTACTGCAACGCAAGATCGACGCTAGCGTCGACAGCGACGGCGGACTGTTGACCATCACCCATCATCCGCGTGCGGTCTATTACACCCTGGTCGACGGGCAGATGAGCGCCGACTCCATCGCCGAAGCCATTGGCCGCTACGAGGCACGACGCCCAACCCACCCCAGGGGGCCGAACTGGCGCATCGTGTCGGTGGACCAGGCTGGCACCGCGGCGATGGCGAAACTTGATGCCACGCTGGGCGAGGCGCGCTACGTCGATTTCATCAATTTGCTGAAGATCGATGGACGCTGGCAGATCATTAGTGCGGTCTGGGCCGATGGCTGAGGCGGGAGGTGGCGGGAATCAGGCGCCCGGCGTCACTGCGCAGCCGACGCTGCCGGCCCCTTCAACTCAACCATGTTGCCCTGCGGGTCGTACAGGTAGATCGACGGGCCCTCGCCTTTCGCGCCGTAGCGCGAGCCCAGCTCGCCGATGCGCACGCCATGTGCCTTCAGGTGCGCCAGAATCGCTGCCTCGTCGTAGTCCTCCACGCGCAGGCACAGGTGATCCATGTTGTGGCCTTCCCTGCTCGGCGCGGCGCCGCCGTGGCGGCCGAGCTTGCCGTCGATGGCCACCAGGTCGATCAGCGAGGTACCGGCACGCAGCTGCACCAGGCCGATCTCGTCCTGCCGGCGTTCTTCATGACAGCCGAGCACATCGCAGTAGAAGCGTTGCATGGCTGCGACGTCGATGGCACGCAGCACCACGTGGTCGATGTCGCCGATACGGATCATGGGAGCTCCGGCGGGCCGGGGAATGGGGTGTCCGAGCATAACGCGGGAGGTTTCTGAACCACACCCCGACGAGCCGCAACACGCGCCGCCCGCCCTGTATAATCACCGCGGTAAACGCATGGTGGGAGAAGCGGGCGGCCCTTGACCGGGCACGTGCCGCTGCCGAAGACGCAACGCCCGTAATCGCTCAGGCTCCCATACCATCATGTGCGAACACTCTGGAGAGACCGGTTGAATCCGGCGCCGAAGGGGCACGAAGCGCAGCCATCGCGCTTCCAAACTCTCAGGCAAAAGGACAGAGGGGCGCCCCACGTGCGGCACGGCACGTTGTCTTCGGATGCCCAGTCATGAGCCACAACCCCACTCCTTCCCTGCGCGACCTCGAACACCACGGCGCGTTCATCGAGCGCCACATCGGTCCGGACGACGCCGAGATCGCGCAGATGCTGCGCGTGATCGGCCACGATTCGCTGGAGTCGATGACCGACGCGATCGTCCCCGGCACGATCAAGTCCGCCGCCCCGCTGGCGTTGCCGGAGGCGATCACCGAAGAGGACGCGCTGGCAAAAATCCGCGCGATTGCGGACAAGAACAAAGTGTTCCGCAGCTTCATCGGCCAGGGCTACTACGGCACCCACACGCCGAACGTCATCCTGCGCAACATCCTGGAAAACCCGGCCTGGTACACCGCCTACACGCCGTACCAGGCGGAGATCTCGCAGGGCCGCATGGAGGCGCTGATCAACTTCCAGACCATGTGCGCCGACCTCACCGGGATGGAGATCGCCAACGCCTCGCTGCTGGACGAAGCCACCGCCGCGGCCGAGGCGATGACCCTGGCCAAGCGCTCGTGCAAGTCGAAGTCGAACGTGTTCTTCGTGTCCAGCGGCGTGCACCCGCAGACGCTGGAAGTGGTGCGCACGCGCGCCGAGCCGCTGGGCATCGAACTGGTGGTCGGCGCGGACAGCGATGCGGCCGGCACCGAGGCGTTCGGCGTGCTGCTGCAGTACCCGAACACCTTCGGCAGCATCAACGATTACCAGGCGATCGCCGATGCCGTGCACGCACGCGGCGGCCTGGTCGCGGTGGCCACCGATCTGCTCGCGCTGACCCTGATCGCCGCCCCCGGCGAATGGGGCGCGGACATCGTGGTCGGCAACTCGCAGCGCTTCGGCGTGCCGTTCGGCTTCGGCGGCCCGCACGCCGCCTTCATGGCCTGCCGCGACGCGTACAAGCGCTCGATGCCGGGGCGCCTGATCGGCGTGTCGATCGACACCGAAGGCAAGGCTGCCTACCGCCTCACCCTGCAGACGCGCGAGCAGCACATCCGCCGCGAGAAGGCCACCTCCAACATCTGCACCGCGCAGGTGCTGCTGGCGGTGATGGCGAGCATGTACGCGGTCTACCACGGCCCCAGCGGGCTCACCCGCATCGCCCGCCGCACGCATCGCCTGGCCGCGATCCTGACCGTCGCGCTGCGTCGGGCCGGCGTGAAGGTGGGCGGCGATTTCTTCGACACGCTGCACGTCACCGGTATCGATGCCGCCACGGTCCATGCCAAGGCCCACGCGGCCGGCATCAACCTGCGCGAACTGGGCGCCGACAGCCTCGGCATCAGCCTGGACGAGACCACCACCCGCGCCGACGTCGTCGCACTGGCGGGCTTGTTCGGTGCCGAGCTCGACATCGACGCGCTCGATGCCGAAGTCCACGACGCGCTGCCACGCACGCTGCTGCGCAAGAGCGCCTTCCTCACCCACCCGGTGTTCAACACGCACCACAGCGAGCACGAACTGCTGCGTTACATGCGCGCGCTGGCCGACAAGGACCTGGCGATGGATCGCACGATGATCCCGCTGGGCAGCTGCACCATGAAGCTCAATGCCACCGCCGAGATGATCCCGATCACCTGGCCGGAATTCGCCGACATCCATCCGCTGGCGCCGGCCACGCAGGCGCAGGGCTACAAGGAACTGATCGACGGCCTGGAAGCGATGCTGGTCGAATGTACCGGCTACGACGCGGTGAGCCTGCAGCCGAACTCCGGCGCGCAGGGCGAGTACGCCGGCCTGCTGGCGATCCGCGCGTATCACCGCTCGCGCGGCGACGCGCACCGCGACATCTGCCTGATCCCCGAATCCGCCCACGGCACCAACCCGGCCTCCGCCCACCTGTGCGGCATGAGCGTGGTGGTGACCAAGTGCGACGCCAACGGCAACGTCGACGTAGAGGACATCCGCCGCGCCGCGGAGAAGCATTCCGACCGCCTCGCCGCGCTGATGATCACCTACCCGTCCACGCATGGCGTGTTCGAGGAAGACATCGTGGCGATCTGCGAGATCGTGCACGCGCACGGCGGTCAGGTGTACACCGACGGCGCCAACATGAACGCGCTGGTCGGCGTGGCCAAGCCCGGCAAGTGGGGCTCGGACGTGTCGCACCTCAACTTGCACAAGACCTTCTGCATCCCGCACGGCGGCGGCGGCCCCGGTGTCGGCCCGTGCGCGGTGAAGTCGCACCTTACCCCGTTCCTGCCGAAGAAGCTCGGCGAGGGCCGCGCCGCAGGCATGGTCAGCGCCGCCACGTTCGGCAGCGCCAGCATCCTGCCGATCAGCTGGATGTACATCGCCATGATGGGCCAGCAGGGCCTGCGCAAGGCCACCCAGGTCGCCTTGCTCAACGCCAACTACATCGCCAAGCGGCTGGCGGCGCACTACCCCACGCTGTACACCGGCCGCAACGGGCTGGTGGCGCACGAGTGCATCCTCGACCTGCGCCCGCTCAAGGACGCCACCGGCATCGGCGCCGAGGACGTAGCCAAACGGCTGATCGACTTCGGCTTCCACGCACCCACGCTGAGCTTCCCGGTGTCCGGCACCTTGATGGTGGAACCGACCGAAAGCGAGTCGCAAGTCGAGCTGGACCGCTTCATCGACGCGATGATCCAGATCCACGACGAGATCCGTGCGATCGAGGAAGGCAAGCTGGACCGCGAGGACAACCCACTGAAGAACGCCCCGCATACCGCCACCATGGTCAGCGCCAGCGAGTGGACCCACGCCTACCCGCGCGAACTGGCCGCCTTCCCGCTGGCCAGCCTGAAGCTGCAGAAGTACTGGCCGCCGGTGGCCCGCGTCGACAACGTCTACGGCGACAAGCACATCCAGTGCGCGTGCATCCCGGTGGATGCGTACAAGGAAGAAGCCGAGGCATAGCCAATCCGCGCTTCGGCGCGGCACGAAAAGGCCCCGCCTGCGGGGCCTTTTCGTTTTCCGCGGCGCGCAGGCGTCAGTCGCCCGCCGACATGCTCATCTCGAACGAGGTGTAGAACGGCGCCCGCGGCGGGACGAACAGCGAGAGCGTGCCCAGCTGCTTTTCGAAACAGACGGCGAAATCAGAGTTGCCCTCGCGCCATGTCGCGACGATCTTGCCGGCCGCGTCCAACTCCACCACGACCACGAACGGGGGCATGCCCGCCGGCCCCATGGCCCGTTCACACAGCGGGACGATCCGGTCGATGGCCGCCCCCTGCGATGCGAGAAGCACACCCGACTGGGCCTTCGACACGGATGCCTCGTCACGATCGGCCAACGCCTTGGCACCGGCGTAGGACTGGGCCGCTGCAAAAACCGGCAGCACCGAAACGGCGAGCGCCGCGAAAAAGATGATCCTGCGCATGTCGATCTCCATGGGCACGCCTTCGCGAGATGTCGGAACGCCCGGGGTTATCCTGCCACGATGCGGTTGCGGCCCTGCTGCTTGGCCTGGTACAGCCGCTTGTCCACCATGTCGATGAATGCCCGCAACTCGTCGTCGTGGCCCGGGATCGCGCTGCCCACGCCGACGCTGATCGTCAGTATGGGGCCGATCGGGGACCACTCGTGCGGGATCTGCTCGGCCAGGATCAGCTCGCGGCAGCGCTCGGCCAGCTTGCGCGCGGCGGCCTGGTCGGTTTCCGGCAGCACCAGCACGAACTCCTCGCCGCCGAAGCGGGCCGGCAGGTCGCGCGCGCGCGTGGCCGCCGACCCCAGCACCCGCGCCACGTGCTTCAGGCAGGCGTCGCCCTCCAGGTGGCCGTAGCGGTCGTTGTACTGCTTGAAATAGTCGATGTCGATCATCAGCAGCGACAGCGGCTGCCGGTTGCGCCGCGCGTTGCTCCACTCGAGCTCGATGACGGCGTCGAAACGCCGCCGGTTGGCCACACCGGTCAGGCCGTCGCGGAAGGAAAGCTCCTCCATCTCCTTCTGCAGGCTGACCAGCTGCTGCTCGGTGCGCTTGCGCTCGCTGATGTCGAACATGAAGCCGATCAGCGAATCGACCGTGCCGTCGGGCCGGCGCACCACGTGCACCACGTCGCGGATCCACACGTAGTGGCCGTCGCGGGTCAGTGCGCGGTAGTCGGCCTCGTGGTCCACCCCCGCCTGCGACTGCGCCACGCAGAAGTCCACCACCCAGTCGCGGTCCTCCGGATGCATGCGGCTGGCCCAGTCGCCCACGCTCTCCCAGCTCGACGGCGCCCAGCCCAGCAGCGCCTCGATCTGCGGCCCGATGTAGGCGAACTGCTTGCTGTCCCAGTCGATCTTCCACGGGATCGCCCGGGTCGATTCCAGCAGCGTCTTGTAGACGGCGCTGTCGGACTCCAGCCTGTTTTCGATAGCCACCATCTCGCCGCCCCGTAAACTTGCGGCCTGCGCAATGCCTGGCCCGCGCCAAATATATATCAGGCCATCGGCGCGTCAGACGGGCGGCGCGTGCGTCGCCACCGGATACCGTGCGGCGACCTACTCTTCCGGCTCGGGCTGCATCTTCGCCAGCACTTCCTCCAGATCGGCAATCGTCTTTTCCAGCGCCTCGTGCAACTGCCCCTGGCGGTCCATCAGGTCGGCGAGCTTGTCCGCCTGCCCGAGCCTGGACAATTCGCCGTCGAACAGCAGCCACGCCGCGGTCAACGCTTCCACGTTGTTCTTCGAGTAATGTCGCATCTCCTTGAGCTGCGCCACCGTGTCGACGACGTGGTCGGCCGGCTTCTTGGCATTTTCATCGGACATGGATGGTTCCTCCTGGCGAGACGGGGCGGCCATTCGATGGTTTTCGGCGACGCCGGCCAGCGCCGGGCGCAACCCGACGTACCCGGCCGTTCGTCCCGACGGTAGCGGCGCGGCTGCGAAGTACGGGTCAACGTCCCGCTCGTGACCCGTTGTCCGCCACGACGGCGGGAACGACGCGCGACGGCTGGCCGCCCTGCATGCGCACCATGTCACCACCGCGCCGCCACCACCGCACGGCCACCGCGGCCAGCGCGGCGCCCGGCACGAACCGGCGACATGAGACACGGCGGCGCGCGGCGTCCATGCGGCGCCGCCCGCAGGCATCGCCAGTGACATGACCGGCATGGCCGCAGGTCATGTCGAACCGACGCGCTGCCTGCGCTTCATGCGGCGTTTCCGCCGTTCCATGCCTTTCGCTTCCGCCTTGGTCGCACGGCCCGCAAAAGGCGCAGGATTGGCGGCTATGCTCGCTTCCCAACGCTCCACCATTGGGGACATCGACGTGATCAAGGGCTTCTTCTTCGTGGCGCGCCTGGTCGTCGCCTGGCTGCTGGCGCTGACCTTCGTTTTCACCTTGATGGCCAACAGCGGCCCGTTCCGCAGCATGCAACCGCTGCCGGAAATCATCGTCGCCGTGGTGCTGGCACTGGTGGTCACCGGTGCGTTCTCCCACCTGCGGCGCGTGCGCCTGATCGCCGGGCAGGTGAACCTGGACACGCTGGGCAACCGCCAGCGCCGCCAGATCGAGCTGCCGTTCGAGGCCGGCGAGGCGTTCGACATGCTGGACGCGGCGATCCGCGAACTGCCCCACACCGAGGAAATCGAGAGCGCCCGCGACAGCCTGCAGGTGCGCGCCAAGGTGCGCCGTCCCAGTCCCTACGGCCGCGCCGTGCTCGGCTGGCTCAACCCGTTCAGCTGGCTGGGCAGCCGGCGCAACCAGATCTTCGCCACGGTAACGCCCAGCGACGGCACCGGCAGCGTCACCCTGGTATGCGAACCGGAAAGCGGCGCGTGGACCGACTGGTTCCGTGTGGACGACGGCACCAACCTGGTCAACGCCGAGGCGATCTCCCGCGCCCTCGCCCGCCGCGTGGCCGAACGTCGCCGCCGCGAACAGCAGGCCGCCACCCAGGCCGCCACCGACAAGGAACTGGCGCAGGCCAGGCTCAACCTGCTGCACGCGCAGGTGGAGCCGCACTTCCTCTACAACACGCTGGCCAGCGCGCAGTACCTCACGCGCAGCGAGCCGGCGCAGGCCGACCGCATGCTCGGTCACCTCATCCAGTACCTGCGCCACTCGCTGCCCAGTGCGGAGGAAACGCTGTCCACGCTCGGCGAAGAGCTGGAGCGCGCCCGCGCCTACCTCGAAATCCTGAAGATCCGCATGGGCGCGCGACTGGAGCTGAGGATCGAAGTGCCCGACGCGCTGCGTGCCGTCACGCTACCGCCGATGATGCTGCAGACCCTGGTGGAGAACGCGATCAAGCACGGACTGGAACCCAAGCCCGGCGGCGGCACGGTGTGGATCCTCGCCCGCCGCGACGGCGACAGCGTGGCGGTCACGGTGGCCGACGACGGCCAGGGCTTCGGCGCGGCCGGCGGTGGCACCGGCATCGGTCTGAAGAACGTGCGCGAACGCCTGCAGCTCGTGTACGGCCCGCGCGCCTCGCTGGCCGTGGTCGCCAACGTGCCGGAAGGTGTGGCCGCCACGCTCACCGTGCCAGCGCAACAGATGGCACTGATCGCCGCGGAGCCGCGCCCATGAGCCGGGCTGTGATCGCCGAGGACGAGCCGCTGCTGCGCGATGCACTGCGCCGCCTGCTCAGCGAGGTGTGGCCGGAACTGGACGTGGTCGCCGACTGCGAGAACGGCGCCGACGCGCTCGACGCGATCGCCGCGCAGCAACCGGACGTGGCCTTCCTCGATATCCGCATGCCCGGTCTGAGCGGCCTGGAAGTGGCCGCGGCGGCGGCCGAAGCCAGCCCCGCCACGCAGGTGGTATTCACCACCGCCTACGATCAGTACGCCATCGACGCCTTCGAGCGCGGCGCGATCGACTACCTGCTCAAGCCCATCGTCGTCGAGCGCCTGGCCGCCACCGTCGAACGGCTGAAGCGCCGCGCCAGCGCCGGCCAGACCGCGCGCGGCGACCTCGCCCTGCTGCTGCGCGAGCTGGCGCAAGGCGGCGCGCAGACCGGTGCCGCGCCGCCGCTCACCTGGATCACCGCAGGCACCGGCCGCGAGACGCGGCTCATCATGGTGGACGACGTCGCCTACTTCCGCGCCGACCACAAGTACACCGTGGCGATGACCGCCGACGGCGAAGCATTGCTGCGCAAGCCGATCCGCGAACTGCTGGAGCAGCTCGACCCGGCCGTGTTCAAGCAGATCCACCGCTCCACCATAGTCAACCTGAAAGCGATTGCCTCCATCGTCCGCGACGACAGCGGCAAGGGCACCGTGCGTCTCAGACAACGCCCCGAAACCCTCACCGTGAGCCAGCCCTTCATGGCGCTGTTCCGCAACATGTAAGCCCGCGTGCGGCTCGTCATGCACGAGCTGCGCGACCCCAAACCGACCACCTCGAAAAACCCATCATGCTGAAGCTGACGATCGCCGGCCTGGCCGGCCTGTGCCTTGCCGCCTGCGCCTCGCAACCCATCGACCGCGACGCGCAGCACCTGCATGCCGAGCGCAGCTGCAGGGTCCGTGCCGCCGTTTCCCCCGCGTATGCGCTGGACAGCACCGGCATCGGCCTTCGCAACGTCGCGTTCGGCCGCTGCATGCGCGAGGCCGATTCCGTCAGAGGGCGTTGAGCCGCGACGCGTCGCCGCCACGGCAGCGCAGATGCGCCGCGATGCCCCGCGCCTTCAGCGCCAGCCTGCCGCGCGTGCGGCGCGCTCCTGCTGCGCGTCGAAGACATTGCCGCGCAAGCGGGCATCGACCGCGGCCTGCACCGCGGGCGGCAGGCTGCTCGCCGCCTGGCGCAACTCGCCGCCTTCGGCCGGAACCGACGGACCCAGCACGGGCAGCACCCAGCCTGCCGTCGCGCGACAGGCCAAGCCGGCGCGCGCCGGCGGCGTGCGGACGGTGAAGGTGCGGCAGACCTGTCCGTCGGCAGCGCGGAAACTCAGGCCGATCGCGACCGGGGCATGCGCATCCGGCTCGCTCGCCAGCGCCTGGTCGAGCGCCTGGCCGAGGACGCCGGCAGCATAGGGCTCGCCGTTCCGCATGCGTACCAGTTCATTGCCGGCGTGCCACCACCACAGGCCGACGGCAAGCAGGGTGATCGACGCCGCCAGCGCGGCACCCGGCATCAACCAGCGGCGAGGCGCACGGCGGCGGGTGGCATCCGCGCCACGGCCGCCCGCCAGCAGCGTGAGCGGTGCCGTCGGCGTGGCCTGCGGCTGCAGCCGGGCGGACAGGCGCGCGGGCACCGGTTCGTCCAGCACCGGGTCGAACGCGGCATGCAGCTGCGCATTCAGCGCCTGCATCTGCCTGACGCGGCGGGCCAGCACGTCGTCCCGCGCCAGCGCGGCGTCGATGCGCGCGACGCCGGCCGCGTCGAGTTCGCCGTCCACGTAAGCCTGCAAGGTGTCGTCGTCGATCGGGTTCATGCGTCTTTCCCAAGATGGGCTTGCAAGGTGGCGCGGGCGCGGGCCAGGCGGCTGGTGACGGTGCCCACCGGCACCTCCAGCAGCTCGGCGGCCTCGCCGTAGGACATGCCCTCGACCAGCACCAGGGCCACCACTTCGCGATGGTCCGGCGGCAACGCCGCCAGCGCCATCGCCAGTTCCAGCTGCTGCGCGGGCTGTGCGCTGGCGCGGTCGGCGGCCATCTCGCCGGCCTCCTCGGGCGCGAACAGATGCTGCGTCCTGCCGCGTGCGCGCAACTCGTCGCGCCAGGCGTTGCGCGCGATCGCGAATACCCACTTGTCCAGCGCGGCATCCGGCCGCCACTGCGCGGCACGGGCCAGTGCACGTTCCAGCACGATCTGCACCAGGTCATCGGCGTCGGCGACCTGCCCTGCCAGCGCCCGCGCCAGGCGGCGCAGGCGCGGCAACAGCGGGATCAGTCCTTCGCGCACGGCGTCGCTCGCATTCACGCATCACCTTCCATTACGTCCGGAGGGGAGGATTCCTTCCCTCGCGCGCATCGGCGCAGTTCGAGGGCGTAAAGCAGGCCCATGCTAGCATCCGCCCCCGTTGCTCCCGAGGCCGTTGGCCATGCCCTTGCGCCGTCCATTCGCCACGCTCGTTCCGTTGCTGGCCATCGCGCTTGCCATGGTGAGCGCGACGCCGGCACGGGCACAGGTGCTCGGTCCGGTGCAGGGTCTGCCGAACGTACAGGTCCCTGACGTGGGCCTGCCCGGCATGGTTCCCGCCTCGCCCCTGCGCAGCGTGGACGATCTGTTGCGCGGGCCGCTGGCCCTCACGCGAAAACTGCAGATCGACGCGCTGCGACGCAGCGAGCCGCGGCGCGTCGACGTCGATCCCCACGGCGCACCGATCCTGCGCGGCGAATTTCTCGCCACTGGCCTGTCGACCGCGCAACGCGACGCTGTGCAGGCGAGCGGTTTCGTGGTGGATCGCGAGACGCCGGCGGACGCGACGCTGGGGCTGGACTTCGTGGTGCTGCACGACACCCGCAACCGCAGTACGGCCAGAGCCATGCGCGCCTTGCAGCGGGCCGCGCCGGACGCGACCTTCACCTACCAGCACCTCTACCTGCCCGCGGGCCATGCCGACGTGGCCAACGCGACCAGCTCGGCGCCCCCGTCGTCCAGCGCACCGGCGCGACGCGTGGGCCTGGTCGATGGCGGCGTCGACCCGCGCGATCCCGCGCTGGCACACGCACGCATCGAACCGCATGGCTGCCAGACGGCCACCGTATCGCGACACGGCACCGCGGTCGCCGCCCGCCTCGTCGCCGGCGACCCGGACACGCTGTACGCCGCCGACCTGTGGTGCGGCGACGCGGTCGGCGGCGCCACATCGAACCTCGTCGACGCGCTGGCATGGATGGCGCGCGAGCACGTGGCGGTGATCAACATCAGCCTGGTCGGCCCCGACAACCCGGTGCTCGCGCGCGCGGTGCAGGCGATGATCGCGCGCGGCCACGTGCTGGTCAGTGCGGTCGGCAACGACGGTCCCGCGGCACCACCGCTGTTTCCCGCGTCCTACCCCGGCGTGATCGGCGTCGGCGGTGTCGACGCGCACGACCGCGCGCTGCCCGAATCCGGCAGCGGCGACCAGGTGGATTTCTGCGCGTCCGGCGTGTTCGGCAGCGGCCGCGACGCGCTGCGCGGCACCTCGTTCGCGGCGCCGATCGTGGCGCGAAAAGCCGCCCAGCTGCTGGACGCTCCCCACGCGGGCGCCGCGGCGCAGGTGCAGCAGCAACTGATCGGCGAGGCCCGCCCCCTCGGCGCCCCGGGCCACGACCCGCGCTACGGCTACGGCCTGTTGTCGCCCTGAACCTGAACAAAACCCGACCGCAACCCGCCGCGATGGAAGGATCGTCCTGGCACCGGCGTACAGGACCCCGGAAGCCGCGGATCGGCCGCAGGCAGGAGGTCCCACCATGCGCAACACGACCCTCAACCACAAAACCCTCAACACCGCCCTGTTCGCCGGCGCGCTTGCCTTGGCCGCGATGGTCCCGGCGCATGCCCAGGTGCTGGGCGGCGGCTCGCTCGGCGGCGGCATCGCCGGCGGCCTGAGCGGCCCGATCAACTCCACGATGGGCCAGGTGGGCGGCCGCATCGACGGCTCCGCGAGCGGCATGGGCGGCCTCCATGGCCCCGACATCAACACGCGCGCTGCCGAACGGCGCGCCGAGCGCCTGCGCCAGCGCGCCGCGGCGACCGCCGCTGCGGCGACGAACACCGCCGGCCAGACCGCCCGCCAGGTGAACGGCCCGGCGGCCGCCGACGCCGCCGCCGGCCTCACCGGTGCGGCCGGCGCCAACGCCGGCACCGCCGGCAACCAGGCTGCGCTGGGTGGCGCCGGCGAGCTGGGCTCGTCCGCGACCGGCGCCGTCGACGCTTCGGACATGCGCGACGCCGCGACCGGTGCCGCAGGCCAGGCCGCCGGCCGGACGCGTTCGGCCGTCTCGACGGCCAAACGCGGCACCCGGGGCGCGCTGGGCCGTGTACAGAACACGGCCGGCAACGCATCCGCGAGCGCCGAGGGTGCGGCCGAAGGTTCGGCCAACGCCGGCCTGAGCACCGCCCGCCAAGCCGCCGCCACCGGCACCCAGTCGGGGCATACCGCTGGCTCGCTCGGTACCGACGCGGCCGGCAGCGCGTCGCAGGCAAGCTCGGCCGGCGCGAACGCCACACGCCAGCCGTCGGGTAACGCAGCGACCCCGCAACCGCGCCTGCTATCGCCGACGTCCAACGCCGTGCGCGGCGCCGGTGACAAGACGATCGACGTGTCGGGCTCCGGTGCAGCCAACGGCAACACGAACGCCAACGCCGGCTCGACCTCCGGCACCCGTGGCTCGACCAACGCCAGCGGCCGGGCCGGTGGCCGGGCCAGTGCCCACGGTTCGGCCCGCGATGGCATCTCCGCCTCGACGCAGGCCGACGGTGATGCCGGCGCCAGCGCGAATGCGCAGCAGCACTAAGCCAGCAGCACCGTGAAAACCAGGAGCCCCCGCTTGCGGGGGCTCCTTCGTGGCAAAAAAAAGAGACCCCGCATGGTGCGGGGTCTCCTTGGTCTTACGAGAGAATCCAAGCTCACGCTGTCGGCGGCCCGCTCGGCGCAGGGCCGGTCGGCTGCGTGGGCGTGCGCGACCCACGCGCAAAATGGGCGGACAGTGCCTTGCGCGCATCGTCCAGCCCCTGCCCCCTGCCGGCGACCTTGAACACCGCATAGCCCTCCAGCGCGTTGGTCATCAGGTCGCTGCCGATCGCCATTTCGGTGTCGACGCCGCGCTGGTGAAGCTTGCCCATGCGTACCAGACGTGGGCGCAAGGCATCCAGCGTGGCCAGGTCGCGCTGGTAACCGGCCAGGTCGAAATTCCCCGGCAGCAGGCCCGGGTTGTCGCCGAACACGTGGCCGGCCTGCCGGCAAAACGCCTCGGACTTATCGCCCATCTTGGTCAGCTCGTGCCGCTGGTCCGGCGTCAGCGCGATCAGCGAGGCCAAGCCCGTTTCCAGCGCCGTGAGGGCGTTGTCGATGGCAGCAAGCACGTCGGTGTTGAGGTCGATATCGACCAGGTTCTGGCTCATGTCCACTCCTTAGATGTGATGTCAGCAAAGCCGGCCCGCTTGGCCGGCGGCGCAGCGTAACGTGCGCGCCATCCCTCGCCCACGCCTCGCGTGTAGGTCGAAAAGGCGCTGCGGCGTAGGCGGGGACCGCGCTTGCGGGAGCGTGAATGCTGGCGGTCAACGCGACCGTCCCTGATCGGGACGCTGGAGAGGGTCGTTCCATCCAAAAAGAGCCAAGCGCCGATCAAAAGGACCCACGCTCCACCGGAAAAGACCCAGGCGCCGATGGCAGAGAGCCACGCGCGGGGCTGTTGAGTCCCAAACGCCAGTGAAAAAGAGCCGCGTTCCGATGAAAAAGAGCCAAGCGCGGCTCTCTCGAGTGCCAAGCGTGGGTCTTTTAGTCCCACGCGCAGCACTAAAAGAGTGGCGATTGGCTCTTTTTGGACGGGGACTGAGACTCGGGGGTGCCAAACACGGCTTTCCAAGCACCGCAGCGCCATGGTTCAACTTTCGCTATTGCGTTCGTCGCCTTTGCGTACGCGCTCAAATATCTCTCTTGCCAAGTGTTCCTGCGCTGCATTGCGAAACGCCTTGTCGGTCATGACACGAGAGAAAATGTCCTCATTGCCTTCCATGCGATCAATGAACAACTCGTCCAATGCCTTCTCCAGAAACGCGGCGAAGTTGGTCAGGTTATTGGCCTTGGCCGCCTCGACAATTTTTTCGTTGTCCTCGGCCGAGACGCGGATCTGATCAAAGAACAGCTGATCGGCGCGAGTGAAGTCGGTGCCGAAGCGTTCGTTAAGCTTCTCCACCAGTGTCGAGAGCGGCACTTCCTCGTCCTTGACGGCACCGGTACCAAGGTCGGTCGGGCCCTTGAGCGGATAAGCCTCGCCTTCATGCAGGTCGATCGAGCCGTCGGTCAGCTGCTGCAGCCGGTAGTAGCGCAGTGCCACTTCGTCATCCAGCGCATACGCTCGTCCGCCGCCCGGCGGTGGCAACTTGCTGATCAGGTTCCGTACAAACGTGTAGAACTTCTCCAGCTCGCTGTCCTGGTAGGGAATGATCTGCGAGAGGAAGGCATACAAGTTGCGGAACGCCGTCAATTGCCCGCGGAATGCCTCCTGATCCTCCTCGTCGCGCTCTCCGAAGCGTTGCACCACCGCATCAAGCACTGCGTTCATCTCGCGGTGATCATTGGCCGATTGCTCGCGCTTGCCCTTATACCAAACCGCCGCAAATGAAGTGATGTCGCTGGGCGCAAAGATCGCCCATTTCAACAACTCGTACTGCAGTTCGTTGAGGCGCTGGGGATCGGCGTTTTCGCCGACGGGTGTGCTTTCGTAATAGGGCTTGAACGCCTTGTGGATGTCGTCTTCTTCGTTGACGAAATCAAGCACAAAGGTGCGCGCTTTGCCCGTCGCCCTTCGATTCAGGCGCGACAGGGTCTGCACCGCCTGTACGCCGGCCAAGCGCTTCACCACGTACATGGTCTGCAACAGGGGTTGGTCGAAGCCGGTCTGATATTTTTCGGCAACCAGTAGCACGCGGTAATCGTCGCCCTCGAAGGTTTCGGGTAGCTCACTTTCAGACAACCCGTCGTTCATGGCCACTTCGGTGTAGGAGGAACCAGGGTCTTCGGGGTCCTCCACGGTGCCGGAGAACGCCACCAGCGAGCGGATGCCGTCGTAGCCGTGGTCGCGGATGTATTTGTCGAACGCGAGCTTGTACTTCACCGCCGCCAGCCGCGAGCCGGTCACCACCATCGCCTTGGCGCGTCCACCAATCTCCTGCATCACATGCAGGCGGAAGTGCTCGACGATTACCGACACCACTTGGTCGATGTTGACCGCGTGTAACTCCATGTATTGCGCCAGCGCCTTGGCTGCCTTGCGGCGCGGCACCTCCGGGTCGCCCTCCACTTGTTTGATCAAGCCATAGAAGCGCTTGTAGGTGGTGTAGTTGTCCAGCACGTCCATGATGAAGCTTTCCTCGATCGCCTGGCGCATCGAGTACTCATGAAAGGGTGCCGCGCCGCTCGGTCCCAGCTCGTCGAACAAGGCCAATGTCTTGAATTTCGGTGTGGCTGTGAATGCGAAAAAGCTGAGATTCGGCTGACGTCCACGCCGCATCGTCTCGCGCAGCAGCGTCTTCTTGGCTTCTTCGGACAGGTCGTCGTCTTCCTCATCGGAAAGCTGTGCTGCAATCGCAGCTTCGATGCCGTCCTTGTTCAACAGGCCGCGCAAGACCGAGGCGGTATCGCCGCTCTGCGAGGAGTGCGCCTCGTCCACGATCACGGCAAAGCGCCTGCCGACGGTGTCGATCGCCACGCCATCACCTTTCTTCTCCAGCGTGGACAGCGCTTGCGTGATGAAAGGGAACTTCTGAATGGTCGTAATGACAATCGGCGTACCTTGCGACAGCGCCCGCACCAGTTGCTGGGTGTTTTCGTCGATCTTCTCGACCACGCCAGTCTTGTGCTCAAACTGGTAGATGGTGGCTTGCAATTGCGCATCCAGCATGCGCCGGTCGGTGATCACCACCACCGAATGAAACACCTTCTCATCGTTCGCGTCATGCAGACTGGCCAGCCGATGCGCCAGCCAGGCAATGGAGTTGGACTTCCCCGAGCCAGCCGAGTGCTGCACCAGATAGTTGTGGCCCGAGCCATGCTGGCGTGCATGGCCCACCAGCCGCCGCACCGCGTCGAGCTGGTGGTAGCGCGGAAAAATCATCGTTTCCCGGCGGATGGTGCGCGCGCCCTTGTCGGTCTTCACTTTGCGCTCCACCACTTCCAGGTGCATGAAGCGCTGCAGGATGTCGAGCAGGCTGTCGGCCTTGAGCACCTCGTCCCACAGGTAGTGCGTCTTCCAATCGTGTGCCACCGGCGGGTTGCCGGCGCCATGCGCAAAGCCGCGGTTGAACGGCAGAAAAACCGTCTCGCGGCCTTTCAGTCGCGTGGTCATCCACGCCTCGTCC
The DNA here is from genome assembly GCF_000230695.2 of Rhodanobacter denitrificans. NCBI lineage: Bacteria > Pseudomonadati > Pseudomonadota > Gammaproteobacteria > Lysobacterales > Rhodanobacteraceae > Rhodanobacter > Rhodanobacter denitrificans. The sequence continues at coordinate 1,728,902 of NC_020541.1, read as the reverse complement.
GGATCCACCGCAAAATGCACCAGAGCGCGTTGCTTGAACGCAAAGATCAGATCGCGCTCGTCGCGGTCGCGCTGGTACTGGGTGACGGCATCGGCGGCACGCTGGCCGGTGAGGGGGTTCTTCAGCTCGGCGGTGACCACCGGCAATCCATTCACCGCCAGCGTCACATCCAGAATGCAACGCCGATGCGCGCCATCCGGGCGCTTGAGGGCAGAGGTAAATGCCACCTGGCGCGTGATGGTCAATCGGTTCATCGCGTACAGCGCCGCGCTGTCCGGATTCATCGCCGAGTTGGGACGGAAGTAGGCCAGTCGTAGCGACTTGCCATAGCACTTGAAGCCGTGCCGCAGCACTTGCAGCGTGCCTTTCGACACCAGCTCTTTGGCCAGACAATCCAGCACGGTGGCGCGCGTCTTGTTCGCCAGTAGCGCTTCCAGTTGCGACCAGCGTTTGGCCTGACTGTCTTGGATAAAGCCGATCACGTCGTCAGGGAACAGCGCTAGCGCTTCGTCGTAGTCGGTGGGGTTGCGCTTCCCATAGCCTCCGCTGGCAAGCAAGCCCAGTTCGATCGCAGCCTCGAATGCGGTTTCCGTGTGAGCTGGCATCCTCAAATCTCCAATATCGAGGGATTGACGAGGTCGGCGAGTGACTGCCCGTGGACTTCATCGAAGTGGTAGTAGCGGATCGATGGATCAGCTCTAAGCTGACGGTCTGCCGCTAGATAAGCCTCGGGGGCCTCGTTATCTGCAAACACAAATTTGCGCACCACGATTCGTCGCTTATCGCCCGTGTAGTGTTCGATCGTGTGTTTGAGACTACGACACCAGCATTCACCTGCCTTCAGCTGCGGAACGATCTTGTCTTTGGCCAAGCTCTTCGATTTGAACTCGATGCAGTCGGCGTGAAACGTCTTTCGGTCTACCCAAAAAACTACGAAGTCACAGCGTTTGGACCAAGCCTTCCCCGTGTCGTCAAGAAAGTGAAAGAGCGGGGGCTTTGAATTCTTCTTTGAATCTTCAAAGTCGTCGTGATCAAGCTTGAATGCCAATCCAAGACCGGGAAGCTTGAGTTCAATCGCTCGTTTCCTTGGTTTTACATCTTCGGCGCGAAAATAAGTCTCCACAAGAGTGACCTTCCCGCCAGTACCATCGTCAACGACATAGTCATCGTTGACATAAGCCTTGAGGTGCTCGAAGTATGTTGAAGCTGGCAAGGTCATTGCAGCCCCACCATGCTTCCGGTGACGGCACTGGTGATCAGTGCGGCGCGGTATTCGGCAAGTTGACCAATGGAGCTCCTAACCGAATCCGCAGCCTTCTCCAATCTTCCGAGCCGATGACCAAGAAAGTCCGATATCTCAATTTGCTCATGCGGCGGTGGAAAAGCAAACCGGTAGCTACGTAACTTCTCTGCCGTTAGGTGATCAATAGTTGTTTGATTACCTCCAGCAATGAACACATTGTTTCGCGTCGCCATTTCCATGACGTAGTAAAAAAATTCTGCCGTATCGGTGTCTCGCTTAAATGGTCGGAGCCGATGAAGCGCCTTTTGGTAATAGCACTCCTCCAATTCGCCACGCCAAATCGCAGAGCGACCCACGTAACTGCCACCCTCATTCACCATCAGGTCACCCGACTGAAGCCGATATCTGGCCTGTGCTTCGGGAGGAAAATCCATTGTGGGAAGGTCGTTGGTATTGATGCTCCCCCATTGAACATCGTAAACGCGGAGATAGGGAAGTGGCCATTCGCCTTCAGCGCGATCTGCATTCAACATGCGCCCCAGCTGTACCTCGTAACGATATCCTGTCGCGCATATGGTCCAGTGAGCGGGTACTTCGCCCAGCCAGTCGATGCGGCTGTCTTTCATCGGGGTGTTGGGGTCGAGGCCCTTGGTGACAGCATGGGTGATGAGTGCTTGGCGTTTTTCCGCCAGTCGGTCAAGCAACCCGCGCTTTTTCTCGATCAGCGCATCGATCTGCGCTGTTTTGCCGTCCAGAAACTCAGCGACGCGGCATTGTGTTTTGAGTGGCGGAATGCTGACCCGTGTATTCAAGTAGCTCGCCATATCCAGATTCTGGATGCCGGTGCTTTGCTTGATATGAGGCCAAGTTCCGCGCGCGTTGTAGATTGCGAGCAAGAGATAGTTGAGATAGGCGGAGTCCGCTTTTGCGCTGGGCCGTGCACGCGCTAGAAAGTTGGAGCACACGCTTGGCTCAACCCCATTGAAAAGGACAGCGCGTCCGACCAGTTGCTTCTCGCCACCGCCCGACTTTTCAATGATCAGGTCACCTGGGTGAAGACTCACCTTAGCGAACGTCGTGGGATCAACTGCCCTTATGGTTCGCGTACCATCGTTTAGCCGACCGGAAACGCCATCAAAATCAGCGGCGCGCAGACAAACGACATCATGGTCACCGTCGGGCTCCTCACCCCATGCGCCGTTTTTGGTACTGTCGAAGCTCCACTTCAAGCGCTCATCTTGCTGCTCCGCCGAGAAAATCATCCGACCAACCCCTTGAGGAGCTCCGCAATGTGATCCTCAAGCGCGGCAATGTCCTTCTCAATATGCTCGAGGGCACGCGGCGGCTTATAGACATAGAAATGCCGATTGATCGGAATCTCGTAACCGATCTTGGTCTTGCTGTCGTCCACCCAGGCATCAGACACATGCGGCAGCACTTCGGCGGCCATATAGGCCTCGATCGCCGGTTGCATCGCCTTGTTGAGTGCGCCGTTGGGTTTGTCTGGGCCGAAATCCATCGGCAAGGCCATGCCCTGCTTCATCGTGAAATCCGCTGGTATGTCGAAGCGCTCCGGCAGGGGAATGTTTTCGGTGTCACGCAGCTCGGAGTCCGGCTCGGGTTGGCCTTTCACGTCACAGCAAACTTCCGCCTTCGGGTCACGCTCGCCGAGTGCGTTGTAGATCGCATTCTTTAGCGCATTGGTGAGTTTGATACCCGCTTTCTTCGCAGCCTTGCTGAGATCCGCTTCGAAGGCGACGCGATCCATGTAGCGCGGCTTGCAAGACAAGCCAGTGAGCAGCCGACGGATCGCCTCCTGCAAGCGTTCGCCTTCAGCCACCTCTTCGGCCATCTCCGCCTTGTCCTTGCGCTTCTTGGAGACGGCCAGGCCTGCAAAAGCCGATTGCTCATCCAGTCGCGCAATGCGCTCGGGCGTGGCTTCGAAGTTCATCCGTAGTGGGCGCTCTACCGTGACCTTCAGAAAGCCGAACTCGCGATTGTCAAAGATGCGCGAGACCACGCGCGTCTCCGATTGGCCGTCGATCAGGACCTCAGCGGTTTCGCCATCGGCGTAGTGGCCATACAGGCGCGTCAACTGTGCGATCTGCTCGTCGCTGATCTCGTTGCGCTTGTTATTGAGACTTTTCTTCATGCGCTGGAAAAAGCGCGTGCCGTCGATCAGCTGCACCTTGCCGCGGCGCTCGTCGGACTTGCGATTGGTGACGAGCCAGATGTAGGTGTAGATGCCGGTGTTATAGAACAACTGGTCGGGCAAGGCGACGATGGCATCCAGCCAGTCGTTTTCGATAATCCAGCGGCGGATGTTGGACGGGCCGGAACCGGCGTCCCCCGAAAACAGCGGTGAGCCGTTGAACACGATGGCGATCTTGGAGCCTTCGCCGCCCTGATCGGGCGACGCGTGCATTTTGGCGATCATGTGCTGCAGGAACAGCAGTGAGCCGTCGTTGATGGCTGGCGTACCGGCACCGAAGCGGCCGTTGAAGCCCAGCGTCTTCGCTTCGTTCTCGACTGCGGTTTTCTGGTCTTTCCACTCGACGCCGAACGGCGGGTTTGCCAGCAGGTAGTGAAACTGCTTGCCCTCGAAGCCGTCGTGGGTCTTGCCGTCACCCAACGTGTCGCCCAGCACGATGTTGCCGATGTCCTCGTCCTTGATCAGCATGTCCGAGCAACAGATGGCCCAGGACTCGGCGTTGTAGTCCTGCCCGAACAGGGCCAGATGGGCGGCCTTGTTTTGGCCGAGGATGAACTTCTCCGACTCCGACAACATGCCGCCAGTACCGCAGGCCGGGTCGTAGATGCTGCGGTAGATGCCCGGCTTGTACACATCGGCCTCGCCCGTGTAGACCAAGCTGGCCATCAGCCGGATCACCTCGCGCGGTGTGAAGTGGTCGCCGGCCTCTTCGTTGGCCTGCTCGTTGAAGCGCATGATCAGATGTTCGAAGAGATAGCCCATCTGCAGGTTATCGATGCGATCCGGGTGCAGATCCACCGCCGCCATCGCCTTGATGAGGGTGAACAGACGGTTGCTGGCGTCGAGCTTCTCGATCTGTTCGGCAAAGCCAAATTTCTCGAAGATCCGACGCGCGGTGACGGAGAAGCCATTGATGTACGCGACCAGATTGGGCGCGATGTTCTCCGAATCGGCGATCAGCTTGTCGAAGGTAAATGGACTGATGTTGTACAGCGGCTGTTTGCGTGCGGGATCAGCAGCACGCGAGAGCAGGCGCACCATGGCCTCTTCCGGCACCTCCTTGGCTTGCAGCTTCGCGTACTCCTTGAGCACCTTGTCCTTGGTCGGCGCCAGCACGCAATCGAGCCGGCGCAACACCACCAGCGGCAGCATCACCAGCCGGTATTGAGGGGGGCGATACGGCCCGCGCAGACGATTGGCGATTTCCCAGATGTTGCCTTTCAGTGTTTCGTGCAGTTGCGTGTTCAAACCATTCCCCAAGTCATACCAATCTAATACCGTAACTCCACGGCAATTGACGCAAATCGTTCGCTCGTCGCCACCGGATGCGACGAGTCATGTTTAAGCAAGATCAGGCGGGCCAATACATCCGCTTCAAAGGAACGAGCCGCTTTGTTTCGGCATCCGTTTTGTCGTAATGCTCGATCAGTGCTCGGATCAAATTGTCCAGAGTCCACAGCGTAAGCGGCACCGCTGCCCGATCGGCCTCGTAGAGCGCATCCTTGCTAAATCCACCCGTGCTTACGTAAAGGCCACGATCGTCCTTGTGCCGTCCGCCAAGAAAGCTGCGAATCGCCTGGCTGCCCATCTGGCCGCTGCGATGTTTGACCTCGACGACAATGCGCGGATCCTGGAAACCGAAGCCATCGGGCGACGCGATGATGTCCTTGCCACGATCGGCACCTACAGGTGACACCTGAGTCTTGTAGCCCATGGCGCGCAGGATGCCTGCGACAAGTTGCTCCATCTCTCGTGGGTCCAGTGCACTGACCAGATCCTTGATTCGCTCCACCGCTGCCGTCTCGATATCGGCAAAGGGATCAACCACGTCTTCTGCTGCAGCGTCTTCTTCGGGAACATTCTTTACGGGCTTGCCAGCCGCCGCCGCAACCAGCTCCGTCGCTACCATGTCAGGAATGAGAAAAACTGTGAGCGTCGAACCCAGACTGTTCTTTGCCGGAACACTCAAGTTGTCACGATCGATCTCGCCAGGTTGCCATTGGACAGGACGCACCAGCGCCATGCTATCGACCGCCCAATCAGCGCGATGCTGTGCGGGGCCAGTCACCTTGCCGAGTAGATAAGTGCGATTTGATGGCGAATAGGTCAACACATAGTCGCCCACGGCTATCTCGTTGATGAAACGCCAAACTTGGGAGGCCCCAGAAATTGCAGTGCCTGGCTTCGCTTGTGGCTCATCCAGAAGATAGAGGCCCGTAAGTTCTTTGCGGGTCATGCCTGGCCTTGCTCTTGCAGCCAGCTGGTTCCACCCGATAGCGGCTACACCACGCTCACGGAAGTCCTCATACAAGCGACCGCCTTCACCGCGAACCATCCATACTTTCGCCATACGCCCCCCGTCATTTGCCTTACACCCTCAATCTGGGTGATTCGTTACCTGCCTAACACGTCGATAGTAACCAACAAGCTCTGCATCGCGAGGCTTGTCTGAAAAAAAGCCCCGCAATGCGGGGACTTTGCCATCGCTTTCCCTAAATGACGTCATATACCTGCAGTGAGCACTCTACGAATCTCTGCCCCTGCGAGTTCGTGCATCCACTCCACCGTCGCATCGAGCAACTTGGCGACCGACACGCCACGCGACGAGAAGATTTCCGCCAGCGCATGATAATAGCCCAGCGTGCCGGCGCGGCCGCCGGTGAAGCGCTCGAACACGCGGGTGCCGACTTCGGGGTCTTCGAGGTCCTGCACGATGGCGCGGGTGTTGTGCAGCTTGTCGCAGGCGCTGACCAGCAAGGTCGCGTCGGGGGCTTCTTTCAGATGCGCGAGGTAGGCGAGCTTGCGTTCGATCCAGTCGCGGCGTTTGGCCTCGGCGTCGGTGTGGCTGGCCTTGCCTTCGGCGGTGCCGTCGGTGCAGTCCTTGACGATGATGGCGACGGCGTCGCCGAACTGCGCTCGGATCGCCGCTTCGTGCGCGACGCCGCAGTCTTCCAGGGTGTCGTGCAGCAGGCCGGCGATGACCTGGTCTTCGTTGCCGCCGAACTCGATCACCAGGCTGGCCACGCCGAGCAGGTGGTAGAGGTACGGGATGTTCGAACCCTTGCGGCATTGCGCGACGTGGGCGATGCGGGCGTAGTCGACGGCGCGAGTGAAGCGGTCGGTGAGTGCGGTCATGGCGTTCCCCCTGATTGGTTCCATCGCGCGATGGTGGCCGCGGTGGGTCGCAGGGGGCGAGATCGGGGCTGGACGTGCCGAAGGTCAGGAACCTTACCTGCTGCCCTCCTGCAGGCAGCGGGAAGCATTCACTCGCCGACGTAGCTGCGCGGCACGCGCTTCAGGCCGCACAGCAGCTGGTAGGCGCTGCCTTCGCTGTGCGCAGCCAGTTCGCCGACCGGCACCTGCCCGCCCCACAGCTCGACGCGGCTGCCGAGGCCGGCGGCGGGGTGGTCGGTGAGGTCGACGGTGAGCATGTCCATCGACACGCGGCCGACCAGCTCGCCGGGCCGGCCGTCGATGCTGACCGGGGTGCCGTTGGGGGCGAACTGCGGGTAGCCGTCGGCGTAGCCCATCGCGACGACGCCGATGCGGCTGGGGCGCCGTGTGACGAAGCGCGCGCCGTAGCCGATCGGTTCGCCGGCCGCCAGCTCGCGCACGCCGATCACCTTCGAGGTCACCGTCATCACCGGTTGCAGGCGGTCGGCGACCGGATGCGGGGCGGCGAACGGCGTGGCGCCGTACAGCATCAGGCCCGGCCGCGCCCATTCGCCCTGTGCGCTGGGCCAGCCGAGCAGCGCGGGGGAATTGCCGAGGCTGGTGGCCAGGCGCAGCTCGTCGCACACCTGGTGGAACAGCGCGCGTTGCTCATCGGTGCGCTCGCAGTCCAGCTCGTCGGCGCGGGCGAAGTGGGTCATCGCCACTACCTCGCGCACCTGCGGCATGGCCTGCAGGCGTTGCAGGCTGGCGCGGTAGTCCGCCGCGGCGAGGCCGAGCCGGTGCATGCCCGAATCGAGCTTCAGCCAGAGCGTGAATGGTTTGCTTGGGCGTGCGCGTTCGATCGCGTCGATCTGCCATTCGGCCTGCACCACGCACCACAGGTCGTGGGCGTCGATCAGCGCCAGTTCGTCGGCTTCGAAGAAACCTTCCAGCAGCAGGATCGGGGCGCGAATGCCGGCCTCGCGCAGTTCCAGTGCCTCCTCGATGCAGGCCACCCCGAAACCGTCGGCTTCGCCTTCCAGTGCCTGCGCGCAGCGCACGGCACCGTGACCGTAGGCGTCGGCCTTGACCACGGCCAGCGCCTTGCGTCCGCCCAGCTCGCGCGCAAAGCGGTAGTTGTGGCGCAGGGCGGCCAGGTCGATCAGGGCACGTGCCGGGCGCATCAGGCAGGGACTCCCGCGGTCGGGCGCGTACTGTAGCGCGAGATGTCCAGGCCTTCGCGGCTGATCTGCGGCTTGCGCCCCGCGATCAGGTCGGCCAGGTAGCGACCGGAACCGCAGGCCATGGTCCAGCCCAGGGTGCCATGGCCGGTGTTGAGGTAGAGGTTGTCCAGCCGGGTGGCGCCGACCACCGGCGTGCCGTCCGGAGTGGCCGGGCGCAGGCCGGTCCAGAACGTGGACTGGCTCAGGTCGCCGCCGTGCGGGTACAGGTCGCCGACCACTTTTTCCAGGGTGGCGCGGCGGCGCGGCGACAGCGACAGGTCGAAGCCGGAGACCTCGGCCATGCCGCCGACGCGGATGCGCTGGTCGAAGCGGGTCACCGCCACCTTGTAGGTTTCGTCGAGGATGGTCGAGGTGGGCGCCATCGCCGGATCGGTGATCGGCAGGGTCAGCGAGTAGCCCTTCAGCGGGTACACCGGCAGGTGGATGCCCAGCGGCGCCAGCAGTTGCGGCGTGTAGCTGCCCAGCGCCAGCACGTAGCGGTCGGCGCGTTCGAGCTTGCCGTCGATGCGCACGCCGGTGAGGCGGCTGCCGTCGTGTTCGAGTTTTTCCACGGTGGCGCCGAAGCGGAACTCGACGCCGGCCTCCTGTGCCCGCGCGGCGAGCCGGCGGGTGAACAGCTCGCAGTCGCCGGTCTGGTCGTTCGGCAGGCGCAGCGCGCCGCTGAGCTGGTCGACCACCCCGGCCAGCGCCGGCTCCACCCGCACGATGCCGGCACGGTCGAGCAATTCGTACGGCACGCCGTACTGCTTGAGCACGGCGATGTCCTTGGCCGCGTCGTCCAACTGCGCCTGGGTGCGGAACAACTGCACCGTGCCGAGCTGGCGGCCTTCGTAATCCAGCCCGGTTTCGGCGCGCAATTCGTCCATGCAGTCGCGGCTGTACTCGGACAGGCGCACCATGCGCGCCTTGTTGATCGCGTAGCGGCTGGCGGTGCAGTTGCGCAGCATCTGCAGCAGCCACAGGTATTGCTGCGGGTCGAGGCCGGGGCGGATCGCCAGTGGTGCGTGGCGCATGAACAGCCACTTCAAGGCCTTCAGCGGCACGCCCGGGGCGGCCCACGGCGAGGCGTAACCGGGCGAGATCTGGCCGGCATTGGCGAAGCTGGTCTCGCGGGCCGGCGCGCTTTCGCGATCGACCACGGTCACCTCGAAACCGGCGCGCGCCAGGTACCACGCACTGCACGTGCCGATCACGCCGCTGCCCAGAATCAGTACCCGCATCGCGCTCCCCCTTCCGCCGGTTGGCCTGCGGCAAGCCGCAGGAATGATCCCGACGAGTATAGGAACGATCGGCCAATCTTATTTTCTGTCTTTTGCGATGTTGATGGGTAAAATCACTGCCAGATTGGCAATCATTGGTGAACCCATGGCGGTGAAGCGGCGGGAATTCGACAAAATCGACCGGAAGATCCTCCGCGTGCTGCAGGACGAGGGGCGGATCTCGTTCACCGAACTGGGCGAGCGCGTCGGCCTGTCCACCACGCCGTGCACCGAGCGCGTGCGCCGGCTGGAACGCGACGGCGTGATCACTGGCTATCACGCGCGGCTCGACCCGCACCTGGTCGGCGCCGGCCTGCTGGTATTCGTGGAGATCAGCCTGGCCTACAAGTCGGGCAACATCTTCGAGGAATTCCGCAACGCCGCGCTGCGCCTGCCCAACGTGCTGGAGTGCCACCTCGTCTCCGGCGCGTTCGATTACCTGATCAAGGCGCGCATCTCGGGCATGGCCTCGTACCGCAAGCTGCTCGGCAACACCTTGCTGACCCTGCCGAACGTGCGCGACTCGAAAAGCTACATCGTGATGGAAGAGGTCAAGGAAACGCTCAACCTGCCGGTGGGCGAGCGTGCGGAACCCACGAGATAGAAGGCGGAACCACCCGCGTAGGTTGGGGTGAGCGCCAGCGAACCCCAACGCCCACATCGCCAAGGACGACCCGATGCGTTATCGAAGAGCCCGCGCCACTGGCGGAACCTATTTCTTTACCGTCAATCTGGCCGACCGCTCCAGCCGCCTGCTGATCGAGCGTATCGACACGCTTCGTCAAGCAGTACTAACGGTAAAGCAGCGGCATCCGTTCGAGATCGTCGCGTGGGTGGTCTTGCCCGAGCACATGCATGCCGTATGGACATTGCCGCCGGGCGACGCCGACTTTTCTACCCGCTGGCTACTGATCAAGGCCGGTTTTTCCCGCACGATTGAACATGGCGAAACCATTCGTGGCTCCCGGCTGCGCAAGGGTGAACGCGGCATCTGGCAACGCCGCTTCTGGGAGCACCAGATCCGCAATGAGAGTGACCTTGCACGGCATGTCGATTATGTGCACATCAACCCGGTGAAGCACGGTCACGTCGCCAAGGCGAGGGATTGGCCGTATTCGTCCATCCACCGATATATCCGTGAGGGAACAGTCACGGCGGATTGGGGATGTGATCCGGATCGTGTTGGGATTGATGGCGAGCGTGGCGGGTGATGTTGGGGTTCGCTGGCGCTCACCCCAACCTACGCGAGTGCCGTAAATCCGTAGGTTGGGGTGAGCGCCAGCGAACCCCAACACCCAACCAAACGAAACAGGCCCCGACATGCGGGGCCTGTTTCACGAGACGAGGATGCGGCAACGTTTACGCGAACGGGTCGTCCAGCACGATGGTGTCGTCGCGGTCGGCACCGGTGGCGACCAGGGCCAGGCGACAGCCGGAGAGTTCCTCGACCGCACGCAGGTAGGCACGGGCGGCGGGCGGCAGCTGGTTCCAGTCGCGGATGCCGGCGGTGGATTCCTGCCAGCCGGGGAATTCCAGGTAGACCGGCTTGCACTCGTCCCAGCCATCCGCATCGAGCGGGGCCAGTTCGCGGCGCTTGCCGCGGTATTCGTAGGCGATGCAGACCTTGACCGTGTCCAGGCCATCGAGCACGTCGAGCTTGGTGATGGCCAGGCCGTTGATGCCGTTGATCTGGGTAGCGCGCTTCAGCGCGACCAGGTCGATCCAGCCGCAGCGGCGCGGGCGGCCGGTGCTGGCGCCGAATTCGTTGCCCTTCTTGCGCAGCAGCTCGCCCATGTCGTCGTTGAGCTCGGTCGGGAACGGGCCGCTGCCGACGCGGGTGGCGTAGGCCTTGCAGATGCCCAGCACGTAGTCGATGTCGCCCACGCCGACGCCGGTACCGGCGAGCGCGCCGCCGATGGTGGTGTTGGACGAGGTGACGTACGGATAGGTGCCGTGGTCGATGTCGAGCAGCGCACCCTGCGCGCCTTCGTACAGGATGTTGCCGCCGTCCTTGCGCACGTCGTGCAGGATGGTGGCGACGTCGTCGACCAGCGGGCGGATGTACTCGCCCCAGGCCAGCGCGTCCTTCAGCACGGCGTCGTAGTCGACCGGCTCGGCCTTCAGCCACTGGGTGAGAATGAAGTTGTGGTACTCGACGGCGGTCTTCAGCAGCGCCGGCAGCTCATGCGGGTACATCAGGTCGGCCACGCGCACGCTGCGGCGGGCGACCTTGTCCTCGTAGGCCGGGCCGATGCCGCGGCCGGTGGTGCCGATGGCCTTGCCGCCGGCGGCGATCTCGCGCGCCTTATCCACCGCGATGTGATACGGCATGATCAGCGGCGTGGCCGGGCTGATCTTGACGCGCGAACGCACCTCGACGCCGTTCGCTTCGAGCTCGGCGATCTCGGTCATCAGCGCGGCCGGCGACAGCACCACGCCATTGCCGATCAGGCACAGCGCGTCTTCGCGCAGGATACCCGAGGGAATCAGGTGCAGCACGGTCTTCTTGCCCTTGATCACCAGCGTGTGGCCGGCGTTGTGGCCGCCCTGGAAGCGCGCCACCGCGCTGACCCGCTCGGTCAGCAGGTCGACGATCTTGCCCTTGCCCTCGTCGCCCCACTGCGCACCCAGAATGACTACTGACTTGCCCATGCTGCATTACTCCGAGATGTTCTCGCTCAGGTTGGTGGCGTCCCGTCGGGCGGGACCACGCGTATCAATGAAAAATTTGCAACAGCACCAGGCCGGTCACCATCGCACCGGCGCCGAACAGCCGCAAGGTGCGCGGCGGCAGTTTCAGCGCCTCGCGCACTATCGCCTGCCAGCCTTGCGGCGCCGCGAACAGCAGCAGGCCCTCGATCACCAGCATCAGGCACAACGCGGCAGCCAGCTGGTGCATCGGGGTCGACTCAGCGTTTCTGCGCGGGCTGTTCGAAGTAGCGCAGGAACTCGTCGTCGGGCTTCATGATCAGCACGCCCTTGCCATCCTCGAACGAGGTACGGTACGCGGCCAGGCTGCGGTAGAACGTGAAGAATTCCGGATCCTGGTTGTACGCCTGCGCGTAGATGGCAGCCGCTTCCGCGTCGCCTTCGCCCTTCACCTTGGCCGCGTCGCGCTGGGCGTCGGCGCGCAGCACCTGGCCCTGGCGATCGGCGTCGGCCTGGATCTTCTCGGCCGCTTCCTGGCCGGTGAAGCGCAGTTCGTTGGCCAGCTGCAGGCGCTCGGCGCGCATGCGCTTGTATACCGACTCGCTGACCTCGTTCGGCAGGTCGATGCGCTTGATGCGCACGTCGACCACGGCGATGCCGAGGTTCTTGCGCGCCGAGGCGTCGGTCTGCGCACGCACCCGTTCGGTGATGTCCTTGCGCCCGCCGGAGATCAGGTCGGGCAAGGTCCGCGCGTTGAACTCGAAGCGCAGCGCGTCCTTCACGATCGGGGTCAGCCGCTGCGCCGCCTGCAGCTGGTCGCCGCCGGTGGCGCGGTAGTACGCGGCGTTGTCGGCGACGCGCCACTTCACGTAGAAGTCGACGTTGACGCTCTTCTTCTCGGAGGTGAAGTAGCGCTCCGGCGGCGCGTCCAGCGACAGGATGCGCTTGTCGAAGTGCATCACCTGCTGGATCACCGGCAGCTTGAAGTGCAGGCCCGGCTGGTAGTCGGTGCGCACGATGCGGCCGAACTGCAACAGCAGCGCGCTGTGCCCTTCGCTGACCACGAACATGCTGTTGAGGCCGAGCAGGACGACCAGCAAGGCAACGATGGCGGAACCGATCTTCATCATGGCTGCGCCCCCTTGCCGGCCGCGCTGCCGGTCGGCGGCGACACCACCGCACCGGTCGTGCCCGCGTCGGGCTGCGCCGCGGCCGGCGAACCCTGCGGCGTCGGCAGGTTGATGATGTTGCGGCCGTTGGAGCCGTCGATCACCTTGGGGTTCTTCGCCATCACCTGTTCCATCGTTTCCAGCCACAGCCGCTTGCGGGTCACTTCCGGCGCCGCCTTGTACTGCTTCAGCAGCAAGTCGAAACGGGCGGCGTCACCGGTGGCCCGGGCCACGCGCTCGGCCTTGTAGCCGGCCGCCTCGGCGGCGATGCGCGCGGCATCGCCGCGCGCCACCGGCACCACCTTGCTGGCGTAGGCCAGGGCGGCGTTCTCGATGCTCTGCTTGTCCTCGCGGGCGTTGTTGACGTCGTCGAACGCGTCCTTCACCTCGTTCGGCGGTGCCACGTTCTGGAAGCTGACCTCGGTGACGCGCAGGCCGGAGTCGTAGGTGTCCAGGGTCTTCTGCAGGGTCTCCTGTGCCTGGGCGACCAGGCTGGCACCGGCGGCGGACAGGATCTGGTCCATGTCGCTGCTGCCGATCACCGAGCGCACCGCGGCCTCGGCGGCGGCGCCGATGGTGCCGTCCGGGTCGTTCAGCGAGAACAGGTACTTGCGCGAATCGTCCACCTGGTACTGCACGGTGAAGTCGATCGTGATGATGTTCTCGTCCTTGGTCAGCATCGCCACCTTGTCGGTGACCGAGCGGATCCGCGTGGCCTCGACCTTGGTGACCGACTCGATCGGCTGCGGCAGCTTCAGATGGAAGCCCGGCGGCAGGGTGCGCGAGTACTCGCCGAAGCGCAGCACCACGCCGGCCTGGCGCGCGCCGATGATGGTGTAGCTGCTGAACAGCAGGCCGACGATGAGCAGCACCAGCACGCCGGTGAGCAGGCTGCCGGGACCCTGTCCCAACTTGCCCAGGCGCTTCCTGGCGTTGTTGAGCAGATCGTCCAGCGGCAACTTGCCGCCCGGGCGATTCCTGTTCCACGGATCACGTTGCCCGTTGTTGCCGGGTTCATTCCATGCCACGAGTCAGTCTCCTAGGGGCCGTCGGGAGGCCGGCAACCACGGCCGGAACACGCCTTGCACCGGGTTGTACACGAGATTCAGCCAAGGCTGTCGGAATGCCGCGCCGGCCGTCTTTCGGGGCCGCGCAAACAGCGGGGATTCTAGCAGAGCGCGGCAGGCGCCGCGCGCAGTGCGCTGGCGTCATTCCGCCACGGCCAGCAACTGGCGCAGCAACCGGGTCTCGGTGGGGTCGCCGCCGCTGAGCGGGGCGATCACGCTGCGCGGTGCGTCGATGTGCAGCTGCCAGCCGTGTTCGTCCACCGTCTCGCCGCTGATCGCGCCGGCGGCCTTGAGCCGCGCGTGCAGGCGCCCGGCCGACAGCGGCAACTGCAGCGCCGACTGCACCCGCTCGCCGCCAAGCAGTTCGCCCAGCGCCTGGCGCAGCAGATCCAGCCCGGCTCCGGTGGCAGCGGACAGCCAGACCCGCACCGGTTTGCCGGTGCCGTCGCGTTCGATCCGCGGCTCGGCGCCGGCCAGGTCGATCTTGTTCATCACCTGCAGCTGCGGCACGTCGCCGGCGTCGATTTCCTCCAGCACCTTGTCGACGACGTGATGCAGGCGATCGCGTTCCTCGTCGGCGGCGTCGCTGACGTGCAGCAAGAGGTCGGCGTCGCGCGCCTCGGCCAGGGTGGCGCGGAACGCGGCGACCAGGTCATGCGGCAGCTCGCGGATGAAGCCGACGGTATCGGCCAGCACGGCCGGGCCGCAGCTGAGGCCCTCCAGCTTGCGCACGGTGGGATCCAGCGTGGCGAACAGCAGGTTGGCAGCGTAGACGTCGCCGGTGGTCAGCGCATTGAACAGGGTCGACTTGCCGGCGTTGGTGTAGCCGACCAGGGCTACGCGCGGCACCGTGTTGCGCAGCCGCGCACGGCGTTGCTGGCCACGCTGGGTCTGCACCTTTTCCAGCCGCCTGGTGAGCATCTTGACCCGCTCGCCGAGCAGGCGACGGTCGGTTTCCAGCTGGGTTTCGCCGGGACCGCGGTTGCCGATGGCACCGCCGCGCTGGGTATCCAGATGGGTCCAGCCGCGCACCAGCCGGGTGGCCAGGTGCTTCAACTGGGCCAGCTCCACTTCCAGCTTGCCTTCGTGCGAACGGGCGCGCTGGGCGAAGATGTCGAGGATCAGGCCGGCGCGGTCGACCACGCGGATGCCCAGGTGCTTTTCGAGGTTGCGTTCCTGCACCGGGGTCAGCACGTGATCGACCAGCACCAGGTCGGCCTCCAGCGCACGCGCCGCCTCGGCCACCTCGTCCGCCTTGCCGGTGCCGATGTAGTAGCGCGGGTTGGGATCCTCGACGCGGGCGCTGATCACGCCCAGCACCTCGGCCCCGGCGGACTTCACCAGCTCGGCGAATTCCTCGGCACGACGCGCGGCATCGCCTTCGCCGCGGGAATGCGGCAGGACCAGGACGGCGCGATCGCCTTTCTTTTGTCTATCGAACACTAGTGGGTGTGATCCTTCAGGAGCAGACCCACTTCATGCGGGCGGGCTGCCCTTCTATCAAGCGTCCGCGTCGGCGGAAGCGACCGACGTGTCGGACGGATGCTCATGGCCCTCATGGCCTTCGTGGCCATTGCCGATACGTACGTTGCGGCTGGGTACCACGGTGGAGATGGCGTGCTTGTACACCATCTGGCTTACCTGGTTGCGCAGCAACACCACAAACTGGTCGAACGACTCGACCGTCCCCTGCAGCTTGATGCCGTTGACCAGATAGATGGCTACCGGCACGCGTTCGCGCCGCAACGCATTCAGAAACGGATCCTGCAACGACTGCCCCTTGGACATTTCTTGTTCTCCCCTTGCCACGGACAGACCGGAGAAAAAACGCCGGTGGCGCCCCGGTCCAACATGACCGGGATGTTAGCTGCTTTCAAATACTTGATGAAAGAAGATTTTTGCGCGGCGCAAGTGCACTGGGTCACGCTGGCGACGCCGGACCGCCCGGCCCGTCCAGAAACAGCCGTACGGCCGCCGCGGCGCGGGTGGCCAGGCCGGGCTGGTCCGGGTCGAACAGGCGGGCGCCGTAGTCGCTGCGCAGCCAGGTGATCTGCCGCTTGGCCAGCTGGCGGGTGGCGTAGATGGCGCGCTCGCGGAATTCGGCCGGATCGGTCAGGCCGTCCAGGTGTTCCCACGCCTGCCGGTAGCCGACCGCGCGGATCGCCGGCAGGTCGGCGTGCAGGTCGCCGCGCGCCCGCAGCGCGCGCACCTCGTCCAGGAAGCCCTCCGCCAGCATCGCGTCGAAACGCCGGGCGATGCGCTCATGCAGCACGCGCCGGTCGGTCGGCAGCAGCGCCAGCTTGAGCACGCGCCACGGAAAGCGCGCCGTCGTCCCGCCGCGCTGCAATTCGGAAAGCGGCCGGCCGCTCAGTTCGATCACTTCCAGTGCGCGCTGCAGGCGCTGCACGTCGTTGCAGCCGATCCGGCCGGCGGCGGCCGGATCGAGGCTCGCCAGCCGCGCATGCATGGCCGGCCAGCCGAGTTGCCGCGCTTCGGCGGCGAGTCGCGCGCGGGTCGCCGGGTCGGCCTCCGGCAAATCGGACAGCCCCTGCTGCAACGCGCGGAAGTACAGCCCGGTGCCGCCGACCAGCAGCGGCACCCTGCCCTGCGCGCTGACCCGCTGCATCACCGGCAATGCGTCGGCGCAGAAATCCGCCGCCGAATACGGCTGGCCGGGATCGCGGATGTCGACCAGCGCATGCGGATGGCGCGCCAGCGTCGCCGGGTCAGGTTTCGCCGTGCCGATGTCCATGCCGCGGTAGACCAGCGCCGAATCGACGCTGACCAGATCCAGCGGAAACCGCTCGCTCAGCCCGCATGCCAGCGCGGTCTTGCCGGAGGCGGTGGGACCCATCAGGAAGATGGCGAGGGGGCGGCTATCGAGCGGCATCGCGACAGTTTAAGGGTTGCCGCAACGCAAGAGGCCCGCGTCGTCGACGCGGGCCCCGGTGCTGGCGCGAACGCGCGGCTTACTTCGCCGGCACGCCCATTTCCTTGAGCAGGTTGTCGGCGTGGTCGAGGTGGTGCATGACCCACAGCATGTAGCGCACGTCGACCTGGATCGAGCGGTTGAGCTGCGGGTTGAACAGCCAGTCGCCGCTGACCGATTCCCAGTTGCCGTCGAACGCCAGGCCGACCAGCTGGCCGTTCGCGTCCATCGCTGGCGAGCCGGAGTTGCCGCCGGTGATGTCCAGGTCGGCCAGGAAGTTGACCGGCAGCGTGCCCAGCTTCGGCGAGGCATAGCTGTCGAACGCCTTCGCCCTGATCGCGGCCAGCTCCGCCTTGGGCGAGTTGAACGGTTCCACGCCGGTGTCCTTCTCGACGATGCCCTGCGCGGTGGTGAACGGCGCGTAGCTGACGCCGTCGCGCGGCGCCACGCCCTGCACGTTGCCGAAGGTGACGCGCAGCGAGCTGTTCGCATCCGGATAGACCGGCAGCTTCTGCGAGTCCTTCCACGCGATCATCGCCTGCATATAGCGCGGACGCAGCTTGCTCATCTCGCCGGCGCGGGCATCGGATTCATCTTCCAGCTTCTTCAGCTGAGGCTGCACCGCGCGGGCGAGCGTGAGCATGCTGTCGTTGCTGGCGTCGATCGCCTTGCTGTCGGCACCGAACCACTTCATGCGCTCGTCGGCGTTGCCGAGCTTGCTGCCGGCATACAGTGCGGCGACCTTTGCCTTGATCGCAGCCGCGGTCTTCACATCACCAAGCCAGGCGTCCAGCGCAGGCAGTCGCTGCGCCTGCGGCAACGCCACGTAGCGCGTGAGGCCGTAGACCATGAACTGCTGGTCGACGCCCGGGTCGTAACGGCGGTCCATCTGTTTCAGGCCGCCCTCGATGCGCACCCAATCGCGCTGCTGGTAGCCGGCGTCGCGCTCGAGATCGGCCTTGGGCCGCTCCTTCGCCAGGTGGGTCAGGCGCACCGCGGTGCTGAACAGCTGGGCGCGACTGACCAGGCCGATGGCCAGGTCGCGCTCGCGATTGGCCCGGTCGGCGGCGATCTGCTGGCGCAGCTTGCCGATGTCGGCCGCCAGTGCGGTGTTCCCGGCGCCGCCCTGCTGCTTCAGCCAGGCCTCCAGCTGCGCTTCCTGTGCGCGCTTCACCGTGACCGCGTCGGCGCGACGCAGGCCTTCGAGCTGGCCGCCGAAATTCTTCAGGTAGTTGTTGAGGCCGGCGACCATGCTGGCGTACTTCACCGCCACCTTGGGGTCGGCCTTGCCGGCGGTGTTGATGATGTTCAGCGTGTCCTCGTACACCTTGATCTGGGTCGGGTAGACCCAGTCGATCGAACTCTGCACCTCGTCGGCGAGGCGGTAGCGGTTGGTACGGCCCGGGTAGCCGACCACCATCACGTAGTCGCCCGCTTCCACGCCGTGCGGATTCACCTTCAGCACGTGCTTGGGCCGGTACGGCACGTTGTCCTTCGAGAAGGCGGCGGACTTGCCGTCCTTCGAGACGTAGGCGCGCAGGTAGCCAAAGTCGCCGGTGTGGCGCGGCCACATCCAGTTGTCGACGTCGCCGCCGAACTTGCCGATGGATTCCGGCGGCGCGTAGACCAGGCGCACGTCCTTGATTTCCAGCTGCCTGATCAGCTGGTAGCTGTAGCCGCCATGGAAGGTGTAGACGTCGCAGCGGTAGCCGTCGCTCTCGCAAGCCTTCACCTGCTGCTTGATCGCCTGCTCGATCGTCTTGTAGCGCTCGGCGCCGCTCATGCCGTCATTGAGCTTGACGGTGATCGCCGCGGTAACGTCGCGGATTTCCTCGGTGACGAAGATGCGCGCGGACGGGCCCGCGGAGAGTTCGTCGGCCTTGGTCTTCGCCAGGAAGCCCTGCTCGATCAGGTTGTTTTCCGGCGTGGAGTTCAGCTGCAGCGCGCCGTAGACGCAGTGGTGGTTGCTCACCACCAGGCCTTCGGGCGAGACGAACGAGGCGGTGCAGCCGCCCAGGCTCACGATCGCGCCCATCGGGTAGGCGGTGAGGTCGGTCAGTGTCTTTGGGTCCAGCTTCAGGCCGTGCTGCTGCAGCGTGGCGGCGATGCCCGGCAGCTGGGCAGGCTGCCACATGCCTTCGACGGCATGGGCGGACGAGATGAGGCCGACGGATACGGCGGCAGCGAGCAATAGACGACGCACGGGAATCTCCTGGTGAAAGCCGGCCCCGGAAAGCCGGCAAAGGTGACGCAATAACTTGCGTCTTATGCCCGAGCCGGACACCCGCGGCATATGCCGCAAGTCATGCTGCGACGTTCAGCGCGCCGGTACGCCCAGCTCCTGCAGCAGCCATGGCGCCGGATAGACCTTGTCCATCAGCCAGCGCATGTAGCGCAGGTCGACGTGGATCGCGCGCTTGTAGCGCGGGTCGAACATCCAGCTGGCGCTGACCGCTTCCCAGTTGCTGTCGAAGTTGAGGCCGACCAGCTCGCCCTTCGCGTTCAGCACCGGCGAGCCGGAGTTGCCGCCGGTGGTGTCGAGGTTGCTGAGGAAGTTCACCGGCATGCTGCCGGACTTCGGGTCCAGATAGCCGGCATAGTCACCCCTGGCGATCGCGTCCAGCAGCGGCTTCGGTGCATCGAACGGCGCCACGCCGGTGTTCTTCTCGACGATGCCGGCGGTACTGGTCAGCGGCGCGTAGCCCACCGCGTCGCGCGCCTTCAGCGCCGTGACCTTGCCGTAACTCACGCGCAGGGTGGCGTTCGCATCCGGATACACCGCGCGGCCCTGCTGCTCGCGATAGGCGATCAGCGCCTGCATGTAGGCCGGGCGCAGCCGCAGCAAGTCGCCTTCGCGCGCCTTGCGTTCGTCGTCGATGCGCAGCAGCGCGGGCTGCAGTTTCGCCGCCAGTTGCAGCAGGCTGTCGTCGGCCGTGGCCAGCGCCGCGGCGTCGGCGTCCATCCAGCGCAGGCGCTGCGCTTCGTCGCCCAGTGCCGTGGCGGCGTAGACCCGATCCAGCGTGGTCGCCAGCTCGGTCGGGGTGCGGCCGAACGCGGCATCGAATTCCGCCACGTGCTGCGCGGCGGGCAGTTGCTGATAGCGGGTCAGCAGCGCCGTCAGCAGGCGCTTCTCGACCGCCGGATCGTAGCGGCGCTGCACCTGGCGCAGGCCGCTGGCGATCAGCTCCTCGTCGCGCTGCTGGTAGCCGTTCTCGCGTTCGGCGTCGGGCTTGCCGCGCTCATGCGCCAGCCGTTGCAGGCGCAGCGCCGAGCGCAGCAGCTGGGTCTGCGACTGGAGCAGGCCGAGCAACAGATCGCGCTCGCGGCTGGCGTTGCCCGCGGCGATCGCCGCCATCGCCGCGTCGATCTGCGGGCGCAGTGCCTTCGCCGTGCCCTGCTTGTCCAGCCAGGCCAGCATCGCCGCCTCGTCTTGCTGTCGCACCGCCACCGCGTCGCTGCGCTTGAGGCCTTCCAGCTCGCCGCTGAAGCGCTTGATGTTGTTCTTCAGCGACTGCAGCTGCGAGGCGTAGCGGATTTTTGCCTGCGCATCCTTCTCGCCGGCGTCCTCGATCACCTCCTGCAACTGCTTCATCGCCGCCACCGATGCGGGCAGGCGCCACTGCACCTGGTCGGCGAACTCGGCGGCGCTGCGATGGCGGTAGGTGATGCCGGGATAACCGGCCAGCATCACGAAGTCGCCCTCGTTGACGCCTTCGCGGGCGATCTTGAGATGCTCGGGCGGCGTGTACGGCCGATTGTCCTTCGAGTAATCCGCCGGCTTGCCGTCGGGGCCGACGTAGGCGCGCAGCACGGTGAAGTCGCCGCTGTGGCGTGGCCACATGAAGTTGTCCACCTCGTCGCCGTAGTTGCCGATCGCGCGCGGCGGCGCGTAGACCAGCCGCACGTCGCGCAGCTCCAGCTGCTTCACCAGGTAGAAGTCGCGGCCGTAGAACAGGGTGGCGACGCTGCAGCGCATACCGTCCTCGCGCTCGCAGGCGGCGACCAGCGCCTTGCCCGCCGCGTCCACCGCGTCGTAGTAGGCGCGGCCGGTCTTGCCGCGGGCATCGGTCAGCACCCGGTCGGTGACCTGCTCGAAGCCGACCGTGACGCGCAGGCGGAAGTCGGGATTGGCCGGCAGCTCCTCGCTGCGGTCGGTCGCCACGTAGCCCTGCTCGATCAGGTTGCGCTGCGCGTTGCTGTTGTACTGGATCACCCCGAACGCCACGTGGTGGTTGGTCAGCACCAGGCCCTGCTCGCTGACGAAGGCGCCGGTGGCGCCACCGACCTTGACCACCGCGCTGAGCGGTGGCCGGGTCAGGTCGGCCAGCGCGGAAGGGTCACCTCGATAGCCGGCGGCTTTCAATGGCCGGCCGATCGACGGCAGCTGCGACGGCATCCACATGCCCTCGTCGGCCTGTGCCAGCGGACTGAACGACATCGCCACCGCAGTGGACCACAGCATCCTTTTCCATCGCATCGAACCGACCCTCGGCGCCATCGCATAAACTTGCGACCATAGTTTGCCCAAGTGCCGCCGGCAAGATCCCGGTCCGGCAGCGGTCGCCCACGGCCGCGCTCTATAATTGCTGTTTCCCCGCCCGCATCGCGGGCCCACCGATGGATTCCCCATGCCGCAGACGATGAAAGCCCTGGTCAAGCGCAAGCCCGAGCAGGGCATCTGGATGGAAGAAGTGCCGCTGCCCGAGGTCGGCCCGAACGAGGTGCTGATCAAGATCGAGAAGACCGCGATCTGCGGTACCGACCTGCACATCTACAAGTGGGACGAGTGGAGCCAGCGCACGATCAAGCCGGGCCTGACCATCGGCCACGAGTTCGTCGGCCGCATCGTGGAGGTCGGCCCGGGCGTCACCGGCTACAAGGTCGGCGACCGCGTCTCCGCCGAGGGCCACATCGTCTGCGGCCACTGCCGCAACTGCCGGGCGGGCCGCCAGCACCTGTGCCCGAACACGGTCGGCATCGGCGTGAACCGCAACGGCGCGTTCGCCGAGTACATGACCATGCCCGCCTCCAATCTGTGGCCGATCCCGGACCAGATCCCTTCCGAGCTGGCCGCGTTCTTCGACCCCTACGGCAATGCCGCGCACTGCGCGCTGGAGTTCGACCTGATCGGCGAGGACGTGCTGATCACCGGCGCCGGCCCGATCGGCATCATCGCCGCCGGCATCGCCAAGCACGTGGGTGCGCGCAACGTGGTGGTCACCGACGTCAACGACTACCGCCTGAAGCTGGCCGCCGACATGGGCGCCACCCGCGTGGTCAACGTGGCCAACCAGTCACTCAAGGACGTGATGAAGGACCTGCACATGGAAGGCTTCGACGTGGGCCTGGAAATGAGCGGCAACCCGCGCGCGTTCAACGACATGCTCGACTGCATGTACCACGGCGGCAAGATCGCCCTGCTCGGCATCCAGCCCAAGGGCGCCGGCATCGACTGGGACAAGGTGATCTTCAAGGGCCTCACTTTGCAGGGCATCTACGGCCGCAAGATGTACGAGACCTGGTACAAGATGACCCAGATGGTGCTCACCGGCTTCCCGCTGCAAAAAGTGCTCACCCACCAGATCCACATCGACGACTTCCAGAAGGGCTTCGACCTGATGGACGCGGGCAAGTGCGGCAAGGTGGTCTGCTCCTGGAGCTGAACGAGCGCGGACGATTGCAGCCGCCTGCCGTCGCCAGTTTCACGGCATCTGCGTAAACTTCCTGCGGCCGGTCGCTGCCGGCTGCAGGAAGTGCCCGGCGGGTGCCGCCGGTCCATGACGCCACCGGAAAGTCCGCATGAACGCCCTTCGCTCCATGGCAGGTGCCCGCCTGGCGGCGGCCAGCGACAAGGCCCGGCAGTTGTACCGCTCGCAGCATGCACGCAAGGCCGCGCTGATCGCCGCCATCGTGCTGGTGGTGTTCGGGTTGCTCGGCTTCTTCGCCGCCCCGCCGATCATCCGCGCCCAGATCGAGAAGCGCGCCAGCGCGGCCCTGTCACGGCCGGTGACGCTGGGCGGGGTGCACTTCAACCCCTACACCCTGCGCCTGCAGTTGGACCGCCTGCACATCGCCGACCGCGACGGCCGCTCGCCGTTCATAGACGTCGACCAGGCGGTGATCAACGCCTCGTGGACCTCGCTGCTGCGCCGGGCGCCGGTGCTGGACGAACTGCGCCTGCAGCACCCGCAGATCCGTATCGTGCGCACGGCGGACGGGCGCTTCAACTTCACCGATCTGCTGGAACGCTACGCCTCGAAACCCGCGGACCCGGAGGCGCCGCCGGCGCGCTTCTCGCTGTCCAACATCGCCGTGCACGCGGGCGACCTCCGGTTCGACGACCAGTTGGGCAAGGCCAGCCACCACGTCGAGCAACTGGAACTGGGCATCCCCTTCATCGCCAACCTGCCCAGCGACACCGACGTGTTCGTGCAGCCGCTGCTGGCCATGAAGGTGGACGGCAGCCCGCTGCACATCGACGGCCAGACCAGGCCGTTCGCCGATACCCGCGAAGCGGTCGTGCATTTCCAGTTCGAGCAGCTGGACCTGCCGCGCTACCTGGCCTACGCCCCTGCACCGCTGCCGCTGGCCATCAGCAAGGGGCGGCTCGGCGGCAAGCTGGACCTGCACTTCGTGCAGACCCAACCCACGCCGCAATTGCAGCTGACCGGCCATCTGCAGCTGGATGACTTCGCACTGGCCAGCAACCACGGCGATCCGATTTTCGAACTCGGCAATGGCAGTGCCGAGCTGGCCGACGTGCAACCGCTGCTCTCACGCTACCGGCTGGGCGCGCTGCGGCTGGACCAGGCCCGGCTGCACTACACCCGGGGCGCCGGCGGCCACAGCAACTTCGACAGCCTCGCCGTCGGCCCGGCACCGGCCGCCTCCGCCGCCAAGGCGACGCCGACCGACCTGCGCATCGCCTCGCTGGCGCTGACGAACAGCGCCATCCGCTACACCGACGCCACGCAGCACGAACTGGCCATCGACAATCTGCACGGCAGCCTGCAGGGCCTGAGCCTGCAACCGGCACCGGTCGGCCGGATCGACCTGGCTGCCCGGCTCGGCGGCGGCGTGCTGTCGGCCAAGGGCACACTGGATCTGGCCGCCGGCCGGCTGGCGGCCCATCTCGCCCTCAGCCAAGTGGACGTGGCCCCGCTGCAGGCGGCGGCGGCGCCGATGGCCGCACGAGTGACCCAGGGCAAGCTCGACGCCGATGGCCAGCTGCGGCTCGACTGGGGCAAGGCCGTCAACGTGCAGCTGACCGATGCGCGCACCACGGTGAGCAACTTCGTGCTCGAGGCAGCCTCGAAGGAGTACGGCGTCCCGCTGGCCTGGCACCAGCTGCAGGCGGAGATCCGCCTGGTCGACCTGGCCGACCGCCAGGCGCAGCTGGGCACGGTCACCGCCAGCAAGCTCGACCTGAAGGTACGGCGCCAGCGCAACGGCGCGATCAGCCTGCTGGAACTGCTGGCGGCACCGGGCAACCAGCGCAAGGCCGCAGCGGATCCCGGACCGCCCTGGCACTGGAACATCGCCCACCTCGGCCTGGACGATGCTGCGCTCGACTTCACTGACCTAGCCGCCGGCGCCAAACCCGTCGCCGTGCAGCTGAAATCGCTCAAGGGCGGCATCGACAATCTCGGCGACAAGCTGGGCGAGGCCCGCCCGTTCAAGCTGGAAGGCGCCATCGACCGCGGCACGTTCGCCGCCGCCGGCACGCTGCGCCCCTCGCCATTGGGCGCCGACCTGCAGCTGGACACCCGGCGGCTGGACATCGCCCGCTTCGAGCCGTACATCAGCGTGCCGCTGAATGTCAGCGTGGCCGACGCCAGGCTCACCAGCAACGGCAAGCTGCACTACGACGGCCGTGGCGACACGCCGACGCTGCGCTACCGCGGCAACGCCGCGCTGGAACGCGTGCGCGTGCAGGACAAGCTCAGCGGCGACGACTTCCTGCGCTGGCGCACGCTCAGCGCCTCCAGCCTCGACGCCGAGATCGGCCATGGCGCGCCGCGCGTGCACGTCGGCACGCTGACGCTCACCTCGTTCTACGCGCGCATGATCATCAACGCGGACGGCAAGCTGAACCTGTCCGACGTGGTCGCCTCGCCCGAGGCCGCGCCGGTGTCGGTGACCCGCGCCGCCGCCACGCCGACCGCGCCACCGCCGAAGCCCGCGACGCCCGCACCGGCGGCGGCCACCGGTACGTCGCTCACGGCAGCCGCGGCACCGGCGGCGTCCCCGGCCGACATCCATATCGGCGGCATCACCCTGGTCAACGGCCAGCTCAACTACACCGACAACTTCATCAAGCCCAACTACTCCGCCAACCTCACCAAGCTCACCGGCCGGATCGACGCGTTCGGCACCACCCCGGGCGATCCGCCGGCCGAGCTGTCGGTGCAGGCGGCGCTGGACGATGACTCGCCGGTGGACATCGACGGCAGCATCAACCCGCTGCAGCCGGTGGCGTTCCTGGACATCAAGGGCAAGGCCAACGAGGTGGAGCTCACCCACCTTGCCGCCTACTCCACCAAGTACACCGGCTACCCGATCACCGCCGGCAAGCTCAACATGGACGTCCACTACGTGCTGGATCAGCGCAAGCTCGATGCGGACAACCACATCTTCATCACCCAGCTCACCTTCGGTGCGCGCAACGAGAGCCCGGGCATCAAGCACCTGCCGGTGAAGCTGGCGGTGGCGCTGCTCAAGGACACCCAGGGCAACATCGACGTGAACCTGCCGGTGTCCGGCTCGTTGGACGATCCGCAGTTCAGCCTGGGCGGGCTGATCTGGCGCGCCATCGGCAACCTGATCGCCAAGGCCGCCACCGCGCCGTTCCGCCTGCTGGCCGGCGCCTTCGGCGGCAGCCATGAAGACCTCGGCTACGTCGAGTTCGCGCCGGGCTCGGCCGTGCTCGACGCGAAGGCGCAGGAGCGCCTGGGCAAGGTCGTGGCGCTGCTGCAGCAAAAGCCCTCGCTGAAGCTCGGCATCATCGGCCGGGTCGACCCGGGCAAGGATCAGGACGGCCTGCGCAAGGTCACAGTGGACAACCTGGTGCGCCGCGAGAAGGCGCTGGACACCGCGGGCAAGAACGCCGACACCTCGGATGCGGTGCTGGCCGCGGTCAACGTCACCCCGGACGAATACGAGAAGTACCTCCGGCGCGCCTATCGCCACGACGACATCCAGGACAAGCCGCGCAACTTCCTCGGCCTGAAGAAGTCGCTCGAACCGGACGAGATGCGCAGCCTGATGGAAACCAACGTGCCGGTGGATGCCAAGGCCATGCGCACGCTGGCCGAGCGCCGCGCCGCCGCGGTGCAGGCCTGGTTGGCGGGCAAGCTGGACGACACGCGCGTGTCGCTGCAGGAACCGAAGCTCGACGCCCAGGGCATCGACGACAAGGGCAAGACCACGCGCGTGGATTTCAGCCTGAAGCAGTAGCGCGCGCAGGCGCCGGCGCCGTGGCTTCCTTCCCAGCACGGCGCCAAACGGTCAAAATAGCGCTTTGCCCACCGGCCGGAATCCCCCATGAGCTACTCAGCCAAGGCGCGCTACGCCAGCGAACTCGACGCCATCCGCGACCAGGGCCTGTTCAAGGCCGAGCGCATCATCGTCTCGCCGCAATCCGCCGAGATCGAGCTGGAAGGCGGCCGCAAGGTGTTGAACTTCTGCGCCAACAACTACCTCGGCCTGGCCGACCATCCTGCGGTAATCCAGGCCGCCAAGGATGCGCTGGACAGCCACGGTTTCGGCATGGCCAGCGTGCGCTTCATCTGCGGCACGCAGGACCTGCACAAGCAGCTGGAAGCGAAGATCGCCGCGTTCTTCGGTACCGAGGACACCATCCTCTACGCCGCCTGCTTCGACGCCAACGGCGGCCTGTTCGAGCCGCTGCTGGGCGAGCAGGACGCGGTGATCTCCGACGCGTTGAATCATGCCTCGATCATCGACGGCATCCGTCTGTGCAAGGCCAAACGCTACCGCTACGCCAACAGCGACATGGCCGACCTGGAGCAGCAGCTGCAGGCGGCCGACGCGGCCGGCGCGCGCACCAAGCTGATCTCGACCGACGGCGCGTTCTCGATGGACGGCTTCATCGCCAAGCTCGACCAGATCACCGCGCTGGCGGCGAAATACGACGCCATGGTGCACATCGACGAATGCCACTGCACCGGCTTCCTCGGCGACAGCGGCCGCGGCTCGGCCGAGGTCAACGGCGTGATGGACAAGATCGACATCTTCACCGGCACGCTGGGCAAGGCGCTCGGCGGGGCGCTGGGCGGCTTCACCACCGGCCGCAAGGAAGTGATCGAGCTGCTGCGCCAGCGCTCGCGCCCCTACCTGTTCTCCAACTCGCTGCCGCCGCACGTGGTGGCTGCCGCGATCAAGGTGTTCGACATGCTTTCCAGCGCCGGCGAGCTGCGCGAGAAGCTCAAGGAAAACACGCGCTACTTCCGCGAACGGATGACTGCCGCCGGATTCGACATCAAGCCGGGCGTGCATCCGATCGTGCCGGTGATGATCTACGACGCGCCGAAGGCGCAGGCGATGGCCACTGCACTGCTGGAGGAAGGCATCTACGTCACCGGCTTCTTCTACCCGGTGGTGCCGCAGGGTCAGGCGCGCATCCGCACGCAGATGAGCGCGGCGCATACCCGCGAGCATCTCGACCGCGCGATCGCCGCCTTCACCACGGTGGCCCGGAAGCTGGGCGTGATCGGCGACTGACGATTGCATCATTTCGCAACGGCACGGCCCGCCGGCTTTTGACAGCAAGAGCGACGGGCGATGCCTGCGCTACAGGGACGGCACTCGGCCTTTGCGGGCGTCGAGTGCGCCCACTTCGTCGGCACCCAGCCGGCGCCACTGGCCCTTCACCAGTTCGCCCAGGACCAGCGGCCCGATCGCCACCCGGATCAGCCGCAGCACATCGAAGCCCAGCGCCGCCAGCAACCGGCGGATATGCCGGTTGCGACCTTCGTCGAGTACCACCTCCAGCCAGGCATTCTTCTCGCCCGCGCGCAGCAACGTGACCCGGCGCGCCTTCAGCAGGTCGCCACCCTCGTGGATACCCGTCAGCATCGCCGCCAGCACCGCGGCATCCGGCTGGCCGGCCACCTGCACGTGGTAGGTCTTGTCCAGGTGCGTGGCCGGATCGGTGATGCCGGCCGCCCAAGTGGTGTCATTGCTCAGCAGCAGCAGGCCTTCGCTGGCCTTGTCCAACCGCCCCACCGGCCCCAGCCACGGCAGGCCGGCGGCCGCCAGCGCGGTGTACACGGTGGCGCGGCCATGCTCGTCGGCCGCACTGACCACGAGTCCGCGCGGCTTGTTGAAGGCGACATAGACGTATTCGGCCGACTTCACCGGCTGGCCATCGACGGCAACCTGCTGCCGATCGATCAAGGTCGGCTGGTACGGATCGCGCACCACCCGCCCGTCCACGCTGACGCGACCGGCACGGATCCACTGTTCGGCCTGGCTGCGCGAGCAGGCACCCAGCTTGGACAACACGCGGGCCAACCCATGCCGTGGTGGCTGCGCGGACGCAGCAGAAGGCACAGCGCGAGAAGGAGGCGGACGGGGCATCGCGCTAGCGTATCGGTCACGACCACGGCACGACAAGGATGCGCACCATGCATCGATGGCTGACGAGTAAAAAAAATCCGGCCGAAGCCTAATGCCAGTCAGTTAAGACAGACTGGCATTTTTCGTGGGGTATTTGTGGGGTCGGCGTTTGACTTCACGGGGGCAAGATCGTTGTCGTCGTGCGGGCAACAGATAGATGTGGGCTTGCTGTCGGAGGCGGGCGAGTCGTTTGGGAAAGGCGCCGGGTGTTTCCAGCGGGGCGTATCGCAACTCGGCCACGATGGCGCGCGTGAACCCCTGGAAGCTGAGCCGGGTCGGTGGCACGCCCAGCTCACCAGCGGTTTGGTGCATTTCCCAGCGCAGCAGGTTGTAGGCGATCAGCAGCCCCCAGATTTCCTGCCGCACCAGCTCCGGTCGCTTGCTGCGCAAGACGGTGTCGTTGGCTTGCATGGCTTGCTTGATGTCCCGAAAACCCAGTTCGATCTCCCAGCGTTCGCGATAGCACACTGCCACCTGATCGGCGGGATATCGAACGGCATCGGCCAGCGAGGTCAGGTAGCGCCGACCGGAAGGACAGAGGATCAGACGCGCCTCCCAGAAGGTTGGCAGCTGCGGATGCTGGCGACGGGCTTGCGGCGAGACCGGCAGGCGCACCCACGCATCGCCTTCACCGAGCGGACGGATCACCTCATAACGCAACGAGGACTTGGCTCGCATCAGCCAGTGCCGCTGCTCTCCCGCATGCTGCCACGCCAGCAGGAAAGCCGCCGAATAGTAGGCGCGGTCGAAGATCGTCAGTGAGTCATCGGGCGCCGCGGTTACCAGATCGTGGGCGTAGCTGAGCTCGCCGGTCGTATAGGCACCGAAGGCGGCGGCCCGGATCAGGTGCGTATGAACATCCATCAGGCACACCGCACGCACCTGCGGCCAACTCCCTTCACCGTGCTGCGATCGTCCTGCGCCGAAGACATCACGATGCTCGGCGGTATCAGGCGTCGACCACACCACGCCATCGACCGCCAACAGGCGAAGCCCGTGGAAGAGCCCGGCCGTCGGAAGCGGTGCGGTGCACCACGCGCGGCTGAGCTGATCGAACAGATGGGCCAACGGCGCTTCACCCAGTCGCTGGCGCCCTTGAACCGTAGCGCTCGGCACAGGCACGACCTGTGCCTCGGTACCCAACGCCAGCCCCAACTGACGCACGATGTGCCAGATCGGTTCGTTGCGAAACAGCGCTAAGCCGATGACCAGCCAGATCAATCGCTCGGCCGGCAGACGTCGACGGCGCAGTGACGTCGTGCCAGTCGCTTGCAATGCTTGCTCGATCCAGGCGGCCGGAATGAGCTGGCTGAAACGATCAAACGCGGCGGGAGACAGATCGCCTACCGCATCAAAGTTGGCTTGCAGGGCTGAGATCAAAGCAAGAGGCTCATGGAAAACCATGAGCCTCTTGGGTCGTTCCGGCTTCGTCAATACCTTAACTGACTGGCATTAGGCCGAAGCCGGGTTTTTTCATTGCGTGTTGCCGCGATCCGATTACTGCTGAACCTGCAGCTCCGTGCGACGATTCTGCGCACGACCGGCATCGGTGGCGTTGTCACCGATCGGGTTGCTCTCGCCATGGCCGATCGGGCCTTCCAGACGGCTGGCAGCGATGCCGTGGCTGGTCAGGTAGTTGTAGACGATCGAGGCGCGACGCTCGGACAGGGCCTGGTTGTACTCGTCGGTGCCCTTCGAGTCGGTGTAGCCGGCAACCGTCACCTTCACCTGCGGGTAGCGCTGCAGGGTGTCGATGGCCTGGTTCAGCACGGCGATCGAATCGGCGCTCGGCTCGGCCAGCGACTTCGAGATGTCGGTCTCGCCCTTCTTCGGGCGGTCGTACTTGAAGTTCACGCCACGCAGGTCGATC
Source organism: Rhodanobacter denitrificans (assembly GCF_000230695.2). NCBI lineage: Bacteria > Pseudomonadati > Pseudomonadota > Gammaproteobacteria > Lysobacterales > Rhodanobacteraceae > Rhodanobacter > Rhodanobacter denitrificans. Next base: position 1,698,467 of record NC_020541.1, on the reverse strand, counting down.
ACGACCTTCTGCGGGCAGCCATCCGGACCGACGATCGTGCCGGCAGCCGTGCCCGGGCACTTGTCTTCGCAATCATTGACGCCGTCGCCGTCGCTGTCCTTCGTGGAGCAGTCGGCCGGCGGCGGGGTTGCCGCAACCGGAGCCGGGGCGGCGGCAGCCGGAGCGCCGAAGCGCGACACGATGCTGAAGCCGAGGAACCAGTCGCCATAGCCGTCCTGCGCCGGCTGGGTCTTGTTGTCCCAGTCGTAGCGGTAGCCGGCTTCGATGCGCACGTCGGAGCTGTCGGTGATCGTCTTGGACACACCGCCGCCCAGTTCGGCCGCCGGGGACCAGCCGCTGTCACCGCGCGAATGATGGTTGCTGCCCATCACGCCGGCCAGCAGGTACGGACGCCAGGCGTTCCAGTCGCCCGCATAGAAACGCACGGCGGCGCCAACGGCATTATTGGACCAATTGCCGCCGCCGACCTGGGAATCGCGATCGCGCTTGGTGCGGTCCGCGAAAAGATCAATCGACGCATTCGGCGAAATGAACCGACCCACGCCCAAGCCATAATAGAACTGGCGGCTATTGGTATTGCGGTCGGTATCGTTGTAATAACCGCCCACGGTCGGTGCGATATACCAGCGCCCGTCATAGGAGGACGAGGTAGCCGATTCGGTAGCGGCGGGAGCAGCCGTGTCCTGCGCATGAACGGCACCTACGCCGCCCAGGGCCAGCGCAATCAGAAAATACAAGCCCTTACGTTTCATCAGGTGTCTCCTCATTTATTAGGTTTCGCGTCCGTTCAACCCTAACCGGAAGTCGCGCGTCAGAACTGAACTACGTCACTCAGAGCTTTCGATAGCCCCTGCTTGGCGTTTATGCGGCAAGCGGCGGGGATTGTAGCAAAATCGTTAAGCAGGAAATGCTTCAACCGCTAATGAACCCTTTGCCGGTGAAGCTCCGTTCAGGAAAGCTCATTGGCTTGCGCACGCCCGAATCCTTCGGAAAAACCCGTGCCGGCCGGGTGTATGCAGTCGTCGCGTTCGTACATCGCCGGAATGGCAGACGGGTGGCAGGGACACAGCCTCCAAATCGACTCCGTCCCCGCCTTAATCTTCCACTCACGTCGTCTTTACAATGTGAAGAGTCCCAGGAAATGATGCAGCGGCATTGCATCCAGTCGTGCCGGATTCTCCGCGGCCGCCATGATTGCCTGGACCTGATGCGCCGGCAAATGGCCACGCATGGCCGCCTCGAACTTGCGCAGCAATACCGGAATGCCCTCGGCGCGGCGCGTGCGATGGCCGATCGGATAATCGATCGAGACCTTTTCCGTGCTGCTGCCATCCTTGAAGAACACCTGCACCGAATTGCCGATATAGCGCCTGGCGGGATCGAAGTAGTCGCGCGTGAACTGCGGGTTCTCGACCACCGTCATCCGGTCGCGCAGTGCGTCGATGCGGGGATCGGCAGCTACCTCGTCGTTGTAGTCGCTGGCCACCAGCCGACCGAAGATCAGCGGCACCGCCACCATGTACTGGATGCAGTGGTCGCGGTCGGCGTAGTTCGCCAGCGGTCCGGTCTTGTCGATGATCCGGCAACCGGCTTCCTGCGTCTCGATGACGATCTTCGCGACCTGGTCGAGTCGGCCGGCGACTTCGTCGTGCAGCTTCATCGCGCATTCCACCGCAGTCTGCGCGTGGAATTCGGCCGGGTAGCTGATCTTGAACAGCACGTTCTCCATCACGTAGCTGCCGAACGGGCGCTCGAATTCGAACGGCTTGCCCTTGAACGCCACGTCGTAGAAGCCCCAGGTCTTCGCCGACAGCGCCGACGGATAGCCGACCACGCCGCGATATACCGCGTTGATCGCATGGGTCACCGCGCGGCGGCAGGCGTCGCCGGCGGCCCAGCTCTTGCGCGGGCCGGTGTTCGGTGCATGGCGATAGGTGCGCAACGCACCGTTGTCGATCCAGCTGTGCGACACCGCGGTGGTGATCTGCTCCTTGTCGCCGCCGAGCATGGCGGTGGCCACCGCAGTGGAGGCCAGCCGCACCAGGATCACGTGGTCCTGGCCGACCCGGTTGAAGCTGTTCAGCAGCGCGTAGCAGCCCTGGATCTCGTGCGCCTTGATGGCGTAACCCAGTACGTCGCGTACGGTCAGCGGCCGGCTGCCTTCGCGCTCCGCCTTGCGGCTGAGGTAGTCGCCCACCGCCAGGATGCTGCCGAGGTTGTCAGACGGATGGCCCCACTCGGCCGCCAGCCAGGTGTCGTTGAAATCGAGCCAGCGGATCTGCGTGCCGATCGCGAACGCGGCCTGCACCGGATCCAGCTCGTGGCTGGTGCCCGGCACGCGTGCACCGCCCGGCAGCGTGGCGCCCGGCACCAGCGGGCCGAGGTGCTTCACGCATTCGGGAAACTTCATCGCCAGCATCGCGGTGCCCAGCGAGTCCAGCAGCATGTAGCGCGCGGTGTCGTAGGCCTCCTTGGAGTCGATCTGGTAGTTGACCACGTAATCGGCGATGTCGACCAGCGGCTGGTCGGGATCGGGACGGACGGCGGAACGGATGTCGTGCGCACTCATGATGAAATCTCGCGGCGGGAAAACTGCCATTTTAGCCGACTACGGGAGCGAGGATCTCCCGTGCGTCGCTTGACCGCGACCATGCCGCGCCCCGACAATTCCCGCTCGCCCAAAAGGGAGTAGTTCCCGCGGCAGGCTTGTCCGCCGCGGTGCAGTGATCGTCAACACGAGCGAAGCATCGCTCCGGTCACCCGGCAGTTGTCCTGCGAACGAGACTTTTGCGGTGGCCACGGGCCGCGCGCGCCCGTGGCCACTGCATCGTCCGACGCGCACGGAAACATCCATGAACTTCACTGCTCCCGACTTCTTCTCCGGCCTGCTGGCCATCGTCCTGCTCGACCTCGTGCTGGCCGGCGACAACGCCATCGTCATCGCCATGGCCGCCAGTCGCCTGCCCCGGGAACTGCAGAAGAAGGCAGTGTTCTGGGGCACGTTCGGTGCCGTCGCAGTCCGTTTCGCGCTGACCGCCGTGGTGGTCTACCTGCTGAAGCTGCCGGGACTGATGCTGGCCGGCGGCGTGCTGCTGCTGCCGATCGCCTGGAAGCTGCTGAACCACGGCGACGAGCACGGCCCGGACATCAAGGCCGGCAACACGTTCTGGAGTGCGTTGCGCACGATCATCGCCGCCGACGCGCTGATGGGCCTGGACAATGTGCTGGCGATCGCCGGCGCCTCGAAGGGGCACCTGCTGCTGGTCATCCTCGGCTTGCTGATCAGCGTGCCGCTGGTGGTCTGGGGCTCGACCCTGATCCTGAAGCTGATCGACCGCTTCCCCATCATCATGTACATCGGCGCCGCGGCGATCGCGATCACGGCCGGGCGCATGATCGCCCACGACCATCTGCTCAGCGGCTGGTTCGATGCGCACGCCTGGGCGAAGTACGCGCTGGACGCGCTGGCGGTGATCGGCATCTGCGGCGGCGGCTGGCTGGTGCAACGCCGCCGCCGACGCCTGCTGAAGCTGTCCGCCGGCTGAGGCGCGCCGGATGCCTCGACACCGGGCCGCGCCCGACGGACATCACGCAGCCGATCTCAATACATCATCGGCACCCTGACCGTCACGGTGGCGTCGGGCGTATCGCGGGTCACGCCGACACCGAGCGTGAAGTTCATGCTGCGCCTGTCGCTGAAGCGATAGGAGCCACCGATCAGCAAGGTGCCCAGCACGCTCCTGGCCGAACCGGGCACGGTCTTGCCGTTCTGTTTGGTGATGCCGAGGAAGCTCTGGTCGTAGCCGATGCTGATCGACGCCTTGTCGTTCAGGGCCAGCCCCATGCCGACGCTGACATCGACAATATCGCCCACCTGCACCGTGCCCAGCGGCTCCTTGCCGCCGAGCAGCACGGTGCGGCTGACATGGTGGCGCGGGAAGTCGTGCAGGTAACTGAGGTTGCCGAAGAACACCACCGGGTCGGACGGGAACAGCCAGGTCACTCCCGGCTGCAGCGCGTAGAAGCCAGAGCCGGTCGGCAACTGCAGCGGCAGCCCCCTGTTTCTTGCCTGCTTTGCAGCAAACACCTCGACGCAAATCCCGGGCCACTCGGAAAGCCCCGTCTGCGTCGGCGCGAACCGTAGAAAAATCAGCCCACTGGGCGACAAGTCGACCAACGGACGATAGTCCGGTTCATTCTCATGAACCCGGGAGCTGACTCACCGCTGCAACATGGTTCCCTGTCGCCATGCCCGCCAACCGCGCGGCGGCTTCGCCCGGCGACATCGGACGACCCGGCAACACGATGCTTACACCCTGTAACCGGAGTGATACGGCACGAGAACCCTGCGCTCCGCGTGGCCGAAAGTGGCCATGCGCCGAGTCAGTTTCGGTTCAAGAATTTTTTCGTCCCCGATACGGAAAGGGAGCCTTGCGGCTCCCGTTCGCGTATCAGGAAAGTCCCTGCTCAGCGCTTGTCGATCGGCACGTAGGCCTGGTCTTCCGGGCCGGTGTAGTTCGCGCTGGGGCGGATGATCTTGCCGTCCTGGCGCTGTTCGATCACGTGCGCGCTCCAGCCGGAGGTGCGCGCGATCACGAACAGCGGCGTGAACATCGCGGTGGGCACGCCCATCATGTGGTACGCGCTGGCCGAGAACCAGTCGAGGTTCGGGAACATCTTCTTGAGCTCGCCCATCACCTTCTCGATCCGCTCGGAGACGTCGAACAGGGTCGGGTTGCCGCCGTCGGTGCACAGCTTGCGCGAGACTTCCTTGATGATCTCGTTGCGCGGGTCGGACACGGTGTATACCGGGTGGCCGAAGCCGATGATGATTTCCTTCTTCTCGACACGGGCGCGGATGTCGGCTTCGGCGTCGTTCGCGTTGCGGTAGCGCGCGATGATCTCCATCGCCACCTCGTTCGCGCCGCCGTGCTTCGGCCCGCGCAGCGCGCCGATCGCGCCGGTGATCGCCGAGTAGATGTCCGAACCGGTGCCGGCAATGACGCGGGCGGCGAAGGTCGAGGCGTTGAACTCGTGCTCGGCGTACAGCACCAGCGACTTGTCCAGTGACTGCGCGTGCAGGTCGCTCGGCTTGCGCCCATGCAGCAGGTGCAGGAAGTGCGCCGCGATCGAGTCGTCGTCGGTCTCGGTCTCGATGCGCTTGCCGTTGTGGCTGAAGTGGTACCAGTACAGCAGCATCGAGCCGAAGCTGGCCATCAGGCGATCGGCGATGTCGCGTGCGCCGGTGACGTTGTGGTCGTCCTTCTCCGGCAGCACGGTGCCGAGCACCGAGCAGCCGGTGCGCAACACGTCCATCGGGTGGGTGGCGGCCGGCAGCAGCTCCATCGCGGCCTTCACCGGCGCCGGCAGGCCGCGCAGGCGCTTCAACTTGGCCTTGTAGTTCTGCAGCTCGGTCCAGTTCGGCAGCACGCCGTGCACCAGCAGGTAGGCCACTTCCTCGAAGCAGCCCCTGGCCGCGAGGTCGTGGATGTCGTAGCCGCGGTAATGCAGGTCGTTGCCGCTGCGGCCGACCGTACACAGCGCGGTGTTACCCGCGGCCACGCCGGACAGGGCGACGGATTTCTTGGCCTTGGGCAGGACTTGTTCGCTCATCGGAAATCTCCAGGGTGCAGGTTTGTTCTTTCGATTTCGGTAGGAGCCCGCTTGCGGGCGATGCTCTTGCTTTGATGCACCCCCAAGGCAGAGCATCGCCCGCAAGCGGGCTCCTACCGTGACGACATTCAGCCCTTCTGCGAGAACAGCGAGTCGAGCTTGTCCTCGTAGGCGTGGTAGCCGAGGAAGTCGTACAGCTGCTCGCGCGTCTGCAGGGTGTCGATGATGTTCTTCTGGGTGCCTTCGCGGCGCACGGTCTCGTAGAAGTTCAGCGCGGCCTTGTTCATCGCGCGGTAGGCGCCGCAGCAGTACAGCGCGATGTCCACGCCGGCTTCGCGCAATTCGTCGGTGGTGAAGAACGGAGTGGAGCCGAACTCGGTGAGGTTGGCCAGGATCGGCACCTTCACCGCGGCCTTGAACTTGCGGTAGTCGTCCAGCGTCCTCATCGCCTCGGGGAAGATCATGTCGGCGCCGGCCTCGACGTAGGCCACCGCGCGCTCGATCGCCGCGTCGATGCCCTCCTTTGCCGCCGCGTCGGTGCGCGCCATGATCACGAAGCCCGGCTCGGTGCGCGCATCCACCGCCGCCTTCACGCGATCGACCATCTCCTCCTTCGGCACCACTTCCTTGCCCGGACGATGGCCGCAACGCTTCTGGCCGACCTGGTCCTCGATGTGCACCGCGGCCACGCCGACGTTGATGAAGGAACGGATCGCGCGCGCGATGTTGAAGGCGCCGCCCCAGCCGGTGTCGATGTCGACCAGCAGCGGCAGCTGCGTGGCATCGACGATGCGCCGCGCGTCGGTGAGCACGTCTTCCATCGTGCTGATGCCCAGGTCGGGCATGCCCAGCGAATTGGCGGCCACGCCGCCGCCGGACAGGTACAACGCCTTGTAGCCGACCCGCTTGGCCATCAGGCCGGCGTAGGCGGTGATCGCGCCCATCACCTGCAGGGGCTGTTCGGCGGCGACGGCGGCGCGAAAACGTGCGCCGGGAGATGCTGGCTGTGTCATGTGGCCTCCATCAAAGCGGTCATTTTAGCCCATGCCAGTCCGTGGCCGGGATTGGACCTTCCGCCATGCGCGACGAGCCGCCACGGCACCGGTCCGGCTGAGCCCATGCCGCGACGCAAGTTCCTGCGTGACGAATCCGCCGCCACCCCGTACATTCAGCCGGATGAGCACATCGACTCCTCTCGCAAAACGCATCCTTTGGGGCCTGGTGATCGGCGTGCTGGCCGCCGTGGTCACGCTGGGCATCGGCCAACTGCACCCGCCCACGCTGGCACTGATGCAGAAGGTGTCCGGCGCGGTGTTCGACCCGTTCGGGCAGATCTTCCTGCGCATGCTGTTCTTCGTGGTGATCCCGCTGGTGTTCACCTCGCTGGCCTCCGGCGTGGCCCAGCTCGGCCGGCTGGACCGGCTCGGCCCGCTGGCTGGCCGGACCTTCCTGCTGTTCTTCCTCAATATGGGCATCGCCGTGGCGATCGGCTTGGCGATGATGAACACGGTGCAGCCGGGCCACCACCTGGACGAGCAGGCGCGCATCCAGCTGATGCAGGAATATGGCGGCAGCGCGCAGCAGTCGATCGACAGGAAGGCGGCCCAGCCCGGCATGAGTTTCGGCACGCTGGTGGAGATGTTCATGCCGCGCAACCTGCTCGGCGCGGTGGCCGGCCCCAGCCGCGACGCGCTGGGCGACGTGCTGCCGCTGATCGTGTTCGCGATCTTGGTCGGCGCGGCCGCCACCCAGTTGCGCGAGAAGGAGCGCAAGCGCGTGCAGGTCGCGCTGGATACCATCACCGACCTGATGACGAAGATCGTCGGCTTCGCGCTGGAACTGGCGCCGTACGCGGTGCCGGCGATGATCTACAGCGTGATCGTCAAGGTTGGCGTGGACGTGCTGCTGGCGCTTTCGGTGTTCGTGGTCGGTTGCGCCGTGGCGCTGGCGCTGCACCTGTTCGGCACCATGTCGCTGTGGCTGCGCTTCCTGGCCGGGCGCTCGCCACCGGAGTATTTCCGGCAGATCCGGCCGCTGCTGATCACCGCGTTCTCGACCAGCTCCAGCAACGCCTGCCTGCCCGCCTCGCTGGCGGTGGCGCACGACGAGCTGAAGCTGGCGCCTAGCACGGCCGGCTTCGTGCTGCCACTGGGCGCCACCATGAACATGAGCGGCACCGCGTTGTTCGAGGGCTGCGTGGTGCTGTTCGTGGCCCAGGCGTTCGGCGTGGAACTCACCCTGAGCCACCAGGCCATCCTGATGCTGCTGTCGGTGCTCAGCGCGGTGGCCGTGGCCGGCATCCCGGGCGGTTCGCTGCCGATGATCGCCGGCCTGCTGGCCACGTTCGGCATTCCGCCGGAGGGCATCGGCATCATCATCGGCGTCGATCGCATCCTCGACATGATGCGCACCACGGTGAACGTGGGCAGCGACATCGTCACCGCCACGGTGGTCGACCACCAACTGCGCGAGCGGCTCGCGGCCGCGCCGTAACTCCTCGCACGTGGCGCGGCCGGGCGGCGGGGCCTTGAAGCTGCCCCGCCCGGCCTCACCATCATGGATGGCCGAACGATAGCTACGGCCAATCGCAACCATGTCGACAATCAATTAGATTTATGAAATCGCAGGCCGTAGCATTCCTCCATCCTCCAACCACCACGGGAAGCAAGCAACGATGTCCCTGATCAACACCGAAGTGAAACCGTTCAAGGCCCAGGCCCTCAAGGCCGGCCAGTTCATTGAAGTCACCGACGCCAACCTGAAGGGCAAGTGGTCGGTCGTGTTCTTCTACCCGGCCGACTTCACCTTCGTCTGCCCGACCGAACTGGAAGACCTGGCCGACAACTACGCCGAGTTCCAGCAGTTGGGCGTGGAGATCTACTCGGTGTCCACCGACACCCACTTCGCGCACAAGGCCTGGCACGACACCTCCGACGCGGTGAAGAAGATCCAGTACACCATGGTCGGCGACCCCACCGGCACGATCAGTCGCAACTTCGAAGTGATGATCGAGGAAGCCGGCCTGGCCGATCGCGGCACTTTCGTGATCGACCCGTCGGGCAAGATCCAGATCGTCGAGATCACCGCCGGCGGCATCGGCCGCGACGCCAAGGAACTGCTGCGCAAGGTCAAGGCCGCGCAGTACGTCGCCAGCCACCCGGGCGAAGTGTGCCCGGCCAAGTGGAAGGAAGGCGAGAAGACCCTGGCGCCGTCGCTGGACCTGGTCGGCAAGATCTAAGCATCACCGCGCCATGCGCCGCGGGCCCGGAGTTCTTCCGGGCCCGCACTACCGGAACACAAGCATGAAGCGACGCCCGGGTCCGCCCGGGTGCTCGCCACGCACACCCCGAAGAAACCCACGGAGCCCGCCATGTTGGATGCCAACCTCAAGACCCAGTTGAAGGCCTATCTGGAAAAGGTCACGCAGCCGATCGAGATCGTTGCGTCCCTGGACGACAGCGCCAAGTCCGCCGAACTGAACGAATTGCTCGAGGGAATCGCCGCGCTGTCCGACCGGATCAGCCTGGTCCGCCGCGACGACGACCAGCGCAAGCCCTCGTTCGCGATCAACCGCGTCGGCACCGACATCGGCGTGCGCTTCGCCGGCATTCCGCTGGGCCACGAATTCACCTCGCTCGTGCTGGCCCTGCTGCAGGTCGGCGGCCATCCGTCCAAGGTCGCGGCCGACGTGATCGAGCAGGTGAAGAATCTCGACGGCCCGGCCCCTGATGGCGTATTCCGCTTCGAGACCTATTTCTCGCTGTCCTGCCAGAACTGCCCGGACGTGGTGCAGGCGCTGAACCTGATGAGCGTGCTGAATCCAAAGATCCGGCACGTCGCCATCGACGGCGCGCTGTACCAGGACGAGGTCGAAGCGCGCCAGATCATGTCGGTGCCAACCGTTTATCTCAACGGCGAGGTGTTCGGCCAGGGCCGCATGAGCCTGGAACAGATCGTGGCGAAACTCGACACCGGCGCCAGTGCCCGCGAGGCCGGGAAGATCGCGGCCAAGGACGCGTTCGACGTGCTCGTCGTCGGCGGCGGCCCGGCCGGCGCCGCGGCGGCGATCTACGCCGCACGCAAGGGCATCCGCACCGGCGTGGCGGCCGAGCGCTTCGGTGGCCAGGTGCTGGACACCATGGCGATCGAGAACTTCGTCTCGGTCGACTACACCGAAGGCCCGAAGCTGGGCACAGCGCTGGAGCAGCACGTCAAGAACTACGACGTGGACATCATGAACCTGCAGCGCGCCGAGAAGCTGGTGCCCCCGGGCGAACCCGGCGGCCTGATCGAGGTGCAACTGGCCAACGGCGCCGCGCTGAAGTCGAAGACGGTGATCCTCTCCACCGGCGCGCGCTGGCGGCAGATGGACGTACCCGGCGAAGAGGAATACCTCAACAAGGGCGTGGCCTACTGCCCGCACTGCGACGGCCCGCTGTTCAAGGGCAAGCGCGTGGCGGTGATCGGCGGCGGCAACTCCGGCGTGGAGGCGGCGATCGACCTGGCCGGCATCGTGGCCCACGTCACCCTGCTCGAGTTCGACGGCAAGCTGCGTGCGGACGAGGTGCTGCAGCGCAAGCTGCGCAGCCTGCCCAACGTCGACGTGATCGTCAGTGCGCAGAGCACCGAAGTGCTGGGCGACGGGCAGAAGGTCACCGGCCTGGTCTACAAGGACCGCACCGACGGCGTGATGCACAGCCTCGCGCTGGAAGGCATCTTCGTGCAGATCGGCCTGCTGCCGAACACCGAGTGGCTGAAAGGCACGCTGGAACTCAGCCCGCGCGGCGAGATCGTGATCGACGCGCGCGGCCAGACCTCGCTGCCCGGCGTGTTCGCCGCCGGCGACGCCACCACGGTGCCGTACAAGCAGATCGTGATCGCGATGGGTGCCGGTTCCACCGCTGCGCTGAGTGCGTTCGACCACCTGATCCGCAGCCCGCTGGCCACCACGGAAAACAGGAAGGAAGCGGTCGCCGCCTGATCAGGCAATATCCGCAGGAGCACACCCCGTGCGCGATCGCCCTTTGTCACGTGACGAAAAGCATCGCGCACGGGGTACGCTCGTGCACGAAGCCATCAGCCCTGATCGGGGCCACGCTCCAGCGCACGACGGATATCGTCGAGCGCACCCGGATCGTCCAGCGTGGACAAATCACCCGGGTCGCGCTGCTCCGCCAGTGCCTGCAGCGAGCGGCGCAACAGCTTGCCGGAACGGGTCTTCGGCAGCGCGTTCACCACGTAGACGCGTGACGGTTTCGCCACGCCGCCGAGCTGGTCGACCACGCGCTGCTGCATCGCCTGCGCCACCGCATGGGCACCGTCGCCGGCGTCCTGCTTGAGCGTGGCGAACACGATCGGCACCTGCCCCTTCAGCTCGTCCTTCACGCCGATCACCGCCGCCTCGGCCACTGCCGGGTGGCTGGCCACCGACTCCTCGATCTCGCGCGTGCCCAGGCGGTGCCCGGCCACGTTGATCACGTCGTCGGTGCGGCCGAGCACGAAGGTGTAGCCGTCCTCGTCGCGAACGGCCCAGTCCAGCGAGCTGTACAACAGCTCGCGGAAGTGGCTGAAGTAGCTGTGCACGTAGCGGGCGTCGTCGCGCCACACGGTGGTCAGGCAACCGGGCGGCAGCGGCAGCTGGAACACCAGCACACCCTTGCTGCCGGCCGGCACTTCCTTGCCGGTATTCTCGTCGATCACCTTCATCCGGTAGCCCGGCGCCGGCAGGCCGGGCGAGCCGAACTTCACCGTCTTCAGCTCCAGCCCCGGCATCAAGGTGATCGCCGGCCAGCCGGTTTCGGTCTGCCAGTAGTTGTCGATCACCGGCACGCCGAGCGCGGTGGTGATCCACTGCGCGGTCGGCTCGTCCAGCGGTTCGCCGGCGAGGAACAGCCACTTCAGCTTCGACAGGTCGTACTTCTTCAGCCAGCTCTCGTCCTGCTTCTTCAGCACGCGGATCGCGGTGGGCGAGGAGAACATGGTGCGCACGTTGTAGCGCTCGCACAGCTGCCACCAGATGCCTGCATCCGGTCGCGTGGGCAGGCCCTCGTACAGCAGCGAGGTGGCGCCGCCGATCAGCGGACCGTAGACGTTGTAGGAATGCCCCACCGCCCAGCCCACGTCCGAGGTGGCGAACATCACCTGTCCCGGCGCGATGTCGAACACGGTGCGGATCGACAGTGCCATCGCCACCGCGTACCCACCCACGTCGCGCTGCACGCCCTTCGGCTTGCCGGTGGTGCCGGAGGTGTACAGCAGGTAGCTCGGCTCGTTCGATTCCAGCCACACCACCGGCACCTCGGCATCCTCGTGCTGCGCGCGCAGCTCGGCGTAGTCGAGGTCGCGCCCGGCCACCCGGGTCATCTGCGGGTCCAGCTTGCGATCGACGATCAGCACATGCGGCGGCGGTGCCGAGGCCTCGTCAAGCGCCGCGTCGACCAGCGGCTTGTACGGAATCACCTTGTCCGCGCGCATGCCGGCGTCGGCGCAGACCAGCAGCTTCGGCTGCGCATCGTCGATGCGCAGCGCCAGGTTGTGCGCGGCGAAACCGCCGAACACCACCGAGTGGATCGCGCCGATGCGCGCGCAGGCCAGCATCGCGAACACCGCCTCGGCGATGTTCGGCAGGTAGATCACCACGCGGTCGCCCTTGCCCACGCCCAGCGATTGCAGCACCGCGGCAAACGTGTTCACCTCGCGATGCAGCTGGCGGTAGGTGAACTCGCGGGTGATCCCGGTTTCGCTGGAAATCGCCACCAGCGCCAGCTGTTCCGGCCGCTCGGCCAGGTGCCGGTCGATCGCGTTGTAGCAGAGGTTGGTGGTGCCGCCGACGAACCAGCGCCGGAACGGCGGGTTCGACTGGTCAAGGATCTGCCGCGGCGGCACATGCCAGTGGATCAGCCGCGCCTGCTCGGCCCAGAACTGCTCCGGCTCGTCGATCGACTGCCGGTAGAAATCCTCGTAGCGTATGGGCGGACTCCAGGTCTTGGTTGCCGCAAGCCTAGACCAGCCCAGCGACGGCATCATCGCGACGATGGTCGTAGTCACCGAGGACCCCAGGCAGAAACAAGGAGGGCGGCCCATGGCCGCCCTCCTTCGTCGGCAATGAACTTGCGCGCTTACTTCTTCGCGAACAGGTGCTCCACGCCGGCGCGCTCCTCGCGCAGTTCCTTGTCGGTGGCGTCCATGCGGGCGCGCGAGAACGCGTTGATCTCCAGGCCCTGCACGATGGCGTACTGGCCGTTCTTCACGGTCACCGGGTAGCCGTAGATCACGCCCGGGGCGATGCCGTAGGAACCGTCCGACGGGATGCCCATCGAGACCCAGTCGCCCTCTGCCGTGCCCAGTGCCCAGGTGCGCATGTGGTCGATCGCGGCCGAAGCGGCCGAGGCGGCGGAGGAAGCGCCGCGCGCCTTGATGATCGCCGCGCCGCGCTGCTGCACGGTGGGGATGAAATCACTCTCGTACCAGGCCTGGTCGACCAGCGACAGCGCGCTCTTGCCGTCGACGGAGGCGTGGTGCAGGTCCGGGTATTGGGTGGAGCTGTGGTTGCCCCAGATCGTCATCTTCTTCACGTCGGTGTTGTGCTTGCCGGTCTTCTCGGCGAGCTGGCTCTTGGCGCGGTTGTGGTCGAGGCGGACCATCGCGGTGAAGCACTTCGGATCCAGGTCGGGTGCGTTCTGCTGGGCGATCAGAGCGTTGGTGTTGGCCGGGTTGCCCACCACCAGCACCCGCACGCCGCGCTTGGCGTGCGCGTTCAGCGCCTTGCCCTGCGGGCCGAAGATCGCGCCGTTCGCCTCCAGCAGGTCCTTGCGCTCCATGCCGGGGCCGCGCGGACGGGCGCCGACCAGCAGTGCGTAGTCGACGTCCTTGAACGCGACATTGGCGTCGTCGGTGGCGACCACGCCGGCCAGGGTCGGGAACGCGCAGTCGTTCAGCTCCATCACCACGCCCTGCAGCGACGGCAGCGCCGGGGTGATTTCCAGCAGGTGCAGGATCACCGGCTGGTCGGGGCCGAGCATGTCGCCGGCGGCGATGCGGAACAGCAAGGCGTAGCCGATCTGGCCAGCGGCACCGGTGACGGCAACTCGAACGGGGGCTTTCATCTGTAATCTCCGGGAAGGGGGAATCGGGAAGAGGGAATCGGAAGAGCCACGTGATGGCGGTTTCCCGCCCCGGCTTCCGATCCGGTGGTTTTCAAGTCAACTCGGCAAAGAACTGCTGGATGCGTTGCAGGCCCGGCTGCAACTGCGCCGCCGGGCAGGTGTAGGAAATGCGCATCGCGCGCGGCTCGCCGAAGGCGGAGCCGGGCACGCAGGCGACACCCTTCGCTTCCAGCAGCGCGGCGCAGAACTCCACGTCGTTGGTGATCCTGGTGCCGCCATGGCTCTTGCCGAACGCCGAGGAAATGTCGGGAAACGCGTAGAACGCACCCTGCGGCCGCGGGCAGACCACGCCGGGGATGGCGCTGAGTGCGGCGAACACGGTATCGCGCCGGTCGGCGAACTCGGCGCATTTCGCCCGCGGAATGTCCTGCGGGCCGGAAAGCGCCGCCACCGCCGCCGCGGTAATCACTTCCGGCAGGCTGGTGATGTGGTTGGAGTTGAGCGTGGTGACCGCCTTGGCCACCGACTCCGGCCCGGCCAGCAGGCCCACGCGCCAGCCCGGCATGCCGTAGGTCTTGGAGACCGAGTCGACGAAGATCACCCGCTCGCGCAACGCCGGCTGCGCGTGCACGAAGTTGTGGTAGCCCAGCCCATCGAACACCATCGCGTTGTAGATGTCGTCGGTGATCACCCAGGTATCCGGGTGCTTCGCCAGCACGTCGGCCAGCGCGGCGATTTCCGCGGCGGTGTAGACCATGCCGGTCGGGTTGGACGGGTTGTTGAACAGGAACACCTTCGGCTTGCGCGCCAGCGCGGCGTCGAGCTGGGCCGGGGTGAGCTTGTAGTTCTGCTCCGACCCGCAGTGCATCACGTGGACCTTCGCGCCCACGATGTCGGCGATGTCGCGGTAGGTGGTCCAGTACGGCGCGGCGAAGCAGATCTCGTCGCCCTCGTCCAGCAGCGCCTCGGCCAGGTTGTACAGCACCTGCTTGGCGCCGATGCCGATAGACAGGTTCATCCGCGTGTAGCCGCTGAAGCCGAGCGCCTCGATGTGCCTGAGGAACGCGTCCAGCAACGCCTCGGCGCCGCGGTTGCTGCCGTACTGGCCGGAATCGCGCGAGAGCGACTCGCGCGCGGCGGCGTAGACGTGCTCGCCGGGCAGGAAGTTCGGCACGCCGATGGAGAAGCTGATGATGTCGCGGCCGGCAGCCTTGAGCTGCTTCGCCTTCTCGGCGATCACCATGATCGCGCTGGGTTTGGCGCGGCCGACACGCTGGGCGAGCTGGGGCATGGGTTTCTCACGCAGGGAGGAAACAAAGGCGCGCATTTTATCACGCCGCCCGAACCCGGCGCTGGCCGCCGCCCGTACACACCAGGACGACACGGCCACGGCATGATGGGCGCGCCCGTCCCAAGGGCACCGTGACCTCATCGCAAAGGAGATCCGCATGCACTGGCTTTGGGTATTCGTGATTGGACTGGTCGTCGGCCTGGTGGCCAAGCTGCTGACGCCGGGCAAGGACCCGGGCGGCTTCATCATCACCGCCATCATCGGCATCGCCGGTTCGCTGCTGGCGACCTGGGTCGGCCAGAACGTGTTCGGCTGGTACCAGGCAGGGCAGTCCGCCGGCTTCATCGCCTCGGTGGTCGGCGCCATCGTGCTGCTGCTGTTGTATCACCTGGTCAAGCGAAAGTCGGCCTGAGCGCTGCCCCGGTGGATTCCGGCTCCACCGGGGCATTTTTCAGCCGAGCAGCTTGCCGGCCAGCCCTTCGAGCATGCCCAGGTCGAAGCCGCCGCCCTGTCCCTGCGCCGGCACCTTGCCGTCCGGCGTCAGGTGGTCGACCGCATGCGGCAACACTTGCGACAACCCGCCCAGCAAGACATTCGGATCCACACCCAGCTTGCCCGCGGCCTCTTGTACCAGCGACCCCAGGCCGCCGTTTTGCAGCGCTTGGCCCAGCTGCTCGCCCGACACCGGCTGGTTCGCGCCGGTGCCGACCCACGACTGCACCGCACTGCCCAGCCCGTGCTGCTGCAGCATGCCGACCAGGCCCTGCACGCCGCCTGCCTTCTCGATCAATTGCCCCGCGACGGCAATCAGTGAACCGGCGCCGGCCTGCCCTCCCTGTTGTCCCTGGCCACCGAGCAAATCATTGAGGAATGACATCGTCGTTCTCCCTGGATGGTGATGGATCGGATGCGCAGCCCGCCGATCATAAGCGGCCCGGAAATCCGCCATGACAACGCCACGTGAAGACCCGCCGGGAACGGCCACAAAAAAACCACCGGCGGGCGGCCGGCGGTTTCCTGTGATCCGGGGGTTCCCGGCTCAACCGCGCCGGTCGAGCACCGCGTTCCATTCCGCCACGCGGTCGGCCTGCGCCGCCAGCAGCGCGTCGACGTCGCCGTCCACGCTGACCTTCTCGATCGTGTCGCCCTGCCGGATCGTGTTGACCACGTCCATGTCGGCCGCGTCGACCACCTCGCCGAACACGCTGTGCTTGCCGTCCAGCCACGGCGTCGGACCGTGGGTGATGAAGAACTGGCTGCCGTTGGTGCGCGGGCCGGCATTCGCCATCGACAGCACGCCCGGCTTGTCGTGGCGCAGCGACGGATTGAACTCGTCCTCGAACTTGTAGCCCGGGCCGCCGCGACCGCTGCCCTCGGGGCAACCGCCCTGGATCATGAAATCGGCGATCACGCGGTGGAACGACAGGCCGTCGTAATAGCCGCGGCGGGCCAGATTGACGAAGCTGGCGACGGTAACCGGCGCCTTGTCTTCGTGCAGGCGCAGATGGATCGGGCCGCGGTTGGTGGTGAAGGTGACATTGATGGTCATCGCGAGTCCTTGGGTTTGAAGGCGGCTGCGCGCCGGAGCGCCAGCACGCGGACGGTCAAGGATAACCCAGCAATATCTACAGACCCAGCGCGGCGCGCTCCAGCAGGCCGGGCCCACGCGGCCGTGCGACCGGTACCGGCGCGTCGAGCGGCCACGTCGCGCCTTCATACAGGTACGCCCACAGCCGATCCAGCGCGGTGTAGCCATACGGCAGCAGCGGCACGTAGTGCTCGCCGAAACCGGGCAGCACGAGGAAGGCGTCGAAGTGCTGCGCGTGCGGCACCTTCCAGTAGATCGGCCGGCGCCCTTCGTCGCGCAGCCATGCCACATAGGGCTCGGAGCTGAACGCAGTGGGCAGCAGGCCGTCGCCGGCGCCGTGCAGCACCCACAGCGGCAGATCCTTGCGCGGCAGCCGCGCCGCGGTGGCCGCGACCGAGGCATGCAGCATCTGCGCTTGGTGGTCGTCGCCGGTCCACAGCGCGCGCAGGCATTCGCTGCCGATCAGGGTGGGGTCGGTCGAGACGTTCATGCCGCCGAACAGGCCGATGCCGTTGCCCGGCGGAATGCCCGAACCATCCGCCCACCAGGTCGCTCGCGTGACGGGATCGGCGATGCCCGGCAACCCGCCCACACCGAGCGCCGCGTAGTGAAAGCCGCACGGCATGTCGCTGGCGCCGCGACGCAGGTAGGCCGAGGCATAACCCGCCGCGATCACCCGCCACAGGTCGAAGGCAGTGGTGCTGGCCGCCGTCTGCATCGCCTCGTCGGTCCAGCCGCGCGCGCGCAGGTACTGCCGCGCCTGCTCCGCCTGCGCCATAACGGTGTTGCCACCGAGCTTGCCCTGTGCGCGCAGGCTGGCGCAGCGGATCGGCCAGGCCGGCAACGGCACGCCGCGCGGCCCGCGCGCCAGCGGCACCGCCGCGAAATCCTCCGCGCTCAGCGCGCACGGCAGCCAGATCGCCGCCTCGGTGGCGTAGTCGTACAGCGCGCGGCCGCGGTCCTGCACGTGCACGTTTGGTTCCAGCGCCACCACGCCGGCGAAAAAATGTTCCTGGTCCAGCCCCGCCGCCTGCAGCACGGCGCCGCCGCCGTTGGAGATGCCGACGGCGATGATCTTCGTGTTCTGCGGGGTGAACGGCGCCTCGGCAGGGAACGCGCGATCGAGCATGGCCAGGGCGAACTGCGCCGCCTGGATCACGTGGCGGCCCCAGTCGCCCTCCGGGTTGTCGCCCGAATGCGCATGCTTGATCGCAATGCCTGCAGCAGGCGACGCCGGCGGCGGCTGGAATTCCAGCTCCGCCTCGCCGCGTTTGGCGCGGCGGCCGTCCAGCGCCACGCCGCTGTCGTCGGCATAATCGAAGTAGCCCGCGCCGGTGCCCTTGTCGGTATAGGCCACCGCGCAGCCATGCGGCAGGCCCCAGGCGCCGGCCAGCGCGATCGCGCCGTAGATGCCGCGCGAACCGGACGAGGCGGTCACCACCAGGCAACGCTTGTGCCGGTCGAAGCCGTCCGGCAACTGCAGCAGCACGCGATGCGGCGAGCGCGCGCCGGGGATGCGCGCGAACGCCTGGTATTCGCGCCCCGGCACGTCCGGCACGCCGCCGTACACGCTGCCGTAGCCGCCCAGCGGGCCGAGGTCGGCGATGCCCTTCCAGCTGGTCTGGATCGCGCGTCGGCGCAGCTCTTCCGCGGCGGGATCCAGCGGGTTGGCGAATGGTGACAGCGGCCCGGCCAGCCCGGCCAGGCCCAGGCCGGCGCTCAACAGGTCGTCGTGGCTACGGTGCTCGGTCACCCGCACCTGGCCGTAATCAACTTCATGCATGGTGGATACCTTCCTCGTCCCGTGGCTGGCACAAGCCGACAGCATGACGGATGCCAGCGCGAACAAGAACAGCAGCGGCGAATGGCGGGTGGATGTCTTCATGCAGCCACCATAGCAAGCGCGGCGGCGGCTGCCATCGTACGAAAGTCCGTGCGGCGAACTCGACGCGGCGCGCACCGCCGGCTAACTTCAACTGCATGACGAATCTGCTGATTGCCGACGACCACCCGCTGTTCCGCGCCGCGCTGCGTCTGGCGGCGAGCGAGAACCTCGGCAACTGCAGCGTGCGCGAAGCGGCCGACCTGCCCGCGGTACTCGCCGCGCTGGCCGCCGAGCCGGACACCGACCTGGTCCTGCTCGACCTGCACATGCCGGGCAGCCGCGGCCTGTCCGGGCTGGCCACGCTGCGCGGCCAGCATCCCGGCGTGGCGGTGCTGGTGGTCTCCGCCCACGACGACCCGCGCATCGTGCGCCGCGTGCTCGACCACGGCGCCGCCGGCTTCATCCCCAAGAGCGCCAGCCCCGCCGAGATCGGCGCGGCGATCTGCAGCGTGCTCGACTGCGGCCGCTGGCTGCCGCCCGCTCTGGCCGAGGCCGTCGCCGCCCTGCCCGCCGATCCGGCCGACGCCGACCTCGCCGGCCGCCTCGCCCGCCTCACCGAGCAGCAGTCCCGCGTGCTCGCCCTGCTCGCCGAGGGCCTGCTCAACAAGCAGATCGCCGACCGACTGGGCATCCAGGAGCGCACCGTGAAGGCGCACGTCACCGCGATCTTCGAGAAGCTGCGGGTGCGGAACCGCACGCAGGCGGGGATGCTGCTGAAGTCGCTGGAGCTGGGCGAGCCGGGCCGGGCGCTGTAGACGCCTCAATCGACTGCGGACCCCGTCCTTCACCAACACGCTACGCGTTCGCCACGCTGGCCGCCACCCGCTGCAGCACCTGCCGCAGCGCCAGCGGTTTCAGCGGCTTGTACAGCACGCCGATGCCCGCTTCCAGCAGGCGCTGGCGCAGTTCGCCATCGCGGTCCGCGGTCAGCATCACGGTCGGCACGCCGGCGTGCCGACGGTTCAGCTGCTGCCATACCTCCAGTCCGGTCTGCCCGCCGTCGAGATGGAAGTCGAGGATGTGCAGGTCCGGTCGCCACGGCGCCGCCAGCGCCTGGGCGGAATTTCGCGCCGCGTGCACGTGCCAGCCCCAACTGGCCAGCAGGCTGCCGAGCGCGGCAAGCGCGGCTGGCTCGTTGTCCAGCACCAGCGCACGGCCGGCCGGCAGCGAGTGCGGCGTGTCGACGAGCGGCGGCAGTCGAATGGCCGCGCGTGCCGACGGCACGTCGAGGTAAAACACGCTGCCGCGGCCGGGCCACGACTGCAGCCCCAGCGGATGGCCGAGCAGGTCGGCCATGCGTTGCGCGATCGACAGGCCCAGCCCGAGCCCCTGCCCGCCGGCAGCGCTGCCGCGGCGGAATTCCTGGAAGATCAGCTGCTGCTCCTCCACCGCGATGCCGGGACCGCTGTCCCACACTTCCACGCGCAAATGATCGCCACGCCCGCGCACGCCGAGCAGCACGCGGCCATGCTCGGCGTAACGCAAGGCGTTGGAGAGGAAGTTCTGCAGCACCCGGCGCAGCAGCTGCGGATCGGAACGCACCCAGCCGCGCGTACCAACCACGTCCAGCCGCACGCCCCGATCCAGCGCGATCGCACGGAACTCGGCGGCCAGCGGGTCGAGCACCTCGGCCAGCGCGAACGCGCGCGGCTGCGGATGCAGGCGGCCGCCTTCAAGCCGGGCCACGTCGAGCAGCCCGGTGAGGAGGCCCTCGGTGGCGGCCAGCGCGCCGTTGAGGTGCTGCGCGGTGGCCGCATCGCCGCCGCGCTCGGTCAGTGCATGGGCGAACAGCTGCGCGGCATGCAGCGGTTGCATGAGGTCGTGGGTGACCGCGGCGAGGAAGCGGCTCTTCGCCTCGTTCGCGGCCTGCGCTTCGGCCGAGGCCGCAGCGAGTTCGCGGGTGCGTTCTTCCACGCGAAGTTCCAGCGTCTCGTTGACACGCTTCAGCGCCGCCTCGGCCTGGCGGAACGCGGTGACGTCGGTGAAGGTGGCCACGAAGCCGCCGCCGGGCATCGGGTTGCCGCGGATCTCGACGATGGTGCCGTCGGGGAAGCGCCGCTCGGACAGGTGCCGGGTACCTTCGCGCATGTGCGCCAGCCGGCGCTGCACGCGCACCTCCACCTCGCCCGGACCGAGCATGCCGGCAGCGATGTTGTGGCGGGTCAGCTCGGCCACCGGACGGCCCACCTGCAGCAGCTCCGGCGGATAGTCGAACAGCCGCGCGTACGGCGTGTTCCACGCCACCAGATGCAGCTCGGCGTCGACCACGCAGATGCCCTGGCTCATGTTCTCCAGCGCCGCCTCCAGCACGCGCTGGTTGAAGCGCAGGTCCTGCGCCGCCTCGCCGACGATGGCGACCACCGTGTCCAGATCGTCGCGGCCCTGCCGGTGCACCACTTCCAGCAGCAGGCGCGCGGAGGCGGCACCGATCACCGCGGCCAGTTCGTGCTCGACCTGGGCGGCCCGCACGCTGCCGGCGGGCCCCACCGCCGGCGCGCTGGCGAACAGGTGCTCGACCCGCTCGGGCGGCAGGAAACGCATCGCCAGCGCACGCAATTCGACCAGGCCCACGTCGCCCACGCTGACCGCGCGCGCCACGCGGCCGAAGCGCGAGCCGGCCACTGCCAGCATCACCACGATGTTGACCAGCAGACTCGCCGCCACCGCGCGGCCCAGCCGGTTCCAGTTGCCCAGCCCGAGCAGGCCGTCCGGCGCCAGCCAATGCAGGCCGAGCGGGCCGTCGTGCAGCCATGCCGGTGCGCCGGGCAACAGGGTCGGCAGCGCCGCGTAGACCCAGGCCAGCGTGCCGGCGGCCAGCCCCGCCATCACCGCGCGCGGCCCGAGCTGCGGGCGGTACATCGCCACCAGCATCGCCGGAGTGAGTCCGGCCAGTGCGGAGAAGGAGATCGCGCCGATGTCGGCCAGCGCCTCGTTGCGCGCCAGCAGGCGGCTGTACGCCCACGCCAGCAGGATCAGCACCAGGATCGCCACGCGCCGGTAGTTCAACAGCTCGCCGCGCAGGTCGCCATGCTCGTCGCGACCCCAGCCGGCGCGCACCCGCAGCGGCGCGATGAAATGGTTGACCACCATCAGGCTCAGCGTGAGCGTGGCGATCACCACCATGCTGGTGGCCGCGCTCAGGCCGCCGAGGAAGGCGACCAGCGCCAGGCCATGCTCGCCGCGTGCCAGCGGCAGCGCCAGCACGTACATGTCCGAGGACACTCCGCTGGCGCCCAGCCACGCATCGCCCAGCCGCGCCAACGGCAGGATCGGCAGCGAGATCAGCAGCAGGTACAGCGGGAACAGCCAGCGCGCGGTGCGCAGCTGGCCGTCCTCGCGGCATTCGACGATGCCGGCGTAGAACTGGTGCGGCATGGTGAACATCGCCAGCGCGCCGAGCAGGATCAGCGCGGGGAAGCCGCCGCTGTCCGGCGGCGGCGGCACGCTCGCCGGCAGTCCCGACGGCACCGCGGCGAACAGCAGCGAGCCCAGCGCCAGCATCGCGCCCAGCTTGAACAGCGACTCGAACGCCATCGCCAGCACCAGCCCGCGGTTGTGCGCCATGGTCGAGGCGCGGCGGGTGCCGAACAGCATCGCGAACAGCGCCATCAACAGCGCCACGTACAGCGCACTGTCCTGCCACGGACTGGATTCGGCCAGCTGGCCCTGGCTGAGGATGCCGTAGCTCATCGCCACCGCCTTCAGCTGCAGCGCGATGTACGGCACGATGCCGATCACCACCACCGCGGTAACCAGCGCCGCCAGCCCGGAATGCCGCCCCAGCCGCACCGCGATCAGGTCGGCCAGCGAGCCGGCGTTGTATTCGCGCACCAGTCGCACCATGCGGCGCAGGAAGCCCAGCGCGAACAGGTACATCAGGATCGCCCCGACGAAGGTCGGCGGCAGCCACCAGCCCGAACGGCTGGCCTGGGTTACGGTGCCGTAGAACGTCCACGAGGTGCAATGGATCGCCAGCGACAGCGCGTACACGATCGCCCAGCGCTTCTCGAAGATGCGCGGCCGGCGCTCGCCGAGCAGGGCCACGCCGAACAGCAGGCCCAGCCAGCACAGCGCGGCGATGGCGATGAGGGTGGTGCTCAGCATGGTGCCAGCGTCGGTGAGGGCGACTTCAGTCGCGACGCTCTGACCTGATTCTTTCGAGCGAAGAGCTTTCGCCCTCCTTCGGAGGCCGAATCACTTTCTCTCGCTTGCCCGAGAGAAAGTAACCAAAGAGAGGGGCACCCCGCTTGGCGCTTGCCGGGCTCCTGCCCGGCAAGTCCGTGAGCCGGGGCCGGGCTTTTCGAACGGGCATCCTGCCTGTGCGAAAAGGAGTCGACCTCCCTGTCGACTCCCGCTGCGCGGCCTGTCGTCCCCGTCTCACCGCCGCACAGGGGCCCCGGGTAGAGCGGCGGGCCATCCTGGCCCGCACCCGGTGAAAAGCTGAAAAGCCAGAGCCGAAGCAGCCCGCTGCTCTGCTGTTGCTGTTGACCTGGCTCTTCTGAAAAGTGCGGGCCAGGATGGCCCGCTGCTCTACCCGGGGCCCCTCTGTAGCGGCGGACGGGTGAAGGAAAGCCCGCAGGGTGGTCGGCAGGGATGCCGGCCAGTTTGGCGTCAGCACAGGATGTGCTGTCGACAAACCCCGTAACCCGGCCGCGGACCTTGCGGGCAGGATGCCCGCAAGGCGCGTAAGCGGGGTGGCCTTTCTCTTTGGTTACTTTCTCTTTGGCCACGCAAAGAGAAAGTAACTCGGCTGCCGCAGGCAGACGAAAGCTCTTCGCTTTGAAGCTCCTGACTCTGCACGAAGCAACAGCATCGCGCACAAGGTACGCTCCTACAGTGGTGCAAGCGACGGGGTGATCGCACGAGGCCATCAATGCCCCGCCGGCAACCCCAGCGCGCGCACCGCGTTCACCACCCAGCGCAACTGCACGCCGTGGCGGCTGTCGTAGTCGGCTCCGGAATATCCCCACCAGTCCCAGCATGCTTGCGGATTCAAGGGCGCGAGACTTGCGCGGGTCTGAGGATATAGCACCGCTACGTCGTAGACGTCGGCCCAGCGGTTGAAGCCGGCATCCTCGACGAAGGCCTTGCCCACCGCGTCGGCGTTCTGCCTGCAGCCGTGGAACGCGACCATCACGCCGCACGGCTTGCCGGCCAGGCAATCCAGCGGCAGGTAGACGTAGCCGGTGACGGCCAGGAAGGCATCGGCGCCGTCGGGGCGCAGCGCATCCTGGTCGAACGTACGCAGCTCGCCCTGTGCCGTGGTCGCCGCATGCGCCGGCTTGCCGAACATCTGGGCGAAGATTTCACCGGCCGCGTCGAAGCCGCAATGGCCGAGATACGGCGCGACCGACTTGTCGCAGTCGTCGCCGCTGCCAGCCACCGGCAGGTTGTGAGCGAAGGCGCGCTGGTCGTCGTCGTGCACCTGCATGCCCTTCAATCCCGGCATGCCGTCGCGCAGCTGCCGGTAGAACTGCGCGCCCGCCTCGGCTACCGCCGGCGCCACCAGCGCGTCGTCCTTGCCGTGCAGCAGGTAGACGCGGGCGTGCGCCAGGTTCTTCAGCGCGCCGATCTCGCCGCTGGCGGAGCGCCTGCCGGCACTGGCCACCAGCGCGCCGACATCCGGCGCAGGCACCCCCTTCATGCAACTGCCCAGTGCCGCGTCCAGCTTGCCGCCGGCGCAGCCGAACGGACCGCCGGCCACGATGGCCGCGTTGGGGAACAGCTCCGGGTACACCAGCTGCACCTGTGCGGCCATGTACGCACCGGAGGAAAGGCCGACCACGGCGGTGCGCGAAGCGTCGATCTTCAAGGCGGGCAGCGGCAACGCGTCGCCCGCGCGGGCCAGCGGCGCAACCAGCAGCAGGGCCAACAGGCCGAAAGTCTTGCGCATGCTTTTTCTCCGTTGGCGGACCGGCAGGTGTCCAGCGGGCTCATGGAGCCGCACGGACGCGGCCGGAACCGCGATGTCATCCGCCACGGCTCGTGCCGGCAGTGGAAAAAAACGCCCCGCGGGAGCCGGCTGGCGCTCGCGCGGGGATGGGGAGAAACGACTGCGTCAGAACCGGTACTTCGCGGTCAGCGTGACCATCCGCGGGGCACCGTAGAAGCCGGTGTAGATGCCCAGCGCGCCGACGTTGTAGCCGGTGGTGCGGTAGGACTTGTTGGCCAGGTTGCTGCCCTGCAGGCTGAGCGACCAGGGCTGGTTGATCTGCCAGATCACGCCGGCGTTCCACAGGCCGTACGCGGGCTGGGCGATCAGCGGCGACAGCGTGGTTTCCGGATACACCATGGACTGGTAGGTGTAGTTCACCCGCGCGCTGACGCTGCCGCCGCCGGCCAGCGGCGTGGTGTTCTCCAGCGACAGGCCGCCGGACCACTTCGGCGCGTTGGTGAACTTCTGCTGGTCGGCGACGTTGACGCCGCGGGTCATGTACTCGGTGTACTTGGTGTGCAGGTAGGCGACGTTGCCGCGCAGGGTCCAGTTCTCGGCCGGCTTCCAGGCAAACTCCTCCTCCAGGCCGTCGATGTGGCCCTTGCCGGCGTTGGTGAAGTCGCCGAAGAAACCCTGGCTGCCGTTGGGCAGCGTGTAGGAGCTGAATACCGACAGCTGGATGTTGGTGTAGAGGTTGTGGAACAGCGCCGTGTTCATCATCAGCGCGCCGTCGAGGAAGGTCATCTTGCTGCCCAGCTCGAACGACTGCACCTTTTCGTCATCGATCGGGCGGCACGAACTGGGCACCGCCACGCAGTTCGCGCGGATGTTGTAGCCGCCGGAGTGGAAGCCCTCCGAGTAGCTGGCGTAGAGCTTCACCTGGTCGTTCGCGCTCCAGTCCAGCGAGACCTTCGGCGAGACGTTGCTGGTCGCGTGCGAGCCGCTGAAGTCGGCCAGGGTGCTGGTGCGCGTGGTGAACGTGGCGTCCGAGAAGCCGAAGTTCTGGATCAGCGCGGTCTTGGTCTCGTGGGTGTAGCGCAGGCCCACGTCCAGGCTCCAGCTCGGATTGATGTCCCAGGTGAAATCGCCGTAGCCCGCATAGCTCTTGGTGCCCATGCGCCCGCCGGTGCTGCCGTACTGCGACAGGTGCAACGTGGAGTACGGCGGCGAGCCGAGGAAGATGTTGTGGATCTCGCCGTCGGCGCGGCCGTCGAAGTAGTACGCGCCGAACACGCCGTGCAGGCTGCCGCCGGCATCGTAGTTGGCCTGGAATTCCTGGCTGAACTGATGATCCTTGTAGACCGCGTTCACGTCGGCGATTTTCTCCGGCAACGTGTCGAAATCGATGTTGGTATCGGTCGAGGAGCCGCGCACGGCAGTCACGGATTTCAGCGACCAGTTCGGGCTGGCGATCCAGTTCATCGTCAGCGCGCTGCCGTAGAGCTTGGTGTGGTTGAGCTGGGCGAAGCCGCTGCGGGTGTCGAAATCGCTCGACAGCAGCGGGTAGGCCGGGTCGAGCTTGTTCACCGTGAGCATCTTGGCGCCGCGCGGATTGGAGTTGTCGCGCACGCCGTCGACCGACAGCTGCATGTTGAACTGGCTGGACGGGAAGAAGCCGATCGTGGCGCGCGCGGCATTGGTGTTCTTGTTGCCGTTGCGGCTGCCGGTGAGGATGTCCTCGCCGAAACCGTCGTTGTGCCCGCTGGCGTAGGCGATGCGTCCACGCCACACCTGGTCCGCGCTGGCGCCGCCGAAACTGGCCTTGACGTCCTTCTCGCCGTGGGTGCCCACGGTGGCTTCCACCGAGCCTTCGGTCTTCACCGGCAGCGGGTTGGAGACGTACTTGATCGCACCGCCGATGGTGTTCTTGCCGTACAGCGTGCCCTGCGGGCCGCGCAGCACCTCGATGCGGCTGACGTCGAACACGTCCAGCACCGCGCCCTGCGGACGCGCCAGGTAGACGTCGTCCAGATAGATGCCCACGCCCGGGTCGAAGCCCCAGGTCGGGTCGGCCTGGCCGACGCCGCGGATGTAGGCGGTGAGCGTGGTGTTGGAACCGCGGGCGGCATAGATCTGCAGCGAGGGCACCTTGCCCTGCAGGTCGGCCAGGTTCTGCACGTTCTGCGTTTCCAGCGCCTGCGCGGTGAAGGCACTGACCGCGATCGGCACGTCCTGCAGGGTTTCCTCGCGCTTGCGCGCGGTGACCGTGATCTGGTCGAGCTGCTTGACGCTGGTGGTCTTCACCGCCTTGCCGCCGGTGTCGGCGGCCTGCTGCGCATACAACGGTGCCGCGGACAGCAGTCCGGTGGCCAGGCCGATCGCCAGACTCAGATACGTGCGCTTCATGGTTTCCCCTTCCCCTTTCCCGTGGTGTGACCGGCAGTGGACGCGGCCATCTGCAATGGATGCTACGGGGCGAGCTTAGATAGCCATCGAGGGAGCCGGCACTTGTACCTTCGTACAGTGCCGGCGGTACCCGACGTTGCGGATACTCGGCCCCATGTCCCGACCACGCTCGCGGACCCGGCTCACTTGGGGGATTCACGGATGGCGTTTCTGATCGTGCTGGCTGCGCTGTGCTTCCTGATGTTCGCGGCCTATCGCGGCTACAGCGTCATCCTGTTCGCGCCGATCGCCGCGCTGGGCGCGGTGCTGCTGACCGACCCGGCGCTGGTGGCGCCGATGTTCACCGGCCTGTTCATGGACAGGATGGTCGGCTTCCTCAAGCTGTACTTCCCGGTGTTCATGCTGGGCGCGGTGTTCGGCAAGCTGATCGAACTGTCGGGTTTTTCCAAATCGCTCGTGGCGGCCACCATCGGCCTGGTCGGGCGCAGCCGGGCGATTTTGTCGATCGTGCTGGTGTGTGCGCTGCTGACCTACGGCGGCGTGTCGCTGTTCGTGGTGGTGTTCGCGGTATACCCGTTCGCCGCCGAGCTCTTTCGCCAGTCCGACATCCCCAAGCGGCTGATCCCCGGCACCATCGCGCTGGGCGCGTTCACCTTCACCATGGATTCGCTGCCGGGCACGCCGCAGATCCAGAACATCATCCCCACCTCGTTCTTCGGCACCGACACCTGGGCGGCGCCGTGGCTGGGCACGATCGGCGCGGCGTTCATCCTGGCCGCGGGCCTGAGCTACCTGGACTGGCGCCGGCGCCGGGCCGCCGCGGCCGGCGAAGGCTACGGCGACAACCTGGTCAACGAGCCGGCCCCGTTCGAGGGCGGCCGGCTGGCGCACCCGCTGGTCGCGCTGCTGCCGCTGGTGCTGGTGGGCGTGTGCAACAAGCTGTTCACCGGGCTGATCCCGCGCCTCTACGGCGAAACGCAATCGTTCCTGCCCAGCGTGGTCGGCAGCGCGAAGCCGGTGGTGCAGGAGGTGTCCAAGGTCGCTGCGATCTGGGCGGTCGAGGGTGCGCTGCTGGTCGGCATCCTGTGCGTGCTGGCGTTCGCCTGGCGCGCGGTGACCGCGCACCTCGCGGCGGGCAGCCAGGCCGCGGTCGGCGGCGCGCTGCTGGCCTCGATGAACACGGCCTCCGAATACGGCTTCGGCGCGGTGATCGCCGCCCTACCCGGCTTCAAGTTGGTGGCCGACGCGCTGCACACGATCCCGAACCCGCTGGTCAACGAGGCGGTCACCGTCACCGCGTTGGCCGGCATCACCGGCTCGGCCTCCGGCGGCATGAGCATCGCGCTGGGCGCGATGGCGGAGACCTTCATCGCCAATGCGCACGCCGCCGGCATCCCGATGGAAGTGCTGCACCGGGTGGCCGCGATGGCCTCCGGCGGCATGGACACGCTGCCGCACAACGGCGCGGTGATCACCCTGCTGGCGGTGACCGGGCTGACCCACCGGCAGTCCTACAAGGACATCTTCGCCATCACCGTGGTCAAGACCCTGGCGGTGCTGGTGGTGATCGCGGCGTACCATTTCCTCGGCGTGGTATAGGCGCACCGACGGCGCCCACGGATCGCGGGCGACAGGCTGGATGAACGGATCGAAGAAATGACGGGCAAGTTGTCACACAAGTCCGTATAATCGGTCAATTCGCCCTTCAAAACCTGCGTGACGGCCATCGAGCCGCCCGAGTCGATCCCATGTCCATCGAAAAACTGCGCAACATCGCCATCGTCGCCCACGTCGACCACGGCAAGACCACCCTCGTCGATTGCCTGCTCAAGCAGTCCGGTACGCTCAGCGAGCGCACCGTGCTGGCCGAGCGCGTGATGGACTCGAACGACCAGGAAAAGGAACGCGGCATCACCATCCTGGCCAAGAACACCGCCATCACCTGGCAGGGCAACCGCATCAACATCGTCGACACCCCGGGACACGCCGACTTCGGCGGCGAGGTGGAGCGCGTGCTGTCGATGGTCGACTCGGTGCTGATCCTGGTCGACGCGATGGACGGCCCGATGCCGCAGACCCGTTTCGTGACGCAGAAGGCGTTCGCGATGGGCTTCAAGCCGATCGTGGTGATCAACAAGGTCGACCGCCCGGGCGCACGGCCCGAATGGGTCGTGGAGCAGGTATGGGACCTGTTCGACCGCCTGGGCGCCACGCCGGAACAGATGGACTTCCCGATCGTCTATGCCTCGGCGCTGAACGGTTACGCCAGCCTCGACGACAGTGTGCGCGAAGGCGACATGACCCCGCTGTACGAGGCGATCATGCGGCACGTCAGCAAGCCTGACGTGGACCCGGACGGCCCGTTCCAGATGCGCATCAGCCAGCTGGACTACAACAACTTCGTGGGCGTGATCGGCATCGGCCGCATCCAGCGTGGCACGCTGAAGAAGAACATGCCGGTGGCGGTGATCGACCGCCACGGCAAGAAGCGCCAGGGCAAGGTGCTGCAGGTGCTGGGCTTCATGGGCTTGGAGCGCATCGAGCAGGAAACCGCCGAGGCCGGCGACATCGTCGCCATCTCGGGTATCGCCGACCTGACCATCTCCGACACGATCTGCGCGCTGGACACGCCCGAGGCGCTGCCTGCGCTGACCGTCGACGAGCCGACGATCAGCATGACCTTTCAGGTGAACAATTCGCCGTTCGCCGGCAACAAGGATCTTTCCGGCGGCAAATTCCTCACCAGCCGCCAGCTGAAGGATCGCCTGGAGCGCGAGCAGGTGCACAACGTGGCGCTGAAGGTCGAGCAGGGTTCGGACGCCGACAAGTTCCTGGTCTCCGGCCGTGGCGAGCTGCACCTGTCGGTGCTGATCGAGAACATGCGTCGCGAGGGCTACGAGCTCGCCGTATCGCGCCCGGAAGTGATCATCAAGGAAATCGACGGCCAGAAGATGGAGCCGATCGAGCAGTTGGTGGTCGACGTCGAGGAGACCCACCAGGGTCCGGTGATGGAGCGCCTGGGCATGCGCAAGGGCCAGCTCAAGAACATGGAGCCCGACGGCAAGGGCCGCGTCCGCCTGGAGTACATGATCCCGGCGCGCGGCCTGATCGGCTTCCAGAACCAGTTCAAGACCCTCACCCAGGGCTCGGGCCTGCTGTTCCACGTGTTCGACCACTACGGTCCGAAGGAAGAAGGCCAGATCGCCAAGCGCCTCAATGGCGTGATGATCGCCAACGCCGGCGGCACCACCCCCGCGTATTCGCTGGGGCCGCTGCAGGATCGCGGCAAGCTGTTCGCCGCCGAGGGCGACAACGTGTATGAAGGCCAGCTGGTCGGCATCCACGCCAAGGACAACGACCTCACCGTCAACGTGATCAAGCCCAAGCCGCTGACCAACATGCGCGCCTCGGGCAAGGACGATGCGATCCAGCTGACCCCGGCGATCAAGTTCACGCTGGAACAGGCGCTGGACTTCATCGACGACGACGAGCTGGTCGAGGTCACTCCGAAGGAAATCCGCCTGCGCAAGAAGCACCTCACCGAGAACGACCGCAAGCGCGCCTCGCGCGGCTGAGCGGCTCCTCCCGTGATGGAGCGCAAGAAGGCCGCCGCAAGGCGGCCTTCTGCGGTCAGGCCGGCGCAACCCTCGCCTTCGCGCTCGCCACGCGCAACCCCTGCCGCTGCCGCGCCAGCCTGCGCAGCAATTCGGCGAAGGCCTGCAGGTCGTCGCGCCAGGGCGAAGCGTCGCGCCAGTACAACGCGATCTCGCGGCCGCTCGCCTGCCCCTTGAGTTTTGCCAGCGCGACGTTCGGCATCGAGGCCAGCCGCTCGTGCGCCAGCGCCGGCACCAGCGCGTAGCCGCCGCGCAGGCTGACCAGGGCGGCCAGGCTTTCCAGGCTGACGTCCTGCACATGGCCGTGTTCGCTGCCGTCGCCCGCAAGGCCGTCGGCATGGCTTTCGGCCATCAGCGTGGCCTCGGCCGGATCGAGCTGACCCAGCGCGATGCTGTCCCGGCCGGCCAGCGGATGGTCGGCGCGCAGCATCAGCTCCCAGGGCTCGAAGAACAACGGGCGCGCGGCGATCCCGCTGGTCGCCGCGGCCGGCGGCGCCAGCACTGCATCGAGTTCGCCTTCGTGCAGGCGGCGCAACAGCCCGCGCGGCTTGCCCTCGGAAATGCCCAGCCAGGCGCCCGGAAAATGCTGCGAAAACGGCGCGATCAGGTGCGGCAGCAGGTACGGCCCCAGCGAAGCGGGCACGCCGAGGCGCAACTCGCCGCCGAACGCGACCTCACCGGCACGGGCGACCTGCTGCAGGTGCTCGGCAGCGGCCAGCACCGCGTCGATCTGCAGCAGCAGCCGCTGGCCGCCAGCGGTCGGCACGATCCTGCGGCCACCGCGCTCGAACAGCGGCGCACCCAGCGCCTGCTCCACCTTCTGCACCTGGTGCGACAGCCCGGACGGGCTGATGTGCATGGCCCGCGCCGCGCTGTTGAAACTGCCGTGGCGATGTACCGCCTGCACCAGCGCGAGGTCGCGCAGCGAAACGGCGGCCAGGCCCGTCGAAATCATCGAATGCTGCATGTCATCAAAGGCGTTTGCATGGACTGGTCATCGGATCCACTCTGTGCGGCGAAGTCGCCGTGAAGGTGGGCGCAGTGTACCCGCCAGCACCACCCATCAGACGCCCGCCAGCCATGCACGCCGCCTTCACGGTGGCGTGCCGGTTCGCGGCCGCATGGAGTTTGCGCGATAATTATGCTTTTGCTGGGATGGCGAACCCCACGCCCCCCAGGCACCGTCGTCGAGTCATCCCAGCCGCAGGATCCAGCCAGGAGCACCTCCCATGAAAGACACCTTTTCCGTACGCGACACCCTCGAGGTCAACGGCAAGAAGTACGCCTTCGCCAGCCTGACCAAGCTGGGCCAGCGCTTCGACCTGAAGCGACTGCCGTACTCGATGAAGATCCTGCTGGAAAACCTGCTGCGCCACGAAGACGGCGTCGATGTGACGGCGAAGGAAATCGAAGCCGTTGCCACATGGGATTCGAAAAAGGAGCCGGATACCGAAATCGCCTTCATGCCGGCGCGCGTACTGCTGCAGGATTTCACCGGTGTACCGTGTGTAGTCGACCTGGCCGCGATGCGCGATGCCATGAAGATGCTCGGCGGCGACCCCACCCTGATCAACCCGTTGTCACCCGCGGAACTGGTCATCGACCATTCGGTGCAGGTGGACGTGTTCGGCAGCGAAGACGCACTCGAGCGTAACGTCGAGATGGAATTCAAGCGCAACCAGGCTCGCTACAGCTTCCTGCGCTGGGGCCAGAAAGCGCTGACTGATTTCAAGGTGGTGCCACCGCGCACCGGCATCGTGCACCAGGTCAACCTGGAGTACCTGGCCCGCGTGGTGATGGGCACCGAGATCGAGGGCCAGCTGTGGGCGTACCCCGATACGCTGTTCGGCACCGACTCGCACACCACCATGGTCAACGGCCTGGGCGTGCTCGGCTGGGGCGTGGGTGGCATCGAGGCGGAGGCGGCGATGCTGGGCCAGCCTTCCTCGATGCTGATTCCGCAAGTGGTCGGCCTGAAGCTGCTCGGCCAGTTGCCCGAAGGCGCCACCGCCACCGACCTGGTGTTGACCGTGACGGAACTGCTGCGCAGGCAGGGTGTGGTCGGCAAGTTCGTCGAGTTCTTCGGCCCGGGCCTCAAGCACCTGGCGCTGGCCGATCGCGCCACCCTTGGCAACATGGCACCGGAATACGGCGCCACCTGCGCGATCTGCCCGATTGATGTCGAGTCGCTGAAGTACTTGCGGCTGTCCGGTCGCAGCGAGGAGCAGGTAGCGCTGGTCGAGGCCTATGCCAAGGTGCAAGGTTTGTGGCACGACGAAAACAGCGCGCCGGCCGAGTTCAGTGTCACGCTCGAACTGGACCTGGCCAGCGTCAAGCCCTCGATGGCCGGCCCCAAGCGCCCGCAGGATCACGTACTGCTGACCAACGTCAAGCAGAACTTCAACGACAACCTCGGCGCCACCATCGTCCGCCGCAACGGTGCCGAGGCGCGCTTCGCCAACGAAGGCGGCGCCACCGCCGTGGGGCATGACGCAAGCGCGCGGACGCATCGCCAGCGCGTGGTGCGCAACGGCCAGGAGTTCCACGTCGACGATGGTGCCGTGGTCATTGCCGCGATCACCTCGTGCACCAATACCTCCAACCCGGCGGTGATGCTGGCTGCCGGCCTGCTGGCCAAGAAAGCCGCCGCCAAGGGCCTGAAGACCAAGCCGTGGGTGAAAACCTCGCTGGCACCGGGCTCCAAGGTGGTCACCGACTACCTGGAAAAGACCGGGCTGCTCACCGAACTGGACAAGCTCGGCTTCTACCTGGTCGGCTACGGCTGCACCACCTGCATCGGCAACTCCGGCCCGCTGCCGGAAGAAGTCAGCAAGGCGATCAGCGACGGCGACCTCACCGTGGGCGCCGTGCTGTCAGGCAACCGCAACTTCGAAGGCCGCGTCCACGCCGAAGTGAAGATGAACTACCTGGCCTCGCCACCGCTGGTGGTGGCCTACGCCCTGGCCGGTTCGCTGGACGTCGACCTGACCACCGAGCCGCTCGGACAGGGCACGGATGGCAAGAACGTCTATCTGAAAGACGTCTGGCCCTCCAACAAGGAAATCAGCGACCTGATGGCGGGTGCCGTGACCTCGGACATGTTCAAGAAGAACTATGCCGACGTGTTCAAGGGCGATGAGCGCTGGAGCTCCATCGCCTCACCCGATGGCGATTTGTACGCGTGGGACAGGGATTCCACCTACATCAAGAACCCGCCCTACTTCGACGGCATGACCATGGCGCTGACCCCGGTCGAGGACATCCACGCTGCGCGCTGCCTGGGCCTGTTCGGCGACTCGATCACCACCGACCACATCTCGCCGGCCGGCGCGATCAAGAAGGATTCCCCGGCCGGGCGCTTCCTGATCTCGCGCGGCGTGCAGCCGATCGACTTCAATTCCTACGGCTCGCGCCGCGGCAACGACGACGTGATGGTGCGCGGTACGTTCGCCAACATCCGCATCAAGAACCAGCTGCTGGATGGCGTGGAAGGCGGCTTCACCCGCCACATCCCCAGCGGCGAGCAGATGTCGATCTACGACGCGGCGATGAAGTACAAGGAAGAAAAGACCCCACTGGTGGTCATCGCCGGCAAGGAATACGGCACCGGCTCCTCGCGTGACTGGGCCGCCAAGGGCACCCTGCTGCTGGGCATCAAGGCGGTGATCGCCGAGAGCTTCGAGCGCATCCACCGCTCCAACCTGGTCGGCATGGGCGTGCTGCCGTGCACGTTCAAGGATGGCGAGAATGCAAAATCGCTGGGCCTGACCGGCAACGAGACGTTCGACCTCACCGGCCTCGACAACGGCAACTCGAGGAACGCCACCGTCACCGCCACGGCAGCCGACGGCAGCAGGAAGCAGTTCAGCGTGAACGTGATGCTGCTGACCCCGAAGGAGCGCGAATTCTTCCGTCACGGCGGCATCCTGCAGTACGTGCTGCGTCAGCTGGCCGGCAAGAAGGCCGCCTGAATTTCGGCCTGACTCCTGCAACGAAAACCGCCCCGGACTCCGGGGCGGTTTTCCATGAGTGCTCCGATGGACCGTTACAGCGAATGCTTCCAGCTGGCCATATAGCAGCGCCATTCGCCATCTTCCTTGCGCCACGCCGATTCGACCTGGTACAGGCCCAATTGATCGGGCAACAGGCGACCGCCGCTGGTCAGCGTGACCGTGAAGGTCGCCACCATCCGCTCGCCACGGGGTTCGATCGATACCGGTCCCATGCTCACGCCGACGTGCTCGCCGCGCAGCGCCAGCAGCCTGATCATACCGGTCAGTCCGCGCCGATCCAGTTGCCCCGCATTGCCGTCGAAGTCCTCGCTCAAGCGGGCACCGACGTCGCCGGCCGAACCCGCTTCGGCCGCCTGTGCTGCCGACGCGATCGCCGCACGCACCTGCGCTTCGTCCGGCGTGCGCCGGCACGCCGGCAACCCCAGCACGAGGCATGCGAGAACAATCGGCAAAAAGACGGTTTTCCCCGGTGTCATCATCGACGCAACTCGTTGCGGTGCGGCTTGCCGCTGTACGCGGGCGTATGCTCCAATCAACCGGCGCAGGATCCATGATGGTGCCAATACCCATCCGATTCCATCATCCGTCCCATCGCCATCGACAAAACAGGGAACCCAAAGCATGAGCAACGAACGTCCGTGGCTGGAGAACTATCCAGCCGGCGTGCCGGAACAGATCGACGTCAGTCAATATGCTTCGGTACCGGCGGTGCTGGAAGAAGCGTTCACCCGCTTCCGCGACCGCCCGGCGTTCGCCAGCTTCGGCCGCCAGCTCAGCTACGGCCAGATCGACGAGATGAGCCGCCAGTTCGCCGGTTACCTCACTGGCGTGCTCAAGCTCGGCAAGGGCGATCGCATCGCGCTCATGATGCCGAACGTGCTGCAGTATCCGATCGCCCTGTTCGGCGCGCTGCGCGCCGGCCTGGTTGTGGTCAACACCAACCCGATGTACACCGCGCGCGAACTGAAGCACCAGCTGGAAGATTCGGGTGCCAGAGCGATCGTGGTACTGGACAACTTCGCCGCCACCTTGCAGCACGTCGTGGCCGAAACCCACGTGCAGCACGTCATCACCACCGGCATCGGCGACCTGCTCGGCTTCCCCAAGGGCGCGCTGATCAACTTCGTGCTGAAGCACGTGAAGAAGATGGTGCCCGCGTTCGATCTGCCGCAGGCCGTGCGCTTCCGCGACGCGCTCGCGCGCGGCGCGGCGCATCCGCTGCAACCGGTGACGCTGGGCCACGACGACATCGCCTTCCTGCAATACACCGGCGGCACCACCGGCGTGGCCAAGGGCGCCATGCTGACCCACGGCAACATGGTGGCGAACATGCTGCAGGCTGCCGCCTGGATCGGCACCGAGCTGGTCACGCCCGGCGAGGAAGTGATCATCACCGCGCTGCCGCTGTATCACATCTTCTCGCTGACCGCGAACGGCCTGGTCTTCATGCGCCTGGGCGGGCTCAACTGGCTGATCACCAACCCGCGCGACATGCCCGGCTTCGTCAAGGAACTGCGCAAGTCCGGCTTCACCGCGCTGACCGGCGTCAACACGCTGTTCAACGGCCTGCTCAACACGCCCGGTTTTTCCGAACTGGATTTCTCGAAGCTGCACCTCACCCTGGGCGGCGGCATGGCGGTGCAGCGCGCCGTGGCCGAACGCTGGAAGAAGGTCACCGGCTGCACCCTGGCCGAGGCCTACGGCCTGACCGAAACCTCGCCCGCGGTCTGCATCAATCCGCTGGACCTCAAGGAATACAACGGCTCGATCGGCCTGCCGGTACCGTCCACCAATGTGGCGATCTGGTCGGAGGACGGCAAGCCGCTGCCGGTCGGCGAGGTCGGCGAACTGATGGTGCACGGACCGCAGGTGATGAAGGGCTACTGGAACCGCCCGGACGAGACCGCCAAGGTGCTCGGCGCCGATGGCTGGCTGCACACCGGCGACATCGCGAAGATGGATGTGAACGGATACTTCTACATCGTCGACCGCAAGAAGGACATGATCCTGGTGTCCGGCTTCAACGTGTATCCGAACGAGGTCGAGGACGCCGTGATGGCGCACCCCGGTGTGCTCGAGGTGGCCGCGGTCGGCGTGCCGGACGAGCATTCCGGCGAAGTGGTGAAGCTGTTCGTGGTGCGCAAGGACCCGAACCTCACCGAAGAAGCCCTCAAGCAGTTCTGCCGCGAGAACCTCACCGGCTACAAACGGCCCAAGCTGATCGAGTTCCGCGACAGCCTGCCGAAGAGCAACGTGGGCAAGATCCTGCGCCGCGAGCTGCGCGACGAGAAAAAAGCCCAGGCCTGAGTTTTTCAGGCCTGGGCAAACGAGAACGCCCGCACGTGCGGGCGTTTTTCGTGCAGCGGTCGCGCCGGCTCAGCCGTCCTTCCAGTACTCCAGGATGTCGGCGTAACCACCCAGCAGGTTCCACAGCGGCACCTGCTTGTCCTCGGGAATGCGGCTGTACGAAAAACCGATATGGTGATCGGAGATACGCGCCACCACCGCCTCGAGGTGGATGTGCAGGTTGTTGCCGAAGATCATGTCGAGCACCCAGTTCTGCCCCACATGGCCCGACCAGCCCAGCGGGCGGCGCAGCAGCGCGCCGGTGGCCGAGATATCGACCAGCTCGGTCGGACGCGACTCGCCGTTGCTGCTCATCAGCACCGTCGTCTCGATCTGCATGCGCGCCGGACGCAACTGCTCCGGTCCGCCGCCATCCTGTCCGTTCTTATCGATCGCCATCAGTTCCACCGCCTGTTTGTACTTGCACCCATCGAGGGGGCTGCGTCCGACATCGCCCTGAAACCTTTCTGTCGCACCCTTCGCCGGCGGGGCGCTGCGCCTTGCCTGGCCGGGTTGCTCAGTCGTTGTCCAAGCAATCACCATGCCACGCCAGGTCAACGTTCCGTCGGACGCCGATCCGGCACCGGCCGCATCCCGCATGGCCCTGCCACGATCCACACTGCCCAACCCCGTCGTGTCGTCGCCGCGCCATCATGGCGCAGGCGCGGCCCGCCAGGCATCGCCGAATGTCGCGCTGACGCGGAGCCTGACCCAATTCGACGCATTAGGTCACATGCCGCCCCAGCCACGCTCTCCGACACGCCGGTTTCGTACGATGCCATCCGTCTATTGTGCCTGCCGGGAGCACCGCTGCAAAACCGGCCCATGTCCGCGGCCGGCGCATGCCGGGCAACTGCATCGGCCGGCACGTGCTGGACTTGGCGCCAGTCAACCGCTACTCTTGCCCCACGCATGGCTCCATGGAAATGTTTGCCGAGTACTTCCGGCTCCCTTGGCATCCGTGCGATTGCTCTCGAACCGACCAGTGAACAGCCGGTGGCGTCGTTTCCCGCCTTCCCTGGCTTGGCGTCCCTGTCGTGGCTGACAACCCGCAGTCGACGTGCGACGTTCACTGACGACCCGCCTGACCGAACCACCATCGAGTGGCTTCGTCATGCCCGTCGTGACGAAGGCGTCCGCCGCGCCTCGACCGAACAAGTGTGAAGGACGCATTACCCCGGAATGCCGCTTCACCGCGTGTTCCGAACACGGACATCCGATGCCGCGGGGGCATGGGGATGAATCCGATCATGTTGAACGCACTGCAGCCGCTGAAGACGGCCCCATGACATGCATTGATGAGCACTGAGCCCGTCGAGCCACAGAGCCCGGTCACCGCACCGCAGGACGCGTTTGCGCCGGTACCTCAACAACAGGAAATGCCGCTGGCCATCGTGCATGGCCAGCCCTTGCTGCAGATGCCGCAAGACCTGTACATCCCGCCGGACGCGCTCGAGGTCATCCTGGAGGCGTTCGAGGGACCGCTGGACCTGCTGCTGTACCTGATCCGCCGGCAGAACCTCGACATCCTGGACATCCCGGTCGCCGAGATCACCCGGCAGTACATGACCTACATCGAGCTGATGCGGGACGTGATGCGGCTGGAACTGGCCGCCGAATACCTGCTGATGGCCGCGATCCTGGCCGAGATCAAGTCGCGGCTGCTGCTGCCGCGGCCGCCGGCCGAGGAAGGCCTGGAAGAGGATCCCCGTGCCGAACTGGTACGGCGCTTGCAGGAGTACGAACGCTTCAAGCGCGCGGCCGAGGACATCGAGGCGATGCCCCGGCTGGAGCGCGACACCACGGTGGTGCACGCCGACGTGGGCGAACGCAACGTGATCAGGTTGCCGCCGCCGCTGGAGCTGACCGAGCTGCTGCTGGCCCTGAAGGACGTGATGCACCGGGCCGAACTGTTCGGGCATCACGCGATCAGGCGCGAGACGCTCAGCGTGCGCCAGCGCATGGGCGAATTGCTGAGCCGGCTCGACGACAGCAGCTTCCACCGCTTCGAGAGCCTGTTCGACGTCAGCGAGGGACGGCTCGGCATCGTGGTGACGTTCCTGGCGATGCTGGAGCTGGCCAAGGAAATGCTGGTCGAGATCGTCCAGGAAGAACCACTGGCGCCGATATACGTGAAGGCGAAGGTGAGCCACGCCGAAGAACCCGCCGACGCACCGGCGGACGACACACAGGCGGGCGAATCGGCGCTGATCGAATCGTCCGGCGAATGAACGACATCCACTGAGCGGTACCGATCCAACCGGCATCCGAACCCAAGGTCATGCAGATCGAGCAACTCAAACCCATCGTCGAGGCCGCCCTGCTGGCCTCCACCCAGCCGATGACCGTGCAGCAGCTGGGCGAGCTGTTCAACGAGGCCGACGAGGTCGGCCGCGAACAGGTCGCCAAGGCACTCGAGGCACTGGCCGAAGACTGCGCCGGCCGCGGCATCGAGCTGAAGGAAGTGGCCTCCGGCTTCCGCTACCAGGTGCGCCAGGAGGTGCATCCGTGGATCTCGCGGATGTGGACCGAGCGGCCCAGCCGCTATTCGCGCGCACTGCTGGAAACGCTGGCGCTGATCGCCTACCGCCAGCCGATCACCCGCCCCGAGATCGAGCAGATCCGCGGCGTGGTGGTGTCCTCCAACATCATCAAGACGATGGAGGAGCGCGAGTGGATCCGCGTGGTCGGCTACCGCGACGTGCCCGGCAAGCCGGCGCTGTTCGGCACCACCCGCGCCTTCCTCGACTACTTCAACCTGAAATCGCTGGACCAGTTGCCGCCGCTGTCGGAAATCCGCGACCTGGAAGACCCGCAACTGCGCTTCGAGCCCGAGCCCCTGCCCGCCCGCGTCGTGCGCGACCTGCCGATCGACCCGGACGAGGAACTCCTGCACGAGCACGATGCCGTCGATGCGGCAGCCGACGACTACCACACCGCGACCGCCGCCGAAGCGCCGGCCGCCTCCGAATCCGGCGATGCCGGCTCCGACCCGAGCCCACCCGCCGAAACCCTGACAACCACTGCCGACGAGGCAGCGAACCCCGCCGCGGACGTCGAACCCGACGCCGCCGAGCAAGACCCCGAGGAGTACCGCGCATGAATGCGCCGCAAAAATCCGTTTTGTCCCTGAAGCGCGAACCGCGCGCCGACAGCGACGCCCCCGCCCTGGAAGAACGCCTGCACAAGGTGCTGGCCAACGCTGGCCTCGGCTCGCGCCGCATGCTCGAGCAGCGCATCCAGTCCGGCGAAGTCGAACTGAATGGCGCCCCCGCCGAAATCGGCATGAGCGTGAAGGCCGGCGACCGCGTGATCATGGACGGCAAGCAGTTCGTCGTAGCCACCGACAGCCGCGACGACACCGAGGTGCTGATCTACCACAAGCCCGAAGGCGTGCTGACCACCCGTGACGACCCGGACGGCCGCCCCACCGTGTTCGAACAGCTGCCGCGCCTGAAGGGCGCGCGCTGGGTCGCCGTGGGCCGACTCGACATCAACACCACCGGCCTGCTGCTGCTGACTACCGACGGCGCCCTGGCCAATGCGCTGATGCACCCCAGGAGCGGACTCGAACGCGAATACCTGTGCCGTGTGCACGGCGAGGTGCCGGACGAAGTCATCGAGAAACTCAAGGCTGGCGTGGAACTGGAGGACGGTCCCGCCCGCTTCGACGAGATCGCCGTGATCAGTCGCGGCGGCAGCCACAGCTGGTTCCGCGTGGTGATCCGCGAAGGCCGCAACCGCGAGGTGCGCCGACTGTGGGACTCGCAGGGTTTCCTGGTCAGCCGGCTCAAGCGCATCCGCTACGGCGCGATCGAGCTGCCGCGCAACCTGCGCCGCGGCGAATGCGAGGCGCTCGATGCCGAAGCCGTCAAGCAGTTGCGCCAGACCACCGGCGTGGACATGCCGCAGCCGGTACTGACCCTGAGCCCGGTGCTGCATCAGCGCCGCGCCAACCGCAACGTCACCGAGTATCGCCCCGCGAGCGGCGCCGGCACCGCCTGGACGGGCGGCCAGGATGAGGCGCGCGAGCTGCGCGCGTATGACCGCATCCGCGAAGAGCCGGTGCGCGGCCGCAAACCGCCGCGTCGCGACGGCAAGGAAGTCAACGGCAACCTGGCCCGCCCCGAACGCGGTGCGCCGGGCGGCAAACGCGGCGGCAAGAGCAAGCGGGTGGCGCCGGGCCAGGAGCTGCCGTCGGTGCGCACCTGGTTCGCCGGCGAGAGCCGCGATGGCAGCGGTCGCCCTGGCGCGCCGCGCGGCAACGCCGGTGGTGCGGCCGGCAACCGCCGCGCAGCCGGCGGCAAGCCGTTCGGCGCGCACAGCGGCGGCAACGAAGGTCGCGCTGCGGGCAGCCCCTACGGCGGCTTCGGCGGCGAATCGCGTGGCCCCGGCCCCGGCCTCGGCGGCAACCGTGCACCGGGCAATCGTGGTCCACGTCCGCAAGGCCAGGGCCAGGGCAACCGCGCGCATGGCAACCCGGCACGCCCACAAGGCCAGGGCGGCAATCGTCCGCAAGGTCATGGCGGCAATCGCCCGCAAGGCGGTTCCCGGCACGGCGGTCCGGGCGGCGGTCGGCCACCGGGTCGCGGCGGCAACCGTTCGGGCAATCGCTGAGGCGGCTGATCAATGCTGCGCATCTATCACAACAACCGCTGCTCCAAGTCGCGCGCCACGCTCGCGCTGCTGGAACAGCACGGCGGCAAGGTCGAGGTGATCAACTACCTCGACACGCCGCCGAGCGCCGCCGAACTGGCCGTGTTGCTGCGGCAACTGGGCATGACCGCGCGCGAACTGCTGCGCACCGGCGAGGAGGAGTACCGCTCGCTGGGGCTGGACGATCCCGCCCTCGACGAGGGTGCACTGATCGCCGCGATGGTGGCGCACCCGAAGCTGATCGAACGCCCGATCGTGGTCGCCAACGGCAAGGCCGTCATCGGCCGCCCACCGGAAGCGGTGCTGGCGATACTCTGAGTTGATCGCCCATTGCTCGACAAGAAGCCGCCCCCAAGGCGGCTTTTTGTCGAATGAACCGCATCGATCCGGCACTCGCAGCAGCCCGCTCGCGGGCGATGCTTTCGCTCTGATCTGAACAGCATCGCCCGCCGGCGGGCTCCTGCGGATGGACGGGGAGTTCAGCCCGGATCGAGCGTGAACGCGTCGGCGTCCATCCACGCCGGGAAGCGTTCGCGGTGCGCCAGCAGCGGTGCCGGATCCAGCGTCACCATCGCCAGCTGTTCCTGCGCGCCCAGTTCCACCAGCGGCTCGCCGACCGGATCGAGCACCGCGCTGTCGCCGGCATACGGAATCTCGTTGCCGTCCACGCCGACCCGGTTCACCCCGACCACATAGCTGAGGTTCTCGATCGCCCGTGCGCGCAGCAAGGTGCGCCACGGCTGCCGGCGCGGCGCCGGCCAGTTCGCCACGAACACGGCCAGGTCGTAGTCCATGCCGCCGCCAGCGGAGGCCAGCCGGCGATTGCGCAGCCACACCGGGAAGCGCAGGTCGTAGCAGACCTGCGGCAGGATGCGCCAGCCCTTCAGCTCCACCACCAGGCGCTGGCTGCCGCCGCCGTAGCGGGTATGTTCGCCGGCCATGCGGAACAGGTGGCGCTTGTCGTACTGCTCAAAACTGCCATCCGGCCGCACCCACAGCAGGCGGTTGTAGACGACGCCGTCCTCGCGGATCGCCAGGCTGCCGCAGAGCACCGCGCCCACCTCGACCGCCAGCGCACGCAGCCACGCCACGCCCTCGCCGTCCATGCTGTCGGCGCTGGCATGGGTGTCGTTGCTGAAGCCGGACAGGAAGGTCTCCGGCAGCACGATCAGGTCGCTGCCTTTCGCCTGGCGCA
Source organism: Rhodanobacter denitrificans (assembly GCF_000230695.2). Taxonomy (NCBI): domain Bacteria; kingdom Pseudomonadati; phylum Pseudomonadota; class Gammaproteobacteria; order Lysobacterales; family Rhodanobacteraceae; genus Rhodanobacter; species Rhodanobacter denitrificans. The sequence continues at coordinate 1,655,880 of NC_020541.1, read as the reverse complement.
CCAGCGTGCCGTAGTAGTCGCGATTGGCCGGCGCGTCGTGCCAGCGGGTAGCGCCCTGTACCAGCGCTACGCGCAGCGGTTCAAGGCTCACCCTGTCGCTGCTCATAGCCGGCACAGCCGCTCGGCGGCCGCCTCCATGGTGGCGTCGCTCTTGGCGAAGCACAGCCGCAGCAGTCGCGTACCCGGCGCGCGCTCGTAGAACGGCGTCAGCGGGATCGCCGCCACGCCGCCGTGCTCGACCAGCCAGCGGCTGAAGGCGAGATCGTCCTCGTCGCGGATCGCCGAATAATCGACCAGCTGGAAGTAACCGCCCGGCACGTCGAGCAGCTTGAACCGCGACGGTGCCAGCAGTGCGCGGAAGCGGTCGCGCTTGGCCTGGTAGAACGCCGGCAGCTCCAGGTAATGCTGCGGATCGCTGGCCATGAATTCGGCGAACGCCGCCTGCGCCGGGTGGAAGGTGCAGAACGTGAGGTACTGATGCACCTTGCGGAACTCCGCGCTCAGCGCGGCCGGCGCCACCGCGTAGCCGACCTTCCAGCCGGTGCAGTGGTAGGTCTTGCCGAACGAGGAGACCACGATGCTGCGCCCGGCCAGTTCCGGATGACGCAATACGCTTTCGTGAGCACCGTCATAGACAATGTGCTCATACACCTCGTCGGACAGCACCACGATCTCCGTCTCGCGCACGATCGCCGCCAGCTCGTCCAGGTCGGCGGCGGACAGCACCGCACCGGACGGATTGTGCGGGCTGTTGATCATGATCATGCGGGTCTTCGACGTCACCGCGTCGCGCACGCGCTGCCAGTCGATCGCGAACGCCGGCACGGTCAGCGGGATGTGCACCGCGCGCGCGCCCTGCAGCTCGATCGCCGGCTCGTAGCAGTCGTAGGCCGGGTCGAACACGATCACCTCCTCGCCCGCGCGTACCGTCGCGGCGATTGCCGCGAAGATCGCCTCGGTGGCGCCGGAGGTGAGCGTGATGTCGGTATCGACGTTGAGCCTGCGGCCGTAAAGCTTTTCGGTCTTCAGCACGATCTGCTCGCGCAGGGCCGCGATGCCGTGCATCGGCGCGTACTGGTTGCGGCCCTCGTTCATGGCGCGGCCGAGCGCATCGCGCAGCCCTTGCGGCGGCTCGAAGTCGGGGAAACCCTGGCCCAGGTTGACCGCCTTGTGCTCCAGCGCGAGCTGGCTCATCACGCTGAAGATGGTGGTGCCGACTTTCGGGAGCTTGGTAGCGATCATCGTTTGGCCGTATAAATGTCCGTAAACCCGGCAGCGTACTGCATCGGGGCCACCGTGTGCATCACGTCGACGGAAGTTCGTCCGGCGGGCGCTGCTTGCACTGCTCATGCTTCAGCAAGGTCGTCGCCGGCAGCCGCTCGGCCAGGAAGTCGACCAGCGCGCGCACGCCCGGCAGCATGCCGCGCCGGCTGGGATAGACGAAATGCATGGTGCCCTCGGGCACGCTCCACTCCGGCAGCACCACTTCGAGCTCGCCGGCGGCGATCGCCGGCGCGCAGACGAACTCCGGCAGCAGCGCCACGCCCATGCCGCGGCGGGCCGCCTCCAGCAGCACCGCGAAGTCGCCGGTGATCAGCCGCGCCTGCACTTCCACGCTGGTCTGCTCGCCGTTCGCGCCAATCAGTTCCCACAGCTGGGCGCCCTCGTGCTCGCTCATCGACAACGCCGGCAGCCGCGCCAGGTCGCCCGGCTGGCCCGGGCGCCCCTGCGCCTTCAGCAGCGCCGGGCTGGCCACCAGCGTGGTGCGCGACAGGCCGAACGTGCGGATCACCAGGTTGGCGTCGGTATCCAGCTTGGTGCGCACGCGGATCGCCAGGTCGTAACCCTCGCCGATCACGTCGACCCGGCGGTTGCCGGACAGCAGGCGCACCTGCATCTTCGGGTATTGCGCAAGGAAATCCGGCAGCACGTGCGCCAGCACGGTCTGCGCCAGCGAGACGGGGCAGCTCAGGCGCACCACGCCGCGCGGCTCGGCACGCAATTCGTCCACCGCATCCTGCGCCGCCTGCGCTTCCTCCAGCACCGCGCGGCAGTGCGCGTAGAAGCGCTCGCCGACTTCGGTCACCACGAAGCGCCGCGTGGTCCGCTGCAGCAGGCGCACGCCGAGGCGTTCCTCCAGCTGGGCCACGCGTTTGCTCAGGCGCGACTTGGGCACGCCCAGTGCGCGGCCAGCCGCGGAAAAGCCGCCGTGCTCGACCACCGCGGCAAAGAAATACAGGTCGTTGAGGTCCTGCAGCGCACCGCTCAATGCCGCCATGATCGTTTCCATTCAAGAACGATAAGTTCGACAACTGCCATCTTATCGCGATATTGTTCCGAATATATCTTGGTTGCATCGCCAGTCGCATGGCCTGACCAGGAAGCTTTCCATGAAACTCTTGCATATCGACTCCAGCGCGCTGGGCGGCTACTCCGTGTCGCGCCAGCTGACCGCCGACATCGTAGCCGAGCTGAAGCGCAGCACGCCCGACGCCAACCTCCATTACCACGACCTGGCCGCACAACCGCTGCCGCACTGGACCCCGGTGGCCGACGCCAGCGATCCCGCCGCCGTACTCGGCAACCAGTTGCTGGAGGAATTCCTCGCCGCCGACGTGGTGGTGATCGGCGCGCCCATGTACAACTTCGCCATCTCCAGTTCGCTCAAGGCCTGGCTCGACCGTATCCTGGTCGCCGGCAAGACCTTCCGCTACACCGCGAACGGCCCCGAGGGCCTGGCCGGCGGCAAGCGGGTGATCGTCGCCTCCAGCCGCGGCGGCATCTACAGCAAGGATTCGGCGGCGGCCGCCATGGACTTCCAGGAACCCTACCTGCGTGCCGCCTTCGCCTTCATCGGCATCGACGACGTCGAGTTCGTGCGCGCCGAAGGCATGGCGATCGGCGACGAACAGAAGGCCGCGGCGCTGAAATCGGCGCACGGCATGATCGAGACGCTGGTCGCCAAAGCGGCCTGATACCCCGGCGGTAACCCTAACAAACGTCTTCTCCCGCGCGGAGCGGGCGTTTGTGGTTGGGGGCGTCAGCGACCGCGGGGTGGAAAAGCCGCGCCGGTGCCGACACACTGCGGGCTCCCCCTCCACTGGATTCCGCGCATGAAACGCTCGCCATGCCTGCTCATGCTCGCCCTGCTGGCGCTGGCGCCGGCCGCACAGGCCACCGACCTGCTGGTCGACAACGTCAACGGCTACACGCTGGACAGCCATGGCAAGCTGCAGCACTTCCAGGCATTGCGGGTCGAGCAGGGCAAGGTGGTCGCCACCGGCAGCCATGCCGAACTGGCCGGCCGCGTCGGCGACGCCAGGGTGATCGATGGCCACGGCCGCACCCTGCTGCCCGGCCTGATCGATGCCCACGGCCATGTGCTGGACCTCGGCTACGCGCGCAACAGCGTCGACCTCACCGGCACGCAATCGCTGCAGGAAGCGCTGGCCAAGGTGAAGGCCTACGCCGCGGCGCATCCCGACGCGAAGTGGATACTCGGCGGCGGCTGGAACCAGGAAATCTGGAAGCTCGGCCGCTTCCCCACCGCGAAGGAACTGGACGCCGTGGTGTCCGACCGCCCGGTGTGGCTGAGCCGCGTCGACGGCCACGCCGCCTGGGCCAACTCCGCCGCCATCAAGCTGGCCGGCGTTGACGCGGCCACCAAGGACCCGTCCGGCGGGCGCATCGAACGCGACGCCAGCGGCGGCCCGGCCGGCGTGTTCGTCGACGGCGCCACCGACCTGGTCAACGACAAAGTACCGGCGCCCACCGCGCAGGAACGGGCCGCCGCACTCGACGCCGCGCTGGCCGAGATGGCCAGCGTGGGCCTCACCGGCGTCGGCGACGCCGGCATCGACCTGGACACCTACCGGCTCTACCGCGACTACGCCGACGCGCACAAGCTCACCGCGCGCATCTACGCGATGATCCGCAACACCGGCGCGGCGTTCGACACCATCAGCCAGGACGGCCCGCTGATCGGCTACGGCGGCGACTTCCTCACCGTGCGCGCGGTGAAGCTGTTTGCCGATGGCGCGCTGGGCAGCCGCGGCGCGGCGATGCTCAAGCCCTACAGCGACGACCCGCACAACCGCGGCCTGCTGTTCATGCCGCCCGCGGCGATGACCGCGAAGATCGACAAGGCCTTCGCCAAGGGTTACCAGGTGGCCATCCACGCCATCGGCGACGGCGCCAACCGCGAGGTGCTGGACAGCTTCGCCACCGCCTACAAGACCCATCCGGCGGCGATCGCGCTGCGCAACCGGGTCGAGCACGCGCAGATCCTGTCGCTGCAGGACATTCCCCGTTTCGTGCCGCTCAAGCTGATCGCCTCGATGCAGCCGACCCACGCCACCTCCGACATGAACATGGCCGAGGACCGCATCGGCCACCAGCGGATCGCCGGCGCCTACGCATGGCAGCGCTTCCTCAAGCAGGGCACGGTGATCGCCGGCGGCTCGGACTTCCCGGTGGAATCGCCCAACCCGTTCTACGGCCTGTATTCGGCGGTGACCCGCGAGGACCACGACGGCCAGCCGCCCGGCGGCTGGTACCCGCAGCAGGACATGACGCTGGTGCAGGCGCTGCGCGCGTTCACTCTCGACGCAGCCTACGCCGAGCATGCGGAACACACGCTGGGCACGCTGGAGCCGGGCAAGTGGGCCGACTTCATCCTGATCGACCACGACATCTTCCGGGACCCCGCCAGCAGGATCTGGAACACCAAGGTGCTGCAGACCTGGGTCGGCGGCAGGCAGGTCTACGCCGCCAAGGATTGATGCAGCAGGACGCGGGACGAAAAAGGCCGGCGCCCACGCCGGCCTTTTTCCTTGCGGCGCGACTCAGATCGTCGAAGTCCGGCCTCCGTCCATCGGGACGATCGCGCCGGTGACGTAGCTGGCGCGCGCCGAGGCCAGGAACAACGCCACGTCGGCGATTTCCGCCGGCTCGGCCAGACGCCCCAGCGGGATCCCGGCCAGCTGCCGCGCCAGCAGTTCCTCGCGCGACAGGTCGGTGGCGCGCACTTCGGCGTCCAGCCCCTCCTCCACGCGGCCGGTGCGGGTGATGCCGGGGTTGATCGCGTTGACCCGCACGCCCTTGCCTGCGTAGGCATTCGCATAGCCCACCGTAGCCAGCATCAGCGCGGCGTTGGCCGAACCGCCGGCGATGTGCTGCGGGTTGGCCTGCCGCCCGCCCTGCCCGATCACGTTGACGATGCTGCCGCGGCCACGTGCGCCCATGCGGCGGATCACCGGGTCGGCTGTCGAACCGCGCCGCGGCGCGGTTTCGGCGCCTAGGCCATCAGTCATGTTGCGAAATCGCCACGCGCCTATTGACGGATCGAAACATAGTGTTATAGTTCACTACAACACCACTCAACGAGATCACTAAGGAGGCCTGTCATGAAAGCGCAGAATCTGATCGCCAGTGTCGCTGCCGTCCTGCTCACCGCTGCCAGCCTGAGTGCCGTCAACTACAACGTCGCCAGCCAGCCGACCCACGCCAGCCGCACCGAAGCCAGCAGCGTCACCGACCTGGCACCGATCCAGGTCAGCCCCAGTGCCGCCGAGATGCGCAGCGCCGCGTTGCTGGCCAACGTCGGCAGCGCCGGCATCGCCACGGTGCCGTCGATGGTCGCCGCGAACGCCGGCGGCAATACGGAGCAGCTCAGCCTGCTCGGGTCGCAATTGGCCATGCCCTACTATTCGTTTGGCAACAAGTTCGGCCGCATCAGCAAGGAATAAACATGACCATTACCTGGAACGACAGCGTCCCGATCTATCGCCAGCTGCAGCAGCGCGTGGTGGCGATGATCCTGGACGGCGCCTTGAACGAGGGCGACCCGCTGCCGTCGGTACGCCAGGTGGCTGCGGACTACCAAATCAATCCGCTGACCGTGTCGAAGGCATACCAGGAACTGGTCGACGAGCAACTGGTGGAAAAACGGAGGGGTCTGGGCATGTTCGTCATCGAGGGCGCACGCGAGGCGCTGCTGAAATCGGAACGCGAGCGCTTCCTGCGCGAGGAGTGGCCGGCGCTGTTCGCACGGCTGCAGCGGCTCGGGCTGGACCTCAAGACGCTGTTGCGCGAAGCAGCCACCGACAAGGAGCAGAAATCATGAGCGCGGTGATCACGGCCAGTGGCCTGAGCAAGCGGTACAAGTCGGCGCTGGCGCTGGACAACGTCAGTTTCCGGATCGAGCCCGGCCGCATCGTCGGCCTGATCGGCCCCAACGGCGCCGGCAAGACCACCGCGCTGAAGGCGATCCTGGGCCTCACCGATTTCAGCGGCAGTTTGAACGTGCTCGGCTTCGACCCGCGCAAGCAGCGCGACAAGTTGATGGGCGAAGTCTGCTTCATCGCCGACGTGGCCGTGCTGCCGCGCTGGATCAAGGTGCGCCAGGCGGTGGATTTCGTCGCCAACGTGCACCCGCGCTTCGACCGCGCCAAGTGCGAGGCGTTTCTGGCCCGCACCAAGCTGCAGCCCGAGCAGCGCGTGCGGCAGATGTCCAAGGGCATGATCGTGCAGCTGCATTTGGCGCTGGTGATGGCGATCGACGCCAAGCTGCTGATCCTGGACGAGCCCACCCTGGGCCTGGACATCCTCTACCGCAAGCAGTTCTACCAGCACCTGCTGGAAGACTACTTCGACGAGAACAAGACGATCATCGTCACCACCCATCAGGTGGAGGAAGTCGAGCACATCCTCACCGACCTGATGTTCATCCGCGACGGCAGGATCGTGCTGGACGCCGACATGGACGCAGTCGGCGAGCGCTTCATCGAGGTGATGGTGGGCGCCGACAAGGCCGCCGCCGCGCGCGCACTGAAGCCGCTGGACGAGCGGCAGGTGTTCGGCAAGAGCATTTTCCTGTTCGACGGCGCGGACCGCGCGACGCTGGAGCAACTGGGTGAAACCCGCCGGCCGTCGGTCAGCGACCTGTTCGTCGCCACCATGAAAGGAACCTACGCATGAAAACCTTCTACTGGCTGATCAAGCGCGAATTGTGGGAACACCGGGGCGGCTTCTTCTGGACGCCGGTCATCACCGGCGGCGTGTTCCTGCTGCTGAACCTGATGGGCATCCTCGCCGGCGAGGTGATGGGATCGCGCCACGGCTTCAACGTGGCCTTCGGCGGCGGCGAGAACAACATGCGGCTGCTGTCCCGCGCCCTGGACAAGCAGTCCATGGACGCCGTGGGCGCCGGGCTGGACATGGCGATGTACTCGCCGACCCTGATCATCGGCATGGTGATGGGCTTCGTGGTGTTCTTCTACTGCCTCGGCACGCTCTACGACGACCGTCGCGACCGCAGCCTGCTGTTCTGGAAATCGCTGCCGATCTCCGACACCGCCACCGTGCTGTCCAAGGTGGTCGCCGCGACGGTCGTCGCCCCGCTGATCGTCGTGGTCGTCGGCACCCTGACCGGCATCGCGATGCTGCTGATGTTTGCCCTGGCGCTGTCCTTCCACGGCGTCGGCGTATGGCACCTGCTGACCCTGTCGCACCCGCTGCAGGTGATCGCCAACCTGATCGGCTCGATCCCGCTGTACCTGCTGTGGGCGCTGCCGTCGGTCGGCTGGCTGATGCTGTGCTCGGCCTGGGCCCGCAGCAAACCGTTCCTGTGGGCGGTGGTGCTGCCGGTGGCCGCAGGCGTGGTGATCGGCTGGTTCAACCTGCTCGGCACCATCGACCTGCAGGACAGCTGGTACTGGCGCAACGTGGTGGGCCGCATCCTGTTCAGCGTGTTCCCCGGCGGCTGGTTCAGCCAGGTCCCGCGCATCGGCGGCAACAACCCGGCCGAACTGCTGTCCAGCCTGGGCGTCGTCCACTCCTATGCGGCACTGGGCTCCACCAGTCTCTGGATCGGCGCCGCTGCGGCCATCGCCATGCTGGCCGGCGCCATCTGGTTCCGCCGCTGGCGCGACGACAGCTGACACTCGAACGAATCGCACGGAGAGAAAACGATGAAAGCCAACATGATCGCCATCGGCATCCTTGCATCCGCGCTGCTGCCGCTGGCTGCCTGCAGCCGGTCCGGGCAGGACACCAACCCATCGGGCGTCGCCAGCGACATGGCCCAGGCGGCTAAGGACGTCCACGAACAGACCTCCTCCTCGGTGATCGCCGCCGAGGTCCGCAAGGGCATCGAGCAGGCCAAGAAGGAGCTGGTCAGCAAGGACATCAGCCTGGGCAATATCCACATCGGCGACGGTCCGCACCCGCACGACGGCACTCTCCCCAAGGCGGTGATCACTCCGCAGGGCGAACTGGTGATCGCCGGCAAGCCGGTACCGGCCACGCCGGAACAGCACCCCATGCTGGTGGATTATCGCCAGCAGATCATCGGCATCGCCGAAGCCGGCATGGACATCGGCGCGCAGGGCGCGGACATCGGCGTCAGCGCGGCGAAGCAGGCGCTCTGGGGCGCGTTCACCGGCAAGAGCGACCAGGAGATCGAAGCCAGCCTCAAGCCGCAGACCGACCAGATCCAGGCGGCCGCCCTGCAACTGTGCAAGCGTCTGCCCGGCGTGCTTGCCTCGCAGCAAAAGCTGGCCGCCGCCATGCCTGCGTTCAGGCCCTACGCCACGATGACGCAGAAGGACGTCGACGACTGCGGCAAGGACATGAAGGACAAGGACGGCAAGAAAGGCTTTGCCGTGTTCTCGGACTAAGCCGCAACTTCCACTCGCATTCCCCTCGCCCGCGTCTCACGTGGTGTCCACGACACCGCGGCGGGCACCCTCACCCCCGCCAAAGGGAGACCACCGCATGCGACACCTGATCCTGCTGGGCACCCTCGCCACGGCATCGTTCTTCGTCCTGCCGGCACAGGCCGGTTGGCATGTACAGATGCATGGCACGCGCGACAACCTGAGCTGGCATGACGCCGGCGGCCGCGAACTCAAGCTGGCCTCGCTCGACGGCACGGGCATCCGGGTCATCCGCATCACGCCGGCCAGGCACGCCGGACTGCGGCGAGGCGACCTGATCACCGCCGTGGACGAGCAGCCCGTGACGCGCGTGGCCGAGCTGCGCGACCACCCCAGCGCCCATCGACGGGAAGCCAGCCGGCTGACCGTGCGCCGCGGTCACGAAACATTGCAGCTGGCCTTGGCGGCCGGCGGCCTGGCCGCGATGGCTCACCCGCATCCCTGACCCCGTCCGCGCGCCCCATGCATGGGGCGCGCGGATCCGATCACTCGCCGTGGATGCCGCCGCGGGTCAGCGCCAGCGGGTCGAGCAGCTTCTGCAGTTCCGCCTTCGACAAGCCGGTGGTCTCCAGCGCCACCTCCATGATCGGCCGGTGCTGCTTGTACGCCAGCTTGGCGGTGGCCGCGCCCTTCTCGTAGCCGATCACCGGGTTCAATGCGGTGACCAGGATCGGGTTCATCGCCAGCGCCTGGTTTACCCGCGCCTTGTTGACCTTGAAGCCGGCGATGGATTTGTCCGCCAGCAGCACGCTGACCTTGGCCAGGATCTCGATCGACTGCAGCAGGTTGTGCGCGATCAGCGGCAGCATCACATTGAGCTGGAAGTTGCCGGACTGGCCGGCGATGGTGATGGCGGCGTCGTTGCCGATCACCTGCGCGGCGACCATCGCGGTGGCTTCGGGGATCACCGGGTTGACCTTGCCCGGCATGATCGACGAGCCCGGCTGCAGCGCCGGCAGTTCGATCTCGCCCAGGCCGGCCAGCGGGCCGGAGTTCATCCAGCGCAGGTCGTTGGCGATCTTCATCAACGCCACCGCCAGCGTCTTCAGCGCACCAGAGAGTTCCACCGCCGCATCCTGCGCGGCCATGCCCTCGAAGTAGTTTTGCGCCGACTCGAACTTCACCCCGGTCAGCTTCTTCAGCTGGGCGGCCATCGCCGGGCCGAACTTCGGATCGGCGTTGATGCCGGTGCCCACCGCGGTGCCGCCCTGCGGAAGCCGGCGCATGCGCTTCAGCGCGTCCTCGATGCGCTCGATGGCGGAGGCGACCTGCGCCGCCCAGCCGGACAGCTCCTGGCCGAAGGTGATCGGCATCGCGTCCATCAGATGGGTGCGGCCGGTTTTCGGCGTGTTCCTCAGTTCGCGCGCACGCTTGTCGATGGCCTTCTTCAGGTGCTTCAACGCCGGCAGCAACTGCTCGCTGGCGGTCAGCGTGGCGCTGACGTGGATCGCGGTGGGGATCACGTCGTTCGAGCTCTGCCCGTAGTTGACATGGTCGTTCGGGTGCACCTTCGCACCGGCCGCCACCGCCAGGTGCGCAATCACCTCGTTCGCGTTCATGTTGGTGCTGGTGCCCGAGCCGGTCTGGAAGATGTCGATCGGGAACTGCGCGTCATGCTGGCCATCCGCCACCGCCAACGCCGCCTTGCGGATCGCCGCGGCCTGGTTCTTCTTGAGATGCCCCATCGCCAGGTTGACCTCGGCGGCGGCGGCCTTGATCAGCCCCAGCGCGCGGATGAACGGGCGCGGCAGGCACAGGCCGGAGATCGGGAAGTTGTCGATCGCGCGCTGGGTTTGCGCGCCGTACAGCGCGTCGGCGGGGACTTTCAATTCGCCCATGCTGTCGTGTTCGATGCGGAAGCCGCTCATGGTCCTGTCCTTCGTGGAGATGGAAAACCGGCCAACTATAGGCCGTCAGTCATTGCGCCGCTGTCAATGTAAAATGGCCGTTTCCCCTTGCCGGAACGCTCCGATGTCCAACCACGCCCTGACCGCCCTGTCGCCGCTGGACGGCCGCTACGCCAGCAAGGTCGAAGCGCTGCGTCCGATCTTCAGCGAGTTCGGTTTGATGCATCGCCGCGTGCAGGTCGAAATCGCCTGGCTGCTGGCGCTGGCGACCGAGCCGAAGATCGCCGAGCTGCCGCCGTTCGAGGCCGCCCAGGTCGCCACCCTGCAAGCCATCGCGGAAAACTTCAGCGAGGCCGACGGTGAACGGATCAAGGCGATCGAGGCCACCACCAACCACGACGTCAAGGCGGTGGAGTACTTCATCAAGGAGAAGATCGGCGCCGATGCCGGCCTGGCGCAGGCGAAGGAATTCGTGCACTTCGCCTGCACCAGCGAGGACATCAACAACCTCTCCTACGCGCTGATGCTGCGCGATGCGCGCAGCCAGGTGCTGCTGCCGCAGCTGGATGCGGTGATCGCCAAGCTGCGCGAGATGGCGCACGCGAACGCCGCGCTGCCGCTGCTCTCGCGCACGCACGGCCAGACCGCCTCGCCCAGCACGCTGGGCAAGGAAATCGCCAACGTGGTGGCGCGGCTGGAGCGTCAGCGCAAGCAGCTGGTGGCGGTCGAAGTTTCCGGCAAGATCAATGGTGCGGTGGGCAACTACAACGCCCACGCCATCACCTACCCGGAAGTGGACTGGCGCGCGTTCTCGCAGCGCTTCGTGGCAAGCCTCGGCCTCGATTTCAATGCCTACACCACCCAGATCGAGCCGCACGACAACGTGGCCGAATACTGCGACGCGGTGCGCCGCGCCAACATCATCCTGATCGACCTGGCCCGCGACATCTGGGGCTATATCTCGCTGGGCTACTTCAAGCAGACGCTGAAGGCCGGCGAAGTAGGCTCGTCCACCATGCCGCACAAGGTCAATCCGATCGACTTCGAGAACGCCGAGGGCAACTTCGGTCTCGCCAACGCGTTGCTCGGCCACTTCGCCGAGAAGCTGCCGATCAGCCGCTGGCAGCGCGACCTCACCGACTCCACCGTGCTGCGCGCGCTGGGCACCGCCTTCGGCCACGGCCTGGTCGCACTGGAATCGCTGAAGAAAGGCCTGGGTAAACTCAACGTCAACGCCGAACGCATCGCTGCCGACCTCGACGCCAGCTGGGAAGTACTAGCCGAAGCCGTGCAGACCGTGATGCGCCGCTATGGCCTGCCCGAGCCATACGAGCAGCTCAAGGCGCTGACTCGCGGCCATGGCATCACGAAGGATTCGATGCGCGAGTTCATCGGTGGCCTCGATCTGCCGGCGGAAGCGAAGCAGCGGTTGCTGGAGCTGACGCCGGGCGGCTACATCGGCTTGGCCGAAGGACTGGCGCGAGGCATCTGAGCCGCGATCGCTGCTACGCCGTCACTCCGGCGGAAGCCGGAATGACGGGCAAAACCATCGGGCCGCGCGCCTCCACGCGCGGCCCGATGCAGATCAGGCGAGAGCCTTCTTCACCAGGCCCTCGGCCTCCAACGCCGCCTGCACCGCGGGGCGCGCGGCCACGCGCTTCTGGAACGCCAGCAACGCCGGGAAGCCGGACAGGTCCAGGTCGACGTGCCTGGCCCAATTGGTCACGGTGAACAGGTAGGCGTCGGCCGCGGTGAACTTGTCGCCCAGCAGGAACGGCTGCTTCGCCAGCGCACCCTCGATGAACTGGTAACGCTTCGTCAGGTACTCCTTGCGCTCGGCGCGGGTGGCTTCGGGCGTGTCGGGCTTGAACAGCGGGCTGTAGCTCTTGTGGATCTCCGAGTTGATGTAGCCCAGCATCTCCTGCAGGCGGTAGCGCGCCAGCGTGCCGTTGGCGGGCGCCAGGCCGCTCTCGGGCTTGAGGTCGGCCAGGTACTGCACGATCGCCGGGCCTTCGGTCAGCAGTTCGCCGTTGTCCAGCGCCAGTGCCGGCACGTAGCCCTTCGGGTTGACCTGCCAGAAATCCGCGCCGCCCTCGGTACGCTTGGCCTTGCCGTCGACCTTCTCCAGCGGCAGCGCGATGCCGGCTTCCAGCGCCACGATGTGCGGCGACAGCGAGCAGGCGCCCGGCGAGTAATAAAGCTTCATGCGTTTTCTCCGTGTTGGGGGCGTGGGGAAGAACCATCGCTGCGATCGCGCGAGGCGTCTGCCTGCGCGCGCCGCAAGGATGACGGCATGCTAGCCATCATGGTTACTCATGGATACCACCTAACCATCAGTTAGCGGAAAAATGTAGTATCCCTCCGGTTACCGCACTCTCCGATGGAATTCCGATGGGCCTGCCCGTACGCAAGAGCAAGGTCGCCGCACCGCCGGCCTGCCCGCTCACCGAGAGCCTGGCGCTGCTGCGCGGCGCGTGGGCGCCGAACGTGGTGTGGTACCTGAGCGCCGAGCCGCGCCGTTTCGGCGAACTGCGTCACGACATTCCGCGCATCTCCGCGCGCGTGCTGAGCGCGCGGCTGCGCGAGCTGGAATCGCGCGGTCTGGTGACGCGGCGCGTGCTCGACACCTCGCCGCCGTCGGCCGAGTACGCGCTCACGCCGCTCGGCCGCGAGCTGCTGCCGGCGATCCGGGCGCTGGCCAGCGTGGGCCAGAAGCTGATCGCGGAATGGGAAGCGGGGGCGTCGAAACGCGCGCCCACCGCCGCACGCGGAACGGTTCCGGGCGGCCGCCGGCAAGCTCGGGCGCCCAGCGCGTGACCGCGCTCAGACTTCGTCCGACCCCTCGTTGACCCCCTCGAACAGGAAGGTCGACAGGTAGCGTTCGCCGGTGTCGGGCAGCATCGCCAGCAGCACCGAGCCTTCGGGCGCGGTCTTGGCCACGCCTAACGCGGCAGCCAAGGTGGCGCCGGAGGAGATGCCGGCGAAGATGCCTTCCTGCTGGGCCAGCGCGCGCGCGGTGTCGCGGGCCAGCACGTCGTCGACCGGCACGATGCGGTCGACCACCTTGGGGTTCAGCACGGCCGGCACGAAATCCGGCGTCCAGCCCTGGATCTTGTGCGGCTGCCACTCCTTGCCGGACAGCAGCGCCGCGCCGGTCGGCTCGGTGGCGACGATCTGCACTTCCGGGCGCGCCACCTTGAGCACTTCGCCCACGCCGGTGAGCGTGCCGCCGGTGCCCCAGCCGCTGACGAAGTAGTCCAGCCGACGGCCGGCGAAGTCGCGCAGGATCTCCGGCGCGGTGGTCTGCCGGTGGTAGGCCGGGTTGGCCGGGTTTTCGAACTGGCTGGCGAGGAACCAGCCGTGCTTGCGCGCCAGCTCTTCCGCCACCTTCACCATGCCGGTGCCGCGCGCGGCGCCGGGCGTGAGCACCACCTTGCCGCCGTAGGCGCGGATCAGCTTGCGCCGCTCGAGCGAGAAGGTATCCGACATCACCGCCACGAACGGGTAGCCGCGCGCCGCGCAGATCGCCGCCAGCGCCACGCCGGTGTTGCCCGAGGTGGCCTCGATCACGGTCTGGCCGGGTTTCAGAACGCCGCGCTGTTCGGCGTCGAGGATGATCGCCAGCGCGAGCCGATCCTTCACCGAACCGGCGGGGTTGAACGCCTCCACTTTCACGTACAACTCGACGTGCTTGGGGGCAAGGCGGTGAAGCTTGACGATGGGCGTGTTGCCGATGGTGTCGAGAATGCTGTCGTGGATCATGGAAGTGCTCCGGCCGTCTGGAGAAAAAAAGCGTCGCGCGATCATGCGCCCGCCCAGGTGAAGATTTTCGTCAGGCGCGATGGACCGCTGCCAGCGCGTCGGTGGTGGCCGCCCGCGCGGGACGGATGGCGTGTACCGCCGCGCCCAGCGGCGGCGCCCCGAACCAGGCCAGCGAGGTGGCCAGCGACGCCACTTCGCCCAGGATCAGCAACGCCGGCGAACGCACCGCGTGGAACGCCGCGCGCTCGACCAGGTCGGCCAAGCTGCCGGTGACCACCCGCTGCTGCGGCAGCGAGCCGTTCTCGACCAGCGCGAACGGCGTCGATGGCGCGCGGCCATGCTTGAGCAGGCGCGCCTGCAGCGTGGTCAGCTCGGCCACGCCCATGTACACGGCCAGGGTCTGCCGCTCCTGCGCCAGCGCAGCCCAGTCCAGGCTGTCGCGCGAGGACTGGCAGTGCGCGGTGACGAAACGCACCGACTGCGCGTGGTCGCGATGGGTCAGCGGCACGCCGGCGTGCGCCGCACAGGCGACGGCCGCGGTGATGCCGGGCACCACTTCATAGGGAATGCCGTGGGCGCGCAGGAACTCCAGCTCCTCGCCGCCGCGGCCGAACACGAACGGGTCGCCGCCCTTCAGCCGCACCACCCGCCGCCCTGCCCGCGCGTGCTCAAGCAGCAGCGCATGGATGCCGTCCTGGGTGGTGTGGTGGTGGCCGGCCCGCTTGCCCACCTCGATCCGCTCGGCGTCGCGCCGGGCCAGCGCCAGCACCTCGGCGCTGACCAGATGGTCGTGCATGATCACATCGGCCTCGTTCAGCGCACGCAGCGCGCGCAGGGTCAGCAGGCCCGGATCGCCGGGGCCGGCGCCGACCAGCAGCACCGAGCCGGCCGGGGCCGCGGGTGTCGCGGCCAGCGCCTGCTCCGCCGCCTGCCGCGCGTCCTCCGGCCGCCCATGCCGCAACAGGTCCGCCACCGGCCCAGCGAACAGGTTTTCGTAGAAACGTCGCCGCGTCGCCGGCTCCGGGTGGCGCAGGCGGATGCGCCGACGCAACCGCGCCGCCAGCAAGCCCAGCGCGCCCAGCGAAGGGTCGAGCAGCGTCTCCAGTCGCTCGCGCAGCAGCCGCGAGAGCATCGGCGCCGCGCCGCCGCTGGAAATGGCGATGGTCAGCGGCGCGCGGTCGACCAGCGCCGGCACGTGGAAACTCGACAGCACCGCGTCGTCCACCACGTTGACGAAGATCCGCCGCAGCCCGGCCAGGGTGGCGATCAGCCGATTCAGCTCGGCGTCGGACGTCGCCGCCACCACCAGCCAGACCCGCTCCAGCCAGGCTTCCTGGAACGCATCCCCGCGGTGGGCGATGCGCCCCGCCGCCGCCCAGCGCTGCAACTGCGGGGTGAGCACGGGCGCGTTCACCGTGACCTGCGCCTGCGCACCGAGCAGCGCGGCCACCTTGCGCTCGGCCACCGCGCCGCCGCCCACCACCAGCACGGCGCGGCGGGACAGGTCGGCGAACAGGGGATACAGCTTCATTCGGGCGGGATCGCATCGCAGGCAAGGGAGTCGCCGGCACGCTACGCAGCATTCGCCGGCGCGGCAAATGACTTGTGCGGCCGCGCATATGCCTTCCCGTCATGTAACGCCTCGCGCAACGCCACGCTTGACCATTTTATCAAATAGACATATAGACGTCCGTACATGATCATCGACGCCGACCGCCACGAATCCGCCAGCACCCATGTGCCGCACACGATGCCGGTTCGCGCCGCCCGATGTACTCGTGCCCCGTTCGTGCCTCGACCCAACGATCCCGACCGTCCACGAGCCCATCGCCATGACGCTGACCCAGTTGCGCTACCTCGTCGCCATCGCCGACTCCGGCCTCAACATCACGCTGGCCGCCGAGCGCGTCCACGCCACCCAGCCCGGCCTCAGCAAGCAGCTCAAGCAGCTTGAGGACGAGCTGGGCTTCCAGCTGTTCGTGCGCAAGGGCAAGAGCCTGGACGCGGTGAGCCAGGCCGGCCGGCACGTGCTGGAACGCGCCCGCGCCATCCTCGCCGAGGCGGCCAACATTCGCGCGATCGCCGCCAACCTGCGCAACGAGGCGCACGGCGAGCTGCGCATCGCCACCACCCACACCCAGGCCCGCTTCGCCCTGCCTGCCGCGATCGGCGCGCTGAACCAGCGCTACCCGCAGGTCAGCGTGCACCTGCAGCCGGGCCGCGACGGCGAAGTGCTGGCCCAGCTGGAAGCCGGTCGCGTCGACCTGGCGGTGATCAGCACCGCCGGCGCCCCGCCGCCGATCGGTTTCGCGCTGCCGGCCTACCGCTGGCAGCGGGTGATCGTGGCGCCGCGGGAGCACCCGCTGGCCACCAGCGGACGGCAGCCCTCGCTGGACGAACTGGCCACGCTGCCGCTGGTCAGCTACGACTCCTCGCTGAAGGCCGACTCCTCGCTGCGCCGCGCGTTCGAAGCGCGCGGCCTGCGCCCGCAGATCGCGATGACCGCCGGCGACGCCGACCTGATCAAGACCTACGTGCGCACCGGGCTGGGCATCGGCGTGCTGGCCGAGATGGCGATGCAGGACGGCGACACCGACCTGCGCGCGCTGCCGGCCGACCATCTGTTCCCCCAGTGCACGACCTGGATCGTGCTGCGCCGCGAGAGCGTGCTGCGCGAATACGTGCTGGAGTTCATCACGCAGTTCGCGCCGCACCTGGACCGCCGCGACGTGGTGCGCGCGCTCGCCGCCGACACCGTGCCGGCCGAGTGGTCGGCGGTGCCGCACTGGCGCGAGCGGTCGCCCGCGGCGCTGCCCGATGCGGCCTGAAGCCTGATCGGCATCCCGCCGCGCCGGATGGGATGCCAGCGGGATCGGGGCGGCGAGCCTACGCGAGGCTGTGCAGTCCGCATTCGCGCTTGAGCCCGAAGAAACGGGTGTCCTCGACGTCCATGCCCGGCTCCCAGCGACGGCTGGTGTGGCTGTCGCCGATCGAGACGTAGCCCTGCTGCCACAGCGGGTGGTAGGGCAGGCCGTGGCGCGCGAGGTACTGACCGATGTCGCGGTCGCTCCAGTCGGCCAGCGGGTGGAATTTCCAGCGGCCGTTGCGGATCCCGGCGAACTCGATCGCCGCCCGGCTCCTCGACTGCCCGCGGCGCAGGCCGGCGAACCAACCGACCGCGTGCAGGTCGGCCAGCGCGCGCTGCATCGGCTCGACCTTGCGCAGCCGGTTGTAGCGGTCGAGCCCGGCCACGCCCTGCTCCCACAGCCGCCCATGGCGCGCCTCCATCCAGGCAGGGCTGAGCGGCGAGCTGTATACCTTGAGGTTCAGCCCGAGCCGCCCGGTCAACTCGTCGACGAAGCGATACGTCTCGGGAAACAGGTAGCCGGTGTCGATCAGCACCACCGGCAGCTGCGGCCGCTGCCGCGTCACCAGGTGCAGCGAGACCGCCGACTGCGCGCCGAAGCTGGACGACAGCACGTGCTCGCCGGCGACGTTTTCCAGCGCCCATGCCACCCGGCGTTCGGCATCGAGGCGGGACAGCACGGCGTTCAATTCGGCCAGCGCCCGCGGCTCGTGCGGCGCCTGCTCGAGCAGCGCCGCGCTCACGCGACCAGCTCCGCCGGAATGCGCCGCGACGGCAGCGGCGCGAGGACGCCGGCGCGCAGCAGGAAATCGCCGAAGCCCTCGCCGTCCTCGCGCTCGGCGGCATAGCGCGCGAACAGCGGATCGAGTGCGGCGAGGATCGCCGCCTCGTCCACGTTCTCGCGGTAGACCTGGTTCAGCCGCTGGCCGCTGAAGTCGGCGCCCAGGCGCAGGTCGTAGCGCCCCGGCCCGCGCCCGACCAGGGCGATCTCGCCGAGGTAGGGCCGCGAGCAGCCGTTCGGGCAGCCGGACAGGCGCAGCAGGATCGGCGCGTCGGCGAGGCCGTGATGGTCCAGCCGCGCTTCCAGTTTCGGCAGCAGCGCCGGCAGGTAGCGTTCGCTCTCGGCCATCGCCAGGCCGCAGGTAGGCAGTGCCACGCAGGCGATCGCGTGGCGGCGGATCGCGCTCTGCCGGCGGTAGCCGTCCAGGCCGTGCTCGCGCACGATCGCGTCGATGCGCTCGCGCTCGCCCGCCGCGACGTTGGCCACGATCACGTTCTGGTTGCAGGTCAGGCGGAAGTCGCCGGCATGCGCCTTCGCCAGTTCGCGCAGGCCGGTGAGCCAGCGTCGTTCGCCGGTGTCGGCGAGCCGGCCGGATTCGATGTGCAGGGTGAGATGCCAGCGGCCGTCGCCGCCTTCGACCCAGCCGTAGCGGTCGCCGTTGTGCGCGAAGCGGTACGCGCGCGGCGCGGCAAGCGCGTACCCCAGGCGCGATTCCAGTTCGGCCTTGAACGCGTCCACGCCGTGCCGGTCGAGCGTGTACTTCAGCCGCGCGTGCTTGCGTTCGTCACGGCCGCCCCAGTCGCGCTGCACGCCGATCGCCGCCTCGGCCACGCCGAACAATTGCTCGGGCGTGACGAAGCCGATCACGCTGGCCAGCCGCGGATAGGTGGTGGCGTCGCCATGGGTCGCGCCCATGCCGCCGCCGACGGCGATGTTGAAGCCGCGCAGCACGCCCTGCTCGGCGATCGCGATCAGGCCCAGGTCCTGGGCGAACACGTCGATGTCGTTGAGCGGCGGGATCGCCAGGCCGATCTTGAACTTGCGCGGCAGGTAGGTGGCGCCGTACAGCGGTTCATGCTCTTCCACGGGACGAGCGTCGCCATGCAGCTGCTCGCCGTCCAGCCAGATCTCGTGATAGGCGTGCGTCTTCGGCGCCAGCTCGGCGGAGAGCCGCGTCGCCCAGGCATACGCCTCGGCGTGCGCGGCCGATTCCACCGGATTCGCCGTGCTGACCACGTTGCGCACCACGTCGCCGCAGGCGGCGATGGTGGTAGCCAGCGCCTGGTGGATCGCCGCGATGGTCGGCTTCAGCCGGCGCTTGATGATGCCGTGCCACTGGAAGGTCTGCCGCGTGGTGATGCGCAGCGTGCCGCTGGCATGCTCGCGGGCGATGCGGTCGAACACCAGCCACTGCGCCGGCGTCACCACGCCGCCGGGCAGGCGCGCGCGCAGCATGAACGAGTACGCCGGCTCCAGCTTCTGCCGGCGGCGCTCCTCGCGCAGGTCGCGGTCGTCCTGCTGGTAGCTGCCGTGGAACTTCAGCAGCTTGGTGTCGTCCTCGCCGATCGCACCGGTGATCGGGTCGGCCAGGCCCTCGGCGATGGTGCCGCGCAGATGGCGGCTGGCCGCCTTGATGTGTTCGAGATGGGAGGTCATGGGGTGCTTTTCTTAAGAGTGCGGCCATGGATGGCCGCTTCTTGACTCTCGCGTTCACGGATGAACGCAGAAATAAATCTCAGTACACGTCGCGGGCGTAGCGGCCCTGTTGCAGGAGTTCGCCGAGCCAGGCTTGCGCCGCCTCGGGGGAGTGGCCGCCGTGGACCGCGACCACGTCGATCAGGGCGGCGTGGACATCGCGCGCCATGTGTTTCGAGTCGCCGCAGACATAGATGTGCGCGCCGCCTTCCAGCCACGCATGCAGCTCGGCGCCCTGCTCGCGCAGGCGCTGCTGGATATAGGTTTTTTGTTCGGTGTCCCGCGAGAACGCCAGGTCGAGCCGGTGCAGCGAGCCGTCCTGCAATGCCTGCTGCCACTCCACCTGGTAGAGAAAATCGCTGGCGAAGTGGCGGTTGCCGAAGAACAGCCAGTTGCGGCCCGTGGCACCGCTCTCGCGCCGTTCCTGCACGAATGCGCGGAACGGCGCCACGCCGGTGCCCGGACCGATCATGATGATGTCGCGCGAGTCGTCGGCGGGCAGGCGGAAGCGTTCGTTCGGCTCGATGAAGACCGGCAACCTGCCGTCCTCGGCGGTCGCGGCCAGCAAGGCCGACGCCGCACCCCAGTGCGTACTGCCGTGTGCCTCGTAGTCGACCACGGCCACGGTCAGATGCACTTCCTCGCCTACCGCCTTCGGGCTGGAGGCAATCGAATACAGCCGCGGGACCAGCGGCCGCAGCGCAGCCAGCAAGGCCGCGGGCTGCCACGTCGCCGGGTAGCGACGCAACAGGTCGATCGGCTGGTCGTCGGCCAGCACGGCGGCGAGCTGCGTCGACTGTTCCGGCTGCAGCAGCCGGACCAATGCATCGTGGCCGCCGGCGGCCGCCAGCGCGGCGATGAAGCCACGATGCAGCCGGGTGATCTCGCGCTCGCGATCCAGCCATTGCCGCAGCGGCAGCGTGCGACCCTGGTGGGCGACCTCCTGCGCGCCGTCCAGCTGCAAAACCTCCAGCCACTGCCCGACCAGCGCCGGCGGATTGCGCGGCCATACGCCCAGCGCATCGCCGGGCTGGTAATGCAGGCCGGAGCCTTCCAGCGACAACTCGACATGGCGCACGTCGCGCGCGCTGTCGCGCGCCACGATGCGCTGGTTGGCCAGCACGCTGGCGGCGAACGGCTGCTCGCGGGAGTACGCATGGCGGCTTGGCACGGCGTGCAGCGGGGTCACCCGCGGCGGCGGGCCGACCTGCTTCAGCAATTCGCCGGCCCGATCCAGCACCCGCTCCGTCCACGGCGCGGCGACCGCCTCGATCTCCACGTCCGCCTCGCCGAAGGCGCTGAAGCGGGTGGCACCCAGCTCGGCCAGGCGCGCGTCGAGCCGGCGCCCGATCGTGCAGAACTGCGGGTAGCTCGAATCGCCCAGCCCCAGCACGGCGAACTGCAGCGCCGGCAGCTTCGGCGCGTGCTTGCCGCCGATGAACTCGAACAGGCCGCGCGCATCGTCCGGCGGTTCGCCGTCGCCCTGGGTACTGATCACCAGCAGCAGGTGGCGTTCCTGCGTCAGCTCGCGCGGCGGATAGGCATCGGCACGCAGCAACCGCACCGGCAGGCCGGCCGCTTCGGCACGGCCGGCGACCTGCTCGGCGATGCGCTTCGCGTTGCCGGTCTGGCTGCCGTAGACGACCGTCAACCGCGCGGCCGGCTGCCCCGTCGGCGCGGCCGCCGCCGTGCCGACGCGCTGCACCTGTTCGGCCTGCGCCGCGCTCCACGCGGCAACCCAGTACAGCTGCGCCGCACTCAGCCCTTCCAGTCCGCGGACCAGCTGGGCCAGCTGCTCCGCAGCGGGCATGGCTGCGGCAAGGTTCGACAAGGCGGCCTGGTTCACGGCTTCTCCGTCTGGACGTCCATACTTCTGGACGTCCAACGTATGTTCTGGCGCAGGCCATGGCAAAGGACGTGTCGGCATGTGCTTATGCCGAGGCCTCACTTCCGCACGGCGGAGCCGTTTTCGATACTTGCTACACTTCCGCGTCGCATACTGCCTCCCGTCCATGCCGCCACTTGCCGAATTCCTCAGCTTCGCCGCCGTGGGCGCCTTCGCCCAGCTGGTCGATGGCGCGCTGGGCATGGCCTACGGCGTGGTCTCCGCGGCGATGCTGCTGGGCCTGGGCCTGCCGCCGGCCGTGGCCAGCGCCAGCGTGCATTACGCGGAGACCTTCACCTGCGGCGCTTCCGGCCTCAGCCACCTGGCAGCCGGCAACGTGCGGCGGCAGCTGTTCTGGACGCTCGCCGTTCCCGGCGCGATCGGCGCGGTGATCGGCGCCTATGTCGTCAGCCACGTCCCGGCAGACGGGATGCGACTGGCGCTCACCGTCTACATGCTGGCCATGGGCGTGTTCCTGCTGCGCCGGGCGACCCGGGCCGACCGCGGCCACGACGACGTGGTGCCGCGCGCCACCCGTCCACTGGGACTGGTCGCCGGTTTCGCCGATACCGTGGCCGGCGGCGGCTGGAGCGCGCTGACCGTGACCGCCCTGGTCGCCCGCGGCGCCACGCCGCGCACGGTGATCGGCACGGTGCACCTGGCCAAGTGCGCGGTCAGCGCCGCCGCCAGCGTCAGCTTCCTGCTGCATGTCGGCGCCACCCACGGCACCGCCGTGCTCGGCCTGATCGTGGGCGGCGTCGCCGCCGCGCCGCTGGGCGCGCTGCTCGCCCGCTACATGCCGGCGCGAGCCGCGACGCTGCTGGCTGCCACGGCGGTGCTGGGACTGGGGCTCAGCAACGTGGTGAAGGCGTTCTACTGACATCCGCTGCACGGGGCGCCGCTACAATGCGCGCATGACCCAGCCTGCCCCCTTTCCGATCGAAGTCCGCGGCTCCGCCAGACAGCCATTGGGCATGCCGCCCGCCCGCTTCCTGCGCGACTACTGGCAGAAGCGCCCGCTGCTGATCCGCCACGCCTTCCCCGGTTTCCAGCCGCCATTGCAGCCGGACGACCTGGCCGGCCTGGCCTGCGAGCCGGGCGCGCTGGCGCGGCTGATCGTGCACGACGCGAAGCGCGACCGCTGGCAGGTCAAGTCGAGTCCGCTCGACGAGGCCGACTTCGCCAACACCCCCGACGCCGACTGGACTTTGCTGGTGCAGGACGTCGACAAGTGGGACGCCGAGGTGGCGCAACTGCTGGAACACTTCCGCTTCCTGCCGAGCTGGCGGGTGGACGACGTGATGGTCTCCTACGCCGAGCCCGGCGGCGGCGTCGGCGCGCACGTCGACCAGTACGACGTGTTCCTGATCCAGGGCCTGGGCCAGCGCCACTGGGCGATCAGCGACGACCCGCTGGCACCGAAGGCGTTCCGTCCCGACGTGGAGCTTAAGCAGCTGGTGCATTTCGAGCCGACCCACGAATGGCTGCTGGAGCCGGGCGACATGCTGTACCTGCCGCCGGGCGTGCCGCACGACGGCGTCGCCTTCGGCGGCCCCTGCATGACGTTCTCGGTGGGCATGCGCGCGCCCTCCCAGGCCGAGCTGACCGGCGACCTGGCCGACTACATCGCCGAGCGCCTGCCGGAGGAATTGCGCTACGCCGATCCGGACCTCAGGCCGGCCACCGCCGCCGGCGAAATCGACCGTGCCGCGATCGAGCGGCTGAAGGACGCGCTGCCGTTTGCCGCCGCGTTGCGCGAGGACCTGCTGCGCCACTGGTTCGGCCGTTTCGTCACCCGCTACCGCAGCGCGCAGGTACCGGCGCCGCCGGCCAGGCCGCTGACCGAGGCCGCGCTGACGAAACGGCTCGATGCCGGCGCGCAGCTGCTGCGCCACCCGTGGTCGCGGCTGGCGTGGAGCCGCGGCAAGGCCGGCTGCACGCTGTACGCCAGCGGCCAGCCGTACCCGGCCACGCCGGCGCTGGCGCAACAGCTGTGCGAACAGCGCACGCTCGAGGTCGCGCGCAAGCTCGATGCCACCGAACGCGCGCTGCTGCTGGCGCTGGTCAACGACGGCCACCTGCAGCCGCACAAGCCGCGCCGCCGCCGATGAAGCTGCAGGATTTCCACCTCGAGATTGCCGACTGGTTACGCGAGGACCAGCGCACCGCCCTGCTCGACCTGCGCGAGGAGGTGTTCATCCTGGAACAGGGCGTGCCCGAGCAGCGCGAACGCGACGGACTGGACACGGATTGCTGGCACGTGCTGGCGCGCGACGACGCGGGCCGGCCGATCGGCTGCGGCCGGCTCACGCCGGCACGCAAGATCGGCCGCATGGCCGTGCTGCAGGAATGGCGCGGTCGCGGCGTCGGCGTGGCGCTGCTGCGCGAACTGGTCGCCCGCGCCCGCACGCAGGGCTGGCCGGACGTGGCGCTGGACGCCCAGGTCAGCGCGATCGGCTTCTACGAACGCGAGGGTTTCGTCGCGCAGGGCGAGGAGTTCGAGGACGCCGGCCTGGCGCACCGGGCGATGCGCCTGGACCTGTCCGCAGCGGCCACAGACGCCGAGCCGCCGCGCGACCTCGGCACGCTGCCCGCCGGCACGCGCGGCGAGACGGCCGACGCGCGCCGGCAGCTGCTGGCCGATGCACGCCACCAGTTGTGCCTCTACCTGCCGCTGCTGGGCCACGACAGCTACGCCAGCGCGGAGGAGCTGGCCGAGCTGCGCCGCATCGCGATCTCCGGCCGCGGCGCGCAGATCCGCATCCTGCTGCACGACCCGGCCGCCGCCCTGCGCAATGACCACCGGCTGGTGGCACTGGCCCAGCGCCTGAGCAGTGCGATCCAGATCCGCACGCCGGTGGAAGAAGCGGACCGTGCCTACATCTCGGCCTACCTGCTCAACGATGCCGGCGGCTACCTGTTCCTGCCCGAGGCCGACCGCGCGCAGGGCCGTGCCGCGCGCCGCGACCGCGCCGGCCTGGCACCGCTGCAGCAGCACTTCGACGCGGTGTGGGAGCGCGCCGAACCAGCCAGCGAGTTGCAGGCGCTGGGACTTTAGGGATGCCCTGACCGGCACCGGCTGAACGGCGGCTGGCCCGGCGTTCCCTCCGGCGGCGCTGCCGTGCGATCACGGCAAATCGCGTGGAAGCGCCGCCTGCGGCGAAAGGCGTGTTAGACCATCGTCGGACAGGCCGGTCAAACGGCCATTCCGGGCGGCCTGCGGGTTGCCGCGTCGCAGCAGCCAAAGGCTATAATCGTCGGGATTCTCCCCAGTCATCCGTACGAGCGGCCCGCCGGGCTTGAAAACCGGACGGAAGCCGCGACCTCAAAGGTCACGCGGATGGCCGCAAGCATCCCTTCCCTGCCGGTGGTGACGTGACTACAAACCTGATCCGCGAGTTCTTCGAATCCTCCCAACTCGCTGGCGGCAACGCCGATTACGTTGAATCGCTTTACGACGCCTGGCTGGCCGACGCCTCGTCGGTGCCGGCCGAATGGGCCAACTACTTTGCCTCCTTCAAGGGTCGCGAATCGGGTGACGTCTCCCACGCCGCGGCGATCGCGCGCATCGAGGCGGCGCAGAAGCAGCGCCACAACGGCGCCGCCGCCGCGCCGGTCAGCGATGAGCACGCGCGCAAGCAGGCCGGTGTGCTGCGCCTGCTCACCGCCTACCGTTCGCGCGGCCACCTCGCCGCCGAGCTCGACCCGCTCGGCCTGACCGAGAAGATGCCGGCGCCGGATCTCGGCCTCGCCTTCCACGGCCTCTCCGATGCCGACCTCGACACCGAATTCGACACCGGCAACTACGCCGGCGGCGGCCAGCGCCTGAAACTGCGCGAGCTGCTGAGCCACCTGCAGAAGACCTACGCCAGCACCATCGGCGCCGAGTTCATGCACATCAGCAACCACGAGCAGCGCAACTGGATCTACAGCCGGCTCGAACAGGCCGCCGGCCGCAGTGATCTGGACAAGCCCGGCAAGCAGCGCGTGCTGGACGGCCTCACCGCCGCCGAGGGCCTGGAGCGTTATCTCCACACCAAGTACGTCGGCCAGAAGCGCTTCTCGCTGGAAGGCGGCGACAGCCTGATCCCGATGCTCGACGACGTGGTGCGCGCCGCCGGCGACAACGGCATCAAGGAGCTGGTGATCGGCATGGCCCACCGCGGCCGCCTCAACGTGCTGGTCAACATCCTGGGCAAGCCGCCGAAGACCCTGTTCGACGAGTTCGAGGGCCGCTTCGACCACCCCGACGATCCAGCCCACTCCGGCGACGTGAAGTACCACATGGGCTTCTCCGCCGACGTCAAGACGCCCAGGGGCGGCGTGCACGTGGCGCTGGCGTTCAACCCCTCGCACCTGGAGATCGTCAATCCGGTGGTGACCGGCTCGGTGCACGCGCGCCAGACCCGCCGCCGCGACACCGCGCACACGCAGTCGATGGCCGTGCTGATCCACGGCGACGCCGCGCTGGCCGGCCAGGGCGTGAACATGGAACTGTTCAACATGTCGCAGGCGCGCGGCTTCAGGATCGGTGGCAGCCTGCACGTCGTGATCAACAACCAGGTCGGCTTCACCACCTCCAACCCGCAGGACGCGCGCTCCACCATGTACTGCACCGACCTGGCCAAGATGGTCAACGCGCCGGTGCTGCACGTGAACGGCGACGACCCGGAAGCGGTGATCCTGGTGACCCGGCTGGCCTACGAGTTCCGCAAGCAGTTCCGCAAGGACGTGGTGATCGACCTGGTCTGCTACCGCCGCCACGGCCACAACGAGGCCGACGAACCGGCCGCCACGCAGCCGGTGATGTACCAGATCATCAAGAAGCGCCCGACCGCGCGCGACCTGTACCAGCAGCAGCTGGTGAAGGAAGGCGTGCTGGCCGAGGGCGAGGCGACCAAGCAGCTCAACGCCTACCGCGAGCGGCTGGAAGCCGGCGCGCCGATGACCGAGCTGGACCCGGCGCCGGTGCGCGACGGCCACGTCGACTGGGCCCGCTTCCTCGGCGGCAAGCTGTCCACGCCGACCGACACCACGGTGCCGAAGCCGAAGCTGCTGGAGCTGGCCGGCAAGATCCTCGCCGTGCCCGCAGGCCTCACCCTGCAGGCCCGCGTGGCGAAGATCTACGACGACCGTCGCAAGATGGCCGCGGGCGAACTGCCGGCCGACTGGGGCTTCGCCGAGAACCTGGCCTACGCCACCCTGGTCGAGGCCGGCCACGACATGCGCCTGGTCGGCCAGGATTCCGGCCGCGGCACGTTCTTCCACCGCCACGCCGTGCTGCACGACCAGAAGGACGGCCATACCTACATGCCGCTGGCCACCGTGCGCGCGGGCGCCGACGTCGAGGTGATCGACTCGCTGCTCAGCGAAGAGGCGGTGATGGCGTTCGAGTACGGCCACTCCACCACCGACCCCGACACGCTCAACATCTGGGAAGCGCAGTTCGGCGACTTCGCCAACGGCGCGCAGGTGGTGATCGACCAGTTCATCAGCTCCGGCGAGGCGAAGTGGAACCGCCTGTGCGGCCTGGTACTGCTGCTGCCGCACGGCTACGAAGGCCAGGGCCCGGAGCACTCCTCCGCGCGCCTGGAGCGCTTCCTGCAGCTGTGCGCGATGGACAACATGCAGGTCTGCGTGCCGACCACGCCGGCGCAGGATTTCCACATGATCCGCCGGCAGATGCTGCGCGCCGCGCGCAAGCCGCTGATCGTGATGACGCCGAAGTCGCTGCTGCGCCACAAGCTGGCGGTGTCCACGCTGGACGAGCTGGCCAACGGCAGCTTCCAGCTGGTGATCGGCGAGCACCGCGCGCTGGCCGCGAAGAAGGTCAAGCGCGTGGTGCTGTGTTCCGGCAAGGTCTACTACGACCTGCTGGAGGAAGCCGACAAGCGCGGGCTGGCCGACGTGGCGATCGTGCGCGTCGAGCAGCTGTATCCGTTCCCGCGCGGGGAAGTGACGGCCGAACTGGACAAGTATCCTTCCGCCAAGGAAGTGATCTGGTGCCAGGAGGAGCCGATGAACCAGGGCGCCTGGTTCCAGATCCGCCACCACCTGCAAGCCTGCATCGGAGCCAGGCACAGCCTCTCCTACGCGGGGCGTGCGCGCTCGCCGGCGCCGGCCGCCGGCCACCACAACACCCACGTCGCGGAACAGACCGCGCTCGTCGAACAGGCGCTGGCCGCCCCGGTGGGCACCGACCACGCCGCGGAATAAAGCAGCTTCCCTGAACAATGCGGCCAGGATGGCCGCTTCTTGATCTCCGCGATCATGGATGAGCGCACCAACTCAAGGATTCCCATGTCCATCGAACTCAAAGTCCCCGTCCTGCCCGAGTCCGTCTCCGACGCCACTATCGCCAGTTGGCACAAGCAGGCCGGCGACGCGGTGAAGCGCGACGAGAACCTGGTCGACCTCGAAACCGACAAGGTGGTGCTGGAAGTACCCTCGCCGGTCGACGGCGTGCTGAAGGAAATCCGCCACCAGGTCGGCGACACGGTGAACAGCGAGCAGATCATCGCGATCATCGAGGAAGGCGCCGTGGCCGCCGCGCCGGCACCGGCGCCGGCAGCCGCCGCCCCGGCTCCCGCCCCCGCCGCGCCGAAAACCGCCGCCGCCGCGCTTTCGCCGGCTGCGCAGCGTGTCGCCACCGAGAACAAGGTCGACACCTCCGCCATCGCCGGCACCGGCCGCGACGGCCGCATCATCAAGGAAGACGTGGTCAACGCCGGCGCCCGCCCCGCCGCGGCTCCTGCCGCCGCGCCGGCCGCGAAGCCGACCCCGGGCGCGCGTCCGGAAGAGCGCGTGCCGATGACCCGCATGCGCGCGCGCATCGCCGAGCGCCTGATGCAGTCGAAGAACTCGATCGCCATGCTCACCTCGTTCAACGAGGTGAACCTGGGCGAAGTGTCGAAGATGCGCAAGACGCTGGGCGAGGCGTTCCAGAAGGAGCACGGCATCAAGCTCGGTTTCATGAGCTTCTTCGTCAAGGCCGCCGCCGAGGCGCTGAAGCGCTACCCGTTCGTCAATGCGTCGGTCGACGGCAACGACGTGATCTACCACGGCTACCAGGACATCTCGATCGCGGTGTCGACCGACAAGGGTCTGGTCACGCCGGTGCTGCGCGACGTGCAGGACATGAGCTTCGCCGACGTCGAGAAAGGCATCGCCGACTACGCCGTCAAGGCGCGCGCGAACAAGCTGTCGCTGGACGACCTGCAGGGCGGTACCTTCACCATCACCAACGGCGGCACCTTCGGCTCGCTGCTGTCCACGCCGATCGTCAACCCGCCGCAGAGCGCGATCCTCGGCATGCACACGATCAAGGAACGCCCGATCGTCGAGAACGGCCAGATCGTCGCCGCGCCGATGATGTACATCGCGCTCAGCTACGACCACCGCATCATCGACGGCAAGGACGCGGTGCTGTTCCTGGTCGACATCAAGAACCAGCTCGAAAATCCGCAGCGGATGTTGCTGGGTCTCTAATGACGCGGGAACGGGGAACAGGGAACGGGGAATGGCAAAAGCCTTCTCTGTTCCCCGTTCCCCGTTCCCTGTTCCCGCTTTCAAGGACACCAAAACCATGAGCGACAAATTCGACGTCATCGTCATCGGTGCCGGTCCGGCCGGCTATGTGGCCGCGATCCGCGCCGCGCAGCTGGGCCTGAAGGCTGCCTGCGTGGACGACTTCAGTGGCAAGGACGGCAAGCAGGCGTTGGGCGGCACCTGCCTCAACGTGGGCTGCATCCCGTCCAAGGCGCTGCTGGATTCCTCGCGCCAGTACTGGAACATCGCGCACAACCTGCCGGTGCACGGCATCAGCGTGGAAGGCGCCAAGGTCGACATGGCCACCTTCATCGGCCGCAAGGACAAGATCGTCAAGCAGTTCACCGGCGGCATCGGCCAGCTGTTCAAGGCCAACAAGGTCGCCGCGTTCCACGGCAAGGGCAAGCTGCTGAAGGGTAACAGCGTGGAGATCACCGCGACCGACGGTTCCAGGCAGACCCTCAGCGCCACCAACGTGATCCTCGCCTCCGGCTCGGTGCCGATCGAGCTGCCGTTTGCCAAGTTCGACGGCAAGGCGATCGTCGACAACGCCGGTGCGCTGGACTTCGCCGAGGTGCCGAAGCGCCTGGGCGTGATCGGCGCCGGCGTGATCGGCCTGGAGCTCGGCAGCGTGTGGCGCCGCATGGGCGCCGAGGTCACCATCATCGAGGCGCTGCCGGAGTTTCTCGCCGCCGCCGACGCCGACATCGCCAAGGTCGCCGCCAAGGAATTCGCCAAGCAGGGCCTGTCGATCAAGCTCAACGCCAAGCTCAACAAGGCCGAGGCAAAAAAGGATGGCGTGCACCTCACCTACACCGACAAGGATGGCGAGCAGCAGCTGGTGGTCGACAAGCTGCTGGTGGCCGTGGGCCGCCGCGCCTACACCGCCGGCCTGCTGGCAGAGGACACCGGCGTGAAGCTGGACGAGCGCGGCCGCATCGTGGTCGACGAACACAACCACACCGGTGTCGATGGCGTGTGGGCGATCGGTGACGCCGTGCGCGGCCCGATGCTGGCGCACAAGGGCTCCGAGGAAGGTATCGCCGTAGCCGAGTGGATCGCCGGCAAGGCCGGCCACGTCAACTTCGACACGATCCCGTGGGTGATCTACACCGAGCCGGAAATCGCCTGGGCCGGCAAGACCGAAAAGGAACTGAAGGACGCCGGCATCCCGTACAAGGTCGGCACCTTCCCGTTCGCCGCCATCGGCCGCGCCGTGGCGATGAACGAGGCCGTGGGCCAGGTGAAGATGCTCGCGCACGCCGACACCGACCGCATTCTCGGCGTGCACATGGTCGGCCCGGGCGTCTCCGAGCTGATCGCCGAGTGCGTGGTGGCGATGGAGTTCAAGGGCTCCTCCGAGGACCTGGCGCGCATCGTCCACGCCCACCCGACCCTGTCCGAGGCCGTGCACGAGGCCGCGTTGTCGGTCGACAAGCGCGCCATCCACAAGGGCAATTGAGCGCAGGATGCGCTCATCCCGGACAGCACAAGAATGTGCGCCGATCCGGGATCCACGCGGCCCGCTCATGGCAACACTGGCGGGCCGTTTGCTTTTCCCGTCGTCATTCCGGCGAAAGCCGGAATCCAGTGCCTTTGCCGTCGCCGCATAAGACACTGGGTCCCAGCTTTCGCTGGGATGACGTCCCGAGACTTTCGGTGCCCGCATGCCCCAACCCACCGCCATCTGCGTCTACTGCGGCTCCAGCAGCGGCCGGCATCCCGAGTATGCCGCACAGGCGCGCGCGTTCGGTGCGGAAATGGCCCGACGCGGCATCGCGCTGGTCTA
Organism: Rhodanobacter denitrificans; assembly: GCF_000230695.2. Taxonomy (NCBI): domain Bacteria; kingdom Pseudomonadati; phylum Pseudomonadota; class Gammaproteobacteria; order Lysobacterales; family Rhodanobacteraceae; genus Rhodanobacter; species Rhodanobacter denitrificans. The sequence continues at coordinate 1,624,990 of NC_020541.1, read as the reverse complement.
CGGCGGCGGCAAGGTCGGCCTGATGGGCGTGGTGGCCGACGCGGTACTCGCCGGCGGTGGCAAGGTGATCGGGGTGATTCCGCGCCAGCTGGTGGAGCTGGAGGTGGCGCACCCGGGCCTGAGCGAGCTGGTGGTCGTGGAGACCATGCACCAGCGCAAGACGCGCATGTACGAGCTGTCCGACGCCTTCGTCGCCCTGCCCGGCGGCTTCGGCACGATGGACGAGATGTTCGAGATGCTGACCTGGGCCCAGCTTGGCCTGCACCGCTACCCCTGCGCCTTTCTCGACGTGCGCGGCTACTACCGTGACCTGCGCACGATGATGGAACACATGGTCGACGAACACTTCGTGCGCCCCGAACAGCGCGACAGCATCTGGTTTGGCGACGACGCCTCCGTGCTGTTCGACTGGATGCAGAGCTATCAAGGCAGCTACATTCCCAAGTGGATCGACACCAGCAGCGTCAGCGCCTGAGCGGCTGGCGAGGGACATCAAGATGACCAGCTTTCGCGCATTTCGCATCCACCACGACGACGCCGGTTACCGCGCCGGCGTCGAAACCATGGACGCCGCCGCGCTGTTGCCCGGCGAAGTGCTGGTCAAGGTTGCCTATTCCTCGGTGAACTACAAGGACGCGCTGGCCGGCACCGGCAAGGGCCGGATCCTGCGCACCTATCCGCTCAACGGCGGCATCGACGTGGCCGGTCACGTGGTCGCCTCGACCGACCCCACCTTCAGGGAAGGCGACGCGGTGCTGTGCACCGGCAGCGGCCTGTCCGAGACACGCGACGGCGGCTACGGCGAATACGCGCGCCTCGACGCGCGCTGGACGATTCCGCTGCCGCCGGGCCTGAGCCTGCGCGAGAGCATGATCCTCGGCACCGCCGGCTTCACCGCCGCACTGGCTCTGCTGCGCATGCAGGACAACCGGCAAACGCCGGCGCTCGGCCCGATCGCGGTAACCGGCGCCAGCGGCGGCGTCGGTCAACTGGCGATCGACATCTTCAGTCGCGCCGGTTACGAAGTGCATGCGATCAGCGGCAAGGCGGACCACTTCGACTTCCTGCGCAGCCTCGGCGCCACGGACTGCATCGACCGCCACCAGCTCGCCTTCAGCGGCAAGCCGATGGACTCTGCCCGCTTCGGCGGCGCGCTGGACAACGTCGGCGGCGGCATGCTCGGCGGCCTGCTGCCGCTCATCGCGCCGTACGGCAACGTGGCGATCTGCGGCAACGCCGGCGGCATCGCATTCGACAGCACGGTGATGCCGTTCATCATCCGTGGCGTGAGCCTGCTCGGCATCGCTTCGGCCGGCACCGCCCGCGAGCTGCGCGACAGGGTCTGGCAGCTACTTGCTGGCGACTGGAAGCCGCGGCAGTTGGAACGCATCGTCACGCGCGAAGCGGGCCTCGACGAACTGCCCGGAGTGTTTGCGCGCATGCTCGCCGGCGACTCGTTCGGGCGCACCCTGGTGCGTATCGAAGGCACGCTTTGACGAAGCCATGCTTGGAAGTAGCATCACCACGGCTTAGAATCAACGAAACTCGCAGGGACTATCACCTTATGGCACGCATCCTGATCGTCGACGACTCCCCGTCGCAATTGCTGGGTATCAAGCGGATCGTCGAGAAACTCGGGCACGAGACCCTTTCGGCCGAGGACGGCGCCGCGGGCGTGGAAGTGGCCAAGGCGGAAAAGCCCGATCTGATCCTGATGGACGTGGTCATGCCGAACCTCAACGGTTTCCAGGCAACCCGCACGATCAGCAAGAACGCCGATACCGCGCACATCCCGATCATCCTGGTCACCACCAAGGACCAGGAAACCGACAAGGTCTGGGGCATGCGCCAGGGTGCCAAGGCCTACGTGACCAAGCCGATCAAGGAAGAGGAGCTGCTCAAGGCGCTGCAGGAGTTCCTGCCGGGCTGATCCGCACCGAATCGGGTTCACGAAAAACGGCGCCTGCAGGCGCCGTTTTCGTTTGCGCCGTCCGCACGGCTCAGCGGCGCGGATCGAAGTGCTTGAACGCCTCGTGCAACGCCTCGTAAGCCGTCCGCTGCTGGTCGTTCTCCGCCGTCGGCGCACGAATCGACAGCTCCACCAGCTGGTCGCCCGGATTCGCGCCAGGCATCCCGCGCCCCTTCAGGCGCAGCTTGCGTCCCGACTGCGAGCCGGCCGGAATGCGCAGGTCGACCGCCCCGGCCAGCGTCGGCACCGGCACGGTGGCGCCCAGCGCCGCTTCCCACGGCGTGATCGGCAGCACGTGCACCACGTTGCGGCCCTCCAGACGGAAACGCGCATCGTCGCGGATGCCTACTTCCAGCAGCAGGTCGCCGCTCGGCCCGCCGGCCATGCCGGCCTGGCCCTGGCCGGACAGGCGGATCACCTGGCCCGGCTGGATGCCGGCCGGAATCTTCACTTCCAGCACGCGCTCGCCGCTGGCGGAGTCATGCATCGACAGCCGCGTGCGGCCGCCGTCGAACGCGGTTTGCAGGTCGATCTGCACCGAGGCCTGCACGTCGCGGCCGCGACGCGCCCGCGGCGGCCCCCGATGCCCCTGGGCCGCCCCGCGGCCGAACAGGCTCTCGAAGAAATCGCTGAAGTCGCCGTCGTCGCCGCCGAAACCCTGCTGACCCTGCCAACCCGGGGGCGGGCGGAACTGCTCGCCCTGCCGATAGCCGCCGGCCCGCAGCTGGTCGTAGGAGCGCCGTTTCTCGGCATCCTTGAGTACTTCGTTGGCCTCGTTGACTGCCTTGAATTTTTCCTCGGCGCCGGCTTCCTTGTTCTTGTCCGGGTGATATTTGCGCGCCAGCTTGCGATACGCGGCCTTGATCTCGGCCTCGCTGGCGTCGGGCTTCACGCCCAGGATCTCGTAATAATCTTTGAATTCCACGCACCACTCCCGCCGATTCGATTTCCTGCACACGCGACGACCCGTCGCGGATCATCGTCCGCGGCGGGTCGCCTGCGCAACACTCGCGGAAATGCCTCAGCTGCCGGTATTGATGGTGATGCGGCGCGGCGTGGTCTCGGCCTTCTTCGGGATGACGATCTCCAGCACGCCATCCTTGCCATGGGCGGTGACGCCGTCCGCATCGGCACTGTCGGGCAGCGCGAAGCGGCGATGGAACAGTCCGTGCGAGCGCTCCAGGCGAGTGAACTTGCCGTTCTGCTCAGTGTTCTCCACGGTGCGCTCGCCCTTGATGGTGAGGATGCCCTTCTCCATGCTCACCTCGATCCTGCCGGGCTCCACGCCCGGAACATCCGCATAGATCACGAAGCGCTTGTCCTCTTCCTTGATGTCCACGCGCGGCGCCCACTGGCTGGTCACCACGTTGGACTGGTCCGTCTCGGCCGGGTTGCCCAGCAGGCGATCGAACGCCTCGCGGATGTCGCCGACGTTGGCCATGCTTGCCGGGTTCCACGGAAAGTTGCGACTCAGATTCATGCTCGTATCTCCTCGTCGGTGGGAAATTGCGGCTCACTGCCGCCTGCCCGGGAAATGGGTTTGCATGGCCCTCGATTCAAGGCGACAAGCTTCATCCCGCGGCGCTAGCATGGCGGAATCGCCAACGAAGGAAGCCCCCCATGACCATCCAGATCGGTCAGCCGCTGCCAGATGTCGAGCTGTCGACGGTCGGCGAAAATATCCACCCCTGCCGCACCGGCGAATTGTTTGCCGGAAGCCGCGTGGTGCTGTTCGCCGTCCCCGGTGCCTTCACGCCGACCTGCTCCAACCGGCACCTTCCCGGCTACGTCGAACGCTACGCCGACTTCCACGAAGCCGGGGTGAAGGTGATGTGCCTGGCGGTCAACGATGCCTATGTGATGCAAGCATGGGCTCTCGCCCAGCAAGTTCCCCCGGGCCTGCTGATGCTGGCCGACGGCAACGCCAGCTTCACCCGCGCGCTGGGGCTGGAACTGGACGGCACCGCCTTCGGCATGGGCCTGCGCGCGCGGCGTTTTGCACTGTACGCGGAAGACGGCGTGGTGCGCCTGCTGCAGGTGGAGGCGCCCGGCGAGCTGCGCGCCTCCACGGCCGAGGCGATGCTGGCGGCGATCCGCCGGTGACTTTGCCGATGCCCCCTGGTGCACAGACGAGCAGCGCCGGGATAAAGTCGCTTAAATGAATGTAACCTATAGGTTGCTTTATGGAACTGATAGGTTATATGTTCACCCCGAGCACGATGACTCGAAAACCGCCGGGAGAAGCGACATGCAGCACACGGATAATCAGACAGACAAGCTGGTAAGGAACGAGCGCCGCGGAGTGTGGCTCGCCCTGATCGTCTTCCTCGTTCTGGCCTCGACGCTCGTGCTTGGCAGCGATACCAGGCGCGCGCTACTTCAGGCACTGGCCATCGCCATCGTATTCGCCATCATCTGGCTGGGCCAGCAACGGACGTGCGGCATGAAAAACGCCATCCGGGAAAGACGCGACGCTGTCATGCGTGATGAATTGCGGCAGTCGGCGATCACCCACGCCTGCAAGTGGGCGTTTTTCACCGTACTGGGAGCGCTGGCGTCGTTCTGCTTGCTGAGCGTACTGGTGACCATCAGCGTGCCCGGTCAGCTGGTGGCGGCACTGGTCATTGCGCTTGCGGCGACCGCCTTCCTCGCGGTTTTCCTGCTGCTCGACCGGGGTTGATCCATGCATGAAGAGCGACTGGCGAACCGTCTGAAAATCCTGCGCGCGGAAAAAGACTTGACCCAGAACGCATTGGCCGACCTGATCGGAACCACGCGCAAATCGATCAATGCAATCGAAATGGAGCGGATGGTTCCATCGACCTTGCTCGCACTCAAACTGGCACGTGCGCTGGACACCCCGGTCGAGCAGTTGTTCTTTCTGACGAAACCGCATGGCCGGACTTGACGATCGTCGGCCGGAATGGAATGGGCCACGCGACACCCTCCGCCCAGAGAAAAACCCCGGCGTGCCGGGGTTTTTCTCGTTTCAGGCGTGGCTTGGATTCACTCGTTGGCGACCGAAGGCTCGACGACCTCGGCATCCTCGCCGTTGTCCTCTTCCGCATCCAGCCGCATCACGCTGACCAGCGTTTCGTCCGCAGGCAGCCGGATCAGGGTGACGCCCTGGGTATTGCGGCCGAGCTGCGAGACCTCCGCCACGCGGGTACGCACCAGGGTGCCCTGGTTGGAGATCAGCATCAGCTCGTGCGCCTCGGTGACCTGCACCGCGGCAACCAGCGCGCCGTTGCGCTCGGAGCACTGGATGCCGATCACGCCCTGGGTGCCACGCCCCTTCTTGGCGAACTCGGCCAGCTCGGTACGCTTGCCGTAACCGCGTGCAGTAGCCGTGAGGATGTCGCCTTCCGCCGCGACGATCAGCGACACCACCTCGGCGCCGCCAACCAGCTTCATGCCGCGCACGCCGGTGGCCGTGCGCCCCATCGAGCGCACGGTGTTCTCGTCGAAGCGGTTGACCTTGCCGTTGGAGGCGAACAGCAGGATGTCGCTGTTGCCGTCGGTGAGCTCCACGTTGACCAGCGCGTCTCCCTCGTCGAGCTTGATCGCCTGCTTGCCCTTCTGCAGCTGATAGGCGAACTCGGTCAGCGGCGTCTTCTTGACCGTGCCGTGACGGGTAGCGAAGAACACGTAACGGTCGTCGCTATATTCGCGCACCGGCAGCACTGCCTGCACCTTTTCGCCCTCGCCCAGCGGCAGCAGGTTGATGATCGGCTTGCCGCGCGCGCCCGGGCCTGCCTCCGGGATCTGGTAGACCTTGAGCCAGTAGACGCGGCCGGTGCTGGTGAAGGTGAGCAGCGTGTCGTGCGTGTTGACCACCCACAGCTGCTCGACCACGTCCTCGTCCTTCAGCGCCGAGGCCGAGCGACCCTTGCCGCCGCGCCTCTGGGCGCGATACGTGCTGGCCGGCTGGCGCTTGACGTAGCCGGTGTGCGACAGCGTGACCACCATGTCCTCCGGCGCAATCAGGTCGAGGACGTTGAGGTCTTCCTGCGAATGCTGGATCTCGGTGCGCCGCGCATCGCCGAACTCCGCCTTGACCGCCTCCAGTTCCTCGCGGATCACTTCGAGCAGGCGGTTCGGGTTCTCCAGGATCTCGATCAGGCCGCGGATGGTCTCCAGGATCTGCCGGTACTCGTCGGAGAGCTTTTCCTGTTCCAGCCCGGTGAGGCGGTGCAGCCGCATCGCCAGGATTTCCAGCGCCTGCGCCTCGGACAGCTGATAGCCGTCGTCTTTCAACCCGTCGCGCGGATCCATGTCTTCCGGGCGCGATGCGTCGGCGCCGGTGGCGGACAGCAGGGCCCGCACCAGGCCCGCTTCCCAGCGCCGCGCCACCATGCGCTCACGTGCCTCCGCCGGCGACGACGAGGTCTTGATCAACTCGATCATCTCGTCGATGTTCGCCAGCGCGACGGTGAGGCCTTCCAGGATGTGCGCACGGGCTCGCGCCTTGCGCAGTTCGAAGATGGTGCGGCGGGTGACCACCTCGCGCCGATGGCGGATGAACGCCTCGAGGATGTCCTTGAGGTTGAGCAGCTTCGGCTGGCCGTCCAGCAGGGCCACCATGTTGATGCCGAACGTTACCTGCAGCTGGGTCTGCTGGAACAGGTTGTTCAGCACCACGTCGCCCATCGCGTCCTTGCGGATCTCGATGACGACGCGCATGCCGTCCTTGTCGGACTCGTCGCGCAGTTCGCTGATGCCTTCGAGCTTCTTCTCCTTGACCAGCTCGGCGATTTTCTCGATCAGCCGCGCCTTGTTCACCTGGTACGGCAGCTCGTGGACGATGATCGTCTCGCGGCCATTCGACTCGGTCTCGATCTCGGCCTTCGCGCGCACCAGGATGCGGCCGCGACCGGTGCGGTACGCCTCGATGATGCCGGAAGAACCGTTGATGATGCCGTGGGTCGGGAAGTCCGGGCCCGGGATGTAGTGCATCAACTCGTCGATCGAGAGCGTGGGCTCGTCGATCAACGCGATCGTCGCCGCGATCACCTCGTTGAGGTTGTGCGGCGGGATGTTGGTGGCCATGCCGACCGCGATGCCGGCCGAACCGTTCACCAGCAGGTTCGGCACGCGCGTGGGAAGCACCAGCGGTTCGTGCTCGCTTTCGTCGTAGTTCGGGCCGAAGTCGACGGTTTCCTTGTCGATGTCGGCCAGCAGCTCGTGGGTGAGCCGCGACATGCGCACTTCGGTGTAGCGCATCGCCGCGGCGCTGTCGCCGTCGACCGAACCGAAGTTGCCCTGGCCGTCGACCAGCAGGTAGCGCAGCGAGAACGGCTGCGCCATGCGCACGATCGCATCGTATACCGACTGGTCGCCATGCGGATGGTACTTACCGATGACGTCACCGACCACGCGGGCCGACTTCTTGTACGGCTTGTTCCATACGTTGCCGAGTTCGTTCATCGCGAACAGTACGCGGCGATGCACGGGTTTCAGGCCGTCACGCACATCCGGGAGTGCGCGGCCCACGATCACGCTCATGGCGTAATCGAGGTAGCTCTGGCGCATCTCGTCTTCGATGTTGACGCGAATCACTTCTTTGGCGAGCTCTGCCATCAATCGGCTTCCCTGATAACGAAAAAAGGGTGCTGGCACCGCGCCTCAAGCGCATGCGCCATGCGACCCGAAATCAACCTTGAAAGTATAGCATGGGCGACATCAAAAAGACAGGATTTAATCCTTTAGAATCAGATATTTATATCGACGCCTTCACACTCCCGCGACCATCCGCGCAGACTGTCGACAAATTGAGCAGCCACGCTTCCGCCACGCTTGCCGGCGACGCGCCCCCAGCCGCTAAAAAACATCCAGTCCGGCAGGCTCAGCAGCCGAACATGGCCTGCATGGCGATACTGTTCGGCCGCTCGATCACGCCGCGCTCGGTGACAATGGCGTCGATCAGTTCCGCCGGCGCCACGTCGAACACCGGGTTCCACGCCTGCGCTCCTTCGACCACGGTGCGGCGGCCGCCGGTGCTGAGCAGTTCGGCCGGGTCGCGCAGTTCGATCTCGATTTCCTCACCGCTGCCGGTGGCCATGTCGACGGTGGAAGACGGCGCCACCACCATGAACTTCACGCCGTGGTACTTCGCCGCGATTGCCAGCTGGTAGGTGCCGATCTTGTTCGCGGTATCGCCGTTCGCGGCGATCCGGTCAGCGCCGACGATCACCCATTGCACCGCACCGGACTTCATCAGATGCGCGGCGGCGGAATCGGCGATCAGCTGTGCCGGGATGCCGTCGCGCACCAGTTCCCACATGGTCAGTCGGGCGCCCTGTTGCCACGGCCGGGTTTCGCCGGCGTAGACGCGCGCGATTCGCCCCGCCGCCACGCCGGCGCGAATCACGCCAAGTGCAGTGCCGTAGCCGGCCGTGGCCAGCGAGCCAGTATTGCAATGGGTCAGCACGCCCGAACCGGTCGAGATCAGCGCGGCTCCCAGTTCGCCCATCCGGCGGTTCGCGGCAAGGTCTTCATTCTGGATCGCCTGCGCCTCGCGCAGCAGTGCGCCGGCATCGGCACCGGCCGCGATGCGTTTCTTCATCCGGTCCAGCGCCCACATCAGGTTCACCGCGGTGGGACGCGCGGCGCGCAGCATGGCCAGCACCGGCTCCAGCGGTGCGCCTTGCTGCGCCGCCATCGCCACGCCCCACGCCGCGGCAATGCCGATCGCCGGTGCGCCGCGCACGGCCAGGTCGCGAATGGCCTGGGTGACCTGTGCGGCGTCGCGGCAGTCGATCCAGCGTTCCTCACCGGGCAGCAGGCGCTGGTCGAGCAGGCGCAGGTGGTCGCCCTGCCACTGCACGGCGCGGATGGAGTCGTGGGTTTCGGCAGCGATGATCATGCGGCCATTATCGCCTGTCGTGCACGCCTTGCGCACGACGGACGAGGGCGATTCAGTCGCGCTGGCGCAGCCACTGGTGGATCGCCGGCGGCACTTCGCGCTGCGCGCGGCTGGACACGTAGATGCCGATGTGGCCGCCCTTGAACGCGAGCTGGGTGTAGTCGGCGGTGCCGACGTGCTTGCCCAGTGCGCGTGAGGCATCCGGCGGCACCAGGTGGTCCTGCTCGGCGAAGATGTTCAGCACCGGCTGGGTGATCAGCCCCAAGTCCACCGTCCGGCCGCCGATCTGGAGCGTGCCCTTGACCAGCTTGTTGCCCTGGTAGAAATCCTTGATGAACTGGCGGAACGCTTCGCCAGCCTGGTCGGGCGAGTCGAAGATCCAGCGCTCCATGCGCAGGAAGTTCTCCAGCTCGACCGGATTGTCGAGGATGTCGACCATGCCGATGTACTTCTGCTGGTTCAGCCGCAGCGGCTTCAGGGTCAGATAGACATAGTTCATCAGCCCGGCAGGGATGTTGCCCATGGTGTCGACGAACAGGTCCACGTCCATGCGGCGGCTCCAGTGCGACAGCATGTTGTCCGGCGTGTGGAAATCCACCGGGGTGACCATGGTGATCAGGTTCTTCACCTTGTCCGGGTGCAGCGCGGTGTAGCACAGCGAGAACGCACCGCCCTGGCAGATGCCCAGCAGGTTGATCGCCTCCAGGCCGTGACGCGTGCGCACCGCATCGACGCAGCGGTCGAGATAGCCGTTGATGTAGTCGTCCAAGGTCAGCCAGCGGTCCGCGCCGTCGGGATAGCCCCAGTCGATCAGGTAGACGTCCTCACCCTGCTCCAGCAGGTTGCGCACCATCGAGCGGTCGGCCTGCAGGTCGGTCATCCACACCGTGTTGACCAGCGCGTAGACGATCAGCAACGGGGTCTTCGCCGTCGCCTTGCCGAGGCCGGTGAAGTGCCACACCTTCAGCTTGTCCTCGCTGTAGACCAGCTCGCGCGGAGTGTTGGCGTACTCGGGCTCGTGCATGTTGCGCAGGTTCGCCATGCCGGCGGCGAGCTTGCGCTGGAACGTGGCGATGTCGGCCAGTACTGTGACCGGGTCGATGCGCATCGGCGTCTGCATGACGAGCCTCCTTTACTTGCGCTTGCGCGGGCTGGGAACGGCTGCGGCGGCAGGTTTGCGGACCGCTTTTGCCGACGTCTTCCTTGCCGCCGCCGCGGCCTTCGAGGGCGCAGCCTTGCTCGTCGCCGGCGCTGCGGCCTGGCCGCCGGCCAGCTGGCGTTTCAGCGCCGCCAGTTCCCGGCGCAGCGCCACGATCTCGTCGTCACGGTCGACGGACGCACCGGCACGACTGGCGCGGAACTCACGGCGCAAGGCCTGCAGCCGCTCGCCGAGGCTGGACACCTCGCTGCGCGTCGGCACGCCGAGTTGCTGGCACAGCTGTTCAGTCTGCTGCTGTTGCAACTGGCGCACGCGCATCTGCGTGTTGACCATCTCGCCGTAGACCTCGCGGAACTCGTCGGACAACGCGATCTCGGCATAGGCCTCTTCCGAGGCATCCACCCACAAGTCGTACAGCCCCTTCAGCGAGTCGATCTGGCGGCCCGGTTCGGCCAGCTTGTCCTGCAGGCGCTGCATGCCTTGCGTGTTGGCGCGCTGGATCAGTTCCTGGTAGCGGACGGATGCCCGCATCGACTCCAGCAAGGCCGTGGCCAGCGCCTGCTGCTGCATCTGCTGCTCGCGATTCAGGCCGAACGCCGGTGTCGGCCCTCGCATGCCCGGCAGGTCGCCGAAACCGGCGGGGCGGGCTGCCTGCAGCCAGGACTGCCATTGCCGCATGAAGCCTTCCGTACCGGCGCTGTCGATGCCGCCGAACGCCTGCGCAAACGGCTGCTGGGCGCCGCCGAACATCTGCTGCAGTTGCTGGCGCCAGTCGCTGCCGGGCGACGGAGCCGCGCTGCCGGCAGCGGCCGCCTGCATCCAGTCGAAGTAGCCCTTCAGGCCAGCCAGCGTGCGTTCCACCATGTCGTTGCCGGCGACCGGCGCCGGCGGTGGCGCAAACGGATTGGCGGCGGGCTGCTGCTGGAACTGGCGCGCCCAGGCATCCCACGACTGCTGTGCCAGCGCCTGGTAATCCCTGATGAAATCGTTTGCCGGGTCGACCATCGGTGCATTCTCCTGCAAGATCCATCCATCCTAGCAAAAGCGTGTTGCACAAAATCACCGACGCCGAAACGTACAAGGCCCGGCATCGGCCGGGCCTTGCGGAACCGCCTTGTCCGGGACAATTCAGACGCCGGCGCGCTCTTCCTCGGTCACCGCCTTCATCGACAGGCGGATGCGGCCCTGCTTGTCCACTTCGAGCACCTTGACCTTGACGATGTCGCCTTCCTTCAGCTTGTCGGATACCTTCTCGACACGCTCGTCGGAGATCTGCGACACGTGCACCAGGCCATCCTTGCCCGGCATGATCGTGACGAAGGCGCCGAAGTCCATCAGCTTGGCCACCTTGCCTTCGTAGATGCGGCCCGGTTCGACGTCGGAGACGATCTGCTCGATGCGCTTCCTGGCGGTTTCACCCGCGTCGCGATTGACCGAACCGATGATGATGGTGCCGTCGTCGCTGATGTCGATGGTGGTGCCGGTCTCCTCGGTGATCGAGCGGATGGTGGCGCCGCCCTTGCCGATCACTTCGCGGATCTTGTCCGGGTGGATCTTGATGGTGATCAGGCGCGGGGCGTACTCGCTCATTTCCGCGCGGGCGGTGCTGATCGCCTTGTTCATCTCGCCGAGGATATGCAGGCGACCACGCTTGGCCTGGGCCAGCGCCACCTTCATGATCTCCTCGGTGATGCCGTCGATCTTGATGTCCATCTGCAACGCGGAAATGCCCTCGGCGCTGCCGGCCACCTTGAAGTCCATGTCGCCGAGGTGATCCTCGTCGCCCAGGATGTCCGAAAGCACGACGAAGTCGCCGCCTTCCTTGACCAGGCCCATCGCGATGCCGGCCACCGGCGCCTTCAGTGGCACGCCGGCATCCATCATTGCCAGCGAGGAGCCGCACACCGAGGCCATCGACGAAGAGCCGTTGGACTCGGTGATTTCCGAGACCACGCGCAGCACGTACGGGAACGCCTCGATGCTCGGCTTCACCGCCTGCACGCCGCGCTTGGCGAGGCGGCCGTGGCCGATCTCGCGACGCTTCGGCGCACCGAAGCGGCCGGCCTCGCCCACCGAGAACGGCGGAAAGTTGTAATGGAACAGGAACGGATCCTTCGACTCGCCACCGGGCGCGTCGATGATCTGCGCGTCGCGCGTGGTACCCAGCGTGACCACGACCAGCGCCTGCGTCTCGCCGCGGGTGAACAGCGCCGAGCCATGCGTGCGCGGCAGCACACCGACGCGGGCGGTGATCGCGCGCACGTCGTCCAGCTGGCGGCCGTCGATGCGTACCTTGGTCTTCAGCACGCTGTCGCGCAGGGTGTGGTATTCGAGTTCCTCGAATTCCTTGGCCATCGCGGCGGCGGACCAGCCGTTCTCTTCGGCCTGCGCCTTGAGCCCGGCCAGCACATCGGCCTTGATCGCGGAGATCGCGTCGCGACGCTCCAGCTTGTCGCGCACCTGGAACGCGGCGGCCAGCTGATCGCCGACAGCGCCCTTGACGGCGGCAACCAGCGATTCGTTGCGGGCCGGTGCCTGCCAGTCCCACGACGGCTTGCCGGCCTCGGTGGCCAGCTCGGCGATCGCGCGGATCGCGGTCTGCATCTGCTGATGGCCGAACATCACCGCGCCGAGCATCACGTCCTCGGACAGCAGCTGCGCTTCGGATTCCACCATCAGCACGGCGCCGGCGGTACCGGCGACGACCAGGTCCAACTGGGAGGTCTTCAGTTCGGTGGCCGACGGGTTCAGCAGGTACTTGCCATCGGCGTAACCGACGCGGGCGGCGCCGATCGGGCCCTTGAACGGGATGCCGGCCAGGCTCAGCGCGGCGGAAGCACCGAGCAGCGCCGGGATGTCGCCGTCGACCTCGGGGTTGAGCGAGACGACCTGTGCGATGACCTGCACTTCGTTCTTGAAATCTTCCGGGAACAGCGGACGCACCGGACGATCGATCAGGCGCGAGGTGAGCGTCTCCTTCTCGGTCGGACGGCCCTCGCGCTTGAAGAAGCCGCCCGGAATGCGGCCGGCGGAATAGAACTTCTCCACGTAGTCGACGGTGAGCGGGAAGAAGTCCTGGCCTTCCTTCTGCTTGGCGGCGGCCACGGCGGTGACCAGCACCACCGTGCCTCCCATGCTGACCATCACCGCACCGGACGCCTGGCGGGCAATTTCGCCCGTCTCCAGTGTGACTTCGTGATTACCGTACTGGAATGACTTGGTTACTTTTGCCACGTTGGAATTCCTGAGTTTTATTTGAGAGTGCGGCCAAGGATGGCCGCTTCTTGATCTCAGCGTTCACGGACGAACGCACAAACTACTCCCGCACGAATTACCGACGCAGGCCGAGGCGTTCGATCAGGGTCTGATAGCGCGCAAGATCGCGGTCCTTCAGATAGCTGAGCAGGCGCTTGCGCTGGTTGACCAGTTTCAGCAGGCCACGACGGGAATGGTGATCCTGCTTGTGTTCCTTGAAGTGGCCGGTGAGGTGGTCGATGCGGGCGGACAGCAGGGCCACCTGGACTTCGGTCGAGCCGGTGTCGTTCGGCACGCGGCCGAAATCAGCGATGATCTTGCCGGTTTGTTCTACGGTAAGAGACATGAGGTATACGTTTCCTTGAAAGGCGATGCGAAGCTTGCGCTTGCATCATCGCAATGACGCAAGCGCAAGCTTCGCCTAGTTGAGTGAAAGCGTTGAAATAACTTGCCTATTCTACTGATGGGAGCGGTGTTTCAACAAGAGCGCGGCGGCTCATCGAAGCAAATCGGTCAGTCTGGCGGCAGGTTGAAGCCGCGCACGATGCGCGCACGTCCTCCGGCATCGGCTTCCAGCAGCGCCAGCAGTGCGCCATCGCTGGCATACGCCACGCAGCGCCCGACTTCCGGCAGGCCCGGCAGCGCGATCTGCTGGCCGCGCGAGATGGCCATGCTCTGCGTCTCATCGAGCCGCAATACCGGCAGATCGGACAAGCCGGCGGAAACCGGCAGCAACCAGGCCAGCAAGGCCTCGTCGCCCTGTTCCGCCGCCTGCTCCAGTTGTGCCAGGGTCACCATTTGCGGCTCGCGGAACGGCTCTACCCAGATCCGGCGCAGCGCGGTCAGATGGGCGCCGCAACCCAGGTCCTCGCCCAGATCCACCGCCAGCGAGCGGACGTAGGTACCCGAGCCGCACTCCACCAGCAACTGCAGCGTGTCGCCGTCGCGCGCCAGCAGCTCCAGCCGGTATACCTCCACCTCGCGCGGCGGCACCTCCACGGTTTCGCCACGGCGCGCCTTCGCATACAACCGCTCGCCGCCCTGCTTCAACGCGGAGTACATCGGCGGCACCTGCAGGATACGCCCGCGCAGCTTGACCAGCGCCGCCTCGATCGCGGCAGCACCGAGCTGCGGCACCGGGCGTTGCCGAACGACCTCGCCCTCGCTGTCGGCTGTCTCCGTGGTGACGCCGAGCCGGCACTCGGCCAGATAGGCCTTGCGCGCCCCCAGCAGGCTGCCGGCCAGCTTGGTCGCCTCGCCGAAGCACAGCGGCAGCAGGCCGGTGGCCAGCGGATCGAGCGCGCCGGTATGGCCGCCCTTGGACGCGCGCAGCAGCCGCCGCACGGCTTGCAGCGCCTGGTTGGAGCTCAGGCCCCGGGGCTTATCGAGCAGCACGATGCCGTGCAGGTCGCGGAACTGGATGCGCGGCGGGCGGCTCATCGGCTCGGCGGGACCCCGTACTGACCGGTTCAATCGTGCTTGTCGCCGCCCGGCGGCGCCAGGTCGCGCGCCTGCTGGCGCAGCAGCGATTCGATGCGCTCGCCCTTGTCGACCGAATCGTCGTACTTGAACTTCAGCTCGGGCACCCGGCGCATGCGCATGCCGCTGTGTGCCAGCGCATGCCGGATCTCGTGGCTCAGCTCGTTGAGCGCCTTCACCGCGGGCAACCCCTGTTCGGGCAGCATCGTGGTCACCCATACCGTGGCCCAATCCAGGTCACGGGTGATTTCCACGTCGCACACGCTGGTCGACGGCAAGCCGTGATCGCGTACGGCCGCGTGCACCAGCAAGCCGAGCTCACGGCGCAGTTCGGCACCAATGCGGTCGGTACGTTTGAAATCACGGGAGGGCATGAAAAACTCCGAAGGACAATCTTCCTTCTCCCCTCGGGAGAAGGTGCCCCGAAGGGGCGGATGAGGGTTCCCGACCCTGAGTGAACTCTGCATCGGGAAGGCTGCGCAAACCGTGAACCCCACCCCGCCCCTCTCCCGACAGGAGAGGGGCTCAAGGTCAAAGCGTGCGCGCCACTTCGGTGCGTTCGAAGCACTCGATCTGGTCGCCCGGCTTGACGTCGTTGTACTGCTTCACGGCGATGCCGCACTCCATGCCGTTGCGCACTTCGTCGACGAGGTCCTTGAAGCGGCGCAGCGATTCCAGCTCGCCCTCGAAGATCACCACGTGGTCGCGCAGCACGCGGATCGGCTTGCTGCGCTTGACCACACCCTCGGTGACCATGCAACCGGCCACGGCACCGAATTTCGAGCTGCGGAACACGTCGCGAACCTCGGCGGTGCCGATGATGTCCTCGCGCACTTCCATGCCGAGCAGGCCGGTGGCCGCCTGGGTCACCTGGTCGATCACGTCGTAGATGATCGAGAAATAACGCACATCCAGACCGTTGGTCTCGATCACCTTGCGCGCCGAGGCGTCGGCACGCACGTTGAAGCCGATCACCAACGCCTTCGAGGCGGCGGCCAAGGTGGCATCGGACTCGGTGATGCCGCCGACGCCGGAAGCCACCACGTTGACCCGTACGCGATCGTTGCCGATCTGGGTCAGCGATTCACGCAAGGCCTCGACCGAGCCCTGCACGTCGCCCTTGACCAGGATGTTGAGCGTCTGCTGCTCCTCGCCCTGGCCCATTTTGGCGATGATGTCCTCGAGCCGGTTGCTCTTGCTGACCATCCGCGTCTCACGCCGCTTCAGCTGGCGCTCCTCGGCGACCTCGCGAGCCAGGCGCTCGTCCTCGACGGCAACGAAATCGTCGCCGGTTTCCGGCACTCCGGACAGGCCCAGCACCTGCACCGGGATCGACGGGCCGGCTTCGGCAACCTGCTTGCCGGTCTCGTCGATCAGCGCGCGCATGCGGCCGTATTCGACGCCGCAGACCACGAAATCGCCCTTGCGCAGCGTGCCCTGCTGCACCAGCACGGTGGCCACCGGACCGCGGCCGCGGTCCAGGCTGGATTCGATCACCACGCCGGAGGCGCGGCCATCGACGACGGCCTTCAATTCCATCACTTCGGCCTGCACCGAGATCGCGTCGAGCAGGTCCTCGACGCCCATGCCGGTCTTGGCCGACACCGGCACGAACTGCACGTCGCCGCCCCAGTCTTCCGGCACCACTTCCTGTGCCACAAGGCCCTGCTTGACGTTGTCGGGGTTCGCGCCGTCCTTGTCCATCTTGTTGACGGCCACGATCAACGGCACCTTGGCGGCGCGCGCGTGCTTGACCGCTTCGATCGTCTGCGGCTTGACGCCGTCGTCGGCGGCCACCACCAGGATCACGATGTCGGTCGATTGCGCGCCACGGGCACGCATCGAGGTGAACGCGGCATGGCCCGGCGTGTCCAGGAACGTGATCACGCCCTTCGACGTCTGCACATGGTACGCACCGATGTGCTGGGTGATCCCGCCGGCCTCGCCCGACGCGACCTTGGTGCGGCGGATGTAGTCGAGCAGCGAGGTCTTGCCGTGATCGACGTGACCCATGATCGTCACCACCGGCGGCCGCGAGACCTTCTCGCCCTCCAGCTCGATGGTCTGGGTATGCGCCGCCAGCGTCTCCTCGGCGTTGTTCTGGTTGTCCGCCACCGGCGTGTGGCCGAGCTCCTCGACCACCAGCACCGCGGTGTCGTGGTCGACGGTCTGATTGATGGTCGCCATCACGCCCATCTTGAACAGCGCCTTGACCACCTCGGAGCCCTTGACCGCCATCTTCTGCGCCAGCTCGGCGACGACGTTGGTATCGCCCACCACCACTTCACGCACCACCGGCGCGGTGGGCCGCGAGAAGCCGTGAGGGCCGGTCGGCCCAGCGCCGCCCCCGCGCAACGGCTCGCGGCCGCCGCTGCGGCCCGGCTTGCCGCGCTTGCTGCTGGAAGAGCGGCGGGCCCGGTCGGCCTCGCTCAAATGCATCTGCCCGCCGGCAAAGCGCTTGCCGGCGTCGCGGTCTTCCTTGCTGCCGACGCTGTCATTGCGCTCGCGCGGATGCTTGGGCTTGCCGCGACCGGCATCGCCGGCAGCGGTCGAAGCAACGGCACCACCGGCCACCACGGCACGCGCCGCGGGGGCGACCGGTGCAGCGGGAGCCGCGGCCGGCTTGACCGGCTTTTCGCGTTTGCGCGGCTCATGGATGCGCGGCAGGATCATGCCCAGGTCGCGCTGGTCGATGCGCTGGACGGCTGCCGCCGCGTCATCGCCGGCGGCCACGGGCGCCGCCTCGGCCGCCGGCTCCGGCGTCGCCTCGACGTGCTCGACCACGGCCGGCTCGACTGGGCCGGCCGGCTCCACCTCGTGCTGCTCTTTCTCGGCTCTCCGGCGCTGTTCGTCCAGGGCGTGCTGCGCCTCCGCCTGGCGGCGCTGCTCGGCCTCGGTCCGCTCGCGCTCTTCCTGCTCGCGCTGCTGCTGCGATTCCTGCAGCTTGCGCACGGCATCCTCGCGCTCGGGCTCGGCGCTGGCTTCCTCGGCGATCACGCTGCGCTTGACGTAGGTGCGTTTGGCGCGCACCTCGACATTGACCGTCTTGGCTGCACCCGTGGCACCGCGGCCGCCCGGCGCAGCCACCTTCAGCTCGCCGACCGTGCGGCGCTTCAGGGTGATCTGGCGTGGTGCGCTGTCGTCGACCTCGGCGGCGGCTTCGCTCTTGCCATGCGTGCGGCGCAGGAAGCCGAGCAGCTTCACCTTCTCGGTGCTGCTGATGACCTGCTCCTGGTCGGAGAATTTCATGCCTGCCTCGCCAAGCTGGGTCAGCAGCTTGTCGACCGGCATACCCAGCACCTGGGCGAGTTGTTTGATCGTGACGTCCGACATCGTGTTCTTTGCTCCGCCGTTCCCGCGCCTATCGTCTGTGCGGCATCATCTGCGCCGCCACCTCCATCCGTGGTGAAAGGCTTCGGAGGAAGCCTTTCCCGGCAACCCCTCCGGGGTTGCCGCCGCCCGCGGTTAGCCACCCTTCTCCAGTCGCGCGATCATCGGCGCACGTGCAGCCATGATCAGTGCCGCGGCACGCTCTTCGTCCATGCCTTCGATGTCGATCAGGTCGTCCACCGCCAGGTCGGCCAGGTCGTCGACCGTGGTCACCGCACGCGCGGCCAGTGCAAAGGCGGTCTCCTCGTCCATGCCCTCCAGCGCCAGCAGCTCTTCGGAAGGCTGATGTTCGTCGACGCCCTCCTCCACCGCCAGTGCCTCGGTCAGCAGCGCGTCGCGGGCGCGGGCGCGCAGTTCCTCGACGATGTCCTCATCGAAGCCCTCCACCGCGAGCAACTCGGCGCTGGGCACATAGGCGATTTCCTCGATGCTGGAGAAGCCCTCCTGCACGAGGATCACGGCGATCTCCTGGTCCACTTCGAGCTTGTCCATGAACAGCTGGCGCGCAGCCTCCTGCTCGGACTCGCTCTTGGCGGTGACCTGGTCCTGGGTCATCACGTTGAGCTGCCAGCCGGTCAGCTTGCTGGCGAGACGCACGTTCTGGCCGCCCCGGCCGATCGCCTGGGACAGCTTGTCCTCGGCCACCGCGATGTCCATCGAGTGCTTTTCCTCGTCCATGATGATGGACTGCACTTCGGCCGGCGCCATCGCGTTGATGACGTACTGCGCCTGGTTCTCGTGCCACAGGATGATGTCGACGCGCTCGCCGTTGAGGTCGTTGGAGACCGCCTGCACGCGCGAACCGCGCATGCCGATGCAGGCACCGATCGGATCGGTGCGGCTGTCGTGGGCCAGCACGGCGATCTTGGCGCGATCGCCCGGATCGCGCGCGCAGCCCTTGATCTCGACCAGGCCCTGGCCGACCTCCGGCACTTCCAGCTTGAACAGCTCGATCATGAATTCCGGCGCCGCGCGCGACACGAACAGCTGCGGGCCGCGGGCCTCGGAGCGCACTTCGTACAGGTAGCCGCGCACGCGGTCGCCGACGCGGGCCGATTCGCGCGGAATGGTCTTGTCGCGCGGGATGAACGCCTCGGCGTTGCTGCCCAGGTCGAGGTAGATGTTGCCGCGCTCGACGCGCTTGACGATACCGGTGACCAGTTCACCCACGCGATCGGCGAAGGCGTCGACCACCTGCTGGCGCTCGGCTTCGCGCACGCGCTGCACGATCACCTGCTTCGCGGCCTGCGCGGCGATGCGGCCGAATTCGGCGTTCTCGATCTGATGCTCGATGTACTCGCCCACCTTGGCGTCGGCGCGCTCGTCCAGCGCGTCCATCAGGCGCAGCTGATACGACGGCGATTCCATCTCGCCGTCGTCGGCGATGACTTCCCAGCGACGGAACGTCTCGTATTCGCCGGTGTTGTGGTCGATCGACACACGGATGTCCGGCTCCTCGTCCGGATAGCGCTTCTTCGCGGCCGAGGCCAGCGCGGCCTCCATCGCCTCGAAAATCACTTCCAGCGGCACGCCCTTTTCATTGGCGACCGCGTCGACGACCAGCAAAAGTTCTTTGCTCATTGCTGCAACTCCGTAGGCACCCCGTCCGGATGCCGATGTTTGAATTGTTGCGTTCGTCCCGAAACGCAAAATTTGGAACGCGGCCGTGGATGGCCGCACTGATCACTTCTTGCCGGGCGCCTTGCCGCCGCGCTTGGGTTGCGGCGCGTAACCGAGCGCCACCCAGTCCGGTACCACACGCGCGCTTTCCACCAGCGCGTGCTCGAATTCGAACGTCTTGCCTTCGGCTTCCAGCACGACGCGCCCGCCTTCGGCCGAAACCAGCTTGCCGCGCAGGCGACGACGGCCTTCCAGCGGCGCCTTCAGCAGCACCTTCACTTCCTGCCCGCCCGCCCGCGCAAACTGTGCGGCGTTGAACAGCGGCCGATCCAGGCCCGGCGAGGAAACTTCCAGCACGTAGTGGCCGGGAATCGGATCCTCCACGTCCAGCAGGGCGGACAATTCGCGGCTCGCGGTCTCGCAATCCTCGATGCCGACCTCACGGCGTTCGCCGTCGCCCGTTTCCCTGTCCAGCAAATCCAGGTAGACGCGCAGGGTACTCTGCCCGTGCGACGGGGTGAACTCCACGCCGAGGCATTCCAGGCCCAGATCGACCAGTACCTCGCTGAAACGTTGTGCCAGTGCCTGCGTATCCATGGGTAGCCTTCCCGGATCACTCTTCCAGAACAGCAGAAACAAAAAATGGGCTCCAACGGCCCATTTCCCTATCTCGCCGATGTTCCTCCTCCTCAAGCAGCTCTTTCCGGTGCACGTGACCGCCAGCGGCGACCCGGCACGACGCATCCTTGCGCCCAACAAAAAAGCCTCACGAGGAGGCTTTCTTGCACCAAGAAAGATCTGGTAGCGGGGGCAGGATTCGAACCTGCGACCTTCGGGTTATGAGCCCGACGAGCTGCCAGACTGCTCCACCCCGCATCAGAGTCCGAAGAGTTTACCGGGGTGGCCGGTTTCTTGCAAGCCTCGAATCCGCTGCTTTCGGTGCCGGGCCGGAATTCACAACCCGAACGCGCGCCGGCACCAACCCAGCAGCGGGCCCCAGTACAGGCCCAGCACCAGCAGCGACAGCGCGTTCAGCGACAGCACCACGCGCAACGGCCGGTCCGGCTGTGCCTGCAGCGCACCGCCCTCCTCCGGCTTGTCGAAGTACATCACCTTGACCACGTACAGGTAGTAGTACAGGCCGATGATGGCGAACACGACACCGACGATGGCCAGCCACAGCATGTTCGCGTGGATCGCCGCCTCCAGCACCAGCACCTTGGCCCAGAAGCCGAACAGCGGCGGCACGCCGGCCAGCGAGAACATCGCCAGCAGCATCAGGAATGCCATCCACGGCGATTTCTGGTTCAGCCCCTTCAGGTCGGCGATCTCCTCGCACTCGAAACCCGCACGGGTCATCGCCAGCATCACGCCAAACGCCGCCACGCCCATCAGCGCGTAGCAGATCGCGTAGAACATCGCCGCGGCATAGCCTTCCGGACCGGCGGCGGAAAGGCCAAGCAGCAGGTAGCCCATGTGCGAGATGGTCGAATACGCCAGCATGCGCTTGAGGTTGGTCTGCACGATCGCGACCAGGTTGCCGATCGCCAGCGAAGCGACCGCCAGCACCGCCAGCATCAGTTGCCAGTGCTGCGACAGGTCGCCCATGCCGGCATCGAGCAGGCGATAGGCCATGCCGAACGCGGCCAGTTTGGAACCGGAGGCGATGAAGGTGGTGACCGGGGTGGGCGCTCCCTGGTAGACGTCGGGAATCCACATGTGGAACGGTGCGGCGCCCAGCTTGAAACCGATGCCGACGATCATGAAGATCAGGCCGAACAACAGCAAGGTCGGCGCCGTGGTGTAGCTCATCACGCCGTGCAGTTGCGCCAGGTCCAGGGTCGGCGTGCCGCCCATGCCGGAAGCACCGTAGACCATCGACATGCCGTACAGCAGCATGCCCGAGGCCAGCGCACCCAGCACGAAGTACTTGATCGCCGCCTCCGGCGGCAGTTTCGCATCGCGGTTCAGCGCGACCAGCGCGTACGACGACAGCGACAACAGCTCCAGCCCCAGGTACACGGTCACCAGGTTGCCGGCCGAAACCAGCAGCATGATGCCGATCACCGCGAAGATCATCAGCGTATAGAACTCGCCGCCAAGCAGCTTGCGGTCGATCAGGTACGGGCGCGCGTAGACGAACACCATCGCGGTGGTACCCAGCGCGAACACCTTGAGGATCTCGGCCACGTCGTCGCGCACGAACATGCCGCCGAACGCGGTCACCGTTTGCGGCGGCTGGCCGGCGACCACCAGGTAGATCGCCACCAGCAGCACGGCGATCGAGATCCAGTGCAGCAGCGGGCGCTGCGCGGGCTTCATGAAGGCGTCCAGCAACAGCAACAGGCACGCCGCTGCCACCAGGTAGAACTCCGGCAGCAGGATCAGGATGTCATTGAAAGTCGGCATGTTGGGTCCCGATCAGATCTTGTGAATGGCAAGCTGCTGCACCAGCTGCGCCACCGAGCCGTCCATCAGGTGGACCAGAGGCTGCGGCCAGATACCCAGCGCCAGCACGGCGGCGGCAAAGGCGCCCAGCACGAACGTCTCGCGTGCGTTGATTTCCTTCATCTCGGCCACGTGCTGGTTGCCGATCTCGCCCCACAGCACGCGCTTGACCAGCCACAGCGTGTAGCCGGCGCCGATGATCAGGGTGAACGCGGCGAACAGCGCGATCCACGGGCTGGCGCTGAAGCTGGACAGGATCACCATGAACTCGCCCACGAAACCGCTGGTGCCCGGCAGGCCGCAGTTGGCCATCGCGAACAGCACGTAGAAGAAGCCGAACCATGGCATCACGTTGATCACGCCGCCGTAGTCCTTGATCAGGCGCGTATGCGTGCGGTCATACATCACGCCGATGCAGGTGAACATCGCGCCGGAGACGAAGCCGTGCGAAATCATCTGCACCATCGCGCCCTGCATGCCGAGCAGCGCCATGTCGGTATGGCCCTGCTCGCGCACCAGCATGAAGGCGATGAAGATGCCGAGTGTGACGAAGCCCATGTGGGCCACCGACGAGTACGCCACCAGTTTCTTCATGTCCTCCTGCACCAGTGCGACGTAGCCGATGTAGACGATCGCAACCAGACTCAGCACGATGACCAGCCAGGCGAAATGCGCGCCCGCGTCCGGCACGATCGGCAGGATGAAGCGCAGCATGCCGTAGGTGCCGACCTTCAGCATCACCGCCGCCAGCACCACCGAACCGCCGGTCGGCGCCTCGACGTGGGCATCCGGCAACCAGGTGTGCACCGGCACCATCGGCACCTTGATCGCGAACGCGATCAGGAACGCGAAGAAGATCCAGGCCTGCTCCTTGAACGTCAGTGGCAGCGCGGCCAGCGTGGCCAGGTCGAACGTGTGCGCCTTCTGGTACAGGTACAGCAGCGCGATCAGCATGAAGACCGAGCCGAAGAACGTGTAGATGAAGAACTTCAGCGTCGCATAGACGCGGCGCGGACCACCCCAGATGCCGATCAGGATGAACATCGGGATCAGGATCGCCTCGAACAGCGCGTAGAACAACAGCGCATCGGTGGCGCAGAACACGCCGATCAGCAGGCCTTCGAGGATCAGCATCGCGGCCATGTACTGGTGCGGCTTGTCCTGGATGACTTCCCACGCACCGGCGACCACCAGGATGCCGACGAAGGTGGTCATCACGATCAGCGCCACCGAAATGCCGTCCACCGCCAGGCCGTAATGGACACCCCACGAGGCGATCCACAGGTGGCTTTCGACCAGCTGCATCGCGGCGCCGGTGGGGTTGTACTGCACCAGCAGGAACAGGCTGACCACGAAGGTCAGCACTGCCACCAGCAGCGACAGCCAGCGCGCCAGGCTGGGGCGGGCCGAGCCGGCAAGCAGCACCGGGATGGCCCCAGCAACGGGGAGCCAGATCAGCAGGCTGAGCAAATGATTGAACATGGATCTGTTTCCCTTATGGCCCGACCGGCCCGGAACCGATGAGCCAGTACCCGCCAAGCAGCAGGATCAGGCCGAGGATCATCGCGAAGGCGTAGTGGTAGAGGTAGCCCGACTGCAGGCGGCGCATCGTGGCGGCGACGCGATGCACCAGATTCACCGAGCCGTTGACCATTGCGCCATCGATCACCGCCGTCTCACTGGCCTTCCAGAAGCCGCGGCCCAGCAGCACGCCGCCACGGGCGAACAGCGCGAAGTACACGTCGTCGACCCAGTACTTGCGATCGAGCACCGTCCACAGCGGCTTCAGCGCGGACTTGATCCGGCCGGCCAGCGCCGGGTTGAACAGGTAGATGTAGGTGGTGGTCGCGAACGCGACGAGCACCAGCAGGAACGGCAACTGGGTGAACCCGTGCAGCGCCATCACCGCCGCACCGTGGAACTCGTGACCGAGTTCGGCCAGCACGTCATTGGCCTCTTCCACATGGATCGCGCCACCGAACCAGCGGCCGAACAGCGTCGGCCCGACCGTGAAGAAGCCGACCAGCAGCGACGGAATCGCCAGCAGCACCAGCGGGAGCGTCACCACCCACGGCGATTCCTTCGGCGCATGCACCAGCACACCTGGCTCGTGATGGCCATGGTCGTCATGGCCGTCGTGATGGCCGTGGCCATGCGGCTCGACCACGGTGAAACGCTCCTTGCCGTGGAACGTGAGGTACATCTGGCGGAACGTGTACAGCCCTGTCACCAGCACACCGGCCATCACGCAGAAGTAGGCATAGTGCGCGCCCCAGCGGTGCGACAGGCCAACCGCCTCGATGATCGCGTCCTTCGAGTAGAAGCCGGAGGTGAACGGCACCGCCACCAGCGCCAGCGAGCCGATCCACATGGTGATCCAGGTGATCGGCATGTACTTGCGCAGGCCGCCCATGTAACGCATGTCCTGCTCGTGGTGCATCGCGATGATCACCGAGCCGGCGCCGAGGAACAGCAGCGCCTTGAAGAACGCGTGGGTCATCAGGTGGAACACCGCGCCCGAATACATCGACACGCCCAGCGCCACCGTCATGTAGCCCAGCTGCGACAGCGTGGAGTAGGCGATCACCCGCTTGATGTCATTTTGGACTATGCCAATCAAGCCGGTGAACAGCGCGGTAGTGGCGCCGATCACCAGCACGAAGCTCAGCGCCGTGGACGACATCTCGAACAGCGGCGACATGCGCGCCACCATGAAGATGCCGGCGGTGACCATGGTCGCCGCATGGATCAGCGCGGAGATCGGGGTCGGGCCCTCCATCGAGTCGGGCAGCCACACGTGCAGCGGCACCTGCGCCGACTTGCCCATCGCGCCGACGAACAGGCAGATGCAGATCACCGTGGCCGCGTCCCACTGCGTGTTCGCGGTGATCTGCAGGGTCTTGCCGACCAGGCCGGGGGCCGCGGCGAACGCCGTGGCGTAGTCCAGCGTGCCGACGAAATACAGCACCGCCGCGATGCCGAGCAGGAAGCCGAAGTCGCCCACGCGGTTGACCAGGAACGCCTTCAGGTTGGCGAAGATCGCGGTCGGCCGCTTGTACCAGAAGCCGATCAGCAGGTACGACACCAGGCCCACCGCTTCCCAGCCGAAGAACAGCTGCATGAAGTTGTTGCTCATGACCAGCATGAACATCGAGAAGGTGAATAGCGAGATGTAGCTGAAGAAGCGCGTGTAGCCGTCGTCGTCGGCCATGTAGCCGATGGTGTAGACGTGCACCAGCAGCGACACGAAGCTCACCACCACCAGCATCAGCGCGGTCAGCCGGTCGACCATGAAGCCGACGCTGGCGTTGAACGGGCCGATTTGGAACCAGGTGTAGATGTTCTGGTTGTATTCGGCCGCACCGCCCATGGTGAGCTGGTACAGCACGTAGAACGACAGCACGCACGATACGGCCACACCGAGGATGGTGACGCTGTGCGAACCGGCGCGGCCGAGGAACCTGCCCAGGAAGCCGGCCAGCACGCAGCCGACCAGCGGCGCCAGTGCGATCGTCAGCAGGATGGAGGTGGAGAGACCCATGTGATCAGCCCTTCATGCTGTCGATGTCGGCGATGTTGATGGTGCTGCGCGTACGGAACAGCAGCACCAGGATCGCCAGGCCGATGGCGGCTTCCGCCGCGGCCACGGTGAGGATGAAGAACACGAACACCTGCCCGGAGACGTCGCCGAGGAAGCGCGAGAACGCCACGAAGTTCATGTTCACGGCGAGCAGCATCAGCTCGATCGACATCAGCAGCACGATCACGTTCTTGCGATTGATGAACAGGCCGGCGACGGCGATGCAGAACAGCACCGCGCCGAGCACGATGTAGTGCGCGAGCGAAATCATGGCTGCGGCTCCTGTGGTGCGGCCGGTTCACCGGGACGGACCGCAGCCATCTTCACGATGCGCACGCGGTCGCGCGGGTTGACCTTGACCTGCTGGCTGGCCGATTCGTAGCGCGCGGCGCGGCGCTCGCGCAGGGTCAGCGCGACCGCCGCCACGATGCCCACGGTAAGGATCAGCGCGGCGATCTCGAACGGCAGCAGGTACGTCGTATACAGCGCATGGCCCAGCCACGCGGTGTTGGACATGCCCGCGGCGATGGCGGGATCGGCACCCATCACGTGCGTCTGCATCGCACGCACGCCGATCAGGCCGAGCATCTCCAGCAGCATCACGGCGGCCACGATCAGGCCGACCGGCAGGAACTTCACGAAGCCCTCGCGCATTTTTTCCTGGTCGATGTCGAGCATCATCACCACGAACAGGAACAGCACCATCACCGCGCCGACGTAGACCACCACCAATGCCAGCGCGAGGAACTCGGCTTCGAGCAGCAGCCACAGGCAGGCGGCGCTGAAGAAGGTGAGCACCAGCGCCAGCACCGCATGCACGGAGTTCTTCAGCGTGATCACCGACAGCGCGGCGGCGACGGTGACGAAGCCGAAGGCATAGAAACAGACGAGTTGGAGCAGTTGGGGATTCATCGTTGGCCTCAGCGGTACGCCGCGTCTTGCGCGCGGTCGGCGGCGATCTGCTGTTCGAAGCGATCACCGATGGCGAGCAGCTTCTGCTTGTCCACCACGTTCTCGCCGCGATTCTCGAAGTGATATTCGTGGATCGACGTCTCGACGATCGAATCGACCGGGCAGCTCTCCTCGCAGAAACCGCAGAAGATGCACTTGAACAGGTCGATCTCGTAACGGGTGGTGCGGCGCTGGCCGTCGCTCTCGCGCGGCGCCGAGTCGATCGTGATCGCCAATGCCGGACACACCGCCTCGCACAGCTTGCAGGCGATGCAGCGCTCCTCGCCGTTCGCATAGCGGCGCAGCGCGTGCAGGCCGCGGAAGCGGTTCGACTTGGGGATGTGCTCCATCGGGTAGCGCATCGTGTACTTCGGCTTGAACAGGTAGCGCAGGGTCACGCCCATGCCCTGGAACAGCTCGACCAGCAGCAGACTCTTGAAATAACCGGTAACGCGATTCATGGCTTATGCCCCCGTGCCGATGCTGACCAGACCCCAGTATTTCAGGCAGCCAGCCACGAAAACCCATGCGATGGCGATGGGGATGAACACCTTCCAGCCCAGCCGCATGATCTGGTCATAGCGGTAGCGCGGGAAGGTGGCGCGGAACCACAGGAACATGAACGAGAGCAGGAACGCCTTGAGCAGCAGCCAGGGGAAACCGCCCTGCCCGAGGAAGCCCCACGAGGCCGGGAACGGCGACAGCCAGCCGCCCATGAACAGCACCGCGGCCAAGAAGCTGAGCAGGATCATGTTGGCGTATTCGGCCAGGAAGAACAGCGCGAAGGCCGAGCCGGAATATTCCACGTGGAAGCCGGCGACGATTTCCGATTCGCCTTCGGCCACGTCGAACGGCGCGCGGTTGGTCTCGGCCACGCCGGAGATGAAATACACCACGAACACCGGCAGCAGCGGCAGCCAGAACCAGTCGAGGACGCCCTTGCTGCCGGCCTGCGCATTGACGATCGCGCTGAGGTTCAGCGAACCGGCCAGCACCAGCACGCAGACCAGACACAGGCCCATCGCCAGCTCGTAGGAGATCACCTGCGCCGCCGAACGCATCGCACCGAGCAGCGCATAGCGCGAGTTGGATGCCCAGCCGGCGATGATGATGCCGTACACGCCCATCGAGGTCATCGCCAGCAGGTACAGCACGCCGGCGTTGGCGTTGGACAGCACCATCGTGCTGCTGAACGGCACCACCGCCCACACCGCCAGCGCGGGGATCAGCGCGATCATCGGCGCGGTGTAGTACAGGAAGCGATTCGCCTTGGTCGGCAGGATCACTTCCTTGATCAGCAGTTTGACCACGTCGGCGAAGGCCTGCAGCAGGCCGAACGGGCCGATCTTGTTCGGCCCCATGCGCACGTGCATCCAGCCGAGAACCTTGCGCTCCCAGTACACGAACATCGCCACCGCCAGCACCAGTGGCAGCACGATCGCCAGGATGTACAGGATCGGCACGACGAGCTGATGGATGAGTTGATCAAGCATCTGCTTTAAGCCTTGCTCAGGGTGATGGACGCGCCGTACGGCGGCAGCGTGGCGGTGAGATCCTGCGCAGCCTCGATCCATGCCGTGCCGTCGGGCACCGCCGCATCGATCACCAGCGGCAACTGCACATCCGCTACGCGTACCGGGCCATCGGAGTCGAGACCCAGCCGCCGCGCCTCATCCCCGTTCAGGCGTACCGCCGGGGCACGGTTGAGCGGATGTGCGTTCAGCGCCGTGGCCCGGCGCAGCACCGCATCGCTACGGTAGATCGGCCAGGTGGCCAGACGGGTGATGCCGCCGGCGGAAGCACGTGCGGCCAGGCCGCTGCGCGGCGCCGCGGCACGGTCGGCGATGCCGTCGCGCAGGCCGGCGAGGTCGTCGAACTCGAAACCGGCCAGTTGCAGGGCGCCACCCAGCGCGCGCAATACCTTCCAACCCGGCCGCGCCTGGCCCGGTGCCTTCGCCCCGGCGGCCACACCCTGGGCCAGTCCGTCGACGTTGACCAGGGTCGCGTCAATCTCCGGCAGCAGCGCGATCGGCAGGATCACGTCGGCCACCTCGCGCAACGCGGCGCTGGCGTAGGCGCTGAATGCCACCACCTGGTCCGCGCCATGCAGCGCCTTCAGCGCGGCGTTGCCGTCGGCGAAATCGTGCGGCGGCTCGACGCCGTACAGCAGGTAGCTCTTGCGCGGCTGCGCCAGCATCGCCTGCGCATCCAGCCCGCCGTTGCCCGGTACCACGCCGAGCCGCGCCAGACCGACGGCATTCGCGCCGACCGGCAATTCGTCGTAGCCGGCACCGGTGGCGTCGGCGATGAACCGGGCGATTGCACGCAGCCAGGACGCCTGCGGATGGGTCGCCGCGGCCTCGCCGAGGATCACCACGGCCCTGCCCTGCGCCGACACCGCCTGCTTCAGCGCGGCGATCGCAGCGTCATTGCCTTCGTCGCTCCGCGCGGCACTGATGGCATCGGCCAGTGCTGCCGGCGCATTTGCGCCGGCAGCCACGGCAGCCTTGGCCAGCGCCAGCAATGCGTTGACCAGCGCCTGCGGCGCCACGACGGCCTCACCGGCCAGTGCGTAGTTGAAATCGAAATGCGCCGGGTTGACCGCGTAGATCTTCGCGCCCTTCTTGGCCGCCTGGTGCAGGCGGTGATTCAGCAGCGGCATCTCGTAGCGCAAGTCGCAGCCGACCAGCAAGGCGGCCCGGACCTGTTCGACCTCCGCCACCGGCAGCGCGAACGGCTGCGCCACGGCGTTGTCGGCGAAATCGAGCTGGCGCAGGCGGTGGTCGACGTGCGCGCTGCCCAGGCCGCGGGCCATTCGCATCAGCAGGTCGCCCTCTTCGTTCGAGGTGGCCGGATGCAGCAGGATGCCCAGTTCGCTGCCGGGCGCCTTCTTCAGGGCCGCGCCGGCGCATTCCAGGGCATCTTCCCAGCTGGTTGCCTGCCACTGGCCGTTGCGCTTCACTTCCGGCGCGCCGATGCGGTCGGCGGCGTACATGCCCTGGTGGCTGTAGCGGTCGCGGTCGGACAGCCAGCACTCGTTGACCGCCTCGTTGTCGCGCGGCACCGTGCGCAACACTTCGCCGCGGCGGGTGTGCAACCACAGGTTCGAGCCCAGGGCGTCGTGCCAGGCGATCGACGGCTTGGCGATCAGCTCCCACGCGCGCGCCTTGAACTGGAACGGCTTGTTGGTGAGCGCCCCCACCGGGCAGACATCGATGATGTTGCCGGACAGCTCGCTCTCGACGTTCTTGCCGATGTACGTGCCGATCACGTGGCGGTCGCCGCGATCCATGCTGCCGAATTCGTAGGTGCCGGCGATCTCGCTGATGAAGCGCACGCAGCGCGTGCAGTGGATGCAGCGCGTCATCTCGGTGGCCACCAGCGGGCCGATGTCCTCGTCGGCGATGGTGCGCTTGCGCTCGGTGAAGCGCGACACGCTGCGGCCGTAGCCCAGCGCCATGTCCTGCAGCTCGCACTCGCCGCCCTGGTCGCAGACCGGGCAGTCCATCGGGTGGTTGATGAGCAGGAACTCCATCACGTTGCGCTGCGCGTGCAGCGCCTTGTCCGAACGGGTGAGCACCTTCATGCCTTCGGCCACCGGCGTGGCGCAGGCCGGCTGCGGCTTGGGCATCGGGCGCCCGCCCATCTCCACCTCGACCAGGCACTGCCGGCAGCTCGCCGCGATCGGCAGCTTGCGGTGGTAGCAGAAACGCGGGATCGGGATGCCGGCCTTGTCGGTGGCCTCGATGATCATCGAGCCCTTGGGCACCTGGATCGGCTTGCCGTCGACCTCGATGTTGACCAGGTTCGGCGCGGTCTGGGTCGGCTGCGCGCTCATGCGGCGGCTCCAAGCTTGTCGTCGACCATGGAGTGGCCATGCTCGACGTAGTATTCGAATTCGTTCCAGTAGTGACGCAGGAACCCCTGCACCGGCCACGACGCCGCCTCGCCGAACGCGCAGATGGTATGGCCCTCGATCTGGCCGGCGACCGCCTTCAGGCGATGCAGGTCGTCGGGCACGCCCTTGCCGGCGACGATGCGGGTGAGCACGCGGTGCATCCAGCCGGTGCCCTCGCGGCACGGCGTGCACTGGCCGCAGGATTCCATGTGGTAGAACTGGCTGATGCGCTCGCAGGCGCGCACCATGCAGGTGGTCTCGTCCATCACGATCACCGCGCCCGAGCCCAGACCCGAGCCGGCCTTCTGGATCGCGTCGTAATCCATGGTGAGGCCCATCATCACCTCGCCCGGCAGCACCGGCATGGAGGAGCCGCCGGGGATCACCGCCTTGATCCTGTGCCCGTTGCGCACGCCGCCGGCCATCTCCAGCAGTTCAGCGAACGGCGTGCCCAGGCGGATCTCGTAATTGCCGGGGCGGTTGACGTGGCCGGACACCGAGAAGATCTTCGGGCCGCCGTTGTTCGGCTTGCCCAGGTTGAGGAACCAGTCGGCGCCGTTGCGCAGGATCGCCGGCACCGAGGCGTAGGTCTCGGTGTTGTTGATCGTGGTGGGCTTGCCGTACAGGCCGTAGTTGGCCGGGAACGGCGGCTTGAAGCGCGGCCAGCCCTTCTTGCCTTCCAGCGATTCCATCAGCGCGGTTTCCTCGCCGCAGATGTAGGCGCCGGCGCCGAGCGCCGCATGGATGTCCACATCGATGCCGCTGCCGCCGATGTTCTTGCCGAGCAGGCCGGCCGCGTAGGCCTCCTTCAGCGCCGCCTCGAAGTGCTCGAACGGCTCGTGGTGGAACTCGCCGCGCAGGTAGTTGTAGGCCACGGTGGAGCCGGTGCAATAGCAGGCGATGGCCAGGCCCTCGACCACCGCGTGCGGGTTGTAGCGCAGGATGTCGCGATCCTTGGCGGTGCCCGGCTCGGATTCGTCCGAGTTGCACAGGATGTACTTCTGCATGTCGCCCTTGGGCATGAAGGACCACTTCAGGCCGGTCGGGAAGCCCGCGCCACCGCGGCCGCGCAGGCTGCTCTTCTTGATCTCGTCGATCAGCGAGGCCGGGTCGGGCTTCTCGGCGAGGATCTTCCTCCACGCCTGGTAACCATCGACCTTTTCGTAGCTCTCCATCGACCACGGCGTATCGAAGTGCAGCGTGGTGTAGACGACCTGGTGTTCCTGGGGCGCTGGTCCGACGGCCATCAGTGCTTCCCCTCGGCATTATGGGCGTGGTCCGGGCCATCCAGGCTCAGGCCATCGAGGATCTCGTCGAGCTTCTCGATGGTCAGATGTTCGTGATAATGGCCATTCACCGTCATCGCCGGCGCGTAGACGCAGGCCGCGATGCACTCTTCTTCCTTCTTCAGGTAGACGCGGCCGTCCGGCGTGCTCTCGCCCAGCTTGATGCCCAGCTTCTTCTCGCAGTGCTGTACCAGGCCATCGGCGCCGTTGAGCCAGCAGGAGATGTTGGTGCAGATCGCCACGTTGTTGCGGGCGACCGGCTTGGTTTCCAGCATCGAGTAGAAGCTGGCCACCTCGTAGGCCCAGATCGCCGGCAGCTCGAGGTACTTCGCGACCGCGGCGATCAGCTCGTCGGTGAGGAAGCCCTTGTTCTGCTCCTGTGCACCGAACAGCGCCTGGATCAGCGCCGAACGCTTGCGGTCGGGCGGAAACTTGGCCACCCAGTGGTCGATGTGCTGGCGGGTGTGCTCGGTAAGTACGACGAGAGGATCGACGTTCCTGACCTGCTCGTAATGTCCGGTGGCTTTCATGCGTTTCTCCGTCGTGCCGGCTCAGCGGTCCACTTCGCCGAACACGAGGTCGTAGGTACCGATCATGGCCACCACGTCGGCGAGCATGTGGCCGCGCACGATGGTATCCATGGATGACAGATGGGCGAAGCCCGGGGCGCGCAGGTGCACGCGGAACGGCTTGTTGGCGCCGTCGGAAACCAGGTAGCAGCCGAACTCGCCCTTGGGCGCCTCGACCGCGCAGTAGGTTTCGCCAGCCGGCACGCAATAGCCTTCGGTGAACAGCTTGAAGTGGTGGATGAGCGCTTCCATGTCCTGCTTCATCTCGACCCGCGACGGCGGCGCCACCTTGAAGTTCTTCACCATCACCGGGCCGGGGTTGGCGCGCAGCCACTCCACGCACTGCCGGATGATGCGGTTGGACTGGCGCATCTCTTCCACGCGCACCAGGTAGCGGTCGTAGCAGTCGCCGTTGACGCCGACCGGGATGTCGAAATCCATCTCGGCGTACTTCGCGTACGGCTGCTTCTTGCGCAGGTCCCACTCGACGCCCGAGCCGCGCAGCATCGCGCCGGTCATGCCCCACTGCTGGGCCAGCTCCGGGCTGACCACGCCGATGCCGACGGTGCGCTGCTTCCAGATGCGGTTGGTGGTGAGCAGCTCCTCGTACTCATCCACCTTCGACGGGAAATCGGCGGTGAAGGCGTCGAGGAAATCGAGCATCGAGCCTTCGCGCCAACTGTTGATGCGCTTCAGGTCGCTGCCCTTGTGCCACGGCGACTCGCGGTACTTCGACATCTGGTCCGGCAGGTCGCGGTAGACGCCGCCCGGACGGTAGTACGTGGCGTGCATGCGCGCGCCCGACACCGCCTCGTAGACGTCCATCAGTTCCTCGCGCTCGCGGAACGCGTACAGGATCACTGCCATCGCGCCCAGGTCGAGCGCGTTCGAGCCGATCCACATCAAGTGGTTCAGGATGCGGGTGATCTCGTCGAACATGGTGCGGATGTACTGCGCCCGCTCCGGCGCCTCGACCCCCAGCAGGGTCTCGATCGCGCGCACGTAGGCGTGCTCGTTGCACATCATCGACACGTAGTCGAGCCGGTCCATGTAGCCGATCGACTGGTTGAACGGCTTGGACTCGGCCAGCTTCTCGGTGCCGCGATGGAGCAGGCCCACGTGCGGATCGGCGCGCACGATGGTCTCGCCGTCCATCTCCATGATCAGGCGCAGCACGCCGTGCGCAGCCGGATGCTGCGGGCCGAAGTTCATCGTGTAGTTGCGGATTTCTTGCATGGTCATGTCTCGCCTGACGGATTTCAGCGAGAAATCGCGAGTGGATTTGCGCGCCAAGCTAGGCGCGAGGAGAAGCCATAGTGGTCACTATGGCGCCGACGAGCAACGACGCATGGCACGCAAAGCCGCCGCGAGGCTCGCTGTAAATTCGTCAGTCGAGACATGCTAGTTCTCCCGCCAGTGGTCGGCGGCTTCGGCCTTGGCCTGCATCAGGTCGGCGTCGTCGCGGATGGTGCGCGGCACCAGCACGCGCGGCTCGATCGACACCGGCTCGTAGATCACCCGCTTCTGCTCGGGGTCGTAGCGCACCTCGACGTTGCCGATCAGCGGGAAGTCCTTGCGGAACGGGTGGCCGACGAAGCCGTAGTCGGTGAGGATGCGGCGCAGATCGGGGTGCCCGTCGAAGATGATGCCGTACAGGTCGAACGCCTCGCGCTCGAACCAGTTCACGCCCGGCCACACCGCGGTCAGCGACGGCACCAGCGGCAGGCTGTCGTCCGCGCAGAACACGCGCAGGCGCAGGCGGCGGTTGTGCTCGATCGACAGCAGCTGGATCACCGCCGCGAAGCGGCGCGGCGGGCTCTCGCCGCGCGGGCGCCCGGCCCAGTCGAAGCGCCCCTGTGCCTGGCCTTCCACGCCGCGCGAGAAACCGGTGCCAGTGACGGTCTCGGTATCCCACTCCACCTGGCCGTAGCCGAGATAGTCGATGCCGCACAGGTCGATCAGTTCGCTGAAGCGGAACGCCGGCTCGTCGCGCAGCGCGGCGGCCACGGCGAGCAGGTCGGCGGCAGCCAGTTCGGCGATGGTCTCGTTGCGCACGGTGCTGATGGCCAGCGTGTCGCCGAATCGCGCGGCGAGCTGCCCGGCCAGCGAGGTCTTTGGAGTGTCGGTCATGGACTGCGCCTTCAGAAACGTGCCATTAAGAGCGCGCGATGGTGCTGGTGCGGCGAATCTTCTTCTGCAACTGCAGGATGCCGTGGATCAGCGCTTCGGCCGTGGGCGGGCAGCCCGGCACGTAGATGTCCACCGGCACAATGCGGTCGCAGCCGCGCACCACCGAGTAGGAATAGTGGTAGTAGCCGCCGCCGTTGGCGCAGCTGCCCATCGAGATCACCCATTTCGGCTCGGGCATCTGGTCGTAGACCTTGCGCAGCGCCGGGGCCATCTTGTTGACCAGGGTACCGGCCACGATCATCACGTCGGACTGGCGCGGGCTGGGTCGGAAGATCACGCCGTAGCGGTCCAGGTCCAGCCGCGACATGCCGGCGTGCATCATCTCCACCGCGCAGCAGGCCAGGCCGAAGGTCATCGGCCACATCGAGCCGGTGCGTGCCCAGTTCATCAGCGCGTCGATGCTGGTGGTGGCGAAACCGCGTTGCACGACCGGGTTGTCGCCGGCTGGCCGCAGGATGTCGTCGACCAGGTTCAGCGGTTCCGGGTTGTGCATCACCCGGCTGACGGAATCCATCACTCCCATTCGAGTGCTCCCTTCTTCCACACGTAGGCGAAACCGACGACCAGCAGCAGCAGGAACAGCGCCATCTCGATCAGCGCAACCATGCCGATCTGCTGGAACACCACGGCCCACGGAAACAGGAAGGCGATTTCCAGATCGAAGATGATGAACAGGATGGCGAGCAGGTAATAACGCACGTCGAAGCGCATGCGGGCGTCCTCGAACGCCTCGAAGCCGCACTCGTAGGGCGAGAGCTTCTCGGCCTCGGGGCGGCGCGGACCGGCCAGCAGGCCGATGGCCAGCAGCACCAGGCCAAGCCCGGCAGCGACGCCGATGAACAACAGGACGGGCCAGTATTCGGCAAGCATGATGCAACCTACCTCCGCGCCAATGGCGCATCAGTGACCGTGGGAATCGGGATGGGCAACCCGCGGTCCGGCGATTTCGATTCGGCAGGCCGGCATGGCCATGGGCTGCAAACCCCGCCCGCAGGCCAGGTAGCCGCGCGCGTCCGACGTTTCGCGAGGTGAATTCGCGAATCTCGCCATTGTATCAGTGCGCAGGAGCACAACAAGCCTTGACCACCGCTCGGGTGCGAATTAACGCCGCGATCGGGTGATGCCTGCGTGACACCGCATCACATGGTGTGGGTGGGGCGCTCGGAGTTGAGCGTACCGGCGAGGATGTTCTCGATCCGGCTGCGGGCCGCCTCGGCATCGCCCGACTCGTTGAAATGGATGCCGATGCCGGCGGTGCGGTTGCCCTGTGCCCCAAGCGGACTGATCCAGACCACCTTGCCGACCACCGACAGGCGCTCGGTCTCCTCGGCCAGCGTCACCAACAGCACGACCTCGTCGCCCAGCGCATAGGACTGCGACGTCGCCGCAAACAGCCCGCCATGCTTGAGGAACGGCATGTAGGCGTTGTACAGCGAGGCCGCATCCTTGATTTTCAGCGAGATGATGCCCTGCCGGGCCGTCATGGGTTTCATGCTTGGCTCCTGCCGGACGTGCAGATCGCCCGATCGATGAGCCGGATCTTAGATGTTGTGATCCGCCCGCACCACTGCTGCGGCATCCGCCCTGCTGCAGCCATGACGCGCAACACGTTCAGGCCCCGTCCGTCTGACTGGCCAGCAGCGACTGGCGCTCGCTGACCAGGCTGCCCCACGATGCCGGCGGCACCCAGCCGGCGACCCACGCCGGCACCGCCTCGGCCGGCATCGGCCGGGAGATCGAGAAACCCTGCAACTGATGGCAGCCCAGCGAAGCCAGCAGGTCGCCCTGCTCCGCCGTCTCGACGCCCTCGGCGATCACCGTCTTGGCCAGCATGCGCGCGGTGGTGATCACCCCGGCCGCGATCGCCATGTTGCGCTCGTCGTCGAGGATGTCGCGCACGAAACTCTGGTCGAGCTTGATGTGCTCGATGTCGAGCTTCTGGATGTGGCTCAGCGAGGCGCTGCCGGTGCCGAAATCGTCCAGGCCGACACGGATGCCGCGCCGGCGGCACTCCTCGATGACGACCTTGGCGCGCGCATGATCCATCGACGGGCCGGTTTCGGTCACCTCGATGCCGAAACCGACGTCCATCACGCCCGGGTAATTCTCCAGCACCGCGTCGATGTCGATGAAGAACGCCGGGTGCAGCAGGTGGCGAGTGCTGATGTTGATCGAGACCGGGATCGAGATGCCCGCACGCATCCACGACTGGCAGCAGCGCAGCGCCTCGTCCAGCACGTAGCGGCCGATCGGCCGGGCCAGCTGCGGATCGTCCAGCACATGCATGAACTTTGCCGGTTCGATCAGTTCGTCGGTGTCACCCAGGCGCAGCAGCGCCTCCATCCCGGCCACGCCGTGCAACCCCGGCAAACCGTCGATGTACACGATCGGCTGAAACAGCAGTTGCAGGTGCGACCGCTGCAAGGCCTGGGCGATCCGCTCGCGCATCGCCTGCAGTCGCAGTTGCTCCAGCTCCATCGCTGGCTCGTAGAGCGAACCGCGGTCCTTGCCCTCTTCCTTCGCCGCGTACATCGCCAGGTCCGCGTGCCGCACCAGGCCCTCCGCATCCGACGCGTCCAGCGGGAACAGCGTCCAGCCCACGCTGGCGGACAGGTACAGTTGCTCGCCCATCAGGTTGAACGGCGCCCGCAGCGCCTGCAGGATGCAGCGACTGATCACGTCGAGCTGTTCGCGGCTGTCCAGGCCGGCGATCACCAGCGCGAATTCGTCGCCGCCGAAACGGGCCAGCACGTCGGCCTCGCGCAGCATGCCCAGAATCCGCGCCGAGGCTTCCGCCAGCACGCAGTCGCCGCCGCCGTGGCCGATCGTGTCGTTGACGCTCTTGAAGCGGTCCAGATCGAGCACGCCGACCGCCAGCAGCGCGCCCTGCTCCGTGGCCCGCGCGCGCGCCTGCTCCAGCAGATCGAACAGCAGCCGCCGGTTCGGCAGGCCGGTGACCACGTCGTAGAAGGCCAGCCGCTCGACCCGCGCCTCGTGCATCTTCTGCCCGGTGACGTCGCGCTGGTGCCACAGCCGCCCCTGCAGCACACCATCGATTCGGATCGGGGTGAAATCGCGCAGGAAGGTGCGTCCGTCCTTCATCACCACCTCGTCGCCCTCGACCGGCTCGTCCCGGGCCAGGATCTCCTGGATCCGGCGCCACTCGCGCTCGGGGTCGGCGCAGGCCTGCCGCAGGCGCTCGTAGAACGCTTCCGCCGGCAGGCCTTCCAGTTCCGCCGGCGTCTCGGCCAGACCGAACAGCGTGCAGAACGCCTCGTTGGCAAAGCTCACCCGACGGCCTTCGGACATCACCACGATGCCGGCGTGCTGTCGGGACAGGATGGTGCGGAAGTACTGCAGGCCGAAGCGCAGATCCCGCTCTGCCGCCAGCCGGGCCGCCTGGGCGTTCTGCATCTGGATGCCCAGCCCCAGCTCGACCGCCATCTCCGCAAAGACCCGGATCTCGATCGCGCCGAAGGCATCGACCTCGTCCGCGCCGATGACGAAGCAGCC
This sequence comes from Rhodanobacter denitrificans, assembly GCF_000230695.2. NCBI lineage: Bacteria > Pseudomonadati > Pseudomonadota > Gammaproteobacteria > Lysobacterales > Rhodanobacteraceae > Rhodanobacter > Rhodanobacter denitrificans. The sequence goes on along the minus strand of NC_020541.1, from coordinate 1,586,818 downwards.
CACCACCGCTCCGCCCGTCCGCAGCGGCAACGCCAGCAGCGTGCGCATGCCGGAGGGTCCCTCCCCGGGCGCCCACTCCGGCCGGTCCGCTCCCGCCGCGTGGCCGACCTGCGCCTCGCCGGTGGACAGCGCACGCGCCACGGCATCGCCGGCGTGCGCATGCTCGGCCGGGACGAAACGGGCACCCGTCACATCATCTGCCAGGCCTTCCTGTGCCCGTACGCGCAAGGCCGCCGGATCGCCCTCCTCGCACAGGCCGATCCAGGCCGTACGGTAGCCGCCGATGCCTCGCGCCACACGGCAGGCACCCGCCAGCAGCGACGGCTCGTCCGCGCTGTGCGTAACCAGCTTGACCATCTCGCTGAACAGCCGCAGCACGCGGCGCTGGCGCGCCTCGTCCCGCACCGACTGCAGCAACCGCGCGCGCTGCTCGCAGGCCTCCAGCCCCAGCCCGATGCTCGCCGCTGCCTGCCGCAGCAGCTCGATCATCGGCGCCGAGAAAAAATCGGCGTCCCCGGCTCTTATCACCAGCGCCGCGCAGACCTCGCCGAATTTCAGCACCGGTACGGCCGCCACGGCGCGTACACCATGGCGCACATAGGCCGGACGCAGCGCCTCCAGGCCCTCGAGCTGGCGGACGTCCGACTCCAGCTGCGGCTCGCCCCGCCAGAACGCCGGCCGTGCCAGCGCGAACGGCAGGCGCTCGGGGTAGACGTCGGCCACGCCCGGCGCCGTCCGCGCCGGCGCGATGCGTCGCCACTGGCCGCCCTGCAGTTCGCCGACCATCACCAGCCGCGCACCGATTCGCCGTTCGAGTACCTCGATCACCGCCTCGTACAGCATCGGCGGCTCCAGCGAGCGCATCAGCAACTGGCCGATCTCGGACAGCGCGGCGTAGAAGCTCTCGCTGGGCGTGGCCATCGCGACGGCGTCGATCTGCATCGCGTTCTGATCCGGTGTATGCATTCCCGTGGCCAGCCAGATAGGCGGATTCAGCCGCTGCTGCCTTGATTCGGACGAGTCGTCGATCAGTGTGGATGCGCTCGGGCGATTGCCGAACGAAACACGGCGACGGCCCGTGCCGCACCCAGTCCCCCCGGCGCGAAACTAGCCCGGTCAAACCGCCTGCGCAAGAGCCGGATCGGCACAGCCGGACAGTTCGCACCAGCCCCAGTGGTCGAAAATCCAGGGCGACCGCACGGTCAGCGCCAGGCGCACGAAACACGGCCCCGTGCCGATCCCCGCCGGCACCGCCAGGCGGAAGCTGCCGCTGCGGTCGCACCGCAACGGGGCATCACGCCAGCGCCAGCTGCGCGCGCCGGCCGCACCAACCACGCTGAGCCGCAGCCACGGCCGCAGCCAGCGGGGTGGTTGCCAAGGCAACGCGGGCAGCAGCGTCGGCAACCCGGCATGGCACTCGGGGCGGGCGGCCAGGCGCAGCAGGCGCCTGCCGCTCAGCGCCATCTGGCTGCGATGTGCGGCCAGCGCCGCGCGCTTGCCCGCCGACTGCTGCGCCGTGCCGTGGATCTCGACAACCTTGCCGTCGCCGCCGCGACCATGCACCAGATAATTCAACAATGGCGGCGGATCGGCCTGTTCCGCCAGCGCCAGCCGTGTCAGCACATGCGCCGCGGCGTGATCGGGGTGGCGGTCGGCCAGCGCCGGTGCCACCACCAGGCTGGGGCCGAACTGGCCGATCGCCGCCACCAGCGCCGATACCGAGGCGCCGCACGACTGCAGCAGTTGGTCGGTGAGGCCGAGATCCGGCCAGCCCAGCGACTGCAACGCCGACGCCGGCATGCCCAGGCACGCCAGCGCCTGCAGCATCTCCGCGTGGCGACGGTGCCCCCAGCGCAGCCGGTCGGCGCGGTCGATACGCACACGCCGTTCCAGCCAGCGCTGCGGCCACGGGTTGTTGTCGCCTTCGGTCAGCAACAGGATCCGCACCGCGCCGCCGGCCGCCCGCACCTGCTGGATCAGCAGCCCGGTCGCGATGGTCTCGTCATCCGGATGCGGCGCCACCACCAGCAAGCGGGTCTGCGCGGAAAATGCCGGCAATCCGTTCGCCGCAGCCGACGGTGCGCAGGCGCCGGTTCTGCTCACCGCCACTGCGCCAGCAGTTCCAGCAGCAGCAGGTCGGCGCGCAACGGGCCGCGCAGACCCTCGCGGGTGCGATTGGCCGCGTCGTACCAGTGACCGAGCGCCTCGACGTCCATCGCGCTGGCCAGCGGCCCCGCGCCTTGCGCCGAGCGCGCCTTGATCTCGTCGGCAGCGGCCTGGGCGGCAAACCACAGTCGCTGTGCCGGTTCGCTGTCCAGCCAGCGCCTGACCACTTCGGTCGGCTGGCCGCGGCCGGCGGCCAGCGCGGCCAGATCCCGGCGAACTTCCTGCCGCCGCTCCAGCGCGCCTTCCCCGGCCCAGGCCTTGGCCAGGCCGGGATTGCCGCCAGCCGCGGCGAGTGCGCCCGCCGCATCGCGCACGCCTTCGGCCTGCAGCCAGGCCAGCGCATCGGCGGTGGCGGGCAGCTGGAACTCGATCCGCTGGCAGCGGCTGCGAATGGTCTGCGGCAGACGCCACGGCGCATCGGCCAGCAGGATCAGCATGGTCTGCGCGGCCGGCTCCTCCAGTGTCTTCAGCAGCGCATTGGCGGCGGCGGGATTCATCGCGTCGGCGGGGTCGATGAGCGCCACCTGCCAGCCGCCGAACTGGCTGGCCATGGCCAGCCGCGCCGACAGCTCGCGGATCTGGTCGACCACGATCTCGCTGCGCTGCACGCCGTCCTTGCGCAGCCCGAAGCCGAGCGTCACGACGTCCGGGTGCGAGCCGGCGGCCAGCAGCAGGCAACTGCGGCAATGCCCGCAGGCGTCGCCATCCACCGGTTCGGTGCACAGCAGTCCCTGCACGAAGCGCTGCGCGAACGCGCGCTTGCCCAGGCCGGCGGCACCGCACAGCAGCAAGGCGTGCGGCAGCGCATCGCGCTGGCGGCGCGCCTGCAGCCGCGTCCAGTGTTCGGCATGCCAGGGCAATCCGTTCATGCCTGCGCTTCTCCAAGCAGTGCCGCCAGCGCCTGCGTCGCGGCGCGCAGGACGGCAGCAGGCGACTGGCTGGCGTCGATCACCCGGAAACGCTGCGGCTCGGCCGCGGCGCGCTCGCGATAACTCGCGCGCACCCGTTCGAAAAATGCATCGGCCTCGACCTCGATGCGGTCTGCGTCGCCGCGGCCGGCGGCGCGCGCACGGCCGGTCGCCACCGGCAGATCGAGCAGCAAGGTCAGGTCGGGCTTCACGCCGTCACAGGCCCAGCGCTCCAGCTCCGCGATGCGCGGCGCCGGCTGGCCGCGGCCGCCGCCCTGGTAGGCATAGCTGGCGTCGGCAAAACGATCGCACAGCACCCACTGGCCCGTGCTCAAGGCCGGCTCGATCACTTCGCGCACCAGCTGGGCGCGCGAGGCGAACATCAGCAGCAATTCGGTCTCGGCAGCCAGTCCATGCAGGGCCGGATCGAGCACGATCGCGCGCACCGCTTCGCCCACGGCGGTGCCGCCGGGCTCGCGCGTCTGCACCAGCGCGATGCCGTGCCGTTCGATGTGCTCGCGCAGGCCGGCCAGCAAGGTGCTCTTGCCGGCGCCCTCGCCGCCTTCGAGGCTGATGAATTTCCCGCGCGGGGCCGTCATCGGCAACGCTTCCGCTGGTAGCAGTCGACGTTGCGATTGTGTTCCTCCAGCGTGCGGGCGAACACGTGGCCGCCGTCGCCACGCGCCACGAAGTACAGCGCATCGCCGGCGGCCGGGTGCAAGGCGGCCGCCAGCGCCGGCCTGCCCGGCAACGCGATCGGCGTCGGTGGCAGGCCGGCGCGGGTATAGGTGTTGTACGGCGTGTCCGCGGTGAGATCGCTCTTGCGGATGTTGCCGGCGTAGCTCGCGCCCATGCCGTAGATCACGCTGGGGTCGGTCTGCAGCAGCATGTGGTTCTGCAGGCGCCGCACGAACACGCCGGCGATCTGTGCGCGCTCGTTCGGTCGGCCGGTTTCCTTCTCCACGATCGAAGCCAGGATCAGCGCCTCGTACGGCGAGGCCAGCGGCAAGCCCTGCGCGCGTCCCGCCCACAGTTCATCGAGCGTCTTCGCCATTGCGGCATGCGCGCGCCTGAGGATGTCCAGGTCGCCGTCGCCCTTCACGTAGGCGTAGGTCTCGGGCAGGAAACGGCCTTCCGGCGCTTCGCCGCCGGCACCGATCTTCCGCATGATCGCGGCATCGTCCAGCGCGGCGCTGTCGTGGTTCAACTTCTCGGCCCTGGCCAGCGCCTGGCGCAGTTCGGCGAAGGTCCAGCCGTCGACGATGGTGAAATTGCGCTGCAACACCCGGCCGGCGGCCATGTTCGCCAGCAGCTGGCGTGGGGTGATGCCGGGTTCCAGCGCGTATTCGCCGGCATGCAGCTTGCCGGCCACGTGCATCTGCTCGGCCAGCAGGCGCCAGTACCACGGGTTGGCGGTGCTGAATCCGCGCTGGCGCAATTCGACGACGATGGCCTTGAAGCTGCTGCCGCGGCCGACGTCGATGCTGTCGCCCTGCGCCGCCACGTTTAGCGGCGCGCTGCCGAAGCGGGCGTAGTCGTTCCAGCCGTAGACCAGCACGCCGGCCACCGCCAGCAGCATGATCAGCAACAGTCGCCGTGGCCATGCGCGCCTGCGCACCGGTTGGTCGCTCATCCGCCCTGCTCCATCGAAAACCCCAGGTCACGCCAATGCTGCTGCAAGCGGCGGGTCGTCGTCCCCGGCGCATAGCTGCGGCCATCCAGCGAACGCACCGGCACAATGCCGCGCACGCTCGAACTCAGGAACACCTCGCCGGCACCCAGCAACGTATCCAGCGCCAGCTCGCCGACCCGCACCTGCGGACAGGCTGCCAGCACCTCGGCGCGCGCCACCCCGGCCACGCCGCAACGGTCCAGCGCCGGGGTCAGCCATTGGCCGTCGACCAGCGCGAACAGATTGGCCATGGTCGCCGAAATCACCCGCCCGTGGCTATCGAGCAGCACACCATCGGCGATCGCCGGATCGTTCCATTCGGCGCGCGCGAGCACCTGCTCCAGCCGGTTGAGGTGCTTGAGGCCGGCCAGCAGCGGCTGCTCTGCCAGGCGGAGGTCGCACACGCGCAGGCGCACGCCTTGCGCGTAGATTCCGGCGGCGACCGGCGGCGGCGCGAACGCGGCCACCACCCGGGTCGGTTGCGGCGCGGCTGGCAGGGCGTAGCCGCGTTCGCCCGGGCCGCGGGTGACGGTGATGCGCAGCACCGCGGCCGGCATGTCGCGACTGACTTCCAGCGCCTCGCGCCACAGCTGCGCCGGATTGGGCGCCGGGATGCGCAGGCGCGCGCAGCCTTCGGCCAGCCGCTGCATGTGCCGCGGCCACAGTGGCGCGATCGCACCGACGAAACGGATGCTCTCGAACAGGCCGTCGCCATAGGCCAGGCCGCGATCCAGCGCCGATACCTGTGCCGTCGCCACGCCGTTGACCCGCATGCGCGCCGTCATGAGTCCGGCACTCCCAGCGCACGCAGCAGTCCGCGCGCCTTGGCGCGGGTCTCGTCCAGTTCGCTGGCGGCGACCGAATCGGCCACGATGCCGGCACCGGCGCGCAGGCTCACTTCATCGCCGGCCAGGGTCAGGGTGCGGATCAGGATGTTCAAGTCGAGCTCACCGTTGCGGTCGAGATAACCCAGCGCGCCGGTGTAAGCGCCACGCGGCGCGTCTTCCAGCGCGGCAATGATTTCCATGCAGCGCACCTTCGGACAGCCGGTGATGGTGCCGCCGGGAAACGTGGCGGCGATCACCTCACCCGGCGTCACCCCGGCGCGCAGGCGCCCGCGTACATTGGAGACGATGTGGTGAACGTGGGCGTAACTCTCCACCGCCATCAGCTCGTCGACCTCGACCGTGCCTGGTACGCAGACGCGGCCGAGGTCGTTGCGCTCCAGATCGATCAGCATCACGTGCTCGGCGCGTTCCTTGGGATGCGCGCTCAGCTCGCGGATGCGCGCCGCGTCGTCGTCGCCGGGCAACCGGGGACGCGTGCCGGCGATCGGCCGGGTCTGCGCCACGCCACCGCGCACCTCGACCAGCCGCTCCGGCGAGGAACTCGCCACCGCCCAACCCGGCTGTTGCAGCAGGCCGGCGAACGGCGCCGGGTTGGCCCGGCGCAGCACCGCGTACAGCGAGGCCGGCACGGGCGGCTGTGCAAAATGCGCGCGCCAGGCACGTGACAGGTTCACCTGGAAGATGTCGCCGGCATGCAGGTGTTCGTGGATGCGCACCACGCCGTCGAGGAACTGCTGCGGCGCGTCTTCGTCCCAGTCGCGCAATGCCGGCAGCGGCGGCATCGACGGTACGGCCGCGAGATCGGCTTCCAGCGCATCGAGCAGATGTTCGCAGCCGGCCTCCGCGACCAGGATCGTGCAATTGCGCACATGATCGACGATCACCGCGGCCGGACAGCGCACCGCCAGTGCCAGCGGCAGCGTCGACGGCGGTCGCAGTTTCAGTGTCGGCTCGATCTCGCCGGCCAGTTCGTAGGCCAGCAACAGCACCCAGCCGCCGTGGAACGGCAACCCGTCGCTTTCCGGCGGCAATCGCTCGGCCTGCCAGGCAGCGTCCAGCGCATCGAGGAAGCGCCCTTCGCGCACCACACCTGCATCATCGCGCAGGCCGCCGTCGGCATGCAGGCTCATTCGCTCGCGCGGGAACGCGAACAGGATGTCGTGGCGCGACTGCGCGGTGCCATGCACCACGCTTTCCAGCAGACAGGGATAGCGCCCGGGACATGCAGCGGCCGGCGCGAGCAGGTCGCGCCGGCCGTCCAGGATACGGCGATGGCAGGTCACGCCCGATCGATCGGTCAGACGCGACGGAACGCCAGCGTACCGTTGGTGCCGCCGAAACCGAACGAGTTGGAGATCGCCACCTCGACCTTTGCCTCGCGCGCGGTGTTCGGCACGAAGTCGAGGTCGCAGCCTTCGCCGGGCTCGTCCAGGTTGATCGTCGGCGGCAGCACCTGGTCGCGCAGCGCCAGGATGCTGAAGATCGCCTCGACGCCGCCGGCCGCACCGAGCAGGTGGCCAGTGGTGGACTTGGTCGAGCTCATCGCCAGCTTGTACGCGTGGTCGCCGAACACCTTCTTCGCCGCCATCACCTCGCCCAGGTCGCCCAGTGGCGTGGAGGTGCCGTGCGCATTGACGTACTGCACGTCGGCCGGATTGAGGCCGGCATCGTTCAACGCGGTCTGGATGCAGCGTGCTGCGCCTTCGCCGCCCTCGCTCGGCGCGGTCATGTGGAACGCGTCGCCACTCATGCCGAAGCCGACCAGCTCGGCGTAGATGCGCGCGCCGCGGGCCTTGGCGTGCTCGTACTCCTCCAGCATCAGCACGCCGGCGCCGTCGGACAGCACGAAGCCGTCGCGGTCCTTGTCCCACGGGCGGCTGGCCCGGGTCGGCTCGTCGTTGCGGGTGGACATCGCCTTGGCCGAGCAGAAGCCGGCCATCGCGGTGCCGGTGGTGGCGAACTCGGCGCCGCCGGCGATCATCGCGTCGGCATCGCCGTACTGGATCATCCGCGCGGCCAGGCCGATGTTGTGCGCGCCGGTGGTGCAGGCGGTGACGCAGGCGATGTTCGGGCCTTTCAGGCCGAACATGATGGAGAGCTGGCCCGAGACCATGTTGATGATCGAGCTGGGCACGTAGAACGGCGAGACCCGGCGCGGACCCTTCGCCGCCAGCTCCAGCGTGGTGGCTTCGATCGTGTACAGGCCGCCGATGCCGGCGCCGACCGCCACGCCGATGCGCGGCGCGTTCGCCTCGGTCACTTCCAGCCCGGAATCACGCAGGGCCTGGGTACCCGCCGCCACGCCGTAGTGGATGAACGGGTCCATCTTCTTGACGTCCTTGAGCGGCATCCACTCGGCCGGATCGAAGCCGCTGACCTGGCCGGCGATGCGCGTGGAATAGGCGGAGGTGTCGAAGTGGGTGACCGGGCCGATGCCGCTGGCGCCCTTGAGCACACGATCCCAGGCGCTGGCGATGTCGTTGCCGACCGGCGAGATGATGCCCATGCCGGTCACTACCACACGTCGCTTGCTCATGCTGATGTTCCTTACGTGATTGCGTGGATCTGCCGCTGCCGGCAGCCGTCCCGCGCGGATCGCGGAGACGTCGTCCGGTCGTGCCTGGCGGGCATCCCGCTCACCATACGGGGTCGGACGTTGCAAATTGCAGAAACGAAAACTGCGCCAAGATGGCGCAGCGTTCGGTGCCGCCGCGAAGGCAGATCGACCTGCGCGAGGCAGGCCGGCCGATCGGCGGCGATCAATTCCGTGGCGATCAATCCTTGGAGTGGGCCTTGATGTAATCGACGGCCTGCTGCACGGTGGTGATCTTTTCGGCGTCCTCGTCGGGAATCTCGGTCTCGAATTCTTCCTCGAGCGCCATCACCAGCTCCACCGTGTCCAGCGAATCTGCGCCCAGATCGTCCACGAACGAAGCGTTCGCCGTGACTTCATCTTCCTTCACGCCGAGCTGCTCGACGACGATTTTCTTGACGCGCTCTTCGATGGTGCTCATGTTGCCCATACCTCTCAAGGGAGTAATTGATTGTCTGTGCCGGCGCGAGGCCCGCGAAAGGCCGGCGCATTGTAGTGGCTAAACCGCGTGGCCGCCACGATTGGCCGGTGACGAGGAGGCGAGCCTCCCGTGACCGGCGCGAAAACGCGATTGTCGCCTAAAACGAAGCCGCTGGCGACAACCGCGTCTCCCGTTGCTACGGCATGTACATGCCGCCATTGACGTGCAGGGTTTCCCCGGTGATGTAGGCGGCCGCCGGCGAGGCCAGGAAACCCACCGCCTTGGCGATGTCCACCGCCTCGCCGAGCCGGCCCAGCGCGATCTGGCCGAGCAGCGCCTGCTTCGACTCCTCCGGCAGCGCGCGGGTCATGTCGGTGTCGATGAAGCCGGGCGCCACCACGTTGACGGTGATCCCGCGGCTGCCGATCTCGCGCGCCAGTGACTTGGAGAACGCGATGATGCCGGCCTTCGCCGCGGCGTAGTTGGACTGGCCCGGGTTGCCGGTGAGTCCGATCACCGAGGCGATCGAGATGATGCGGCCCTTGCGCGCCTTCATCATGCCGCGCAGCACCGCCTTGGAAGTGCGGTAGACCGAGGTGAGGTTGGTGTCGATGATCGTCTGCCAGTCCTCGTCCTTCATCCGCAGCAGCAACTGGTCGCGGGTGATGCCGGCGTTGTTGACCAGGATCGAGACCGCGCCAAATTCCTTCGCGATACCGTCGATCAGCCCCTCGACCGCGGCGCCGTCGGTGACGTTCAGCACGCGGCCGTGGCCGCCGTGCGCGGCCAGCCGCACGCCGATCGCGGCGGCGCCACCTTCGCTGGTGGCGGTGCCGATCACGGTGGCACCCAGCGCCGCCAGTTCGTCCGCGATCGCCGCGCCGATGCCGCGGCTGGCGCCGGTGACCAGCGCGATTTCGCCTTGCAGTGGTTTGCTCATGGGAAGCGTTCCTTCGGGAATCGGAAAATCGGGGCTCACGCCCATTCGGCGCGGGCGGCGTCGAGTTCGGCCGGAGCGCCGATCGCGCGCGCCTCGATGCTCTTGTCGATGCGCTTGATCAGGCCGGCAAGCACCTTGCCCGGGCCGCACTCGGCGATGCGTGCGGCGCCGCCGACGGCCAGCGCCTGCACACATTCGGTCCAGCGCACCGGCAGATACAGCTGGCGCTGCAGCGCGCCGCGGATCCCGTCCAGCGTGGCGTAACTTTTAGCCTCGGCGTTCTGGATCACCGGGATCGACGGCAACTGCCAGTCGATCGCGGCCATCCGCTCGCCCAGCCGGTCGGCGGCTCCGCGCATCAGCATGCAGTGCGAGGGCACCGACACGGCCAGCCTGATCGCCTTCTTCACGCCCAGTTCGGCCAGCCGGGCCAGCGCGCGGTCGACTGCCTCGGCGTTGCCGGCGATCACCAGTTGACCCGGCGAATTGAAGTTGGCCGGCGCCACCACCTGGCCCTGCGCCGCGTCTTCGCACACCTGCGCGATCTGCGCGTCGTCGCCGCCCAGGATTGCCGCCATCGCGCCCGTGCCGGCCGGCACCGCGGCCTGCATCAGCCGACCACGCTCGGCCACCAGCGCTGCCGCGTCGTGCAGCGACAACGCGCCGGCGCAGACCAGCGCGCTGTACTCGCCCAGGCTGTGGCCGGACAACTGCGCCGGCTGCGCGCCGCCCAGCTTCTGCCACACGCGCCATACCGCCACACTGGCGGCCAGCAGCGCCGGCTGGGTGTGCTCGGTGCGGTTGAGCTGATCTTCCGGGCCGTGCGCGCTCAGCTTCCACAGATCGATGCCGGCGCCCTGCGAGGCTTCCTCGAAGGTGGCCCGCACCTCGGCATGCGCCGCGTCCAGCTCGGCCAGCATGCCGACCGACTGCGAACCCTGGCCGGGGAAAACGAAAGCGAGCGAAGCGGAAACGGAACTCATGAGATGGGCGGACCCCGTCGACGAAAACCGCCATGGTGCCAGCATTGCCGCCCATACGCAGCTGTATTCAATGTTTTTCGCGATGCAAAACACGATGCCGCCCGGGCGGGCGGCATCGTGGAGGACGACTCGAAACGGCGGTGGCTCAGTAGCGCAGCAGCGCCGAGGCCCAGGTGAAGCCGCCGCCGAACGCCTCCAGCAGCAGGTTCTGGCCACGCTGCGCCTTGCCCGAGCGCACCGCATAGTCCAGCGCCAGTGGCACCGAGCCAGACGAGGTGTTGGCGTGCTTGTCGACCGTCACGATGACGCGCTCCATCGACATGTTCAGCCGCTTTGCAGTCGCCTCGATGATGCGCAGGTTGGCCTGATGCGGAATCAGCCAGTCCACCTGCGACTCGTCCATGCCGGCGGCCTGCAGGGTCTCGCCGACCAGCGAGTCGAGCGTCTTCACCGCAACCTTGAACACCTCGCGGCCGGCCATGCGGATGCGCACGCCGTGGCCCGGCTCGTCCTTGAAGCCGGCCGACACGCCGACCGGGTTGTACAGCAGTTCCTTGTAGCCGCCGTCGGCATGCAGGCAGGTGGCGTAGATGCCCGGTTCGCTGGAGGCTTCCAGCACCACCGCGCCGGCGCCATCGCCGAACAGCACGCAGGTCTCGCGCTCGTTCCAGTCGACCATCCGGGTCAGCGTCTCGGCGCCGATCACCAGCGCCTTCTTCGACTGTCCGCTCTTGATGAACTTGTCGGCCACGCCGAGCGCGTAGACGAAGCCCGAGCAGGCCGCGTTGACGTCGAACGCGGCGCAGCCGTTCGCACCGAGGCGATGCTGCACCAGGCAGGCGGTGGACGGGAAGATGATGTCCGGCGTGGTCGTGCCGAGCACGATCAGGTCGAGTTCGGACGCCTTGACGCCGGCCGTCTCCAGCGCCTGCTGCGCGGCACGAAAAGCCAGGTCGCCGGTGGTCTCGCCCTCGGCCGCGATGTGCCGCTGGCGGATGCCGGTGCGGGTGCGGATCCATTCGTCACTGGTGTCGACGATCTTTTCCAGATCGGCGTTGGTTACCACGCGCTCCGGCAGTGCACTGCCGGTGGCGATGATGCGGGAATAGATCTGGGCCATTCAGCTGTCCATCAACGTAAACGCAGGATTGAACGCCTTGGGCAGCGCCAACGCAACCGCCCGATGCGACATACGGAGGTATCCATCAACGCAAAACGGCGCGTTGCCGCGCCGTCTCGCCTGACCGGAATCCGGGAACCCCGCGGGGTCCGGAAAACCGATCAATCCTCGACCGACACCGCGCCCTTGGTCTCGATCACCTTCTTGCCGCGGTAGTAGCCGTCCTTGGTGACGTGGTGACGCTGATGCACCTCGCCGCTGGTCGGATCGGTGGACAGCTGCACGGTCTGCAGCGCGTCGTGCGCACGACGCATGCCGCGGGTGGACGGGGTACGGCGGCTCTTGGCAACTGCCATGGTAGTTCTCCAACTGAAACTCGATGATTGAAACCAGGTTGATCTGTTGCGTCGTGCCCGGGTCGAATGATCCGGGCCGACGGTTACTTCTTCAGTTCGCGCAACACCGCGAACGGACTTTCGGCACGCCCCTCGCCGGCAGGATCCGGCTCGTGGCCTGTCACGTCGTCGGGCAGGCTGCCGTCCGGGTTGAGCGGGACCAGCGGCAGTGCCAGCAGCAATTCGTCTTCTATCACATCCGCCGGATTCAGCCGGCCATCCTCGGCCACCAGCAGCGGCTCGCAATCCGGCGGCAAGCCAGCCTCGTCGCGTTCCTGGCGGATCAGGCCGAGCCGCGTATCCACCGCAACCGGCAGCATGAACGGCTCCAGCGTGCGTTGGCAGACCAGCGCCAGCGATGCCCGCACGCGAACGTCGACGTAGCTGATGCCCAACTCGTCACGACCGAAATCCAGCTCGTACTGCAGCAGTCCATCGGTGCCCGCCAACACCCCGCCCAGGCGGGACAGGGTCGCGATGGGTAGCGTTCCTTCGAACGAACGCCGCGCCGAGACCATGCGCCAAGCGTCCACGGACTCTGGCAGTGTCACGGACATAATCGCGAAATGTTAGGTTCGAAGCGGCGCGAAGTCAACCGACACGGCCTCATCCCATTCCCTCCGCCGCTGATTTTGCCTGATCCGGCCCCGATGGGGCAGACTGAACATCCCCTCGCCCGAGCCCTCGCCCTTGAACTCCTATCTGACGCTCGGTGCCGCCGTATTGCTGGCGCTGCTGATTGCCTTGGTGGCCGCGGCGCTGCTACTGCGTCGGCGCCAGACACGGCGCGGCAGCAGCCTCAAGACCCTGCTCGACCTCGCCGACCGGCTGGAAACCGACCTGAAGACCTGCCGCAGCGGCCTGCGGCAGGCTCATGCGGTGATGTCGCTCAACCCCGATCTGCCGGCCGCCAGCGAACAGGATGCGCAGCATGCGATCGACGCCGGCCTGCGCGCGCTGCTGCAGCAGCGCCTGTGGATTCGCGACCGCTCCCCGCGCGCCAGCCAGCATGAGCTGGACGAGGCCGCCGCCTCGATGCGCAGCACCCGCGACCGCCTGCAGCCGCTGCTGAAGGCCCTCGACCAGGCCCAGACCGACCTCGACAGCGCGATGCGCGAACACCTCCGGCGCGAATCGGACACATGATCGCGCCCCGCTCCACGCCCCGCATCGTGCTGGGGTCGACCTCGCACTACCGCGCTGAACTGCTGCGCCGGCTGCTCCCGGATTTCGAACAGGCCGCACCCGGCACCGACGAGACCCCGCTGCCGGACGAGCCTCCCGCGGCTCGCGCCCTGCGCCTGGCGATCGCCAAAGCCGCGGCGGTCGCGCGGGACTACCCGGACGCGCTGGTGATCGGCTCCGACCAGGTCGCCGCGCTCGACGGCGTGGTCCTCGACAAGCCCGGCAGCGCCGAACGCGCCCGCACCCAGCTCGCCGCCAGCTCCGGCCGCGAGGTACATTTCCATACCGCACTGTGCCTGCTCGATACCCGCGACGGCCGCCGGCACACCCATGTCGACCACACCCGCGTGCACTTCCGCGAACTGGACGCGGCGGCGATCGCCCGCTACGTCGAACGCGAACAGCCGCTGGACTGCGCCGGGAGCTTCAAGTGCGAGGGCCTCGGCATCAGCCTGTTCAAGGCGATCGACAACCGCGACCCCAGCGCGCTGATCGGCCTGCCGCTGATCGCGCTGGCGCAACTGCTGCGCGCGGCGGGCGTCGAGTTGCCCTGAAGCGGCCGCTACACTGCCTCCAGCCCCCCGCCTTCGCAAGGAACGGAGCTTCATGTCCGCATTGACCCAGCCCCACGACGAATCCCTGCAACAGCGACTGGACGCGGCGATGGCCCAAGTCAACCGCGTGCTGCTGGGCAAGCCGCGCCAGGTGAAGCTCGCCTTCACCTGCCTGATCGCCGGCGGCCACCTGCTGCTGGAAGACGTGCCCGGCGTGGGCAAGACCACCCTGGCGCACGCGCTGGCGGCCACCTTCGCGCTGGAGTTCCAGCGCGTGCAGTTCACCAGCGACCTGCTGCCCTCGGACATCATCGGGGTCAGCGTGTACGAGCGCGAGACCGGCCAGTTCCGCTTCCACCCCGGCCCGATCTTCACCGGCCTGCTGCTGGCCGACGAGATCAACCGCGCCAGCCCGAAGACGCAGAGCGCGCTGCTGGAAGCAATGGCCGAAGGCCAGGTCACCGTGGACGGCCAGACGCATGCGCTGGCGCAGCCGTTCTTCGTGGTGGCCACGCAGAATCCGCTGGATCTCAACGGCACCTTCCCGCTGCCCGACTCGCAGCTCGACCGCTTCATGCTGCGGCTGTCGCTGGACTACCCGGATGCCACCGCCGAGCGCGCCCTGCTCACCGGCAGCGACCGCCGTGACCTGCTGGCCCAGTTGATGCCGCAACTCGACGGCGCGGCGTTGCTGGCGCTGCACCGGCAGGCGCAGGCGATCACCGCCAGCACCGCCCTGCTCGACTACCTGCAGGCGCTGCTCGCCGCCAGCCGGCGCCATGCCGACATCCGCGTGGGCCTGTCGCCGCGCGCCGGCCTGGCCCTGCTCGCCGCGGCGCGCGCGTGGGCGCTGCTCAGCGGCCGCGGCCACGTGCTGCCGGAAGACATCCAGGCGCTGTTCGTGCCGCTGGCCGCGCATCGCCTGCTGCCGACGCGCGGCGCCAACGGCGACACGCTGGCGCGGCAGCTGCTGGCCGAGGTGGCGGTGGATTGATGCGCGACCTGCTGCAGCGCCTGCAACGATGGGCCGAGCACCGGCTGCCCGCACTCACCCGCTACCGTCGCCCGGAAAGCCTGCCGATCGAACTGCACCGGCGGCGCATCTACATCGTGCCGACCGGCTTCGGCCTCGGCTTCTCCATGCTGCTGCTGGTGATGCTGGTCGGCGCGCTGAACTACGCGAACAACGCCGGTCTGCTGCTCACCTGCCTGCTCGGCGCGGCCAGCGCGGCCAGCATGCTGGTGGCGTTCCGCAGCCTCGACGGTTTGCGCCTGGGCCACATCCGCGCCGGCCATGCGGTCGCCGGCCAGCCGCTCGAACTCACCTTTACGTTCGACTCCCGGCGTCCGCGCAACGCGATCCGCGTCGATCTCGGCGACAGCACCGTGGCGTTCGCGCTCGATGGCCACGCCAGCACCCTGGTGAAGCTGGCCTTGCCCACTGAACGGCGCGGCTGGCAGCCGCTGCCGCGCCTGCGGGTGTGGAGCACCTGGCCACTGGGCCTGTTCCGCGCATGGAGCTGGCTGCACCCCGAGCAGCCCGTGCTGGTGTGGCCGCGCGGGGAAGCCGCCGGGCCGCCGCCGCAGGCCCGCGCCGACGACGCCCGCCACCTGCGCCTGCACCGCGGTGACGAACTGGCTGCACTACGCGACTACCGCGCCGGCGACCCGCAGCGGCACATCGCCTGGAAGGCCAGTGCCCGCCACGAGAACCTGCTGGTGAAGGACTTCGAACAACCGCAAAGCCATCCACAATGGCAACTCGACTGGCGCCAGCTGGGCGGACTGGACCACGAGGCGCGCATCGCCCGGTTGGCGCGCTGGCTCAACGAGGCCCAGGCCCAGCGCCGCCACTACAGCCTGTGGCTGCCCGGCCACGAGATTCCCGGCGGCAGCGGGCCGCTGCACTACGCGCGCTGCATGAACGCGCTGGCGCAGCTGCCATGACGCCGCGCCCACCCCGGCCGCCGAGCGAGCGGCCAATCGACACCCGCGCGTTCGACCTGCTCAGCCTGACCATGGCGCTGGTGCTGGGCCTGCACTCGCCGCACCTGCCGTGGTGGCTCGGCATCGCACTGGCGCTAATCCTTGGCTGGCGCTGGTGGCAGCGGCGGCAACGGGTCGGCCGGGTGCCGCGCTGGCTCAAGCTGCCGCTGCTGGTCCTGCTGACGCTGGCGGTGATCGTGCAGTACGGCAACATCTTCGGCCGCGAACCCGGGGCGGCGCTGGCGGTCGGCCTGCTGGTCCTGAAGCTGCTGGAAACCGAGGCCGCGCGCGACGTACGCGTGGGCATCAGCTTCGCCTGCTTCGCGCTGATGACCGCGCTGCTGTTCGACCAGGGGCTGGTTGCCACCGTGGTGGTCGCGCTGGGCCTGCTGCCGGCGCTGGCCACTTTGCGCGCGCTGGAACCCGGGCAGCTGCCGACGCCCGGCCTGCCGCGGGCCTTGCTGCCGGCGCTGGCGCTGACCACCGCGGCGCTGCCGCTGGCCCTGCTGGCCTTCCTGCTGGTGCCGCGGCTGAGCTCGCCGCTGTGGGGCGCCCCCGCGCAGGACCAGGCGCGCACCGGCCTCGGCGACAGCATGACGCCGGGCAATTTCACCGACCTGCTCACCGACGACCATCCGGCGATGCGGGTCAGTTTCGACGGCGCGCCGCCGGCGCCGGACCAGCGTTATTTCCGCGCCTACGTGATGTGGAATTTCGACGGCCGCAGCTGGCGCCGGCTCGACCCACGCTACGCCCCGCCGCAGCCACCGGCGCCGCTGGAGGCGGCCGCCTCGATCCGCTACCGGATCAACCTGCAGCCGACCCGGCGCCGCGTGCTGCCGATGCTGGACGTGCCGCTGCAGGCGCCGGCGCAGGCCACCCTGCAAGCCGACCACGAGGTGATGGCCGACAAGCCGGTCAACGACCCGCTCGACTACGCCGCGCGCTCGGCAGTGCGCTACCGGCTGCAACCCGATCTGGACGAGCGCTCGCGCCGGCTCGGCCTGCACCTGCCGGCGGATTTCAACCCGCGCACGCACGCACTGGCCGCGCAATGGCGGCAGCGCTACGGCAGCGACGACGCCGCGATCGTGCAGGCCGCGCTGGATCTGTTCCACGACGGCGGCTTCCGCTACACGCTGGCGCCGGCGCCGCTGGGGCGCGACTCGGTGGACGACTTCCTGTTCGACACCCACGAGGGTTTCTGCGAGCACTACTCGTCGGCGTTCACCGTGCTGATGCGCGCCGCCGGCATCCCAGCGCGGGTGGTCACCGGCTACCAGGGCGGCTACTGGAACAAGCTCGGCGACTACCTGCTGGTGCGCTATTCCGACGCACATGCGTGGAGCGAGGTGTGGCTGGCCGGACGCGGCTGGGTGCGCGTCGACCCCACCGGCGCGGTGCGCCCGGAGCGCGTTTCGTTGGGCGCGGCCGCAGCCGCCGGCGACCAGTTGTCCTGGTACCGCAACGACTGGCTGCAGGGCCTGCGCAATCGCTGGGACATCGTCAACCGCTGGTGGGACCAGGGCGTTATCGGCTTCGATGCGCTGCGCCAGCGCGGCCTGCTGACGCCGTTCGGCATCCGCGATGCCGACACGGCGACGCTCGGCGTGCTGCTGGCGATCAGCAGCGTGCTGTTCATCGCGATCGGGCTGGCGTGGGCATTGTTGCGGCGGCAGCCGCGCGACCCGTTGCGCGGCGCGCTGCGCGAGCTGGAGCGGAAGCTGGCACACAAGGGCATGGCGCGCCGCCCAGCCGAAGGTCCGCAGCATTACCTGAGCCGCGCCGGCCGTGCGCTGCCGGGTCAACGCGACGAACTGGCAAGCCTGATGAGGAGTTACCTGGAACTGCGTTATGCCCATGACGAACCGCCGACTGAACCATTGCGCGCGTTCCAGCGCGCGGTGCGGGATTTCCGTATCGTCAACGTGGTCAAATAAGAGCCGACACGACGGCGCAGGCCGTCACCCCCGTATGGAGAGATCATCATGTCCCTGCATCGCCCATTGACCCTCGCTGCCGCACTCGCCCTGCTGGCTGGGTGTGCGACGATTCCGAAACCGCTGGAAGGCACCTATACCGACGTTTCCACCACCAGCGCCCAGCAAGGCGGCGCGGGTGGCACCCGGGTGCGCTGGGGCGGCGAGATCATCAAGACCGAACCGGGCCCGCAGCAGACCTGCTTCTACCTGCTGTCGCGCCCGCTGGACAGCCAGGCACGCCCGAAAACCGGCAACAGCGGTGAGAACCAGGGCCGCTTCGTCGCCTGCCGCGACGGCTTCTACGACCCGGAAGTGTTCGTGCGCGGCCGCGAGCTGACCGTCACCGGCACGCTGCATGGCACGGTGTCGCAGAAGGTGGGTGAGTTCGACTACGCCTACCCGCGCGTCGAGGCTGACGTGGTCTACCTGTGGCCGAAACGTCCAGTCATCGTCAATTACCCGCCGGGCTTCTATGACCCGTTCTGGGGTCCGGGCTTCGGCCCGTACTGGGGTGGTTATCCCTACGGTTACTATCCGCCCCGCGTGATCGTGGTGCGGCCGCCTCCGCCGCCTCCGCCGAAGAAGTAAGTTCACACGAAAACGCCGGCTTCGAGCCGGCGTTTTCGTATGCGGGATGCGGCGGCTGCGCGCTCAGCCCGGCGGCCAGTGCATGCGGCGTCCGGCCAGCAGGTGGACGTGCAGGTGGTACACGGTCTGCCCGCCGTCCTCGTTGCAATTGATCACCGTGCGATAGCCCTGCCCGGCGAAACCTTCCCGCTTCGCGTACGCCGCCGCGGCCAGCAGCAACTTGCCGAGCAGTTCGGCATCGCCCGCCGCCGCGTCGTCGAGCGTGGCCAACGGCCGCTTCGGGATGAACAGCAGGTGCACCGGCGCCTGCGGATTCAGGTCGCGGAACGCCAGCACCTCGTCGTCTTCGTAGACGATGTCGGCCGGAATCTCGCGGCGGACGATCTTGCTGAAAATCGTGTCGGTCATGAGGGTTCCCTTGCGGTAATCAATCGAGCAGTTGCCGGCCGCCGAATGCATGCGCCAGCGTGCTGCGGTCGACGTATTCCAGTTCGCCGCCCAGCGGCACGCCATGCGCCAGCCGGGTCGGCCGCACGCCGCCGGCACGGGCCAGCTGGGCCAGGTAGTGCGCGGTGGCCTCGCCTTCCACGGTCGGGTTGGTGGCGATGATCAGCTCCTCGATCTCG
This sequence comes from Rhodanobacter denitrificans, assembly GCF_000230695.2. Taxonomy (NCBI): domain Bacteria; kingdom Pseudomonadati; phylum Pseudomonadota; class Gammaproteobacteria; order Lysobacterales; family Rhodanobacteraceae; genus Rhodanobacter; species Rhodanobacter denitrificans. The sequence continues at coordinate 1,567,851 of NC_020541.1, read as the reverse complement.
CCCTCGCCCAGGCGCTGGGTCAGTTGCGCCAGTCCCAGTTCTTCCGGGCCCAGCCCGTCCAGCGGCGACAGCCGGCCCATCAGCACGAAGTACTGGCCGCGGTAGCCGGTGGCCTGCTCGATCGCCGCCAGGTCGGTAGGCGACTCCACCACGCACAGCACCTGGCGCTCGCGGCTGGAACTTGCGCACAGCGCGCACAGCGGCTCCTCGCTGAAGTTGCGGCAGCGCTCGCAATGGCCGATGCGCCGCATTGCCTGCTCCATCACCGCCGCCAGCTTCAGCCCGCGCTCGCGTTCGCGCTCCAGCAGATGGAAGGCCATCCGCTGCGCACTCTTGCCGCCCACGCCGGGCAGGCAGCGCAGGGCTTCGATCAAATCAGCGAGGAGGGGGGAACCGCTCATGCTTGTCTCAATTTGTCGTAGGAGCCCGCTCGCGGGCGATGCTCCTTCTCTGGAGCTCCAAAGCGGAAGCATCGCCCGCGAGCGTGCTCCTACAACGAACTCGAATTCATCAGAACGGCAGCTTGAAGCCGGCCGGCAGGTTCATCCCGGCGGTGACGCCGCCAAGCCTGTTCTTGCTGACTTCGGCCACCTTGTTCACCGCGTCGTTGATCGCGGCGGCAACCAGGTCCTCGGCCATCTCGGGATCGTCGGCAAACGTCTGCCGGTCGATCTGCACGCGACGCACCTCGTGCGCACCGGTCATCACCACGCTGACCAGGCCACCGCCGGCGCTGCCGGTGACTTCGAGTTTCGCGATTTCCTCTTGCGCGCGCTTCATGTCTTCCTGCATGCGCTGGGCCTGCTGCATCAGCTGGCCGATCTGTCCTCTCATCACACGGCTCCCGATTCGCTGTCAAAAGGTTTGATGGACTGCGGCACCACACGCGCGCCGAACTCGCGCTTCAGCGACTGCACCAGCGGATCGCCCTCGATCGCCTGCTCGGCCGCGGCCTGCGCCGCATCGCGCGCCTGTGCGGCACGCGCCGCCGGGGTCTGCGCGGCGGCAGTCTGGCTGCTGTTGACGAAACGCAGGCGGATGCGCTCGCCCAGCGCGTGGCCGATGCGCTCCTCCATCTGGCTCACCATCGGCTCCACCGCCAGGCTCATGTGCGCCGGCTGCAGCGCCAGCACCAGGGTCTGCCCGTCGCGCTCGCGCAATACCGCGTTCTGCGCCAGCAGGCCGAACGGCCCGCGCAGGCCGGCGCGCTCGATCAGGGCCTCCCAGTCCGGTAATCCGTCGGCGTCGCGGGCCACCGGGGCGGCGGCGGCGACCGGCGCCGCGGTGGGTGCGGGTGTCGTTCGCGGCGGTGAAGCATCATGCCGCGGTTCCAGCGTCGCGGCGGGTCGCATCGGTGCCGCCGGCGCGGGACGTGCCGCCGCTGCCGGGCCAACCGTGGCGGGCCGTTCGGCATGCACGGCCGGCACACCGTCGCCAGGACGGAACGCCAGCATGCGCAACAGCGCCATCTCGAAACCGGTGCGCGCATCCGGCGCCAGCGCCAGATCGCGGCGACCCGCGGTGGCGATCTGGTAGTACAGCTGCACGTCTTCCGGCGTGATCCGCCCGGCCAGCGCGGTCAGTGCATCGTCGTCGGCACCGTCCTCGTCCGGCCGGTAGCCGGGAATCAGCTGGATCAGCTGCAGCCGGTGCAGCACGCTGGCGATGTCGTCCAGCACGCCGCCGAAGTCGGGCGAGTACGAGGCGATCTGCGTGCATTCGACCAGCAGCCGCTCACCGTCGCCGGCAGCCAGCGCGTCGAGCACGCCGAGCACCTGACCGCGCGCCACGCTGCCCAGCATGTTGCGCACGTCATCGGCATGCAGCGCGCCGCCGCCGTAGGCAATCGCCTGGTCCAGCAGCGACAGGCCGTCGCGCAGCGAACCGTCCGCGGCGCGGGCCAGCTCGCCGATCGCACTGTCTTCGTAGGCGATGTTTTCCGCAGCGAGGATGTGCCGCATCTGGCCGGAAATCTGTTCCGGCAGCAGCCGCTTCAGGTTGAACTTCAGACAGCGCGACAGCACCGTCACCGGCAACTTCTGCGGGTCGGTGGTGGCGAGCAGGAACTTCACGTGCGGCGGCGGCTCCTCCAGCGTCTTCAAGAGCGCGTTGAACGCGTTCTTCGACAGCATGTGCACCTCGTCGACCAGGTACACCTTGAAGCGGCCGCGCGACGGCGCGTACTGCGCGTTCTCGATCACCTCGCGCACGTCGTCCACGCCGGTGTTGCTGGCCGCGTCGATCTCCAGCAGGTCGACGAAACGCCCCTCGTCCACCGCCGTGCACACCGAGCACTCGCCGCAGGGATCGGCCGACTGGCCGCGCTCGCAGTTCAGCGATTTGGCAAAGATGCGCGCGATGGTGGTCTTGCCGACGCCGCGGGTGCCGGTGAACAGGTAGGCGTGGTGCATGCGCCCGGTGTCCAGCGCATTGGTCAGCGCGCGCACCACGTGTTCCTGCCCGACCAGTTCGGCGAACTTGCGCGGGCGCCACTTGCGGGCGAGTACCTGATAGGACATGACTGACTACCTTGGGGCGAAGGTCGATTGTGCCAAGTCGCGGCAGGCAAGTCAGTAAAGCACGCTCCGAAATGGCGGCGGCCCCGCCAGCCACACCCCGGCACCCGAATCATTCGCTACCGTTGCTTCCTTCCGGACCTGGCGGAGTTTGCGAACTATCGTCGCGGGGGGACCGACGGGGCCACCATGGACGTGCACGACGGCAGTCGTGACTCACTCGAAACTGGCGGAGAGGGCGGGATTCGAACCCGCGATACGGGGTTAAGCCGTATACACACTTTCCAGGCGTGCTCCTTCAACCACTCGGACACCTCTCCGCGGACTTGACCCTCCTTGCGGCAATCCAGTCCTGCAAAGAGTCCGCAAGAATACCGGCAGCAGGGCCATACAGGCAAGCAAGCCCGCGCCGATTCAGCCAGCGTCGCCCCTGGGTTCCATCGGGGCGGACAGGGCAATGCGTTCGCCGGGGCTGGCAATGCGATAGCCGAGCGAGGCCAGCGCGGTGCCGTCGGCCTCGCTGCCGTAGTGGTACAGCAGCAGCCGGGCGCGCAACGCTTCGGGATATTCGCGTTCGACGTCGTCGATGCCGGTGTGCGACGGATTGCCGACCAGGCCACAGTCGTGGGCGATGATCTCGTCGCCGCCGGCACGGCTGGCCAGCATCTCGGGAATCGGCCGGGTGTCGCCGGTGAAGATGAAGCTGCCGTCCAGCGCCAGGCCGTACGAGGTGCCCGGTACGTGGTGGCGGGTGGCGAACACGTCGAACCACAGGCCATCCAGCCAGAAACCGCGGGTGCACGGCACCAGCCGGAACGCCTCCCAGAAGTTGGCACCGCCCTCGGCCAGCGCACCGGGGTAGTCGGCCACGCGGGCCTGCAGCCACGGCACCAGCGCGGCGTGGGCAAACACCCGGGTGGTGCCGCGCAGGTGCGGGTCGAACCACAGGCGGATGAACAGCTGCTCCAGTCCGGCCACGTGGTCCATGTGGGTATGCGTGATGAACACCGCCGGCGGCAACGCGTCGTACGCCGCCATGTAGCGGTCGAGCGTGTCGGGGCCGCAGTCGACCAGCAGCATCGGCACACCGGCACGTTCCAGCACCACCGCCGACGAGCCCAGTGCCACCGCGTGCGCGGCGCCCACGCCGAGAAAATGCAGATGCCAGTTCATGGAGTCAGCGTACGCTCGTAGCGGTACAGCAGCGGTTGCCAGATGTTCTTCTCGAATGCCGTTTCGCCGTCGGCAGCCGCGCCCAGCTTGAGCAGCGACCGGCGCAGGCGTCGCAGGTTCGCCCGCTGCCAGCCCGCGGCCGGGATGCGCATGCGTCCGCGGTCGAAGTCGATCAGGTACAGCGCGCTGGGCGCCACCAGCACATTGTGCGCGTTCAGGTCGGCATGCCAGACGCCGGCGCGATGGAAACGCGCCACCAGCGCACCGACCTCCTCCGCCAGCTCGCCATCCAGCCGACCGGCGGCGAGGCATTCGGCCAGGGTCTGCGCGCCGGCGATGCGGCGGGTGATCAGGTCGGCGCTATAGAACAGGCCATGCCGGCGGTACCGCGCGGCCACTACCGGCGGGCCGGGCAATTCCAGCCGGGCGATCTCGGCAAGTACACGGAACTCCACGAACGGACGCGTGCGGTCGGCGCCGGTCCAAAAATACCGGTCGCCCATCAGCGCGGCGACCCGGCCTCCGCGACGATAATGCCGCAGCACGCATTCACCCACCGGTGCGGCAACGATCGCCACGCCGCCGCGGCCACCGGCCTGCGTGCGCAGCGCACCGCGCTGGCGCCAGTAGTCCGGCGCGAACCAGTCGTGCCCGACTTGTGGCGATACCTCGGCGTCGAACAGAATCGCGCCTTCGGCATCGGTGTGGGTTCGTTCCTGCATCATCATGCCCGGTGACTGTCCCGGATTCTAACCCAGCCTCATGACCAGCCCTTCCTCGATCTGCCTGTTGCGCACCTCCGCCATCGGCGACGTCACCCACGTGGTGCCGCTGGTGCGCACCCTGCAGCAGTCGTGGCCGCAAACCACGCTGACCTGGATCGTCGGCAAGCTGGAACGCAAGCTGGTCGGCGACCTGCCCGGCGTGGAGTTCGTCACCTTCGACAAGGCCGCCGGTTGGGCCGGCATGCGCGCGGTGCATGCGGCGCTGCGCGGCCGGCGTTTCGACGCGCTGCTGCAGATGCAGGTCGCCATGCGCTCGAACCTGCTCAGCCTGGGCATCAAGGCCGAGCGGCGCATCGGCTACGATCGCGCCCGTGCGAAGGACCTGCACGGCCTGGTGGTCAACGAGCGCATCCCGGCGCGAACCGGCGAACATGTGCTCGACGCGATCGGCAGCTTCTGCGAACCGCTGGGACTGCAGCAGACCCAGGTACGCTGGGACATCCCGGTTCCCGACGAGGCGCACGCCTGGGCCGCCGAACAGCTGCCCGGCGAGGCGCCGACCCTGCTGGTCAGTCCCACCTCCAGCCATGCGCTGCGCAACTGGCGGCCGGAGCGTTACGCCGCGGTGATCGACCACGCCGCTTCCCGCGGCTGGCGCGTGGCGCTGGTCGGCGGCCCCTCCGCCTTCGAGCGCGCGGCGGCCGACGCCGTGCTGGCGACATGCAAGTCGCCGCCGCTCGACCTCACCGGCAAGGACACGCTGAAGAAACTGCTGGCCCTGCTCGGCCGCGCCCAACTGCTACTGACCCCCGACTCCGGCCCGATGCACATGGCCAACGCCGTGGGCACCCGCGTGCTCGGCCTGCACGCGGCCAGCAACCCGCACCGTTCCGGCCCCTACTCCGACCGCCGCTGGTGCGTGGACAAGTACGACGAAGCGGCGCGCAAGTACCTGGGCAGGCCGGCCAGCGAGATTCCCTGGGGCACGAAGATCGAGAAGCCCGGCGTGATGGATCTGATCGGCGTGGACGAGGTGATCGAACGCTACGAGGCCGCGGCGCAGGCCATGCACCTGTTGTAGGAGCCCACCAGTGGGCCCCTACGCGCACCTCATTACACCGCGCGGTAATCCTGGTACGACTTTTCCTCGACCAGCTGCGAACCGAGCTTGAGATTGATCTCGCGCTTGAACGCGGCGCGCTCGTCGTTGCGAAAATACACCGAACGCGCCAGCTCGATGAACTCGGCATCGAACGCCTGCGCCTTCTCCTTCAGGCGGATGCGGTCCTCGATGTCCCACAGCAGCTCGTTGACCGCCAGCAAATGCGCGCGCTCGCCGGAAATGTCGGTGCGCGAGGCCGCGTCATGGGCCCAGGTCGCGTTGAGCAGGTCCAGCTCGTTGCGCACGTTGGCCAGCTTGGCCGCGTCGGCGATCCGCCGCGACTTGATTTCCAGGATGGTGATCTTGTCGATCAGCTCGCCGTAGGACACCGGGGTCTGGATCAGGCTCATGGTCTTGGCTTCCGTCAAAAAAGGATGAGTCACGCCGCCGGGCGAAGTGCGCCCTGCTGCACCAGCGCGCAGACCGTGCGCACGTCGCCGTCCATCGCGCGGTCGCGATGCATGAAGCCGATGTGCTGGCGCAGGGTCGCGTGGGCGGTACGCACGGCGGCGCCGGCATGGAAATCGCCGGCATGGGCCAGCGCCGCGGCGAGCTGCTGCACTTCGGCGACGAACTGGGCGTAGTGCGGCTGGTCCTCGCGTGGCGCGTTGGCGATCTTCGCCGCCAGCGCCGGCCAGCCGCCACGGCTGGCCAGCCGGCGCGCCGCGTTCAGCATTTCCTGGCGGTAGTCCAGCGCCTGCGCGGCGGTGTACAGCTCCAGCGCCAGCACGTGAGCGAGATCCTCCATCATCTCCAGCACGTGGCGCGCCTCGTTCGCGCCCATCGAGACGTGATCCTCGGCGTTCGCGCTGGTCGGCACGGAGTACACGCTGGCCGGATGCGCGCGCGTGGCGAGGTCGTTGACCAGCGCCGCGGCGGTGTACTGCACGATCATGAAGCCGGAGTCGGTGCCGTCCTCGTTGCCGGTGAGGAAGGCCGGCAGGCCGTCGTTGGTGGCCGGGTCGACCAGCTTGTTGAGGCGCCGCTCGGAGATCGAGGCGAGCACCGGGATCGCCGCCTTCACGTAGCTCATCGCCAACGCCAGCGGCATGCCGTGGAAGTGGCCGGCCGAGATCACCTGCTCCTCGATGAACGGCGCATCGTCGTTGTCCGGGAAGATCAGCGGGTTGTCGGTGACCGCGTTCAGCTCGATGTCGATCACCCGGCACGCCTGCGCCCACGCATCGCGCACCGCGCCGTGCACCTGCGGCATGCAGCGCAGGCTGTAGGCATCCTGCGGCTGGTGTTTCTTGCCGCCCTTGAACGGCAGGAAGCGGCGGTAGAACGCCTCGCGGCCGTGGCGCTGGTTGGCCGGCACCCAGTCCCAGCCGATGTCGAAGCTGAGCGCCTGGTCGTCCGGCTCGCTCCACGCCTCGGCGCTCCACGGCTTGAAGCGTGGCACCAGGTGGTAGGGGATGTCGAGCAGGGTGGAATCGCCCAGCAGTTCGCGCACGTGTGCCGCGGTCTCCACCTGGCCCGGGTGCGGGCGCAGCGCGTGGACGTCCGCGCGCAGGGCGCCGCTGCGACCGGCGAAGGCATCCAGCGTCATCGCCGCGGCGAGGTCGGCGGTATCCAGCAGATGCTCCAGCGCATCCAGCGCCAGCGCGGCGGTCGCCAGCATCTGCGCGGTGCCGTTGTTGAGCGCCAGGCCTTCCTTGAATGACAGCCGGATCGGCGCGAGCCCGGCGCGCTTCAGCGCCTCGGCGCCGCTGATCCGCTCGCCCTGGTAGAACGCCTCGCCGCCGCCGAGCAGCACGATCGCCAGGTGCGACAGCGGTGCCAGGTCGCCACTGGCGCCGACCGAGCCCTTCTCCGGCACCACCGGCACCACGCCGGCGTTGAGCATCGCCGCGAGCGCTTCGAGCGTGCTCACGCGAATGCCGGAGTGACCGCGCATCAGCGTGTTGATGCGGATCAGCAGCATCGCCCGCACCACGTCCTCGCCGAACGGTTTGCCCACGCATACGGCGTGGGTGATGATCAGGTTGTGCTGCAGCTCCTCCAGCAGCGTGCCCTCGGGCGCGTGCGGATTCCCGCCCGGCAACTCGTCGCGCACGCGATGCGCGCCGAGCAGCTTGTCGGCGTTGCTGCCGAAGCCGGTGGTGACGCCGTAGGTCGGTTCGCCGCAGCTGACCTTGTCGGCGAGAAAATCGGCGGCGCGCTGCACCCGCGCGAGTCCGGCCGGGGCCAGCGTAACCTTGTTGCCGTGGCGCGCCACCGCCACCAGCTGGGCGCGGGTGAGGCTGTTGCCGTCGAGGACGATGGTATCGGTTGTGCTCACTGCTGCCTCATGGATGGATTGCGTCGTCTGTCATGGATCACCGGGAAGGTGGCACTCAGCCCATCGCCGCGGCCTGCTCCAGCTCCACCCGCAGCGTCTTGACCAGTTCGCCGCGCGCCACCTCGAACTGGTCCTCGCGGCGCAGGTCCTTCACCGTCACCACGCCGCGGGCCAGTTCGTCCTCGCCCAGCACCGCCACGAAGCGGATGCCGGCGCGGTCGGCGTACTTGAACTGCCTGCCCAGCTTGCCGCCTTCCAGCACCACCTCGGTGGCGATGCCGGCACCACGCAACTCGCCGGCCAGCGCCAGGTAGGCCGGCAGCTGCGCCTCGTCCATCTGGGTCACCAGCACGTCGACGGTGCTCTTCGCCGTATCGATCAGGCCGGCGTCGCGCAGCTGCCAGTACAACCGGGTCAGGCCGATCGAGATGCCGACGCCGGGCAGGTGCGACTTGGTGTACTGGCCGGCCAGGTTCTCGTAGCGCCCGCCGGAGCAGATCGAACCGATCTGCGGGTGGTCGTTCAGCGTGGTCTCGTAGACCGTGCCGGTGTAGTAGTCGAGACCGCGGGCGATTGACAGGTTCAGCGCGTAGTGCGTCTGTGGCACGCCGAACGCGTGGATCAGGCCCAGCACTTCCTTCAGTTCGCTGCGCCCCTGCTCCATCGCTTCCGGGCCGGCGCCGAGCGCATCGAGCTTGTCCAGCGCATCCTGCAGCGTGGTGGAACGCACCTGCACGAAGGCGAGGATCTTCGCCGCCACCTCGGCGCTCAGGCCGAACGCTTCGCCGGTCAGCGTGTCGCGCACGTAGTCGGCGCCGCGCTTGTCCAGCTTGTCCACCTCGCGCAGCACCAGCATCTGCTGCTCGCCATCGACGATGCCCAGGCTCTCGAAGTAGCCGCGCATCAGCTTGCGGTTGTTGAGCTGGATGGTGAACGGCCCGATCGCCAGCTCGCGGAACACGCTGTAGATCACCGCCGGGATCTCGGCGTCGTAGCGCACCGACAGCGTGTCCTTGCCGATCACGTCGATGTCGCACTGGTAGAACTCGCGGAAGCGCCCGCGCTGCGCGCGTTCGCCGCGGTACACCTTCTGCATCTGGTAGCGGCGGAACGGGAAGCTGAGGTCGCGCTCATGCTCGGCCACGTAGCGCGCCAGCGGCACGGTGAGGTCGAAGCGCAGCGCCAGTTCGGGTGTGCCCTCGTCGGCCTTGCCCAGCGCGCCGGTGGACTGCACGAAGTACACCTGCCGCTCGGTCTCGCCACCGCTCTTGGTCAGCAGCACGTCGGAGTATTCGATCACCGGCGTCTCGACCGGGAGGAAACCGAAGCGCTCGTAGTTGCGGCGGATCACGTCGAGCATGCGCTGGAACGCGATCTGGTCGAGCGGCAGCAGCTCGAGCACGCCGGGCATGGTGCGGGCCGGGGTAAGCGCCATGGAATCCTCTACTGACGATGGGAGACGTTCCGTCGCGTGACAGGCCGCACGACGGCAGCCGTCAAGATTAACAGAACGCCGCCGCCCTTCCCCAGCGGATCGTCCAGCGGATGCATCGAAGCTGTTGCCAAGCCCCCGATCGGCGATTAAGATACGCGGCTTCCCACGGGGTGTAGCTCAGCCTGGTAGAGCGCTACGTTCGGGACGTAGAAGTCGCAGGTTCGAATCCTGTCACCCCGACCAGATCACGAAAAAGGCCACCCTTCACCGGGTGGCCTTTTTCGTGGCGGCGGATGCCGGCAAACGCGACGTGCGTTGACGTCGATCAATACGGCTGCGGTGGAACGGGACGGTAATTCACTCTCCCCTGGCTCCCTCCCCGGAGGTGTGCGATGAGCGACAAACAATTGCGGCAGGACGTGATCGACGAGCTGGACTTCGAGCCCAGCATCGATGCGGCGGACATCGGCGTGACATGCGAGAACGGCGTGATCACGCTCTCCGGACACGTCCCGAGCTACACGCAGAAGGTCGCCGCCGAACGTGCCGCATGGCGCGTCAAGGGCGTCAAGGCGATCGCGCAGGAAATCCAGGTGCGCTTCGCCGCGGCCAAGAAGACCAACGACGATGAGATTGCCCAGCGCGCGCTCAACATCCTCGCCTGGAGCTCGCCCTCGCCGCATGACGCGGTGCATGTGAAGGTCCAGGACGGCTGGGTCACGCTGACCGGCGAGGTGCGCTGGAACTACCAGCGCGAGGCAGCGGAAGCCAGCGTTCGCCGCTTGTCGGGCGTGCTCGGGGTGACCAACGCGATCGCGCTGACGCCGGCGGCGATTCCTGCCGACGTCGAGGAACGCATCCGCAACGCGCTGCGGCGCCAGGCCGAAATCGAGGCGGCCCGGATCCGCGTCGTGGTCGACGACGGCGGCACGGTGAGCATCGAGGGCGACGTCGACAACTGGGAGGAGCGCCGCGCGGTCGAGCGTGCCGCATGGTCCACGCCCGGCGTGCGCATGGTCGAGGACCATCTGCGGATCAGCTGAGCCGGCAGCGGCGCAAGGATCGGCGCCTGGGGTGCCAATCCCGGCGGCCGCGCCATGCGTCAGCCGGGCTGGCAGGTCAGCACCGCAGCGCCGCGAATACGGCCGTGGCGCAGGTCGGACAGCGCCTCATTCGCCCGATCGAGCGGGTACGCGACGGTGGTGGTCGCCACGCCCGCCTGCGGCACCACGGCGAAGAAGTCCTTCGCGTCCCCGCGGGTCAGGTTCGCCACCGACAGCAGCTGCCGTTCCTCCCACAGCAGCCGGTAGGGAAACGCCGGGATCTCCGACATGTGGATGCCGCCGCACACGACGCGGCCGCCCTTGCGCACCGCCTGCAGGGCCAGCGGTATCAGGCCGCCGTCCGGCGCGAACACGATCGCCGCATCCAGCCATTGCGGCGGCCGATCGAGGGAGCTGCCTGCCCACGCCGCTCCCAGCGAGCGCGCAAACGCCTGCCCTTCGGCATCGCCTGGCCGGGTGAACGCAAACACCCGGCGGCCCTGCCAGCGCGCGACCTGGGCAATGACGTGCGCCGCCGCGCCGAAGCCGTACAGGCCCAGCGCATCGGCCGCGCCCGCCTTCGACAGGCAGCGCCAGCCGATCAGGCCAGCGCACAGCAACGGCGCCAGCGCCACCGGATCGCCGTGGCGATCCAGGGGAATGCAGTAGGCCGCCTCGGCGACCACGTGGCTGGCGAATCCGCCCGGACGCGTGTAGCCGGTGAACTGCGGCGTATCGCACAGGTTCTCGGCGCCCATGACGCAGTACCGGCACACGCCGCAAGCATGCCCCAGCCACGGCACACCCACCCGGTCGCCGACGGCCGGGGCCGTCACGCCCTCACCCAGCGCCTCGACGCGGCCGACGATCTCGTGCCCTGGGATGACCGGCGGCGTCACCCGCGGCAATTCGCCGTCGACCACGTGAAGGTCGGTGCGACACACCCCGCAGGCCTCGACGCGCAAGCGGACCTCCCCCGCCGCCGGCTGCGGGTCGGGCAGTTCCCGCAAGCTCAGCGGCTGGCCGATGGCGGTCAGTACCATGGCGAACACGGCAGTTCTCCTGCAGCGTCGTGCGTGATGGAAGCGAACGTCGGCGGCGGCCACGGAGGACCTCCAAGCGCCGCTCCGGAGCGGCCTGCCGCACGCGCGTCAGAGCCAGCGCGCGAACCAGTCGGCAGCGATGGCCGCCACCTGTTCCAACGCGCCGGGTTCCTCGAACAAATGGGTGGCCCCCGGCACCACGGTGAGGCTCGCGCCCTGCGGCATCGCCGCCTGGGCCGCCCGGTTGAGCTCCAGCACCTGCAGGTCGGCGCCTCCCACGATCAGCAGCGTCGGCGCCTGCACGCGCGACAGACTGGACGTGTCGGCCAGATCCGGGCGTCCGCCGCGCGATACCACCGCGTCAATCTCGCCGGGCCGGGCCGCGGCCACCATCAACGCAGCAGCGGCGCCCGTGCTCGCGCCGAACAGGCCGCGCGGCAGATCGCGCAGGGCGACCTGCTGCCGCACCCATTGCACGGCCGCGTCCAGTCGCCGGGCGAGTCGCGGCACGTCGAAGCGCGCGGCCGTGTCGCGATCCTCCTGCGGCGTCAGCAGGTCGAAGAGCAGCGTGGAGAAACCGCGTCGATTCAGTACGGAGGCGACGTAACGGTTGCGCGTGCTGTGCCGGCTGCTGCCGCTGCCATGCACGAACAGCACCAGGCCGCGCGGCGACGGCGGGGAGACGAGGTCGCCCTCGAGCACCACCTGCCCGGCGGGGATATGAACCGGGCCTTCCGGCGGCAGCGACGCCGGTGCCCCCTTGGCGGCCGGGCCGGTCAGCAGGGCGATCACCTCTTCGTCGGCGACACTGTCGAAATCGAGATAGTGCGAACCGACCGCATGGAACGGGCGCGGCGTCGCCAGGCAAACGACCTCGTCGGCCAGGGCGGACACGCGCGCCAGGCTGTCCGCCGCGGCCACCGGTACCGCGCAGACCAGTCGCGCCGGCCCCTGCGCGCGAACCGCCCGCAATGCCGCCACCATCGTGGCGCCGGTCGCCAGGCCGTCATCGACCACGATGACCGTCCGCCCGGCGAGAACCGTCGCAGGCCGGCCGGGGCGGTAGCGCGCACGACGCTCGCGGATCAGCGCCAACTCGCGCTGCGCGACGCGCCGGGTATAGGCGGTGTCGGCGCCCGCCTCGGCGGCGTATTCATTGAGCAGCACGCTGCCGTGTTCGTCCACCGCGCCGATGGCGAACTCGGGGTTGCCCGGTGCGCCGAGCTTGCGCACCAGCACCACGTCCAGCTCGCCACCCAGCGCGTCGGCGACGACCCGCCCCATCGGCACCGCGCCGCGCGGAATCGCCAGCACCACCGGCTGCGTGCCCCGGTAGTGGGCCAGCGCGTCGGCCAGTTGCCGGCCGGCATCGTCGCGATCGAGAAACGGCAGTGAGACCATCGGGATGCACTCCAGCGCGGCGCCGCACGGCACCGGCGGCAGCCAGCGTGCCTGTGGCGTACTGTGTGCCATCCGCCGCCGCACTTGTTGACCTGCATCAACATGGCACCCGGTTCCGCTGCCAAGCTGGCGCCATCGCCGCTGCGGCGACCGCGTGTATGGAGGCGCCCGTGATCGTCCGCCACCCTCCCCTGCTCGACGCCATCCGCGACGCGGCAGTGCCGCTCGACGGCGACGATCGCGACTACGACCCGCTGCTGCGCATGGTGGGCGAACGCCCCTTCGTGCTGCTGGGCGAGGCCAGCCACGGCACGCACGAGTTCTACGCGATGCGCGAGGAGATCACCCGCCGGCTGATCGGGGAACTGGGTTTCGATGCGGTGGCGGTGGAAGCCGACTGGCCCGACGCGTACCGCCTCAATCGCCACGTCCGCGGCGTCGGCGACGCCTCGATCGACGAGGCATTCGGCGACTTCCGGCGCTTCCCGACCTGGATGTGGCGCAACCACGCGGTACGCGGATTCATCCAGTGGCTGCGGGCCCGCAATGCCGGGCTTCCGGCCGCCGCGCGGGCCGGCTTCTACGGCCTGGACCTGTACAGCCTGTACCGCTCGGCCGACGCGGTGATCGACTACCTCGAAGCGGTCGACCCCGACCAGGCCATGCTCGCGCGCCGGCTCTATGTCGCGCTGGACCACGTACGCGAACCGCAGACCTACGGCTTCGAGGCCGCCACCGGCCTGCGCCCGCCCTGCCGCGACGCCGCCGCGGCCCTGCTCGTCGAACTGCTGCGCAAGGCACCGGCCTACCTGGCCGAAGACGGCCCGGCGGCGCGCGACGAACAGTTCTTCGCCGAACGCAACGCGCACGTCGTGCTGCATGCCGAGCAGTACTACCGCGCCATGTTCGGCGGCCGCAGCAACACCTGGAACCTGCGCGACGCGCACATGGTAGACACGCTGTTCGCCCTGCGCCGGCACCTGCGCGCACAGGGGCGGCAGGGCCGCATCGTGGTGTGGGCGCACAACTCGCATCTGGGCGACGCCCGCGCCACGCAGATGGGCGAGCGCGGCGAATGGAACGTCGGTCAGCTGCTGCGCGAGCAGGCCGGCGCTGCGCAGGCCCTGCTGGTCGGTTTCACCACCTATACCGGCCACGTCACCGCCGCGCACGACTGGGACGCGCCGGCCGAAAGGCGCTGGGTGCGCCCCGCGCACAAGGACAGCTGCGAGCACCTGCTCTACACCAGCGGCCTGGACCGCTTCTTCCTGCCGCTGTCCGGCACGCTGGCCGAAGGGCTGACCGCGCCGCTGCTCGAACGGGCCATCGGCGTGGTGTACCGGCCCGAGACGGAGCTGGCCAGCCATTACTTCAGCGCCTCGCTGAGCCGGCAATTCGACGCCCTGTTCCACCTCGACGAGACCAGCGCGGTCGAGCCGCTCGACATCACCGAACACTGGACCCGCCACGAGCCACCGGACACCTACCCTTCGGGCCTGTAGGCAACGACGAACCGTTACCGCTTCGCCTCAACGCGCGGCCGCTGGCGGGACCAGTGCGGCCAGTCGGTCGAGTTCCGCCTCGACGAAGCCGGCCTGCAGCCGCGCCGGGCGGTTGAACGGGCCGCGCAGGCCGACGCCCATGCAGTCGCGCAGCAGGGTGAAGAACGTCTCGATCGGGTCGAGGCCGTCGCGCTCGCAGCAGTGGCGGTACCAGCGGGTACCGGCGGCGACATGGGCCACTTCCTCGCGCAGGATCACTTCCAGGATCGCCACCGTGCGCTCGTCGCCGAGTCCGCGCAGCCGTTCGATCATGCCGGGGGTGACGTCCAGCCCGCGCGCTTCCAGCACGCGCGGCACCAGCGCCATCCGCGCGGTGTCGCTGCCGGCCGTCTTCGCGGCCATCTCCCACAGGCCGTCGTGCGCGTCGAAGTCGCCGTAGGCGTGGCCCAGCTCGGCTAGCCGGTCGGACAGCAGGGCGAAATGACGCGCCTCGTCGTGGGCGCAGCTGGCCCAGTCGCGGTAATAGTCCGCCGGCATGCCGCGGAACCGATACACCGCATCCCACGCCAGGTTGATCGCGTTGAACTCGATATGCGCCACCGCGTGCACCAGCGCCGCGCGGCCTTCCGCGCTGCCCAGGCCGCGCTGCGGAAGCTGGCGCGCACTGACCAGCCGCGGCTTCGCCGGGCGACCGGGCGGGCCGATCGGCACCGGCGGCGGCGCGGCGGCGTCCGCACGCAACTCGCCACGCTCGAAGGCCTGCCAGGTCGCGTGCGTCAGGCGGAGCTTCTCGTCCGGCGCGCTGGCGTCGAGGCAGGCTTTGGCGGCGGTGTGCAGATCGGTCACGACGAACCCTGCAGGAGCGCACCTTGTGAGCGATGCTTTTCCGTCACGTGACGAACCGCTATCGCGCACGACCGAAGGAAGCCCCTTGCGGACAAGGTGCGTTCCTGCGCGTGCGATGCGGGGCTCAGCCGGCCCGCCGCGCGGCCTTGGCGTCGTCCGAGCGCAGCATCTCGATCTGTTCCAGGTAACTCCGGTCCAGGCCGGTGACGTATTCGCCGGAGAAGCACGAGGTGTCGAACTGCTTCAGTTCCTCGTTGCCGTCCTGCACCGCCCAGATCAGGTCCTTGAGATCCTGGTAGATCAGCCAGTCGGCGCCGATCGTCCGCTCGATCTCCTTTTCGGTGTGCCCGGCGGCGACCAGCTCCGAGGCCGACGGCATGTCGATGCCGTACACGTTCGGGTAGCGCACCGGTGGCGCGGCGGAGGCGAAGTAGACGTTCCTGGCGCCGGCGTCGCGGGCCATCTGGATGATCTGCTTTGAGGTGGTGCCGCGCACGATCGAGTCGTCCACCAGCAGCACGTTCTTCTTGCGGAATTCCAGGTCGATCGCGTTGAGCTTGCGGCGTACCGATTTCACCCGCTCGCCCTGCCCCGGCATGATGAAGGTGCGGCCGATGTAGCGGTTCTTGACGAAGCCCTCGCGGAACGGCACGCCGAGCGCGCCAGCCAGCGCGCTGGCGGCGGTGCGTGCGGTGTCGGGGATCGGGATCACAGCGTCGATGCCGTGGTCGGGCCGCTCGCGCAGGATCTTCGCGGCCAGCTTCTCGCCCATGCGCAGGCGCGCCTTGTACACCGAGACGTCCTCGATCATCGAGTCCGGCCGCGCCAGGTAGACGTACTCGAAGATGCACGGCGTGTGCGGCGCGCCCTCGGCACAGCGGCGGGTATGCAACTGGCCGTCGTCGGTGATGATCACCGCCTCGCCCGGCGCCACGTCGCGGATGCGCTTGAAGCCGAGGATGTCCAGCGCCACCGATTCGGACGCCACCGCGTACTCGCGGCCCTCGCCGTTGACCCGCTCGCCCAGCACCAGCGGGCGGATGCCGTTCGGGTCGCGGAACGCGATCAGGCCGTAGCCCAGCAGCAGCGCGATGCAGGCGTAACCGCCGCGGGCACGTGCATGCACGCCGGCCACCGCCTTGAAGATGTGGTCCGGGGTCAGCGCCATGCGGTCCTGGATCTGCAGCTCGTGCGCCAGCACGTTCAGCAGCACTTCGGAATCCGAGTCGGTGTTGATGTGGCGGCGGTCGTCCTGGAACATCTCGCGGCGCAGCGCATCGGTGTTGACCAGGTTGCCGTTGTGCGCGAACGCGATGCCGTACGGCGAGTTGACGTAGAACGGCTGCGCCTCGGCCGAGCCTTCCGAACCGGCGGTGGGGTAGCGGCAGTGGCCGATGCCGATGCGCCCGCGCAAGCCGCTCATCGCGCTCTGCCCGAACACGTCGCGCACCAGCCCGTTGCCCTTGTGCAGGCGCAGCCGCGCACCGTCCACCGTGGCGATGCCGGCCGCATCCTGGCCGCGGTGCTGCAGCACCGTCAGCCCGTCATAGAGCGCCGATGCCACTTCGGTGGTACCGACAATGCCGATGATTCCGCACATGGTTTGTTGCCTGCTTCAGAGGATGATTCAGAAAGTCCGCGGCGGCACGGCCGTGCCGGTCGTCGCCGGATGCCGCGCGCTCGCCGCCGGCGCGGGCGCCGTACCCGAGATGGGGGCCGTCAACGCCGCCGGCAAGCCGGACAGACGGCCGAGCGTCGCCGGCGGATGGAGGTATTCGCGCACGCCCGGCGGCACTTGCTGGCCCAGCCAGGCCGCCACGTGCTGGAAGCGCGGCAGCAGCACCGACTGCCGCCACCATGGATCGCGCGTGAACGCGGTGAAGCCGATCAGGAACACCGCCACGGTCACCAGCAGCACGCCGCGCACGAAGCCGAACAGCATGCCCAGCAGGCGGTCGGTGCCGGACAACCCGGTGCTCTGGACCAGTTTGCCGATCACGAAGCGCAGCAGCGCGCCGAGGATCAGCACGGCGACGAAGCACAGCCCGTAGGCCACGATGATCCGCGCCGACGGCAGCTCGATCACGTGCTCCAGCCGCGCGGCCGCGGCGGGGCCGAGCAGCCACGCCACCCAGAACGCGGCGACCCAGATCGCCAATGCCAGCACTTCGGAGATCAGGCCGCGCCACAGCCCGACGAAGACCGACAGGGCCAGCACGCCAAGGATGATGTAGTCGGTCCAGTTCACCTGCTTGCCTCGTCAGTCCGCGTGCCGGAACCGGCGCTCAGGGTACCGGCACGACGTTGCCGTCGATGCCCAGCTTCGCCTTGATCTGGTCGTGCACCCGCTGCGCGTCGCCGCGCTGGGTCTGCGGACCGGCGCGCACGCGCCACAGACGCCTGCCGCCGGACTGCACCGAATCGACGAAGCCGTCGAAGCCGTTCGCACGCAACTTGTCGCGCAGCGCATTCGCATCGGCCTGGTCGCTCATCGCCGCCAGTTGCACGGCCCAGCCGCCGGCCCTGGCAGTGCTCGTGGCCGCCGGCGGCGACGTCGCCGCCGCGCCGCTTTCGTGGCTGGCATCCTGTTCGAGCCGGGCCGGCACGCCGGGAATCGACTGGGTGATCTTCAAGCGCGCGGCCTCGGCCGCGGCGCGCGTCTCGAACGGCCCGGCGATGACCAGGGTGCGCGGCTGGCCGGCCTGGGTGATGGCGTGGCCGCCGACCGGATAACCCAGCGCCCGCACGCGGCGCACCAGGTTGGCGGCGCCGGCGGCATTGGCGTAGGCGCTGAGGTTCAGCGTGTAGTTGCCGCGTCCCGCGGCCGGCGCGGGCACAGGCGCAGTAGCCACCGGCGCCGCGGCCGGAGCCGCCGGCCTGGGCGGCGGCGTGATCGCCACCGTGTGCGGCTTCGTCGCCGGCGCCGTGCTAGTGTTCGCGCCGGCCGCCGGCGGGTTGGCCTGCTGAGGAATCACCGGCTGGCCCGGCGAGGTACCCGAACCGGTGGTCACCGTGGTCGGTTGCGGCGGCTTGCCTGCTTCGGGATCGGTCTCGATGTCGCGCGGGCGACTGGAGCCGATGTTCACCGTGGCCAGCCGGTCGCTCGAGGCCGGCGTCGCCGACGGCGTCGACTGGCCTGCGGCGCTCGAAGCGCCTGCCGGGGCATCCGGCGCCAGGCTCATGGTGCGGGTCTGCAGGTCGCGGTCGGGCGCCGGAGGGATCGCCAGGCTGACCGCCTGGTCGCCGCCCGGCGCCGGCGGGGTGCTGGAAAAGAACATCGGCACGAACAGGACCGCCAGCGCAATCAGGACGGCGGCTCCCAGCAGGCGTGTTTTCAAGTTTTCGCTCCAGGGCGGCAAACGCAGTGCACAACGGCGCGATTATACCTGCCCGCGCCGGACGCCATGAGCCAGCCTCAACCGTGGCGTTCAGCGAGCACCGCGCTGGCCACGAAAAACGAGCCGAACGCGAGGATGCGCTCGCCCGGTTGCGCAGCCGCACGCGCCGCCGCCAACGCAGCGGGCACGTCGGCATGCACGCCGTACGACGCCTGCGGCAGTACCTGCTGCAGGATCGCGGCCAGCGTCGCCACCGGCATGCCGCGCGGAGTGGCCTGGTCCAGCCCGGCCAGATGCCAGTGGCCGATGCGCGTACCGAGCGCGCCGATCACTCCAGCTACGTCCTTGTCCGCCAGCGCGCCGTACACCGCGTGCACCCGCGCCGGCGGCTGCGTGTCCAGCCATTCGGCCAGCGCGCGGGCGGCCTGCGGGTTGTGGCCCACGTCCACGACCAGCGGCGGCTCACCGCCGATCGACTGCAATCGCGCCTGCACCCGTACCTCGTGCAGGCCGGCGCTGACCGCCGCGAAAAAGGCGCTCGGTGTGAGCGCCCCCAGGCCGAGCACGTGCAACGCGGCGATCGCCGCCGCCGCATTCGCGTACTGCACCGGCGCCGCCAGCGCCGGATCGGGCAGCTCCATCGCGCTGCCGTCGCGATGGAGCCAGCGCCAGCCGTCCTGGTGCCGCTCCACGCTGAAGTCGATGCCGGCCCGCTCGACCCGCGCGCCGCGCTCGGCCAGCGCGTCGAGCAGACCAGCCGGCGGGTCCAGTTCGCCCACGATCGCCGGCCGCCCGGCCCGCGCGATGCCGGCCTTCTCGCGGCCGATGCTGTCGCGATCCGGACCGAGCCACTCCATATGGTCCAGGTCCACCGTGGTGATCACCGCCACGTCGGCATCGACGATGTTGACCGCGTCCAGCCGCCCGCCCAGTCCCACCTCCAGCACCGCCACGTCGACCCCGGCGCGGGCGAACAGGTCCAGCGCGGCCAGCGCGCCGAATTCGAAATAAGTCAGCGGGACGCTGCCGCGCACCGCCTCGATCCGCTCGAACGAGGCAACCAGCGCGGCGTCATCGGCGTCGACGCCGTCGATGCGCACGCGCTCGTTGTATTCCAGCAGGTGCGGCGAGGTAAACGCGCCCACGCGCAGGTCGGCCGCGCGCAACATCGCCTCCAGCAGGGCCACGGTGGAACCCTTGCCGTTGGTGCCGCCGACCGTGATCACCCGTTTCGCCGGCGCCGGCGCGCCCATCCGTCGCCACACCTCGCGTACCCGGTCCAGTCCCAGCTCGATGCTGTGGACGTTGACGCGTTCCTGGTACGCCAGCCATTCGGCGAGAGTGCGACTCATGCAGTGACTTCGAACAAACGGGAAGCACAAAGCTTAAAGCATCACCCGAACAAACGAACGAATGAACGCCCCCTGCGCCGCCCATGGCGGGCACGGCGTCACAGACGCAGCCGGCGCAGGCGCAGTGCGTTGCTCACCACCGACACCGAGCTCAGGCTCATCGCCAGCGCGGCGATCATCGGCGACAGCGTGATGCCGAACCACGGGTACAGCACGCCGGCGGCCAGCGGTACGCCGACCGCGTTGTAGACGAAGGCGAAGAACAGGTTCTGGTGGATGTTGCGCACGGTACCCTGCGACAGCGTGCGCGCACGCACGATCGCGCCCAGCTCGCCCTTGACCAGGGTCACCTGCGCGCTCTCCATCGCCACGTCGGTGCCGCTGCCCATCGCGATGCCGATGTCGGCAGCGGCCAGCGCGGGCGCGTCGTTGATGCCGTCACCGGCCATCGCCACGCGGCGGCCTTCGGCCTTGAGCCGACTCACCACGGCGGCCTTGTCGGCCGGCGAGACGTCGGCGTGCACCTCGTCGATGCCGAGCGTGCCCGCCACCGTCTGCGCGGTGGTGGCGTTGTCGCCGGTGAGCATCACGATGCGCAGGCCGGCCGCGTGCAGCGCCGCGATCGCCGTCGGCGTGTCCGGCTTGATCCGGTCGGCCACCGCCAGCAAGGCGGCGAGCGCGCCGTCGACGGCCAGGAACATCACCGTGGCACCCTGCCCACGCAGTTGCTCGGCGCGAGCGCCGGCCTCCTCGCCGATCGCCACGCGCGACTCGGCCATCAGCTTCGCATTGCCCAGCGCCGCTGCGCTGCCGTCCACCTTCGCGCTGACGCCGCGGCCGGTCAGCGAGCGGAAATCCGTCGCCGCCAGCGTCGCCACGCCTTCGGCGTCCGCCGCCACGACGATCGCCCGCGCCAGTGGATGCTCGCTCGGCCGTTCCAGCGCGGCGGCCAGCGCCAGCAGGCGTTCGCGCGGCTGGCCGCCCAGCACCACCAGCTCGGTCAGCGCCGGCTTGCCTTCGGTCAGCGTGCCGGTCTTGTCCACCACCAGGGTGTCGATGTCGCGCAGACGCTCGATCGCGCCGGCGTCCTTGAACAGCACGCCGTGCTGCGCGCCGCGGCCGCTGGCGACCATGATCGAGATCGGCGTGGCCAGGCCCAGCGCGCACGGACAGGCGATGATCAGCACCGACACCGCCGCGATCAGCGCGTGCGCCAGCCGCGGCTCCGGGCCGACGATCGCCCACGCCGCGAAGGCCAGCACGGCCACCGCCACCACCGCAGGCACGAACCACGCCGCCACCTGGTCGGCCACGCGCTGCAGCGGCGCGCGACTGCGTTGGGCGGCTGCCACCAGTGCCACGATCTGCGCCAGCATGGTCTCGCCGCCGACCTTCTGCGCGCGCATGGTCAGCGCGCCGTCCTGGTTCACGGTGCCGCCGGTCAGCGGATCGCCCTTCGCCTTGGCCACCGGCATCGGCTCGCCGGTGAGCATCGACTCGTCGACGTGGCTGTCGCCCTCGATCACCACGCCGTCGACCGGCACCTTCTCGCCGGGGCGCACGCGCAGCACGTCGCCGGCATGCACCGCGTCCAGCGCCACGTCGGCCTCGCTGCCGTCGGCAGCGATGCGCCGCGCGGTCTTCGGCGCCAGCCCCAGCAGCGCCTTCAGCGCCGCGCCGGTGCGCCGGCGCGCGCGCAACTCCAGGAAATCGCCCAGCATGACCAGGGTGACGATCACCGCCGCCGATTCGAAGTACACCGCAACCCGCCCGCCGGCGTCGCGGAAACCCTCCGGGAAGATGTCCGGCAGCAGGAACGCCACCGCGCTGTACAGCCATGCCACGCCGGTGCCCAGCGCGATCAGCGTGTACATGTTCGGACGCCAGGGCTTCAGCGAGCGCCAGCCGCGCACGAAGAACGGCGCACCGCCCCACAACACCACCACGCTGGCCAGCAGCGCCTCGGTCCAGGCCGCCACGCCGTCCCACGGCGCGGGCAGGTGCCAGCCGAACAGGTGCGGTCCCATCGCCACCAGCAGGGTCGGCACGGTCAGCACCACCAGCCACCAGAAGCGCCGCGTCATCGACGCCAGCTCGCCGCCGTCGTCTTCATCCAGCGTCGGCATCAGCGGTTCCAGCGCCATGCCGCAGATCGGGCAATGGCCGGGACCGACCTGCCGGATCTCGGGGTGCATCGGGCAGGTATAGATGGTGCCGGCCGGCACCGGCGGCGCGGGCTGGCGTTCGCCGAGGTAGGCCGACGGATCGGCCACGAACTTCTCGCGACAGCGCGCGGAACAGAAATGGTACGTCTGGCCGTCATGCTCGGCGTGGTATTTCGCCGTTTGCGGATCCACCGTCATGCCGCATACCGGGTCCTTCACGACGCGCGCATGCCCGTGATCGACGTGCCCGTGATCGGCGTGATCGTGATCGGCATGCTCGTGGTTCGCATGGTCGTCCGCCGCCTTGCCACCGCAACAGCTCCCCACAGGCTTCTGCCCGGCAGCCCGGTAAGTCGCCGGCGACGCATCGAACTTCGCCTTGCAGCCCGCGCTGCAGAAATGGAACGTCTGCCCGTCGAGCGTGCTGAGGTGCTTCGCCATCGCCGGGTCCACCGTCATGCCGCACACCGGATCGATCGCCGCGCCGGCCGCCGGCTTGTCGCCGCCCGCGCAGCAGGAAGCTTGCCCGCTCATGCCTTCACCTCGTCATCGCTCAAAGCGCGCAGGATCGGGCAATGCTCCGGCTTGCCATGCCCCGGACACGAGGCCACCAGCTGCGCCAGGCCATCGCGCACGCGCTGCAGTTCCGCGATGCGCTGCTCGATCGCCGCCAGCCGCTGCTCGGCGCGCTTCTTCACCGCCTTCACCCCGCGCAGGCGATCGGCCGACAGCGCCAGCAGCTCGCGGATCTCCTCCAGCGTGAAGCCGAGCTCCTTCGCACGGCGGATGAAGCGCAGCTGCGCCACCGTGCTGTCGCCGTAACTGCGGTAGCCGGACGCCCGCCGCTGCGGCTCGGGCAGCAGGCCCTCGCGCTCGTAATAACGGATCGTGTCGATCGCCACGCCGACGCGCTTGGCGACGGCACCGATGGTCAGGGAGGGAGTTTGCGTGTTCATGCGGCACAGTCTAGACCTTTGATCGAAGTCCAGAGTCAAGCGTTGCTGCCGCGGGCTGCCTTGCCGCCATGGCCTGCACGCGCTCCCGCCGGAACCCGTCAGCGATGCCTACGGTTCCCGGCCCCTTTCCAGGGTACGACGAATACTCTGCAGTGCTGCCGTGATATCGCCGGCATCGATCACGCCATAACCGAACGTCACCGCCGGCTCGATCCCGCGCGTCATCGCGTAGTCGGCGGTGGATTCCGCGCCGGCGGCGTGGCGCAGGATGGTCGGCATGAGCCGGGCCGCCCGCGCGGGATCGCGGAATCGCGCGGCCAGGTGCAGGCCCGCTTCGGACGGAATCGGTTGCAGCCAGCGGCCGAGCACGCGCTGCAGCCCGTCGAGCAGCGCCGCGCGGCGTTCGGCGTAGATCGGCCGCATGTGGCGCAGGTGCCGCGCGAGGTGGCCGTCGCGGATGAAGGCGGCAAGCGCGGACTGGGTGAGGCTGTCGCAATGCGAGTCGACGCAGTGCTTGACCGTGACCAGCCCGCTGTGCGCCCACGCCGGCGCCACCACGAAGCCCTTGCGCAGCGAGGGGAACATGCTCTTGGAGAAGGTGCCGACGTAGAACACCAGCGCGTCGCCATCCAGCGTCTGCAGCGCGTCGAGCGGACGGCCGCCGAAGCGGAACTCGCCGTCGTAGTCGTCCTCGACGATCACCGCGCGATGGCGGCGCGCGAAGTCGAGCAAGGCGGCGCGCCGGCGCAGCGACATCGCCGCGCCGGTGGGCGACTGGTGCGAGGGCGTGACGCTGATGATGCGCACGTCCTCGGGCAGGCGTTCGACACACAGGCCTTCGTCGTCCACCGGCAGCGGCAGCAACCGTGCGCCGGCGGCGGCAAACGCGGCGCGCAGCGGCGGGTAGCCCGGCTCCTCCACCGCCACCTTCGTTTGCCCCGGCGTGACCAGCAGCCGGGCGATCAGGTCGAACGCCTGCTGCGCGCCGGAGGTGACGATCACGTCGTCGGCGCTGCAGGCCACCGCGCGGGCAAACGCAACGTGCTGCGCAATCGCCTCGCGCAAGGCGGGGATGCCTTGCGATGGCGCATACGCAAACGGTTCGCGCGCGCTCTTGCGCAGCGTCTGCGCCGTCAACCGGCGCCAGACGTCATGGGGGAAATGGCGGTGGTCGGGAATGCCCAGACGGAAATTGCGCTCGGGCAAGGCGCGCACGGACGACGGCTGCAGGAACGGTGCCCGCCATGCGGGCGCAAAACGCGAATCGTCCGTACCCACGCGCGCCGGCTTCGACCGGCGCCGGGCGAACTCGACGACCTGCGGTCTGGAGCCCTTGCGCGCCACCAGGTAGCCCTCGGCGACCAGCAGGTCGTAGACAGTGACCACCGTATTGCGCGCCACCCCCAGGGCCTCGGCCACCTTCCGCGTGGCCGGCAATGCGGCGTGCGGCGGCAAGCGGCCGTCCAGGATCGCCGCGCGCAACTGCAGGTGCAATGCGTGCGTGAGCCCGCCGGAGCCGCGCGGCAGCAGCACGGGAAACGGGAAAACTGGTTCCATCGAATCTCTCGTGAATGGCTCAACCAAGGATCCAGATTACCTCTAGAGTCAGCACGGTAGGAGCACCCCTCCGCGCCATGCTTTCCGTTACGTGACGAAGAGCATCGCGCCCTTCGGGGCGCCCCACCGGTGAGGTCCAGCCCATGGAGAATCGATCGTGACGAAAGCCATCTGCGAAACCTGCGGCACCCAGTATGCAGACTCCCCCACGCATTGCGCCGTCTGCGAGGACGAGCGCCAGTACGTCGGCGCCCATGGCCAGAGCTGGACGACCCACGAAGCGCTGAAAGCCACCCACACACTGCGCCTGCAGGACGAAGCCGGCGTGCTCGGCATCGGCCTGGCGCCGGATTTCGCGATCAACCAGCGTGCGCTGTACCTGCCCACCGACGCGGGCAACATCCTGTGGGAATCGCTGAGCCTGGTCACCGACGAGGCGGTCGCCACGTTGCAGGCGCGCGGCGGCGTGGACCTGATCGCGATCTCGCATCCGCATTTCTACGCCGCGATGCTGGAATGGAGCGAGGCGTTCGGCAACGTGCCGATCCTGCTGCACGAAGCAGACCGCGAGTGGGTGCGCCGGCCCTCGCCGAACGTGCAGTTCTGGCGTGGCGATGCGTACCGGCTGTCCGATGCGGTGACGCTGATCCGCAGCGGCGGCCACTTCCCCGGCAGCACGGTGCTGCACTGGAAGGACGGCCCGCGACCCGGCGGCGCGCTGTTCTCCGGCGACGCGCCGCACGTGGTCAGCAACCGCCGCCACGTCTCGTTCATGCGCAGCTATCCCAACTTCACGCCGATGCCACCGGCCGACGTGCGCCGCATGCAGGCGCGCCTGGCCGGCTACGCGTTCGAGGACGTCTACGGCTTCACCTGGGGCCGCAACATCATCGGCGGTGGCCGCGCCGCGGTGGACGCATCGTTCGACCTCTACCTTGCCGCCATCGCCGCCTGAGCCGCGCCCATGACCATGCCCTCCGCCCGCCTGCACGACTACCTGCCCGCCCGCTTCAGCACCGCTGCCGCGCGGCACTGGGTGCCCTCCTCCACCCCCGGCAAGTCGTCCAGCCCGCTGCGCTTCTTCGCCGACGACCGCGGCTTCGTCGAGCTGCTGCGCATGGAGCCGGGCACGGTGATGCCGCTGCATCGCCACACCGGCGAGATCCATGCGTACAACCTCAGCGGCACGCGCAAGCTGTGCACCGGCGAGCTGATCGGCCCGGGCGACTACGTCTACGAGCCGCCGGGCAACACCGACTGGTGGAAGGTCGTCGGCGACGAGCCGATGCTGGCGCTGGCGATCGTGATGGGCACGGTCGAGTTCCTCGGCCCCGGCGGCGTGGTGACCGGCCGTGCCTCGGCCGGCACTCAGCGGGCGGAATACGAGCGCTACTGCCGCGAGCACGGGCTGGCGATCCAGGATCTGGTGGACTGATCGCAGGGATGTCAGGCGGCTCAGGCCGAGGTCGGACGGCGCCTGGCCGCCGCGGCCGGCCGCTTGTCCGGTGCGCACTTGGCCGCGGCGGTTGCGCACGTGCCAGCGGACTGGCTGCAGCAGTGATCCGTCAGGTAGCCGACCAACGCGTCCATCGCCTCGATCACCGGCGCGTAGTAGATGAAGCGCCCGCTTTGCCGGCTGCTCACCAGGCCCGCGTGCGACAGCTCCTTCAGGTGGAAGGACAGCGTGGCGTTGGGCAGGCCCAGCTTCTCCGCGATCGCGCTGGCCGCCAGTCCTTCCGGCGCATGTTCGACCAGCAACCGATAGACCGCCAGCCGCGACTCCTGGGCGAGCGCGGCGAGGATGGTGATGGCTTGCCTGTTCTGCATGGCGCTACTCCCGGGCCGCTTCATACCAGCGCTTGCTGCGGTTGACGATGCGCACCACCGACAGCATCACCGGCACCTCGATCAGTACGCCCACCACGGTCGCCAGCGCTGCGCCGGAATGCACGCCGAACAGGCCCACCGCGGTGGCCACCGCCAGCTCGAAGAAGTTGCTGGCGCCGATCAGCGCCGACGGGCCGGCCACGCAGTGCGGCACACCGAAGCGGCGATTGAGCCAGTAGGCCAGGCCGGCGTTGAAATACACCTGGATCAGGATCGGCACCGCCAGCAGCGCGATGATCGCCGGCTGCGCGAGGATCTGCCGGCCCTGGAAACCGAACAGCAGCACCAGGGTGGCCAGCAGTGCGCCCAGCGACACCGGCCCCAGCCGCTGCAGCAGTTTCTGCAAGCGCGTCTCGCCGCCGTGCGCCAGCAGCTGGCGCCGCAGCAGCATGCTGAGCGCCACCGGCACCACGATGTACAGCAGCACCGACAGCAGCAGCGTGTTCCACGGCACCGTGATCGAGGAGATGCCCAGCAGCAACGCCACGATCGGCGCGAACGCCACCACCATGATGGCGTCGTTCAGGGCGACCTGGCTCAGCGTGAACGCCGGCTCGCCGCGGCACAGGTTGCTCCACACGAACACCATCGCCGTGCACGGCGCGGCGGCCAGCAGGATCAGGCCGGCGATGTAGGAATCGAGCTGTGCGGCCGGCAGCTGGCCGGCGAACAGGTGGCGGATGAAGATCCAGCCCAGCAGCGCCATCGAGAACGGCTTCACCGCCCAGTTGATGAACAGCGTGACGCCGATGCCCTTCCACTGGCGACGCACGCCGCCGAGCGCGCCGAAGTCGATCTTAAGCAGCATCGGGATGATCATCAGCCAGATCAGCACCGCGACCGGCAGGTTCACCTGGGCCACCTGCATGCCGCCCAGCGCCTCGAAGCTGCCGGGCAGCAGGTGGCCCAGCAGCGTGCCGGCGACGATGCACAAGAGTACCCAGAGGGTGAGCCAGCGCTCGAAAAAGCCGATGCGGACGCCCTCCGCGGGAGCCGGACAAGCAGTCAGTTCTGCGGGTGTCTGGTTCATGCGTCCGCTTCTTCGTCGGTGATGCTGCCGATGTGATCGAGCGCCTGCTTCAACTCGTCACGCCCCATCGTTTCCACCGGCAGCTTCAGCAGTGCCGTGATTCGATACAGGATCAGCGTGTGGGCGCGCCGGAACGCCGCGATCGCGGCGCCCGCCCCGTGGGCGGCGGCCGGATCGGGCAGGCCCCAATGACTTTTCACGAAGTCGCCGAACAGCACCGGGCAGGTCTCGTTCGCGGCGTTGTCGCAAACCGTGATCACGATATCCAGCGGCGGCGCGCCCGCTTCGGTGAAGCGGTCCCACGACTTGCTGCTGAGTCCCTCGGTGGCGATGCCCAGCGCCTTGAGCTCCTCGATCGCGTACGGGTTGACGCGCCCGGTCGGCTGGCTGCCGGCGCTGAACGCCTCGAAGCGCCCCTTGCCCAGGTGGTTGAGGGTGGCCTCGGACAGGATGCTGCGTGCCGAGTTGCCGGTGCAGATGAACAGGACGCGACACGGGGGCATGGCGACGGTTCCGGATTGGTTTCTATATTTCCATAATGATAGAATCGTCAAATCAAAGCAACAGGAAACGTGCCCGTGCCGATCCAGGACCTGCCTCATATAGCCGCCGATATGCTGGACACTCCCAGCCTGGCCAAGCTGGCCTTGCCGGCCGACGCCGGTCACCCGCCGCGCATCCTGATCCTGTACGGCTCGCTGCGCCCCCAGTCGTTCAGCCGCAAGCTGGCGCTGGAAGCCGAGCGCATCCTGCGCCACTTCGGCGCCGAGACGCGGGTGTTCGACCCGCACGAACTGCCGCTGCTGGACAGTGTGCCGGCCAGCCACCCCAAGGTGCAGGAACTGCGCGCGCTGTCGCTGTGGTCCGAGGGTCAGGTGTGGGTGAGCCCCGAGCGGCACGGCACGATCACCGGCGTGTTCAAGAACCAGATCGACTGGCTGCCGCTGGAAGACGGCAGCGTGCGCCCCACGCAGGGACGCACGCTCGCGGTGATGCAGGTCTGCGGCGGCTCGCAGTCGTTCAACGTGGTCAACACCTTGCGCGTGCTGGGCCGCTGGATGCGCATGCTGACCATCCCGAACCAGTCTTCGGTGGCCAAGGCCTGGCAGGAGTTCGACGACGACGGCCGGATGAAACCCTCCCCGTTCTACGACCGCGTGGTGGACGTGATGGAGGAGCTGTTCAAGTTCACCCTGCTGGTGCGCGGGCGCAGCGACTACCTGGTCAGCCGCTACAGCGAGCGCAAAGGCGCCGCCGCGGCGAAGGCGCTGACCGTCGCGGCCAACGTGCTGGAAGGTGCGGCGACGGCGGGCAAACCCGCCTGCTGCAGCAGCGGAGCGTGCTGAGCCAGCGACGCACGTCTGCCGCAGCCACCGGCTAAACCGGCGCGTCCTCCGCCGGCCCGAAGCCGCGGCGGACGTGTCCGACGGCACCGACCGGCCACTGGGATCTGCTACGGCTCCTCCGGCTCCTCCGCCGCGTCCGGCGCCCCGAACGCCTTGCTGTAGTAGCCGGACGGGTCGAAACAGCAGACCCGGCGCTTGCCTGAAGCAAGCATGCCGCAGGCATCGGCGACCCGCTTGGCGCGCGTGGCCGATTGTTTGGCGGACGTGACCCAGTGGATCCAGTCCACGCGCGCCAGGGTCGTGGTGCTTTCCCAGGCTGCGCGGGCCTCAGGTGCGCCGTCCAGCGCCCGGCGCAAGTCCGGCGGAAGCTCCGGTTCCGGTTCCCTGGCCACCGGCGCCAGTTCGAGTGCGACCGTGTCGCCGACGGCGGCGCCCGCGGCTTCGCGCAGCGCCTTGTCCACCCTGAGCCAATGACTCAGCCGGCCATCCGGCTCGAGCGTGGCCCGGAACGCCTGGCCATCGAGCGTGCCCTCCACCGTCGTTCGGCCCCGCCGCGGCAGCCTGGCGCTGACTTCCGCGGGCAGCACCACGAACGCCCACGACGCATCACGGGGCTCCGCCGGACGCAGCAGCTTCGCCTCGAATCGGAATGTGGCGTTGTTCTTGACCATCGCGGATCTTCCCTGGGCAGCCAAAGGATACGGGGTCAGCCAGGTCATGGGACCGACGCGTCCTCCGCCGCCACGAAACCGCCGGTTTGCCGCTTCCACAGCCGCGCGTAGAGGCCTTCGTGCGCGATCAGCTCGGCGTGCGTGCCGGTCTCGACGATCTGCCCCTTGTCCAGCACCACCAGCCGGTCCATCCGCGCGATGGTGGACAGGCGATGGGCGATCGCAATCACCGTCTTGCCCTGCATCAACAGGTCGAGACTTTCCTGGATCGCCGCCTCGGCTTCGGAATCCAGCGCGCTGGTGGCTTCGTCCAGCACCAGGATCGGCGCGTCCTTCAGCAGCACGCGTGCGATCGCGATGCGCTGGCGCTGGCCACCCGAGAGCTTCACGCCGCGCTCGCCGACCAGCGCGTCGTAGCCCACGCGGCCTTCGCCATCGACGAGTTGCGGGATGAACTCGTCGGCGCGCGCCTTGCGCACGGCATCCATGATCTGCGCCTCGCTGGCGTCGGGGCGGCCGTAGAGAATGTTGTCGCGGATCGAGCGGTGCAACAGCGAGGTATCCTGGGTCACCACGCCGATCTGCGAACGCAGGCTTTCCTGGGTCACCTGCGCGATGTCCTGGCCGTCGATCAGGATGCGCCCGCCTTCCAGGTCGTACAGCCGCAGCAGCACGTTGACCAGGGTCGACTTGCCCGCGCCGGACGGCCCGACCAGGCCGATCTTCTCGCCCGCGCGCACGCTGAGGTCGAGCCCGGCGATCACTCCGCCCTGCTTGCCGTAGTGGAAGTGGATGTGCTCGAAATGCACGCCGCCGTTGGTGACCTCCAGCGGCATCGCGCCCTCGCGGTCCTGCACCGCGCGCGGCTGCGCGATGGTGGTGATGCCGTCCTGCACGGTGCCCACGTTTTCGAAGATGCCGTTGACCACCCACATGATCCAGCCGGACATGTTGTTGATGCGGATCACCAGCCCGGTCGACAGCGCGATGGCGCCCACCGTCACCCGGCCCTCGCTCCACAGCCACAGCGCCAGCGCCGAGGTGCCCACGATCAGGAAGCCGTTGAGCGTGGTGATGCTGGCGTCCAGCGCGGTGGTGACGCGGGTCATCCGGCGCAGCTTGTCGGTCTGCTCGGCCATCGCCTCGGCCACGTAGGCCTCCTCGCGCCGGGTGTGCGCAAACAGCTTCAGCGTGAGCACGTTGCTGTAGCCGTCGACGATGCGTCCCATCAGCTTCGAGCGCGCCTCCGAGGCCAGCCACGAGCGCTGCTTGATGCGCGGGATGAAGAACGCCAGCAATCCGACATACGCGAACACCCACGCAAACAGCGGCACGGCCAGCCACACGTCGGCCTGCGCGAACAGCACGATCGCGCTGCCGGTATAGATGGTGACGTACCAGATCGCGTCGACGATCTGCACCGCCGACTCGCGCAGCGCGCCGCCGGTCTGCATGATGCGGTTGGCGATGCGCCCGGCGTAGTCGTTCTGGAAGAAGCCCAGGCTCTGGCGGATCACGTAGCGATGGTTCTGCCAGCGGATGCGGTTGGTCAGGCTGGGCACGATGGACTGGTTCACCAGCAGGTCGTGCGCGCCGATCGCCAGCGGCCGCACGATCAGCGCCACGAAACCCATCCACAACAGCTCGTTGCCGTGCTGCCGGAAGAAACCTGCCGCCGGCGCGCCCTTGGCCATGTCGACGATGCGGCCGATGAAGCCGAACAGCGACACTTCCACGATCGCCACCACGAAGCCCACCGCGATCGCCACCGCGAACACCGGCCACACCTGGCGCAGGTAGAACGCGTAGAAGCGCCACACTGAGGCCGGCGGCATGCCGTCGACCGGTTCCTTGAACGCGTCGATGAGGGATTCGAACCAGCGGAAGATCATGGGTGTTCCGGCACGACGGGGCGCTTCATTGTGCGTGAAGCCGGCATCGCATGGGGTGACGACCGTCGAGCCTGAACGCCAGCCGTGAAGATCGCCACTCATCCGCCCGGCGCGATTGACCGCCCGCGGCGGCGCTCCGATCATGGGCGGATGCCTACTCTGCTCCGCTGCCTCCTGCTCCTGTTGCTGACGTTCGGCAGCGCCGCGTCGCTTGCCCAGAGCAGCGACCCGTCATCGACCGCCGCGCCGGCGGCGACACCCGCACAAACGCTGGATCAGCTGGGCAGCCAACTCGACACCGTCAAGGCCGCGCTGAAGGACAAGAAGCCCGATACGCCGCTGGCCGACCTGCGCACCACCGCGCTCGGCGTGCAGGACCAGGCGCGCCAGCTGGCCGCCGACCTCGCACCGCAGATGACCGCCCTGCAGGCGCAGCTTGCCGTGCTGGGTCCCACGCCGGCGAAGGGAACGCCACCGGAGGCGCCGGAAGTCGCTGCGCAGCGGCGCAAGCTCGACAAGGCGCAGGCCGATCTGGACGCGCAGATCAAGCAGGCGCAGCTGCTCGGCCAGAACGCGGCGCAACTGGCCGCGCAGATTTCCGGCCTGCGCAACGACGAGTTCCAGGCGCGGCTGGCCTCGCGCACGGCCACGCCGTTCAGCCGCACGTTCTGGGCCGATCCGGTGCGCGCGTTTCCGGACGACGTGGCGCGGCTCAAGCGGCTCGGTGCGCGCTTCGCCGACGCCATGGCGCAGGCATGGCAGCCGCCGAACCGGCAGCCGCTGGCGTGGTGCCTGATCGCCGCCGCGCTGCTGCTGGGCGGCGGCCGCTGGGTGCTGGAACGGCTGCTGCTGGGGTTGGCCACGCGCCACGTGCCGGACGGCCATCTGCGGCGCAGCGCGATGGCTGCCGCGGTGGCGCTGGCCGCGGTCCTCACCACCGGGCTGGCGGCGCAACTGGCCTACCTGGGGCTGAACTGGAACGACATTCTCGACGACGACCTCGCTGCGCTGGCCACCAGCGTGGTCGGGCTGGTGTTCTTCGCCGCGTACGTGACCGGACTGGGCCGGGCGCTGCTGTCGGTACCGCGGCCATCGTGGCGCCTGCCGGCGCTGTCGGACCTGGCGGCGCAACGGCTGCACCTGTTCCCGTGGCTGCTGGCCGCGGCGGCGCTGCTGTTCGGCCTGCTCGACCGCACCAGCCGCGCGATCGGCACCAGCCTGCCGGCCACCGTGGCCACGCGTGGCCTGTTCGCGCTGGTCATCAGCGGCCTGATCGGCCTGGCGTTGCTGCGTCTGCGCCGCGCCCGCC
Organism: Rhodanobacter denitrificans; assembly: GCF_000230695.2. Taxonomy (NCBI): domain Bacteria; kingdom Pseudomonadati; phylum Pseudomonadota; class Gammaproteobacteria; order Lysobacterales; family Rhodanobacteraceae; genus Rhodanobacter; species Rhodanobacter denitrificans. Next base: position 1,535,221 of record NC_020541.1, on the reverse strand, counting down.
GGGAACAGGCCGCCAGCGGTGCCGAGCCGGAGCACCGGCCGGTATGGATCGGCCTGCTCAGCGCGGCCGCCACGCTCGGCGTGGCGGTCAGCTGGCTGGGCGTGGCCACCGGCTTCATCGCGCTGGCGTTCTTCGTCGCCGTGCAGATGTTGTGGGTCGGCGTGATCGTGGCCACGGTGTACCTGCTGATCCATCTGCTCACCGATCTGATCGACACCTTGCTGTCGCCGCGTGGGCGCAGCGGCCAGCGGCTGCAGGCCACCTTCCAGCTGGCGCCGCACACGCTGGAACAGACCGCCACCCTGCTCGCCGGCGTCTGTCGCGTCGGGCTCGTGCTACTGGCGCTGGCGACCGTGCTGACCCCGTTCGGCGCCGGTCCGAAGGACCTGCTGACCAGCGCCGAACAGACCCTCGGCAGCTTCCGGCTCGGCGATCTGGCGATCAACCCCGGCAGCATCTTCAGCGCCGCGCTGGTATTGGTGGCAGGACTGTTCGTGCTGCGCACGCTCAAGCGCTGGCTGCGCGAGCAACTGCTGCCGAAGTCCACGATGGAACCGGGCATGCAGGACTCCATCGTCACCCTGCTCGGCTACCTCGGCGGCATGCTGGTGTTCGTGCTGACGCTGGCCGCGCTGCAGGTGGACCTGAAGAGCATCACCTGGATCGTCAGCGCGCTGTCGGTGGGCATCGGCTTCGGCCTGCAGGCGATCGTGCAGAACTTCATCTCCGGCCTGATTTTGCTGGTCGAGCGGCCGGTGAAGGTGGGCGACTGGGTCAGCCTGTCCAGCGACGTCGAGGGCGACATCCGCCGCATCAACGTGCGCGCCACCGAGATCCAGATGTGGGACCGCTCCACCGTGATCGTGCCGAACTCGCAGCTGATCACCCAGAACGTGCGCAACGTGACCCTGGCCAACGCGCAGGGCCGCGTGCAGATCAAGCTGCCGATGCCGCTGGACACCGACGCCGGCAAGGTGCGCGAGCTGGTGCTGGGCATCCTGCGTGCGCACCACGGCACGCTGGCCGCGCCGGCGCCCTACGTGCAGCTGGAAAACGTCAACGCCGGCGTGATGACGTTCAACTGCGTCGCCTACGTCGGCGGCCCGCGCGAGGTCGGCGGGGTGAAGAGCGAGCTGCTGTTCGAGATTCTCGAACGCCTGCGCCGCGAACGGCTGCCGATGACCAGCCCGCAGAGCATGCTGGTGCGCACGCTGCCACCGCTGCCCGACGAGGACGAGTGCACCGGCTGAAACGCGTAGACTTGCGCCTGATCACGGAGCATGCCGATGGGATTCCAGCACCGCCTGCCCGCACCGCCACTCGACACCCTGGTCGCGACGATCTGGGACTGGGACATGCCGCCCGCCGCCCATCGCTATGAACGCGTGCTGCCGCAGCCCGGCGCGCAGCTGATCATCAACCTGCACGAGGACGAGACGCGGGTCTACAGCAACGACGACGCGCGGCGTTGCACCCGTTCGTCCGGCAGCGTGCTCGGCGGACCCGGCCTGCACAGCGAGATCATCGACACCGCCGAGCAGATCCGCGTGATGGGGGTGGTGTTCCGCCCCGGCGGCGCCCACGCGCTGACCGGCGAGGATGCCAGTACGCTGACCGGCCACGACATCGACCTGGCCGACCTGTTCGGCAGCAGCGCCACGAGGCTGCGCCAGCGCCTGCTGGAAACCGCCGACGCCAGCACGCGCCTGCAGCTGCTGGAGCGATGGCTGCTGCAATGCCTGCGCGGATCCGCACCGGAATCCGCCGTGGCACACGTACTGGCCACGCTCGACCGGCTGCCACAGGTAGCCCGGATCCCGTTGCTGGCGCGCGACACCGGATTGTCCGAACGTCGGCTCGGCCTGCTGTTCCGCCGCCAAGTGGGCATGGGGCTGAAGCATTACGCGCGGCTGATGCGTTTCCGCGCCGTAGTGGTGCAGGCGCAGACGCTGCCCGCCGTGAACTGGAGCCACGTCACGGCGGACTGCGGCTATTGCGACCAGGCCCACCTCACCCATGAATTCCGCCGCTTCGCCGGCATCACGCCAGGGGCGTTCATGGCGGCGCGGGGACCCTACCTCAATCACCTGCCGATCGCCTGAGCGGTTGCGGAAATCTACAAGACCGGCGGCATCACCGGCGCCATTCTCCGCGCACATCACCCAGCGAGGTTCTTCGCATGTCCCAGTCCCACGGCAGCACCATCATTCCCTGCCTGCGCTACCGCGACGCGCACGCCGCGATCGAGTGGCTGTGCAAGGCCTTCGGCTTCCAAAAGCACGCCGTCTACGAGAACGAGGACGGCGGCGTGGAACACGCCCAACTCACCTTCGGCGGCGGCATGGTCATGCTCGGCGAAGTGCGCGACAACGAATTCGGCCGGCACATCGCCCAGCCCGACGAGATCGGCGGGCGCGAGACGCAATGCGCCTGCGTGATCGTGGCCGACTGCAAGGCGCACTACCAGCAGGCGAAAGCCGCCGGCGCGGTAATCGTGGACGACTATGCCGAGAAGGACTACGGCGGCGCCGGCTACAGCTGCCACGACCCGGAAGGCCACCTGTGGTACTTCGGCAGCTACGACCCGTGGCAGCCCGAGTGACGCCGGTGCCGCTTACGGTGCCGCCGCGGCCCGCCGCTTCAGCTTCGAATCCGGCCGCGCCACCGCATACATCTCCCACGCCATCTGCTTGAGCAGCCCCTGACGATCCTTGCCCTGCGCGTACAGGTCGAAGTGGGTCTTGCCCGGCAGGAAGCGGAAGTCCGACTTCGCGCCCAGGCCATCCAGCACGGCCTTGAACTTGTGCGCGGCGCCGTCGAGATAGAACGTGTCGGCGGTGCCCACGACCAGGTGGATCTTGCCGTCCAGGTCGCCTTTCAGCCGCGGCCAGTTCGCCTGCACGAGATGGGCGATGTCGTAGTGCTCGCGCCAGTACGCGACCACGGCCGGATCGACGGCGCCGGTGTCGCGATCGAACATCGGCAGCGGCCGACCGTCCGCACCGCGCGGCGAGAACACCCACTCGAACGAGGCCATCTGGCCGCCGTACTCGCCCAGCACGCGTTCGAGCTGCGCGAACGCCTCGAAGCTGGCCAGCACCTTGCCCTTGTCGCGCACCAGCGGGTACGGCGTGCCGTCCGGCTTGCGGTACACGTTCGCGTGCGGTGCATACAGGTCCACGCCGGTGAAATCGTGGAAGTCGCTGGGGTCAGGCGAGGTGGACCAGGTGCCGCCGAAAATCTTCGGGTAACGCGTCTGCAGCCACAGTGTGGCCCAGCCGCCGGAGGAATGGCCAGTGAGGAAGCGGCCGGACGGGCGCGCATCCATGCGATAGCGCGACTCCAGCTGCGGGATCAGCTCGGTGGTCAGCGCCCAGCCCCACGGGCCGTTGTTCACCGAGTCGGCGAATTCGTGCGTGCCGGTGGGGCTGGACTGATCCAGGAACACCCAGATCATCGGCGGCATCTGATGCTCGGCCATCGCGCCGTAGACCATCGCCGCGTTGCCGGCGAGCGACGCCGCGCTGCCGCCGTAGCCGTGGGTGGCATACACCACCGGCCAGCTCTGCTTCGCGTGCGGGTCGTAGCCCGGCGGCAGCAGCACCCAGCCACGCATGTGGATCGGCCGTCCCCAGAACGCGCTCAGCGCCGGGCTGACGAAGTCCAGCGGCTGCGCCGCGCGGCGCGCCGCGTCGAGGTGCTTGCGGGTGGTGTCGCTGAGGTAGCGCGCCGGCAAGTCCCACGGCTCGCGCGCGCTCAGCACGCGGTCCAGGCTCAAACGCGGCGGCGTCGCGGCCGGCAGATGCAGCTTCACCACCGAGCTGACCAGGTCGCCCGCGCCGCGTCCGCTGTAGTTGTAGCTGTGATCGACGTCGAGCACCGCCTGCACGAAGTAGTCGCCAGGTGGCAGCTGCGACCAGCCGGCCGGGTACGCCAGCGCATCAGCGTCGATCTCCACGCCCTGTCCCGGCACCAGCCGGCTCACCTCGCGCGCGGCCACCGAGGCCTGGGTGGCGCCGAACGGATTGGCATCCACCTCGTCGACCTTGCCATCCTTGGCCGCGGCGATGGCCGCCTTGGCATCGGTGGCGAACAGCAGCAGCCGGCCCGACGCCGGCTGGGTCAGCGTACTGCCCAGCTCGACACGGAACGGGCTGTGCGCCTCCGACGCGTCGGTGCGCGCCAACGCCACGCCGGCGAACAGGCCGCAGCCCAGCGCGATCGCTACTGCACGACGCATGTCACGCATGTCGCTTCCCCAGTATCACGGCAGTGGAAGCGCCGAAGTCGCGATCGACCCCGGCACCCGTTCAACGCTTGTCGGTACCCGGCTTGTCCGCGACCGGCACCATGCGCAGGTCCTGGAAGTCGAAGCTGAAGTCGGTCAGCGGCGAGATCGGCTGCATGCGCACTTCGCTGACATGGCCGTCCACGTCCAGGCTGAAGGTGACGAAGGCGTCGGCGTTGAGCGTGCGGTCGTCCCAGCGCACGGTGAAAGTGTCGTGCTGCCACGGCATCATCGTGCCGACCAGCTGCTTCGTCTTGCTGAAGCGCAGGCGCAGCTTGCCATTCTCGTGGCTGACGATGACGTCGCCGTACCACGGGTCGCGGTAGCTGCCGGCGTACTTCGCCAGCGGCAACGAGGGCTTGCTGCGCTTGTCGCGCGCGGCTTCGTGCTTGGCGAAGCTGTCGTCGGCCTTGGCCTCGGATTGCTTCACCGCCTTGTCGTAGGCGGCGACCCAGTCGGTCTTGTGCTCCGGGTTCAGGTAAGCGTCGAGCACGCGATAGGTCACCGCGTTGAACGCGGCGCCGGACTCGGCATTGGTCAGCACCACCACGCCGAGCTTCAGCTCCGGCACCAGGGTCACCCGCGAGACCATGCCGGGCCAACCGCCGGTGTGCCAGACCAGCTTCCTGCCGAGGTAGTCGGACAGGAACCAGCTCTCGCCGTAACCGGAGAAGTTCGGTACCAGCGGCGCCAGTTCCGGAACCGGCGGCTTGCCGATCTTGATCGGGGTCAGCACGCTCCACATCTCGCGCTGGCTGTCCTCGGAGAACAGCCGCGCCGGCTTGCCGTCGCTGCCCATCGCGGGCAAGACGCCGCCCGCCAGCTGCACGTTCATCCACTTCGCCAGGTCGTGCGCGCTGGAGTAGATGCCGCCGGCGCCAGGGTCGTTGAGCCAGGCCATCGGCGGCACCGGCTTGAGATCCTTGAAGTCGGCCTTGGCGTGGCCGGTGGCCACGTCCATGCCCGGTTTCAGATAGGTCATGTCGACCAGCGACTCGTCCATGCCGACCGGCTTGAACAGATGCTCGCGCACGTAGTCGGCGTAGCTCTGGCCGGAAGCCTGCTCGATCACCAGCGTGGCCACCGCGAACAGGATGTTGTCGTAGGCGTAGCCGCTGCGGAAGCCGTTCTTGATCGGCACGTGGGCCAGCCGCTCGACCACTTCCTTCGTGCTGTACGACGTCGGCGGCCAGTACAGCAGGTCGCCCGCGCCGAGGCTGAGGCCGCTGCGGTGCGCCAGCAGGTCGCGGATGCGCATCTCGTGGGTCACGTACGGGTCGGACATGCGGAACCACGGCAGGTGGTCGATCACGCGGTCGTCCATCTTCAATTTGCCCTGCCCGGCCAACTGCTGCAGCGCGGCGGCGGTGAACGCCTTGGTGTTGGAGGCGATCGCGAACAGCGTGTTCGCATCCACCGACTCGGGCTTGCCGATCTCGCGCAGACCGAAGCCCTGCTCCATCACCACATGGCCGTCCTTGACGATTGCCACGGCGATGCCCGGCACGTCGAAGGTCTTGCGCGCACTGTCGACGTAGGCAGCGAAGTCCTGCAACTGCGCCGGCAGCATCGGTCGCACGATGTCGCCGGTCGAAACCGGCGGCGGCGACTTCGCGGCCGGAGCCTGCGCCATGGCAGCGGTGGCGGAAACGAGCAGCGCGCAGCAAAGCGCCAGGCGCAGGGAGAGGGGTCGCTGGGACATCGAAGGCTCTGCGGGTGACAGTCTCGCAACTATCGCGGCAAACCGGATGCAAGGCCAGCGCTGGAAGTCACACCCTCGACGCAACGTGCGGCAACGCCGATCATGGCGCCAGCGTGCCGCGCAGCGCGGCCGCGTCGAACCGAGGAACGCGATGGACCCCATGGTGGAATGGATCGCCGCTCATGCCCTGCGGCTGTGGGCGTTGCTGCTGTTGCTGGCTCTGCTGACCGGCGACCTAGCCTGGCGGCACAACGCGCGCTGGCAGCGCCATGCCCTCGCCCGCGGCCATGCGCCGATCGTGCTGCGCTGGCAGGTCGGGTTGATCCTGCTGCTGGCGCTGGCCCTGCTGTTCCTCGCCATCGCCTCCGCGATCGCCGGGCAGCCGGCCGGCGAACTGGCACGCTTCGACGCCGACCTGGCCGAAAGTCTGCACGCGCAGCTGCCGCTGCCGGCGCTGCGTGGCATCGCCGTGGTCACCCATCTCGGCGACCAGTGGTGGGTGGCACCCGCGTCCGCCGTGGTGGCATTGTTTCTGCTGCTGCGCCGGCACTGGCGACTGGCAGGTATCTGGGTGGTGGCCCTGCTCGGCATCCTGCCGATCAACGGTGGCCTCAAGACACTGTTCCAGCGGGTGCGGCCGCTGCACGACCACGGCTTCATCGTCGAACGCGGCTGGAGTTTCCCCAGCGGCCATGCCTTCGGCTCCATCGTGTTCTACGGCATGCTCGCCTACGTGCTGCTGCGCCTGCTGCCGCAGCGATTCCACCGCGCGACGATCGCCGCCGCGGTGCTGTTGGTCAGCGTGGTCGGGATCAGCCGCATCCTGCTGCAGGTGCACTATTTCAGCGACGTGATGGCCGGCTACGCCGCGGGCGCGGCGTGGCTGGTGCTGTGCATCGGCGCTGCCGAACATCTGGGCAGACCGGCACCGGGAGTGCGGCCATGAACGACCTGTTCGCCCCCGCCAGTCCCGACGGCCCGCAGATCCGCGTCGGCATCGGCGGCTGGAACTACGCGCCGTGGCGCGACAACTTCTACCCGGCCAAGCTGGTGCAGCGGCGCGAGCTGGAATACGCCAGCCGCCAGCTGCGCACGATCGAGATCAACGGCACGTTCTACGGCGCGCAGAAGCCGGCGACCTACGCGAAGTGGGCGGCCGACACACCGGCCGGCTTCATCTTCTCGTTGAAGGCGCCGCGTTACATCACCGAAGGCAAGCGGCTGGCCGATACCGGCAAGGGCATCAACGGTTTCGTGCATGGCGGCCTGGCCGAGATGGGCGACCGGCTGGGACCGATCCTGTGGCAGTTGCCGCCGTCGCGGCCGTTCGATGCCGACGACCTCGCCGCCTTTCTCGACGCGCTGCCGCGTGAATTGAACGGCCAGCCGCTGCGCCACGCGCTGGAGGTACGCCACCCCAGCTTCCTCGACGCAAACTACGTGGAATTGGCGCGCACGCAGCGCGTGCCGACCGTGTTCACCGACTCGCCCGATTATCCCTCGCTGGCCGATCTCACCGGCGACTTCAGCTACGCGCGGCTGATGCGCAGCGAGGATGGCAATCCCGCCGGCTATGCACCTGCCGAACTGGATCGCTGGGCCGGCCACGCGCGCAATTGGGCTGCGGGCAACGACATCGCCGACCTGCCGCACGTCGCCGCGCCGCAACCACCGGCGCCGCCGCGTGATGTATTCGTGTTCTTCATCAGCGCCGCCAAGCACCGCAACCCGGCAGCGGCGATGACCTTGCAGTCGCGCGTCGATGGCGCATAGGGCGGACACTGCCCGCCGTTCCTGGTGGTGCGTCGAAAGTAAGCGTCCACCCACCCCACCTTGAAGGATGCCGCGGGCTATGCCAGCGGCAACAGGGTGGTGATGTCGCGGTCTTTGGTGGTGGGCAGGCGGGTGAGGACGTCGGTGAGCCAGGCGTGGGGTTCGAGGCCGTTGGCTTTGGCGGTGGCGAGCAGGCTCATGAGGGCAGCGGCACGTTGGCCGGCGCTTTGGGAACCGGCGAACAGCCAGTTCTTGCGACCGATGGCGATCGGCCGGATGGCATTTTCGATGGGGTTGTTGTCGATCGGCCAGGCGCCGTCGTCGAGGACGCGCACGAGTGCGCTCCAGCGTCGGAGCGTGTAATCAACGGCCCGGCTTAGGCCGCTGTTGCCCAGCGCCTTGGGTTGAAGGTCGTCCAGCCAGTGCTTGAGTGCGTCGAGTTTGGGCGCGAGGTGTCTTCGTCGTTCGCGCGTGCGCACTTCGTCGTCGAGGTCGCGCAGTTTGGCTTCGATGGCGTAGAGCTCGCCGATACGCCGCACGGCGTCTTCGGCGATCGAGCTGCCGCTGGCCTTGTGAGCGTCGACGAAGGTGCGTCGCGCATGCGCCCAGCAGGCCAGTTCGGTGATACCGGAGGTAAACAGCGCCTTGTAGCCGGCGTAGTCGTCCACCATCAGCGCGCCGCGCCAGTTTCCGAGGAACGCGGCGGCATGCTTGCCGGCGCGACTGGGGCAGTAGTCGAAGAGGACGATGGGCTGCTCGCTGGTGTTGCGATACGCAAACAAATAAGCGCGTTTGGTTTTGCCGGCACCAGGATCGAGCTGGGCGACCGGGGTTTCGTCGGCGTGCAGGACGTGCGAGGCAAGCAGCTTGGTGCGTAGCTGTCAGGTGCCGTGTGATTGTCTTGAGCATCGGGTATGGCGTTTGAGCGCGGCCCGTGCTGCGATGAGCCAACTCTATCAGCACCTAGGAACCTGAGATGCCGCTGACCCTGCACCCTCTGGCTCGTACGACACCGCGCACTCGCGCGGAATTGCAGGCCGAAGATCCTGCCCTGAGCCATGAAGCACTGGCCCGTCGCTACGGCGTCACCGCGCCCACGGTTCGCAAGTGGCGCGAGCGGGATTCAACCGCTGACCGTTCGCATCGCCCGGCCACGCTGCACTGCACGCTGAGCGCCGCTCAGGAAGCGGTGGCGATGGAGATTCGCCGAACTCTATGGCTGCCGCTGGATGACCTGCTGGTGGTGGTGCGCGAGTTCCTCAACCCAGCGGCTTCGCGATCGGGGTTGGCGCGTTGCCTGCGCCGCCATGAGCTGAATACGCGCCCGGTCGAGGACAAGGGTGCGCCGGTCGTGCGCAAGACCTTCAAGGACTATGCGCCTGGCTTCATCCACGTCGACATCAAGTACCTTCCTCAGATGGCTGACGAAACCGCCAGGCGCTATCTGTTTGTAGCCATCGACCGCGCCACGCGCTGGGTCTACCTGCGCATCTACGCCGATCAGAGCGAGGCCAGTAGCAGCGACTTCCTGCGCCGTTTGCACGCCGTCGCGCCGATGAGGATCGAGAAGCTGCTGACCGACAACGGCAGCCAGTTCACCGACCGCTTCACCCGCAAGACGAAAGAGCCGACCGGCAAGCACGCGTTCGATCGCGAGTGCGCGCTGCTGGGCATTGAGCATCGCTTGATCAAGCCACGCCATCCGCAGACCAACGGCATGGTCGAGCGTTTCAACGGCCGCGTCAGCGACATCCTGGCCACCACCCGCTTCCGCTCGCGTGAGGATTTGCAAACTACGATCGAGCGTTACGTGAAGCTCTACAACGAGCATCTTCCGCAGCGAGCCATCGGCCACAAGACGCCGCTACAGGCGATGCACTCGTGGCGTAAACTGCGGCCCGATCTGTTCGTTAGACGACCAAAGAATCAGACGGGACTAGACACGTAGCGCATCCACCAGCGGTTGCAGCGCCACGCCGACCGCGCCGATCCATTCGGCCAGTGTCGTGCGCGATAGCATGATGCCGGCGCGCGCGAAGATCGCTTCCTGCCGGTACAGCGGCAGGTGGTCGGTGTATTTCTGGATCGCGACCTGGGCCAGCAGGCCCGGGGCGGCGAGGCCGCGGTCTAGGATGCTGGGTGCGACTGGCTCGGCGACGATCGTCTCGCACGTGCGGCAGGCGTATTGCGGATGCACGTCGCGGCGCACGAAGAAGGTCATCGGCTCGACGTCCAGCTTTTCACTGACGTGTTCGCCGATCTTCACCAAGGCGGCACCGCAGGTGGCGCAGTCGCAGGAGGCCGGTTCGTGGATCGTCTCGATACGCGGCAGCTCCGGCGGCAGCGTGCGGCGAACCGGCTGGCGGGGTGGGCGAGCCGCCGGTTGGGCGGGCTCGCGCAAGGCGGCCAGTTCCGTCTCCAGCGCCGCGATATCCGCGGCCATCGCCTCGTCAAACAGCTCGCGCTGGGCCGGATCCATGCGTTCGGACTTGGCTGCGAACTGCACGCGGCGCAGGCGCGCGATCTCGTGGGTGAGCTTGCCGATCTTCGCATCTTTGAACGCGATCGTGTGGTCGCGCTGGGCGATGGTTTGCTCGTGGGCGGCAATCACCGCACCGCAATCGGCCAGCATCGCACGCAGCGTTTGGACGTCCGTGATGTCGTTGATCGCTGCGTGATCCATGGTCGCGCAGCGTAACGGGTTACACGCATTTTTCAAGCGGCATCGGCGCGCTCAAACGCTGCCAGTCCACTCCCGCACACAACCATGCGAACTGCGCGTGACCGAGCGACCACAGCGTCTCACCCGCCGACGGCCAGACGAATCGCCCCTGATGCAGTCGACGCACCGAGAGCCACACGCCCTGCGCGTCCACCATCAGCACCTTGATGCGTGTGGCGCGGCGGTTGCGGAACACATACGCTGAACCGTCCAACGGTTCCCGCCCCAGCACTTCGCGCACGTGCACCAGCAGCCGATCCGCACCACAGCGAAAATCTACCGGCGCACTCACCAGCCACCATGCGCACGGTCGACCTGTGCCGCCCACTCCACTCCGCTTCATGCTCATCGCTACGTTCTTGGTTGAACAGGCGCGTAGTGCAGCGGCTACGAAGTACTTGGGGAATATGAGGTGGGCGGACGCTTACCGTCGAAAAGCCGGCGGGCACTGCCCGCCCTACACCCGCGACAACTCAGTCGCGGTAGTTGTCTACCTCGCATATAGCGCCCCTGTTGCACAGATGCCAACCGAATCACCCGCCAACGTGCACCAGCCCGACAGCACGCCAGCTGATCAGCAGCCTCCAGGAAGATCGCCGTGCGGGATCCTCGCGCATCATCATGGGACAACGCACCCGCAAACTCGATTCTGAGCGATTGGGACATGGCGGTGAACTAGCTTGCCGCCACGTCGTAAAACAAGACATGATCCTGAGGTCTTTCCGCCGCTTCATTCGGGATGCGCTTCTTGCGGGCCGGTCGCGATAATGCTTGAGGCGAATAATAGATCAGAGATTCCTTAGCGCCCCCGATCCGTTTGACTTGCATCATTTTTGTCCTTTTTCCTCCACTTCGGAGGTGCAAAGTAATAACCCATGGCCAATACAAAACCAATCATGTGAATGACATCAGAAAAGATGCCAAATGGAAGTACTCCCTTGACCGCATAATAACAAGCAGAAAGAAACAATATTGCCCCTAGACCGACAATTAATGCCTTTAAAAGGCGCAATAGGAATTGAATGACTGGCTTCATTTAGTTATTTACCACAATCACAATCACTGTAAGACTTGGCAGCAGCTTCTGCTGCCATATCCGTATATGCACCGGCGATTCCGAACATTGGGCCGGCAACAAATGCACCAGCACCTAATCCTCGATTAGCCACTGTCGCCGCTCCAACATAAGTCACTAGTCGACCACCCATTTGCGTCACAATCCCTCCTCGCGAACCCGCTGCCGCGCCTGTATATGCAATCATTCCATTCGCAATTGCCACACCGGCATTGCCTTTGTCTTGAACTAGTGACCCTACGAAATTTGAAAAACCGGATGCTGCCGACGAATCGGCACCCGGATTGTTACTTGACAAGCTATTTGACAGTGCTTGTGTACCACCGCCTATCACGGCACCTGATACAAAGCCACCAAGGATTGCCCAAGGATTGCCTCTCCCATTGGCAGCACCGGTAAGCGCTCCAGTCACCGCGCCTCCCGCAATAGCTCCGATTATGCTTGCGGCCCCGTCGCTAATACATATTAATCCTAAAGGATCGACATTGCTCAGTGGATTATTGCTTACATAAGCATACGTATTAACTCCACCGCCCAGTCCGATTGGGTCACTTTGCAAATACCGCCCTAACTCTGACTTGTAATCCCGATAACCATTGTTCCAGGCCGACGTTTCCGCATCATAATATTGGCCCGGGAACCCTAGATTGAACGTAATGCCCGAAGTCACCACCTTCTGATTGAAAGCAAAGTTCTGCGCGCGCCATATGACCGCCTTTGATGCATTCGTCACCACCTCGGGGCGTCCTACCTGGTCGTTGTGGATTGCATAGAGATGACCGCCGGCCGCGCGCCCGATCAACCGCCCGTTAAGCCATATGTAGTCGATCCATCCTGCGCTGTATTCGGACAGCATCGCGTTGCTATGATCCGGCGCGAAGTAGCTGGTGCCCGCACTGCCCGACTTGCGTAACCGCTGTCCTTCGGGATTCACGTAGTAGTTCGTCCCCGCCGCACTGTCCATCCGGTTGAATACGTCGTAGTGATATTGCGGTGCGCCCGCCACCGTCGTCGTATTGCCGTTGGCGTCATAGCCATAGGCGGTGGCGCCGAAACTGCTCAGACGGTTGCTGGTAGCGCTGATCGTACCCACGGAAGAGACGCCATTGATGGTCTGTGCGATGCGGTTGCCGCTGGCGTCGTACTGGTAACTCTCGTTGCTGGCCGTCGAGGCTACCGAACTCAACCGCGACATCGCGTCGTAGCCGAAGCTTTGCGTCAGTGTGCCGTCGATCCCGTTGGTAATCCTGCTGATGCGATCCGCGTCGTCATAGCTGAAAACCAGGCTTTGCACGCCAGGCACACTGATACCGGTAAGGCGCCCGTCACCGTCATAACCCAGTGTATTGGTCAGGCCGTTGCTGGACGTCCACGAGGCCATGGCTTGACTGCCTGGATGGTAGCCCACCGCCGTGGCGACGTTGGCTGTGGTCGTGCCCATCGTGAAGGTGACGCCTGAGACTAGGCCGTTGGCATAGCTGTAGTTGGCGCGGTTGCCATCGGGATACACCACGGTGGCAACCCGACCAACATTGTCGTAGCTATAACCCAAGGCATAGGTCGTCCCCGAGATGGAGAAGCCGCGCCCCGCAACCTGGCCCTCCGACGTATAGCTGTAGGAGGTGGTGCCCGTGGCATCACTCGTGCTGCACAGTCGTCCGAGGCCGTTGGTGCAACTGTCGTAGGTCGCCTGCTGCGTCAGTCCACCAGCACTGACGCTGACGCGGCGGTTGAGCGCGTCATAGCCGTAGGTCGTCAGCACGCCATCGGCTCGCGTCATGCTCAAGGGGAGGCCGTAGGGATCGTAGGCGAAAGTCGTGGTACCTGTATCCGGGCTGACCTGCTGCCACAACTGACCGAAACCATCGTAGGTATAGGCGGTGGCTTTGCCACGCGGGTCGGTGACCTCGATCAGTCGGCCGGCGACATCGTATTGGAATGACGTCGCATGGTTGGTGGCATCGGTGGACTTGCTTACTCGATCCAAAGCGTCATACGTCATGGTCGTGACGTTGCCCAGCGCATCGGTGACCTTGGTCACGTTGCCGTTGGCGTCGTACTCGTAGCTGACCTTGATGCGGCCCGCGCTGTCGCGACGCGCGATCACGCGACCGAGTTCGTCGTAGTCGATGCTCGCGCTAACGGAGACAACCGGTGGCGGCGTGCTGACGGTAATGCTTGTGTTCGGGGTGAGGTCACCGAACCACGCCACATTCTCCTGCAGCATCCTCCACTGAAAACTGTAGCTACCCGGAGTTGACGGTGCCGTAATGGTGAAGTTGAACGTTGCCGTCTGGCCCGGTGCTACGTCCGATGCCAGGGTGGCCCTCGCTATGCCCCAGGTCGAGTTGTTGTCCGGGTTTTGCGAACCTAGCCTAAAATCGGTACCGGCTGACCAAGTGTAATCACCATTGTTTCGCATCTGCACACTGACCGATTGAGTATGGCCAGTGAACATGGTGGTGCTTACTGTCTGACCAACATATTGTGCATTGCGGATGAACGGCGGGACCGTGAAATTGCCCGAGCCGCCCAACAAGTTATTGCTGCCACCAACTGGCGAAATTCCATGAATATAAATGGCTTCGCCGCCGTACTGGATGCGTTGGGCATCAGCAAGTGGAATGCGAAAGCGGTAACTGCCACCGGTGACGCTGCAAGCGCTGGCGACGGCTGGCTCGCTGACCTGATTGGCCGGATAGCTGCCGATCATGGTGCCGCTACCAGCCTGACCACCAAGGTACAAATGGACGTTGATCGACTGGTCCCAGTACGACGAACAGGCCCATCCGGATATCGTGCCATCGCTCGATATCCCATCGATATTGCCCAGGACGGCCGAGTTCTTTACCGTGATGGTCGACGTGGAACTCCAACTCGAGTTGCCGCGGTTGTCGTAGGCAACGGCCTGCATGGTGTGCGATCCAGCGGCAATATTGCTCCAAGTCGCCTGATAGGGTGCCGTGGTCATCGTGGCGAGTCTGCCGCCATCGACCCAAAACTCCACCCTTTGCACACTGCCATCAGGGTCGTTTGCATACACGCCGAACGAGACGGAAGCAGGGGCAATAAAAACGCTGCCATTGACGGGTACGGATGACCAACTGATGTTGGGCGGCAGGTTGCCACGCACGTCAATGGTGGCCAGATCGGGGCTGGTGGCCGTCTCCCTCAGATGGAAGCGAGCCCCTCCGCTAGTGATCCAGGTAGCGCTCTGGGAGCCGGTCAAGGCGCCGCCTGAGCCCGAAAACTGCTGGGGGTTGCTATTGTCCAGCCCCGTCACCCAGATTCCAGTCGCACTGCGATTGGCAGACCACGAGATCGCAGCCGTGCAGATACTTCCTCCCGAAGGGATATTGCAAGGATTGGGCGAGGCTGAGAGTGAGCCTGCCGCCGGCGGCAATACCGTAACCGTGATGGTGTCCGAGGTAGCAGGCTCACCCATGGATGAAGCGCTCAGGTAATGGACACCAACAGGAACATCGGTCCACTCCGTTGAAAACGAGTAAGAGAAGCGGCTCCCACTCATCTGGCTCACGTCGATATTGAAGAGCCCCACTCCGTTGTCATCAATCATCACGCCCTCGACCCGTTCACAGACAATGGTGCCCGTAATGGTGATGTTTACCGGGGGCACCAATGTCTGACCGGCGCTGGGAGACGCGATCGTTACGGTGCACAGGGGGCGCGCGAATGCCCGTGGTGTAACGAATGCACATACCAACAGGCAAACCACTGCACCAATCAGGCGGAAAGCTCCCAGCTTCCTCATGGCGCGGTCCCTCGCGCAGGCTCAATAAAGACGCGTTGCTTCTTCACCGACGTCGGCAAGGACATGGCGTTGTAGGTATACATGGTCTGCGCGAATGTGCCACCTGCTTCTGGCTCGTATTCGGACACCAAGCGGCCGGCGCTGTCGTATTGATAGGAGTGCGTATGCCCGTCCGGTTGCGTGACACGGGACAATCGGCCGAAGCCGTCATACTCGTAGTACGTATGCTGCGTACCACCGTTGCGATAGGTTTGGTCGTCCGTAATGCGACCGCGCGCATCGTAGACATAGCTGTGCTTGTCGCCGTTCGGGCCGGTGATCGATCCTGGCAAGCCGAGGCCGTTGTAGCCACCATAAGTGGTCGTTTGCCCCAAGCCGTTCTTCACCGTCAACAGATCGCCCGTTTGCGAATAAGTCGTCGTGACGGCATCACCCAGTCCGGCCAGCGGGCCGTCGACAATCCGGGAGGCCAACAGGCCATTGGAGTACGTTGTGTAGGTATAGGTCGTGGTTCGAATCTGCCCTGTGCTTGCGGCCACCTTAGTGGAAAGATTTTTGACCGAAACGGAGGCGAGGCGACCGTCTGAACCGTGCACATAAGCGGTCTCGTGATCGCCTTCCAAGGTCACCTTGGTGACCCGGTTATGCGCTGTGTCCCATACGTAACTGGTGGTCTGCGCCAATGGCGTGCCGAAGGCGGTCACTTTCTGCTGCAGTTGACCTGTGGCAGCGTAATTGAAGGTGGTGATGTTGCCGTTGAAGTCACTTACAGCATCAGGATAACCGGCACCGTCGTAACTGGTTTCCTTGTAAACGGCTGCGCAATGAGTCGAACCCAACCCGGCCACAGAGATCTGATTGCCCTTGGCATCGAATTGGTACGTAGTTTGTTTGCCCAAAGGGTTCGTGACAGTGGCAGTGACAATGGCGTTATTAGCGTCCAGTGTGTACACAAACTGGTATCGCTCGGTACCATTCGCATGCTTGGTCTCGACAGCCCGCGCGTTGGCGTCGTACGTGATCCAGCTGTAGCGCACGCCGTTAATCGTCTTGCCGGTCAACGCCGTAGCGAAGCGGCTGTCCTCGTAGTGATAGGTAAGCGTGGTTGGGGTCGAGCCTGGCTGCGTCGTGCTCTTTAGCAGCGCCACCATCGTCTGTACGGGAGGGTTGTATGGTGTGGGTGGCGGGTCATCCGGCGTTGGCATGATCAGCAGAGGCTGAATCCTTGTGGACGACGCCGAGACTTCAGTTTGCGGCGATGCCATCAGTGCGTTTCCGACCGCAATAGTCGCGTAGGTATAGCTATAGATGTTGCCGGCAGGATCCGTGACATTGGCCAACAGCCCATTGCTCCAGCCGAAATCCACATGACGTCCGGAGCTATGCGTGACCCGGGCCAGGTAATGGTTAGCGTCGTAGGTGAACGTCCAACCGATCCCCTGCTCGCTCTTAAGATTCAAGGGGAAGCCGTTGTAGTCGTAGACCTCGACCGTGCGACTTTCGCCATAGAGCGTATAGGTCGACCCAGTCTGGATGATTTTCGCAATGGGAGAAGTCTTGTCCTCGTACCAGCCCGGTGTCGGCGTGGCCGAGTAGTTGAACTTGATCTTGCGCCCATCCGGGCGTTGCGCCCAGATCGGTTGGTTGAGCGGGTCACATCGACCATTGCCCGGACGGGGATAGCACGACGAGGTGGGATCGTCCGTGGTGAAAAGCAGCTTGTAGTCGTAGTCGCTCAACCAGCGTCGACCGAAAATCCCGATACCGTTCCAGTAATAGTTGTAGGTTCGTTTCAGCGAGAGCGCCATCGCGCCAGCGCTGACGAAATCGACCTCCGGCTCAATCTTGTTGCCCGTGGAAAAGACGACCGGGTTGCCCGTCACGGATACCGGCTTGGCCGGATCGTCACAGTCCGTGTTCGTTCCCGCATTGGCATTCCGATCCGACAAGGAAACATGGCCGATATTGGGAACCAAAATACCGCCGCCACCACCATCGAAGATATCGGGGACGTGGACTGAGCCACCTCCGTCGCCGAAGCCGGATAAACAACCGATTAGATCGCCGGATCCATCCACGAGATTGATGAAGCCGGGTCGACAAGACGGCGAGTTGACATTCACTCCGTCCAAATTCTGCACGGCAAGCGATGGAGGCGAATGACACAGCGCAAACCCAATCAACAGCAACGAGCCATACTTGGACGCTTTCATTCCCTTGCTCCCTTCCCCTACGTCGCCATCGCGTTGCACGAAGCGGCACTTCGCAAGAATTTACGACTCTTGCTGAAAGGAAGTCAACCACCGAATTCAGTATCAAGGGAGCCTTGGTATCTGTCTTTTCATCAGGTGTCCGCCATTGCCGGGCCCCGAACTGTGGACTGCCGCACAGCTTCGGCTGTGCAGCAGCTTGTCATGTTCACGTATGTGCCCATGACGGATTACGTGTCGCGCGGTCATAAACTTCGGATGGATGTAGATAGACCTTGCGCAGTCTGACGGCGCACCGGCATTGTGTTGTATCGAAGGTCGGTGCCTTCGCGGATCACCTTGCCGTTCTTGCGCCGGATCACGTAGGTCTCGGGAGCGGCCATGACGCTCCGGCCTGATCAGGCGGAGCGGTAGTTGTCCACCTCGCGATACCGCCGCGCATACAACCCGAACGCCAGCGCGGCGAGCAGCGCGAAGGCGGCGAAGAAGAACATCTGGAACGCGGTGACGCTGAGCCCCGTGCCGGCAATGGAACCCGTGACGGTTTCGTTGCGCACCGCCGCGTTGGCCAGCAGCACCCACAGGTTGCCGATGGTCGTGGTGAGGTTCCAGAAGCTCATCACCACGCCTTTCATCGACGCCGGCGCCTGGCTGTAGGCGAACTCCAGCCCGGTCGCCGAGACCAGTACCTCGCCGAAGGTCAGCAGCGCGTACGGCAGCACCTGCCACGCGATCGACAGCGGATCGCCGCCGTCGATCACCACCTGCAGCCCGCCCACCACGATCCACGCCACGCCGCTGAACGCGATGCCGGCGGTCATCCGGCGCAGCGCGGTGGGCTCGTAGCCGAGGCGGCGCAGCAGCGGATACAGCACCAGGTTGTTGAACGGGATCAGCAGCATCACCAGCATCGGGTTCAGCGCCTGCATCTGCGCGGCATGGAACCACGACGGCATGGTCATCTCGTGGCCCTGCACCACCCAGGTCGAAGCCTTCTGGTCGAACAGCGAGAAGAACGGCGTGGTCAGCGCGAAGATCACCAGCACGCGCAGCACGTTGCGCGCGCCGTCCACCGCCACGTCCGGATGCAGGCCGCGGGCACGCTCCATCTGCAGCCACGCACCGCCGCCGACGCCGCCGATCAGCGCCACCAGCGCGAGGCAGGCGACGATCACGAAGCCGAGCGAGCCGATCAGGCTGAAGCCGGCCAGCGCCACCAGCACGCCGGCGGCGGCGATCCACAAACCGGGCCGCGCCTGGCCGGGTCGATGGGTCAGCAACGCGGTGCGCAGCACCCGCGAGAACGCGTTGGGGTCCGGCGGTGTCGGCGGCAGCATCACGTACTGCCGGCGGCCCAGCCAGAACACCACGGTGGCGATGAACATCAGGCCGCCGGGAATGCCGAACGCCACCGCCGCGCCGAAGTGGTGCAGGAACAGCGGCATCAGCAGCGAAGCGAAGAACGAGCCGAAGTTGATGATCCAGTAGAACGCGTCGAACACCACCTTGGCCAGGTGCTTGTTCGACTGGTCGAACTGGTCGCCCATGAACGACGCCACCAGCGGCTTGATGCCGCCCGCGCCCAGCGCGATCAGCCCGAGGCCGGCGAAGAAACCGAGGCGGTTGTGCTCGAAGATCGCCAGGCAGGCGTGGCCGAGGCAGTACACCAGGCTCATCCACAGCACGGTGTTGTACTTGCCGAAGTAGCGGTCGGCCAGCCAGCCGCCCAGCAACGGGAAGAAGTACACGCCGATCACGAAGGTGTGGAACACGTCCTTCGCCGCCAGCGTGCGCTGCCCCTCCGGCAGGTACAGCAGCAAGGTGGTGATCAGGAACGGGGTGAGGATGTTGCGCATCCCGTAGAACGAGAAACGCTCGCAGCCTTCGTTGCCGATGATGTAGGCAATCTGCCGCGGCAGGCGCCCGCCGGCGTGGTCGGGGGTGGTGCTCATCCATACTCCAAAGGATCGGGTGGGCGGCGCGCGGCGCCGTATCCACGGGTCCGCCGAAGTGTGCGTAATTTCCTGCGATCACGGAACCCCGCAGGCAGCGCCTCTCACCTGGCCTGCCGCCCCGCCCTGCTAAGCTCGCCGCGCATCCACCGCCAACCCGTCCGCATGCGCCAACTCAAACCACTGATCCTGCTGGCATTCATCGTCCTCGCGGTGACGCTGTGGAATCGCCATGCCGGCACGCCGCCGGCCAGCACCAACCCGGCGGCGAGCGCGGACAGCAGCGCATCGCCCCGCGCGCCGGAGCGCCCCGCCGGCACCGACGTACCCGCCTTCCTGCCGGCGGAGGCGCACGCCACGCTGGATCGGATCGCCCGCGGCGGCCCGTTCGAACACAGCCAGGACGGTGGCGTGTTCGGCAACTACGAGGGCCTGCTGCCGCAGCAGCCGCGCGGCTATTACCATGAGTACACGGTGGAGACGCCCGGCGCGCGCAACCGCGGCGCGCGGCGCATCATCACCGGCGGCACGCCGCCGTCGGTCTGGTACTACACCGACGACCACTACCGCAGCTTCCGCCGTTTCAAGGTGGACCGATGAGTCCGCACGGTTTCGAGCTGGACCTGACCAAGCCCACCCAGAGCGGGGTGTACTTCGTCAGCGTCAACGATCTCGACCGGCTCGCGCGCGCCGCCGCCCGCGACGAGCTGTGCGTCTGCCGCACCGACCTCGCCGGCTGCCGCGACAAGGGCGAACTGCTGCGCCGGCTCGCCGTGTCGCTGCAGCTGCCGGCCACGTTCGGCCACAACTGGGACGCCCTCGCCGACTGCCTGCGCGATCTCGGCTGGATGCCGGCCTGGGGCTACGTGCTGCTGTTCGAGCACACTGACGAACTGCGCCAGTCCGCCGCAGCCGATTACGACATCCTGCTCGGCATCCTCGATGATGCAGCCACCTTCGGCAGCGATCACGACATGCCGTGGTTCGCGTTCCTGGCGCTGCCCGACAGCGCGTTCGACGACCATCCTCCGCCCGCCTGAAAGCGGGCCGCTCCCCTCACCCTGGAAAACCATGCAAACCATCGACTTTGAACTGGAAGGCGACTACGTCGAGCTCAACATGCTGTTGAAGCTGGTCGGCCTGTGCGACAGCGGCGGCGCCGGCAAGGCGATCGTGGCCAGTGGCGCAGTGCGCGTCGACGGCGCCATGGAACTGCGCAAGACCTGCAAAATCCACGCGGGCCAGGTGGTCGGCCTCGACGACGTGGAAATCCACGTGCTGGCCGACCCCAGGGCCTAGCCCGGCAGGCTGTCCAGCCGCCGGTCGAGGTCGGCATGCGCGGGCAGGCGCAGCAGGAATTCGTGTTCCAGCACGTGGCGAATCTCGGCGACGCCGTCCAGTCGGTGCCGCTCGGGCTCCTGGCCCAGCCGACGCACGGTGAACTCGCGGTTGAGCAGGCTCAGGCGCCGGTCGGCGGTGGTGCGCGCTGCGATGAGGTTGTGCGGGAAGCGCGAGGCCGCATGCGTGGAGACGTAGTGGTTGGCCACCACGTAGTCGACCATCTCGCAACGGCGCAGATCGAAGCGGTAGAGCGTGAACCACTGCCCGCGCACGCATGACTGCATGCGCCATCCGCCGTCGCGTTCGACCAACCGGAACGGCTCGTGCCCGGTCGGCTGTTCCACGTCGGCCTGCAGCCGCAGCGCGCCAGTCAGCACCTGGTTGCCGAAACCGACGTCTGCCAGCCAGCTTTCACCACCCAGCTCGACGCGCAGCAACATGTGGGTCTGCGCGGTGACCGCATCCTCCGGGTGCTGCCACAGCACCCGCGCGATCAGCCCCGACACCTCGAAACCGATCGTGCGCAGCACCGCGGCGAACAACAGGTTCTGCTCGAAGCAGTAGCCGCCGCGGCCCTCGTGCACCAGCTTGCGCTCCAGCGCCGGCGTCTCCAGCTCGACCGGCAGGCCAAGCAGCGGGGTGAGGTTCTCGAACGGAATCGTGGCCACGTGCGCCACGGCCAAGCCGCGCAAGCTGGCCAGGTCGGCGGCCACGCGGCCGTGCCAGTCGACACGCCACAAATAGGCATCCAGATCAATGGAACCTTGCATCCCTCAACTCCACGAAGGCGACAGACAATGATGGTACCGGGCCGGCCGGCGCCGCACAGGTAACCGATGGCATATGGCCGGCGAAGAACAGGTATCGGGCCACCTGACGGCCCTTCTGGCGAGGCGCCGCATGATCCGTCGCAGCACACTCCAGGCGATATCGCTGGCCGCCCTGCTGATGTTGGGCGCAAGCGCGTGCCAACCTGTGTCCGCCGCCAGCGGCACGCTCCCGGCGCCGACCGTCGACGCGCCGAAAACCGCCGTTCACGGTGAGCAGGTCGCGGTGCTGGCCGGCGGCTGCTTCTGGGGCGTCGAGGCGGTGTTCGAGCACGTCAAGGGCGTGCACCGGGTGGTAGCCGGCTACTCCGGTGGCGACGCCGACACGGCGCATTACGACGAGGTCAGCGAGGGCGATACCGGCCACGCCGAATCGGTGCAGGTGCATTTCGACCCAGCCGAGGTCAGCTACGGCACGCTGCTGCAGGTGTTCTTCTCGGTCGCGCTCGACCCCACCGAACGGAACCGGCAGGGCCCGGACGTCGGCAGCCAGTACCGCTCGGTGATCTTCTACGGCAACGACGTACAGCAACGCATCGCCGGCGCCTATATCGCGCAGCTGACCGCGGCGAAAGCCTTCCCCGCACCAATCGTGACCCAGCTGGTGCCGCTGCAGGCGTTCTATCCGGCCGAGGCGTACCACCAGCACTACTTCCAACGGCACCCGTACAACCCCTACATCGTCTACAACGACGCGCCGAAGGTGGCGCATCTCAGACAGCTGTTCCCCGAGCTTTACCAGGCCTCTCCGTAGGAGCGTGCCCTGCGCGCGAGGCCTTTTCGTCACGTCACGGAGAGCATCGCGCACGACCGGAGGAGGTCCCCCGCGGACAGGGTGCGCTCCTGCGCGTTCTGCCTTGCATGGAGCGGCGCGACCCCCATCTCGGGACTTCCGCGCATGCTGCGCCGTTGGCCTGACGATCTCTCCACGTGCCGTCCCACGCCTCTCCGCCACCCGCCGAATCGACCGAACTCACACGCAGTTTTCTGGGCGTGTTCCGCTACAGCGGGCGCGCGATCGAGCTGGTGTGGAGTACCAGCCACGCGCTGACGGTCGCGCTGGCCCTGCTGACGCTGATCGCCGGCCTGCTGCCGGCCGGCGTGGCGTATGTCGGCGCGCACATCGTCGATGCCGTGGTAAGCGCCAGCAAGGCATGGGCCGCCAGCGGCTCGGCACCGCTACGATCGGTATTCGAATGGGTGGCACTGGAAGGCGTGCTGGTGGCGGCACTGGCCGGCGCGCAGCGCGGGCTGTCGCTGTGCCAGTCGCTGCTGCGCGCGCAACTGGGCCAGCGCGTCAACGTGATGATCCTGGAGAAGGCGCTTACGCTGGAACTGGCGCACTTCGAGGACTCGGAGTTCTACGACAAGCTGACCCGCGCCCGCCGCGAGGCGTCGAGCCGGCCGCTGTCGCTGGTGACCCGCACGTTCGGCCTGGCCCAGAACGCGATCTCACTGCTCAGCTACGGCAGCCTGCTGTTCCAGTTCTCGCCGTGGGCGGTGGCCGTGCTGCTGCTGGCCGGGCTGCCGTCGTTCTTTGCCGAGACGAAGTTCTCCGGCGACGCGTTCCGGCTGTTCCGCTGGCGCTCGCCCGAAACGCGCATGCAGCTGTACCTGGAAACCGTGCTGGCGCGCGAAGACCACGCCAAGGAAGTGAAACTGTTCGGCCTCGGCCCGCTGCTGCTGGGCCGCTACCGCGGCATCTTCGACAAGCTCTACCGCGACGACCGCGACCTCACCGTGCGCCGCGAGAGCTGGGGCTTCGGGCTGGGTCTGCTCGGCACGCTCACGCTGTATGGCGCGTACGCGTGGATCGCTGCCAGCACCGTGGTCGCGCGCATCACGCTGGGCCAGATGACGATGTACCTGATGCTGTTCCGCCAGGGCCAGGCGGCGGTCTCGGCGATGCTGTCGGCGATCGGCGGCATGTACGAGGACAACCTGTACCTGTCGACCCTGTACGAGTACCTGGAAACGCCGGTGCCGCCATCGCTCGGCACTGCACAACGCGGCACGAAAGCGGACGACGGCATCCGTTTCGAACAGGTCAGCTTCACCTATCCCGGTGCGAGCGAACCGGCGCTGCAGGACATCAACCTGCACATCCGCCCCGGCGAATCGCTGGCCCTGGTCGGCCAGAACGGCTCGGGCAAGACCACCCTGATCAAGCTGCTGACCCGGCTGTACACGCCGGACCGCGGCCGCATCCTGCTCGACGGCACCGATCTGCGCGAGTGGGACGAAGCCGTGCTGCTGCAGCGCATTGGCGTGATCTTCCAGGACTTCGCACGCTACCAGATGCGCGTGGGCGAGAACGTTGGCGCCGGCGACGTCACCCATTTCGAGGACGAAGCGCGCTGGCGCGAAGCCAGCGACAAGGGCATGGCCAGCGACTTCATCGACGGCCTGCCGGCCGGCTTCCAGACCCCGCTCGGCAAATGGTTCAACGACGGTCGCGAACTGTCCGGTGGGCAGTGGCAGAAGATCGCGCTGGCGCGTGCCTTCATGCGCTCGCGCGCCGACATCCTGGTACTGGACGAACCCACCGCTGCGATGGATGCGCAAGCCGAGGCCACCATCTTCGAGCATTTCCGCGAACTGGCCGGCAATCGCATCGCCATCCTCATATCGCACCGCTTCTCCACCGTGCGCATGGCCGACCAGATCATCGTGATCCAGGACGGCCGCATCGTGGAACACGGCAACCACGAACAGCTGATGGCCGAGAACGGGCATTACGCACATCTGTTCTCGTTGCAGGCGCAAGGGTACCGGTGAGGCCGCGACTATCGCGGCCACCACCCAGTCGTAATAGCCGGGCACGAACATGAGCACGCCGGTCTCGCGCCACCGGCTGGGGATCCTTGGACTCCAGCTACTTCACGGCCTCGTCGAAACCCGCGCCCTGCAAGGGGAATGACGAGCAAAGACTTGACCAGAACACCCCTGAAAGGCCAGACACGGATCAGGCAGGCCGGTGCCGGACGCGCGTGAGCGAGTCCGGACGTGCAGCGTGCTTGCGATCGAAGAAAAAATCACCGATGTGGCTTTCTTCAACCAGCTCCGCGACCAGGATCTTCCCGCAAGAAGAGGCAGCCTACAGCATCGTTCAACGGCGACCTGCGGCATTGACCGGCACCCTCACCATCGGCGAAGGTTTTCTCAGCGAGGCATCACCGTCGCCCGCCGCCATCGATACCATGCGGCCACCGTTGACATAGTCGATCTCCCTCGTGTCACTGCTGAACACCTTGCGCGGCTGTTCGATCCGATCAGTCGCGACCTGGCCGGCCAGATCAAGCTGCAGCATATGTGCAATCTCGGCACCGCTGGCCCGCATCGCGGTCTTCAGCGCGTCGCCCTGGTTGGCTGCCCACGCATTTGCCAGATACTGGGCGCGGGCATCCGCATCCCATCCTGGCAGGGCCGCCTGAGCCAACCGCTGGCGATGCTCAACCTGCTCTTGGTTGATCTTCGTGCGCAAGCGGGCCGCTTCCGAGTCGCGCCGATTCGGCTCGGCGTTTGCCTTCGCGATGTCGTCATCGACGTGCAATGCGGAATAACGCTGGTTCTCCTGCGCCACCATACGCTTGCTGTCTTCCGCGGTTTTCTGCGGCGCCACCTGGCGCTCCGACTGATAAACCAGCACGTTCCGATAAACTGGTTTATCCGGGGTCGCGCCGACGTCCTGAATCGAAACAGTCGCGATCACTTGCAGTGCTGAAAAATCCGGCGTCATCGAATACGCGGTTTGCACCAGCAAACGACGGGCCGCGGAGGTCGGTTTGGTTGACGTCATCGTGTAGTTGCCGAAATGCGCGGGTTGCAGGGCCAACGCCTGCTGCAACGAGCCGCTCAGCACCGACCTCGCATCAAACCCCTGCAGCGCCGCGCGCAACGGTTGTACGTGCGCCTCGGCGAAACGCTCTGCTTCCGCCTTGACTGCGGCATTCACGATCGCCATGCCGAGTGCGCCACCGGCTGCTGCTGCAAGGATCGGCACGCCAGGCCCCGGCACCACGTTGATGTTGGCGGCCGTAAAAGTATCCTGCGCAGCCAAACTGTCCTGATCAATGACGTCAACCACCGGCAGCGGCTCCAGCGCCTGCAATTGCGCCGAACTCGGCCGTATCACCTGCGCCTGCTGCGCACAGCCACCCAGCCCCAGCACCACTGCCATGGCAACGGTCAACTTGCCTCCTCGACTCATGCTGTCCCCCTGATTCGATCTGATGACCAGATCACACCATGCCCGAAGCGGCACGGCGAACTGGCGTGCAACTCTAATCCCCTGCTCCGCGCAGCGACAAGCCGGCAGCCTGACCGCAATAAATTGCGCCACGTCGCGACTCGGGCCGGCCGTTGGCATCGTCCAAGGTCGGTTCAAACATCGAATCCGGTTTCTCGCCCGCAAACACCGGCGGCATGGTGCATTCGTCCGCCAGCTTGACCCTGCCTGCCCGCCCACCCCATGCTTTGTCGTCTTTTCCCGTCGAAACACCCGCATGAGCAGTCGCTACAACGCCGCCGACATCGAAGTCCTCTCCGGCCTGGATCCGGTCAAGCGCCGCCCCGGCATGTATACCGACACCACCCGCCCGAACCATCTGGTGCAGGAGGTGGTGGACAACTCGGTGGACGAGGCGCTGGCCGGCCACGCGAATACCATCGAGGTGGTGCTGCACGACGACGGCTCGGTGGAGGTGAGCGACGACGGCCGTGGCATGCCGGTGGACATCCATCCCGAGGAAGGCGTGTCGGGCGTCGAGCTGATCATGACCCGGCTGCATGCCGGCGGCAAGTTCAGCGGCAAGAACTACAACTTCTCCGGCGGTTTGCACGGCGTCGGCGTGTCGGTGGTCAACGCGCTGTCCGACCGGGTCGAGGTGACGATCCGCCGCGACGGCTCCGAATACCGGATGGTATTCGCCCACGGCGACAAGATCAGCCCGCTGGAAGTGATCGGTACAGTGCCGAAGAAGCGCAGCGGCACCACGCTCCGGTTCTGGCCGGAGGCGAAGTATTTCGACTCGCCGAAGATCTCGCTGGGCAAGCTCAAGCACCTGCTGCGCGCCAAGGCGGTGTTGTGCGCCGGCCTCAACGTGAAGCTCACCGACGTGGCCTCGGGCGAAGTCGTCGAGTGGCATTACGAGGACGGCCTGCGCGACTACCTGCGCGGCGAACTGGACGGCATCGAAGCGCTGCCGAACGAGCTGTTCGTACACCAGATGGCGCGCGACATCGAGGGCATGGAGGTGGCGCTGGCCTGGCTGCCGGAAGGCGAACTGGTGCAGGAAAGCTACGTCAACCTGATCCCCACTGCGCAGGGCGGCACCCACGTCAACGGCCTGCGCACCGGCCTGACCACCGCGATCCGCGAGTTCTGCGACATCCGCAACCTGCTGCCGCGTGGCGTCAAGCTGGCACCGGAAGACGTGTGGGAGCGGCTGTCGTTCGTGCTGTCGACCCGGCTGCAGGATCCGCAGTTCGCTGGCCAGACCAAGGAGCGATTGTCCTCGCGCCACGCCGCCGGCATGGTCGAGAACGTCATCCACGACGCCTTCAGCCTGTGGCTGAACCAGCACGTGGAGATGGGCGAGCGGATCGCGCAGCTGGCGATCGAGCGCGCCAGCGCGCGGCTGAAGGCGGCCAAGCAGATCGTGCGCAAGAAGATCACCCAGGGCCCGCAGCTGCCTGGCAAGCTGGCCGACTGCACCGCCACCGACCTCACCCGCACCGAGCTGTTCCTGGTCGAGGGCGACTCCGCCGGCGGCAGCGCCAAGCAGGCGCGCGACAAGGAGTTCCAGGCGATCCTGCCGCTGCGGGGCAAGATCCTCAACACGTGGGAGGTCGAATCCACCTCCGTGCTGGCCTCGGAGGAAGTGCACAACCTGGCCGTGGCGATCGGCTGCGACCCCGGCAAGGACGACCTCTCCGGCCTGCGCTACGGCAAGGTGATCATCCTGGCCGATGCCGACTCCGACGGCCTGCACATCGCCACCCTGCTGTCCGCGCTGTTCCTCAGGCACTTCCCGACGCTGGTCAGCGAAGGCCACGTGTTCGTGGCGATGCCGCCGCTGTTCCGCGTCGACGTGGGCAAGCAGGTGTTCTACTGCCTGGACGAGGCCGAGAAGGAAGCGATGCTGCAGCGGATCGAGCGCGAGAAGATGAAGGGCGCGGTCAGCACCACCCGCTTCAAGGGCCTGGGCGAGATGAACCCGCCGCAGCTGCGCGAATCCACCATCCATCCCGACACCCGCCGGCTGGTGCAGCTCACCGTCGCCGACGGCGACGGCACCGCGCGCATCATGGACCTGCTGCTGGCGAAGAAACGCGCCGGCGACCGCAAGTCCTGGCTGGAGGAAAAGGGCGATCTGGCCACGCTGGAGGTCTGACCCGCGCGGTGGCGCTAAGATGCGGACATGTCACATGCGAACAAACCCATGGCCCTGACTCCGCCCATCAACCTGCAGCGCTGGATCGATGAGCATCGCCACCTGCTGCAGCCACCGGTGGGCAACAAGTGCATCGTCGACGGCGACTTCATCATCATGATCGTCGGCGGCCCGAACGCACGCACCGACTACCACTACGACGAAGGCCCCGAGTTCTTCTACCAGCTCGAAGGCGAGATCACCCTGAAAGTGCAGGACGACGGCGTGGCCCGCGACATACCGCTGCGCGCCGGCGAGATCTTCTACCTGCCGCCGCGCGTGCCGCATTCGCCCAACCGCGCCGCCGGCTCCATCGGGCTGGTGATCGAGCGCCGCCGCATCGCCGGCGAAAAGGACGGTCTGATGTGGTTCTGCGAGCGCTGCAACCACAAGCTGTACGAGGAACACTTCGTGCTGGACAGCATCGAGCACGATTTCCCGCCGGTATTCGAGCGCTACTACCGTTCGCGCGAAGCGCGCACCTGCGCTGCCTGCGGCCATCTCAACCCCGCCCCCGCAAAGTACGCGTAGGCGCCCGCGGGCAACCTCCTACGGGTGACGGGTGAGCCACTTGCGCGCCATGCGCCGCAGTGAAACGTCCAGGCTTTCATCCTTCGCCACCTCGACAACCGGTCGCCACGCCAGCGCGCGGGATTCCTGGTTGATCGTGAAGCACTCGTCCGCGCCAGCGCGCAGCACGTAGCGCACGTCGTAATGCCAGTGCTCCGGTTCGTCGCCTCGTGCCGGGATGCGGTGCCGGTCGAGGTCGAAGATGCCGCCTTCGACACGCAGGCCGGCCACGCCGGTTTCCTCCTGCGCCTCGCGCAACGCGACCCGCGCCAGCTCGACGTCGCCGTCGGCGTGGCCGCCCGGCTGCAGCCAGCGGTCCAGTTTGCGGTGGTGCATCAGCAGCACGCGTTCGCCATCCGCGCTGACCAGCCAAGCCGAGCCGGTGAAGTGGCCCAGCAGATGGCCGCGCTCGAACACCGCAGCATGCGACGCGAGGAAAGCGCTGAAGGCGGCAACCAGCTCGCCGTCCCCTGGATGGCGTGCGCGATAGTCGTGCAGTGCAGCGCCCAGCTGCGGAAAATGCGATGGCATGACTTGTGGCAGGTGACGGGGAAAACAGCAGCCATTCTAGCTGCATCGCGTCTTGTACCCCTTCCACCGCTCCGCTAAGGTTGGCCGTCCGTCGGCTCGTCGCGTCCCTCTTCGTCGCGTTTCCGTTCGAGCGCGACGCTGCTGTTTTGCCCCGGGGAGCCACTGCATGCTGTTCAAGCGCATCAAACCGATCGACCAGATCATCGCCACGGCGGAGAAGAAAGCCCTCACCCGCCAACTTGGTGCCTTCCAGCTCACCATGCTCGGCATCGGCGCGATCATCGGCACCGGCATCTTCGTGCTCACCGCCGAGGCGGGCCAGAAGGCCGGCCCCGGCATGATGATCGCGTTCGTGATCGCCGCGGTGGTGTGCGCGTTCGCTGCGCTGGCCTACGCCGAACTCGCCTCGATGGTGCCGGTGGCCGGCTCGGCCTATACCTACACCTACGGTGTGCTCGGCGAGACCACCGCCTGGGTGGTGGGCTGGGCGCTGGTGCTGGAGTACACCATCGCCGCCAGCACGGTGTGCGTGGGCTGGGCCGGCTACGTCAACGGCCTGCTTGCGCACGCCGGCTTCGGCTTGCCGCACTTCCTGCAGGTAGGCCCGATGGACGGCGGCAGCTTCAACCTGTTGGCCTGCCTGATCGGCCTGGCGGTCACCTTCCTGCTGGTGATCGGCACCTCGAAATCGGCCAAGGTCAACACCGTGCTGGTGATGATCAAGATCATCGCTCTCACCGCCTTCATCATCGTCGCGTTGCCGGCGGTGAAGGATCCGAACTTCACGCCGTTCGTGCCCAACGGCTGGGGTAGCCCGACGGGCGGCATCGGCGTGCTGGGCGCGGCGGCCTCCATCGTGTTCGCCTACATCGGCTTCGACGCCATCTCCACCGCGGCCGAGGAAACCAAGAACCCGAACCGCAACATCCCGATCGCGCTGATCGCCTCGCTGGGCGTGTGCACCATCTACTACCTGCTGGTGAGCTACGCCGCGGTGGGTTCGGTGGGCGCGCAGCCCATGCTGGGCCCGGATGGCGTGGCGCTGGAGCCGGGCACGCCAGCCTTCGCGGCAGCGTGCCAGGGCTCGGACGCACTGGTGTGCAGCAAGGAGGCGCTGGCCCACGTGATACGCCTGCTCGGCCACAACAACATCGCCGCCTTCATCGCCTTCGCCGCCAGCATCGCGCTGCCGTCGGTGATCCTGACCATGACCTACGGCCAGACCCGCATCTTCTTCACCATGTCGCGCGACGGTCTGCTGCCCAGCAAGCTGGCCAAGATCCATCCGCGCTTCCACACGCCGCACGTCATCACCCTGATCACCGGCAGCTTCGTCTCGCTGTTCGGTGCGCTGTTCCCGGTGGGCATCCTCGCCGACATCACCAATTCGGGCACGCTGTTCGCGTTCATCATGGTGGCGCTGGGCGTGCTGATCCTGCGCCGTACCCAGCCCGAGCGCCCGCGCCCGTTCCGCACTCCGCTGCCGTGGCTGATCTGCCCGCTGGCGGTGTTCGGCTGCCTGCTGCTGTTCCTCAACCTGTCGAAGGAAGCCAAGATCACCTTCTTCGTCTGGGGTGCGATCGGCCTGGTGGTGTACTTCCTGTACGGCTACCGCAACAGCAACCTGGCTCGCGGCGTCGAAGCGGACTGATCCTGCCCCACGCACGCTGATCGCCATGCCGCCGGCACGACCCACGTCGTGCCGGCCTCACGTCCGGAAGCCTCATGCTCAAGCAACTGCTCGCCCGCAAGACCGATTTCAACGAGCCCGACGACACGCACGGGCCTACCCTGCGCCGCACGCTCGGCCCCTGGGGGCTGACCGCGCTGGGCATCGGTGCGGTAATCGGTGGCGGCATCTTCGTGATCACCGGACAGGCCGCGGCCGACCATGCCGGTCCGGCGGTGATCCTGTCGTTCATCCTGGCGGCGATCTGCAGCACGTTCACCGCGCTGTGCTACGCCGAGTTTGCCACGCTGATCCCGGTATCCGGCAGCGCCTACTCGTACGCCTACGCCACGCTGGGCGAGCTGATGGCATGGTTCATCGGCTGGAACCTGGTGCTGGAGTACGGCGTGTCGGCCTCCGCGGTGGCGGTGAGCTGGACCGGCTATTTCCTCAGCCTGCTCCAGCATATCGGCAGCACCTTCAACATGGACCTGAGCCTGCCCGCGGCACTGACCAATGCGCCGCTGGCCTTTACCGCCGACCACCAGCTGGTCGCCACCGGCGCGCTGTTCAACCTGCCGGCGGTGGTGCTGATCCTGCTGCTCACCTGGATCTGCTACGTGGGCATCCGCGAGTCGAGCCTGGCGAATGCCGCGATGGTGGCGCTCAAGGTCGGCCTGATCACCCTGGTGATCGTGGTCGGCTGGCGCTACGTCGACCCGTCCAACTGGCACCCGTTCGTACCGGAGTCGCAGGGCCATTACAAATACGGCTGGGGTGGCGTGCTGCGCGGCGCGGCGATGGTGTTCTTCGCCTACATCGGCTTCGAGGCAACCTCGGTCGCGGCGCAGGAGTCGCGCAACCCGCAGCGCGACCTGCCGATCGGCATCCTCGCCTCGCTGGCGGTCTGCACCGTGCTGTACATCGCGATGGCCGCGGTGATGACCGGACTGACTTCATACACCCTGCTCGGCACCGACGAGCCGGTGGTGACCGCCCTGCACGGGCACCCGCAACTGGAATGGCTGCGCTGGCTGGTGGAGGTCGGCGCGCTGCTGGGGCTGTCATCGGTGGTGCTGGTGATGATCATCGCGCAGCCGCGCATCTTCATGATCATGGGCCGTGACGGCATGCTGCCGAAGGTGTTCACCCGCATCCACCCGCGCTACCGCACGCCGCACCTCAACACGCTGATCACCGGCGCCGGCATCGCCCTGCTCGCCGCGATCTTTCCGCTGGACGTGCTGGGCGACCTGGTGTCGATGGGCACGCTGATCGCGTTCATGGCGGTTTGCGCCGGCGTGTGGATCCTGCGGCATACCCGGCCGGAACTGCCACGCACGTTCCGGGTGCCGTTCGCGCCGGTGATCTGCACGCTCGGCATCCTCAGCTGCCTCGCCCTGCTGTCCACCATGGCCTGGTACAACTGGTCGCTGATGATCGTCTGGACCCTGCTCGGGCTGGTGATCTATTTCAGCTACGGCAACCGGCACAGCCACCTGCGCAGCCCCGTAGCGGACGCCTCCTCGACCGATGCGTAAGTTCGCCAAATAGCGTCAGAAAACCAGCATTTTCTGTGAAAATCGCCGAAATGCCGCGAATGGCAACGATCTGGCGATATGCAACAGATTCTCGAAAAATTCCAGGGAAGCTTAAATATTCCCTTTTGTTTCAATGGATTAACGAGAATTTTCCAACAAGAATCACCGGGCCGATCGCCCATTCGGCGAACTCGGGAGTATCATCCTCAGTCCGCGGGTTGATCACTTGGCAGTGGGCCCCCGGATCGCGGCTCGGCGCGTCAGGTGAGTAGCTCCTCAGCCTGGTGTGTCCGGGCCGCACTTTTGCCCGCACGGCACTTCCCCGGCCGCAGAAACGAAAAGGCCGGCGTATCGCCGGCCTTCCGATGCAAGCTTCTGGATGGATGCGATCAGGCTTTCTTCGGCGTGTGCGAAACGCACCAACCCTTCGCGTTCACCGACTTGCCCGGGAACAACTGGCAGGGGCCGCGACCGGTGGGGCCGCCAGTGTAGAACTGGCAATTGGTGCAGTCGTCGCCAGCCTTGTGCTTCGCGTTGGCGGTCTTGGTGGCATCCTCCACGTAGCCCAGCGCCTTCGCGGTCGGATCCGACTCGCTCAGTGCCGGCAGATCCGCCGCCCGCGCAAAGCGCGGCAGGCTGCCGATGACCACGGCAGCGGCGGTGGTGCCGGCAGCCACCTTGAGGAACCGGCGACGTGATTCGATATCTTGTTCTTTCGACATGGGCAAGCCTCCGTCGGAATCTGTCCGGCACACCCTGCGCCGGATCCTCGCCGATGGTACGCGCACCGTCCCAATCCTTCCTGACTTGCGAGAATGGCTCTCATTACAGCCCGATCGCACAGCAGCGCATGGTATAGTCCACGCTCATTTGGACGTCCAAACCGCATGAGCCAGACCCTGCCAGCCGCGATCCCCGCCAGCGTATTCGAACGCTGCGCCGACGCCATCGTCGACGCCGCACGCGAGCTGTCGGCGCTGGGCTGGACGCCAGCCACCAGCAGCAATTTCTCCATGCGGGTCGACGCTGGCCACGCGGCGATCACCGTCTCGGGCAAGCACAAGGGCCGACTGGGCCGCGGCGACATCATGCTGATCGACCCGGACGGTCATCCGGTGGGCACCGACGCCCGCCCCAGCGCCGAAACGGCTTTGCACACCCAGATCTACCGGCGCTGGCCGGAAGTGAACGTGGTGCTGCATACCCACTCGCGCGTGCAGAGCGTGGCCTCGCGCCTGTTCGCCGCCGACGGCGTGATGCGCCTGCAGGGTTGGGAACTGCAGAAGGCGATCGCCGGCTACCACAGCCACGAAAGCGTGTTGGAGATTCCGGTGTTCCCGAATACCCAGCACATGCCCGAGCTGGTGGCGCGCATCGACGCCTGGCTGGACGCCGGCAAGCCGCTCGCTGCCTACCTGATCGACGGCCACGGCATCTACACCTGGGGCCACGACATGGCCGAGACCCGGCGCCACCTGGAAGCGCTGGAGTTCCTGCTCGGCTGCGAACTTGACCTGAAGAGACTGAGGGCATCATGAGCCGCCTGCGCATCTTCGACGAAACCCGACCGCAATCGCCGCTGACGGTGATCGACGAGCACGCGGCGATCGCCGCCGAGCTCGCCCGGGCCGGTGTCCGCTTCGAGCAATGGGCCGCGAGCCAGCCGATCGTCCCGGGCGCCAGCCAGGACGAGGTGATCGCCGCCTATCGCGACGACATCGACCGGTTGATAGGCGAGGAAGGCTACCAGGCGGTGGACGTGATCAGCCTCGCCCCGGACCATCCCGACCGCGCCGCACTGCGCCAGAAGTTCCTCAGCGAGCACACACACAGCGAGGACGAGGTGCGCTTCTTCGTCGCCGGTTCCGGCCAGTTCACCCTGCACCTCGGCAGCAAGGTCTACGACATCCTGTGCGAACAGGGCGACCTGATCGGCGTGCCCGACGGCACCCGGCACTGGTTCGACATGGGCGAGGCGCCCTACTTCGTGGCGATCCGCCTGTTCACCAACAAGGAAGGCTGGGTGGCCAACTTCACCGGCGACGACATCGCCTCGCGCTTCCCGCGCATGGCGCCTGCCGTGTAGGAGCCCGCTCGCGGGCGATGCTCTTCCCGAAACCCGAATCCTGAACGGCCATGATCGAAATCCGCGCCATCGTCACCGATATCGAGGGCACCACCAGTTCGATCGACTTCGTGCGCGAGGTGCTGTTTCCGTACGCGCGCAAGCGGCTGCCGGCCTTCGTCGAGACCCACGGCGACAAGCCCGAGGTGCAGCACTGGCTGCACGAGGCGGCCAGGGAGGCCGGGCTGGTCGAGGCCACCCGCCAGGACATCATCGAGCTGCTGCTCAAGTGGATCGACCAGGACCGCAAGTCCACCGCGCTGAAGGCGCTGCAGGGCATGATCTGGAAGGACGGCTACGAGGCCGGGGACTACCGTGCGCACGTCTATCCGGAGGTGGCCGCGCGGCTGCGCGAGTGGCGCGCCGACGGGCTGCGCCTGTACGTCTACTCTTCCGGCTCGGTGCCGGCGCAGAAACTGTTCTTCCGCCACAGCGAGGCGGGCGACCTGGGCGCGCTTTTCGCCGGCTACTTCGACACCGAAACCGGCCCGAAACGCGAGTCCTCCTCCTACCGGCGCATCGCCGAGGCGATCGGCGAACAGCCCCGCCACCTGCTGTTCCTGTCCGACATCGTGGAGGAACTCGACGCCGCGCAGGCGGCCGGCTTCCACACCGGCTGGCTGGTGCGCGCGCCGCAGGCCCTGCCTGATTCGCCGCGCCACACCGTCTACCGCGACTTCGACGCGATCGCGCCGTGAATCCGCACGCGTATTCCCCATGCGCCACGCCCTGACCACCCTGTTCGCATTCGCCGCCGGCGTGCTGCTGGCCCTCTGGTGGCCAGGCCACCGGTCGGTACCGGCAGCCGCCGGCCACCTCGCGCCGGTGACATCCGCCAGCGTGGAGGAGCTCGCGGGATCCGACGTCGACATCGCGCCCGACAACTGGCCCGGGCAGGGGCCGACCCCGGAGCAGGTCCTGTACGCGCAGCCGCGGATGATGCGCGAGGCGCTGGCCGGGCTCGGTCCGCGCGTGCCCGGCAAGCCGAACCTCTACCTGGTGGCCTTCGCCGGCGACGGTGCCGAGGACGTGTTCCGCAACGAGGCCGAGTACGCCGCGCAGCTGTTCGCGCAGCGCTTCGGCGCCAGCGCCCACAGCCTGGTGCTGGAGAACAACCCGGCCACGCTCGCCACCCGTCCGCTGGCCAGCTGGAGCAACCTGGAAACCGCGCTCGAGGGCCTGGGCAAGACGATGCAGCCGGACCAGGACATCCTCCTGCTGTACCTCACCAGCCACGGCGACGAGGAACACAACCTGCTGCTCGACATGGACCCGCTGCCGCTGGACCAGATCGGCGCCATCGACCTGGCCGACATCCTGGCGATGCACCCGTTCAAGTGGAAGGTGGTCGTGGTCAACGCCTGCTACTCCGGCGGCTTCATCCCGCCGCTGAGCGGCCCCGGCACCCTGGTGCTCACCGCCGCCCGCGCCGACCGCAGCTCGTTCGGCTGCGGCAGCGACTCGGACATCACCTACTTCGGCAAGGCCTGGCTGGTCGATGCGCTGAACCGCACCGACGATTTCGCGGACGCCTTCAAGCGGGCCAGCGGCGAGATCCGCCGGTGGGAACAGCAGGACAAGCTCACTCCTTCCGAGCCGCAGATCGACATCGGCAGCGGCATCGCCGGGCAACTGGCGTTGTGGCGCAAGGGCACCACGCCCGGGCCGGCGCTGCCGTTCAAGCCGGCAACGCCGGCGCCAGCCAGCACAACGGCGGTAGCGCAGTAGCCCTCCCGAGAATATCTAAACCACCAGAGACACGTACACGCGAGTAGCCATCGACGCCACTTGCAACAGAAGGCAACGTTCACTGGCTGCATAGCTTACGTACTTACTTCTTTTGATAACCGTCGGTATCGCTTGCGAACAAACCTGACAATACCCACGATCAAAGCCAGCACGCCCAATGCTGTCACTGCGAAGAGTAAATAGGCGTGATGCGCTACGAAACGTGCTGTCCCATATAGGCGATCTATACGTCGTAGATCGGTTACATCTGGAATGGGTCCTGACGCGATCGCTTCGCCCAACAGCATTGCTTGCGAATTCGGCGTAGTGAATGGTGGCCAGACCGGCAACCCTGCCCCATTGGGATCGCCGGATTTCGCGAAATTGGTCCAGTACGTCGACATAGCGAGCGCAAGCCGACGATCCGCCGGCGTCCACGGCAATCTCTGCTGATCAAGATGGTCAAATACATAAGGCATCTCCATGCCATGGCTGGCACCCCAACCGTAGTATTTGTCGTCAACACCATAAGGCGAACTCTTCGTGAATCGGTAGAGGAATACACGGCGTTTTCCTGCATCGGCTTGCAGGCGCGCCCATGCCCACATGTCCCAACCGAACCGCATTTCGCCCTCAAACTTCACGAAGGCCGAGCGCGCTTGCTGGTCGTTGGCCATTGACCCGGGGCCAATCAACGAGACAATCGGATGGGAGAAGTCGCTATCGAGTACCTCGTCAAGATTGGCGGCCGTAATCGTTCGGTTGACGAGAAACAGTTGGCCTTCGCGCGCGTTTGAGCCTACCAGGAGATCAACATCGTTCTGTCGGCCTTCGCGGTAAGCGTCGTACGGGGCTTGTGGCAAAGCGTAGCCATCGATGACAAGGTGCGGATTGAAACGAGTCTTGATCACCTCCTCCGCTCGCATCGCACGCAGATCCTGCAAGGTACGTGCACCGCTCCGGGCAAGAAACGCTCTACCGGCCTGTTCGGCATCGATCAACTTGAAATCGGAAGCCAGCTCTATCGGTTCGAACAACCCGCCGCTCTCGCCGATGGCGCGCTGAAACAGGCCCTTGGCCAGCGGCGAGGTCGTCAACGCGCTGATCGAAATCGAACCCGACGACTGTCCGAACACGGTCACACGTGCAGCATCGCCGCCGAACGCGCCGATATTGCGCTGCACCCAGCGCAATGCCGCGAGTTGGTCGAGCAGGCCATAGTTTCCAGACACCCGTTGTGGTGATTCGCGACTCAGACCGGGATGCGCCAGAAATCCCAGCACGCCGAGCCGATAGTTGGCGGTGACCACGATGACGCCCTTGCGCGCGAGCATGTCGCCCGCGTACAGCGGTGTCGACGCCGAACCATTCATCAAACCGCCGCCATATATCCACACCATGACCGGCAGGGGATCGCCTGTTACATGTGGCGGTACCCAGATATTGAGGTACAAACAGTCCTCGCTCATGGGTTCCGGTGGCGCGTCTTCGGGATAGGAGCCGTGTTGCATGCAGATCGGTGCGAACTGGTTGGCCGATCTGATGCCTGTCCATGCCGCAGGCGCTTGAGGAGCACGCCATCGCAACGGCCCGATGGGTGGCGCTGCGAAAGGTATGCCCTTGAACACAGTTACACCGTTCACCTGCATACCCTCGACCAGGCCACTGTCGATGCGGACTGGTGTGGCAACCGACACCGATAACCCGAGAACCGCAAGAGCAGCCAGGCACAGCAACGTGCGATGCCGGAAGTGGCGATTCCACCGGCCGCCGCGCGGGCAGATATCAGCGCCGGCGGGCGCTTCCAAAGAATCTGTCAATCGAGGATTCGTCAACCACTGCACGGCCTGCTCCCACATGCGACGGAGCGCCAAAGTCTGTACGAGCCCGATGGTGGCGGATAGCCCGAATCATCTCGCGAGCCGCCCGGTTCGTCACAAATGGGACGAACAGGTGCATTGTGTGGACAACCCGTAGCGGCCCTTGCAAACTGGCGCGGTCATGACCGACCACTTCGCGCTCGAATTTCGCCGCCTGTTCGACCCGCCGCGGCAC
Source organism: Rhodanobacter denitrificans (assembly GCF_000230695.2). Lineage (NCBI taxonomy): Bacteria > Pseudomonadati > Pseudomonadota > Gammaproteobacteria > Lysobacterales > Rhodanobacteraceae > Rhodanobacter > Rhodanobacter denitrificans. The sequence continues at coordinate 1,496,906 of NC_020541.1, read as the reverse complement.
CGGCTGGCGCCGCTCTTCAGCGGCTTTCTATATTGGCTGGCTTTTCTGCTGGTACTCGAACCCGGCAACGTGTTGCGCGCGTCACAAGCGGGTTATGCGCTGCCTCTCGGCCTCGAGACTGTCCGCATCACAGGTGCTGCAGTCCTCGGGGCCACGGTAACGCCACTGCTCACGTGGCTCACCAACCGGCTTCCCCTTACTGAGGGCACCCGTCTTTGGCAGCGTGCCTTGATCCACCTGATCTGCAATGTGTGTCTGGCCTTCCTGCTGATCGTCATCAGTTGTTTTCTCGCAGCATGGGGGTTCGAACAGCAAATCGTTCCGTCGTTTGCCGAAGTCAACAGCCAACTCGCTGCGAACTGGACGCTTCTCGTATTCGCACTCTGCGCATTCACAACCATCGTCCATCTAGTCCGGTTTATTCGACGCAAGGGTGGCGTGACTGCTGCCACCGCAACAAATGCAGTCGCCACAGAGACCACGCGCGGCGAGCGCATTCCGATCAAGACAAGGGGACGCTTGCGTTTCTTGGAGCAGGCCAGCATCGACTGGCTGGAGACGCAGGGAAACTACCTTGCTCTGCATTCCGGGCCCAACACGCAGCTCGTCCGCCAAACCTTGACCGACTTCGAGAAAGATCTGGATACAAGCAGGTTCATCCGCATCCATCGACGTTTGATCGTGGCTATCGATCGCATCGAAGAGATGAAACCGCTGCCAAATGGTGACGCGTTACTGCGGTTGCGAAATGGCCACGAACTGCGCATGAGCCGCAGCTACCGCGACGAGGTGGTTCGGCGGTGGAGTGAAGGCTAGGTGTGATCGCTCAGTAGGTTGTTCATCCGAGGCCAGCCCTTCGTTGTGAACACTCGAGGTTCCGATCAATCCCTGCGGCCCACATTGTGCCGCTTGACCAACAACGCCACGACATCGATCAGTGACAGCCCGCGCGCGCGCAGCGCTACGGTGAGATGGAAGACCAGATCCGCCGCCTCGCCAAGCAGTTCGGCATCGTCCTGCACTACGGCGGCCAACGCCGTCTCGACACCTTCTTCGCCAACTTTCTGCGCGATCCGGCGCATGCCGCCTTCGAACAGCCTGGTGGTGTAACTTCCTGCCGGCCGCTCGGCATGGCGCTGCGCGACCAGTGCGTCGAGCTCGGCGAGGAAACCCAGCGGTGGCCGCACGGTTTCACCAAAACAACTCGACGTGCCGAGGTGGCAGGTCGGGCCGTGCGGCTCGGCCTGGATCAGCAAGGTATCGGCGTCGCAGTCGATGCGGAGGGATTTCAGCACCAGCACGTGGCCGGAGCTTTCGCCCTTGGTCCACAGCCGTTGCTTGCTGCGGCTGTAGAACGTGACTTTGCCGCTGGCCTGCGTCTGCGCCAGCGCCTCGGCATTCATGTAGCCGAGCATCAGTACCTCGCCGCTCAGCCAATGCTGCACGATCGCCGGCAGCAGGCCGCCGCCCTTGGCCCAGTCGAGACGACTGAAATCCGAATCGGGGTTGCTCATGGTCTGGCTTCCTTGATGCTCACAGGCGCACGGTCACATTGCACTCGCGCAGATATCGCTTGAGTTCGGGAATCGCGATCGCGCCGGAATGGAACACGCTGGCCGCCAGCGCGCCGTCCACGTCGGCCTTGACGAAGGCATCACGAAAATGCCGCGGTTCGCCGGCGCCGCCGGAGGCGACCAGCGGCACGCGGCAGAGTGCGCGGGCCGCCTTGAGCTGCTCCAGGTCGTAGCCGCGGCGCACGCCATCGCTGCCCATGCAGTTCAGCACGATCTCGCCGGCGCCACGCCGTTGCGCCTCGACCATCCAGTCCAGCGTGCGGCGTAGCAGCGCCTGGGTCTTCGCGGGGTCGCCGGTGTACTGGCGCACGCGCCACTCACCGTCGGCGTCGCGCAACGAGTCGATGCCGACCACCACGCACTGCACGCCGAACGCGGCGGCCAGCTCGTCGATCAGCGCAGGACGCTCCAGCGCCGGCGAGTTCACCGAGATCTTGTCGGCACCGGCATGCAGCACGGCACGCGCTTCGTCCACCGAGCGGATGCCGCCGGCGACGCAGAACGGGATGTCGATCACCCGCGCCACCCGCTCGACCCAGCCGCGGTCCACGCTGCGCCCTTCCGGGCTGGCGGTGATGTCGTAGAACACCAGCTCGTCGGCACCCTCGTCGCGGTAGCGCAGGGCCAGTTCCACGATCTCGCCCATCACCACGTGGTCGCGAAAACGCACGCCCTTGACCACCTGGCCATCGCGCACGTCCAGGCAGGGAATGATGCGGCGGCTCAGCATGGGGTACCTCCCGGACACACTCTCTCCCCTGCTCGTCCCGAAGGGACTTCCTTCGGTCGCAGGGGAAGCAGGCAAGCACGCAAGCTGGTCATCAAATTCATGCGGCCAGCGCCTCCGCCACGGTGAAGCGCCCTTCCAGCAGCGCGCGGCCGAGGATCACGCCCCACGCGCCGGCTTCGCGCGCGGCGCGGATGTCGTCCAGCGAGCGCACGCCGCCGGAAGCCTGCACGGCCAGCGACGGCACCGTGGCGACGAGGTGGCGATAGAGATCGAGGTTGAAGCCGGCCAGCATGCCGTCGCGGTCGATGTCGGTGCACAGCAGGTGGCGCGCACCGCGCGCGGCGTACCACGGCGCCAATTCGTCCAGCGTGCGCGCCTCGATTTCGGTCCAGCCGGCGCTGGGCAGGCTCCAGCGGCCACCGAGGCGGCGCGTATCGAGCGCGAGGGTCAGCCGTTCGGCGCCGTACCTGCCCAGCCAGCCGGCCACGAGTTCGGGATCGCGGATCGCCACGCTGCCCAGCACCACGCGCTGCACGCCGGCGTCGAACAGCCGGCGCAGGTCGTCTTCGCCGCGTACGCCGCCGCCGGCCTGGATCTGCATGCCATCGGCCGTGATCGCCTGGATCACGGCGAGATTGGCGAGGCTGCCCGAGCGCGCGCCATCCAGGTCGACCATGTGCAGCCAGCGCGCACCTGCCTCGGCATAGCGCCGCGCCAGCGCACGCGGATCGGCGGCATAGGTGGTCTGCTGCGCGTAGTCGCCCTGCTTCAGGCGCACCACTTGGCCGCCACGCAGGTCGATCGCGGGAATCACGTCGAAGTTCATAGTTCGAGGAAGTTCTTCAGCAGCCTCGCGCCGACGGCGGCGGAGCGCTCGGGGTGGAATTGCATGCCATGGAAGTTGCCATGCGCGATCACCGCCGAGAACGCGCCGCCATAGTCGGCCGTGGCCAGGGTCCAGTCGCCGACCGGCGCCGCATAGCTGTGCACGAAGTAGGCCTGCTCGCCGTCGTCCAGGCCGGCCAGCAACGGATGTTCCCGCTGGACCGACAAGCCATTCCAGCCCATGTGCGGCACGCGCAGGCCCGGCGTTTCGACGAAGCGGCGTACCGGTGCGGGAATCAGCCCCAGGCACCCGGTATCGCCCTCTTCCGAATGCGCGCACAGCAATTGCATGCCCAGGCACACGCCGAGCACGGGCTGTTCCAGCGAACGCAGCACGTCGACCAGGCCCAGCTCGCGCAACCGCGCCATGCCGGGGCCGGCGGCGCCCACGCCGGGCAGGATCACCTTGTCGGCGGCGCGGATCGCCGCCGCGTCCGCAGTGAGCGCGGCATCCGCGCCGAGGCGCTGCAGCGCATAGCGTACCGAGCCGATATTGGTGCCGCCGGCGTCGACAAGGACCACCATCACACGTACCTCGCACGCAGGAGCGCACTCTGTGCGCGATGCTTTCCATCGCGTGGCGAAGAGCTATCGCGCACAGGGTGCGCTCCTGCGCCGATGTGCATTGATCGCCACATTACAAGCTTCCCTTGGTACTGGGCAGTTCGCTGCCGGAGCGGGCGATCGCCTGGCGCAGCGTGCGCGCCACCACCTTGAAGCAGGCCTCGACCATGTGGTGCGCGTTGTCGCCGCGCACGGCGAGGTGCAGGTTCGCGCCCAGCGTCTCGCACAGCGAGCGGAAGAAATGCGGCACCAGTTCGGTCGGCACCTCGCCCACCCGCTCGCGCGGGAAGCTGCCCTCGAACACGAAGTACGGCCGGCCGGACAGGTCCAGCGCGGCGCTGGCCTGCGCCTCGTCCATCGGCAGGGTGAAGCCGTAGCGGCCGATGCCGCGCTTGTCGCCCAGCGCCTGTTTCAACGCCTGGCCCAGCGCCAGCGCGCAGTCCTCGATGGTGTGGTGTTCATCGATGTGGGTGTCGCCGTCGCAGTCGAGCTGCAGCGCGAAGCCGCCGTGCTTGCCGATCTGCTCCAGCATGTGGTCGAAGAAGCCCAGTCCGGTATGCGCCTGCGGTTCGGCCACCTGGTCCAGGTCCACGCTGACCGTGATGCGGGTTTCCCGGGTGTTGCGCACCACCGTGGCGACGCGCGGCGCATCCAGCAACTGGTGCGCCAGTTCCTCCCAACCCACGCCCTGCGGGCCGACGCGGAGGCCGCGCACGCCCATGTTCGCGGCGAACTGCAGGTCGGTCTCGCGGTCGCCCACCATCGCCGACGCCGCGCGGCTCCAACCGTCGTCGGCCAGGTAGTGGCGCAGCATGCCGACGCCGGGCTTGCGCGTGTCCAGACCCTCGTGCGGGAGGCTGCGATCGATCAGCACCTCGCGGAAGGCGATGCCCTGCGAGGCGAGGATGCGCAGCAGCAGTTCGTGCGGCCCGCTGAAATGCGGCTCCGGGAAACTGTCGCTGCCCAGGCCGTCCTGGTTGCTCACCATCACCAGCTCGTAGCCGGCGGCGACGAAGCGTTGCAGCGCGGCGATCACGCCGGGCAGCAGGGCCAGCTTCTCGTAGCTGTCGATCTGCTCGTCGGCCGGCTCCTCGATTAGACAGCCGTCGCGATCGACAAAGAGGATCTTACGGCTCACGGGCTGGTTTCCTGCAGGACGGCCAGCACCCGTTCGTTCTCCGCGGGCGTGCCGATGGTGATGCGCAGCGCGTCGCCGAGGTTCAGGTAGCGGCGCACGTCGCGCACCACGATGCCGGCGGCGAGCAGGCGCTGGTAGGCGCCGGCGGCATCGTCGAAGCGCACGGCGAGGAAATTCGCCTGCGACGGCAACACCTCACGCACGTTGCGCAACCAGCGCAAGGCCTCGCACATGCGCGTGCGCTCCGCACGCACCACGGCGAGGTGTTCGCGCGCGTTCGCCTGCCCCCAGCCGGACAGCGCCAGCAGCGCCGCATCCACGCTCGGCAGCGGCAGCGGGTACGGCGCCATGATCCGGCGCAGCAGGGCGATCACGCCGGCGCTCGCCAGCAGGCTGCCGATGCGCACGCCGGCCAGCGCCCAGGCCTTGGACAGGGTGCGCAGCACGGCGAGGTTGTCGTAGCGGTCGATCAGGTCGGCCACGCTGCCTTCGTCGGCGAACTCCACATAGGCCTCATCCACCACCAACAGCGCACGGCCGGCCAGCGCCTGCACCAGCCGCTCGAGCTCGGTGCGCGGCACCGGCTGACCGGTGGGATTGTTCGGCGTGCAGACGAAGACCAGCTTCACCGCCGGGGTCAGCGCGGCCAGCACCGCGTCCACGTCCAGCGTGGCATCCGCCGCCAGCGGCACCTCGACGATACCCGCGTCCTGCACCCGCGCGCATACCGCGTACATGCCGAACGTGGGCGGCTGGATCAGGACCGCGTCGCGGCCGGCGCGGCAGAACGCGCGCACCAGCAGGTCGATCGCCTCGTCGCTGCCGCGGCCGACCAGCAACTGTTCGCGCCGCACGCCGTAGAGCGTGGCCAGCGCCTCGACCAGTGCTGCCGGCTGCGGCTCGGGGTAGCGGTTGCAGCCGAGGCCGTCGTCGCCGACCGGCGCCCACGCCGATTCGTTCGCGTTGAGCAGGACCTCGCCGCCGCTGGCCTCCATCCGCGCCGAGGAGTACGGCTGCATCGCGCGGATCTCCGGCCGCGCCAGATCGAGCACGCTCATGCCAGCGCCTCCAGGCGCAGGGTCACCGCGCGGCGATGGGCTTCCAGTTGCTCCGCCGCCGCCAGCGTGGCGGTGCACGGGCCGATGTGGCGCAGGCCGTCCGCGCTGACTTCCTGCACGCTGATCTGCTTCTGGTAGCTGGCCACCGACACGCCGCTGTAGCTACGCGCGTAACCGTAGGTCGGCAGCACGTGGTTGCTGCCGCTGCAGTAGTCGCCCACCGATTCGGGCGCCCACTGGCCGAGGAAAACCGAGCCGGCACTCTCGACGCCGTCGAGCAGCGCGCGCGGCGCGGCCACCTGCAGGATCAGGTGTTCGGGTGCGTAGCGGTTGCTCACCTCGACCGCCTGCGCCAGCGAGTCGACCGCGATCAGCCGGCTCTGCGCCAGCGCCCGGCCGGCGATCGCGCCACGCGGCAATTCGGCGCACTGGCGTTCGACTTCGGCGGCTGCCTGGTCCAGCAGGTCGGCGGACGGGCTCAGCAGGATCACCTGCGAATCCGGTCCGTGCTCAGCCTGCGACAGCAGGTCGGCGGCGACGAACACCGGATTCGCCCCGGCATCGGCGATCACCAGCACTTCGGACGGGCCGGCCGGCATGTCGATCGCGGCGCCATCCGGATCGGACGACACCTGCAGCTTCGCCTCGGTCACCCAGGCATTGCCGGGGCCGAACAGCTTGTCGCACTTCGGCACGCTGGCGGTACCGTAGGCCATCGCCGCGATCGCCTGCGCGCCGCCCAGCTTGAACACCCGGTGCACGCCGGTGAGGCGTGCGGCATACAGCACCGCCTCGTCGCAACGGCCGTCGGCGCGCGCCGGCGAACACAGCACCACCTCGCGGCAACCGGCGATATGCGCCGGCACGCCCAGCATCAGGGCGGTGGACGGCAACGGCGCGCTGCCTGCAGGCACGTACAGGCCGACCCGGCCGATCGGCCGCAGCATGCGTTCCACCCGCACGCCGGGTGCGGTATCCACCGCCACCGGCTGCAGCGCCGCCGCGCGATGGAACGCCTCGATGCGCGCCGCCGCTTCGCGGATCGCCGCCTTCAGGGCCGGATCGAGGGAAGCCTCGGCCGCAGCGAATTCGGCCTCGTCCACCGCGATCGCCTCCAGCGCGCAGTGGTCGTACTTCGCGCTGAGTTCGCGCAGCGCCGCGTCGCCGCGTTCGCGCACGACGGCGACGATCCGCTCGACGCCGCGGCGCAGTTCATCGGCACGCGACTGCGCGGGGCGCGCCAGCGCCTCGCGGCGCGCCGCTTCATCCAGGCCGTTCCAGTCCAGACGTTTCATGCGAACCTGCCCTTCTTGCCAACCTGATTCATGCCAGCATCTTCTCCACCGGCAGCACGAACATCTCGCGCGCCCCGGCCTTCTTGATCTCTTCCAGCTGCCGCCAGCTCACCTCGCCGGCACACAGCGCCTGCAACATCAATTGATCCGGCTGGCCGGCCACCGGCAGCAGGGTCGGCTGCGGACCGCCCGGCAGCAGCCGGGTCACCGCCTCCAGCGTGTGGCGCGAGGTCTGCAGCAGCAGCAGGCGCGACTCGCGCACCTGGATCACCCCGTCCAGCCGCTTCAGCAGCAGCTCCAGCAGGTCGCCGCGTTCGTCCGCCGGCAGCGCCAGCGGGCCGGCCAGCACCGCCTCGCTGTGCAACAGCACGTCGGCTTCGCGCAACTGGTTCGCCACCAGCGTGCCGCCGCTCTGCACCAGGTCGCAGATCGCATCGGCGGTGCCCAGCTTCGGCGCGATCTCGACCGAACCGGCGAGGGTCACCACGCCGGCGTCGACGCCCTGCGCGCGCAGCCACTCGCCGAGCAGGCCGGGATACGAGGTGGCGATGCGCCGCCCGTGCAACTGCCGCGGCTCGCGGTAATCCAGCTCCTGCGGCACCGCGATCGACAGCCGGCAACGGCCGAAGCCGAGCGGGCGCAGCTCGGCCAGCGGCTCGGCCTCGCGTCCGCCGGTCAGCCGGAATTCGCTGAGCACGTTGCGCCCGACGATGCCGAGGTCGCACACGCCCTGCGCGATCAGGCCGGGGATGTCGTCGTCGCGCACCAGCAGCAGATCCACCGGCTCGCCCTCGCCGAAGCAGAACAGCTTGTCGCGGCTCTGCCGGAAGGTAAGCCCGCAGCGGGCCAGCAGATCCAGCGCCGGCTCGGTGAGCCGTCCGGATTTCTGCATCGCGATGCGCAAACGGTTGCGCGGCTTCATGCCTTCTTCCTCGTGGTCTGTGCCTGCCGCCGCGCCGCGCGGGCGGCGGCCGCCAGGTAGCCGCCGTTGCCCTGGTTGAGATAGCGCGCCACCCGCCCGATCGTGGTAATGCTGACCGCGGTGCGCTCGTGAATCTCGCGGTACGGCACGCCATCGAGCAGGAACGGCACCACCCGCCAGCGGTCCACCAGCACCTCCAGTTCCGCCGGGGTGCACAGGTCGCCCAGAAAGGCCGCCATCTCCTCGACGTTCTTCAGCGACAGCAGCGCCTCGTACAGGCTCTGCTCGGCCGACTCGACGGGGGTTTCGGGATCGCGTGATCGACGCTTCATAATGTACTAACGCATTAACACAATGGTGCGCATCATACATGGCATGTGGCGCTGCGGCAAACCGGGCGATCAGTGCATGCCGGGCCACCATTCAGGTTGGTCCGCACGCACGCCGCCACCGCCGCATGTGACGGCCCAGGCCGGCTGGAGGGCGAGCCATCCTGCGCGGTGCGGCCTCGTGGGAACCTGTCCGCACGACGCCTCATCCAACCCGCGTCCGACCGCGAATCGGCTGGTTGTGACGTCACGCCGCAACCGGCAGCGTCATCGCGGTGGGACAATGGTGAAGTCGAAGCAAACCCATCGGGAGTATGCGTGAAACATCCGAACCAGCACCTGCCGCATGGCGGCTCCCGGTCGTCGTACCCGCGCACACGTCACCGGCGCCTCGCCGCCACGGTGCTGCTCGCAGGCACGCTGGCCCCGGCCTTGGCCGGTGCCTGCTCCACCTGCGGCTGCTCGCTCAATTCGGACTGGTCAAGCCAGGACTATGCCACCAGCCGCGGCCTGCACCTCAGCGTACGCGAGGATTATTTCGACCAGTCGCGACTGATGCACGGCACCGACACCGTCAGCCGCAGTGCGTTCCAGTACCCCGCTGACGAAGAGGTGCAACGCAAGACCATCAACCGCACCACCCTGCTCGGCGCGAGCTACAACTTCTCGCGCTACTGGGGTATCTCGGCACAGTTGCCGTATACCGACCGTCACCACCAGACCATTGCCGGCGGCGACACCGACATTTCCACCTCCGACACGCGCGGCATTGGCGACCTGCGCCTGCTCGTGCGCTACCAGGGGTTCAGCGACGACGCCGGCCTCGGCATGCAATTCGGCGTGAAGCTGCCCACCGGCCGCTTCACCCAGCGCTTCGCAGCCGGGCCGCAGGCCGGCCAGCCGCTCGACCGCGGCCTGCAACTGGGCACCGGCACCACCGACGCGTTGTTCGGCGTCTACAAGTTCGGCCTGCTCACTGACTCGCTGGCCTACTTCGGCCAAGCCATGGCGCAGGTTCCGCTGGACGCGCGGGACGGCTTCCGCCCCGGCAATTCGCTCAACATCGACTTCGGCGTGCGCTATCTCGACGCCGGACGCATCACGCCGCAGCTGCAGCTGAACATCCACGGCGAGCAGCGCGAAAACGGCCAGCAATCCGACCGCCCCAACAGCGGCGCCACCTTTGCCTATCTCAGCCCGGGCATCAGCGTGAAGCTCAGTCCGCGGCTGGATGCATTCGCGTTCGTCCAGTTGCCGGTGTGGCAACGCGTCAATGGCCTGCAGTTGGAGCCACGGCGACTCTGGTCGCTGGGCGTGCAGTATCGCTTCTGACCCGCAGCCGCCCGCGGCGCAGCGATCCACGCACAAAAAAACCCGCCGCAGCGGGTTTTTTTGTGCGTGGCGAAGCGGCTCAGGCCGACTTCTTCTTCGGCGCGGCCTTCTTGGCGGCAGCCGGCTTGGTCACGGTCGGCTTGGCGCCCACCACGGCCGGCAGCACGCCGTGCGCCCGGGTATTGCCGTAGCTGCCGCGATAGGTCTTGCCGCGACGAGTCTTGCGATCGCCCTTGCCCATGGGGAACTCCTTGATTTATTGGATGAACGGCCTGCCATCATAGCAGTGTTCGGAGCCGCACGGGATAGTCAGCGATGACCGTGTCCGGCGCAGTCTTCGCTCGCGTCCAGACAACTGCCGGGGTCGATCTGCACGGTCACGTGCTGGATGCCGAAACGCTCCAGCAGCATCCGCTTGATCGCCTGCAAAGCCTGCGCTCCATCGGCACACTCGGCCAACTCGGCATGCACGGTGGCCATGCGCGAGCCCGAGGCCAGCTGCCACACGTGCAGGTGGTGGATGTCGCGGATACCGGGATCGGCGGTGCGCAGCGACGCCTCCACCAGCGCGCTGTCCATGCCGTCGGGCACGCCCTCCAGCAGGATGTGCGCCGACACCCGCAGCAGCCGCCACGCGCTGCCCAGGATCAGCAATGAGATCAGCAGCGACAGCACCGGGTCGGCCCACAGCCAGCCGAACCAGCGGATCGCCAGCGCCGCCAGCACCGCCGCCAGCGAACCGAGCAGGTCGCCCAGCACGTGCAGGCTGGCGCCGGCCAGGTTGACGTCGTCATGCGCATGCCCGTGCAGGGTACGCAGCACCAGCGCATTCACCAGCAGGCCCGCAATCGCCACCACCAGCATGATTCCCGAGAGGATCTCGCCGGGATGCAGCAGCCGTACGCCGGCCTCGTAGACGATCCAGCCGACCAGCACGAACTGGCCCAGCGCATTGACGAATCCCGCCAGCACCTCCATCCGGCCATAGCCGTAACTGCGCCGCGCATCGGCCGGCCGGATGGCCACCCGCGCACCGACGATCGCCAGCAGCAGGGCCAACGCGTCGACCACCATGTGTCCGGCATCGGCCAGCAAGGCCAGCGAACCGGACCACGCGCCGCCGGCCACCTCGACCGCCATCATCGCGGCGGTCAGGCCGAACGCCAACAGCAGCTTGCGACCGCGGCTGCCGGACGCGGCGGTCGGGTCGTGCGCGTAGCCGTGGTCACCGTCGTGAGCGTGCGCGTGCCGATCGGCGTGGGCGGTATTCATGCGTGCATGCTAGGAACGGCTGGCGCCGTTACACAATCACTGCGTTCAGTGCGCGCACTGCGGGCCGTGCACATGGAGGGCATGGTTGCGGCTGTCCAGCCGCAGGTTGGCGAAATGCGCGCCGGCCAGCAGCAGACCGCCGCAGGTCACCAGCACGCTGTGCAGAATCGGCGCAGGACCGTCGATATAAGTGACGCCGAGCAGCAGCAGGGCCAGACCCGGCACGGCCAGCCGCAACGGCAGCGAGCGCTGGTGCCGGCGATACCCCCGAATCAGTACAAGCGAGGCCAGCACGCAGGCACCCAGCACGAAAGCCCGCTCGAAGCGATGATCGGCCAGGAATTCCAGCCCTACCAGCGGCAGCAGCGCGAGCACGAAGGGCAGCAGCGCGCAATGGATCGCGCACAGGAAGGAAGCCATCGCGCCGACGCGATCGGCGGCGTGCCACCAGCGGGTTTTGTTCGCCTGCTCGGAATCCATCGTCGTGCCCGGCGCCGCCAGACGTGGCGGCTCAGTATCCAGTCGGGCTGGATGTTACATTATAACACTTCCGAACGCCATACCCGGCAACGCGGGTCAGCTCTTGCGGCAATGCCGGCAGGTGCCATGGACTTCCAGCGTCTGCGCCTGCGGGCGGAAGCCGAACGCCTTCGCCTGCGCCTCGATCAGCTCGGCAACCCGCTCGTCGCAGACCTCCTGCGCATTGGAGCAGGTATCGCAGATCAGGAACGGCACCTGGTGCGCCTCGGCCGGGTGGTGGCAGGAAACGAACGCGTTGATCGATTCCAGCTTGTGGATAAAACCGTTCTCGAGCAGAAAGTCGAGTGCGCGATAGACGGTCGGCGGCGCCGCATTGCCGTGCTTCTCGCGCAACTGGTCGAGCAGGTCGTAGGCCTTGACCGGCTTGTGCGCGGCCGCGATCAGCTCCAGCACTTCCTTGCGCAGCGGAGTCAGGCGCAAGCCGCGCTCCTCGCTGGCATGTTCCACGGCACGCACGAAACCTTTCGCGTCGTGATGGTGCGGGTGGCTCGGATGCGGGTTGCGGGCGGCGTCGTGGCTCAAGCGTTTCACCTCGTGCTGGATCATACACTGCGCCCGTCGCAGCGGCAGCAAGGCTTCAGCGCGGCAACGGCGGCGGCCGACGCGGCGGTTTGCGGCGGGTTCGCAGCAGCAGCACGATCCAGCCGATCGGCCCCAGCAGCCATGCCCACACGATCCCTTCGAACAGGCGGCCGCGCCACCAGCCGAGCAGCGCGCCCACCGCGACGAACAGCAGGCTCCACCAGAACATGGCTGCCCACGGCAGCATGTTCAACAGGTTGAAGAAGACCTGCCAGAACGCACCCGGCGCGTCGGGATCGACACCATGGGTGGCCTTGGCCAGCAGCTCGTCCATGCCGGGTCAGTGCGTCATCGGCATGGCGGGAAGCTCATTCCCGCGCCATGGCGATCGCGGCGTCGATGCGCGTGAGCGCCTCGTCGCGGCCGGCCAGGTAGATAGTGTGCTCGATCGAGGGCGAGACCTGGGTGCCGGTCATCGCCACGCGCAGCGGCTGGGCGACCTTGCCCATACCGAGTGCCAGCTGCGCGGCGACCTGTTCGATCACCTGGTGGATCGGAGCGGGTTGCCACTCGACCTCGGCGAGCAGCGCCTTCGCCACCTCCAGCACGGCGACCGCACTGTCGTTCTTCAGGTGCTTGGCGACCGCCTTGTCGTCCCATTCGACGATCGGGCCGTACCAGATCTTCGCGCGCTCGGCCATTTCCTTCAGCGTGTGCACGCGGTCGCGTAGCGCCACGACCACGTCGACCGGCGCCGGGCCGCGCGACGCGTCGATCCCGGCGCGCTGCAGGTGCCACGCGAACTCGGCGGCCAGCGACTGCGGTTCGTCGGTTTTCAGGTAGTGCTGGTTGAGCCAGGCCAGCTTCTCGGTGTCGAAGCGCGAAGCGGCCTTGTTGACGTCGGCGATGTCGAACAGCGCGATCATTTCCCCGCGCGAGAATATCTCCTGGTCGCCGTGCGACCAGCCGAGGCGCACCAGGTAGTTCAGGATCGCGTGCGGCAGGAAGCCCGCGGCGCGGTACTCCATCACGCTGACCGAGTTGGTGCGCTTGGACAGCTTCTTGCCTTCCTTGTCCAAGATCATCGGCAGGTGCGCGAACTCCGGCACCGCGGCGCCCAGCGCCTGGTAGATGTTGATCTGGCGCGGCGTGTTGTTGACGTGGTCGTCGCCGCGGATCACCTCGGTGATGCCCATGTCGATATCGTCGACCACCACCGCGAAGTTGTAGGTGGGCCAGCCGTCGGAGCGGAAGATCACCAGGTCGTCCAACTCGCTGTTGGCGATCTCGATGCGGCCCTTCACCTTGTCCTCGAACACCACCGAGCCCTCGGTGGGGTTGCGGAAGCGGATCACCCGATTCGGGTCGTCGCGGAAAGGTTCGTTGCGGTCGCGGTAGTAGCCGTTGTAGCGCGGTTTTTCGCCCACCTTCATCGCCGCCTCGCGCATCGCCTCGATCTGTTCCTTGCTCTCGTAGGCGTAGTAGGCCTTGCCGGCGGCGACCAGTTCGTCGGCGACCTGCCTGTACCGCGCCAGCCGCTGGGTCTGGTAAAACGGACCCTCGTCGGCGTCGAGGTGGAGCCAGTGCATCGCGTCGAGGATCGCCTGCACGGCTTCCTCGGTGGAACGCTCGCGGTCGGTGTCCTCGATGCGCAGGATGAACTCGCCGCCGCGGCGACGCGCCTCCAGCCAGCAATACAGCGCGGTGCGCGCCCCGCCGATGTGCAGGAAACCGGTGGGGCTGGGGGCAAAGCGGGTGCGGACGGTCATGGGAACTCAACGGATGCGGAGCGAAGTGATGGATTTTAGCCGATACCGGGATACTCGCCGCTGCCGCAGCCCACAGCGACGTCGGCGCATTGCCCCGACCATACTCGCCACGCTCATGTCGGGCCTCGCCCTGTCCGCCATGGCCGGCAATCCGGGCTACGACCGCCCTGGCTACGGCTTCACGCCCGTCGCGCTCGGCATGGGCGACATCACCATCGAACAGGGATTGCCGGACTGGAGCCGTGATCGACAAGACGGCATCTCCATCTCGCAGTACAGCGCCGACAGCCTGCTGCGCATCGGCATCGGCGGCCCGCTGGAACTGCAACTGGGCAGCTCGCCATGGAACTCGTTGCGGCAGGACGGTGCCGGCAGCGGTGATCGCAGTCATGGACATGGCGACACGACACTCGGGCTGAAACTGGCACTGCCGTCCTCGAACCCGGCCTTCGGCTGGGGCCTGCTGGGCAGCGTGGAATTCACCGATGGCGCGAAGGCATTCCGCAGCGACCGGCGCCAATACCTGCTCGGCGCACAGTTCAACCTGCAGGCAAGCGGGAGCAACTCGCTGGGTCTGTATCTGCAGGATGTGCGCAGTGGCGGCGCTGACAGCACCACCGTGGCAGCCAGCGACAACTACACGCTGGGCAGCACGCTGATGCTGTATGTCGAAGCCGCGCGGCTGCACACGCCGGATCAGGGCAGCGGCACGGTTGCCGGTGCCGGACTGGCATGGATGATCACCCCACGCGTGCAGCTCGACGCCGGCTTCGACCATCGGTTGGACGGTGCGGCGCCCGACTGGCAGACCAATCTAGGCATCGCGGTCTACTTCGGGCACTGAGCGCGGGAAGCAAGCCGGCGCCGCCCGAAACTCACTTGACGTGGATGGTGATCTTCCTCGACACCACGGCCGGCTCGAACGGCACATGGTTCTGGTCGCCCAGTTCCAGCTGCAGGGTGTGGGTACCGGGCTTCAGCTTCAACGTGGTCTCGGTCTGGCCGCCGCCGAAATGGATGTGCTGCTCGTCCTTCGGAATCGGCTGGCCGGCGGCGGGCAGCTCCTTCACGTCGACCAGCAGGTGATGGTGGCCGGTGTGCTCCTTGGCCACGCCGGCCGGCGCCACGCCCATGCCCTTGAGGCCGAAGCGCACGGTGACGTCCTGGCCCACGGTGGCGCCGTCCTTCGGCGAGATGAGGTAGACCTCGGCGCCGGCGGGAGCCGGTGTGACCGGCAGGCCGGCGGGGGCATCGGCGGCCAGCGCGGCGCCGGTCAGTCCGGCCAGGGCCAGGGCGAGCAGGATGCGTTTCATCGTCGGTCTCCAGCGGTGAAGGATGCCCCCCAGTGTAAGCGCTGCGGCGCCCGCAAGGCACCGATGCGTCACTGCCACGTCATGCGCCCGCCACGCCGCCGCAACGCGAAACGGCGAAGCTGCGTCCAGCCAGCACGGACATCGTCATGCGCATCGGCATCGTCAGCGAAACCTACCCACCGGAAATCAACGGCGTCGCGCTGACCGTGCACAGTCTCGCCGCCGGGCTCGCCGCCCGTGGCCACAGCATCGACCTGATCCGCCCGCGCCAGCCGCAGCCGCACGGCGACGAAGCCGGCATCGACGTGCTCGAATTGCGCGGCGGCGCGCTGCCGCGTTACCCCGGCCTGCGCTTCGGTCTGCCCGCCGGCCACACCCTGCGCCGGCACTGGTCGCGGCAGCGTCCCGATGCGGTGTACGTAGCCACCGAAGGGCCGCTCGGCTGGTCGGCCATGCGTGCCGCCAGGCAGTTGGGCATTCCGCTCAGCAGCGGTTTCCACACCCGCTTCGACAGCTACGCCAGCCATTACGGCGTGGGCCTGCTCACACCGCTGGTACGCGGCTACCTGCGTCGTTTCCACCAGCGCGCCATCGCCACGCTGGTGCCGACCGATGCGCTCGCACAGGAATTGCACGCCATGGGCATCACCAACGCACGCTTGCTGCGCCGCGCCGTGGATACGCAGCTGTTCCACCCGAACCGGCGCGACATGGCTTTGCGCGCCGACTGGGGCGTGGACGCCGCCACGCCGGTGGTGCTGTACGTCGGGCGCATCGCGCCGGAAAAGAATCTCGAGCTGGCGGTGCGGGCTTTTCGCGCGATCCAGCGGCAGGTGCCGCAGGCGCGCTACGTGTGGGTCGGCGACGGTCCGGCCCGCGGCGCACTGCAGGCCGCCCATCCGGACTTCATCTTCGCCGGCGTGCAAGGCGGCGAAGCGCTGGCGCGGCACTATGCCAGCGCGGACCTGTTCCCGTTCCCCAGCCTCAGCGAGACCTTCGGCAACGTGATCATCGAGGCCCTGGCCGCCGGCCTGCCGGTGGTGGCGTATGCCGAGGGTGCCGCGCGCGAGCACCTCGTCGACGGCGTCAACGGCTGCCGCATCGCCTCGGGCGACGAGGCGGCCTTCATCGATGCCTCGGTGAGACTGGCGAGCAACCCTGCACTGATCCGGCACATGGGGCGCGCGGCGCACGCCGGCGTGGCGGGACTCTCGCCGGAAGCGGTGATCCGCGATTTCGAATCCCTGCTGCGCGACATGGCCGAGGAGAACCTGCATGAACACGCCTCCATCGCTGCCCGCCTCTGAGCTTCTGCCCGGACCGCGTTTCGCGCTGGACCGCCGCGTCTGCGTGATCGCCAACCACTGGGGCGCCCGCCGCGTGGTGGGAGCCTTCTTCGGCGCGGTCAGCCGGCTCGGTGACGGCGTGTTCTGGTACGCACTGATGGCCGCGCTGGCCATGCTCGGCGGCCCGCGCGGCATCGCCGCAGCAGCGCACATGGCAGCCACCGGGCTCGCCGCGCTGCTGCTGTATCGCCTGCTCAAGCGCTGGACGCGCCGCCCGCGCCCGTATCGCGCCTGCCCCGGCGTGATCGCACACGTGCCGCCGCTGGACGAGTTCAGTTTTCCGTCCGGGCATACCTTGCAGGCGGTGGGTTTCAGCACCGTGGCGCTGGCCTGGTATCCGCCGCTGGCACCGCTGCTGCTGGGCTTCACCGCACTGGTCGCCGTCTCGCGGGTGATCCTCGGCTTGCACTACCCCAGCGACGTGCTGGCCGCCATCGTCATCGGCGGTGGCCTCGGCAGCGCGTCGCTGTGGCTGGCATCGTTGCTCGGCTGAGTACGGCACTGTGCAGAACCTGCGCACGCCGTCGACCCCGCCTTTGCGCTCAAGCAGATAGCACACTTGTCCACAGGCTTTGCCGCCCACGCTCCACAATCGCTGTGGAAAACCGGTGCCGCACGCGGCGCCGTCATGCGCAACTCCTGACCAGCGCGTAGCAAGTGCTTGATGGATCGACGGCGAAAGCGGCTTGTCCACAGGCTTTGCCCGAACGCTTCCACAGCCGCTGTGGAAAACCCGCCAGCGCTAACGACGATGCCGCCCGCAGGCGGCATCGCATCATCGCCGGCAGAGCACCCGCTCAGGCCGCGCGCGGCGCCTTCATCAGGATGCCGAGCAGGTCGGCCAGCTTGTCGCGCATCTCGCGGCGGTCGACGATCAGGTCGATCGCGCCGTGGTCCAGCAGGAACTCCGAACGCTGGAAGCCTTCCGGCAGGGTTTCGCGCACGGTCTGCTCGATCACGCGCGGGCCGGCGAAGCCGATCAGCGCCTTCGGCTCGCCGATGTTGATGTCGCCCAGCATCGCCAGGCTGGCGGAGACGCCGCCGGTGGTCGGGTTGGTCAGCACGCTGATGTACGGCACGCCGGCGTCGCGCAGGCGCGCCAGCGCGGCCGAGGTCTTGGCCATCTGCATTAGCGAGAACAGCGCCTCCTGCATGCGCGCGCCGCCGGTGGCGGAGAAGCACACCAGCGCGCTGCGGTCGGCCAGCGCGCGCTCGGCGGCGCGAGCGAACTTCTCGCCGACCACCGAACCCATCGAGCCGCCCATGTAGGCGAACTCGAACGCCGCCGCCACCAGCGGGCGGCCCTTGAGCCGGCCGCTCATCACGACCATCGCATCCTTCTCGCCGATCTTCTTCTGGGTGGCGACGATGCGGTCGCGGTACTTCTTCGAGTCGCGGAACTTCAGCGGGTCGGTCGGCTCCAGGCCGGCCCACAGTTCCTGCGCCGAACTTTCGTCGAGCAGCGCATCGAGCCGCGCGCGCGCACTGATGTAATGGTGATGGCCGCACTTGGGGCAGACCATCAGGTTGCGCTCCAGCTCCGGCTTGTACAGCACCGTGCCGCAGCCGCCGCACTTCTCCCACACGCCCTCGGGCACCGAGCCCTTGCCGCCGTTGGTGGCGTGCGGGCGGGTGCGCGGGTTCATGATTTTCTGCAGCCAATTCATTGCATCACCCTGACTATTCGTGAGTGCGCCACCATCCGGCGGTGCGTGCCCTCAACGGGCATCCAGCGCGGCGCGGATCGGTGCCAGGAACGCCTGCGTGCGCCGGGTGATTTCCCCGGCGTCCGTCGCCCCGGCCAGCCGATCCACCAGTGCGCTGCCGATCACCACCGCATCGGCAAAACCGGCGATCGCCTTCGCGCTCGCCGCATCGCGGATGCCGAAACCGACCGCCACCGGCGCCTTCGCCCGGGCACGGACATCGGCCACGCGGGCGGCGATGTCACCGGTGCTCAAGTGTGCCGCACCGGTGATGCCTGCGAACGAGACATAGTACAGGAAACCCTCGGCCGAACCGCACAGCTGCGCCATACGCGAGGGTTCGGTGGTCGGTGCGGCAAGCAGGATCCGTTGCAGCCCGGCGTCGCGCAGCGGCTGCAGCACGGCGGACTCCTCCAGCGGGCAATCGACCAGCAGCACACCGTCGACGCCGGCCTGCACGGCCTCTCCGGCGAAGCGCGCGTAGCCGTGCGTCTCGATGGGATTGAGGTAACCCATCAACACGATCGGCGTGTCCGCATCGTGCTGGCGGAATGCGGCGACCCAGCCCAGCACGTCGGCCAGGCCCACGCCTTTCGCGATCGCCCGCTCGCTGGCGTGCTGGATCACCGGGCCGTCGGCCATCGGGTCGGAGAACGGCACGCCCAGCTCGATCAGGTCGGCGCCGGCGTCGACCAGCGCATGCATCAGCGCCACCATGTGCTCAGGCGACGGATCGCCCGCGGTGACGAACGGAATCAGGCCGGTGCGGTTGGCGGCTTTCAGTGCGGCGAAGCGGCGGTCGATGCGGCTCATACCTCGACTCCTTCGCGCGCCGCGATGGTGTGCACGTCTTTGTCGCCGCGGCCGGACAGGTTGCACAGCACGATGCCGTCCTTCGGCAACTCGCGCGCCAGCTTGACCGCCTGCGCCACCGCGTGGCTGGATTCCAGCGCGGCCAGGATGCCTTCGGTGCGCGCCAGCAGGTGGAACGCGGCCAGCGCCTCGTCGTCGGTGATGCCGACGTACTCGGCGCGACCGGTATCCTTCAGGAACGCGTGCTCGGGGCCGACGCCGGGATAGTCCAGGCCGGCCGAGATCGAGTGCGTCTCGGTGATCTGGCCGTTGTCGTCGCACAGCACATAGGTGCGGTTGCCGTGCAGCACGCCGGGCCGGCCGGCCGCCAGCGACGCGGCGTGATGGCCGGTGGCGATGCCCTCGCCCGCCGCCTCGGCGCCGACGATGCGCACGCCGGGGTCGTTGAGGAAGGCATGGAACAGGCCGATCGCGTTCGAGCCGCCGCCGACGCAGGCGGTCAGCACGTCGGGCAGGCGACCGTACTCTTCGAGCATCTGCGCGCGCGCCTCGCGCCCGACGATCGCGTTGAAGTCGCGCACCATCAGCGGGTACGGATGAGGCCCGGCGACAGTGCCGATGATGTAGAAGGTGTCGGCGACGTTGGTGACCCAATCGCGCATCGCCTCGTTCAGCGCGTCCTTCAGCGTCTTCGAGCCGGAGGTCACCGGCACCACCTCGGCACCGAGCAGCTTCATCCGATAGACGTTGATCTTCTGCCGCTCGATATCCACCGCGCCCATGTAGACCACGCACTTCAGGCCCAGCCGCGCCGCCACCGTGGCGCTGGCCACGCCGTGCTGGCCGGCGCCGGTCTCGGCGATGATGCGGGTCTTGCCCATGTTGCGCGCGACCAGCGCCTGGCCGACCGTGTTGTTGATCTTGTGTGCGCCGGTATGGTTGAGGTCCTCGCGCTTGAACAGGATGCGCGCGCCGCCGACGTGCTGCGACAGCCGCTCGGCGTGGTAGATCGGACTGGGCCGGCCGACGTAGTGCTTGAGGTCGCGGTCGAGCTCGGCGATGAAGGCCGGATCCTCGCGCAGGCGCAGGTAGGCTTCGGTCAGCTCGGCCAGCGGCGCCATCAGGGTCTCGGCAACGTAGCTGCCGCCGTAGTTGCCGAAGCGGCCGTGCGCGTCGGGGTAAGCGTTGTAGTCCACGATCTGGCTCATATCGTCACTCAGGAAGGGCATGCCGCACTGCGGCAAGCAGCCATCTTAGCGGCAAGCCCGACCGAACGGGGTCACAGATAGCGGCGGATGGAGGCCCTGATCTCGGCCAGTTGGCCGGGCGTGAGCGGGCCGAGGATGCCGCGCCGGTCGGCGGGCAAGTGTGCGGCGGGATCCTCGTCGCCAAACACGTAGTAGCCCAGCAGCTCCCTCCACGCCGCCCGTTCCGCCGGCGGCAGCGAGCGGAAGGCGAGGATGCAGTGCATCAGACAGCCCAGCGCCGTGTCCGGCGCATGGCCATCGGCAAGCACCGGCTTCCACCAGTAGTTCACCAGCGCGTTGATCCGCTGCAGCGATTCCACGTGATGCCACCACAGCGGCGGAATGTAGATCGCGTCGCCGGGATGCAGCTCCGCCACCTGCGCCGCAGCCAGCGCCAGCTTCAGGCCGGGATAGCGCGGGTCGTCGGGACGGTCGAGCCGGGCAATGCCAATCGCCGCGCCGGTGGGTGCGAAATCCAGCGGCCCCACGTACAGGTTGCGCGCCTGCTCCGGCGCGAACAGGGTGAAGCGCCGCACGCCGCACACCACGCAGGCGACGTTGTGGTACTCGTCGAAATGCGCCGGCGTGGTGACCCGGTTGCCGATCCAGATGCGCGGCTGGATGCTGGGATCAAGGAACGGCAGCGCGTGGTCGTCCAGCAACCCCGGCAGGCAGGCGCCGATCAACGCGCTCTGCATGGCCAGCCCCGGCGCCTCCGGCTGACGGCTGTACTGCGCCAGCCGTTGCAGGCCCTGGCCGATCGAGACGCGGTGATGCGTGTAGTTGAAGCCGTCGAACGCCGCGTTGTAGCCGATCACCCCGCCCTCGCCCGCAGGCAGCAGCAGCGCATCGACCTCGCTGCCGTTGTCCCGCCGCGCCAGCTCCCGCGCGAATGCGTCGTCCGACTGCCGCGCCCAGGCCACCATCGGCCAGTCGCGGCACAGGCCGCGGATCACCAGCGGGCGCGCATGGCCGACCAGGTCGGCAAGCGCGGGCGCACCGTCGCCATCGCGGCATTCCTCGATGGCGGCCGGCGCGCCGCTCACGCCGCGTCTGCCGCGCGCACCGCGCGGATGAAGGCTGCCAGCCGGGCCGGGTCCTTGATCCCCGGTGCCGACTCCACCCCGCTGGCCACGTCCACCGCCCATGGGCGCGCCGTGCGCACGGCCTCGCCCACGTTGCCGGCATGCAGGCCGCCGGCGAGGACCAGCGGCTGCGCCGGATCGCGCGGCAGCAGCGACCAGTCGAACGTCCTGCCGCTGCCGCCGGCCTCGCCGGCCGCATGGCCGTCCAGCAACACACCTGCGGCCTGCGGGTACTCCCGCAGCCACGGCAACGCCGCCACGCCCTCGCCCATTGCGATGGCCTTCAGGAACGGACGGCCAAATTGCGCGCACCAGGCATCGCTCTCGTTGCCGTGGAACTGCAGCAGCGTGGGTCGCACTTCATCGAGCACCTGCCGCACCAGGCCGGGCTCGTCGTCCATGAACAAGGCCACGCTGGCCACAAACGGCGGCAGCGCCGCCACGATCTCGCGTGCCCGCGCCAGCGTCACCTGCCTCCGACTGCGCGCGGTGAACACCAGCCCGATCGCGTCCGCACCGAGCCGCGCGGCGAGCAGCGCGTCGCCCACCCGGGTCATGCCGCAGCACTTGATGCGGGTCACCGGCCGGCTCCCGGCAGGCAGACGTCCGGCGGCAGGCCCCAGTGCGCCTCGTAGCGCGGGCCGATGAAGGTCAGCCCGGAAGACGGTGCGGTCGGCCCGGCCACCTGGCGGTCGCAGCCAGCCAGCAGTTCGGCCATCCATTCGACCGGTTGCTCGCCGCGGCCAATCGGCAGCAGCGAGCCGACGATGTTGCGCACCATGTGGTGCAGGAATGCATTCGCCTCGATGTCGACGAACAGCTGCTCACCCTCGCGCCGCACGCCCACCGCGAGCACGCTGCGGCGCGGGTGCGCGGCTTGGCAGGACAAGGCGCGGAACGCGCTGAAGTCGTGCTCGCCGAGCAAGGCCTGGGCGGCGGCGTGCATGCGCTCGGCATCCAGCGGCAGGCGCTCCCAGGTGACATAGCGCGCATCCAGCGCCGCGCGCACCGGCCGGTTCAGCAGGCGATAGCGATAACGCCGGCTGCGTGCCGCGTAACGCGCGTGGAAACTGTCCGGCACCGGCTGCGCCCACAGCACCGCCACGCTGGCCGGCAGGTTGGAACAGCTGCCCAGCACCCAGCCGCGCATGTCGCGGCGCGCCTCGGTGTCGAAGTGCACGACCTGGCAGCGCCCATGCACACCGGCATCGGTGCGTCCCGCGCAGCTGACCTCGACCGAATGATCGGCGACCTTCGACAGCGCTTCCTCCAGCACGCCCTGCACGCTGACGTCAGCCTTCAGGCGCTGCCAGCCGCTGAAATTGGTGCCGTCGTATTCGATGCCCAGGGCAATGCGCATGGAGTCGTGCAGGGGTCCGCGGAAAGCAGAAAGATTAGCAGGCCGCAACGGCATCGGGCCGGCAAGGGCCGGCCCGATTTATCCCGCGGGAAGCGCGCCGTGACTCAGTGCAGGCTGTCGAGCAGGCGCTTGGCGGTGTCCTTCTGCATCTGGCTGCCTTCCTTGACCACCTCGCCGAGCATGGCGCGGGCGCCTTCGGCGTCGCCCATGTCGATGTAGGCACGGGCCAGGTCGAGCTTGGTGTCCACCGGGTCATCGTTGAACTCGCCCAGGTCGTGGCCGCCATCGGCCGCGAGCGGCGTGCTGTCTTCTTCGTCGAAGTGCCAGCTCGACACGGGCTCGGCGGGCGCCGACGGCCGGCTCGCCGCCAGCGGGGCGGCCACGGTGGCGTCGTCCGCGGCCGGCGCCGGGCGGGCCGGCGGTTCGACGACAGCCCGGGTCAGATCGAAATTGAAGTTGTACTCGCTGACGGGCTTGGACGCGCCCGGCGGCAGCGGCGGCGGCATCGAGGAAACCACCGTTGGCGCGTCGGCCTTGTCGGCATAGTCGTCGATGTTGAACCCGCCGCGCGCCTCGGCGTCGTCAGGCACTGCCGATTCGGCGTGATGGTCGAACAGCGGGTGGCCCGGCACCAGGTCCTCGCCCATGTGCAGCACGTCCTGCCACTCGTCCTGCTGCGGATCGGTGATGTGGGCGTGCATCGCCTCGGCCGCCGCTTCGAAATGCTCGACGTCGCGGCGCGAGTAATACAGGGTGACCAGTTCCAGGTGCAGGCCGATGTCGTCGGGGTGTTCGGCCAACTGGTCGAGCAGCTCGTCCTGGTCGACATCGTCGCCCGGCAAGTCCTGACCGGCGGCAGGCGCCGAACCGAAGCGATCGGCCAACGACGACGCGGCCTTCGGCGCGTCGGCTGCCGGCTTGCGCCGACGTCCCAGCATGGCCAGCAGGATCAGCAGCACGACGGCGCCGGCCGCGGCCGCCCAGGCCCAGGTCTGCATGTACCACGGTTGCTCGAGCGTCGCCGGCACGCTGGCCGGATGCATCGCTGCCGGCTTCTCAACCGGCTTGGCCGGCGCCGGTGTCGCGATCGGCGTGGTCACCACGGACGCGCCGTGGGCCGGTGCGCCGGCCAGGCTGGAGGCAGCCACCGGCGTGCTTGCCGCGGTCGAACCGGCCGCCACCGGCGCCGCGCTCACGCCGGCGGCGGTGCTGGCCATGGCTGTGGCGGTTTCCAGTTTTTCCGTGGGCGCGGCGGCCGCGACGGGCGTAGTCTTCGCGCTGCTGGCGGCGGCCACCGGCGTCGCGGCCGGCGGCATGCCGGCAGCCTTGCGCGCGGTGGCCAGCTTGGCCTGCAGCTCGGCGATCTCGTTGTCTTTAAGCGACAGCAGGCGCTCGTTCTTGCTGTTGATATCCGCCAGATCCTTCAGGCGGCCTTTCAGGTCGGCGCTCTGCTGCTGCAGGCTGGCCAGGCTTTCCTGGGTGCGCAGGAGATCCTGGCGGAGGCCGGTGCTGGACTTGTCGCCCGCGCCGCCGCCACGGGTTCCCGCGCTGCTGCCTTCCTTCGCCGGCACCAGCGCCAGCCGGTCGCCGGCATCCGGCGCGCGGGCGGGCGTGGCGGTGCTGCTGGCGCGGGTGGCGGCATCGGCCACCACCGTCGGCTTGCCCGGCACGCCGGCACGCCAGTCGCTGTTTTGCCGACGTACCTCGGCGACTGCAGCGGCGATCGTCATGGCCTGCGCTTCGGCCGAGGTCGGCACGCGCAGCACCGAACCGCTCTTCAGCGCATTGATGTTGTTGCGGTAGAACGCATCGGGGTTGGCCTGTTGCAGGGCCAGCATCATCTGCTGCGCGTCCACGCCGGCCGGCGCCACGCTGCGCGCGATGCTGGACAGCGTCTGGCCGTGCTCGACCGGGCCGTACTGGCCGTTGTTGAGCGCCGGTGCCGCCGGTTTCGGTTTCTGGATCGGTGCGGGTGCCGGCGCGGGTGCCGCCGGCTTGGGCTGGGCAGCCACCGGCGCGGTGACCGGCGCCCGGATGTGCGGTGCCGGCTGGCTCGGCGCCGGAGTGGCTGGCGCGGCTGGTGCGGCCGCGGCCGCCGACGCACCCGGCGGATCGAGCAGGATGGCGTACTCGCGCACGCTCTTGCCGGCCTTGCCGTTTACCTCGATCAGCAAGTCGAGGAAGGGGTCGTCCACCGGCGCACTGCTGGTGATGCGGATCACCGGGTGGCCGGCGCCGGCGTTCGCCACACTGAAGTGCAAGGGAATCGCGGTACGCCCGCCGGCGATGCCGGCGCGGGCGAATTCCTCGCTGGACGCCAGCTGGACGGTGAGCCCCTGCAGTTCCGCCGGGCTGTCGGGATGCAGCGGGATCTCGGCCAGCAGCGGCTGTCCCAGTGCCGATTTGACCTGGATCTGGCCGAGATCTACCGCCATGGCCTGGCTGCTGCCCAGCGCCAGCACGATCAGCATCGACAACTTCAACGAACGATTCATTGCATGTTCCCCCGAACGATCCTGGCGCGACTCTCTAATTCGTTCATGGCGTTGCCGCCATGGCGGCCCGCCCCAAATGAGGTGCCACTTTAGTTACATGCAGGCCAATCAACAATAGCTGCAGCGAATACTTGCAATGCATTGCTGCGGCATGTTCTCACCGAAGCGGCCTTTTTCAACGCGAGCCCGGGGCCGGTCCGGCCTGCAACTCGTGCAGCCGTCGCTGCAGCTCGGCGATGGCCTGGTCCTGCTGCTTCAGCCGTTCGCTGGCCCGCCGGCTGTCCAACTCCTGCCGGTCCAGATCCTGCTTCAGCCGTTTCACCTCGGCCTGGCTGCCGGCCAGATGCCGCTGGACCGTCGACAGCGACTTTGCCGGTGCGGGCGCGGTCGGCAACGATGTCGCCCGGTCGCCGGCCCAGGCCGCCGACACGGTGACAAACCCCACGGCCGCCATGAGTGGCATCCAACGCATGTCAGAGATAATCCTCGATCAGCAATTCGGCGATCTGCACCGCATTCAGCGCCGCGCCCTTGCGGATATTGTCCGAGACGATCCACAGATCCAGCCCGCGCTCGTGCGAGATGTCCTCGCGGATGCGCCCGACGTACACCGCATCGGTGCCGGCCGCCTCGCCCACCGGGGTCGGATAGCCGCCCGGCTTGCGCTCGTCCACCAGCACCACGCCCGGCGCCTGCCGCAGCAGTTCGCGGGCCTCGTCGGCGGTGATCTTGTCGCTGGTCTCGATGTGCACTGCCTCGGAATGGCCATAGAACACCGGCACGCGCACTGCGGTCGGGTTCACCTGGATCGACTCGTCCTCCAGGATCTTGCGGGTCTCCCACACCAGCTTCATTTCCTCCTTGGTGTAGCCGTTCGGCTGGAAATCGTCGATCTGCGGGATCACATTGAACGCGATCTGGGCCGGGAATTTCTTGCCCGGCTCCACGCTTTGGAAGTTCAGCAGCGCCGCAGTCTCCCGGCCCAGTTCCTCCATCCCGCTGCGGCCAGCGCCGGAAACCGACTGGTAGGTGGCCACGTTGATCCGCTCGATCTGCACCGCGCGGTGGATCGGCGCCAGCGCCACCAGCATCTGCATGGTCGAACAGTTCGGGTTCGCGATGATGCCGCGCGTGGTGTACTGCGCGATCGCGTGCGGATTGACTTCGCTGATCACCAGCGGGATGTCGTCCTGGTAGCGGAACTCCGAGGTGTTGTCGATCACCACCGCACCGGCCGCCGCCGCGCGCGGCGCGTGCTCGCGGCTGACCGAACCGCCGGCCGAGAAGAACGCGATGTCGACGCCGGCGAAGTCGTAGGTGTCCAGCAGTTGCACGGTGACGTCCTTGCCGCCGAACTTGACCTTGCCGCCGGCCGAACGCTCGCTCGCCAGCGGCACCAGCTCGCTGACCGGGAACTCGCGCTCGGCGAGGATCGCCAGCACAGTCTCGCCGACCGCGCCGGTGGCGCCGACCATGGCGACCTTGTAACTGCTCTTCTGACTCATGGGTGGTGTTCTTCGCTCAGGGTGGAAAGCCGTGCCGGCGGTCAGGCCAGCACGTTGGGATTGAGGATCGTGGGTGGCCGCCCGGCCTGCGGACCATGGCCGAACAGCGCCAGCACATTGTCCACGGCCAGGGCGGTCATCGCACGGCGCGTTTCGGTGCTGGCGCTGGCGATATGCGGGCTGAGCACGACGTTGTCCAGTTCGAGCAGGCCCGGATGCAGCGCCGGCTCGCCTTCGAACACGTCCAGCCCGGCCGCCAGCTCGGAGGGACTGAACTTGCGTTCCTCCGGCTCGACCGTCACCTCGAAGTGCGGTTCGAGCCGCGCGACGATGCCCGGGAAGGTGGAGCGCGAAACCCAGACGCGGGGCTTGTCGGTCATCGGCACGGGTCCGGTTGCGATAGTCGATTCATCACGGAATGCGCGGCGCCACCGCCCCCACGTCGCCGCACTGGGCACGGTGGCGCAGCGCATGGTCGATCAGCACCAGCGCCACCATCGCCTCGGCGATCGGGGTGGCGCGGATGCCGACGCAGGGATCGTGACGACCCTTGGTCACCACTTCCACAGGTTCCCCGGCCAGGTTCACGCTGCGGCCGGGGATCAGGATGCTGGAAGTCGGCTTCAGCGCGATCGAGGCGACCACCGGCTGGCCGCTGCTGATGCCGCCGAGGATGCCGCCGGCGTGATTGGACGCAAAGCCGTCCATGTTCATCTCGTCGCGATGCTCGCTGCCGCGCTGCGCGACCGCAGCGAAGCCGTCGCCGATCTCCACGCCCTTGACCGCGTTGATCGACATCAGCGCACTGGCCAGGTCGCCGTCGAGCTTGCCGTAGATCGGTTCGCCCCAACCCGGCGGCACGCCGTCGGCGACCACGTCGACGCGCGCACCGACCGAGTCGCCGGACTTGCGCAGCGCGTTGATGTAGGTCTCCAGCGCCGGCACCTGGTCCGCATCGGGCCAGAAGAACGGGTTCTGCTCCACCGCGTCCCAGTCGAACGCATCCGGCACGACCTCGCCGATCTGCGCCAGGTAGCCGCGCACGCGCACACCGTGGTGCTCGGCCAGCCACTTCTTGGCGAGCACGGCCGCAGCCACGCGCATGGTGGTCTCGCGCGCCGAGGAACGCCCGCCGCCGCGCGGATCGCGAATGCCGTACTTCTGCCAGTAGGTGTAGTCGGCGTGACCGGGACGGAAGCTCGACGCGATGTCGCCGTAGTCCTTGCTGCGCTGGTCGGTGTTGCGGATCAGCAGCGCGATCGGTGTACCGGTGGTCTTGCCTTCATACACGCCGGAAAGAATTTCCACCTCGTCCGCCTCGTGCCGCTGCGAGGTGTAGCGGCTGCGGCCGGTGGCGCGGCGATCGAGGTCGCTGCGGAATTCCTCGGCACTGATCGCCAGCCCCGGCGGGCAGCCGTCGATCACGCAGCCGATCGCCGGCCCATGGCTTTCGCCGAAGGTGGTGACGGTGAACAGTTTGCCGAAGGAATTGCTGGACATGGGACATCCGGGACTAAAGATCGAAGCATACCGGCAGTGGCCTCCGGTAGGAGCCCGCTGGCGGGCGATGCTCTTGTCTTGATGCCTGGTGGAGATTCAGAACAAAAGCATCGCCCGCCAGCGGGCTCCTACGGTGGGGGCGCCAGCCACTCGCGGGCCAACAGGGCGAACACCACGTCGTCGACCCATTCGCCGCGCAACCACAGGCTCTCGCGGTGATGGGCCTCCTGGCGCATGCCCAGCGCGCGCAGCAGCGCCACGCAGGCCAGGTTGCGCGGGTCGGCCGAGGCCTGGACGCGGTGCCGGCCCCACGCGCCGAACGCCTGCTCGAACAGCGCACGCACCGCCTCGCCGGCGTAGCCGCGGCCCTGCCCGGCCGGCGCGATGCTGATGCCGAACTCGACCGATGCCCTGGCATCCTCGGGCAGGTTCAGGCCGAGGTCGCCGATCAGCCGGCCGTTTTCACGCAGGCGGATCGCGCGCTGGAACCAGCCATGTGCAGGCTGCAGCGGCTGTGTGACGATGAACCCGCGAGCGGCGGCGACGTCGGCCGGACACCAGCCCTGGTAGCGGGCCACCGCGGGATCGGCGCGACAGGCGAACAGTGCCTCGGCATCGGCCGGACGCAACGCGTCGATCCGCAATCGCGCCGTGACCAGCTCCATCGCTCAGCCCGGGCGACGCGCGGCCGCCGCCGCGCGGATCGCCGCCGCGTGCTCGACCAGGTCGCGCCGCTCCAGCGCGAACACGCCCATCGGGCCGACCTTGAACTCGATCCACACGAACGGCACTTCCGGCAGCAACGCGGCCAGCGCGTGCTCGCTCTCGCCCACCTCGACGATCAACAGGCCGTCGTCGGTGAGATGGTCGGCCGCCTCGTCCAGCATGCGCAGGCACAGGTCCAGGCCGTCCACGCCGGAGGTCAGGCCCAGCTTCGGTTCGTGCGCGTACTCGCCGGGCAGCGCGGCGTATTCGTCCTCGGTGACGTACGGCGGGTTGGAGACGATCAGGTCGTACTTGCGCCCGGCCACGCCGGCGAACAGGTCGGAGCGGATCGCCTCGACGCGGCCCTCGACGTGCTGGAAGGCGATGTTTTCGCGCGCCAGCGACAGCGCCTCGTCGCTGATGTCGACGATGTCGACCAGCCACTCGGGGTTGTACTCGGCCATCGCGATGCCGATGCAGCCCGAGCCGGTGCACAGGTCCAGCGCGCGCTCGATGTGGCGCTCGTCCAGCCACGGCGCGAAGCCCGACTCGATCAGCTCGGCGATCGGCGAACGCGGCACCAGCGCGCGGCGGTCGCTCTTGAACTTCAGCCCGGCGAACCAGGTTTCGCCGACCAGGTAGGCCACCGGCAGGCGCTCGCTGACGCGGCGCTCGATCAACGCCAGCACGTTCGCGCGCTCGGCCGCGGTGAGCCGGCCGGCGCCGTACGCCGGCGGAATGTCCGGCGGCAGGTGCAGGCTGGCCAGCACCAGATGGGTGGCCTCGTCGATCGGGTTGTCGTGGCTGTGGCCGAAGGTGAGCCCGGCGGCCGAAAAGCGGCTGGCACCGTAGCGGATGAAGTCGATGATGGTGGCGAGCTCGGCGGTCACTGCGATCCAGGGTGCGGCGGATTGGCCGGTCATTATAAGGCCTGCAGCGGTGTCCACCCCGTATACTGGGCGGATGACTTTCAACGTATTCCTGCAGTACATCCTGCCGCACCGCGCGCTGTCGCGAGTGGTCTACTGGGCCACGCGCTGGACCTTCGCGCCGTGGAAGAACTGGCTGATCGCCACCATCGTGCGCAACTACGACGTGAACATGGCCGAGGCGGCGCAGCCCGACCCGCTGGCCTACCAGCATTTCAATGCGTTCTTCACGCGCAAGCTCAAGCCCGGCGCACGCCAGGCCGATGCCGACCCGACCGCCCTGCTCTCGCCGGCCGACGGCCGTATCAGCCAGGCCGGCACGATCGTCGACGGGCGCATCTTCCAGGCGAAGGGGCAGGAATACACCGCCGCCGAACTGCTCGGCGGCGACGAGACCGCCGCCGCGCCGTACCGCAACGGCCGCTTCGTCACCGTCTACCTGTCGCCGCGCGACTACCACCGCGTGCACATGCCGCTGAAAGGCACGCTGAAGGAAACCGTGCACGTGCCCGGGCGCATCTTCAGCGTGGCGCCGTTCGCGGTCGCGGCGATCCCGCGGCTGTTCGCCCGCAACGAGCGGCTGGTCTGCCACTTCGAGGGCGGACACGGCCCGTTCGTGGTGGTGATGGTGGGCGCGATCCTGGTCTCCTCGGTGGCCACCGTGTGGGACGGCCTGGTGATCCCGCCGTACGCGTCGTCGATCCGGCGCAAGTCGTTCGCCGGCCAGCACGTCACGCTGGAACGCTTCGCCGAGATGGCGCGCTTCAACATGGGTTCCACCGTGATCCTGCTGCTGCCCGAGGGCGCGGCCGAGCTGGACGCCCTGCAGCCGCAGCAGGCCGTGCAGGTGGGCCAACGGCTGGGGCAACGGCTGGAACGCCGCTGAGCATCGCCCCAAACTGACGCCGTGCGTCATTTTGTGACGTCCTAGGCGCTATTGCAGCGATCGCTTCGCTACGCTCCTGGCTTCGCCGCCCGCACTGCGCGCCGCGAAACTCCAGCGCCGAAGGGGATCCCATGCAAATACTCACTCCGTTCCTCGTGATGATGCGCGCGCGCCGGTTGGGCCGGCAGTTCCGCGACATCGAACGCAGCGTGCGCGCCCTGCCCAAGCGCAGCCGCGAGCGCCTGGGCACGCTCACCCTGCGCGAGATCGGGCAAGCCTCGCGCAGCGACTTCCCCCACCTATACGGCACCGCGCCGGAAGCGCGCTACCTGCCCTGGGGTCAGGGCACCGAGGCGGGTTACGAGCGCGCGTGTTCGAACAACGCCGAAGTGGCGCTGCGCGGCATCGCGCTGTGGCTGGCCGTGGCCTATCACGAAACCAAGAACTCCCCGCACGCCAGCCTGCAGCCGCAGCACCGCCAGCTGATGCAACTGCTGCGCGAACTGAAGGAAGTTCACGGCGCCGGCACCGCCGGCAACCACAACGGCAACAGCTGGGTGCAGGAAAGCGCCGTCGCCTGAAGGCGTACGGCGCGGCAGCGGATCAGCGGCAGACCGGCAGCTTCAAGGTCTGCCCGATGCTGATGCGGTGATGCTTCAGCCCGTTCGATTCGGCGACTTCCTGCACGCTGGAGCAATGCAGCTTGCGCACGATGCTGATCAGCGTGTCGCCCCGGCGAACGGTGTAGCGGCGGGTGCCCCTCGGCACCGGCACCGGCGCCACCGGGGCCGCCACCACCGGCACCACCGCGCGGTGCAGGTCGCCGGCGAGGATCGGCCATGGGCCATCGACGCAGCGCGTGGC
Source organism: Rhodanobacter denitrificans (assembly GCF_000230695.2). NCBI lineage: Bacteria > Pseudomonadati > Pseudomonadota > Gammaproteobacteria > Lysobacterales > Rhodanobacteraceae > Rhodanobacter > Rhodanobacter denitrificans. Next base: position 1,465,222 of record NC_020541.1, on the reverse strand, counting down.
GTAGGCGCGCTCCAGCAGCTTCGGCAACTGCAGCGGCGTGCCGACCGGCTGGGTCACCTGCGGGTCCAGCCGTGGGTTGAGGTTGCGCAGGGTGCGGAACCAGCCATCCCTCATTCCGCCGGCCGAGCCCAGGCAGACAGTCAGCTCCGACAACGAGGCCGGCCGCTGCAGGGTGACCGTACCGGGCGCACCGTCGACCTTCGGGAAGCGCAGGTTGTAGCTGTCCGGATGCTGGAACAGCCACGCCGCGGCGAGCACCGCCGGCACGTAGTCGCGGGTTTCCTGCGACAGCTGGTCGTAGATGCGCGGGTCGTAGAAGCTCACCGCGGTATCGTCGCCGACCGTGCGGCGCATGCGCCCTTCGCCGCCGTTGTAGGCGCCGAGCGCGAGTTCGAGGTTGTCGTTGAAGACGCGCAACTGCTCGTTGATGTACTCCGCGTTCGCCCGCGCCGAGGCGGCCGGATCGAAGCGCAAGTCGAAGCCGCTGTCGCTGCCCAGGCCGAAGCGCATGCCGGTGGCGTACATGAACTGCAGCGGCCCCGACGCGCCCGAGCGCGACACGGCGTGCACCTTGCCGCCGGATTCCTTGGCCATGATGCCGAACAGCAGCGCCTCGGGCAGGTCCGCCTTCTGGTACTGCGGCCACATCTGGTAACGCAGGTACTGGTAGTTGACCCAGGCATCCATCAACTGCGGGCGCCACTGGGTCAGCCACATCTCCAGCGCCGCCTTCACCGGCCCGTTCATCGCGATCAGCTGCGACAGCTTCTGCCCGTGCAGCAGGGTCACGCTGCGCTGCGCCTGCGGCAGGCTGGCGGCACCGGTGCTGCCGGTGGCCAGCGCAGCCTGCGCTGGATCGACGTCGCTGTCCAGATCCTGGCCGCTGCCGAAATCGCCGTCCTTCAGGCGCAGCAGGTGGTCGAACGCGGAGAAGAACCGCTGCGGATCGCAGCCGGCAGTATTGCCGCAACGTGCCGACGCCTCCTTCAGGCGATCCAGCGAGTGGGTCAGGCTCAGCCGCGAGGCCTGCAGGTCGCCTTCGCGCGATTGCTGCAGGGCGGTCTCGTAGCCCTTGCTGGCCTGGTCGAGTTCGCCGTACAGCGTGTCGAGCGGGGTGGCCGGCCTGGCGCCGCCGGTGCTGGCACAGGCGGCCAGCAGACTGATCGCGACGGCCAGCGGAGCCAGACGCAGGGTACGCACAACGGAACACGACGGCATCACGAACTTCTACCTGCGGAAAACGCCCACCATAGCGGGCGCAAGGCTTCGACTCAACGCGCCGCGACAGCGTCGCCGGCTTGGTTACAATCGCTTGACCTGCAATGGATGGAACGCCATGACTGAGATCCTGATCGGCCGCAACGACAGCACCAGCGTCAGCCTCGACCCGCACTACGGCAACCGCCACGGCATGATCGCCGGCGCCACCGGCACCGGCAAATCCGTTTCGCTGATGGTGCTGGCCGAAGGTTTCTCGCGGCTGGGCGTGCCGTGCTTCCTGGCCGACGCCAAGGGCGACCTGGCGGGCCTGGCGATGGCTGCCGGCGAGCCGGGCGACAAGCTCAAGGCGCGGCTGGACAAGCTCAAGCTCGCCGACTGGAAGGCGCAGGCGAACCCAGTGGTGTTCTGGGACATCTACGGCAAGCTCGGCCACCCGGTGCGCGCGACCGTCAGCGAGATGGGACCGACCCTGCTCGGCCGCGTGCTGGAACTGAACGACACCCAGGAAGGCGTGCTGGAGGTGGTGTTCAAGGCCGCCGACGAGCAGGGCCTGCTGCTGCTCGACCTGGCCGACCTGCGCGCCCTGCTCACCTATGCCGCCGACAACGCCAAGACGCTCTCGGCGAAGTACGGGCTGATCAGCACCACCAGCATCGCGGCGATCCAGCGCGCGCTGCTGAAGCTGGAGAGCGACGGCGCCGACCAGTTCTTCGGTGAGCCGGCGCTGGAGCTGGCCGACCTGATGCGCCAGGACATGAGCGGCCGCGGCATCATCAACGTGCTCGCCGCCGACCAGCTGATCCTCAAGCCGCGGCTGTACTCCACCTTCCTGCTGTGGCTCTTGTCCGAGCTGTTCGAGCAGTTGCCCGAAGTGGGCGACCTCGACCAGCCGAAGATGGTGTTCTTCTTCGACGAAGCACACCTGCTGTTCGACGACGCCTCGCCGGCGCTGCTGCAGCGCGTGGAACAGGTGGTGCGGCTGATCCGCTCCAAGGGCGTGGGCGTGTACTTCTGTTCGCAGAACCCCGACGACGTGCCCGGCGTGATCCTGGGCCAGCTCGGCAACCGCATCCAGCATGCGCTGCGTGCGTTCACGCCGCGCGACCAGAAGGCGGTCAAGGCGGCGGCGGAGACCTTCGTCGCCAACCCGAAGCTCGACGTCAGCGAGGCGATCACCAGGCTTGCCGTCGGCGAGGCGCTGGCCTCCACCCTGGGCAACGGCGGCGTGCCCTCGCCGGTGGAGCAGGTGCTGGTGACGGCGCCATGCTGCCGCATCGGCGCGATCAGCGAGGCCGAGCGCGCCACCATCCGCCAGCGCTCGCCGGTGGGCGGCAAGTACGACAACCCGCTCAACCGCGAGTCGGCCGCCGAGATGCTGGCCAAACGCGCCGACGACAAGGCGAGCGCCGACGCCGCGGCGACCGGCGCGCCGGGCAAGGCCGAGGAAGCAGGTTGGGGCGGCGCCGTACACGACGCGTTGTTCGGCACCAAGCGGCGCCAGGGCATGATCGAGACGATGGGCAAGCAGATGGTACGCACGGCGGGCAGCCAGCTCGGCCGGCAGATCCTGCGCGGCGTGCTGGGCGGCATCTTCGGCGGCAAGCGCTGAGGCGCCGCCGATGCCGCGCGTTGAAGTGGTTCCCGCCGATACGCCGTTCGGCGAGCGCCTCGCGGCCGGCTTCGGCTACCCGTTGCGCGGCGCCGCACTGCCCACCTGCGTGGTGCTGGCGCTGATCCACTACGTCGGCCTGCTGCCTTCCTGGACCGGCGCGCTGGCCGGTGCGCTGGTCTGGGCTGCCACCTGGCGCTACGCCGCCGACTGCCTGCTGCACACCGCCAACGGCTATGCCGACCCGCCGGATGTCGGCTTCGACGGCAACAGTACGAGCGGCTGGGGCCTCACCGCGATCCACTTGCTGGTGGTCGCGCTGTGCGTGGTCGCCATCGTGTTCTTCCCGCGCCTGCTGTGGCCGGTATTGATCCTGTCCGCCCTGGTGTTGCCGGCGATCGACATGTCGCTGGCGTTCGACGGCAACCTGGCGCTGGCGATCAACCCGGCGAACTGGGTCCGTGTCATCGGCGGTTTCGGGATCGCCTACCTGATTCCCGTAGCGATCAACCTGCTGCTCGGCCTGCTGATCGTGCTGGCCTCGGTCACCACCGCACTGCTGCCGCGACTGCTGGCGCTGCCGCTGTTCGCCTTCGCCTACACCTACCTGATCGTGCTGGCCTTCCACCTGATGGGGGCGATGATCCACCAGCGCCACGAGCGTTTCGGCCTCGAGCCGGAGGCCGAGAAACTCGTCGTCGCTTCCCACCAGGACGCCGACGACCGCCTGCTCGACGAGGCGCGCCGGCTCGCCGCCGACGACCCGCTGGCGGCGCTGCGCCAACTGGCCGCCCGCCTGCAGGAGCGCACCGCGCTGGCGTCGGTACACCAGCTCTACCGCGAGCTGCTGCGGCGGCAAGGCCTGCGCGAGGACTTGCTGGTGCACGGGCAGATCTGGATCGCCGCGCTGATCGCCCAGAAGGAATCGCGCCGCGCACTCGGCGTGCTGCAGGAATGCACCGGCATCGACGCCGCGTTCGTGCCGGACGACCCGCGCACCTGCGGCGAACTGGCCGAACTGGCCGCCCGGCTGGGCATGAACCGGCTCGCCATCCAGCTGTGCCGCGGCTACCTCGCGCACTGGCCGCGCGATCCGCACGCCCCGCACTACGGCCTGCTGGCCGCACGCCAGCTTGCCGCCCACGCCGACCAGCGCGCCGAGGCGGCGGCGCTGCTGGAACGGCTCGCCGCCGCCTGGCCGGATCATCCGTTGTGCAGCGAGATCGACGCGCAACGGCGCCAGCTGGCCAGCCCGGCATGAGCCGCTGGCGCCCGCCCTCGCCCGGCTCCACCGCGATCGTCACCCGCGCGGGTTTCGAGCGGCTGAAGGCCGAGCTCGACCAGCTGTGGCACGTGCTGCGCCCGGAAGTGGTGAAGGCGCTCGCCGCGGCCGCCGCCGAGGGCGACCGTTCGGAAAACGCCGAATACACCTACCGCAAGAAGCAGCTCGGCGAGATCGACCGCCGCGCGCGCTACCTCAGCAAGCGCATCCCCGCGCTGAAGGTGGCCGAAGGCGCACCGGGCGATCGCCAGGCGGTGTTCTTCGGCGCCTGCATCGAACTGGAAAACGTCGCCACCGGCGAGCTCCACCGCTACCGCATCGTCGGCCCGGACGAGATCGACGCCAGGCGCGGCTGGATCAGCGTCGACTCGCCGCTGGCGCGGGCAGTATTGAAGAAGCGCGTCGACGACGAATTCAGCGCCGAGCTGCCGGGCGGAGTCGCCCGGTTCGCCGTGCTGGCGGTGGATTACGAATAGGCCTTGCCCCCGGCGGGGCCGACCGGCACCTAGCGCGGCTGCAGCTGCCGCACGGCACGGCGGTGGTCGGCCTCGATCTGCGCCAGACGGGCCTGTCGGGCCTGCGGGGTGACCCACTGGCCGTGCTCGGCCTGCTGTCGCAGCAGCGTGTACTGCATGTCCACGAACGGCTCCAGCACGCGGTTGTCCTCCGGTGCGAAGCCGCCCAGGTCGGGAATGCGGGCCAGGTTCGCGCGCTCGCGTACGCCGGCTTCGCCAGCGGCCTTGCCGTAACCGAGCAGGAATGCGGTCAATTTCTGCCGCAGCGACCGGGGTATGCCGTCGCGGACCACCAGCACCCCGGAAGGAATCAGCGGCGAGTGCCAGATCACCCGCAGCTGCCCTGCCTCGCCCGGGAAATTGCGCCGGAACAGGTCCATGTCCGGATTGTTGCTGCTGGCCACGTCCACTTCGCGATTGACCACCGCGAGCAGGTTGCTTTGGTGATCGCCTACCCGCACGCTGCCGAAGAAGGTGTCCGAGTTGAGGCCGCGCGGCGCGAACACGTAGGCCTCCGGCGCGACATAGCCGGTCACCGACAGGTGTTCGCTGCGCGCGTAGCGCCAGCCGCTGCCCGGCGTGGAGAGCAGCTCGTCGAGGTTGCGGATCGGGCTGTCGGCGCGCACCACCAGCGTGGCGACGTTGCCCTTGGCGCCGTCGCTGCGCACGAACTGGGCGAATACCTGCATGTGCTGGCGCGTCACCGCCTCGACCGCCAGCTTGCCGGAGAGGAAGGCGATGTCCACCCGCTGTGCGCCGATCGCATCGGACAGGCCGGCGTAGCTGCCCACCGATACGGTGGTCACCGGAAGTTGCAGCCGCTTGCGCAGGTCGTCCAGCAGCGGTCGCCACTGTTCCAGCGATTCGGCGGCGCTGCCGATCGGCAGGATGCCGAAGCGGATCGACGGCGGCTGGCCGGCGCCATGCTCCGCTGCCACCGCGCTGCCGGCACACGTCCACGCGATCGACAAGCCCGCGACGATCGTCGCCAGGCAGCGATGGCGGTACCCCTGGCGCGATCGAAGCCCTGCGATGTTCACCGTCCGTCCCCCTTCACCCACGCCGATGCCACGTATATAGACGTGATCGCCGGTCGGAGCAAGGTGCGGGCCGTCTGCTCAGGGGATCGGCGATGCCGGCGGGTACGCGCGCCCGGCGCGCCGCGGCTGATAGCAGGCGGCATGGCGGTGGAAGGCTTCGTCGGCATTGTCCGGATGCCAGCCCGGAATACCCGACAGCGGCAGCGGCCGCAGCTCCAGCGGGTCGAGCAGCAGGCGCCCTGAACCGATCGCCGTGGCACACGGCGCAGGCAGGCCGGCATCGCTGTCCGACTGGAACACCAGTGCCTTGCCCACCAACAGGCGCCCCGGACTCAAGGCCAGCTCCAGCAGCGCATGACCGAACAGCTCCAGCCGGATCGTGCCGTCCAGCCAGGCCTGCCGCCGGCGCCAGAACAGCCCGTGCCAGTCGTGCGCATCCCACAGCGCCAGCAGTGCGGGGTCGCGCACGGCAACGACCACGCCGGCCTCGTCGAAGTGGGTCAGCGCGTACTGCGCGCGCGAGCGCTGCTTCGGCCCCATGCGGGCAATCTCGCCCACCTGCCGCGCATTGAGCGCACGCTTGATCGCGGGACAGCGCAGCCAGACCAGCGCGTTGAACAGGTCGTGCCAGTTGCGCTCGCGGGTGGCGATGGCGCCGCGCTCGGCGACGCGCTGCTCGTAGTGCAGGCCGTCGGCGAGCAGTTCGTGCGTCTGCGCCACGAAGCGCTCGGGCATGCCCGCCGGACGGCAGGCGTTGAGCGCGTCGATCGCCGGCCAGTCGCGGCCCTCGATCAGCCCGGCATGCTCGCGCCACGCCGCCAGCGGCAGCCGCCCGAACACCGCCGGATCGACCGCGTCGCGTGCCGGCGCGACGTAGCGCATGGACGCCTACACCACCGTGAGCCGCGGATGCGCCAGGCGCGCATGCAGGTCGTGTTCGCTGGCCGCCTCGACCACCACGTCGACGAACTGGCCCGGCTTGAGCGACAGGCCGTCGGCGATCAGCACGCTGCCGTCGATCTCGGGCGCATCGGCAGCCGAACGGGCCACCGCGCCGTCGGCGTTCGCCTCGTCCACCAGCACCCTGAGCGTGCGGCCGACCTTGCGCTGCAGCTTGGCGGCGGAGATGTCCGCCTGCACCGCCATGAACTGTTCGAGACGGTCTTCCTTCAGCTCCTCGGAGACGGCACCGGGCAGCTCGTTGGCCTTGGCGCCATCCACCGGCGAGTAGGCGAACGCACCCACGCGGTCCAGTTCGGCCTCGCGCAGGAAGTCCAGCAGTTCCTCGAACTCGGCCTCGGTCTCGCCGGGGAAGCCGACAATGAAAGTGCTGCGGATGGTGAGCTCGGGCACCAGCTTGCGCCAGTTGTGGATGCGCTCCAGCGTCTTGTCGATGTTGCCGGGGCGCTTCATCAATTTCAGGATGCGCGGGCTGGCGTGCTGGAACGGGATGTCGAGGTAGGGCAGGATTTTCCCCGCCGCCATCAGCGGCATCAGCTCGTCCACGTGCGGGTACGGGTAGACGTAGTGCAGCCGCGTCCACGCGCCGAGTTCCGACAAGCCTTCGCACAGCTCGGTCATGCGCGTGCGGTACGCCTTGCCGCGCCAATCTCGCTCGGCGTACTTGAGGTCCACGCCGTAGGCGCTGGTGTCCTGCGAGATCACCAGCAGTTCCTTGACGCCGCCCTTGACCAGCTTCTCCGCCTCAATCAGCACCTCGTCGACCGGACGCGAGACCAGGTTGCCGCGCATCGAGGGGATGATGCAGAAGCTGCAGCGGTGGTTGCAGCCTTCGGAAATCTTGAGGTACGCGTAGTGCTTCGGCGTCAGCTTCACACCGGTGTCCGGCACGATGTCGAGGAACTTGTCGTGCGTGGGCGGCAGCGCCTCGTGCACCGCGCTCATCACGCTGGCGTAATCCTGCGGACCGCTGATCGACAGCACGTCGGGGTACGCCTCGCGGATCAGCGCCTCGCGCTTGCCCAGGCAGCCGGTGACGATCACCTTGCCGTTCTCGTTGAGCGCGGTGCCGATCGAGTCCAGCGACTCCTGCACCGCCGCGTCGATGAAGCCGCAGGTGTTCACCACTACCGCGTCGGCCTCACCGTAGCTGGGCACGATCTGGTAGCCCTCGACCTTGAGCTGGGTGAGGATGCGCTCGGAATCGACCAGCGCCTTGGGGCAGCCGAGGCTGACGAAGCCGATCTTGTGGGCGGTCTGGGACATGCGGGGCGTCACCGGGAACATGCGGAGTAACCGGGAATTATACGGCAGTGCGGCGCGACCACCGGCGCGGCTAGACTTCACGCGATCGCCGCCAAGGAGCCAGCCATGGGCCAGCACATCAACATCCCCACCACCCGCACCCAGTGCATCGGCGGCTACCTCGCCCAGCCGCAGGGCAAGCCGAAAGGCGGCATCGTGGTGATCCAGGAAATCTTCGGCGTCACTGCGCATATCCGCCGCGTCGCCGACGGCTTCGCCGCGCACGGCTATACCGCGATCGCGCCGGCATTCTTCGACCACCTGGAGAGCGGCGTGGAACTGGGCTACGACCAGGTCGGCGCGAACAAGGGCAAGCAGCTGATCGCCGAACTGGGTCTGGAGCGCGCGCTGGAAGACGTCGCCAGCGCCGCCGAGTCGATCGCCTCGGCCGGCAAGATCGGCACCGTCGGCTACTGCTGGGGCGGCACCGTGGCCCTGCTCGCCGCGTTGCGCCTGGGCCTGCCCTCGGTGAGCTACTACGGCGCGCGCAACCTGCCGTTCCTGCACGAGACGCCGCGGGCGCCGGTGATGTTCCACTTCGGCGAGAAGGACCGCAGCATCACGCCGGAAATGGTGGACAGGCACCGCGAGGCGCTGCCGCAGATGGAAGTCTTCACCTACCCGGCCGACCACGCCTTCAACCGCGACGGCAGCGCGCCCTACGACGAGGCCAGCGCGAAACTGGCGCTCGAGCGCACGCTGGCGTTCTTCGAAAAACACCTGGCCGGCGCATGAGCGGGGCCGGCTTCGCCCTCGATCCCCGGCTGGCGGCGGATACCCGCGCGGTCGCCTCGCTGCCGCTGTGCGAGCTGTTGCTGATGGACGACGCGCGCTGGCCGTGGCTTATCCTGGTGCCGCGCCGCGCCGGCCTGGTCGAGATCACCGACCTGCACGGCGACGAACAGGCCGTGCTGTGGCAGGAAGCGAACCGCGCCGCCGCCGCGCTGCGCGCCGTGACGCCCTGCGACAAGCTCAACCTGGGCGCGCTCGGCAACATCGTGCGCCAGTTGCACGTGCACGTGATCGCGCGGGTCGAAGGCGACCCGGCCTGGCCGGGGCCGGTGTGGGGGCATGGCGTCCGCGTGGCCCGCGACGACGAAGGCGCCGCTGTGCTGATCGCGGCGCTGCGGCACGCGCTGACCGCTTGAGTGGCGAAAACGGCCAATGAAAAGCCCGCGGCGCTGGCCGCGGGCTTGCGAAGAACAACCGTCGCAGATCAGTGCTGCTGCGAGGGATCGTAGCTGCTGCCGGCAGCGGACTTGCCCTTCATCTCGTCGTTCATCTGCACCGGCGCGTGGTAGTCCTCCAGCCGGCGTGCCTTGGTATCCACCGGGTTGATCTTCTTCAGCGTGCCGCCGTCGTCGTAGTACACGGTGAAGCCGTAATCGAGCTGCATGCGCGCCATGTATTCGAGGTGCTGCTTGCGCACCTTCGAGTCGTCGCTGCGCTCCAGCAGCACGGTCTTCGGCAGCTTGCCCTGCTCTTTCAGGTAGGCGAAATGGCTACCGACATCCAGCGCCGACAGCACCGCGCCATCCAGCAGGAATTGGCCGCCCTTGTAGGCGTTGATGACGGTGTCGAACTGGCCCTGGGCCTGGGCGGCACTGACCTCATCCTTGGTGCTGCCGCGATGGCAGCCGGCCAGCACCAGCAGGCTGCCCAGCATGGCGGCCGCGGCGGCACGGGCAAGCAGGGGCGAAAAACGGATCATCGGTGTCTCCTGGAAAACGTGTCGGTTCATCGGCGGAGTGTAGCGCCCGGCCGCGATCGTGGGCAGCGCCGGACGCCGCCCGTTCAGGGAGGCGATCAGGTGCGCGGCAAGGTCACGCCCTGCTGGCCCTGGTACTTGCCGCCGCGATCTTTGTAGCTGGTCTCGCATTCCTCGTCGGATTCGAGGAACAGCATCTGCGCCACGCCTTCGTTGGCGTAGATCTTGGCGGGCAGCGGGGTGGTGTTGGAGAACTCCAGCGTCACGTGGCCCTCCCACTCCGGCTCCAGCGGCGTCACGTTGACGATGATGCCGCAGCGCGCGTAGGTGCTCTTGCCGAGGCAGACGGTGAGCACCTTGCGCGGTATGCGGAAGTACTCGACCGTGCGCGCCAGCGCGAACGAGTTCGGCGGGATGATGCACACGTCCGCCTCGACATCGACGAAGCTCGACGGATCGAACGCCTTCGGATCCACGATGGTGGAGTTGATATTGGTGAAGATCTTGAACTCGCGCGCGCAGCGCACGTCGTAACCGTAGCTGGAGGTGCCGTAGGAGATCAGCTTGTTGCCGTCGCGCAGCTTGACCTGGCCCGGCTCGAACGGCTCGATCATGCCGTGGCTCTCGGCCATGCGGCGGATCCACTTGTCGGATTTGATGCTCACGCGATCTCCGGAGGTAGCAGGCAACCCGGACGAACCGGGCGCAAAGCGGCAAAAATACATGGTCGGGGCGCCACCGCGCCAGCCGACCAGATCCGCCACCGTAGGAGCCCGCTCGCGGGCGATGCTTTTGGAGCCTGGATTCGGGATTCGCAAAAGCAGAGCATCGCCCGCGAGCGGGCTCCTACGGTGGGCGCGGGATATCGGCCAGGATGTCCAGCGCCGCGCGCAATGCCGCGCAGCATTCCGCGCTGGCCAGCACCTGCGCCGCGCTGCAGCCGGCACCCGGCAGCGCCACTGGCAGGGGCTGCGCCGCCAGCAACTGGGCGGACATGGTGCGCAGGATTTCCGCCAGCGCCTGCTGCGCACGGTACGAACCGCGCGCAGCCGTGTTCAGCAGCAGCACCGGCTTGCCCGGAAACTCCAGGCTGCCGACCAGCCAGTCCAGCAGGTTCTTGAACGCGCCGGGCACGCCGTGGGCGTATTCGGGGCAGGCGATCAACAAGGCATCGGCGCGACCCACCGCTTCGCGCAGCGACCGCACCGGCGCGGGCACGGCAGCGGCTTCGTCGTCCGGATTGAACAGCGGCAGGCGGCCGAGCCCGTCGTACAGCACCAGCTCCAGCGTTGCCGGCACCAGTTGCCGCGCGGCCTCCAGCGCCGCCCGGTTCGACGACACCCGGCGCAGGCTGCCGCACAGGCACAGCACGCGCTGCACCGCCGCCGTCATGCGGCCGGCACGCCCTGCACCACGATCTTGCCCAGGCCCAGCGACTTGTTGCGCGGCTGCCGTGACAGCCGGCCGGCCACGTTGCGGGCGATCTCGCGGTAACGCATGGCGAGCTCGGAATCGGGGATCGCCGCCACCGTGGGGTTGCCGCCGTCGGCCTGCTCGCGGATGCGGATGTCCAGCGGCAGCGAGCCGAGATAGGCCGCGCCGTATTGCGTCGCCATGCGCTCGCCGCCACCTTCGCCGAAGATGTTTTCCTCGTGGCCGCAGTGGGAGCACACGTGGGTGGCCATGTTCTCCACCACGCCGAGCACCGGCACCTCGACCTTCTCGAACATCTTCAGCGCCTTGCGCGCGTCCAGCAGGGCGATGTCCTGCGGCGTGGTGACGATCACCGCGCCGGCCACCGGCACCTTCTGCGACAGCGTGAGCTGGATGTCGCCGGTGCCCGGCGGCAGATCCACGATCAGGTAGTCGAGCTGTTCCCAGCGTGTGTCGGTGAGCAGCTGCATCATCGCCTGGGTGACCATCGGGCCGCGCCAGATCATCGGCGTGTCTTCCTCCACCAGGAAGCCGATCGACATCACCGGCATGCCGTGGGCCTGCATCGGGATGATGCTCTTGCCGTCCGGCGAGGCCGGCTTGCCGTGTACGCCGAGCATGGTCGGCTGGCTCGGACCGTAGATGTCCGCGTCCATCACGCCGACCTTCGCGCCTTCGGCCTGCAACGCCAGCGCCAGGTTCGCCGACACCGTGGACTTGCCCACGCCGCCCTTGCCGGACGCCACCACGATGATGTTCTTCACGTTCGGCAACGGCCCCAGCGTGCCCTGCACCTTGTGCACGTGGATGCGGCTGGTGATCGAAACCGTGGCCGAGTCGATCGCCGGATCGGCTTCCAGCGCCTGGCGCACGCGCGCCGCGAGGCTGTCGATGGCGCCGGCGGCCGGATAGCCCAGTTGCAGGTCCACCGAGACCTGCGCGCCGTCCACGCCGACGGCGCGCAGCGCCTCGGCCAGCGGTGCGCCGGTATGGGTGTCGATGAGTCCGCCAAGGATCTGGCGGACCAGGGCTTCGTTGGCCTGGGTCATGGTTCGGTATCGGGGCGTTTGCGGGAACCGCCATTATGCCAGCGCGCCGCCGCGGCCCCGCTGATCCAGGTCAGCGCCGGACTTGGCGCAATGCAGCTTGACGGCTTCGCGCCAGCCCGCCAGCCTCGCGCCATACGCTTTCGTACGGGAGGAGCACCCATGAAGCAAGCAGTTCGTCTCACCTTCGCCCTCGGCCTGCTGCTGGCCGCCGGCGCGGCGCTGGCCGCCAACAACACGCCAGTCGGCACCTGGAAGACCATCGACGACAAGACTCACCAGCCGAAGTCTATCGTCGAAATTACCGAACACAACGGCGAGTACCGAGCCAGGATCGTCGAGTTGCTGAACCGCACGCCGGAAGACGTGGCCCGCGACGGCGAGCACCCGCTGTGTACCCAGTGCGAGGGTGAACGCAAGAACCAGCCGATCGTGGGCATGACCTTCATGTGGGGCGTCAGCCAGGACGGCGACGAGTGGAGCGGCGGCAAGATCCTCGATCCGAAGGACGGCAAGATCTACAAGGTGAAGCTCACGATGATGGACGATGGGCAGAAGCTCAATGTGCGTGGCTATATCGGCTTCTCCTGGGTCGGCAGAACTCAAATATGGGAACGGCAACCCTAACTGTCACTCTTCGATAATCTCCAAGCGCGCTCCGGCGCGCGTTTTTTGTGTACAACTCAAAACATTGCGACGGCAGTCAAAAACCTTTCCCCATCTTGCACTTCGGGATAAGATTGATGGCTCGAAAATACGAGCACTCAGACACGTCAGGCACTGCTCGAAGGTAGAAAATTGATGCGCTATCCGTTCACGTCGCCGAAGGAAATAATATGAAGGCATCTATTCTGATATTCTCCCTTTGCCTACTTTGCAGTTGCTCAAAACAATTAGTCACTCCAACCGCAGCAAACCTTTCTAATAATGAAGCGTCGTTTATTGAGTACTTGGCATCAACAGTCATTGACTCTGTAGATGGCGCACCGGTTTCTACTGGCTTAAAGCTCGGCCAGTCTGAGCCAGAAAATGTATTGAAACTGTCACCTGGGAAGCACGTCCTAATGATCAATTATTGGGACCAGACAGGACGCATTCGCGGAGATGTCACACTCGAAGTTATTCTACAACCAGGCAAACGATACTGGCTCGCCCCTACCAGCGCCACCCGAACAATGAAAGAAGGAGATCAAGTTAGCTTCACAATCAAGCCCATGTACTCGAACACCCCATCCACCGCCGATGGCACAAGAGCTGACCGCAACTCACCCGTTGGCACCTGGAAGTCCGTCGACGATGAAACCGGCAAGCTTGTGTCGATCATGCAGATCATCGAGAACAATGGAGAACTGCAGGCAAAAATGCTGAAGGTACTGCAGTCAGACGACGGTCCGCATCCGATTTGCAGCAAATGCAGTGGTCCACGCATGAATCAGCTAGTCGAAGGCATGACAATCATGTGGGGAGTTCGCCAAGATCATGATCTGTGGGACGGCGGCAGCATCATCGATCCACACAATGGCAAAGCCTACAAAGTGAAGCTATGGACCATCGAAGACGGCACCAAACTGATGGTCCACGGTTACACGGGCTTCTCCCTAAATGGCCGGACCCAGATGTGGTTGCGTCAAAATTGATAGAATTTCACCGTCACCAGCGACGAGATCTTGGACGGCCGCAGCCAAGTATGGGAGCGGCAGGAATAACACCGCTTCAAGCGCTTTCCTCGCGTCACACCAAACCCCATGCCGGCGCACCGCATGGTTTTTTTTGGTTCTTCGCGGGTAAGCGGGAAAGATCGTGTTGACAGACGAAGGGTTGGGTGAAGGCGGCGGATGGCGGATAAGCTGAAAGCTCTCACACCCACAGCGGCTCAACCGCCGCCGCCTTCATGCATGATGCTATTGACGCTGCCCAATTTTGGATAGGGTTTCGTTTGATCGAGACTCAATCCTCGTCGGAGACCGACCTGCTACTTCGGCTGGAAGCGGACCCTCACGTGGACCCGCGCTGTGGTCGTTGCCAGATGCCCTGCGGGCTGATCCACGACCGAAGTACCCGTCGGGTGCGGGAGCGCAACCTGTTTGATCGGCAGGTGTGGCTGGAGGTGCCGCTACGCCGTGTGGCGTGCCTGAGCTGCGGCGTGAATACCGAGCACGTGCCCTGGCTGCCTTCGCGCAGCCGCCTGACCGGGCGTTTGATCGCCCATATCGAAGCCCTGCTGCGTCTGCTGCCGATTCGTCATATCAGCCAACTTACCGGGCTGCATTGGCACACCATCCGCACCATCGATGCCCGCCGCTTGGCGCGCGACGTGACGGCGCCGGATCTGTCACGGGTGCGCCGACTCATCATGGACGAGTTTGCGCTGTTCAAGGGCCATCGCTACGCCACGGTCGCCATCTGCGCCGATACCCAGCAGGTGCTGTGGGTGGGCGAAGGCCGTTCACGCAACGATGTGCAGCCGTTCTTCGAGATGCTCGGTCCGGACGTTTGCGCGCGTATCGAGGCGGTCGCAATGGACATGAACACGGCCATGGACCTGGAGGCCAAAGCCCACTGCCCGAACATACGGGTGGTCTATGACCTGTTCCACGTCATCGCCAAATTCGGACGCGAAGTCATCGACCGTGTGCGCGTGGATCAGGCCAACACGCTCAAGGCCGATCCGTCCGCCCGTCGTGTCATCAAGCGCAGCCGCTGGCTGTTGCTACGCAACCGCGGCAACCTCACCGACGAGCAGGCCGTCAAACTCGATGATCTGTTGGCCGCCAACGTGCCGTTGACCACCGTCTACGTGCTCAAGGCCCAGCTCAAGGAGCTTTGGTATGCGCCGGACGAAGACGAGGCCCATCGCCGCTGGAACGAGTGGTATCGCCTTGCCCTGGATAGCCAGCTGCCACCCCTGGTCGCCTTCGCCAAACGCTTGGCGCCGTACATCGATGGCATCGTCGCCAGTGCCCTTTACCGGCTCAACACCAGCGTCTTGGAAGGCATGAACAATCGCATCAAGGTCATCAAGCGAATGGCCTATGGCTACCGCGACTCCGCTTACTTCTTCCTCAAAATCAAGGCCGCCTTTCCCGGTAAGGCGCGATGAACCTTTTTTTTGGACGCGGGCAAGGCCGCCGGACTCATCCTGCCGGATCGGCCCGATGCACAGCCAGACCATGCGTACTGAAGGTTGCACGCAGCGCACGACCGGCATCGTGCTCGACCACCAGATGCTGCACTTCGCCGATACCCGCCACCTGGTGCGTCGCCACGGTACCGAGCTTATCGCTGGTGGCGACCACCACGGTCTCGCCGCTGGCCTCGACCATCGCCCGTTTCAGCAGCGACTCCTCGCTGTCGAAACCCCACAGGCCGGTGCCCGCGTCGATGGCGCAGGCGCCGGGGAAACACAGGTCGGCGCGCACGCGCTGCAGTTCCTTGAGGGTCTGCGCACCCACCGCACCGCCGATGTGCGGGTCGATGCGGCCGCCCAGCAGCAGGATCTCGAAGCCTTCGCGCTCGATCAGCACCAGCGCGATGTCCGGCGCGTTGGTGACCACGGTCAGCCCCATCCGTTCGGGCAACGCCGAGGCGATCGCGGCATTGGTGGAGCCGGCGTCGACCAGCAGCACCTGCCCTTCGCGCACCAGGCTCGCCGCCTTGCGCGCCAGCGCCAGCTTGCGGCCGACCTGCTCGCCGCGCCGCTGCTGCAGCGGCGCGACCGCCGCCGACAGCGGCAGCGCGCCGCCGTAGACGCGTCGGCACAATCCCTGCGCGGCCAGTTCGCGCAGGTCGCGGCGGATCGAATCCTCCGACGCCGCGAACTCTACCGCCAGCTCCGCCGCCACCACCCGCCCGCGACTGCGCAAGCGCTGCAGGATCTCGTGCTGGCGCTCCTGCGGCAGCAGCTCGCCAGGCAGGGGCGGCTTAGCCATGCGCCGCCTCCAGCAGGCCTGTACGGCACAGCTCGGCGCGCAGGGTGGCAGGATCGCGGAAGTGCAGCGCATGCAAGCCCAGCCGTGCCGCGGCTTCGACGTTGCGCGGCGCGTCGTCGATGTACACCGTGCGCGCGGCCTCCAGGCCATGGCGCGACAGCAACAGGCGGAAGATCGCCGGATCGGGCTTGATCAGCCGCTCCTCGCCCGACACCATGATGCCGCGAAAGGCCGCCATGAATCCGTAGCGTTGCCGCGCCAGCGGAAAAGTTTCCTGCGACCAGTTGGTCAGCGCGTACAGCGGCACGCCGCGTGCGCGCAGTTCGTCGAGGATGGCCACGCTGCCCTCGATCGGCCCGCGCAGCATCTCGTCCCAGCGTTCGCGGTAGGCGGCGATCAGCCCGGCATGCTGCGGGTGCTGCGCGCTGAGCCCGGCAATGGCCTCGCGCCAGGGTCGCCCCGCATCCTGCCGCTCGTTCCAGTGCGCGGTGCAGACCTCGGCCAGAAAACGCTCCATCGCCGCCTCGTCGTCGAACAGCCGGCGATACAGATGACGCGGGTTCCAGTCCAGCAGCACGCCGCCGAGGTCGAACACCACGGTGTCGAAGCGCGGCGCACTCACGACCGCACCAGCCTTGCCGAGGCGGCGGTCAGCAACAGCAACCCGGCCACCGCCGCCAGCGCCACCGGCAGGCTGCTGGCCTGGGCCAGGAAACCGATCAGCGCCGGGCCGCTGAGCAGGCCGGCGTAACCCAGCGCGGTCACCGTGGCGATGGCGATGCCGGGCGAGGTGCCCGGCAGCCGACCGGCCGCGCCGAACATCACCGGCACGATATTGGCCGCGCCCAGCCCGACCAGCACGAAGCCGATCGGCGCCGCCGGCGGCCACGCCAGCATCGACGCCAGCAGGAAGCCTGCCGCCGCGGTGCAAGCACCCAGGCGCACGGTCAGCACCGGGCCGAAGCGCGCCACGATCCGGTCGCCGCCAAGCCGCCCGATGGCCATCGCCACCGAAAAGGCGGCATAACCGATGCCGGCGGAAGCCACCGAGAAGCCGCGGAAGTCGCGCAGGAACACCGCGCTCCAGTCCAGCATCGAACCCTCGGCCAGGAAACTGATGAAACACAGCAAGCCCAGCGCCAGCACGATGCCGCGCGGCATGCCGAACGCCGCGCGTTCACCGGCAGCGTCGACGTGCTCGATCAGGCGCGGCCACTGCGTCACCAGCACGACCGCCAGCAGCGCGGCCATCGCCACGGCGGCGGCGGTCAACGGCATGCCCAGCGCCAGCAGCAGGCTCATGCCCGCCGCTCCGCTCAAGCCGCCGATGCTGAACAGCCCGTGGAAGCCCGACATCAGCGGACGGCCATCGCGCCGCTCCACCTCCACCGCATGCGCGTTCATCGCCACGTCCACCGCACCCAGCGCCGCGCCGAAATACAACAGGGCGAGCGCCAGCGTGGCCACGCCCGGCGCGAGCGCCAGCAGCGGTAGCGCCAGGCATAGCAGCAAGCCGCCGACGCCGATCACTCGGCGACTGCCGAAGCGATGGGTGAGCCAGCCGACCAGCGGCATCGACAGCATCGAGCCGCCGCCGAAAGCCAGAAGCAGCATGCCGAGACCGGCCTCGTCGAGGCCGAGCCGCGCCTTCGCGTACGGCACCATCGGCGCCCACGCGGCCATGCCGATGCCGGAGACCAGGAAGACCAGGCGGGTGGCGCGGATGGCCGATGCCAGCCCGTTCCGCACGTCTGCCGTCAGGGGAATGCTGCTTGTCTGCACGCTTACTCCACTTCCACAAACACGCATAAATGTACACAAATGCGTATAAACACGTAATCGAACGGATCGTCGCAGCGCACCGCCAAACAAGCCCGGATCGCGCCGGAAGCCCCGCCCACGGCCGGTGCGGCCGGGCGGCCATGGCATAATGCGCAGTCATCACCGGAATACGCCCCATGAGTCGCCGCCTGCTCGTCACCAACGCCCTGCCCTACGCCAACGGCCCGCTGCACATGGGCCATCTGCTGGGCTACATCCAGGCCGACATTTGGGTGCGCGCACAACGGATGAGCGGCCACAAGGTGGCCTACGTCTGCGCCGACGACGCGCACGGCACGCCGATCATGCTGGCTGCGAAAAAGGCCGGCATGACGCCGGAGGCGTTCATCGCCGGCATCCGCGAGGGCCACGAAGCGGATTTCGCCGCGTTCGGCGTGGCGTTCGACCAGTACCACACCACCCATTCGGAAGAGAACCGCGAGCTGTCGACGCTGATCTACACGCGCCTGCGCGACGCCGGCTACATCGCCAGGCGCGAGATCCAGCAGTTGTTCGACCCGGAAAAGCAGATGTTCCTGCCGGACCGCTACATCAAGGGCACCTGCCCGAACTGCGGCACGCCGGACCAGTACGGCGACAACTGCGAGCACTGCGGCGCCACCTACGCGCCGACCGACCTGATCAACCCGACCTCGGTGATGTCCGGCGCCACGCCGGTGCTGCGCGACTCGGAGCACTACTTCTTCGAACTGGGCAAGTTCGAGGGCCTGTTGCGCGACTGGTTCGCCGGCAAATTCACCCACGGCAAGCCGGTGGCGAACAGCGGCGTGGCGGCGAAGCTGCGCGAATGGCTGGACGGCGGCCTGAAGGACTGGGACATCTCGCGCGACGCACCCTACTTCGGCTTCCCGATCCCCGACGCGCCGGGCAAGTTCTTCTACGTGTGGCTGGACGCGCCGGTCGGCTACCTGGCCAGCTTCAAGGCACTGTGCGACCGCACGCGACTGAAGTTCGACGAGTTCCTCGCTGCCGACAGCAGCGCCGAGCTGCATCACTTCATCGGCAAGGACATCATCAACTTCCACGGCCTGTTCTGGCCGGCGATGCTGCACGGCGCCGGCTTCCGCACGCCGACCGCGCTGCACGTCAACGGCTATCTCACGGTGAACGGCGCGAAGATGTCCAAGTCGCGCGGCACCTTCATCCAGGCGCGCACCTACCTGGACGCCGGCCTGCATCCGGGATTCCTGCGCTATTACTTCGCCAGCATGCTCAGCGACGCGCCGGTCGATGTGGATCTGGACCTGAAGGCGTTCGAGGAACGCGTCAACTCGCACCTGGTCGGCAAGTGGGTGAACATCGCCAGCCGCACCGCCGGCTTCGTGCACAAGCATTTCGGCGGCCGCCTGGCGCCGCAGTTCAGCGCGGAGGAAACCGCGCTGTGGAACACCCTGCTGGAACACTACGACGGCATCGCCGCGCTGTACGACAGCGGCGACTTCGCCGAGGTTACCCGCCGCTTCGTGCTGATGGCCGACCTGGTCAACGGCCACATCGCCGCCAAGGCGCCGTGGGCGATGGCCAAGGACGAAAGCCGCCGCGACGAGCTGCACCAGGTGTGCTCGTTTGCGCTGACCGCGTTCCGCCTGCTGGCCGGCATGCTCAAGCCGATCCTGCCGATCACCGTGGCTGCCGCCGAGCAGTTCCTGGCCGCGCCGATCACCGACTTCGACGACGCCCGCGCCGCGCTGCGCAATCACGCCATCCAAGCCTTCGAGCCGTTGCTCGGCCGCATCGATCCCAAGCGCATCGAGGCCATGGTCGAGGCCTCGAAGGATTCGCTCGGCGGCCCCACCGAAGCCCCCGCCGTCCCGAAAAAGAAGAAAGCCATGAACGACAGCGCCAAACCCGCCGCCGCGATCGCCGAGCCGGCCCCGGCCACGCCCGCCACCATCGGCATCGACGATTTCGCCCGGCTCGACCTGCGCATCGGCAAGGTCACCGCCTGCGAGTTCGTGGACGGTTCCGACAAGCTGCTGCGCTTCGAACTGGACGCCGGCGCGCTGGGCACGCGGCAGATCTTCTCCGGCATCCGCGCCGCCTACGCCGAGCCGGAGAAACTGGTGGGCCGCAACGTGGTATTCATCGCCAACCTGGCCCCGCGCAAGATGCGCTTCGGCCTGTCCGAGGGCATGATCCTCTCGGCCGGCGACGGCGGCAGCGACCTGTTCCTGCTCGACGCCGACCCGGGCGCCAAGCCAGGCGCCACCGTGCGCTGATTGAGAGATCGCACATGCGATGCGTCCACCAATCCTTCGACCACACCGAGGCAGAAATCGTCGCCGGTTTGTTGCGTGAGGAAGGTTGTACCGCCTTCGTGTTTGAAAACGGTCTGTCGCGTCTCAAGTGGTACCAGGTCATCGCGTTCGGTGGCTCGGTCGTCATGGTGCCCGATGCATGCCTCGAACAGGCCAGTGACGTGCTCGATCACTGGAGGCGCGGCGACTATCGCGTCGAAGACGACGATCAATGCCCACGTTGTCACAGCAGCGATATCGAAGAGAACCCCAACTATCGCGGCTGGGCCTTTTTCTTCGGATGCTTCCTGGGTTTGCCGATATGGCCCGCTCTCAAGTGGAGAGAACGCTGCAAGTCGTGCGGTCACCACTGGAAAGCGACTCCGCCGGACACCTATGCGGAATGGGGCAAGCTGGGGGCCAAAACCGAAGCACCTGCACACGATGACTGAGCTCGTGACCCTCGCCGACCGCATCGACGCCGTGCTGCCGCAGACGCAGTGCGAGCAATGCGGCTACCACGGCTGCCGGCCGTATGCGGAAGCGATCGCGCGCGGCGAGGCGGACATCAACCGCTGCCCTCCCGGAGGCGACGCCGGCATCGCGAAACTCGCCGCGCTGCTGCAGCGCCCCGTGTTGCCGCTGGACCCCGCATGCGGCACGGAAAAACCGCGCATGCTGGCGCGCATCGTCGAGGCCGACTGCATCGGCTGCACCAAGTGCATCCAGGCCTGCCCGGTCGACGCGATCGTGGGCGCGTCGAAACTCATGCACACGGTGCTCGCCGACGACTGCACCGGCTGCGAACTGTGCGTGCCGGCCTGCCCGGTCGACTGCATCGTGCTGGAACCGATGCCGCCCGCGCAAATTGACCAGGCGCATGCCGACGCGGCGCGCGAACATTTCCGGCGCCGCGAGGCACGGCTGGCGCGCGAAGCCGCCGAGCGCGAGGCCGAGCTGGCCGCGCGCAAGGCGGCGGTGGACACTCTCGCCACGGCCAACCCGGTGCTGGCCGCGCTGGCGCGCGCCAAGGCAAAACGACAGGAGCCGAATCCGTGAAGCGCGCCGACGTGGTCGAACTGTTCACCCGCCTGCGCGAGCTGAACCCGCACCCCACCACCGAACTCGCCTACACCACGCCGTTCGAGCTGCTGGTGGCCGTGGTGCTGTCGGCGCAGGCCACCGACGTGGGCGTCAACAAGGCCACCAAGAAACTCTATCCGGTGGCGAACACGCCGCAGGCGATCCTCGAACTGGGCGAGGAAGGACTGAAGAAATACATCAACACGATCGGCCTGTTCAACGCCAAGGCGAAAAACGTGATCGCGTTGTGCCGCCTCCTCGTCGAACAGCACCACGGCGAAGTGCCGCGCACGCGCGAGGCGCTGGAGGCGCTGCCCGGCGTGGGCCGCAAGACCGCCAACGTGATGCTCAACACCGCCTTCGGCGAGCCGACCATCGCGGTGGACACGCACATCTTCCGCGTCGCCAACCGCACCGGCCTGGCGCCGGGTAAGGACGTGCGCGCGGTGGAGGACAAGCTGGAAAAAGTGGTGCCGGCCGAGTTCAAGCGCGACGCCCATCACTGGCTGATCCTGCACGGCCGCTACGTGTGCAAGGCGCGCAAGCCGGATTGTCCGCACTGCCCGATCCGCGACCTGTGCCGCTACAAGCACAAGACGGTGGAATAGCGGACGAAAACGCCCCGCGGCCGGATTCCCTGGCGGGAGCGCAATCCGGGCGTCAGGCCGGCAGTTGCGCCCGTTCCAGCGCCGCGACGTGGCGCTCCAGCCGCGGCCCGAGATAACAATGCGAGCCGCACGGCAGCAAGCCCACCTTGCCGAACTCGCGCAGGTACCAGGCCGGCGCGCGCGCCACGAAACCGTGGTGGTCACCGGCCACGTCGTCGCGGCTGGTGAACACTTCCAGGAACGCCACGCCCTCCAGCATCTCGCCGATGCCCTGCAGCCCGGCGCGGATCTCGGCCGGCCTCAGGTAATGCAGTACGTCGGTGCACACGATCAGGTCGAAGCGGATGTCGAAGCGCAGCTGTTCCAGCTGGCCGAAGCGCGCCAGGCCGATGTGGCGGCTACGCCCGTAACGTGCCACCACGTATTCGCTGGCATCCAGCCCGCGATACGCGATGTCCGGGCGCAATGCACGCAGCGGCGCGCGCCAGGTCGCCTCGCCGCAACCCACGTCGAGCACGTTGCGGATCGGCCGGCCGAGGTAGTACTCCGCCTGCGCCACCACCATCGCCACCTTGCGCTTCAGCTCCGCCGGCGAGGCGACGGCGTGCCGCGGGTCGCGATACCACTTGTCGAAATAGGCGCGGTCGTAGGTCTTGGGCATCGGCGGTCGGTCCGGCAAAGCCCGCATGGTAACTGGGCGACGCTCAATCCGCCGCGCGCGGTACCAGCATGTGCTTGGCGACATGCCCGTGCAGCCGACCGAGGCCGCGCGCCAGGTGCAGGGTGGCGAACAGCAGCACGATGCCGATCACGCACATCGCGATCGCATCGCCCCAGCCCGGCACATGTGCGCCGAAACCCCAGTCCACGGTGACCTGGCGCGGCCAGGACACCCAGCTGTCGTCGCGGAACAACATCGCCAGCGGCGCGCCGATGAAGGCCACCGACACGCTGAGCAAAGTCACGGCCAGCGTGAAGTACACGATGCCCAGCGGCAGCATCAGCCACATGTAGCAAAGCGTGGTCCAGGTGTGCACGTCGGTGAACATGCTGCCGATGCGCTGCAGCAGGGTCATGCCGGTGGTCGGGTACACCGGCCGGCGCGGCATGCGCATGCCAAGCATCGCCTCCACGATGCGCCCCTCCACCAGCGACAGCACGCGCACGCTGCCGAAGAACAGCACGATGAACGGCAGGCCGATGATCAGCACCGACAAGCCCACCGACAGCGACAAGCCGGTCACCGCCCAGGTGAAGTAGAAGATGCCGGTGGCCAGCGACAGCAGCATGTAGAACAGCGCGCCGTAGGTGCGCGGATCGGCGGCCACGCCGAAGAAGCGCCCGGCCAGCGAACGCCGCTTCGGCGGCGGCGGCGGACGCAGCGCGCGCTGGATCCTGATCTCCTGGTCGCGGTAGATCTCGGCCACCTCGTCCGGCGCGCCGTAGCTGCCGACGACGTGTTCCAGCATCGCCGCTTCGCTGCGGCCGGGCTGCTCGGCCAGCTCGGCGCGCAGGTGTTCCTCGGCGTCGTACAGCGCGTCCTGGATCAGCGCCGGATCGGCGCCGCGCAGCGCGGCACGCAGTTGTTCAAGGTATTCGGCGATCGTGCGTGGCGCGTTCATGACACCCCTCCTTGCAAGACGTTATCGACGGAATCGCGGGTGGCGTTCCACGCGGCGACCCATTCGCGCAATACCTCGCGCCCCGGTTTGGTGATGCGGTAATAGCGGCGCGGCGGCCCGCTGACGGAGGGCTCGACCTCGCTGGCCAGCAGGCCGGCCGCCTCCAGGTTGCGCAGCACCGGATACAGCGCGCTCTGCTTGCCGGCCAGCACGCCTTCGCCCACCTCTTCCAGCCGCTTGGCGATCTGGTAGCCGTACATCGGCTGGCGCGACTGCCCCAGCACTGCCAGCAGCACCAGCGACACGGTGCCGCTGGAAAGCTCCTTCTGGAACTTCTTCAACTGGCTGGCGCTGTCATCCACGTCGCTCACCCGTACTGCCGCATGGCGTTGAGTGAACTGTAGTACGAACTTGACACTAGTGCATGGGCCTTAAGTCATGCCTTGGCCAACCGGCCACTTGGCACGACACCCCGCGCATCAGAACTCCGTACGCCCCTCTGATTTCCCGGACTCGCACCAGCTTTGGCGTCCTTCCCAATGGTCGCGCGCGTCGAGCCGCTCGACTGCGACGTGTCGAAGCTGCGCAAGCTGCCGCAACAGTGGCAAGCGGCCGGGTCGAGTCCATGAAAAACGCCACGGATGCCGCATCCGCGGAGACACGGGCTGCGTATCTGCGCTGAAGCCGGCATTTCCATCCACTCGCGGAGTATCGCCATGAAACGTTCATTGTTCCTCTCAGGTTGGCTGGTCGTCGGCGCCATGATGATGGCGCTCGCAATGGCCGCCCAGCCGCCGCCGACCGCCAATGCGCAGCACCAGCTTGTCGGCGCCCGTGGCATGACGCTGTATGTCTTCGATGCCGACGGCGACAGCGGGCGCAGCGAATGCAGCGGTCCATGCGCCAGCCTGTGGCCGCCCTATGCGGCCGACGCCAACGTGACGGCGAGCGAAGGCTTCAGCGTGACCGCACGCCCCGACCACAGCCTGCAGTGGGCGTTCAAAGGCCATCCGCTGTACCGCTATGCGGGTGACGCGAAGCCTGGCGACCAACGCGGGGATGGCATCAACGGCACCTGGCACATCGCCCTGATGCATTGATGATCGTCGCGCTGCATCCGCCCGCCCCGATGCCCCGTACCTGCATGTGCGGCGCAGTGTCGCGCCGACACGGGAGGAGAAATTCATGTACAAGCATCGTATGAACCGGGCAATCGCGCTCGGTGGGCTCGTGCTGGCCGGCGCACTGGTTTCGCTGACGGCCGCCGCGGACGACGGCGGCTCGAGCACGCCGGCCGGTGTCAGCGGCAAGCTGCTGCTCACCGGCGGCGTCTCGGAAATCGGCGGCGCCGCAGGCGGCGGCCTCACGCCATGGGCGCTGATCGGCGGCTACGGCACCAATGACCAGATCGGCGCCAACGCGTTCTACACCCGCGTGAACGCGCAGGACTACCACCTCGACGACGCCGGCGTGATGGTCGGGCTGTATGACCGGGTGGAAATTTCGTTCGCGCAGCAACGCTTCGACACCGAGAAGGTGGGCGGCCTGCTGGGGCTTGGCAACGGCTTCACCTTCAGGCAGAACGTGCTCGGCGCAAAGGTGCGGCTGTTCGGCGACGCCGTGCTCGACCAGGACAGCTGGGTGCCGCAGGTGTCCGTCGGCATGCAGTACAAGAAGAACAACCAGGACGCCGTGGTGAAGTTCGTCGGCGCCAAGCGTTCGCAAGGCACCGATTACTACGTCAGCGCGACCAAGCTGTTCCTGTCGCAGAGCCTGCTGCTGAACGCCACGCTGCGCTTCACCAAGGCGAACCAGATCGGCATCCTCGGCTTCGGAGGCGACAAGCACGACAGCTACCAGGCCGAATTCGAAGGTTCGGTCGCCTACCTGCTCAGCCGCAACTGGGCCATCGGCGCGGAATACCGCCAGAAGCCGAACAACCTCGGCATCGCCAAGGAAAACGACTGGTACGACGCCTTCGTCGCGTGGGCGCCGACCAAGCACGTCTCGCTGACGCTGGCCTACGCCAACCTCGGCAACATCGTGATCAAGGACAACCAGCGCGGCCTGTACGCGTCCGTGCAGGTCGGCTTCTGACGACCCCATCATCCGATACGAGGATCAAGCCCATGCTCAAGCATTCCCTTGCCGCCGCCGCGCTAACCGCCGGCCTGCTGATCAGCCATCACGCCCTCGCGCAGGATGCGCCCGCCAAGTCGGACCAGTCCACCACGGAGGCCGCCTCGGCTCCACGCGACCCGGCGCTCAAACCGGTCTTCGACGAGTTCGGCGGCAAACCCGGGCTCGTCACGCTGGTGAACGATTTCATGGACAACCTGATGGCCGACCCGGTCACCCGACCATTCTTCGCCAACGCCGACCGCGAGCACATCAAGAAAGAGCTCGTCGACCAGTTCTGCGTGATCCTCGACGGACCATGCACCTATACCGGGCGCGACATGGCCTCGGTACACAAGGGCATGGGCGTGAACCGCACGAATTTCAACGCGCTGGTAGAAGACCTGCAGACGGCGATGAACAAGCACGGGGTCCCGTTCCGTGCGCAGAACAAGCTGCTGGCAAAACTGGCGCCGATGCACCACGTGATCATCACCAGGTAACCGGGTGTTCCCGATGCGATCTGCGGCGTTGCCGCAGATCGCCAAACCGCTCGCCAACACCCCACGGTCCGCACTTGCTGTGCGTTGGCGAGTATTTGATCCGGCCACGACACACAATGCTTTGCTGTCCGTGGTCTGGCGAAGTGGGCACAGGGCATTTCCCCGTCGCACGGGCCTCGGTCTTCGCGCCGGCATGCACTTTGGCGTCATGCCCCAGCCGCACTCTGCTAAGTTGCAGCCCTTGTCCATTCGTTGACCAGGGGAATGCCATGCTTAGCCGCCACCTCATCGCCGCACTCGCGCTGACCAGCAGCCTGCTGGCACTGCCTGCCCTCGCCGATGGGCAGGCCAAGCCCACGCCGACCACGAAAGAGATCCTGGCCAAGTCGACGCCAGTCGAGTGGCGCACGCCGGACCCGCAGAACCTGATAATCATGCAACTGCCGACCGGAGGCGTGGTGATCGAGCTGGCGCCGGACTTCACCCCGCTGCACGCGGCGAACATCCGCACCCTGGTGCGTGGGCATTATTTCGACGGGCTGGCGATCATCCGCGTGCAGGACAATTTCGTCACCCAATGGGGCGACCCGAACGACGACGACAACGGCGACAAGAGCAAGCTCCGTTCGCTGGGCAAGGCCAGCAAGACGCTGCTGCCGGAATTCACCCGTGCGATCGACCCGAAGCTGGCGTGGACGCCGCTGCCGGACGGCGACGTGTACGCGCCCGAGGTCGGCTTCAGCGAGGGCTTCCCGGTGGCGCGCGACCCCGCCGCCGGGCAGCAGTGGCTGGCGCACTGCTACGGCATGGTCGGCGTGGCGCGCGACGTGGCGCCGGAAACCGGCAGCGGCAGTTCGCTGTACGCGGTGATCGGCCAGGCGCCGCGCCGGCTGGATCGCAACCTCGCCGTGGCCGGCCGGGTGCTGGAAGGCATGCCGCTCTTGTCCGGCCTGCCGCGCGGGCCGGAACCGATGGGCTTCTACGCGAAGCCGGCGCAACGCATCACCATCGAATCGGTACGCCTGGCCGCCGACCTCCCGGCGAAGGATCGCCCGGCGATCGAGGTGCTGCGCACCGACAGCGCCAGCTTTGCCGCACTGGTCGAGGCGAAACGCAACGGCCACAACGCGTTCTATGCCCGGCCGGCCGGCAAGGTCGACCTGTGCAGCATCGACGTGCCGGTGCGCGAGGCGAAACCGGCGCATTGAGGCCGCCGCGTCGCCGCAAACATTTTGTTCACCCGCGTCGGTTACCTTGCATCTCCAGCCGAGCGCGGAAACCACTGCATGCCATTGAACGATACCCTGGCCTTCCTGCGTGCCTGGCTGCGCGACCCGCGCGGGATCGGCGCGGTAACGCCGTCCGGCGCCGCGCTGGCGCGGCTGATGACCAGCCGGGTCGGTGCGCTGGACGGCCCGGTGATCGAACTGGGCCCCGGCACCGGCGCGCTGACCCGTGCCCTGCTGGCGCGCGGCGTGCCGCTGCACCGGCTGGCCTTGATTGAGGCCGACCCGCATTTCGCCGATGCACTGAGCCGGCGCTATCCGCAGGCGACCATCCTGCGCATGGACGCGGCCCGGCTCGGCGATACCGCACCGCTGTTCGGCGACGAGCGCGCCTGTGCCGTGGTCAGCGGCCTGCCGCTGCTGTCGATGCCGCCGGCCCAGGTCGCAGCGATCGTGCAGGGCGTGTTCGAGCGCCAGCTGCGCAGCGGCGGCATGTTCTACCAGTTCACCTACGGCCCGCGCTGCCCGCTGCCGTCGGCCCTGCTCGCGCGACTGGAACTGCAGGCCCACCGGGTCGGCAGCGCGCTGCTCAACCTGCCGCCGGCGGCGGTGTACTGCATCAGCCGGCGGGCGGAGAGCCAGGTCGCCGCCTGAGCCGCCGCGGGAACTGCCCGGCCAGTGCGCGTGAACGGGGTCTGAAAGCCGTCGACCATCACGACACTGCCTATGCATCGCTGCGGCTATCACTGGCGGCGATGCTTCGACGCGTCCAGGCGACGCGCGGGCCCACCGCCGCGGGAGTGAGGGATGCAACGCCGCCGGAAAGTACTCAGCTCGATCGCGGGCACGCTGCTGGTGCTGCTTGCGCTGCTGCTGGTCGCCGTCGCCACGTTCGACTGGAACCGCATGAAGCCGTTCATCGCCGACAAGGTCAGCCAGGCGATCGGGCGCCCGTTCGCGATCGATGGCGAGCTCACCGTGGACTGGCAGCGCGATCGCCACGGCAGCTGGTTCGCCTCGCTGCTGCCGCGGCCCGAGTTCACCGCGCGCGACATCCGCATCGCCAACCCGGGCTGGGCCGCGCGGCCGCAGTTCGCCCACCTCGACGCGCTGCGCTTCCGGCTGTCGCTGCCGGCGCTGCTGACGCACCGCATCGACGTGCCCACGTTGCAGCTGGTGCGCCCCACCGCCGACCTGGAGCGCGACAAGTCGGGGCGCGCCAGCTGGGATTTCGCGCCGCCGGAAAACACCGCACCCTCCGCCTGGAAGCTGCAGCTGGGCACGATCGGTTTCGACCAGGGCCTGATCACTCTCGACGATGCCGCCAACCGGGTGAAGCTGAAGCTGGTGGTGGAGCCGCTGCAGGAAGCCATCCCCTATGAGCAGATCGTGGCGCAGCAATCCAGCGATGCGCGCGAGCAGGCCGGCAAGACGGTCGGTGCCGCGGCGAAGAAGGCCATGGCCGGCGGCAACGCCACGCCGGAACGGGTCGGCCAGGTTACGGCATCGACGACCTACCAGTTCAGCTGGACCGCCGAAGGCAGCTACCAGGGCAGTCCGCTTACCGGCAAGGGCCGCACCGGCGCCGTGCTGGCGCTGCAGGATACGACCAGGCCGTTCCCGCTGCAGGCCGACCTGCGTATCGGCGACAGCCGCATCGCCCTCGTGGGCACGCTGACCGATCCGCTGCACCTGGGCGCGCTGGACGTGCGCCTGTGGTTCTCCGGCTCCAGCATGGCCAAGCTGTATCCGCTCACCGGCCTCACCCTGCCCGACACGCCACCCTACGCCACCGAAGGCCATCTGAAGGCCGCACTGCATCGCGGCGGCAGCCGTTACAGCTACCAGGACTTCCGCGGCCGCGTCGGCGGCAGCGACCTGGCCGGCAACCTGGTCTTCGTCACCGGCGGCAAGCACCCCAAGTTGAGCGGCGACGTACACTCGAAGCTGCTGCAATTCGCCGACCTGGCACCGCTGATCGGCGCCGATGCCAACGCCGGAAAAATGCAGCGCGGCGACGCCACGCCGCAGCCAGCCGACAAGCTGCTGCCGGTCGAACCGTTCCGCACCGAGCGCTGGCAGGCGATGGATGCGGATGTGAGCTTCAGCGGCGCGCGCATCGTGCGCGGCGCGGCGCTGCCGATCGACTCGCTCGCCACCCATCTGGTCATGAACAACGGCGCCCTGTACCTGGACCCGCTGAGCTTCGGGCTGGCCGGCGGCACCGTGCGCAGCAACATCACCCTCGACGGCAGCCGCACACCGATGCGCGGCCTGCTCAAGCTCGATGCGCGCCATCTCAGGCTCAAGCAGCTGTTCCCGACCTTCGAACCGATGCGCACCAGCTTCGGCGAGATCAACGGCGACGCCGCGCTCGATGCGCAGGGCAATTCCATCGCCGCCCTGCTCGGCAGCGCGAACGGCGAGCTGAAGCTGCTGATGAACGACGGTGCGATCAGCAAGACCCTGCTGGAAACCGCCGGCCTCAACGTCGGCAACATCGTCATCGGCAAGCTGTTCGGTGACAAGACCGTGCAGATCAACTGCGCGGCCGCCGACATGGCCGCCAGCAACGGCCTGTTCGACATGCGCCTGTTCGTGTTCGACACCGACGATGCGCTGATCAACGTCACCGGCACGGTGAACTTCGCCAACGAAAAACTCGACCTGGACGTGAAACCGCACACCAAAGGCTTCCGTGTGTTCTCGCTGCGCTCGCCGCTGTACGTGCGTGGCACGCTGAAGAACCCGGACGTCGGCGTGCACGCCGGCCCGCTGCTGGCGCGCGGCGCCGGCGCCGTCGCTCTCGGTACGGTCGCCGCGCCGGCCGCCCTGCTCGCCCTGGTCGCACCCAGCCACGGCGACGACGGCGACAACACCTGTCGTGCCGTGCTGCAGCAGTTGCGCAGCTCCGGCAAGGTGATACCGGCGAGCAAACCGGCGGCGAAGAAGTAAGCATCAGGCACGTCGCCAACGATGACCGGCGCTAGAATGACGGCACTCCTCCTCGTGCGACCCCCATGCAACCCGTCAACCAGGCCCGTCTGCAGATTCATTTCTGCGTGTTGCTGTGGGGCTTCACCGCGATCCTCGGCAAGTTGATCACGCTGCCCGCGTTGCCGCTGGTGTGGTGGCGCATGCTGCTGGTGGTGGCGGCGCTGCTGCTGATGCCGCGGGTCTGGCGCGGCTTGCGCGCGATGCCGGCGCGGCTGATCTGGGCGTATGCCGGCATCGGCGTGCTGGTGTCGCTGCACTGGCTGACTTTCTACGCGGCGATCAAGCTGTCGAACGCCTCGGTCGGCGCCACCTGCATCGCGCTGGGGCCGGTGTTCCTGGCTTTCATCGAACCGTGGATCGCCAAGCGCAGGTTCGACCCGCGCGAGCTGCTGATCGGCGCGGCGGTGGTGCCGGGCGTGATGATGGTGGTGGGCGGCGTGCCGCACGACATGCGCGCGGGGATCGCGGTGGGCGTGCTGTCGGCGCTGTTCGTGGCGTTCTTCGGCTCGCTCAACAAGCGGCTGGTCGAGCACGGCGACCCGCTCACGGTGACCTTCATCGAGCTGGGCACCGGCACCGTCTTCCTCACCCTGCTCGCGCCATTCATTCCGCATGCCGGCCCCGCCTTCATGCTGCCGGACACGCACGATGCGCTGTTGCTGCTGGCGCTGTCGTTCGGCTGCACCCTGTTGCCGTTCACGCTGGCGCTGGTGGCGCTGCGCCACATGAGCGCGTTCGGCACGCAGATGGTGACCAACCTGGAGCCGGTCTACGCGATCATGCTGGCGATCGTGCTGCTGGGCGAGCAGCATGAACTGGACGGCTGGTTCTACGCCGGCGTGGCGGTGATCCTGGCCGCGGTGTTCATGCACCCGCTGCTGAACCGGCGGGCACGCGCCACCACGCAGCCCGAACTGCTCGGCACCGCCGAAAGCCACGGCATGGTCGACTGATCCATCGTCAGCGGCATTCCCGAGGAGCAGCCCATGACCGACAAGCAACAGCACTGGGAAACGGTGTACCGGACCAAGGCACCGGAGGCGGTCAGCTGGTACCGCCCGCATCTGGATACCTCGCTGGCGCTGATCGAGCGCGCCGCGCCCGACCGCGGCGCCGCCGTGCTCGACGTGGGCGGCGGCGCATCGACCCTGGTCGACGACCTGCTTGCGCGCGGCTACCGCGACCTCAACGTGCTCGACATTTCCGCCGAGGCCCTGAATGTCGCCCGCGAACGCCTGGGCAAGTCGGCGGACGCGGTGACCTGGCTTGTCGCCGACCTGCTCGACGCACCGCTGCAGGAAGCCCGCTACGACCTGTGGCACGACCGCGCCGTGTTCCACTTCCTGACTCAGGCGGAACAGCGCGCGCGCTACGTGCAGCAGCTGACCCGCGCCTTGAAGCCGGGCGGCCACGCGGTACTGGCCACATTCGGTCCGCAAGGGCCGCTGAGATGCAGCGGGCTGGATACCGTTCGCTACGACGCCGAGGGACTTGCCCGCGCGCTCGGCGACGGCTTCGCGCTGATCGACAGCGCGCTGGAGTTCCACGCGACACCGTTCGGCACCACCCAGCCATTTCTCTACGCCCTGTTCCGGCGGACGTCAGCCGGCACCGTGGGAGACATGCGCTGACGGCAAATTGCGACGGATGCTGCGAAGGCACGGATCGCGCGCCCGCCTTCGCATACTCCCATCAACCTTGAATCAATCGGAGTGCCGCACCAAGGCAGCCGCAAACACCGAGCGTCCATGCCATGCCGGCGCGGTAGCGAAGCATGGCGACCATGGCTCCGGCGGCAAGCACCAAGGCCGCAGGGTTGAGTGTGGACAACTGAGGTAAATCGAGGTGCACCGGCCCGGCATTCAACGTTCGCACGACGCCAAAGATGGTGTGCTCCGCAAACCACACCGACAGGTTCAGCACCACGCCCACCACGGCGGCCGTCACGGCACTCAGCGCGGAATTCAGTACCCGGTTCCCGCGCAGCGTCTCGATGTAGGGGCCTCCGAGGAAGATAAACAGAAAGCACGGCACGAAGATCACCCAGACGGTCAGTAGCGAGCCGAGCATGCCGGCAAGCCAGGGCGACATGCCGGGCTGGTGCTGGAACGCCGCCATGAAGGCCACGAATTGCACCACCATGATCAGTGGCCCCGGCGTGGTTTCCGCCAGCGCCAGCCCGTCGAGCATTTGCGCCGGCGACAGCCAACCGTAGTCGGTCACCACACGCTGGGCGACGTAGGCCAGCACCGCGTAGGCTCCGCCGAAAGTCACCACGGCGGTTTCGCTGAAGAGCAGGCCCTCGCGGGCGAGCACGCTGGTGTGCCCAAACAGGATCACGACTGCCAGCACCGGCGCAGCCCACAATGCCAGGCCGATCCCGACAGCACGTAATGCTCGTGTTCGTGATGGCTTGGTGTGGGCCAATTCGCCGCGCAGCATCAGCTGGTCGACCAGGTAACCGTCACCGGCCAGTTCTGCGGCAGTGGCTTCGACCGGGAACCATCGCGGGCGCCACCGTCGCGCCACGATGCCCAGCACGGCAGCCCCCGCGATGATCAACGGGAACGGCAGCCGGAGCACGTGAATGGCCAGGAAGGCCGCGAAGGCTACGCCGACGAAGAAGTGGCCTTTCAAGGCACGCCGCGCGATGCGGAGCACCGCTTCAACGACTACCGCCAACACCGCGGCCTTCAACCCGAAGAAGACAGCCACCACCATCGCCACCTGACCTACGAAGGCATACAGCACGCTCAGGCCGGACAGCACCAGTACGCCGGGCAGCACGAACAGGCAGCCGGCGACAAGGCCGCCAGCCGTGCGATGCAATAGCCAGCCGATATAGATGGCCAGCTGGGCCGCCTCGGGGCCCGGCAGCAACATGCAGTAGTTGAGGGCATGCAGGAACCTCGGCTCGCTGATCCAGCGTCGTTGTTCAACCAGTTCGCGGTGCATCACCGCGATCTGACCGGCCGGCCCACCGAAGCTCAGCCAGCCGATCTTCGCCCATACCCGGGTTGCCTGCGCGAGGCTCACCCGGTGCATGGATCCGGCATCCTCCGCTTCCGGCATTCCCGTGATCGCGTTGTTCGGCAGGACCGTCATGGCAGATGCCTGGCTCGTAGGGTTGGGGGTAGCAGTGCGAAGGCTCAGTGCGTATGGGGTCGAGCCGATGAGGACTGCGCATCGAGCACCGCGCGGAATCCATGGGCGAGCTTCTCTGCCGGCCCCTTGGCCCAGAAGTGGGTGAAGAAGTAACCCGGCATCTCGCCCATCATGTGGTTGTGCAAGGCCACGACGTGGAAGCCGGCTGCTCTCAGCGCTTTCAACGTCGGCTGGACTTCTTCTGCCGTCATGATCACGTCGCCGTCGGCCGCCGCTGCCATGTCGCTGCCGCTGAACGCGATCCAGGTGGTCAGGCCCATCGAGGCACCGATCGCCGCATCGTGCATGTGGCCATCACGGCCGATGGTGATCTTGGCAACACCGCCGCTGTCGGTCGCCGGATGCCCGACGATCTGCGACAGCGTCGGCGCCGACAATGTACCGGGTATGACGGTTGCTCCACCGAATCCGCTGGACGGCTGCGCATGCGTGCGACGCACCGCGCGAATCGCATCCCATACCGCCTTGACGCCACCTGCCAGCGCATCCGGTGTGCCATCACCGCCGATGTGCATGAAGTAGACCTTGGGGGTGTCGTAGAAGAAGTGGTTATGCAGGGCCGTGATCGTGAGGCCGTGGGCAAAGGCCGCGTCCATCGCTACATCCACTTCGTCCTCGAAGACCACGGTATCGCCCATCACCATGGCGTGGCCCTCCTGCATGGGCATGAACGCGGCCCAGGAGCCCAGCCCCGCTGCGGGCGGCAACACGACGCCATCGACGGTCACCTTGACGTCCGAACGGCTCCAGCCGATGCGCACCACACCTTCCGGGGTGGCGGTCGCATTCGTTCCGCTGATGGCACCGATGTGCTTTGCATCGAGATCGGTGGCATCAGCCGCTTGCACGGTAACGGCCATCAACAATGCCATGCCAAGTGAGGAGACCACGCGGCGCATGCCGTGTGGCCGGACTATGTGAAGGCAACGAGCGTTCATGACGACACTCCAGTGCGGGGATGGACTATTTCCGCGCGCGCTTCGGCTTCACGTGGGAGTCTTGGGCGTAGGCGGCGTAGAGGCTGTCGAGTACCGGTGCGATGGCTTTCAGGAGCGCATCATCGTCGGGCTGGGTGGTGCGGGCACCGGCCATGATCGCGGCGAAGCCCGCTGCCTCCGGTACCGGCACGCCACCGACGTCGAGGTAATGCACGAGCGCACCAAGGCGGGCGAGACCACGGTCATCGCCCAGGCCGAAGCTGGCCAGCAGCACCTCGAAGGTCACACGCGCACCAAGGTGCGTGAACGTTGCGCCATCGAAGTCAAAACCAAGCGCGTCCTTCGGGCAGCTCGTGGTGGTCTTGAGCCATGCGAACTTCGCCTTGCGGTCGATGAACCGCCGGATGAGCCACGCGGAGGCAACACGGTCGATCCACAAATGTTCGCGGGTTGCCCACAGGCGCCCGCGGTACTGCGCCGGATCGCAACGCGGCACCTTGCCGTGCAAGGCATGGGGCTCATCCGGCGAGAAACGCGCATTCAAGGCAGCTTCGGCGTCAATCAAGGTGCTTTCTACCTGACGGCGCGGCGGCCCAGGAAAGAAGTCGATCTCGACCAGAGCGGCGACGTCGCGACGCAGCATGGCGAGTTCTCGGCGCGCCTCAGCCTCTTCCAGAGTCGCCAATCTGGCCTGCAGCGCACCGAGCTGACCGAACAACTCGCGGTATTCATTGCTGCGATCGAACAGCGCCATGAGCGCGCCCTGCTGCACCTCGTCCCGGCTATCGAAGGCGATGACTTGCGCGGTGCCGTCGGCCGCGATGACCTCGGCGGCCTGCTCATCGAACACGGCACGTGCGTTGTCGGCCTGCGGCAGAACATATACGCCATCGCGCATGGCGCCGGCGCCTGCCGCCTTCAGTGCCCGCCACACCCGCATGCGGGTTGTCTGCGTCTGCCCGGGCAAGCTGCTGATGAGCATCAGCCATGTCGTGGAATAAGCCATGTAGCTTACACTACAATAATGTTATACTCTCTACAAGAATCTACATACCTAACAGGCGCCCCGTCCTACGGAGGATGCGGCCATGCAATGGGTGACACGAGAACGTCCCAAGATCGACCGGATCGCCTGTCCCTGGTTGATCGCCCGGTTCATCGATGCGACGCCCGAGTTTCTGTACGTACCGACGGCTCAGGTATTCGCTGTCGCAGAGGCGACGGGTGCCGTTCCGTATGACATTCCAGGCGCGGAGCTGTCCCACGAGGGGGAGTTCTGCAGTTTCGATGCGTTCCTCAAGTGCTACGCCCTCGACGATCCCGCCCTGTCGCAACTCGCCGCGATCGTGCGTGGCGCGGATACCTCCCGCCCCGATCTGACGCCGCAATCCGCCGGGCTGTATGCCATCTCGTTGGGGTTATCGCGGGTGTTCGAGAACGACCACGACATGCTTCAACATGGGCTGGTGATCTACGACGCGTTGTATGCCTGGTGCAAGCACGGCCAGGGTGAAGCGCATCGCTGGCCACCGGGTTCCTGATCTTGCCGATATGGACGGAGTACCCATGAATGCATTGAGCGTGTTTCGCCATCTCGGATCGTTGGTGGCCCTCTTGTGTGCAGCCACCGCCTGCGCCAGTGCGGCCGGCCCCGGTAACTTGCCGCTCGCCAAGGTGACGGATGTGCCCCTCGGCGGCGGAACCACACGCCTGGACTATGAGAGCTACGATCCAGGCCGGCGCTTGCTGTTTATTGCGCATCTGGGCGATAGCGCTGTAATCGTGTTCAACACCCATACGCAACGGGTAGTGGCACGAATCCCTGACCTCAGCAAGGTCCACGGCGTGTTGGCGATCCCTGAACTGGGGCGGGTCTACGCCTCAGCCACCGGGACCAACGAAGTCGTCGCCATCGACGAGGACAGTCTGAAGGTCGTGGCACGTGCACCGGCCGGTGTCTACCCGGACGGCATGGCCTATGTTCCGGACCTTCACAAGATCTATGTCTCCGACGAGCACGGTGCGACCGATACGGCGATCGACGTGCGCACGAACCAGCGCGTCGCGACGATTCCGCTCGGCGGCGAGGTGGGCAACACCCAATACGATCCCGTCTCCAAACACATCTTCGCAAACGTGCAGACGCGGCAACAGCTGGTCGAGATCGACCCGGCAACCGACAAGGTAGTCGCCCGCATCGACCTGCCGGGTGCGAAAGGGAATCATGGCCTGCAGATCGTGCCGCAGCAACGGCTCGCATTCATCGCCTGCGAGGACAACCACAAACTGCTGGTGCTGGACCTGACGAGCCGCCGCGTCACGGCCTCCTTCGAGATCGGCGACGATCCGGACGTGCTTGCCTACGATGCCGGCAAGGGCTGGCTGTATGTCGCCAGCGAATCGGGCGTGGTCTCGCTGTTCTCCGTGACGAGAACGGCTGTGACAAAGCTCGGCGAGGGCATGCTTGGACCGGATGCGCATGTGGTCGCCGTCGACCCGGCCACTCATCGAGCCTACTTTCCGCTCAAGAACCTGCAGGGACACACGGCGTTGCGCATCATGCAGCCGCGCGCCTGAGGACTGTCGGCATGGGGTGGCCGGCAATGGCTGCCAGCAGCGGTTCGATCAGATGGGACAGGGCCGGCTCGCCGGTCCAGCCCAGCGCCAGCGACGACCGCGTGATGCCGAGCTGGGTCGCGGCAGGCTCCCGACCACTAACCGCAGCAGGACTTCTGCTGCTGGACCGGCGGGCACGGCACGCTGCCCCAGGAACAGAACACGCAACAGTCGCCGGGCTTGGGCCGCAGCAGTTCGCCGCAGCCGGGACAGTCGTAGAAGAACTGGCAGGCGTCGGTCGGCATGGTTTCGGTGGCTTGGTGGCCGCAATGCGGACAGGTCAGCGTGCTGCGCAGGATGGGTTCGCTCGTCATGGGTCTTTACCCTACTCCGCTTGCACCTGCTTGATCGCTGTCATCACCGGCCCGACGCAGCCGGCGCAGCACCAGCAGGCGGAACGCGGCGGGGATGACCAGCATGGACAGCAACGGCGCGGTGAGCATGCCGCCGATCATCGGCGCGGCGATGCGCTGCATCACTTCGGAGCCGGCACCGTGGCCGAGCAGGATCGGCAGCAGGCCGGCGAGGATCACCGCCACCGTCATCGCCTTCGGCCGCACGCGCTGCACCGCGCCTTCGCGGATCGCCTCGTCCAGCTCGGCCGCACCCGAGTGCGGATCGGCTGCCAGCTGGCGGTCCCACGCGTGGTGCAGGTACAGCATCATCACCACGCCGAACTCGGCGGCGACGCCGGCCAGCGCGATGAAGCCGATCATCGTCGCCACCGACACCGCATGCCCCAGCAGCCAGACCAGCCACAGCCCGCCGACCAGCGCCAGCGGCACGCTGGCCATGATCAGCGTCGCCTCGCTGATCCGGCGGAACACGGCGTAGATCAGCACGAACACGATCAGCAGCACCACCGGCACCACCAGGGTCAGCCGCTGCGTCGCCTGCGCCAGGTATTCGAACTGGCCCGACCACGCCAGCGTGATGCCCGGCGGCAGGCGCACCTCGCGCGCCACCACACGTTGCAGATCCGCCACCACCGCGCCGAGGTCGCGGCCGGCGGTATCGACGTAGACGTAGGTCGCCAGTTGGCCGTTCTCGCTTTTCAGCATCGGCGGCCCAGCGACTACCTCGATCTCGGCCACCTGCCCCAGGGTCAGCTGCACGCCGTTCGCCGCGACGATCGGCAATGCCTTCAATGCTGCGAGTGAATCGCGCTCGGCCCGCGGGTAGCGCAGCACGATCGGATAGCGCTCGCGTCCGGCGACGACCTCGCCAACCGGCTCGCCGCCGACTACGGTGGCAATCAGCTGCTGCAGCTGCTGCTGGGTCAGGCCATAGCGCGCGGCATCGACCCGGCGGATGCGCACGTCGACATAGCGACCGCTGGCCGCCCGCTCGGCAATGGCCGAACCGACGCCAGGCACCTGCCGAGCCACTGTCTCGATGCGATCGGCCACCTCCTGCAATGTCGATGGATCGGAGCCGAGCACCTTGATGCCGATCGGGCTCTTGATGCCGGTAGCCAGCATGTCGATGCGGTTGCGCAGCGGCGGCACGAACAGGTTGGTCAGGCCCGGCACGCGCACCGCCCGGTCCAGCTCCGCCTTGATCCTGTCCATCGTCATGCCCAGTCGCCACTGGCTCTTTGGTTTGAAGGTGATGGTGGTCTCGAACATCTCCATCGGCGCCGGATCGGTGGCGGTGTCGGCACGGCCGGCCTTGCCGAATACGTGGTCGACCTCGGGCACGCTCTTGATCATGCGGTCGGTGAGCTGCAGCAGCTGCGCCGCCTTGCCCGAGGACAGCCCCGGCAACGCGGTGGGCATGTACAGCAGCGTGCCTTCGTCCATCGCCGGCATGAATTCGCTGCCGAGCCGGCCGAGCGGCAGTAGCGCGGTGAGCAGCAACAGCCCGGCCAGCGCCAGGGTCGTTTTCGGGGAGCGCAGCACCGCTTCCAGGATCGGCCGGTACAGCGCGATCAGGCCGCGGTTGAGCGGATTGGCGTGTTCCGGGCGGATGCGCCCGCGGACCAGGTAACCCATCAGCACCGGCACCAGGGTCACCGCCAGCCCGGCCGCCGCCGCCATCGCGTAGGTCTTGGTGAACGCCAGCGGCTTGAACAGCTTGCCCTCCTGCCCCTGCAGCGCGAACACCGGGATGAAGGACAGCGCGATGATCAGCAGGCTGACGAACAACGCCGGGCCCACTTCGGCCGCCGCGTCGGCGACCAGCGACCAGCGTGCCGTGCCTTGCGGCTCCTTGCCGTCGTGCGCATCGCGCCAGTGTTCCAGGTGCTTGTGCGCGTTCTCGATCATCACCACCGCCGCATCGACCATCGCGCCGATCGCGATGGCGATGCCGCCGAGCGACATCAGGTTCGCCGTCACGCCTTGCAGGTGCAGCGCGATGAACGCGACGAGCACGCCCAGCGGCAGGCTGACCACCGCGACCAGCGCCGAGCGCAGGTGGCCGAGGAACAGCACGCAGACCAGCGCGACCACCAGGAATTCTTCCAGCAGCTTGCCCCACAGGTTGCTCACTGCCGCATCGATCAGCTGCGCGCGGTCGTAGGTCGGCACGATCTCGACGCCGGCCGGCAGGCTGTGCTGGAGCTCGGCGAGCTTGGCCTTGACCGCCTCGATCGCGGCCTTCGCGTTCTTGCCCGAACGCAGCACGATGATGCCGCCGGCCACTTCGCCCTGGCCATCCAGCTCGGCGATGCCGCGCCGGAAGCTCGGCCCGCGCCGCACCGTGGCGACCTCGCCAAGCAGCACCGGCACGCCAGCCGCGTTGGTGTCGACCGGCACGCGCTCGAAATCCTCGCGGC
Organism: Rhodanobacter denitrificans; assembly: GCF_000230695.2. Classification (NCBI taxonomy): domain Bacteria; kingdom Pseudomonadati; phylum Pseudomonadota; class Gammaproteobacteria; order Lysobacterales; family Rhodanobacteraceae; genus Rhodanobacter; species Rhodanobacter denitrificans. The sequence continues at coordinate 1,425,439 of NC_020541.1, read as the reverse complement.
TGCGCAGATAGCCTTCACTGCGCACCATCAACTCCGCCTCGCCCTGCTCGATCACCGAGCCGCCGCCGGCGCCGTTGGCCGCGCGCACCGCGTCCGTCAGCTGCGCCACGGTGATGCCGCGCGCGGCCAGCGCCGGCGGGTCCGGCACGATCTGCCAGGCGCGTTCCATGCCGCCCAGGCTGGCCACTTCGGCCACGTCCGGCACCGTCTTCAGCTGGTAGCGCAAAAACCAGTCCTGCAGCGCGCGCAGTTCGCCGAGGTCGTGCTTGCCGCTGCGGTCGACCAGCGCGTACTCGTAGACCCAGCCCAGGCCGGTGGCGTCGGGACCCAGCGACGGGTTGACCCCGGCCGGCAGCCGGTCGCGCACCTGGCTCAGGTACTCCAGCACGCGCGCGCGGGCCCAGTACAGATCGGTGCTGTCGTCGAACAGCACGTAGACGTAGGAGTCGCCGAAGAACGAATAGCCGCGCACCGTGCGCGCGCCGGGCACCGACAGCATGGTGGTGGCCAGCGGATAGGTGACCTGGTCCTCGACCACCTGCGGCGATTGCCCGGCCCAGCCGGTGCGGATGATCACCTGGGTGTCGGACAGGTCCGGCAAGGCGTCCAGCGGCGTGCGCAGCAGCGAGAACACGCCGGCCGCGGCCAACGCCAGCGCGGCCAGCAGCACGAACACGCGATTGGCAACGGCGGTGCGGATCAGGGCGGCGATCATGGCTGGCCTCCGCTCGGCATGGCGTGCCCCGCATGCGCGTCATGCGATGTCGCCGGAGGAGCGGCACTGGCCGCCGCTGCGGGTACCACCTGCTCCGCGCCGAGACGTTCCAGCGCACCGGACAGGCTCGCCTCCGAGTCGATCAGGAACTGGCCGGAGACGACGACCTTCTCGCCGCCGTGCAGCCCATCGAGGATTTCCGTGTAGCCGTCGGCCGAACGACCGGTGCGCACGGCCAGCGGGCGGAAGCGACCGCCCGCCTCCGCCACGATCACCCGCGTCTGCGCGCCGGTGGCGATCAGCGCGTCGCTCGGCACCACCGGCACCGCCCCGCCTTCGGCCGGCTGCAGTTGCACGGTGGCGAACAGACCCGGACTCAGCCGGCCGTCCAGGTTGGCCAGCACGATGCGTGCGCGCTGGGTGCGGGTGGCGCTGTCGACCTCCGGCAACAACGTTTCCACGCTGCCGCGAAACACCTGCCCGGGGAACGCATCGACCGTGACGGTGACCGGCGTTCCTGCGCGCACCGTGCCGGCGATGGCCTGCGGCAGCGATGCCTCGACCCACACCGTGGCCAGGCCGTTCAAGGTCATCAGTGTCTGCCCGGCGCCGACCCGCTGCCCTTCGCGCACCTCCAGCGCAGTGACCGTGCCGGCCTGCGCTGCGTGCAGCGTGATCGGGCCGGCAGCATGTGCCGCGCGGATATCCGCGGCGGTGAGGCCAAGCACCTGCAGGCGCTCACGCGCGGCGCGGCGCAAGGCCTTCGCGTCGGCCGACTGCGCGCCCTGCAGCGCGTCGTACTCGGCCAGCGCGCTGCTCCACTGCGGCGCCAGCAGCTCGGCCAGCGGCTCGCCCGCCGCCACCCTGGTGTACGGCGCGCGCACGTGCAGCTGGCTGACCACCGCATCGACGCGGGCGCTGACCGTGATCGCCTCGCGCGGATTCCACGTCACCGTGCCGGGCACGTGCAGCGTGGTCGACAGCACACGGCGCTCGACCGGCACGATACGCACGCCGAGGTTCTGCACGGTGGCCGGGTCGATCCGCACGACGCTCTCGTCAGCGCCGCCGCCGTCGGCGTAGCGGGGCACCATCTGCATGCCCATCGGCGACAGGCCGGGCTTGTCGAAATGCTGTTCCGGCAGCATCGGGTCGTACCAGTACAACACCTTGCCTGCGTCGGCGGCTGCAGCCGTCGACGCAGGCGTGGACGAGGGCGCGACCGCGGCCTGGCGACGACCGCCGAGGTAGCCGGCCACGAGCAGGGCCGCCGCTGCGGCAACCGCGGCAAGAACGATCAGCGGACGCTTCATGGCGTCACCTCCGGGGGCAGCAGATAGGCAAGCGAAGCCCACAGCCGCGCATGCGCAGCGAGCGCGTCGGCATAGCTCAGGCGCAGTTCGATCTCGGCGCGGCGGGCATCCAGCCACGGCTGCAGCGGGCCGCCGCCGCGGTAGCCGGCCAGCGCGATGTGCGCGCGATCGCGTGCCAGCGGCAGCAGCGTCTGCCGATAGCGTGCGATCTGCTGCTCCCAGCCCTGCCACGCCGCCAGCGCCCGCGCCACCGCCTCGCGCTGGGCGCGGCGCGCGTCCTCGTGATCGGCCTGTACGGCGTCCCACTGGGCCTGGCTGGCGCTGATGCCACGGTCCTGCCGGTTGCGCGTGAACAGCGGCAGGCTGACACCCACCTCCAGCATCACCATGTCCGACAGGCCCGGCGCGCGTCGGCCGTAGCTGGCGCTCACGCTCCAGTCCGGATGCCTGGCGGCGCGCGCGCGGTCGAGCGTCGCCCGCGCCAGCTGCTCACGCGCGGCCCACGCCTGCAGCGGCGCCTGCTGGTCGATGCCGGTCAACAGGCGCTCGGCCTGCACCGGCAAGCGGCTGAAATCCTGCGTCGCAGCGAGCGCGCCGGGCGACACCCCCAGCCAGCGCTGCAAGCCGGCCTGTGCGGCCGTCCGGTCGGCGTCGACCGCGGCCAGTCGATTGTCCAGCGTGGCGAGCTCGGCCCGCGTCGCCAGCGCATCGACCGCGCTGCCTTCGCCCCCATGCAGGCGTGCCTGGGCGAGCCGCGCGGCCAGGCTGGCCTCGTCGTGCAACTCGGCCAGCAGCGTACGCTGCCGCTCGACGGCCCACAGCTCGATCCAGGCGTCGGCGATGCGCTCGCGCACGCTCTGCGCGGCAACCACGCCTTCGGCCTGGGCCGCACCGATCCGGGCGCTGGCCAAGGCACGCTCCGCGCGCCGTGCGCTGCGCGACGGAATGGCCTGCATCACGCCGACCGTGCGCTCCGTCATCTCGTCCGAACGTAGACTGAAGGCGCCCGGACCGGTGACGGGAACATTGGCCAGGCCGAACGTGAGCACGGGGTCCGGCAACTGTCCAGTCCGCGCCGCTTCCTCGCGGACGGCGGTAGCGTCGGCGGCACGCGCCTCCAGCTGCGGCGCGCGCGCCAGGCCTTCCTGCACGGCCGCTTCCAGGGTCAGCGGTGCTTCGGCGGCAAAGGCCGCCACGGCCATGGCCCCGCCCAGGAGCAAAGCCAACCCCGCCACCATCGGGCGCCGGGTCAATCGCATGGACAACATGGGTGAATACTCCGTCGATCTGCAAAGCGCGCCGCGCCACGCGGGCACGACGTCCGTCGGTGGATACCGCGACGGGTCAGATCAAATCAGGAGCGAGCAGAACAACAATCGGGGGACGGGTGGCGGCGCCTGCAGGCGGTCGTGCCGTGCCAGGCTCCGCTGCGTCGGTGACGCCTCCGCGGCCACCGACGGCGACTCCGGCGGCAACGCGGCCAGCATGCTGACCGGCACCGTAGCGCTGCGCGCGTCGACTTGGGTGGCGTGGTCGGGCTGGCAGTGCTGGTGGCACAGCGGGTCGACCGGCGCCGCCGGCATTTCCGCACAACCGTCGCCCATCGCCGCCATCGACGACGAGTGCACCGCCACGGCCACCGCGGCCAGGCCAGCCGACGCCGGCGTGCTGACGCAGACATACGCGGCCACCGCCACCTGCTGCCACGACAACAGCAGCACCACCAGCCACGCAAGGTGGCGGCGGGTGACCGGGCGGAGGCGGAAGGCGCGTTTCATCTCACGGGCACTGTAGCGCCAGGGGCAGCGGCGTCATTGATGCGGATCAAACCGGCGGCACTCACGCACCCGGGCCGTGCGTCGCATAAACGCGGGTCGAGCCGTCGCGGCCGATCAGCACCACCTCGTAGCGCTCGGACCTACCCGTATCCATCCCCGGCGAACCCATCGGCATGCCCGGCGCGGCCAGGCCGATCGCGTCGGGCCGTTCGGCCAGCAGGCGACGGATGTCCTCCACCGGCACGTGCCCCTCGACCACGTAGCCGTCGATCACCGCGGTGTGGCAGGACATGGCACGGGCTGGCACGCCGAAGCGCGCTTTCACCGCCGCCATCGGCTGATCCTGGTGCACGCTGACGGTGTAGCCGTGCGCGCGCATGTACTCGACCCATGCGCCGCAGCAGCCGCAGGACGGGTCACTGTAGACATCGAACGCGTTCGCCGCCAGCGCCACCGGCGCGAACAACATCGCAAACAGCAGGCTGATGCCCGCGCGGGAAAGCCAACGCTTCATCGTCATTCTCCTGGTCATTCTGCTGGCACGGGGGCGGTTTCCCACTGGACGGACACGATCTTCCAGCTGTCGCCATCCTTCCTGAGGTTGAGCATCTCGCGGCTGCGCAGCATGGCCGGCTTGCCCTTGATCGTGGCCTGCAGGTCGCTTTCGCTGCCGACCATCGCGGTGTCGCCCATCGGCATCGAGCCCAGCGAGACCGGCGTGATCCGCGCCGTTTTCAGGAAGGCGATGTCCTCGCCCAGATGGCCGCCCGCGTATTCATCGCGGGACTCCGTGCGGCCGCCCTCGCTGATGCTGGCGTCGGGCGCCAGCAGGGCGAGCACCGCCGCACGGTCGCCGCGCTGCAGGGCCGCGTGGAAGGCCTGCGCCGCGGCCTCGGCGGCCGGCGCTGCCTTGGGCTGCATTCCCGCAAGCGACAACGGCGCGGCCGCCGCGGAGCTGGCGGGCGTCGCATGCCCGTGGTCGCCCTGCGCCGATGCCGCATGGCTGTGGCCGCCATCCTCGCCCATGTCCATGCCCGCCATGGTGCCGCCGCCATGCGCGTCCTCGTCGGCGTCGCCATGGCTGTGCATGTCCTCGTCCGGCGGCGCCTTCGCCACCATGTCCCTGTACTGCGCGGGTGTCATGCCGGGCAGCTTCTGCAGGAACGCCACCATGCTCCAGATGGTGGCGTCGTCGTGACTGGCGCCCCACGCCGGCATCGCGCTCATCTTGATGCCGTGCTTGATCACCCAGAACGCCGCGCGCGGGTCGGGCCGGAATTTCGCCAGCTCGGGCGGCTTCGGGTACAGGCCGGGGCGCATTTCGTTTTCGGCCATGCCTGGTGCCAGGTGGCAGCCGGTGCACATCGCCGCATACTGGCCGGCGCCCTTGAGGATCAGCGGCGGGTCGTCAAGCTTGGGCACGACGATGTCCTTCGCGTGGTGCGCGATCGAACGTTGGCGCAGCGCCTGCATCAGCGCGTAGACCGGTTTCGTGTGGTGGGCGTCGGCACCGATGTTGTAGACGCCGGACCCGACGAAGGCACCGACGCCGGCGATGACGACGACGCAGAGAATCATGACGGTGATGATGGCTCGTTTCATGGGCTTTCCTCAGAACCAGATGCGCAGGCCGGCGACCCATTGGCGGTCGAAAACTGCTTGATGATCGGCACGGGCGAAATCGGCCGTGGCGCCGAAGCGGCGCGTCCAGACTACGCCGATGTATGGCGCGAATTCACGCCGGATCTCGTAGCGCAAGCGCAAGCCCAGCTTCGCGTCCGAGATGCCGCTGCCGATGCCGCGTGCCGGGTCGGACTTGCCGTGCAGGTTGACCTCCAGCTCCGGCTGCAGGATCAGCCGCTGGGTGAACAGCAGTTCGTAGTCGGCACGCAGGCGCGCCGCGCTGCGGCCGGCAGGCCCGGCATAGGCGGTGGCCTGGATTTCGAACCAGTACGGCGCCAGGCCCTGCACGCCGAACGCGGCCCAGCTGCGCCGCGGGCCGGCGCCGAAGTCGTGGCGCACACCCAGTTGTGTACTCCAGAACGCGGCGACGGCGTGGTCCCACAACGCCTCGACCTCGCCATCGTCAAGCCTGCCGCCAGTGCGCTCGCCCTCGCTGCGCAGCCACAGCTTGTCCGCGTCGCTGCCGTACCAGCCTGCGCCTTCCCACGACTGGCCGTTGCCGTCGCGGCCGTGAAACGCTTCGAGCTGATCGACCAGCAGCATGCCGGCCGGCGCGCTGCCGTGCATGTGCAGCGCGTGCGCGGGACTGGCGGCGATGCCGTCGGAATAATCGCCGCTGCGTGCGTCCGCCGGCGCACGGCCGCCCGGCATCGGCTCCATGGCCCTGTCCGGCATCGCTCCCGTGTCGTATGCCGCGCCATGGTCCATCCCTTGCATCGAGCCGTGGTCCATCGGCGGCATCGCGCCATGGTCCATGCCGTGCATGGGGTGCGCGCCGGCGGGCGCAGCAGCCGGCGTGGCGGGGACGTGCGGCTTCCTCGCCTTCTTGACCAGCGTCTTCGCCGCCGGTGGCGCACTGCTGCCGGCGCTGGCCGGCATCGCCATGCCGTGCATGCCGGCGTGATCCATGCTTGGCATCGCGCCCATGTCCACCGGTGCGGTGCTGCCCGCCGAAGCCGGCGCGCTCTGCGCCGCTGCCGGCAGCGGCAACGCCAGCAGCAGCGCGGCCAGCAGCGCCGAACGGAGCGGAACGATCGAGGTGTCGCGACGAGGCGTCTTCATGCCACCACCACCTCGCGGAACATGCCCGCCTCCATGTGGTACAGCAGGTGGCAGTGGTAGGCCCAGCGGCCCGGCGCATCGGCCGTGACCGCATAGGTGATGCGCTGCGCCGGCTGCACGTTGATGGTGTGCTTGCGCACCTGGAACTGCCCGTGCGGATTCTCCAGCTCGCTCCACATGCCGTGCAGGTGGATCGGGTGGTTCATCATGGTGTCGTTGACCAGCACGATGCGCAGGCGCTCGCCGGTGTTGAAATGGATGGGCTTGGCGTCGGGGAACTTGATGCCGTCGAACGACCACATGAAGCGCTCCATGTTGCCGGTCAGATGCAGCTCGATCTCGCGACCGGGTTCGCGCGCGTCGAGCGGGCCGCCGACGGTGTGCAGGTCGGCGTAGGTCAGCGCGCGGCGGCCGTTGTCGCGCAGGCCGATGCCCGGGTCATCGAGGTTGCTGCGCGGCGTGTCGACACGCATGTCCACGCCGGGGCCGTATTCGGTGCGGGCATGACGCACCACCGGTGCGGGACTGGTCGCCATGCCCGCCACGCCGCCATGCTCCATGCCGGGCATCGCGGCGTGGCCGCCGCCGTGGTCCGCATGCGACATCGCGCCCATCATGTCCTGCATGCCCAGCCACAGGCGCCGGTCCAGCGCCGGCACCTCGGCTTCCATGCCGGCACGCGGCGCCAGGGTGCCGCGTGCGTAGCCGCTGCGGTCGATGGATTGCGCGAACAAGGTGTACGCGCGCTCCTCCTGCGGCTCGACGATGACGTCGTAGGTTTCGGCTGCCGAGATGCGGAATTCGTCGACCGGCACCGGCTGCACGTCCTGGCCGTCGGCGGCGATCACCGTCATCTTCAGGCCGGGAATGCGCACGTCGAAGATGCTGGACGACGAACCGTTGATGAAGCGCAGCCGGATCTTCTCGCCGGGCCTGAAGATGCCGGTCCAGTTGCCGGCCGGCGTCGTGCCGTTCATCAGGTAGGTGTAGGTGTAGCCGGAGACGTCGCCCAGGTCGGTCGGGTTCATGCGCATGGCGTTCCACATCCGGCGCATCGCCAGCGTCTGGCGCAGCCCCTTTTCGCGCACATCGCGGAAGAAATCCGGCACGGTCGGCTGGGCGAAGTTGTAGTAGTCGCTCTGCTTTTTCAGCCTGGCGTAGATGCGCGCGGGATCCTCGTCGGTCCAGTCGTTGAGCATCACCACGTAGTCGCGGTCCGCGGGGTAGCGCTCGCGGCCGGCCGGCTCGATCACCAGCGGGCCGTACAGCGCGTTCTGCTCCTGGAAACCCGAATGCGAGTGGTACCAGTAGGTGCCGCTCTGGCGCAGCTGGAAACGGTAGACAAAGCTTTCGCCCGGCGCGATGCCGTCGAAACTGAGGCCGGGCACGCCATCCATCCGGAACGGCAGGATGATGCCGTGCCAGTGGATCGAGGTCGGCACGCGCAAGCGGTTGCTCACGCGCAGGTTCACCGTGGTGCCCTCGCGCATGCGCAGCAGCGGACCGGGCACGCCGCCGTTGACGGTGGTCGCCGGCCGCGCCACGCCGTTGAAGTTGACCGTGGCCTCGACGATGTCGAGTGCGAACTCGGTGCCGCCGAGCACGCTGGGCTGGCCGGGGCTGGTCAGCGCCCAGGCATTGGGCGGGCGCAGCAGGCCGAGGCCGGCCGCCGCGCCGCCCAGGGCCAGGCCCTGCACGAAGCGCCGCCGCGACAGATCGGCCGCGGGCGGTGGGGAAAAGGGATTCACGTGGGCATCCTTCGGTGGAGGCATCGGCAGTCGACACCGGTCACGGGCCGCCTTCACGTTCACCGTCGGGCGAGCGTGAAGGCGTGGTCGCAGTGCGCGGAATCAGCCGGCGGGCGGCCGCAGCGGCGGCGCCTGCACGACGCTGGGCGCCGACGCGAAGGATGTCGAAACATGCCAGGGTTCCGGTGCCACCGGCACCAGCCCGGCCAAGGCGAACGCCGGCAGGATGCTGCCGCACGCCGCCGCACAGTAGGCCGAACCCATCGAGCCATGCGCGTCGTGGCCCCGGTCGCCGCAACAACCGGACCGATCGGCCATGGCGCGGTCGCCATGGCCGGCGAGCTGGGCGACGGTCGACGCGGGCGCGGCTTGAAGCGCGCCACCAACCGCCCCGCGCGGCATGCCGTGCACCGGCGCCAGCGCGAGGATCAGCCACGCCAGCCAGGCCATCGCCCGGAAGGACGGCAAGCATGCGGCGTGACGTGGCGAGCGGCTCATCGGCACAGCATAGGGGGCGTGCCGATGGGCCTCAACCCTGGACGCGGCTCCATCGCGACACGACCGAGGCCCGCCGCGGTTCGTCCGCCACCGGGCGAACTACTGGGTATAGCCCATGTGCAGGGTGATCTTGTCGCCGGCCTTCAGGTTCGCCACCGACGCCGGCGGGAAGTGCACGCGCAGCGACATGCCGGCCGAGCTCACCTCGACGATACCGGTCTTGCTGTCGACCGAGCTGACCGTGGCAGGCATCATGTGCATGCTGCCGTTCTTGTTGTGGCGCATCATCTTGTGATGCATGCCTCCCATCTGGCCCATGCTGCTCGACGCCGGCGCCGGCGCCATGCTTCCGCTGTCCTGGGCACTGGCTGTGCCGAACGCCAGGCAAAGGCCGAGGGTGGCCGTCGAAACGATGATTTTCGGCGAGAACGTCATGATGATTCTCCGCGCAGATGGACGGCCGAAGCGGCGTGCCTGGCCGGTTGCAACACTGCAACAGGCAAAGCCTGCGCCGGTCGATGTGCAGGAAAGGTTACGTGCTGCGACGGGGAGCCCGCTGCCGGCCTCTATACTGGGCTCCCCCGCCCGCCGTGACCGCCATGAATTATCGCCACGCCTATCACGCCGGCAACTTCGCCGATGTCCTCAAGCACGTCGTGCTGCTCGCGCTGGTCGAGGCGCTGCAGGCCAAGCCCACGCCGTTCTGCTACATCGACACCCACGCCGGCAGCGGCAGCTACCCGCTGGAAGGCTTCGAGGCGAAGAAGACCGGCGAGCACAGGGACGGCATCGCGCGCCTGCACCCGGCCGAAAAGGTGCCGCCGCTGCTCAGGCGCTGGCGCGACGGCATCCTCGGCGGCGAGGGCAACGAACAGGGCCTGAAGCACTACCCCGGCTCGCCGCTGCAGGTCGCCCGACTGTTGCGCCCCGGCGACAGCGCCCAGCTGTGCGAACTGCACGTCGAGGAAGCGGCGAAATTGCACGAGCTGTTCCGCGGCAATCCACAGGTGCACGTGCACCAGCGCGACGGCTACGAGGCGCTGAAGGCGCTGCTGCCGCCGAAGGAAAAGCGCGGTCTGGTGCTGATCGACCCGCCGTACGAGGCGCAGGAGGCCGAGTACAAGCTGATCGAGCAGGCATTGAAGTCGGCCCTGCTGCGCTGGCCCACCGGCGTCTACGCGGTGTGGTACCCGATCAAGCTGCGCAGCCAGGTGCAGCCGTTCCTGCGCAAGCTGCAGCACAGCGGGGTGAAACGCATCCTGCGCGCCGAGCTGCTGGTGCATCCGGACGATTCGCCGCTGCGCCTCAACGGCTCGGGCATGGTCATCCTCAACGCACCATGGAACCTCGACGACACCCTGCGCGAACCGCTGCGCGTGCTGGCCGGCCTGCTCTCGCAGGATCGCCCGGCCGAATGGAAGCTGGACTGGCTGCTGGACGAAGCCGGCAGCCAGCTGAACACGCCCAGCCCGCTGCCCGCCTCGCGACTACCGCGGTCGCCGGGTCGCCGCTAAGCTCGACGCACCCGCCAGCGTTCCTCCAGGAGCACGACCATGCGCAGCCGCCCCGCCTCCCTGCTGATCCGCCTCGCCGTACCGGCCGCCGTGCTGATGCTGGCGGCCTGCGCTCCCGCACCGATCTACAAGGCCGGCGCAGCCACGGTGACCGCCGCACCGTTCCAGGTCGCGCAATCGCCGGAGAAATTCAGCAGCAGCGAGGTGATCTGGGGCGGGCGTATCGTGCAGGTCAAGGTATTCGCCGACCACAGCGAGATCGAACTGCTGGCCTACCCGTTGGATGCCTCGCAACGCCCGAAGGCGAACGACAGCGGCAACGGCCGCTTCATCGCCGTGATGCCCGGCTACGTGGAGCCGCTGGACTACCCCGCCGGCGCGCTGATGACGGTCAACGGCAAGCTCAACGGCAGCCGTGCCGGCAAGGTCGGCGAAGCCGACTACGTGTTCCCGCTGGTCAGCGTGGCGCAGTCGCATGTCTGGACCGCCGAGGAAATGAACAAGGGGCGCAACAACGTGCACTTCGGCGTGGGCCTGGGCGTCGGCATCCGCTGACTTCCCCCCGAACCCGGAACGCCCTCGCCTCCCGTAGGAGCGCACCCTGTGCGCGATGCCTTTCGTCACGTGACGAAGAGCATCGCACACAGGGTGCGCTCCTACGGCGAATCCTCATCGCATCGGGTGGCTTACACTTCACGGCCATCGTCGAAGGAACTGCACATGTCAGGTCACGCCGCCAACCCGGTCAAGGCCATCTTCCTCGCGCTTGGCGCCAACTTCGCCATCTTCGTGGCCAAGCTGGTCGCCGCTTTCGTGACCGGCTCCGGCGCGATGATGGCCGAGGCGGTGCACTCGCTGGCCGACTGCGGCAACCAGGGCCTGCTGCTGCTCGGCATCCGCCAGGCGAAGCGGCCGCCGTCGGACGAGTTTCCGCTGGGCTGGGGCCGCGCGCTGTATTTCTGGTCGTTCCTGGTGGCGATACTGCTGTTCAGCGTGGGCGGCATGTTCTCGATCTACGAGGGCGTGCACAAGCTCACCAATCCCGAGCCGCTGAAATGGCCGTGGCTGGCGCTGGGCGTGCTCATGTTCGGCATCGTGGTGGAGGGCATCTCGATGCGCGGCTGCCTGCAGGAAGTAAACAAGGCCCGCGGCACGCAGGACCTGTGGACGTGGTTCCGCGAAACCCGCTCCAGCGAACTGCTGGTGATCTTCGGCGAAGACCTGGCCGCCCTCGTCGGCCTGTGCCTGGCCGCGCTCGCGGTGGGCGCCACCATGCTCACCGGCAACCTGATGTTCGACGCCGCCGGCACCATCGCCATCGGCGCGCTGCTGATCGTGGTCGCGGTGCTGGTGGCGATCGAGGTCAAGGCCTTGCTGATCGGCCAGGGCGTGGAGCCGCGCCGCCGCGACGAGCTGCTGGCGTTCCTCAAGGCCCGCCCCGAAGTCGCCGAAGTGCTGAACCTGATCACGCTGCAGATGGGTGCCGACGTGATGGTCGCAGTGAAGGCGCGCATGCAGCCCACCGCCAGCCTGATCGACGCGATCAACACCGTCGAGGCGGCGATGAAGGCCGAGTTTGGCGATGTGCGCTGGAGCTTCTTCGAGCCGGACAACGCGGACTGAGCCGCCGCGGCATACTTCTCCCGTTCCCCCGCAAGGCATTCCCGGCAAGTCCCATGCGCAACCCTCTCCAGGAACAACTCCTCAAAGCCGGTCTCGTCAACAAGGCCAAGGCGGCGCAGGTCGTGCGCGAGCAGGCGAAGAAGCACCAGGGCAAGGCACCGGTGGCGCCGAGTGCCGAGGAACTGGAAGCGCGGCGGCTGCAGGCGGAGAAGGCCGAGCGCGATCGCGCGATTGCTGCCGAACGCAATGCGCAGGCGCGCGCGAACGAGGCGCGGGCGCAGGTTCGCCAGATCGTCGAGGCGCACAAGGTGAAGCGCGAGGGCGAGATTGCCTATCGCTTCACTGACGGCGACAGGATCAAGGACGTGCTGGTGAACGAACCGCTGCGCGCGCAGCTGGCCGCCGGCACGCTGGTGATCGTGCGCTACGGCGAAGGTTACGAGCTGTTGCCGCGCGTGGCGGCCGACAAGATCCGCGAACGCGATGCGACGATGATCGTGCTCGACCACGGCCGCACCGAAGCCGGCAGCAGCAGCGGCGCGGACGACGAGTATTACCGGCAGTTCGAAGTGCCGGACGACCTGATCTGGTGACGCCTCAGCGCTTCGCTTCCAGCAGATCCCAGCCGTTGCCGTACAGGTCCTCGAACACCGCCACCGTGCCGTAGGCTTCGTGCCGCGGCTCCTCGCGGAAATGCACGCCTTGGGCGCGCATGCGCTGCCAGTCACGCTGGAAGTCGTCGGTGTGCAGCAGCAGGAACACGCGGCCGCCGGTCTGGTTGCCGATGCGCGAGGCCTGCTCGTCGCTATTCGCCTTGGCCAGCAGCAAACGCGTTTCGCTGGAACCGGGCGGCGCCAGCAGCACCCAGCGTTTGCCGCCGCCCAGGTCGGTGTCCTCGACCAGTTCGAAGCCGAGCGCGCGGGTGTACCAGGCGATCGCCTCGTCGTAATCGGCGACCAGCAGCGCCAGGGCGCCGAGATGCTGTTTCATTTCCTTGCCTTGACGGTCGGCAGCGGCCCCAGTGCCGCCTGCAGTTTTTTCGTCAGCTTCGCGCGCACCAGCGTATAGGCATCGAGCACGAATGCCTCCAGCTCCGCCGTGGCGAAGCGCTGCGGCTCGACGATCGAGATCCAGTGCGCGCGCGCCAGGTACGGCGCGGGGATGATGCCGGGCTGGTCGGTGAGTTCGAGGAACCGCTGGTCGGCCACCTTGCATGACAGCCGGCCGCCTTCGCTGCCGTCCGACGGCATCACCGCGAACATCTTGCTGCCCACGCTGAACACCCTGTCGACGCCCCACTTGGTATCGCGGCTGACGCCGGGCCAGTGGCCGCACAATGCATCCAGCTGGGCGGCGCTGAGACCGTGCTTCGCTTGGCGGGTCATGCGGTGCTCCGGGAAAATCCAGCCCGCATTGTGCGGGGCGGGGCGGCGCCTGTCTGCCCGCGTGGCCACCTCCCGTGCTGCAACATCGGTCCGCCGGCGTGGGCGCCGTTGCCATGCATCCGCGGCGGTTCGCCACGAGCCCCGTCATTGCAAATTCATGTTGCATTGCACACAATACGCAAAAGTACGGACCTGCCATGATCCCCGCCATCGACTTCGCCGCTCCCACCCGCTACGCCTCGCTGCCGCCACGCGCCAGCGAGCGCTTCGCGCGTCCGCGCGTGCGGCCCGCGCCGCGCGGCGAACAGGTACGTACCGAGGACGGCCGCGAACTGGTGCTGCGCATGATCGAGCCGGGCGACGTGGCGGCAATGCAGCGCTGCTTCACCCGACTGTCGCCGGAGGATATCCGCCGCCGTTTCCTGCATGCGATGTCCGAGTTGCCGACGCCGATGGCGCAGCGGCTGTGCCGCATCGATTCCAAGCTCGAGACCGCCTACGTGCTGATGGACGAATCCATCAAACCGGCCGAGATGCGCGGCGTGGGCCGGATCTACGTGGACGAGGCCACCGACAGCGCCGAGTTCTCGGTACTGGTGGAGCACGACTGGAGCCGCCGCGGCTTGGGTGCCCTGCTGATGCGGCACCTGGTCGAAGACTGCCGCCGCCGCGGCCTGGCCGAGCTGTGGGGTTACGTGCTGCTGGAGAACCGGCCGATGCTGCAGCTGTGCAAGGAGCTGGGCTTCGCCCAGCGGATGCTGCCGGACGAGCCGGGCACCGCACAGATCACGCTGAAGCTGTAGAAACGCAGCCGGCCTGCACGGGCCGCCGCGTTACACTTGTCGGCTATGCCCAGCCCGATCAAGCACCCGCCCCTGCCCACCAGCCCGAAACAGCGCCGCTACTGGACGCCGCCGCACGGCTCCGCGCGGGCACTGCTGCTGGCCGAGGCGGCGCGCGCGCACGGCGGCCTGCTGGTGGTGGTGGCGCGCGACACCCAGCGCGCGCAGGCGCTGGAAGCGGAACTGAAGATTTTCGCCGGTGGGCTGCCGGTGCTGCACTTCCCGGACTGGGAAACGCTGCCGTACGACGTGTTCAGCCCGCACCCGGAGATCGTCTCGCAACGCGTCGCCACGCTGTATCGACTGCCGGGCGTGAAGCGCGGCGTGCTGGTGGTGCCGGTGGCCACGCTGATGCAGCGGATCGCGCCGCACTCGCACATCACCGGCTCCGGGCTGGTGCTGGCGAAGGGCCAGAAGCTGGATCTCGCCGGCGAGCAACGCCGGCTGGAAGCGTCCGGCTACCGCCATGTGCCGCAGGTGGCCGAGCCGGGCGACTTCGCGGTGCGCGGCGCGCTGCTCGACATCTTCCCGATGGGCACCGCCGAGCCGTACCGCATCGAGCTGTTCGACGACGAGGTGGAGTCGATCCGCAGCTTCGATCCGGAAACCCAGCGTTCGCAGCAGCCGGTGGACCGGGTCGAGCTGCTGCCCGCGCGCGAGTTTCCGCTCACCGAGGAAGCGGCGAAGGAGTTCCGCGGCAACCTGCGCGAGCGCTTCCCGATCGACGTGCGCCGCTGCCCGCTGTACCAGGACATGAAGGAAGGCGTCACGCCCGGCGGCATCGAGTATTACCTGCCGCTGTTTTTCGCGCAGACCGCGACCTTGTTCGACTACCTCGCCGACGATGCGCTGTTCGTGCTCGGCGAAGGCGCCGGCGAAGCGGCCGACCAGTTCTGGGCGCAGACCGCCGAACGCTACGACCAGCGCGCGCACGACATCGAACGCCCGGTACTGCCGCCGGCCGAACTCTACCTGCCGCCGGAACAGTTGCGCGAGCGACTCAACAAGCGCCTGCGCGTGGAGGTGGTCGAGCCCGGCCACGAGCACGCCGTCGACACCGGCACCCAGCCGGCGCCGGAGCTGCCGCTGAATCGCAAGGGCGAGGAGCCGGGCACGTCGCTGCGGCATTTCCTGGCCAGCTATCCGGGCCGGGTACTGATCGCCGCGGATTCGGCGGGGCGGCGCGAGGCGCTGGTCGAGACGCTGGCCGGCGCCGGGATGAAACCGGACAACGTGGACGGCTGGACGTCCTTCCTTGCTGAAGATGCACAACGTTTTGCCATCACCATCGCGAGCCTGGAACAGGGCTTCGCGCTGACCAAACCCGCGATCACCGTACTTACCGAGCGCGAGCTGTACGGCGAGCGGGTGCGCAGCGAGCGCGAGCGCAAGCGCCGCCGCGGCACTGCGCGCGATCCCGAAGCGATCATCCGCGACCTCACCGAGCTCACTCCAGGTGCGCCGATCGTGCACGTCGATCACGGCGTGGGCCGCTACCAGGGCCTGGTCTCGATGGACGTGGGCGGCATGGACGGCGAGTTCCTCACCATCGAGTACGCCAGGGGCGACAAGCTGTACGTGCCGGTGGCGCAGCTCGGCCTGGTCAGCCGCTATTCCGGCACCGCGCCGGAGCTGGCGCCGCTGCATTCGCTGGGCGGCGATGCGTGGGAACGCGCACGCAAGAAGGCGGCAGAGAAAGTGCGCGACGTGGCCGCCGAGCTGCTGGCGATCTACGCGCAGCGCCAGGCCCGCGGCGGCGAGTCGCTGCCGATCGATCGCCAGCTGGTGGAAGAGTTCGGCAGCAGCTTTCCGTTCGAGGAAACTCCCGACCAGGAAAGCGCCATCGAGGCGGTGCTGGATGACCTGGCCGCGCCGCGCGCGATGGACCGGGTGATCTGCGGCGACGTCGGCTTCGGCAAGACCGAGGTGGCGCTGCGCGCCGCCTTCGCCACCGCCACCGCCGGCAAGCAGGTCGCCGTGCTGGTACCGACCACCCTGCTCGCCCAGCAGCACTACCGCAATTTCGCCGACCGCTTCGCCGACTGGCCGGTGCGGGTGGACGTGCTGTCGCGCTTCAAGTCCGCCAAGGAAGTGAACGAGGCGCTGAAGCGTCTGGCCGATGGCCAGATCGACGTGATCGTGGGCACGCACAAGCTGCTGCAGCCGGACGTCAAGTTCAAGAATCTCGGCCTGGTCATCGTCGACGAGGAACAGCGCTTCGGCGTGCGCCAGAAGGAACAGCTGAAGAAGCTGCGCGCCGAGGTCGACCTGCTGACGATGACCGCCACGCCGATCCCGCGCACGCTGAACATGGCGATGGCCGGCCTGCGCGATCTGTCGCTGATCGCCACGCCGCCGGCGCACCGCACCGCCGTGCGCACCTTCATCTCGGCGTGGGACCCGGCGACGATCCGCGAGGCGCTGCAGCGCGAGCTGTCGCGCGGCGGCCAGGTGTACTTCCTGCACAACGAGGTGCAGAGCATCGAGCGCACCGTGCGCGAGCTGGAGGAACTGGTGCCCGACGCGCGCATCCGCATCGCCCACGGCCAGATGCCCGAGCGCGAACTGGAAGGCGTGATGGCGGATTTCCACCGCCAGCGCTTCAACGTGCTGGTGTGCACCACCATCATCGAAACCGGCATCGACATCCCCACCGCGAACACCATCATCATCGACCGCGCCGACCGCTTCGGCCTGGCCCAGCTGCATCAGTTGCGCGGCCGCGTCGGGCGTTCGCACCACCGCGCGTATGCCTATCTCGTGGTGCCCGACCGCCGCTCGA